>NC_009712.1:0-1271471 GCF_000017625.1 Methanoregula boonei 6A8 | reverse complement strand
ATTGACGCAGTCAACCTCCTGGTAAAGGATGCAAACCTGCTCAGCAAGGCCGCAGTCGAGGGTAAGCTCGATACCCGTGCTGATGCATCCAAACATGAAGGCGACTTCAGGAAGATCGTTGAGGGCGTTAACCAGACCCTTGACTCGGTCATCGGCCCGCTCAACGTTGCCGCAGAGTATGTAGACCGGATCAGCAAGGGAGATGTCCCGGCCAAGATCACCGACAATTACAACGGTGACTTCAACGAGATCAAGAACAATCTCAACCAGTGTATTGACGCAGTCAACCTCCTTGTTGCAGATGCAAACATGCTCAGCAGGGCAGCAGTTGAAGGTAAACTCGATACCCGTGCTGATGCATCCAAACACCAGGGCGACTTTAGGAAGATTGTCCAGGGTGTTGACGACTGTCTTGACGCAGTGATCGGCCCGCTCAACGTTGCCGCAGAGTATGTAGACCGGATCAGCAAGGGAGATGTCCCGGCCAAGATCACGGACAACTACAACGGCGACTTCAACGAGATCAAGAACAACCTCAACCAGTGTATCGACGCAGTCAACCTCCTGGTCCAGGAAGCAAATATGCTCAGCAAGGCAGCAATTGAGGGCAAGCTCTCCACCCGTGCTGACGCATCCAAACACCAGGGTGACTTCAGGAAGATCGTCCAGGGTGTTGATGACTGCCTGGATGCCGTTATCGGTCCGCTCAACGTAGCTGCCGATTATGTAGACAAGATCTCCAAGGGCAACATCCCGTCAAGGATTACTGACAACTACAACGGCGACTTCAACGTTATCAAAAACAACCTCAACCAGTGCATTGACGCTGTCAATCTCCTGGTCCAGGACGCAAACATGCTCAGTAAGGCGGCAGTTGAAGGCAAACTCGATACCCGCGCTGATGCATCCCGACACCAGGGTGATTTCAGGAAGATTGTCCAGGGTGTTGATGACTGCCTTGACTCGGTCATCGGTCCGCTCAATGTAGCTGCTGATTATGTAGACAAGATCTCCAAAGGCAACATCCCGGCAAGGATCACTGACAACTACAACGGCGACTTCAACGTTATCAAAAACAACCTCAACCAGTGCATTGACGCTGTCAATCTCCTGGTTAAAGATGCAAACATGCTCTCGGAAGCAGCGGTTGCAGGAAAACTCGGGACCCGTGCCGATGCATCCAAGCACCAGGGTGACTTTAAGAAGATCGTTGACGGTGTTAACGACACGCTCGATGCAGTCATCGACCCAGTAAACGAGGCCATGCGCATCTCAGATGAGTACGCAAAGCAGAACTTTACCGCCCGCGTAAACGAGGACCTCCAGGTCCGCGGGGACTTTATCCGGTTCAAGAAATCCCTCAATAACGTGGGTATCCAGGTTTCTTCGGCACTCAGCAAGGTCAATGACCGTGTCAACGAACTTTCAGCGAGCGCCCAGGAAGCCAGCGCAAGCGCAGAGGAGGTCTCTGCCGGTTCAAACCAGGTGGCAAAGAACGCCGGTGCAGTCAGCTCGAATGCAGACAAGAGCGGGGAAGGAATCAAGCAGGTACTCAAGGCAATGGAAGACCTCTCAAACACGGTCCAGGAAGTTGCCTCCCGTGCTGATGCAGTTGCCCAGCTTGCCAAACAGTCAGAAGAACTTTCCCGGAAAGGTACCGATCTCGCAAATAAGGCAGACCGGGGAATGGACGGCATCACCAAGTCCTCCGCAGAGGTTAACACGATTATCCTTGATATCAAGTCCCAGATGGACAAGATCGGGGACATCGTGGTCCTGATTGCAAACCTGGCAAACCAGACCAATCTCCTTGCCCTCAACGCGGCAATCGAAGCAGCCCGCGCCGGTGAAGCAGGCCGCGGATTTGCGGTCGTCGCCACCGAGGTCAAGTCGCTTGCCGAGGAGTCGGAGAACTCCGCAGAGAAGATCCGCCAGATGATCGGTGAGCTCCAGAAGCAGACCCAGCGTGCAGTTGAGGCCGTGGAATCTGCAAATGATGGTGTCAGGGAAGGCAGCGGCGCCCTTACCCAGACCCTCGAGGTATTCAACAAGATTGTCACCTCGATCGACGACATCAACAAGAACATTTCAAGCGTAGCTGCATCCGCAGAAGAGCAGGCCGCATCAGTCGAAGAAGTTACTGCCAGTGTCACAACCGTAAGCACCTTGATCAGTGAGACCGCAAAAGAGGCAACCGACGCAGCTGCAGCAACCGAAGAGGCGTCCGCATCCATCGACCAGATCACCAAAGTCATCCAGAACGTGAACACCATTGTCGAGGATGTCAGTCACGAGATCGCAGGGTTTAAGGTCGATGCATCGGTACGGATCAGCGCAGACAGAGGCGCGGCATCGAACACAGCGAGCGCCCAGTAAGCCAACAGGAGGGAACAGATATGACAAAGACATCAGAAAACGGTAGTGGGGGATCTCTCTCCCCTTCCGCAATCCGGTCGCGGGCCGAGGCGTTACGGCGGGGAACAAGCGGCGCAGGAGCAAACACAGTCCAGGTCGTGGAGTTCCTGCTGGGTAAAGAGCACTTTGCCGTGGATCTCTTCAATGTCCGGGAAGTAGTCGAATACAAGACTATTACCCAGCTGCCGGATACACCGGCCTACATCAAGGGAATCATCGATCTTCGTGGGGAGATCACCACCATCATCGACCTAAAAGAACGGCTCAATATTCCGCGCAAGGAGGGTGCAAGCGATGAGAACTGCAGGATTATTGTCCTTGATGACAGCATCACCCGGTCCAAGACCGGCATTATGGTTGACAATGTTTCATCAGTCACCACGTTCGACCAGTCCGCAGTAGATACGAGCACCTCCTCAGTGGAACAGAACAACTCCGCAATTATTGGTATCATCAAGAAACGTGTCAGAATCAAGGACCGCGATGCAAACGAGCTCCTCATCCTGATTGACATAAAACGCCTGGTCTCGGATAACGAGGTCGGGATAGATCTTGCCAGTACCGCCCCGGAAGAGATTGCGGCATAAGCCAAAAGGTATGGGGAGGATGAGACGTATGGCAATAGTAAACGATCCCGGTGCAAGCCAGGGAAGCAGGGGAAGCGGCCTTACGGCCGCTTCTTTTGCGGGGCCGGACTCTCATGCCAGCCGTGCGATTTCAGTCCTGTACGTGGACGAATCACCCCGGCTCCTGGAGATCGTGTGCGAATATCTTGAGACTCAGGGAAACATGATCGTAGACCTCTGCCTGACCGTGGGCGAGGCCCTGGACAAGATGCGGTACATCGATTACGATGTGGTGATCACCGATTACAACTTTGAACACGGGGAAGGAATCAGTCTTCTTGAACAGGCACGAAAGGCCGGAAAAGCGGTACCTTTTGTGTATTTTGTTCTCTTCCGGTCAGAAATGCTGGAAGATGAGGCCCGGCAGTACGACAAGGTCTGGTTCGTAGAAAAATTATCCCCGGGTTCGCAGTCACCATTCCCTAACTTTTACCGGGCCATTGTCAGCGCTGTAGGTGCATTCCCGGAGAATGCCCGCCTGACTGGAAGTCCACAGCCCGGGGAAAGCGCAGTTGTGCGATTGCCCTAACCATTTTTCCCGGTTTCCCGTTCCGGCAAAACGACACGCGTTTGTTTTTTTCCGGGCACAGGGCCGGCCCATAAAAGATCCTGCACACTCAGCAACCGATACATTGTCCTTTTGGGGATCCGGACAACCGCATCATAAATTCCCGGTTTTGCCTGTAAATTCCCGATAACCGTACACCATATACGTGCTGTGGATCAGATGAAAAGGGATATAAAACGACGAGAGGAATATAAAAATGGCAAACATTAATCCGGAAAAATCGAGATTTTCCGGTGAGCGAGAACTCCATGTCCCCGGTGACCATTCTCTATGTCGATGATGATCCAAACCTCCTTGAGGTAGGCAGAATCTATCTTGGGAAACTGGGAGATTTCAAGGTAGATACCGCACTTTCCGCAAAAGTGGCGCTTGAAAAACTTGCTCTCCTGGATTACGATGCCATTATCTCAGATTATGAAATGCCTAAGATGAATGGCATCGAATTTCTCAAAGAGGTAAGGAAGGAATACCACACCCTGCCGTTTATTATTTTTACCGGACGGGGCCGTGAAGAGATCGTTATTGAGGCGATCAACAGCGGGGCAAACTCCTATCTCCAGAAGGGTGGCGATCCCGAGGCGCAGTTCACCGAGCTCGTTCACCGGGTCCGCCAGACCGTCCAGAGCAACAGGGCAGATCTTGCACTCCATGAGAGTGATGAAAAATTCCACAAGATCTTCAACAGCGTCAATGACGCCATTCACATTCATGAGATTGACGACAACTACCTGCCGGGGAAATTTATCGACGTCAATGATGCTGCCTGCCGGATGCTGCAGTACGAGCGGGCCGAACTCCTGACAAAGACGCCGCTTGATTTTGCCGTAGAAGAGCACAGCCGTCCACTCGACAAAATTGGGAATACTCTGAAAAACGAAGGAAATCTGATTTTTGAAACAGAACATATCCGGAAAGACGGCACCCGCATACCGGTCGAGATCCATGCACATGTCGCGCTCATGAGCGGGAAAAAAGTGGTTGTATCCGTCATACGCGATATCAGCGAACGTATCCGGGAAAATAAGATCCTCCGTGCTGAAGTCGAACTGACAACTGCCCTCCAGAAAGTCCGGGGGCTTACAGAAACCCTAAACATCTGTCTCTCGTTTGCCCTCGAAGCGTCCGGGCTTGATTCCGGTGAAATTTACCTTATCGACCCCTCTACCGGTTCCCTGGATCTGAATGTTAGCAACAATGTACAGGCCGAACTTCGTGTCTCTGTGGCCCAGTACCCCGCCGGCACCACCTTTACCTCTCTTGTCACTGCCGGGGAAACCCTGTTATTTTGCTGGCAGGCAAAGCGCGCCGGTTCATCCGGGTACCACGGCCGCATCCGGTGTCCGTGCATATGCAATAATCCCGGTAAACTCACAGGACCATACCATCGGCTGCATGGCACTCTCTTCCAGAGAGGGAGACGAGATCTCCTCCCATGCCCGGATCGTTCTTGAAACCATTGCAACGGTGATTGGAATTGCAATTGAAAAAGCGCGGGCTGATGAGAGGGGCAGGGCCAACGCAGTCAGGCTTGAGACCGCACTGGAGATGGGGAATCTTGCCTGGTGGGAGATGGAACTGCCGCAGGGTACGGTCAGGTTCGATGCACGCAAGGCAACGATCCTTGGCTATTCCCCGGAGCGTTTTGTCCACTATTCTGATTTTACCTCCCTTCTTCACCCGGAGGATTATGAACGAACGATGCAGGCCATGCAAGATCACATAACCGGGAAGGTGCCCCGGTACCTGGTGGACTACCGCATATGCGCTGCCGACGGGAGTTACCACTGGTTCCGGGATATCGGGGGAGTGACCCGGTCCAATCCCGACGGATCTCCGCAGATCGTGACCGGTATTGTAATGGATATTACTGCAGTAAAGGGCATGGAATCAGAACTTGCCAAGAAACACGAGGAACTCCAGGCGGCCTTTGCGCAACTGGCCGCAAACGAAAAGGTATTACAATGGAATTACGCTGAACTTGAAAAGAGCTCCACTGTCCTGGCAAGAAGAGAGGAAGAATTCCGTAACCTTTTTACCAATATGGAAGAGGGGCTTGCCACCCACGAACTGGTTGTCGGCACAGACGGGAGGGTTGCGGATTACCGGATCCTTTCTGTCAACCCGTCATTTGAACGGATCCTTGGCATCAGGGCTGCAGAGATAATCGGGAAGACCGGGAAGGAGGCATACAAAACGTCCGATTCCCCGTACCTGGATATTTATTCCCGCGTGGCCCGGACAAGGAAACCCGAGTCCTTTGTCACCTACTTCCCTCCCATGGACAAACACTTCCGGATCTCTGTATATTCCCCAAAAGCCGGGCGGTTTGCCACGATCTTCTCGGACATCAGCAAGGAGTTCCGGCAGGAAGAGGCCTTAAGAAAGAAAAATACGGATCTCGAGGCAGCATACGAAGAACTGACCGCAACCGGAGAGGAGATCCGCCAGAATTTCGAGAAACTGATAGAGAACCAGCATGAACTCCGGAAAAGCGAGGAGCGATACCGGCGCATTGTGGAGACTGCCCGCGAGGGCATCTGGGCCATGGACCGGGAATTCAGGACTACATTTGTTAACCGGCAGTTTGCAGAATTTCTCGGGTACCCGCCGGAAGAAATGATTGGCAGGGATATTTATTCGTATATCCCTGAAGATGAGCGGGTTGACCTGCGGCAAAAACTTGAAGAGAGAAAGATCGGCAAGGCCGGCTCGTACGAATGGCGATACCTGACCAAGAAAGGCGAGGTTCGGTGGGGTCTTGTATCTGCAACTCCCCTTTTTGCCGCGGACGGGACATTTGACGGCTCGTTTGCGATGGTTACCGACATTACGGCACAAAAAGATACGGAGTTTGCCTTAAAAGAAAAGAACGCCAGCCTCGAAGCTGCCTATGAGGAGATGACCGCAACCGAAGAAGAGCTTCGCCAGAACCTTGAAGAACTGGGCAGGAACCAGAATGATCTCCGGAAAAGTGAGGAGAAATTCCGGCGGATTGTGGAGACCACCCATGAAGGTATCTGGATGTGGGACCCGGATCTCAAAATCACTTTCGTGAATGCACGTATGGCGGAAATGCACGGATATGTGGAAAAGGAGATGCTTGGGCGGTGTATTACCGATTTTATCGATCCCGGCGACCGTCTCACATCCGATGCCGAGATCAAAAACCGTCGGCAGGGAATCAGCGGGCATATGGAACTCCGGCAGGTCAGGAAAGATGGTTCAGTCATCTGGGTACAAATAAGTTCTACTCCCCTCAAGGGATGTAACGGGGAATTTCTTGGCGCATTTGCCATGCTCACTGATATCACCGAACGGAAACGTGCAGAGATGGCACTGCGCCAGGCAAACCGGCAGTTAAACCTCCTCTCCAGTATCACCCGACACGATATCCTCAACAATATCACGGTCATCCGCAGTCACCTGCTCCTTGCCGAAGAGGCAGCTCATGAACCCTCGGAACGGGCGTTCTTGAAAAAGATCGGGTCTGTGACCCATTCGATACGGGACCAGATCGATTTTACCAAGGTATACAAGGATCTTGGCACAAACGAGCCCCAGTGGCAGGCGCTGGAAAAGGTCATTGCAAAACTTGCGTTGCCCCCGGGCATCTCCCTTCAGAATGAGACAGACGGCCTGGAGATCTATGCCGATCTGCTGCTGGAAAAAGTCTTTTACAACCTGCTTGACAATACCGTGCGCCACGGGGAAAAGGCAGACCGGGTCAGGATCACCTGCACAACAGCTTCCGAAGGTCTTGTGCTTTCCTGGGAAGATAATGGTGCAGGAATTCCTGATAAGAACAAAGAAGCGATCTTTGACAAGGGCTTTGGGAAGAATACAGGTCTCGGTCTCTTTTTGGTCCGCGAGATCCTTTCCATTACCGGGATAACCATTCGCGAGGCCGGGACACCGGGATCCGGGGCTCGCTTTGAGATTACGCTGCCGGGCGGGACGTTCCGGTTTGCCAATGCCGGTACATCATGAACGGGAACTGACCGGAGATAAAAATACTATGGGAATACACCGGAGCGGTCAGGGCCCGAATTTGTGGAACCTCGTTGTAATAGGTATTTTGTGCGAGATCGGGGATGCGGTTACGACCGCCGCTATTCTTGCCCATGGCGGTTCCGAGAAGAACCTGATCTTTGCACCGGTCGCGGCTCATCCGTGGCTGATGCTTGCGGTTAAAGTTATCAGTTTTGCAATAGCAGCCGGATCTCTTGCCTATCTGGGGATGAAACTGGATTTCCACTGGCGCAACGTGGTCGCCGGCCTTATGGTGATCATCATTATCGTATTTGGTGTGCTGCCGATCGTTTCCAATTGCTGGCAGCTATGGCTCTATCACAGTTCCGGATCCGGTGTGTTGCTGTGATCTCTTACAGGAACCAGTACATGAGTGAAACCCTGCCGGGCATTCCAGAACGTGGAGTCCTCAGGCTGCCTCCCTGCCGGACGGTTATGCTGCCGGTAGAATGAACGCCCCTTCCTGTCTCTGAAAAATCCGGGGATCGCTGATCAGGATGATAACGATCGATATTTCCCGGTACCAGAGAATTGCGGTGTCCGGTTCAGAATCATTATACGATATCGCTTCCCCAGAATGTAATAAGCAATGGCGGCCGCACGGATTCTGATCGTTGAAGACGAACGGCTGGTAGCAGAAGACATTAAGCTCACACTTCTTGGCTTTGGCTACCAGATCGCCGGCATTACGACCACCGGGGAGGAAGCGATCCGGCTCGCCCGTGATGCAACTCCTGACCTGATCCTGATGGATATCCATCTTGCCGGGACCATAAACGGGATCGCTGCCGCTGAAGAGATACAGAAGTTTTCTGCGGTCCCGGTGGTGTACCTGACCGCATTTGCCGACGAGAACATTACAGCGCAGGCCAAGATCACGCAGCCGTACGGCTATATCATCAAGCCTTATGATGAGCGCGAACTGCGCACGGTCATCGAGTTCTCCCTGTTCAAATCCCAGCTTGACCAGAAACTTAAGGAAAGCGAGGAGAAGTACCGTGCCCTTGCCGAGAACACCGCCGATGTCCTATTTGCGCTGGATGTAAACGGTATTGTCACCTACATCTCGCCGCACGTAAACAAGTACGGCTATCTGGTCGAAGATCTGGTTCTTGGAGGTTTCTGCGATTTTGTCTACCCGCAGGACAGGAAGATCGTGCGGGAGAATTTTCTGAAGGTTCTCTCGTGCGAACGGCAGGAAAGTACCGTGTTCAGGGTCGTGGACAAATGGGGGTACATTCACTGGGTGGAAGAGCGCAGCACGGTCAGGATGGATGTATACGGCAGGCCGATCGGGATTTACGGCACCCTCCGGGATATCACGGACCGCCGGCGGGCCGAAGAAAGTTTTGTGCTTGCCAATAAGAAACTCAACCTGTTAAATAACATCACCCGGCATGACATCCTCAACACCATCACCGGGCTTCTAGGCCTCATTGACATGTCTCTGGCAAGCAAAGAGATGGCGGAACGCGATGAACTGCTCCAGGAGATCAAAAATTCCGTGGAGATCATCCAGCACCAGATCTCCTTTACCCGGGAGTACCAGGAAGTAGGAGTGAATGCCCCGATCTGGCAGGAGGCAGAGGCAATCCTGCAGCGGGTTATCCCCGATTGTTCCCGGCCGGGAATTGCCATTGTCTCGCAGGTCAAAGGGATTGGGATCTTTGCTGATCCGCTGCTGGAAAAAGTCTTCTACAACCTGATCGATAACGCACTACGGTACGGAGGGGAGACTCTCACAACCGTCACCTTTTTCGAGCAGGTCTCCGATGAGGGGCTGATCCTTGTCTGCGAGGATAACGGCGCAGGTATCCCGCCGGAAGAAAAGAAGAAGGTCTTCGAGCGCGGGATTGGGAAGAACACCGGCATGGGCCTGTTTCTCACACGGGAGATCCTGCTGATCACCGGGATCACGATTCGCGAGACCGGGATCTTGGGGAAAGGCGCACGTTTCGAGATCCTGATTCCCAACGGGGCCTGGCGGCTTACAAAGACAAATGTGTGAGCCGTGGCCCGGTCATCCGGGAAGTGTAAGCGGGATATTGCGGGAGCCGGCTGATCCCGCATCCCCGCGATCAGGGAGTCCTGTTGCCCCGGGAGGGAAATCCCCCGGGTCAGATTCCCCGGTTATCTCGCAAAATACGCCCGTAAAACGTTCCTTTTTAGTTCGCGTGGAAAATAATCATTTTAAAGGCATATTTCACCAAAATACGCCCAAATTGAGCCGCATATAATGCCCATAATCGGGCAATAGCGGCCATCCGGCAGCGTTTATTTTCAGGATCGAACGAAAACCCATCCGGGCCTGAGATCGGGCCGTAAAACGCGTTTATAAGGACGTTTTATTTCGTCCGATTGACAAAATACGGCCTATTTGCGCCCGGATTAAAACGGAGCCCAATACGGGCTCTTACGATGTCCAAAAAGGGGTCATCCGGGCTCAATACGGGCCCGGATTAGGGTAAGTCAGATAGGGTGGATCGTGGGGTGGGACCTGGCAGGCCTGCCCCGGTTATCCTGTCCTTACGACGCCGGTGATCATTCCGAAACCAGCGATGATCCTACCTTATTCATGGCAGTGAGCAGATCTTTATGTTCGTGCGCCGGTTTCTCCCGCATGCCGGCAATCACAACTACATCTTTGACATCGAACTCCAGCATCCGGAACATTTTTTTCGTGTAATCGAAATACTCACGGAACATTCCGGGATCCGGATTTCCCTGAGTGAACACAAGAACCAGCTTTTGTTTTGTAACTTTTTCTTTGTAATGCGGTGAGAATCGCGGAGAAATTTTCGCAAACAACCGGTCGGTGAATATCTTTGCCTGCGCACTCATCTGCCCCATGTACACCGGTGAGCCAAGGATAATGGCATCGGCATCATCAAGTGCGTCATAGAGTTCCTGCATGTCGTCATCGATTACACAACCCCGATCGCTCCCATCGTGACAGCAAAGACAACCCCTGCACGGGCTGATATCCAGATCGCTGAACGACCATGACCGGGTTTCCGCGCCCCGTCCTTTCGCACCTTCGAGTATTTTGTTTACGGCCCAGGCGGTATTGCCCTCTTTGTGCGGACTTGCGATAATTCCGATGATTTTCATGGTCTCTCCTATTATTTCTGGCCGGGCTCATGGGATAAAGAATTGTCATCGGTTTTGTCCGGGCCTGGGAAACGGAAGTGTATGAGCGGCTGAAACAAAACGATGCCAGACGCGCAAAACGCCTCGTCGGGTTTTGCGCTACGCACTTACCGGGATCCCGATGCGGGATCAGGTTCGGTGGATGGGACTATGAGGAGAATGGAGCGGGCGCACACACGCACTTGCCCAGCGAGGGCCCGACGAGGCGCCCGAGCGACTCCGAGCAAAGCGAGGAGGGGGTGGGATCGTTTTACCAAATGTTCTTTGGCCGCTCCCAAAATTTGTCTCCCGCCATTAAAGAAAAACTGAGAGAAAGCTGGGTTATGTCTAGCTCGGTACATCCACCCATCATCTCGACAGAGAATCTGATGAAGATAGAATTATTCGGAATAATCCTACGTGAAAATAGGAGTTGAAATGAAAAATCATCTCTAAACTTCTACAAAGGTTTGAAGTATCTAGTTATTATAATCCTAATTTAGGATAGATACCATTATGGATAATTACACTAGTCTTAAACCAAAAATTGATCATTTAGCGAAAGATGCGTTAATAATTGAGAATGAGATCCAACATTTATTTATATCTATTCGAAATCCAAAAAAATCTCCAATTACTAGTGAAAAATGGAAAACTCTTGATCGAGATCGTACTGAATATCATAATTTCATAATTAAACACTATGAGTTTTGGTACACCTATTCTCATTTTTTGGTTCAAATTTTATATGAGGAAAAGGAACCTGAATTCAGAGAATTACATGATGGAAAAATGATAGATTATACGGGACCAAATTCCATATTGGATAAAACGATTGTTACAACAAAAGTTCATACTTTTTACGGAATATCAGATTTACTCCAATTTAATGAAGAGATTAGATGTCAATACGATCCGCAATCACTAGCACAACAAATTCTTGGATTATTCTCTAAACAACAAGGTATTGTTCTTGCATTATTAGAAATATCCCTTTTATTGCCGTACAAAAAAATCCCCGAGAAGGAAATTTTTGAATCTCAAATGAAAGAATTCCAACAGCCAATAATTAATATCAACAACACCGGTATCTTTAATAATGAAATGATTCTTCCCATTCAATCATTTTATGCGGCATGTGATTTTATTGAGAATAAAATTGAGGATAGAGTTAAGCAGGAAGAATTAAAAACGAAAGTAAAGGAATTTCAAGGTTTAAATAATAGACAGAAATATTTAGAGAAATACCAACAATTTGTTAACATTCTGGCCGACCATTTCACTCTTTTATATCCTGTTGTAGTATTTTTGATGCAACAGGTACCAAAATAATTGCGTACAAATGTTGGGATTTTCTCCAATTTTTTTTTAAAGTATACATTATAATAAATTTGAACATTGTCATAATCCGCAACGGGTGACACAATCAAATTGAAAAAACAACAAACCAGAAAGCATCTGCTCTCCCTTCAAACCCACAAAACAAGAAGTGCGCCGATCGGGACTCGAACCCGAGTTTAGGCGTTGGCAACGCCTAGTGATAACCACTACACTATCGGCGCAGTGTGCTCTACAATGTGGGTATTCTTACCATTTAAGTATATCGACCTGTGGGTGCCCGGAACAGGCAGGATCGGCAGGCGCTGCCCCGGAAGCCGGGCCGGGGCCCGGCTGGTTTGCTTAGGAGATTCGCCTTCACTTCTCCACTTCATCCCCTCACCCGGATGCAAATGACAGTCCTCAAATACGGCATCGCTCTATCATATTGATCAATGATTCCACTTTTTGTGGAGTGTGCAGGTAAGCAGATTGTCGTGTTCGGCGGCGGGGAAGTGGCGGCAAGGAAGGCCGCTCACTTCTCGCAGGAGGCCGACGTGCTGGTGGTGAGCCGGGCGTTTACACCCTCGGTCCGTGCCCTGCCGGTCCAGATTGAGACGCTCGATACCCGGGAAGCGGACGATGCAGAGCTCCTGCGGTTTATCGGGCCGGCGTTTCTGGTGATCGGTGCGCTGTCCGATAAGGCCGAGAACGACCGGATCGGTGCGCTCTGCAAAGAGCATGGCGTGCTCTTCAATAACGCTGACGGGAAGCCGGGCGATGTGGTGATCCCGGCAATATCCGCGGGAGAGTTTTACACGATTGCAGTGAGCACCGCAAGCCAGAGTCCCGCGGTCTCCCGGTTTATCCGGCAGGAGATCGAGAAGCGTTACCCGGCGCTCGATGCGATGGTGGCACTCCAGCACCGGCTGCGCGAAACCCTGAAGGAGCGAATGACCACGCCCGAGGAACGGCGCCGGATCCTCTGGGATGTGCTCCGCGACAAGACGGTCTGGACGCTTCTTTCCGAATCGCCGGACCGGGCATGGGAGCGGGTGAGCGGGCGGTATCTCAATGAGTAAGCACCCGTCAAGATTCGCCGTGGCCGGCGTCAGTCATCATACTGCGGACGTCCTCGCCCTTGAAGCCTTCCGGTTCGGGGACGAGCCGGCCTTTCTTGCCGCGGCACAGAAGAAGTTTGCCGGCGCCCTGCTCCTCCAGACCTGCAACCGGGTGGAAGTGATCGTGGAAGGCGATGCAGCCTCGCTCCGGGATTTCCTCGAAAGCCAGGAACGCAAAGGGTTTTTCCTGCTCGAAGGCCGCGAGGCCCTCCGCCACCTCTTCTCGCTTGCCGCAGGCATTGACTCGATGATCGTGGGCGAGGACCAGATCATCGGGCAGCTCAAAAAAAGTCTTGCCGATGGTGAGGCCGCCTGCACGGCAAGCCCGTTTCTCTCGCTCTGCATCAACAAGGCTGTGCATGTTGGTGTCGGGGTGCGCCGGACCACAAAGATCAACCGGGGCGCAGTCTCGGTGGGTTCTGCCGCAGTCCTCCTTGCCGAATCCGAACTCGGGACACTTGAAGGCCGGCACATTCTTGTGGTGGGGAGCGGGGAGATGGGCCTCCTGGTGGCCCAGGCGCTTGCCGCAAAACACCTGACCGCGATGTATGTCGCCAACCGCACCTTTGGCCGGGCGGTAATACTTGCAGAGAAGATCGGCGGCGTGGCCGTCCGGATGAACGAGTTGTACCATTACATCACCCTCTCGGACGTGGTGATCTCCTGCACCTCGGCACCGCACCCGGTCATCCATAAGACAGCACTCAAAGAAGCCATGCGGGACCGGTGCTGGCCGGTGGAGGGCCACCCACGTCCGCTCATTCTCGTGGATATTGCCCAGCCCCGGGACGTGGAGGAGGGCGCCGGTGCTATCGATGGCGTCCGGCTCTTTACCATCGATGACCTGCGGCAGGTAAACGAGCAGACCATGAGTACCCGAAGGGCAGAGGCAGAACGGGCAGCGGAATACGTGGACGACGAGCTGGATCTTTTTATCCGCCAGCTGCACCGGAAGTCTGCCGATGACTGTATTGCCGCACTTCATACCTGGGCAGAAGCAGTGCGTGTGCGTGAGCGGGACCGGGCGCTTGCCCGGCTCGGGAACATGGATGAGCGGACCGCCGGGGTAATCGATGATCTCTCCCGGGTGCTCACAAAAAAGATCCTGACGGATGCAACCGCCTCGATACGGGCCTGTGCTGAAGAAGGAGACCGGGATGCCGCAGAGGCGCTTGTCAGGGCCCTGACCCGGGGCAGTGCGGCGGATTCCCGGGAAGGTACGGAGTAGCTGGCGGGGGAAGAACATGATTGCTTGCTGTTTCTCAAAAGTTAATAGGAATGAATAAATACGTCATTTTTTGATAAAGTACTATTGAACAACTATGGATCACCAGCACACCTGTGAGACCTGCGGGGCATTCATTCCGCGTACAGAACTGCTCATGCCCCGGTGCGACAACACCGGCGCATCACCGCTTTCAGAACCAAAAATCTACAAAATCCGGCGCCAGGGTTGTCCGGTCTGGTCACCGACCGCTGAGTAAGCTTTTGAGATTTCTTTCTTTTCGCTTCCTCTCTTTTTTTCTATGGGCACAATGCCACACCGGCAAGGGTAAAGAGCAGACCTGCTGCAATCGTGTGGCTTTGCAAGGAAGGATTCTCCGGATCAGGCCCGCACTTACCGGGATAAAAGGGGATTTTTCCTGTACCGGAACCCCCGGCACATCACGCACCCCAAAAAAGTGATTGCCCGGCAAACTCCCGGGAGGGCTCACCCGGATTTTGCATATGCCGTTTGTGCCAGTGCGGCAAGCGTGTTGTACTGTGCACCAGGGCCGGTCATCCGGATCACTTCAAAGACCTGTCCTTTCCCAAAGATGACCTCCATATAGCCGGTAACCGGCGCTGATGTAGCCTGTGCTACGGGAAGGATCCCCCCACCTACAGATGAGGAACTGCCGGAAATATTTACCACGATGGCATTGATGGCGCGGGCGCCGGGAATACCGGACGGTGGATCAAGGGCAATAAATCCAAGCCCGGTATGCTGCTCTTCGTTAGCACTCACAATCCCGACAAGTTCGGTCATGTTGGTGGTATTGTATTGTGTAATCGTCTGCGTGATCGTAGTTGTGCCTGAGGAAACGTTTCCGGCAGAGGTAAAATTTGCAACGTAGCCCTGCTGCCAGCCCAGGTATTTTGCGGCAGCGCTGACTTCATCCGGGGATTTGTACCGGCCGGACTGCTGCACAAAACCGGCAGGAAGATCGGCCGGGTTGAGGGCCAGCGGGGCTAGCGAGAGATTCCCTGCCGGGGAAGGGGTGGCTGCCGGAGTACCCGATGGGATGCCGGAAGGGGAGGTACAGCCGGCACAGAGAAGCACAATGAACGTCATCACAAGAAATACCGGGGCGATATATCGCGGCATATACTGCATAAGGACAGGTGAAACGGTAAACGGGATATAGGTTACCGGCCGGGCCGGCGGTACCCGGATAATATAACCATAAATACCATGCATCAGCAATCTGTTATCAAGCGTCAAAGGTCTGTGGTGCGAATGTTCCCAACGAGACGAATGCGGCGGGTCCGGTCCCGCACGATCCAGCCCCTGTTGTGCGAGACGACCATAAGCAAAAACGATCTTGTCGCCCCGCTCTTTGTTGATGAAACAGCGTCTGCCCCGGTGCCCATCAGCTCGATGCCCGGGCAGTTCCGGTACCCGGTCAGCGGGATCGCAGCGGTGGTACAGAAATTCCGGGACCGGGGTATCCGGGCGGTTCTCCTGTTTGGGATCCCGGCGCACAAGGATGAGGGTGCAACCGCTGCATACGACCCGCAGGGGGTTGTGCAGCAGGCAGTACGAAATATCAAGGCAGCCTGCCCCGACATGCTCGTGATCACCGATGTCTGCGCCTGCGAATACACAAGCCACGGGCACTGCGGGATCGTGGGGGACAGCCGGTGCAGCGGGCCGGATCTCCTTAATGATGAGTCGCTCCTGCTTATGAATAAAATTGCCACAAGCCATGCCGAGGCCGGTGCCGATATCGTGGCCCCGTCCTGCATGCTTGACGGGATGGTAGGATCCATTCGGGCGGCCCTTGACACGGCAGGGTACGAAGAAGTCCTGATCCTCTCGTATTCCACAAAATTTTCCTCCGCCCTGTACGGCCCCTTCCGCGAGGCAGCGGAATCCGGGTTCTCGTTTGGCGACCGTACCACCTACCAGATGAACCCGGCCAATGGCCGCGAGGCATTTCTTGAATCACAGCTCGATGCCGATGAGGGCGCCGATATCCTGATGGTCAAACCGGCCGGCCCGTACCTGGATGTGCTCGCAGATGTGGCAACGCTCGGCCTCCCGGTTGCCGCGTACCAGGTAAGCGGGGAGTATTCCATGATAAAAGCGGCAGCGGAACGCGGCTGGATAAAAGAGAAGGAGACCGTGCTTGAGACACTGACCTGCATCAAGAGGGCCGGGGCCGACCTCATCATCACCTATTTTGCGTACGATGTCTGCGGGTGGCTCTCATGAAGAGCGAGGAACTCTTCTCGCAGGCAAAGGAACTGATGCCCGGCGGGGTATCAAGCCCGGTCCGGGCAATCAAACCCTATCCCTTCTACACGGCTCATGCACAAGGTGCCCATATCACTACCGTTGATGGCGAAGATCTGATCGACTGCTGCATGGCATATGGTCCCCTGCTTCTCGGACATGCGCACCCGGAGATCAAAAAGGCAATCGCCGCACAGCTGGAAAAGGGCTGGCTCTACGGCACGCCCACACCATACGAGCCGGAGTTTGCCCGGCTCATAACCGGCGATCACCCGGGCATGGAGATGGCCCGGTTTGTGTCGAGCGGATCTGAGGCCACTATGGCTGCGATCCGGCTTGCCCGGGGGTTCACGGGAAAATCCGATATCATCAAGATCGAAGGGGGCTTCCATGGCGCCCACGATGCGGTGCTGGTAAAAGCCGGTTCGGGTGCAACAACGATGGGCGTCCCGGATTCCGCCGGCGTTCTTCCGGCACTCGTAGCCCACACCCGGCAATTGCCTTACAACGATGCCGAGGCACTCGAAGCAATGCTAGCCTCGCACCATGACATTGCCGCGCTTATCATCGAACCTGTGCTCGGGAACATAGGGCCGGTGCTGCCCGAAGACCATTATCTCCGGGAGATCCGGGAGATCACGAGCGCGTACGGCGTGCTTCTCATTTTCGATGAAGTGATCACCGGCTATCGCCTCGGCATTGGCGGGGCACAGAGGATGTTTGGCGTGAAACCCGATCTTACCACGCTTGGGAAGATCATCGGAGGCGGCCTTCCCATTGGGGCATTCTGCGGAAGAAAGGAGATCATGTCCCTTGTGGCGCCGCAGGGCCCGGTGTACCAGGCCGGCACCTTCTCGGGTAATCCCCTCTCTCTTGCCGCCGGGATTGCTACCATCCGCTGGCTCCACGACCACCCCGGGATCTATCCCGATCTCGCGGAGAAGGCCCGGGCCATTGGGGATTCAATCGGTGGCGGGGCCGGAGGGTCGTTTGTCCGGATCGGTTCGATGTTCAAGTACTTCTTCCGGGACAGCGCCCCGAAAAACTATACTGAGGTAAAAGAATGCGATACGGCTGCCTTTGGCCGGTTCTGGGAGAAGATGCGTGCCCGCGGGATCTTCCTCCCTCCCTCGCAGTTCGAGACCAATTTCCTGTCTGCGGCTCATACCTCTGACGATCTTGCCACTCTTGCCGGGGGTTACACCGCATGCCTGTAAGGATAGGGACCCGGGGCAGCCGTTTAGCGCTTGCCCAGACTGCGATCGTAATAAAGAAGATCGAGGCACTTGGTATCGAAGTAGAACAGAAGATTATCAGCACGCAGGGTGACGAGGTCACGGGAGTTCCCCTCCATGAGATTGGAAAGCAGGGTGTTTTTGTGCGGGCGCTGGATGATGCGATTCTCAATAACGAGATCGACTGCGCCGTGCACAGCATGAAGGACATCCCCGCGATCCGGCCCTCCGGCGTGTTTACCTCTGCCATCCTCAAACGCGATTCCCCCGCCGATTACCTTGCGTTCACCGGCCCGGTATCCGCAGTAAAAGTTGTCGGTACGTCCAGCACCCGGCGCAGGGCCCAGCTCCTCCGCCATGACCCGGGTCTTGATATCCGCGATCTCCGGGGGAACGTGGACACACGGATACGAAAGATGAGCGAAGGCCAGTACAATGCCGTAGTGCTTGCTGAGGCCGGGCTCTCGCGCCTTGGGATCCGGATCCCGGGCGAACGGCTTCCCCCGGAGAAGTTTGTCCCCTCCCCTAACCAGGGAACGATCGCGGTGGTGAGCCGGGCCGACCCCTCGATCATGGAAGTGCTCTCGAGCCTCGATCACCCGGCAACACGAAAAGACGTTGCCATAGAGCGGGCCGTGATGGAGCAGGTGGGAGCGGGCTGCTTTACCCCCATGGGCATCTACTGCAAGGACGGCAGCCTGATTGCCGAAGTCCTCTCCCTTGACGGCACACGGGCAGAACGTATCGAAAAGAAGATCGGGACACTTGAAGAAGCCCGGGCAGAGGGCAATGCCCTGCGGGAACGGGCGGGCGCCCTGATTGAGGAAGCATACCACACACTCGGGATCTCGTTATGACCGGAAAAGTCTATCTTGTGGGCTCCGGCCCGGGCGGCACGGGGCTTTTAACGCAGCGTGCAGCAGACCTGATCGCATCGGCAGATGTCATCTTCTATGACCAGCTGCCCGGGGAGGAGATCCTCTCGGCACTCCCGGAAAAGGCAGAAAAGATCGATTGCGGAAAGTACGGCAGCCATCACACTC
The DNA here is from genome assembly GCF_000017625.1 of Methanoregula boonei 6A8. Classification (NCBI taxonomy): domain Archaea; kingdom Methanobacteriati; phylum Methanobacteriota; class Methanomicrobia; order Methanomicrobiales; family Methanoregulaceae; genus Methanoregula; species Methanoregula boonei. The sequence goes on along the minus strand of NC_009712.1, from coordinate 1,252,489 downwards.
TCGAACAGCGCGAGATCGAAAACATGATGGTGGACCGGGCAAAACAGGGTCGTGTAGTGGTTCGCCTGAAAGGAGGGGATCCGTTCCTCTTCGGGCGGGGCGGCGAAGAGCTCGAAACCGTCCGGGCCGCCGGTATCCCGGTTGAGATGGTGCCGGGGATCTCAAGCGCCCTTGCTGTCCCGGCCTCGGTAGGGATCCCGGTCACGCACCGGAAGTACGCCTCGCAGGTGACTATCCTCACTGGCCATGAGGATCCTGCCAAGCCGGCACCGGCCCTTGACTGGAAACTGCTTGCGCAGAGCCGGGGCACGATTGTGATCCTGATGGGGGTGGCAAACCTGCCAAACATTGCAAAAGCCCTGCTTACAAATGGCAAGAGCCCGGACACCCCTGTTGCGATCATTGAACGCGGCCTGAGGCGGGACCGCAGGGTCACCACCGGCCCGCTTGCCGGTATCGGGGACCTGGCAACAACGGCCGGGATAAAACCCCCAGCCGTGATTGTGATTGGCGATGTTGTCCGGCTCTACAATCCTGCACAGCCGGACCTGATCCCCCCGGGAGGGGACCTCTGATGATTGAAGAGATCAACAAATTCGAGCGGATCGTGTATACGATCCTCATCATTTTGCTTGGTGCAGTGCTGGTCTGCGCAATAGCCGAGCTGATCTGGACGTTTATCGGTGACCTTTTCAATCCGGGAATAAGCCTGCTGGACAACAAGGAGATCGTGGCCGTGCTCGGCTCATTTTTACTCGTGCTCATCACGGTCGAGCTGCTGGACACAATGAAGGCATACATTGTCGAAAATGTGATCCACGTGGAAGTGGTTGTGCTCCTTGCGATCATCGCAATCGCCCGAAAAGTAATCCTGCTCGACCCAACATCGATACCCTCCGATTCCGGGGAGCTCGTTGGCATTGGAATTATCATAGTCGGGCTTGCTGCCGCGTACTACCTGATAAAAAAGGCCGATGTGTCGATCAGATACCCGCCGAAAAAAGAAGAATCTCCAGCACCGGAAAAACAAAAAGAGGGTTAACACCCGGATTCTTTTTTTCCCTGTTATGTTCGAGATAACAGGGAAGGCCACCGGGTAATCCCGTATGCCGGGAAATGACAGGTTCAGCGTCCCTGTCCATCATTCACTGATTCCGTGCTCCCGATAAACCGGTATCTCCCTTCCGGTACCCCGATCTCAAACTGCACCCCGGTCCCGGGTGTCCCGCACTCACTGATGGAAAGGCCGGTAATTGAAAGGATCTCACGGGAGATAAAGAGTCCAAGGCCGGTGTTCTTCCCAAAACCACGATCAAAGATCTTCTCTTTTTCTGCGGCTGCCACACCCACTCCGTCATCGCGGTAGATAAGCGCCAGACCGTCAGGATTTTTCCGGTATGACACGGTAATGTGCCGGACATGCTCCCCATGACGGAGGGAATTGTCCACCAGATTCTCAAAAACCTTTTCGAGCAGGGGGTCAGCATAAATTTCGAGATCGCCAGTGGAGATCTCAAGGGCGATTCCGGCAGATTTGAGCTGCGGCAAAAGGATTCTCATCTCCTCTGCCACGTTGTTCCATGTAGGCGTTTTTACACCGATATCTTCGTAGTCCTTCGTAAACTCGATCTGGCGCAGGATGTTGTTTGCCACGAGCTCTTCCTTGTCAATGGTAGCGGTCATCTCGGGATCCTGTTGGATCATCCGGGAGAGTTCGATATATGCAAGGAGTGCGGTCAGCTGGTTCCTTATGTCGTGCCGGGTAATGCCGGAAAGAAGATTGAGTTTCTTGTTTGCGGTAAGGAATGCTTCACGGGATGCGTCCAGCCGGGCATTGAGATCCTTAAGCTCTGCATTCTGGATAAGGAGCCGGTTGTAATATCCCGTCATCTCCTCCACGATCTTCCAGATCACGATCGCCACAAGAAGGAGCATCAGCGCCCGGATAATGGCCTCGTACGGCAGGGAGTCCGGCGCAAGCAGCCAGCTTACTGCAATCTGGAGAGCCCCAAAGAAGAGTGCAATCGCAATAGCGGCCCGGCCGTACCACAGGCAGACTACGACCACTATGAGGTAGTAGAACTGCGTGTACACGGCCGAGATGTGGTACAGATAATGGACAATGCCCTCAAGAAACACGCCAACAAGGACAAGGATGGCAAGGACAATCAGCTTGAGCCGGTCCGGGGCATTGTACAGGGTGCCAGGCGAAGAAGTCTCGTTCACTGGATCCGCTCCCGGGAATATCCCTACAGGTAATGTTGCAGGAGCGCCATATATACCTCTCGGCAGGGAACGGTTCTGCGATAAGGGCTCCGCACACCATACTGTCAGGACCTGTTAACGAGCCGGGCTGAATTTTTCGGCCATGCTTTTCTTTTGAACGTAAACAAGAATTTAATACCTTACCGTAACCTAAATTGTGAAGATGGCCAATGCAGCGCCTGCCGGCGGTCCGACCCAGGACGAGATCCTTGCAGTCTCGTTATTTAAGATGAACATTACCTCGAGTGATACAGTTCTTGATCTCGGGTGCGGGACCGGCAAGGTGGCAATTGCGGCTGCTTTGCGGGCAAAGAAAGTGTACGCCATTGACCGGCGTCCGGAGGCAATTGCGTATGCACAAAAAGCAGCACAGGAGGCCGGTGCAGCCAATATCGAATTCTTCTGCGGGGAAGCGGCAGATTTCCTGGCATCTGCTCCCCTTTTTGACTGCGCATTTGTCGGGGGTTCGCAGCAGATCGAAACGTTCCTGCCGCTGATTGCAAAGAGAGTCCGCCGGGTGATCGTGGTCAATGCCGTTTTAGTCTCCACCCTTGCAACCGTTACTGCCACGATGCAGGCGCTGGGGATCTTCCGCGAGGCGGTAAACGTCCAGGTGTCCCGCTCCTGTGCACTCGGCAAGAGTTTCATGTTCAAACCGATCGATCCGGTGTATATCATTGTCGGGGCTGGTGCCGCATGCTCGTAGGACTTGGCCTTGGCCCGGGAAACCCCGAGCTCTTAACACTCCGTGCCGTCCGGCTGCTCAAAGAGGCAGACACCGTATTTGTCCCGGGCCGGATTGCCGCAGACCTGGTTGCCCCGTACCGCGAGTCCGTGATGCTTGACTTTCCCATGACCGATGATGAGGACCGGATCCGGGCGTGCCTGGAGGCCAATGCAGAAAAGATCGCCCCTGTTGCAGAAACGGGCCTTGCGGTTTTCGGGATCCTTGGCGACCCGAACTTCTTTTCCACGTTCTCGCGTCTCTGCTCCATTCTTGAAAAACATCACCCGGGTATTTCCTGCCGGACCGAGCCCGGCATCAGTGCAATCACGGCCTTTGCTGCAGCAGCTGACGTCCCGCTCAATGGCGGTTTTGTGGTTTCAGATGGCGCAGAACCCTCGGCCCTGATCCGGCTTAAGGCCCGGCACCCGCAAAAGATTATTGCCGGCCTCAAAAAAGAGGGATACCGCGAATTTGTTCTCGTTGAGCGGATGTTCTTTCCTGATATGAAAGTGTACCGGGATGACAAGATCCCGGAGAAGACCGATTACATGAGCGTTCTGTACGCGAGGCGCTGACTATGACCATGGCAAAAAAATCCCGGGATACCGGGGCAAAGGTCTGGTTTGTCGGTGCCGGACCCGGGGATCCCGGTCTTATTACGGTCAAGGGACAGGAACTGGTCAACACCGCAGATGTCCTGATCTACGCAGGATCGCTTGTGAACCCTGTTCTTGTGGAGCAATCGGGAGCTGCCGTAAAACAGGACAGCTGGGGCATGCACCTCGATGATATGGTCGATGCACTGGAAAAGAATGCAAAGGCCGGGAAAAAGGTCGTGCGCCTCCATTCGGGCGATCCCGCTCTCTATGGGGCAATTGTCGAGCAGATGGAGATCCTTGAGGCCCGGGGCGTGGCAACGGAGGTTGTGCCCGGCGTCTCCTCACTCTTTGCCGCTGCAGCAGCACTTAAGACCCAGCTCACCCTCCGGGGCGTTTCCGAATCAGTGATCGTGACCCGGCCGGCGGGTAAGACCCTGGAAAAAGATCAGCTTGCTGAATTCTCGCTCCTCAACACTACCCTGGTGGTTTTCCTTGGCACGGAAAAACTTGAAGAGATCACGGCAAAACTCACCTGCCCTCAGGAAACCCCGGCTGCGGTGGTGTACCATGCCTCGTGGCCTGACCAGAAGATTGTCCGGGGCAATGTTGCCGATATTGCGGCAAAGGCACGTGCAGCCGGGATCGAGCATACCGCCCTGCTCCTTATCGGGGGAGTTGTCGGCACCAGAAAGGAAGGCCACATCACTTCGTACCTCTATTCATGACAGACTCGGTTGTGATCGCCCTGGCCCGCTTCCTGCCTGATGCCCGGCGGATTGCGGCACTCCTTGATGCGGATGTTATGGAGTACCGGGCCGAAATCTTTGCCGAGGTTTTTCCCAAAGCCCGGCGGATTGTTGCGCTGATGTCCATGGGCATCGCGGTCCGGGGCATTGCTCCCCTGCTTTCGGACAAGTGGACCGACCCGGCTGTTGTTGTGGTCACACCGGATTTTTCCTATGCAGTACCTCTGCTTGGTGGCCACCATGGGGCAAATGCCCTTGCAAAGGAACTTGAAGCACTGGGGCTTATCCCGGTCATCTCAACGGCCACTGAGGCTACCGGGCATGATTCGGTGGAGGGAATTGCAGAGCGTGAGGGTCGCGATATCGTGAACCACGACTCCACACGGGCGGTCAATGCGGGGATCCTTGACGGGAATACCAAGGTGTATTCTGTTCCCGGGCCCGGGATCGTTCTTGCCGGCCCGGATGTCTCCATACTTATCCGCCGGGGCACGTATGCAGTCGGGATCGGCTGCCGGAAGGGCGTGACTGAAGCCGAAGTGACCCGGGCGATAAACGGGGCTTTTGCAGAAGCGGGAATACAAAAAGATGAGGTCATGCTCTTTGCAACGACCGCAAAGAAATGCAGCGAGACCGGGCTCATCGACGCTGTTGCCTCAATCCCAGCCCCTTTAATATTCCTTGACGATGACACTATTAACGCGCAGGTGCCCCGGACTCCATCGAAGGCAAAGAGGCTCGGTTTAATCGGCGTTGCCGAACCCTGTGCACTTGCTGTCTCAAAGCACCGGGAACTGATTATGAACAAGAAAGTTTTTTCAAAGGTGACCATTGCCATTGCCCGCTGAGCACCCTGCACCCGGCCTTTTTATCGTGGGAATTGGTCCCGGCCGCACGGAATACCTGACGGTCCGGGCCGCACACGCGATTGCCCGTGCGGAATATGTCATCGGAAACGACAGTTACCTTGACTCCATCGGCTCCCTGCTCGAAGGAAAGCAGGTAATCCGGAGCTCGATGGGAAAAGAGGTGGAGCGGGCAAAAACAGCGATCGAGCTTGCACAGTCCCACACTGTTGCCATGGTATCTGGCGGTGATGCCGGGGTGTACGGCATGGCCGGCATTGTGCTCGAAGTGCTGGAGCACTCGGGGGCGGAGATCCCGGTTGAGATCGTGCCGGGCGTTACGGCAGCAAACGCCGCCGCTTCCCTTGTGGGATCCCCGCTCTCCGGGGATTTTGCGGTCATTTCCCTCTCGGACCTTTTAACCCCGCTCGAAGTGATCGAGAAGAGACTCGATGCAGCATTTTCGGTCGGGATTCCTGTCGTGCTCTACAATCCCCGGAGCCATGGCCGGCCACACAACTTTGCCCTTGCAATCGAGCATGCCCGGAAATATTATCCGCCAACCGTGCCGGTAGCGATAGTGAAAAATGCCCTTCGCGAGGGACAGGCTGACCCTGTTATCGTGACACTGGGGGAGATCGAACATGTCATGGACGATGTTGACATGCACACGACCGTGATTATTGGCGGGAGCGAAAGCAGGATATGGAGGATGGGTAACAATGTCAAAGGAATCATCACACCACGCGGGTACCACCGAAAGTACGTATATTGACCCCGGCGCAACCACTCCCGAGGCCTATGAGATCTCAAAGACCTCGCGGACCCTTGCGCGGAAGATGGTGGGGAACAAAACTCCTGAGGACCGGGTCCGGCAGCGCTGCTCGGTCGCGGTTGGCGATTTTGCCATGGCTGACCTGCTCAGGTTCAGTGCCGACCCGGTAGCAGCAGCGGTGGCCGCACTTAAAGCCCGTGCCCCGATCATTACCGATATCCGCATGGTCCAGGTCGGGATCCAGAAAAAAGGACACCATTCTGAGGTCCTCTGCGCACTCGATTTTGGCAGTGATATTGCACAGGAACAGGGAATAACAAGGAGTTCTGCCGGTTTTATCGCACTCCGCGACAGGATTGCCGGGTCCATTGTGGTGATCGGGAACGCTCCGTCCGCACTTCTCACGGTCTGCGCTATGATCAAAGAGGGTATCCGGCCCGCAGTTGTGATCGGTGCACCGGTGGGTTTTGTGAATGCAGCAGAATCAAAAGAGCTCCTGCGGACAATTGACATCCCCGCCGTTTCCACGGAGGGGACACGGGGTGGTACTCCTGTGGCAGTTGCAGCCATAAACGAGATTATAACGATCCTGATTGAGGAATCGGCTCCATGAGGGACCCGGTCACCGGTTTTGTGTACCCCGCAGCATGGGTAGAGAAGGTATCCGATCCTGCCGGCCTTGAGAAGGTCAGAGGGGGATCTGCGGTACTCACCTCGTCAGGAACCGTGCTTTTGAGGGGATATACTACCGGGACGACTGCCGCTGCTGCATGCAAGGCAGCAATACTCTCCCTTGCCGGGGATATTTCACGGGTAACAATTCAGCTGCCCTGCGGGCTTTCTGCAGATCTTCCGGTCAAGGCCCGGGCCGGTCATGCCTCGTGCAGGAAGTACGCCGGCGATTACCCCTCCGATGTGACTGCCGGGATCGAATTTATTGCAGATGCCGCAGTTGCCCAAAAAGGGATTTTGCTGGTACCCGGGCCGGGCATCGGCCACTTTGTACGGGATACACCGCGGTACAAAAAAAGGGAACCGGCCATAAGCACAGCCCCGCTTGCCTGCATCCTCTCCTCCATGGAAGAAGCACTTGGAGCAACCGGTCTTTCCGGTGCAACCGTTACGCTCTCAATCCCGGAAGGGAGGACCATTGCAGACCAGACCCTTAACCCCAGGATTGGAATCGAAGGCGGGATTTCGGTGCTTGGTTCAACCGGTCTTGTCGAACCCTGGGACGATCATCTTGAAGATTCGGTGATAGCCCGTGTGGCCGGGGCAACAGACCCGGTTATCACTACCGGACGGGTCGGGCTCAGGTATGCCCGGCTGCTTTTTCCCGATCGTGAAGTAGTGCTTGCCGGAGGTAAGATAAAAGGAGCACTTGCCGCGGCCAAAGGGGAAGTTACTCTCTGCGGCCTGCCGGCCCTGATCTTAAAATATATCGAACCGCATATTCTGGATAAGACCGGGTATGCGACCGTGGAAGAGCTTGCAGCCTCGCCTTCTTTCCCTTCGGTCGCACTCCCCATCCTTGTAGCATATAAGAAAAAACATCCCCGCGTGCGGGTGGTACTGGTGAACCGGGAAGGAACTGTTATCGCGGAGAGTCCATGAAGATCGTTGGTGTGGGGTGCGGACCGGGCCTGATCACCGAGCAGGCGGTACAGGTGATCCGCTCGGCACGGCTCATTTACGGCTCCGGCCGGGCCATCGAAATGGTACAGAAACTCATCCCGCCCACCTGCGTAGTCAGGTCCATCAGCGATTACCGGAACCTTGCCCAGCTCCCCGAGAATGCCGTTGTGCTCTCGACCGGCGATCCTATGCTTGCCGGCCTTGGGTACCTGCCCGGGGAAGTGGTGCCCGGTATCTCCTCCCTCCAGGTAGCTGCTGCCCGGCTCCATCTCCCGCTCTCCCGGGTAGCCGTGATCGTTGCCCACGGGCGGGGGCATGACCGGGCCATGCAGGAGACCATTGAGGAACTCCGCCGGGAAAAAGTGGTTTTTCTCATTGCAGATCCCCGCTTTGACGTGGACGAATTATACCGGCGCCTGGGTACCATGGGGCTTCCCGGGCAGATCCGGATCGCGGTCTGTGAAAATCTGGGATATCCCGATGAACAGATCCTGACCGGTGATCTCGCAGCCCCGCCCCTGCCTGATGCGGATCTCTACTCCCTGGTGATCGGACAATTCGGGGAAGTCGCAAAGAAACCGGCCTGATGCCGGTACCCGTTTACCGCGATTCCCCGGGAGGCTTTGGTAAACGCGATCTCTATTTACTTCCGGGATCAAAACAAACCGGCATGAAGGTCTGGCGTCTTACCGCACCGCAGGTAAAGGGGATCCTCCTTGGGATTATTGTCGCGATCATCGTTGCCCTGATCGGTACACCGGCGGGGTTTGCCGTTGTCGTGGGGATCGTCTTTGGCCTTGTGGCCTTTTTCGTCCTCAGGGACAGCACAAAAACCAACTGAAATGCGCCCGGGTCAGGATCCCGTACGGTAATAACTCTTTTACGGGAAGGGATCCAACCTCTGGAACAGGGAATACCTCATGAGTGCCGGAAAGTCTTCATCTGTCTCAAAAACGCAGTTCAGCTACCTGTTCTTTATTGTCGGCCTTATCCTGCTGATCCTTCCCGAGCTTAACGGGCTTGGGTTCCTGCCTGCCGAGATACGGGCGTATTTTTCCGTTCTCTTCTATCCGGGTATTGTCTGCGTGATCATCGGGTATATACTCAGGTAAAAACAGGTCTGACCAAAAATGGGATACCGGGAATAATCCGGCTATTTCTTTACACCCGTTTTCTCCTCTTTTTTTGACACCGGGGGCTTTTTCTCGATCTTCACTTCACACCGTTTGTCGCCGGTACACATGGCCCGCACGAAACGTGCGGTATAGTCCTTGTTGAGGATAGGGACTGCCGTAAGGGTAAGCGCCATGCAGCGGGAGAAGGCACGTTCGTGATCGCTTGAGAGCGTATCACTGTGGACCAGAAACGGGCAGCGTTTGACCAGTATCACCGCACCATCATCTGAAACTTCCATGATCTCGCCGCCGTATTCGGGCCCGAAAAGAATGATGGTGGCATTCTGGACGGCCTTTGCAATCTCCTTTGCATTCCCGGTCGGAAAAGAGCTTGTATGAGCGATCTCCTTTACCATCTTTGCTATTTCCATCCAGATATCCTGTTCGAGCACGGCAAATTTTTCTCCCAGGGCATCACGGAACGAGATCTCGTACAGCGCCGGGAGTTTTGCAGCGCACTGTGCAGCGTAGTGCCAGCGCACGTTATCGGGGATGTTTTTGAGGTCCGGCATAAGAGTTCCTCAAGAGAGGAAATGTGGACAACCGGGCATATCAATATGGTGATCGGAACAGGACTGCTTATTCTGCGATCCGGAACCCGTCCTTTGCTTTTGCCAGAAATCCCTCACGTTCAAGCATAGCAAGGATCCGGCGAATACGGGCCGGATCTTCTGCTACTGCAGTAACAATTGCCTTCTCCCGGACCGGGGCATGTGCTATGACATATTTCAGGATCAGGCCCCGGATCCGCCGGTCCGATCCCGCAAACGGGGCTTGTTTTACGTAAGCCGCGCTCTTTCGGTTGGGATTGGGTACCTTTTTTTTGAGTTCCGTGCCGAGATCCATCAGTGCCCAGTACCAGACCCGGGGATTTTCCCGGTCAAGGGTCTGTTCCACAAGCGGCAGGATCTCTGCATCGGTTACCGTGTCCGCATCGGAAAAGAAGAAATGGATAAAGACCCGGCGGATGTTCGTCTCGATAAAGACCACCGGCAGGTTATAGGCAAAAGCACAGATGGAGGCTGCAGTTGCCGGCCCGATGCCGGGAAAGGTGGCTAGAACCGCCGGGTCGCCGGGAAGCGTACCACCAAATTCATCCACCATCTTTTCAGCGCTTTTCTTTAAGGCCACTGCCCGGCGGTTATATCCCATTCCCTGCCATGCAGCCAGTACATCGGCAAGAGGGGCCCGGGCAAGGGCCGCTGCATCCGGGAATGCAGCAATGAATTCAGGATACTTTATCGCAACGCGGTCTACCTGCGTCTGCTGGAGCATGATTTCCGAGACCAGGATCCGGTACGGGTCATCCGTGTGACGCCAGAGCATGTCGTGCCGGCCGCGGGATTGGTAAAACAAAAGCACCATGTTCCGGAATTGAATCCCCTCATCCTCTGTCGGGATGTCTGGCGAAAAGGCAAAATCGTTTGTGTCGAGCATAGACTGGATGCTCTTTTTTTTCCTGACAGCGCCCGTCATTTCTCCCGTACGGATCTTTTCATAAGATGATAAGAATTGGGATTGCTGCATGACAATCTGCCGGGATTTTCCCGCTTTTTGGTAGCCGTTCCCCTGATAACCGGTGCCGTCCCGACCGGGCCGGAAACTGCAAGGTTAAATACTCTTTATGTAGTGTACCTGACTATCGTATCTTAAGGAAATGCGTATGGGTCAGGATCCAAAAGACAGCGCCCACCAGTACGAGGGGGGCGGGGCGACCGATGGAGAGGAGCGCTTTATGCGCTGGAAAGACTGGCAGGACATGGAGCAGGGTTCACGGCGTCCACGGCTCCAGAGGAGCATTGATGCCATCTTTTCCGATTACCTGATGATCGCACTCTCCCTTGTCCTTATTCCTGTCCTCCTTATCCCGTTCTTTGTGGAGATTTCCCCTGCGGGACAGGTCGTATTGGGTACGCTTGACAGTGCAATCCTCGTAATTTTTATTCTCGAATATACACTCAAGCTCGCGTTTGCAGAAAACCGTCGGGAATTTTTTATAAATCCCTGGCATATCCTGGATCTCTTTATTATTGCCGCACCGGTAGCTGGCATACTTGCCGGGGCATTCCAGACCGTAACCGGATCCCTGCGTCTGCTCCGGTTGCTCCGGCTCGCCCGGAGCGCGGCGCTGGGTACCCGGGTATATGCCCGCACAGAGTCCGGATCGGATCAGGATACAGATACCTCAACTGTCCGGGCTCAGGAGTGTACTGTAAGTATCCTGTATCCTGCCCCTGCCGGTACCGGCAGAACCTGGCTTGCCCGGGAATTGCGCGAGCTTCCGGATGCTGATCGCACTATCCCGACCGGGCTCCCCGAAGGGGTCATGAAATGGTATGATTTTACCTCAGTCACACCGGCGGATCTCCCAAATATTTCCCGGTTGACCGGGGTTTCTGTAAGCCTTCTCAGTGAGGCGCTCAGGGAACGTGCATTTCCCTGGGCAAGATCCCACCGTACATATGCCGCGGTGTACCTGAAAATCCGAGAAAGCCGCCACAATCCGGCAAACCCCCGGCAGATCCTCATTGCGTGGCGATGGATCCTCATTGTGAGTAAGGATCACACCCTGCTGACTTTCTCTGCCCTGCCACCCCAGGCCCCGGCACTGATCGCAAAAGACGCACTCCTGGAACACGATACCCTTACCCCTGCGGAAATAACCTACCGGTTCTTCCAGGATGCGTTATCAAGGATGGAGGAGACATTGCGTTCCATCGAAGACGAACTGGAATACACCGGCTCGCTTCCCATAAGCGAACAGCCGGCAAGTTTCTTTTCGGAAACCTTCAGGCTCAAAAAAGAATCGGTCCGGATCCACTCCTGGCTCCTCCATACCCGGGATGTCCTTAACAGCATTGTAACCGGCAAGGTGGTACTCCATGGCATGGAGGATGGTTCGCGTTTCTCGGCCCTTCTGGACCGGGCATCGTACCTGTACGATATCTCTGACGATATCACGGAAAACGTCTCATCGCTGAATGATTATTACTTCAATGCTACCTCGTTCCAGATGGGCCGGGTCATGAAGCTGATCGCGGTCCTCTCTGCACTGACCATTATCCCGACGGTGGTAGGAAGCCTCCTTGGTTCGAACCTTGAGGGTAATCCCTGGCCAATATCCCTTCCCCAGATCGTAGTCATTGTGGGAATTGCCATGCTTGCCACGGCTTGGGTGTATTACCGGCTCGGCTGGCTCAGGATGTGAAATACGATTTCCTTTTTTTTAAATGGTGATTTTTTTTTATGTCCGCTTGAACATCTCGTCCAGTTTTGCGCGGGTGAACCTGACCATGGTGGGCCGGCCGTGCGGGCAGGTAAACGGTGTCGTTGTTGCCCTGAGCTGGGAAATAAGCCGCCGGCACTGTTCGACGGTGCAGACCGTACCGGCTTTTATCGCGCTCCGGCAGGCAATGATCCGGGTCAGGCGCTCCCGGTCGCTGACCGGGCGGTCAAGGTCCTTGTGGAGGAGATCGCTTACCAGGTCGTCAATCATTGCCGGCCCCTCCACCTTTCCCATCAGGGCAGGAACTGCCCGGACCAGAAAGGATCCGGCCCCGAACTCCTCGATAATAACACCTTCCTGAGCAAGCGCGGGGATCAGGCTTTTGAGAATCGCAGTATCTTTGGGAGGGCAGTGGATGATTGCCGGGACAAGCAGCTCCTGAGCCTGCCGGGCTGCCATGCTCCTTGTCACCTGCTCATAGAAGATTCGCTCGTGGGCAGCGTGCTGGTCGATAATGATAAGTTCCCCGCCAGCCGCTTCGGCAAGGATATAGATCCCGCCAATCTGCCCGATTACATCCATCTCCGGCACTACGGCCGTAACCGGCGGGACACCGCTTGCAAGCTCGGTCTGGCGGAGGCGATAATCGGTTGCAACCGTCCCGGTATGGGTCGGTTCCGTGAATGGCGAGAGCGTTCCTGTGGATACTGCTGAAGGGAGGGTTCCGGCACAGTACGGTTCTGCAGGTTCTGCAACATACGGCACAGGAGATAAGTCAGATCCCCCGGCATCCAGTTTCCGGTAAACCGGTTTCGGTGCGTTCACCTCAGGGATCAGATCGCCCGATGCAAGCGCTGCCCGCACTGCTTCACGTACACCATCAGTGATCTCTTTTTCTTTGGTGAGCCGGACCTCCTTTTTGGTAGGATGGACGTTGATGTCCACAAGCCGGGTGTCGATCTCAAGTGAGAGAAACGCAACAGGATACCGGCCATGAGGAAGGAGAGTCCCATAGCCTTCGCGGATGGCAGTTGTTACGGGTGGGGATGAGATGTACCTGCCATTGATCGCAATGAGGATCCGGTCATGATCCTTGCGGGAGAGAGCCGGACGGGAAATGTAGCCGGATATACGCATGAACGGGAGGGCAGCGGCGGCCGGGATAAGTTCGCGGGCAGATTCGTTTCCGAAGATCCGGGCGATTGTGTCGAGCGGCCGGCCGGTCCGCTCGGTGGCCAGCTGCTCGCGGTTGTTATGGAAGACCTTAAACGAGATCTGCGGGCAGGCAAGGCAGAGGCCTTCGAGGATGCCGTGGATGCGGGCAATTTCTGTTGTAAGGCTCTTCTGGAACTTTTTCCGGGCAGGGGTATTAAAGAACAATTCTTCCACAAGCACGCTTGTGCCTTCGGGGGCACCGGTCCCGCCACGTAATTGGATCTCTCCGCCCACCACCACAATCCGGGTACCGGGCACCCGGTCGCTGCCTTGTGGCTTTGTAATAAGTGTAACTTTTGCGATCGCCGCAATGCTTGCCAGTGCCTCACCCCGGAATCCCAGGGAATGGATGGAGAAGAGATCGTCAAGCGTATGGATCTTGCTTGTGGCATGCGGGACAAAGGCAAGCTCTGCATCAACCGGCGACATCCCGCACCCGTCGTCGGTTACCTTTATCGCTGTGATCCCACCCTGCACGGAAGTAATATCAATCCGGATCGTGCGGGCGCCGGCATCGATCGCATTCTCCACCATTTCCTTTACTACCGAAGCCGGCCGTTCGATCACTTCTCCCGCCGCGATCTGGTTGACAGTAGCCGGGTCCAGTACCCGTATCGCGGGGGGATGCTCCTCTGCGCCCATCAGAGATCCTTCCCGGGCATGTTGCATGACCTGCCTGCACGACTTTTGAGTTCTGCCAGTTTTGAGAGTGCCTGCATTGGCGTCATGGAATCAGGATCCAGTCCGGCAATCTCCGCAATTACCGGATCCGGAGCAGCAGCAGCCCGGGCCGGCAGGTTGTCGTCTGCCAGCAGGAGCTGGGTATAGCGCCGTGCTTTTGAGCCACCGGAAGCATCGCGTTTGAGGGTTTCGCAAAGGTGGACTTCGGCCCGGTCAGTTGCTTTTTTTGGGATGCCCGCAAGCCGTGCAACATGGATACCGTAACTCTTGTCGGTTGCCCCGGGGATCAGTTTCCGGAGGAAGACTACATCCTGTTTAGTCTCCTGCACGGCAAAATGGTAATTTTTTACCCGCTTAAGCTCCGCTTCCATGCCAATGAGTTCATGGAAGTGGGTGGCAAAGAGTGTCTTTGGGCCGGCAGAGGATTTTCCATGCAGGTATTCGAGTACCGCCTGCGCGATCGAGCACCCGTCAGCCGTGCTCGTGCCACGCCCGATCTCGTCAAGGATCACAAGACTTTTTTCTGTCATGTTGTTGAGGATATTTGCCAGTTCGAGCATCTCGACAAAGAAGGTACTCTGGCCGCTTGCAAGATCGTCAAATGCCCCGACACGGGTAAAGATCCGGTCGATGATCCCAATTTGGGCAGACCGGGCCGGGACAAAACTTCCCGCCTGGGCCATGATGCAGCAGAGCGCCACCGAGCGCATGTAGGTGGACTTGCCCGCCATGTTGGCGCCGGTGATGATCATGATCTGGTTTTTTGACCCGGAGAGCTCGGTATCATTGGGGACAAAACCCCCGGCAAGGCTTTGCTCCACCACAGGGTGACGGATATCCCGGCAGGTAATCGCATCCCCGGTATCCGGCCGGGGGCGGACGTAATCGAAATCCGTGGCCGCATCGGCAAGGGCAGCGGCAACATCAAGCGTTGCGATCCCGCGGGAAATGCTCTGGAGCGCGGGGATCTCCTTTCTGATCTCATCGATAAGGCCGGCATACAGCGAGCGTTCAAGCGCAAGAACGCGCTCATCTGCATCCGTGATCACGGCCTCCTTTTCCCGGAGTTCGGGAATGGTGTACCGTTCCCCGGTTGCCGTGGTCTGCCGGCGCTCGTACCGGGCCGGCACGAGTGCAATATTGCTCTTGCTCACATCAATGTAATACCCGAAGATCCGATTGTATCCGATCTTGAGGGATTTGATCCCGGTCTTTTCGCGCTCCTGCTGCTGGAGCTCTGCAATCCAGTTCTTCCCTGAGTGCAGGACACCGGTCATCCCGTCGAGCTCTGCCGAATAGCCGGACCGGATAACTCCGCCATTCTTTGCGATCGCCGGGGGATCATCGGTGATCGCTCTCCGGATAAGATCGATTATGGACGGGAGATCGAAAAGGCAGTCCCGGGCAGCAGCAACACGCCGGGGAACCGGTGCGCTGTTATCCGATCCCACTGAAGGCCCGGCAAGCAGTTTCCGGATCTCGGGGAGGGTGGCGAGCGTTTCGGCAAGGGCAACAAGATCCCGCGGACCGGCATTCCCATATGAGATTCGTGCCGTGATCCGCTCGATATCAGCATGGCGCGTAAGAAGCTCGCGCAGGGTCATGCGCAGTGTGGCTGAAGCAGTGAAATATTCGACAGCATCGAGCCGTGCATTGATCCGGGCAATATCCGTGAGCGGCCGGGTCAGATGCAAGCGTAAAAACCGGCTGCCCATCGGGGTCTTTGTACGGTCAAGGGTGGAAAAGAGCGTTGCCCCTTTTGTCCCGCCCCGTATGCTCTCATGCACCTCGAGGTTGCGCAGGGTGATCGCATCGAGCATCATGCCCTGTGCTGATGAGCGCGTGAAAAGGGAACTCACATGAGGGAGTGTGGACTTCTGGGTGTCAGCCGCGTAGGAGAGCGCTGCACCGGCCGCTGAGACCGCAGCCGGCATTCCCTCACAGCCATACCCGGCAAGGGAGGCGACACCGAAGTGTTCGCAAAGGGTGCGCCCGGCCCGGTCGGGAAGGAAACGGTCATCGGCATAAGGCGTCACCACCACACCGTCACGCCGCAGCGAGGTACGCAGTTCTTCGTCCACGGATGAGGGGACGATACACTCCGCCGGGCGGTACCGGGCAATCTCGGACCGGAGGTTCCCGGTACTCCCTTCCGCCGGAATTGCAAGGACAAAAAATTCACCGGTGGAGATGTCCAGGAGCGCGATGCCCCAATCCGCACCTTTTGTGCCGGGAGAGACCGCCATCAGGTACGCAGCAGCCGATGAGGGGAGCATTACCGGATCAATTACTGTACCGGGCGTGATCACCCGGACCACCTCGCGTTTTACCAGGCCCTTTGCTGTTTTCGGGTCCTCGGTCTGTTCGCAGATGGCAACCTTGTACCCTTTTGCCACGAGGCGGGCGATGTATCCCTCACCGGCATGATGGGGAACCCCGGCAAGCGGTATACGCTGGTCGCCATTCTTGGACCGTGAGGTAAGTACAAGATCGAGCTCCTTTGACACGATCTCCGCATCGCCTTCCAGCGTCTCAAAAAAGTCCCCTATATGGAAAAAGAGAATTGCATCGGGGTACTGCGCCTTGATCTCCCGGTACTGCCGCATCCCGGGCGTAAGGGTTCTGCCATCATCGGCTGCCGGGCCGGTGCCGAGAGAAGGCTCAGTCTTCATCAGAAGTACTATGTCAGGCTTTGAGATTAAATCGTGCGGATCCCGGCGGGTAGAGGATCAGGAAGCGCTCCGGTAAAAGAGTAGCGCCGGGAGGGAGACGAGGAGCGCAACGATGCCAAACGCAAGACCTATTGCAAGCCCGGTACCGATCAGGCCAAGAAGGAGGAGAAATCCCCCGGTAACTGCCGGGATGTTAAGCGCAAGGAGGCATATCCCGGCTATTGCCAGGATTACCAGGCCGGTAAGGGCATTTTTAAGATCCTGCACGCTGGGAGAAAACGAGAGCGCAAGGCTCGTGACCAGGTACAGGTAAAGAATAAACCACGGGTTAAATGCCACAATAAGGTTCTGGTACAGCGTAGTTCCAATTGCCGCAACCAGAGGATATAGTGACTCTATCGAGCCAAGCGAGGGTACGGCAGTTGAAAATGAACAATCGGCAAAGGTGCCAAAGAGCCACGTGAGTGCGGCAAGAACGAGCGGGAGAAAAAAGAGAGGGGCAGTACTGATGATCACATCCCCAAGAACCGGTATCGCTGGCGGGGAATACGAGACCATACCTCCCTCTTTGGAGAGTAGCACGACCTTTTTGATTTTTGCACCGGTAATAAGGCAGCCGATCACATGGGCGCATTCATGGAGGATCACCCCGGGAGCACTGACAATGAGATAAAATGAGGGGTACCTCAGCGAGTGTGCCCAGATATGATCGAGCAGGTGCGAGATCCCCATGATGATAAGACCGGCGCAGATAACCGTGGCAAATGTTTCCATGGCCGGAGTAATCGGGAAGCTCATTAAGTTGTACTTCCGGCATTATGGGTAAAAAAGCACACGCCGGTTCTATGGCACTTCTGAAAGGATAATATGGGCAAAGGACGATGGAACCGTATGCAGCCCGGAGAATACCCGGACACTCATAATTCAGGCACCATGCAAACGCGCCGGTCATCCAATCGTCTGGCCCGTGAGACAAGCCCGTACCTGCTCCAGCATGCGTCCAACCCGGTGGATTGGTACCCCTGGGGAGGGGAGGCATTTTCCCGTGCCAAACGTGAAGACCGGCCACTCTTCCTTTCTATAGGATACTCTGCCTGCCACTGGTGTCATGTGATGGCACGGGAATCTTTCGAGAACAACGAAGTTGCCGGAATTCTCAACAAACATTTTGTCTGCATCAAAGTGGACCGCGAGGAACGCCCGGATGTCGACAGCGTGTACATGGGGATCTGCCAGCAGCTGACCGGGCAGGGGGGCTGGCCGCTTACCATTATCATGACACCGGAGAAAAAACCGTTCTTTGCCGGGACATATTTCCCCAAAACCGGCAGGGCCGGGATGCCGGGGCTTACGGATATTCTCATCACTATCGCCAATCTTTGGGAAACAAGACGTGATGAACTGTATGCAGCCGCGGAACAGATCCTTTCTGATGCACACCTTTTGCACAAAAGCCCGTCAGGGGATCCGGACCGGCACCTGCTGGATAAAGGCTTTCGGGAACTTGCTGCGCAGTTCGATTCTGCAAATGGAGGGTTTGGCCGCGCACCGAAATTTCCGGCTCCCCATAACATACTATTCCTCCTCCGGTACTGGCAGATGACAGGTGAGAACCGGGCGCTTGATATGGCAGAGCAGACACTGGATGCGATCAGGCAGGGTGGGATCTGGGACCATGTCGGAGGCGGCATGCACCGGTATGCAACCGATGCCCGTTGGCTCGTCCCGCATTTTGAGAAGATGCTCTCTGATCAGGCAATGCTTGTGCTTGCCAGCACTGAAGCGTATGCTGCAACCGGAAAGATCCGGTACCGCACCATTGCCGAGGAATGCATTGCCTACGTACTCCGCGAACTACGGGATCCCGGGGGAGGGTTTTACACTGCCGAGGATGCTGACAGTCCGGCAGGAGAAGGGGCATACTACCTGTGGACAGAAGAGGAGATCGCCCGGATTCTTGGCCTGGACGCTGCATTCGCATCCATCCTGTTTTCGTTGACGCCGCTTCCCGGTTCCGAAAAACACGCCAGTATTATTTCTGCTGCCGGGCCGGACCCGGTTCTCCTGAAAAATCTTGGGATCACAGAGCAGGAACTTATTTCCCGCCGGGCTGGTATCTTACGCCGGCTCGCACACGAGCGGGAGAAGCGTCCTAAACCGGCCCGTGACACCAAGATCCTGACAGACACAAATGCCCTCTTCTGCACTGCCCTTGCCCGGGCCGGCCGGGTATTGGGAAATCCTTCATACACCGATGCCGCAGCCTGCACCCTCCGGTTTCTCCTGCAAAATATGAGAAATGGTGAGGGCAGGATCCTGCACCACTCCGGTGGAGGAGAACATGCAGTTCCCGGTTTTGCTGATGATTATGCGCACCTTGTCGCTGCACATATTGAACTTTACAAGGCAACATCCGACATTGCCTGTATCAAAGAAGCCGTTACGATCAATGCCCTGCTCCTTACGCACTACCGTGACAAAGAGGGCGGGGGATTTTTTACTACTGCGGATACCGCTGTGGATCTGCCGGTGCAAAAAAAAGAATGGTATGATGGCGCAGTCCCGTCAGCCAACACGACCGCCTTTGAAAATCTCACCGCTCTTTACCGGCTCACCGGCAATGATGTATTTAACGAAGCGGCGCTTGAGTGCGCCAGGTTTATCACCGGTGCTGCTTCCAGGGCACCCCATGCGGTCACCGGGTTCCTTGCAGCGCTCGCATGTTCCCCCTTAACTGGAAATACGCAGGATCTTGTGATTGCCGGTGATCCAGCAAATGCCGGCACGCAGACCCTGCTTGCCGTGGCACGCAGGCAGTACCTCCCCGGTCTGCTTATCCTGCTCCGGCCACCGGGCAAAGCCGGCGATGAAGTGGATACAGTTTTTCCGGTTGTACAGGGCAAAGTTCCTCATGAGGGAAAGGCAACTGCATATCTTTGTACCGGTTTGGCGTGTCTGCCCCCGGTAAGCGATCCGCAGGAACTGGTAAATCAACTCTCCATGCGGGATAAAAAAAACCGGCCCCTAAACAAAGGTTAGCCGGAAGTATGTATCAATAAAATTTACATGTTTTTTAAGGCAACCAGATCGCGCACGCCAACAAGCTTCCAGACAAGCGACCGCTCTTCCTCGGCAATCTTTGCCGGGGGATCTGCGGTAGAATGTCCAAGGGCAGCAAGGATATTGCAGGAGAGCCCGCGTTCCACAATCAGATCGACAAATTTTTCCCGGATGATCTTTTTCTCAATGGAATCGCTGACTTCCTCAAGATAACCCTGGAGGGTAACAAAGGTATAAGACGAAAGATCCTTGGTGTACTTTTCGATCTCTACTGACACATGCGGGCTTTTCCGGAAATATTCCTGTTTTTTACCATATTTGGTGGAGAGGAAATACATAAAAGACCCGTCGAACACATACAGGAACGGTGCAATATAAGGGTATTTTTCCCCCTGGAATGCGATACGGCAGACATACCCTTTCTCAATAAGCCGATCATATTCCTGTTTTTCCATCCGCGGGATCTTCACGACCTCCATCCACACGCACCAATCCTGATTCAGAGAGGAAGATAATAAATCTTCGTAAATGGGGCCGGATATCCGGGATTATTCGTCCCGTTGGACGTTCCGGCCATCTGTCCCATCTCTTGAAATCGCGGTGTACGGGTAGCGCAGGAGCAGGGATTTTCCTGAAGGAAGAACCGTTTCCTTGAGAGTACGGCAAATCTCCTGCAGGCTTACCGGGAAGTACCCTACCACTTCTGCACTGACATTGATCTGTTTTCTTTCCGGATCAATGTACGGAAACGCGCGGAGATCATTATTGTGGTGGTGGCCATGGATCACCCACCCGGTATAGCCGGAAGGGGCTTCAGCGGGATCATGCACAAGAAGGAAATCCATCCCGTTGCATGCGATCCGGGCAGAAGAAACAGTCTCACCGGTGTCGCGGTCATGGTTACCCCCAATGTACGTAACCGTGCCATTCAGGAGGGACTTGTACTCTTTTTCGGTGCGTGCTCCTTTCCCGTACCGAAGATCACCAAGGAAGTAGACCCGGTCTCCCGGGGAAATGGTGTAATTCCAGTTGGCGACAAGAACCCGATCCATTTCGTCAACATCTGAAGGGACAAACGGGCGGGAACAATACCTGATGATGTTTGCATGACCGAGGTGAAGATCCGATATCAGGAAGACCTTGCCGGGCGGGTGAGGAAACTGGCCGGAACGTTCAAATCCTGCAGATACCCGGTACCGGGCCATGCTCTCCTGCCAGGATCGGTCATCAGGGATCTCTTCTGGGGCAAGCCACCTCTGCTGCATCAGGTCATATTCGCCAAGAATCTCATTCTCGCGCATCACCGTAATCCTGATACCGGCATCATCAAGCAGGACCGGCCGGATAGGGACTGCCTCAAGGTTCAGGAAATGCCGGATCGGGCCGGACAGTGCTGCAAAAAACGCTCTCATCGGGGAAAAAAAGGGGTGCGGCGGAGACAGATCGTCAGAGGCCAATTGCGTGCCTGCGGGAAGACCCGCCATTATTGCTCCTGCCTTTCCCGGGGGAAGATGATTTGCAATGGTGGCATGGTACCATTTGAGCCCGGGATCCTGATCCCAGGGATTCAGGCTGGTGGTAATCCTTGTAAGAGCACGGGAAAGCCCTGTAGCCAGTTCAACAAAATCCGGGGACGGCAGGATGGAAAATGCCACAACACCCCCGTGCACCCCGTCACGGCGTTCCCATTCACCAATCGTAAAAGGAATTGCGCCGTATGGAGCAGCACATGTCGCAATCGTATCAAGGAGATCCTGTTCGCATACAAACTCCCCGAGCGTGAACGGCCCAAACAGGGTCACATGCGGATGCCGCTCCCGGTAGTGCCCGACACCGAATTGTTGTGTAATGGCCCGCGAGAGTTCCTTGATCCGCCACCGGGTCCGGGCAAGACGGATCTCAACAAGGTAGGTTTTGCCCATGGAAACATTCGCCCAAACGAAAGTACCGGTGTATTTGCCGCAGGCAGTTAAAATGCTGACCAAAAACCTTTGTAGAAAAAAGATGAGTGATCGGCAAGAAAGGCACATTAATATTTTTTCCGGACTGCAATATACCACAAGGCAGCGGCAGCAATAGCGATTGCAGCCATCACGATCTCCGCTGCATATTGGACATAAAAGGGCGTCTCGCCGGCTGCCAGTTTCTCAGCCTGGGCAAGGTTGAGCTGGAGATAGGGATACTCAGGATCCAGGGTTTCAACTTTCTGGAATGCGGCAACACCCTCTGTACACCGGCCCATTCCGCAGAGAGCATAACCTTTGTTAAACCATGCCTCGGCATTATCCGGATCAATGCTGATTGCCTGGCTGAAAGCATCCAGCTGCATCTGGTAATAGGTATTTGCAGTGGCCTGATCCTTGAGCTGGCTCTGGTAGTAATACCCGATATTATAGAGGATCTGTCCCCGGTTGATCCATGCCGACGGGGATGATGCATTGAGTGCAAGTGATTTATTGGATGCATCAAGCGCAAGTTTGAGCGTGGCAAGCGGGTCTGAGGTGTACTTATTGGCACGGTTGAACACATCGGCTACACCATTCCATGCCTCCGCATTACCGGGGTCAAGTACAATTGCCTGCTGATATGCCTGGAGGGCCTGGGTGTAATTCCCGGCAGCAGTCAGGCTCTGCCCGGCCGCATACCATCCTGCCGCATCGGTCGGATCTGATAATGCCGGGGGAACAATAACAGTGCAGACTGCAAGAAGGAAAAGAATACACACAAGGGATCGGGTTCTCATACTACCGTATATATAAGACAGAATTCCCAGATAAGAATTGCTTTGCCCCCGTCTCTCATTTCCCCAGCACAAGGATATGCCGGGTAAGACTTTTGTGTACCCGCTGGGTATGATGCTGGAGCACAGCCATATGCTGCACGGCAATGCAGGAAATATCGCGGTGTGTCACAACAACCGCCCGGGCACCCGGTTTTAAAATACGATTGATCTCACCGAGCGCATCATAGTACAGGCGCTCCATGGTATCCGCTTTTTTGATGCAGACGGACTGGCCGTACGGGAAATCCGTCACAACCGCATCCACCGAACGATCACGCACCGGCAGGCTGGTGGTATCAGCAAGAAGGAGGGTACTTGAGCTCACATTACCGGCACTTCCCCGGATCATCATGGGGTCAAAGTCACTGCCAATTGCATTCATAGAGAGTATCTCTGCCTCAATCAGGATACCTCCGGTCCCGCAGAACGGATCAAGCAGGATTGCCCCGGAACCGCAAAGCGAGAGGTTGACCAGTGTCCGTGCCATACGGGGCATCATGACACCGGGGTGGAAAAATTCCCTCTTACCGGGGTTCCGGGCATCATATGCCCCGCGATCAATCCGGTACAACACCCTTCCAAAATAGCACCGGTCCTGCGAGAGGATCGCACGGTATTCCTCAACAGGATTAACCAGCTGGACCGGTCCGTTGATCATGGTGCCGATCAGGCGTTCGAATTCCCGCTGGGAGCAGGAATTCTTCAACTGGCAGCCCTCATGGACCAGCCTTGCACGGCCGGCGAACGGTCGATCCGTAACAATACTGAGATCCAAAAGAAGTTTCCGGAATGAGGCAGGATCCGGGTCACATTCGCCAAGGTATTCGAGTACCCCATGGGTCATTGCCAGGCGCAGGGTGTTGTTTGGGTGTGCGCATTCAGCCACGGCAACCTGCGGCCGGGCCTCCAGGACACGACCGACACATTCCAGCTCGGCGCACGGCAGGGTAGGATTTTCCCCCGAGAGCTCAAAAAGGAGCTTCATTCCCACAGGTATGGGGCGGCTGCCCAGAAATACCTGTGCGCGGGGGAATATCCGGAGTGTTCCTCAGCCGTGCCTAACATAGGGTACAGGTCCGGAAGCACCACTTAGGAAACTGATGCAAAAAAAACCAAAGAAAAATTAGTTAATGGTAAGTCCCTGTTCGACGGCATTCTCCGGAACTTCAAATGTGGTACTTGTTCCCTCAATCTGATAGGGACCGGTTGCATGTACTCCGGAGGCATCACCGGTAGTTGAATAAGGAACAATAAATTCCCCGTTTATGCTTTCCTGGCTGTACGTGAAATTCCTGCCCTGGTTTGTGACCAGAGGAATCTCGATAATCCCGGATCCTTTAATACGGGCCCCCTTGACGTATTCAAAGATCTTTACATAGCGGATATCTGTTGTATTGGTGCTTGTTACTGATGTGGGTGATTCGTGGACAAGCCGGTAGTGTTGCAGTGCCGGAATATCTGTAATTGGCGATGAGAAGTCCAGGTTAAGCGCAGCCGCATGGTACCCGGCCCGGGCCTGCTGGTTGTACTGGGCAGCAGCGGCAAGCGCATCGGATGCATTCATCTCTTTTACATCCACGATGGCAGGTAGTGAAGTCTGGGAGACTGAGGGATCTGCGTATTCAACATAATAGGCAGAGCTTGCTGCAGCCATGGATCCATCGTAGTTATGGAGCCGCGAGATCATGGTGGAATAATATGCAGGCGCGTTGAGCATCACGGACTGGTAGGTGGAGGGGTTTGAGGGATCGGGCATCATTAAGGAGGTCTGATAGGATCCGTACGATGAACTGGTATTGTAAAGACTATACCACGTGGCCATTGCATAGAACTTGCCGGTATCCATCTCGACATCGGTGATCACGTATTTTGTCCCATCATGGTCCAGGATTGTGTCAGCAACAGATTCCGACGGGGCCATGAAAAAGGCCGCGGATCCGTCCGGCCCGGTTACTCCTGCCTGGAACGGATTTGCATTGGGGATCCGATGCGCGATATACGTGATCAGGTGGCCATAATCCCACCAGGACATCACGCCATAGGAGGTGTTGGGGTAGGCAAACGTATCCTTGTCATAGATGGCATAATAGTTTACCCCGGTATCAGGAGTGTTGTTTGCCATCCATACAAGTGCCTCCTGCCAGTCCGGGTTAAGTGCCTGGGTATCGCTAGAAGCCGCAGTATAGTTTGCTGTTGCTGAAAAGATGATGAACAGCGCTGCAAGGATCACAGTGCCGGAAAAGATCACCATTGCCGGTATGTCATTCTCGTGGCGGATCTCGCGTTTTGCTTTTGCACCTTTGCCTTTTCCTTTTTTCTGCCGGTCCCCGCCAGCCACCCCTTCGGGTGCACTACTGTCCCTCTCTCCCGGAGCAGTAGTGCCAGATGAAAGTCCCAGGCGGGAGAACACCGGCCTGGCCCCGTAGTCCCATGCGCATCCCAGGCATATCGCTGAGAGAAGGGCTACGTTTACCGCAAAGTAGTATTCATATTTAATCCGCTGGATGGTGCAGACCAGCATGGCAATGGACCAGATAAGGATGAATACTTCACCCTGCTCCTCCTTTTCGTAAGTCTGCCAGATCAGGAGAAGGATGCCGCCGGTCGCCAGGATCAGGCCGAAGTTGAACGTGGACCATGCCCGTGCCAGGGTCCAGGGAATATCCTCTTCAACCGTGGAGATGATCGGTGCCTGGCCAAAGAACCCGGCAAGCCCGTTGGTAAATTCCGAGAAAAGTGCCGGGTACAGGATCGCGAGGATTGCTGAGAAAAGGATTGCAATTGCGGCTAGTGATGCAAGATAATAGTATTTTTTCCGGTCCTTGAGATAATCTGACCAGAGGAACAAAAAGAGGGTAGCTGCGATCAGCAGGAAATAGGCAAGGACCGGGCCAGCCGTATACCGGGAAAGGTCAAGACCCGGCTGTTTGAAGCCAAACAGGAGAAGGCCGATAATAACAACACCAAATGTCACCGTGTTGACCAGTGCAAGGTACAGGTTCGGGATGGATCGATGGTGATTGACCACGGCCTGGACAAAGGTAAAGACCGCAACAATCAGTGCAAAAACGATCATGGTCTCGATGTTGAGAACCCCAACAAAGAACGCGATGCCGGAAAGCGCAGCAAAGAACAGGATCTCTTTATAGGTGGTAATATCCGAAAGAACGATTGTAGTCTTTTTGGCCCGGAGCAGGGTATAGAGGTAGAGCAGGCAGAATAGGGCACTAAAGAGAGTCTCCCCGATATGGTGGTATAGGGAACCGTACATGGAGCGGAAGAAGAACTGCCCCGAGATAGAAGCGATCATAAATGCAGCAAACAGGCCGGTCTTCCAGTCTGCCACCGTTTTGCCCAGCCAGTACATGACAAAGACCATGGCTACGGCTTCAAGAACCGGGATAAAGAGGGAGACTGTGATGACCTGTGTCGGTGTGGTGGCATGGACAAGGATTGCTGCAAAGGAGCACAGGTACGTCAGGAGCGGGCCCCAGTAGACCGTTGATCCAACCGGGTACTGGGTCATGGGATCAAACCATGCATAATTAGGGAAGTTTGCGAGGGTCAGATCAATCTGGCGGAGTGCATACATCGGGTCATCGGGCTGCACGAGCGAGAAAACATCACCGTTACCCAGATTGAGTAAGGGTAAGATCCGCAGCCAGAACATAAAGAGGGCGGATATGACCAGAAGTGCAAGGATGAAATAGGTCCGGTGTTTCGGGTTGTTGAACAGGTCCATGGGATTCACCACTACAGTTCCGGGAATTTCTTAGTTTCCGGACGGATAAGACTGATCCTGTCTGGTAAGACCTTGTCCGCCGTAATGGATCCCCGACTGTCAGTCCAGCATCGGGACGGGGAGGAGAAATAGCATTCTGACTAGTGGAAAAAAGAGATAAAAAAAATTATTTCTTTCCTTTTTTCTTTCCCATGATGCCGGAGAAGATTCCTCCAGGCTTGTCGTTACCCCCTTCAAGTTCGGCAAGTTTCTGGTAGAGTTCCTTAGCCTCTCCGGATATGTTCTTAGGAGTAACAACCTTTACCCGGACAAGGAGATCACCATGCTTGCCGCGTCTCTTGACGCCTTCGCCGGCGATCCGCAGCGCAGTGTTGTACTGGATACCCGCCGGGATCTTCAGGTCAATGTGCCGGTTGTCAATTGTTTCAATCTCGACAGTTGTCCCAAGCACGGCAAGGGCTGGCGAGATCTCAATGATCGTTTCAAGATTGTCCCCGGTGCGCTCGAAGCGTTTGTGAGGGAGTACAAACATCTCGATAAAAAGATCGCCGTTGGGAGCTCCGTAATCCCCCGCTTCACCGTAACCCTCCATCCGCAGGCGCATCCCGCTATCCACGCCCGCCGGGATATGGACAGAGACCTTGCGTTTCACGCGGGTATGACCGGAGCCATGGCAATCACGGCACGGCCGTTCGGGGATCTTGCCCCGGCCGCCGCACATGGTACAGGGCATCATCCGGACAAACTGGCCAAACACAGACTGCTGGGTCTGGCGCATCTGCCCGCTCCCGCCACACCGGGGGCAGACATTGGTCTTTTTAGTCTCGCTCCCGGATCCTCCACAGGCAGGGCAGGCCTCGCTGTGCAGGACTTCGATCTCCCGGTCGGTGCCCGCCACTGCCTCTTCAAGCGTGATCTGCAGGCGCATCAGAAGATCGGCACCGGGCTGAGGGCCCGATCTGCGCTGTCCTCCGCCGCCAAAGAAATCAAAAATGTCACCGAACCCCGAGAAATCGGAGGAGAAACCTCCGCCATACCCGCCAGCGCCGGTGTAGGACCCCTTTGAGGCATTGGTAAAGGTCTCATGGCCCATATTGTCGTACTGGGCCCGTTTCTGGGAATCGGAGAGAACGCTATACGCCTCGTTGATGGACTTGAACTTTTCTTCTGCTCCCGGATCCTTGCAGACATCCGGGTGGTACTTCCGGGCGAGATTGCGGTAGGCTTTCTGGATCTCCTTCTCGTCGGCCATCCTCGGTACACCGAGGGTCTCATAGTAATCGCCCATGCTACACCACAGATTAATTCCTTTATATACTCATGCTCTTCCCGTTAATACTCTGCGTGTCGTAAGCGCGATTTTCAGAGTAATCGCCCGAGACCATGGATATTCACTCGTCTTTGACTTTGTAATCTGCGTTAACTACGTTATCGTCAGTCTTCTTTGGTTCAGCGGATGGATCGGGGCCTGCACCGCCAGCCGGGGCTTCCTGCTGGGAGGCGGCCTGCTCGGCCTGCATCTTCTGGTAGATCTTGGTAGTTGCTGCATACACGGCTTCGGTCAGGGTCTCCATGGATTTCTTGATCTCATCCGGGTTGTCCCCGCCAAGAGCAGCCTTTACCGCAGTAACACCCTCTTCTACTTTCTGTTTGTCGGCAGCATCGAGCTTGTCGCCGCTCTCCTTGAGCATCTTTTCTGCGGTAAAGACTGCGGTATCTGCCTGGTTGCGAACCTCAATCTCGTCGCGTTTTTTCTTGTCTTCCGCCTCGAACTGTTTGGCCGCATCCATCATTTTCTTGATCTCTTCATCGGAGAGTTTCTTGTCGCCTTTAATGGAAATTGCCTGTTCGTTGCCGGTCCCGAGATCCTTTGCCGAGACGTGGATGATACCGTTAGAGTCAATATCGAAAGTAACTTCGATCTGCGGGATCCCCCGGGGGGCCGGAGGGATACCGGTCAGCTGGAACTTACCCAGCGTGAAGTTGTCTTTTGCAAGCGCCCGCTCGCCCTGCACAACATGGATCTCGACACTGGTCTGCCCATCAGCTGCAGTTGAAAAGATCTGGCTCTTTCTTGTGGGAATGGTGGTGTTTCGCTCGATGAGCTTTGTAGCAATACCCCCAAGCGTCTCAATCCCCAGCGTGAGCGGAGTCACGTCAAGAAGTACAATGTCTTTAGTCTCCCCGGTCAGTACTGCCCCCTGGATTGCCGCGCCAAGCGCAACGCATTCATCCGGGTTAAGTCCTTTATCCGGTTCTTTTCCCAGCAGTTTCCTTACAGTATCCTGTACCAGCGGGACACGGGTTGATCCGCCGACAAGAAGGACATGGTCGATATCCTTTGGCTCAAGTTTTGCATCGCTCAATGCCTGCTTGACCGGTCCCTCCGTTGAGGTGACGAGATCTCCGATGAGCTGTTCCAGTTTTGCCCGGGTAAGATCTATATTGAGGAATTTTGGTCCTGTTGCATCGGTTGTGATATAGGGCAGGTTGATGTTCGTGGTCTGGCGCTGGGAGAGTTCAATCTTTGCATTCTCCGACGCATCACGCAGGCGCTGCATGGCATAGATATCATTTTTGAGATCGATGCCCTCCTTCTTTTTGAATTCCTCAACCAGGTAGTCGGTGATAAGCTTATCAAAATCATCTCCGCCGAGGTGATTATTTCCCGCAGTAGATTTTACTTCAAATACCCCGTCGCCCAGAGTGAGAATGGATACATCGAACGTGCCGCCACCAAGGTCATAGACAAGAACGGTAACATCCTGTTCCTTGTCTATTCCGTAGGCAAGGGCGCTTGCGGTCGGCTCGTTGATGATACGCAGGACTTCAAGGCCGGCAATCTTTCCGGCATCTTTTGTGGCCTGCCGCTGCGCATCATTGAAATATGCCGGGACCGTGATGACTGCCTTTGCGATCTTCTCCCCAAGATACGCCTCTGCATCAACCTTGAGTTTCTGGAGGATCATTGCGGAAATTTCCTGGGGAGTGTATTCCTTATCGCCGATTTTTACTTTTTCAGGTGTTCCCATCTTCCGCTTGATCGACTGGATCGTCCGCTGGGGGTTGGTTACCGCCTGGCGTTTTGCAAGGCTCCCGACAAGGCGTTCTCCTTCCTTGGTAAACGCGACAACGGACGGGGTTGTCCGCGCTCCTTCACTGTTGGGGATTACAATGGGTTTGCCTGCCTCCATAATCGACATGCAGGAGAAGGTAGTCCCAAGGTCGATACCCAGAATTTTCTCGTTTGCCATTTTGATTCAATCCTCCTAATTGGTTACTGTAGTTATTCAGACGCTTGTTTCCTCGTTTGAAGGGTTTCCTTTCGAAACTGCAACCTTTGCATACCGGATTACCTTGTTATGCATCCGGTACCCCGGAGAAACCACGTCGATGACCGTTCCTTCCTTCTCATCGGAAGGAATATGTGCGACAGCCTCGTGGACCCCGGGATCAAATGAAATTTTTTGTGCATCTATGGGTGTGATACCATGTCGTGCAAGCACTCCGGCAAGCAGCTGGCGGATCTGGTCAACACCTGTGCGGAGATGATCCTCATCGGCTTTGAGTGCACGGTCCAGATTGTCTGCAATCTCCAGGATATCAACGGCAAACCGTTCGTTTGCCAGCTGAACCTGGGTTTCATGGTCCCGTGCGATCCGCTTCCGGTAATTGTCGAAGTCCGCTGCAAGCCTGAGGTACCGGTCATTGAGCTCTGCGTACCGCTTCTTCTGCCCGGCAAGTTCATCGTTCTGCCCGGGCGGAGAGGGTACCGATGTCTCCGGCTCTGCGGCCGGGGTCTCCGGCACAGGGGTGGTATCGTGATCTTCCATAGCACATCCCATTCGATGTTCCATTATCTATTGAA
The DNA here is from genome assembly GCF_000017625.1 of Methanoregula boonei 6A8. Taxonomy (NCBI): domain Archaea; kingdom Methanobacteriati; phylum Methanobacteriota; class Methanomicrobia; order Methanomicrobiales; family Methanoregulaceae; genus Methanoregula; species Methanoregula boonei. The sequence continues at coordinate 1,222,476 of NC_009712.1, read as the reverse complement.
TTGTGGTTCTATATAAATAATAAGTACGGCACAATGACTGTTGACAGGGTGCAAACGGAAATTTAAGAGGGAAACTGCATCCGGTTTATCCGATCCGGACCGGCCTTGACTGCCTTTCGGAACCGCGGAGTATTTCCCCATAGTCGCCAGAGCATCTGACATAGTTTTTTGCACCGGCTTCCTGTCAGAAAATGGATCAAAAAGATACTGCCGGTTTCCTCTTACCAGGGGGAATTTCTGGAGAAAACAGTCTTATTCTTCGCACCAGCACCTGCTGGAAAAACCTGCCGGGAATGCAGCGGGGGTCTGCCCGGATGGATCCCGGCCAGGGTAAAAAGGCAGTTTTGAATCGGAGTTGCCGGACTAACACATCTTTTTTGTCCTTTCTGTGCGTATATACAATCATGAAATGGGCGCTTCTTTCAGTCTGGGACAAGACCGGGATTGTGGATCTGGCACAGGCACTAATTCAACACAATTTCAGTATTATGAGCTCCGGGGGAACCGGGACGGCACTTGCCGGGGCGGGCATCCCGTTTACTGAGGTATCCAGATATACCGGCTTCCCCGAGATGATGGATGGCCGGGTCAAAACCCTCCATCCCAAGGTACATGGGGGATTGCTCGGGAGACGCCAAATCGACGACGCGATCATGGCAAAGTACGGGATCAACCGGATCGGTCTCCTGGTCGTGAATCTCTACCCGTTTGAACGGATGTCCCGCGAGTCCCTGCCTCTTGAAAAACTGATAGAATATATCGATGTAGGGGGTCCGGCCATGATCCGGGCAGCAGCAAAAAATTTTAAGGATGTTGCCGTTGTAGTGGATCCCTCGGATTACCCGGAAGTTGTTAAAACCCTCAGCAGCAATGTCGGGTTTTCCCATGAGCAGCGGCTTATTTTTGCAAAAAAGGCATTTGCCCGGACTGCAGCATACGATGCCGCAATCAGCAACCATCTTTCAAACCTTGACAACACGTTCCCGCCCATCCTCACCCTCCAGTTCACAAACGGCCGGATGCTGCGGTACGGAGAGAATCCTCACCAGCAGGCAGCCGTGTACGGCACCACCGGCATTGCAGGTGCAGAGCCCCTGCAGGGCAAACAGATGTCGTACAACAATTATCTGGATGTCAATGCCGGCACGGCGCTTCTGGCAGAATTCGAAGAACCCACGGCAGTCATCGTGAAGCACAACAATCCCTGCGGTGTCTCTGTAGGGACGGATATTCTCGAAGCATACCTGTCTGCCCGGGATGTCGATCCCGTATCTGCTTATGGATCCGTGGTCTCCCTGAACCGCGAAGTCGATAAAAAACTGGCCGAGGCCATTGACTCAACGTTTGTTGAAGTCGTGGCAGCCCCGTCTTTTACCCGGGATGCTGTCGAAGCAATGAGGAAAAAAGAGAATATGCGGGTGCTCATCCTTCCCGAGAGGAATACATCCGATGAAGTCCGCACCATTGACGGCGGGGTCCTGGTACAGCGGACACCGGCATACCAGGAGAACTGGCAGGTCATTACTGATCGCGACCCGACGACCGATGAAATGTCCGCACTCAGGATCGCCTGGAAAGTCTGCAAGCACACCAAGAGCAATACGATCATCTTTGCCGATCAGAAACGCACGCTGGGTATAGGTGCCGGGCAGATGAGCCGGGTCGATTCGGCAAAGATTGCCATTGAAAAAGCCTGTGCACCACTTGCGGGATCCGCTGTAGCTTCCGATGCCTTCCTCCCCTTCCCCGATACGCTGGAAGTGGCGGCAAAGGCCGGAGCAACCGCACTTGTGCAGCCGGGCGGATCTATCCGGGACGACGAGGTTATCAAAGCCGCAAACCGGCTGAATGTGGCGATGGTCTTTACCGGTGTAAGATATTTCAGACACTAAATATAATCCCGTATTTTTCTATTTTAAGCCAGATTTTTGGATAATTATATATTCTGCGAAGTCGTCAGAAACTAATTAAACCATTTGTGGCGCGATAGTGTCGCGGTTGGTTTCGCACGAAGTGCACTGGTGAATGAAATGGACTACGGTATGTTGATCGGGAATTCCTATACCTATGTGAAGGAAGGCATCATTGACAAGGTTAACAAGTGGCTGCTGCTCATGATTGCCACACTGATCCTGACCCTGCCCCTTATGGGGTATATTATGAACGTTTACCGGGGGACAAATCCCGCACCCGAGGTGGAAAACTGGATAAAACTACTGGTTGACGGGATTCTTCTCTGTATTGTCGGACTCATCTATGCAATACCGGTGATCATCCTTGAATTTCTCACGATAGGGGCGACATTTGCAACAACGATGACGGAGAACCCGACCGCTGCGATCGCGGGTATGGCAGGTGCGGGAATCCTTGCAATAATCCTGATCATTGTAGCCATTCTTGTCGCCATTATCTCACCAATCGGCATCATCCGGTTCGCACGGACCGGTTCCTTTGGGGAGGCATTCAATTTCAGGGAGATTACGGCCACCATAAAAAAGATTGGCTGGCTGACATACATCCTCGCACTTATTGTTGTAGCTATTGTAGTCGGGATACCGGCACTCATCCTCTGGATTGTCGTACTGGGACTGACGTTTGCGCTTCCACTTGTCGGAATTGTTATCGGGGCACTCCTCCTGCTGATCGTACTGCCTCTTCTTGCAGTCTTTGAAGCGCGGTATCTCACGCAGATCTACGATAGCGCGGAAGTTGCCGGACCTTCAGCCGGTCAATAATTATCCGGCAGAACCCACGTCACTTTTTTTAATAAGTTCTTGATAAAATGCGGGAAAAAATGATGTTGAAGAACGGTTATCTCAGCACCGCACCAAGGTTTGCCTGCCCGACGGTCTTTGCATAGCGGGCAAGGACACCGGTCACCGGCCGCATCACCGGTTTCCATGCGGCCTTGCGGGACGTGAGGACTTCTGGATCCACCAGCAGGTCAATGGTCCGCATAAACAGGTCCACGGCAATCCGGTCGCCATCCTGCACCAATGCAATCGGGCCACCGACAGCAGCCTCAGGTGCAACATGCCCGATACAGGGCCCTCTGGTTCCGCCAGAGAACCGGCCGTCAGTGATCAGGACTACGTTTTTATAGCCCACACCCATAAGTGCCGAGGTTGCAGAAAGCATCTCGGGCATCCCCGGCCCACCACGAGGCCCCTCATTCCTGATGATCACCGCATCACCTTCATGGATCTGCCGGGAAAGGATTGCTGCCATTGCAGGCTCCTCGGACTCGAAGACCCGGGCGGGTCCGGTATGTTTCCAGATCTCTTTTGGAACAGCGGCAGATTTGACCACGGCGCCATCGGGAGCAAGCGAACCAAAGAGTATGCGAAGCCCACCGGCCGGACTTACCGGGGCATCCAGGGATCTTATTACCTGCTCGTTTTTGATCATTGCATTCCGTGCAACCTGGTAAAGAGACAGACCGGAAACGGTCGGACAGTCGTCAAGATGTTTTTCCAGCCTCTTAAGTACAGCAGGTATACCACCGGCCCTGTAAAGTGCCTGCATAGAGTAGGGGCCAGCCGGAAGCATGTGGCAGATATGCGGGATCTCATCTGCGATGCGGTTGAAGTCTGCAAGAGAGAGAGGGATCTCAGCCTCGGTTGCAATCGCCATAAGGTGCAGTACGGTATTGGTTGATCCTCCTAATGCCATATCCACGCGGATTGCGTTTTCCAGGCTCTTCTTGGTCACGATATCCCGGGCAGTACTGTTTTTCTTTACCAGGGGAATGATTGCTTCGCCACTCTCCCGGGCGATCCGCAGTTTTGCCGCCTCCACGGCAGGAACAGCTGCACAGCCTGGCAGGGACATGCCCATAGTCTCGGTCATGCAGGCCATGGTGTTTGCCGTGTAGAGCCCCTGGCAGCTCCCGCAGCCGGGCATGGCGCAGCATTCCAGTTCCTTAAGGGCATCTTCTTCCATGGTACCGGCAGCAACCTTTCCCACTCCTTCGAAAACATCAATGAGTGAAAGATCTTTACCCCCGCTACTGCCGGGAAGCATTGCTCCGCCGGTGACAACGATCGTCGGAATATTGGTCCTGACGGCAGCCATGAGCATGCCGGGAACAATCTTGTCGCAGGTACCCACACACACAAGACCGTCGAACCGGTGGGCCTGTACCATGAGCTCAATGGAGTCAGCGATATTTTCACGGGAGGGAAGGGAGTACCGCATCCCTTCATGTCCCATCGCGATCCCATCGCAAATGCCGATCACGCCAAATTCAAAGGGGACGCCCCCGGCCGCGGCAATTCCCTCTTTTACCTTATCTGAAAGCTGACGCAGGTGCGTATGACCCGGCACGATGGTATTGAATGCATTGGCAATACCGATAAACGGGAGTTCTATCTCCCGATCCGTAACTCCCAGCGAGCGCAGGAGAGAACGATTCGGAGCCCGCTCGTACCCTTTCCGTATGGTGTCGCTTCGCAGATCTGTCATTATTTTAATGGTTACTCTGCTGGAGGCATGAATCTGTTGCCATGCACACCAGATAATCTGCCCGGCAAACGCCCGGTGAAATGATGGAGCCGGGGAACCGACCGGTTTTTCTTAACCGGCAAAATTCAATATTTGCAATTGGCCTGTCCTTCCTTTGCGCCATCCAATACCCGGTCTCACATTGTGCCGCAATACTGACTTACTCATTTTTTTTAAGCATACTTAAATATCAGAAAAAAATGTACACATCTGTAATGACTAAGCGATTACATTGTGCAATATTGGTAGTGGGGATCGTATTCATGCTCCTTGTCGCCGGGTGCGTTACCCCTCCGAAAAGTTCATCCGGGTCGACATCGGGAGGAAATTCTGTTGTAACCGAAACAAGCACGGAAGAGACTGCTGCAACTCCTGCGTATGTGACAGCAGCAACACCATTTGTAACCACCAGTGCAGCACTCCAGGGTACTGGATCAGGATACAGCAATCCCTATGCCACGCCGACACCTATCGCCGCAGATCTTTCATGCCAGATCTACCAGAATACACAGTATTTCTCTTATAATTCAACCGCGGTCGCATTCGATCTAAAAACTCCCCCCATGTATATCACCTACTCCGTAGTTCCGTTCAACATCACGGTCACTAAGGTTGTCCAGGTAAATCAGGGAGGTAGTAGTGGAGATCAATGGGTTACCCTGCAGTACTCCGATTATGCACCTTACTCATGGTTCCAGATCAGCGTTTTGGATAAATCAACCGGGAATCTTGATTACCAGGCGGGATTTGGGAAAGCACCGGGTATCTCAAATCTCTCTGTTTATCAAAATGCTACGCTTGGACCTATCCTGAATTCCGGGGATCTTCTCGTCCAGATGACCGGAAACAACATTACCGCCACGACCGGGATCTGGGTCAAACCCGTGGGCAATTTTGATGATCCGCAAAACCAGACATTTACCCAATGCCAGTACTGGAACGGTCAGCGCCAGAACTATATCCCTGTGGCAACGACCACTGCTACCCCTACGTGGACGCCGGTAAACGTGCAGACGCCCAACGATTGATACTGCAAATTAATCTTTTTTTGATGAAATGTCAGCTGGTTTCTGCGGTAACTGACGCTCTCACCCGGTAAACGGTGAGATATTTAAGCGATGAAAACGATGTAAGTAAGGCAGGCACCCAAAAACACACACGTCCCGGTGGGGTAGTGGACATCCTAGAAGCCTGCGGAGCTTTTGACCCGGGTTCAAGTCCCGGCCGGGGCGCTTCACTTTTCGAAATAACTCTCTGTATCAGAGAGATAGCCATTTCATGACATTTGACACGACTTTTCGAAATAATTGTCAGAAAAGATCCTTTAAGCGATAGAATTATCCCGGGATAAGGATTCAACAAATCAAAAAAAAATTGAATTTAAAGCGCAGGCTTTGTCTTCAGCGCTGCAACAAGCAGGTTAACACCGGCTTCTATATCCCCTGTATCCAGGACTTCCACCGGGGAGTGGATGTACCGTGTGGGCGGGCTGATAGTGGTACTTGGCACGCCGCCGCGGGACAGGTGAATAGAGGTTGCATCGGTTGTCCCCCCGGTACCAACCTCGTACTGCACGGGAATCGCGTTTGTTTCAGCAGCATTTTTCAGCCACTGGACAACCTTGCGGCTGGCAATAAGTCCTCTTCCGCTGCTGTCGACAATGGTGATAACCGGCCCTTTTCCCATTTCTACTGCTGCATCCTTCATATCAATCCCCGGGTGATCGCCGGGAATGGTAACATCCGTAGCAATGGCCCAGTCGGGATCGATTGTATAGGCGCTGGTCTTTGCCCCTTTGAGACCCACTTCTTCCTGCACGGTAAAGACGGCGTAAACCGTGAACGGGGACTTCATTTTCTGCATGGTCTTAATAAGCATTGCAACACCGGCCCGGTTATCAAATGCCTTACCGGTAACGCGGTTATTCGCGAGTTCGGTAAATTCGCGATCAATCGTTACCGGCGTGCCAACCTCAATACCCAGCTCCGCAACATCGTCCTTGTTTTTTGCCCCGATATCGATGAACATGTCGTCGGTTTTCACCCCTTTCTTACGTTCATCTTCGTCCATCATGTGCGGGGGCTTGCCACCGATGACACCGATCCGGTCACCTTTTGTCCCATGGACGATCACGCGCTGGTTATAGAGTGTTGGCCCGTACCACCCGCCAAGAGTGATGAACCGGAGAAAGCCCTTGTCATCGATATACTTGACCATGAGCCCGATCTCGTCCATATGGGCGGCAAGCATCACCTTTGACTTGTTACCATGCCTGACTGCAATGAGATTTCCCATAGGATCCTCGGTGATCTCATCAACACAGCCTTTGAGTTCTTTTTTTATTAAGGCAAAGACACTGCCTTCACTTCCCGATACCCCGTGGGCATTGGATAATTTCCGTAATAATTCCTTAACCATGGTACTCTCCTGTTGCCTTTTTGATCCTATCAAGAGCTTGCATAAGATTCTCCCGCGATGCAGCATAACTGATCCGGGCATAATCAGGTGCATTTGCACCGAATGCTGAGCCAGGGGTGAGAATAACCCCGGATTCGATAATATTCTGAACCAGCGCCGGTTTCATCGGCACAAACGCATAAAACGCCCCTTCCGGGACCGGGAACGAGAAACCGATATCGGAAAGCCCCCTGCAGAGCAGGTCACGGCGTGCATGGTATTCATCCCTCATCTGCTGCACCGGTGCCTGATCTCCGGTGTACGCTGCAAGCGCAGCATACTGGGAAATTGAGGTAGCACATGCCTGGCAGTACTGGTGCACCTTGAGGCACTGGCTGACAACTTCCGCCGGAGCCGCAAGGTACCCGAGGCGCCAGCCGGTCATCGCGTAGGTCTTGCTTGCCGCATTTATCGTGATCACATTGTCGCCAAACCGTGCAGCACTCACGTGCTTTTTCCCATAGATAAAATGCTCGTATACTTCATCACTGACGATGGTGACCCCGGCATCTCCCGCATATTCAACGAGTGTCCGGATTGTCTCTGCGCTCTCCACGGCACCGGTCGGGTTGGCCGGGGTGTTGAGGACAAAAAGGCGGGCACCATCCATAAGAGCCTGTGCTTTTTCCAGATCGATATGGAAAGTTGCATCAAGCGGGACACCCACCGGCCGGCCTCCGGCAAGTGTTGCAAGCGCTGCATACGAAACAAAACCCGGGTCAGCGCAAAGGACACGATCCCCGTCGCTCACAAGAGCCTGCATGACAATATGGAGGGCCTCACTTGCACCGGCAGTAACGAGTATCTGATCTGTGGAGTACTGCACGTTGTTCTCTTTTCTGAACTTGGTGCTGAGCGCTTCCCTGAGCTCGGGTATCCCCGTGTTGGGTGTGTAACCTGTCTTTCCCTCCCGGATCGCCGCAATGGCAGCATCCTTGATATGCTGCGGCGTATCAAAATCCGGCTGACCCAGGCCGAGATTGATCGATCCCGGCCCGGCAGCCTCAAAGATTTTCCGGATCCCGGAGATCTCAATGCCCCTGACCCGCGATGAAAACCGTTCCATCATTTTTTTGCACCCCTGGTTATTCGATATTTGCATGCCGGTTCTTGAGCGCAGATTCGTCGGTCTTGGTGATCTCCATGAGCCGGGAGATCACCGCATCGGAAAAGATCATGGAAGCCGTTTCAAAAAGCGTCCCCAGTGGCGCAAACGATTTGTGGTCGCCAAGCATCTGGCGGATCTCAAATTCCGCGGCATCGTCGCGGACATCATCGCGCTGGGTTTCGATGATCACTTTACAATCGGCAATTTTGCCGATCCGCGAATCCGCGTTTGAGGTGATAAGGCCGATGTGTGCCCCGATCTCCTTTCCGGTCTCAGCAATGTCGGCGACAGTCTTTGTTTTTCCCGACCCGGAAAAAACAATGATGAGATCGCCCTTCTGGAGGGCCGGCGTGATTGTCTCACCAACAACATACGACTGGAGGCCAAGATGCATCAGGCGCATGGCAAATCCCTTTGCTACAAGTCCAGACCTGCCGGCACCCATAACATAGATGCGCCGGGCTTTCAGAATCTCTGCAAGAAACCCTTCGACATCATCAGCGGAAAGGGAGTTAGCAACCGATCGAATTTTCGATGCCATCAACAGCATCATTTCCTGAACCCTGTGATCATCCATCCTTCTCGCTAGGAGTGTGCAATCCCATAGTAAATGAGAATATCGTGCCCGGAGCAGGCTTCGCTGGTACGCGATCCCCCATAGATGTGGGGGGCCAACAGGGTATCAGGGGGCATCAGGTATTTGGTAGCGGGTTATCTCCCCACAGGGAACAAGCCTGCCCTTGTCCAGAACCGATACCGCACCATGCCCCCCGCAGATAAGGCAGCGTTTCCCCTTGCGGGCAAGCTCCCGGTCAGTCTCTGTGGCAAGTTCAAGCAGCGCTTTTCTCTCCCTGCGTGCAAGATCGCTGTCCACGTTTACCGAGCTAACCAGAAAATCCGCAAGAGAGCTGTATGAAGCACGTTCCGGTGTAAGACTGGAAAAATTAATCACCGCGTCTGCGGTAAAAAGTAAGCCCTCTTCACGGGAATAAAGATAGATCTGCCCGTGTGTATGACCCCCCAGCCCTTCGAGGATCTCAAGCCTGATTCCTGCAATGGCAACAGATCCAAGCACCGGGAAGATACTCTGCACTGAGGTCCCGGCCTTCTGGAGGCAGGTTACGTTCCCGGGGGGGTTGAAGCGGGAGAAGCAATTGATCATCTTGGTGTAAAACGATTCAAGAACAGAGTGCTCGCTCCGGGACCCGTACGCCCGGTTGTTTGTTTTTATGATATCACGGGTACCGGTATGCATAACTGCACCGGCCGAAAAAAAGCCCCCGCCCCCGCAGTGATCGGCATCCGCATGGGTGATAACAAGGCCGGTAAAATTTCCTTCTTCTCCAAGACCAAAAGAAGAAAACATTGCCATGACATCATCATGGTAAATACCGTACCCGGTATCGATCATCAGGGCCTCTTTTCCGGAAAAGAGCACATAGATGCTTCCTCCGCAGGGGAGCTGGAAACAGAAAAGACTGACCGCAGGAGTAATCTGGATTTTCTGGACATCGGCGTAGAAATTTTTGCCGGTGGTGGCCCGCAGGGTCCGCCCGGTGAGAAGCACACTGTCAAAGACCTGCCGGGGATTGTTCCCCCGGTTCATCAGTTCCTGTGCAATATGGTTGGTATCGGCAAGAAAAGAAAGGAGAAACTCATTTTCAGATTCTCCGATCAGGTCACGGATCTCCTGTGCAAATTTAACATAGAAGACCGTATCGTCAAGATGCTTCCCGGTCGTATCGTACTCAAGGATCTCCAGGTGATACCTCGATTTGAGCTGATCGAGGAGGTTTTCAACTGCAGCCGGATCCTCAAGGTTCAGGCTCACCGTGAGCCGGTCGGGGAACCTGCCGGTGTCGTCAAAATCAATAAATCCGATATTTGCCCCGGATTCTGTAGTGAATTTTAAAAACCGGTGCAATGAGCCCGGTGCGTGGGGGAGATGGACAAAGAATTTGAGAAAACTTACCGGCTGCAATGAAGTCTGGAGATAGCCGATATCCGCAAGATCACCGGTGATCCTTGCATACTCTTCTTCTGTTGAAGTTACCTCGTAAAAGACCGTGCAGGGATCAATTCTCCGGTCGTACTGGATGCGGTTGATATTGCCATTGTACCGGGTTATGACCTGGGCCGCCTGCTCCAGCGAGCCGGGCTCATCGGGCATGTGGGCTATAAAGCCAAACTTTCTGGCAGAGGGCGCTGTCATATGCAGGACTAAAATAGTAATGGGTTTTGGTTATAGGTTGCGGTAACCCTCAAATGCATTTATGAGGGTATACTTCTCCGCTCGTATGCAGGTTATCCGTTATTTCTTCCGTGAAACGATAAACAAAGCTGCTGCACCAAGGCAACCGCCGAGCGCTGCAAGGGGAGAAAGCCCAAGTCCAAAGGGTGCCCTTACCAGCTGGGGTGAGACCTCAACAGGCTTGTCACTTGTGACAACGACATCCATGGACACGGTAAGGTAACCCGGAGACTTGATCTCCACAAGGTGCGTACCGGGTGCAACGCCATTCAGTGTCACCGGCGAAATTCCGACATTTGCTGAATCAAGATAGACTGAAGCGCCGGCCGGTACTGATGATATCACCAGTGTCCCCGATCCCGGCGGGATTGTGGCCGTGGCCTGAGGAGCAACAGGTGTCCCGGTCGAAGCAGGAGGCGAAGTAACCTGAGTGCTAATAACCGGTGCAACCGCCGTCAGGTTTGCATTGGATTCTACCACGGTCAGGGTGCTTGTCAGGCTGTTGGACAGTGAAGGGCTGCTGATGTAAACCGTGTACACGCCCGGGGGCATATCCACATGGAATCCATACTGGAAATACCCCCCGTTACTGACCGGCGAGGAAAAGGTATGCACCTTATTCCCGGATGCATCTATCACATCAATCCCGATGGTATCTGCCGCAGATTCCACCTTTCCGGTTACCTGCACATAATCATTGAGAACAGCCGGGTTGGGAGATATGGAGGCATAAAATTCCGGTTGCTTCAGGAAGACAGAGACCGAGGAGTTAATTTGAGAATTGCTGTTGTCGTAGACCGTAAATGTATACCGTCCGGGGTTAAGACTGGAGGCTCCCAGTGCCCGTGACGAATCCCAGTCGTATGACCATGTCCCGGACGGATCGGTAACCGCGGTATTCCCGGTTCCTGCGTCGCCGGTCAGGTTATAGGGAGGTACACCGGCAGCCGGCAGGCCCGGGCCGGTGATGGTTATCACGGTGGTGTTGCCTACCGTGTTCATCCCGTCCAGTATCACACTGTCACCAACATAATATCCACCGCTTCCCCGGTACGTGATCGAAACGGTCCCGGCCTGTGCCGGTCCGATGCACAATAGCAGAATTATTGCAAGAAGAAGCCAGGAAAACAATTCCGGGAAATTTTTAGAGCTCATTTTTCATCTTCACCTTAAAGAGAATATATTCATGAGAGAATAAACATTATTGTCATTTTACCTGATTTTGAGCGAAACGGTACAAAGTCCGGACGCAAATGTTACCGGTAACGGAATTGCGCACATAACGAAACTATATGTAGGGTTGCGCAGATACCCCCTTACCAGAGGGATATTATGACCGACGTCATCCTGGCCAAAAAAACCGGAAACGGGCACCTCAAAGAGAAACTCGCCCACATTTCGAGCGAATTTTCCTATGACGAAACGGCGTACCACCTTCCGATATCGTATGCCCTGACAGGCATTCCTGTGCATGACCGGAAATCTGCGACTGATGTTTATGCAAAGACCGGGGAAAACCCCCTGGTGGCATCAGAATCTTTGCTTGCCGCGGAAACTGCCGGGACAGGGAAGGAGCCTGTTCCCTATACCGGTTTTATCAGTGACACCGTTATCCGGAAACTCGGGTACTCCCTGGTGGACGGAAGTATCCTGGGTCTTGCCCTGATCGTTGGCAGACCCCCGGGTGCCGGTACCGCAGCGGCAATCTGCCGTGAGCTCCAGGAAAAATATATGCTCACCTTCCTTGCCGGCGACGTGATCTCCTCCCTTTCCTCAGCCGGCGTGAAACTGGGCCTTGATTACCGGCTTATCCCTCTTGGTTCCCGACCGGTTCACAGCGTACATTTTGTTGATATCATTGCCCGGGTTGCGATGATGTTTGGCGGGGTTTCACCGGGTGATACCGGGCGGCTCCTGTCATACGCTGCAGAGCGGGCAAAAGCTATTGTCATTGTCTTTCCCGGCCTCTCTGACGAAGAGATAGCCTTTGTCGATGCCATGCGGGTGCTGGGATTTCCCCTCCTTACCCTGGAGGGATACGAGGGCGGGGACTGGACTCCTGCCACTCCCGATGATGTTGTTCGCACCGGCATGGAACTCAAAGGGATCCGGGTCACGGTCACTGCCATCCCCATTCCGATGGGGTGCTCTCCTGCATTCGAAGGAAAGAGCATACGAAAAGAAGAGATGCAGGTGGAGTTTGGCGGCGGACGCTCCCCGGCCTTTGAACTGCTGCGGATGAAAAATCCCGGTGAGATTGAAGACGGGAAAGTGACAGTTGTCGGGCCTGAAATAGATACTATGAAAGAGGGAGGGGCATATCCCCTGGGTATTGTTATTGAAGTGACCGGCAAAGGAATGAAGAAAGACTATGAGCCGGTGCTCGAACGGCGGATCCACAATTTCGTCAATTATGGCGAAGGGTCATGGCATGTTGCACAGCGGGACCTTGTCTGGGTGCGCATCTCAAAGGAAGCTTTTGCAAAAGGCGTAAAGATCGAGCATCTGGGAAAACTTCTTGCAAGCAAATTCCGGATGGATTTCCCCCAGCTCCTTGATGCCGTCTCTGTTACGCTTATTACCGACCCGGAAAAAGTGCTTGCAGGAAAAAACGAGGCAGAGAAGATCTACGAAGAGCGTGATGCCCGCATTAAGGGAATGCGGGACAATGATGTCGACACCTATTATTCCTGCACGCTCTGCCAGACCTTTGCCCCTAACCATGTCTGCGTAATTACGCCCGAACGGCCTGCCCTCTGCGGGGCGATCAGCTGGCTTGACGGGAAGATCGCGTATGAGATGTCCCCCTCGGGCGCAAACCAGCCGGTGGAAAAAGGCGCACCCGTCAATGTCCAGAACGGCGAATTCGAGGGAGTTAACCGGTTTGTCAAGAAAGCCAGTCACGGCGAGATAGAACGATGCTCCCTGTACAGCGTGATGGAATTTCCCATGACCTGCTGCGGATGTTTTGAGGCCATCGCACTCATGCTTCCCGAAGTAAACGGCATCATGGTGGTCAACCGGGAATACAAGGGCATGACACCTTCCGGAATGACTTTTTCAACTCTTGCCGGGACCATCGGTGGCGGTGCCCAGACTCCGGGCTTTGCCGGGATATCCAAGAACTATATCCTCTCTGACCGGTTCCTCCAGGGAGAGGGCGGGATCGAGCGGCTGGTCTGGATGCCCTCCCAGCTCAAAGAGGAGCTCAAACCCCGGCTTGTCCCCCTGCTTGCGGCAAAAGGGCACCCTGACCTGTTTGATAAGATCGCCGACGAAGTATCCGCCCCGACAATTGAGGATCTGATGGCATTTCTCGAACGTGTCGGCCACCCGGCGCTTGCCATGAAACCCCTGATGTGAGGCGTGCTTATGATACCTGACCCGAATTTTGGCTGGACCGGTACCGTGGGAGAAGTCATCCTTGGCGCAACCCGATCCGAGGGAGGAACGCGCTCACGCTCCTACCGGATTGGTGGTGGCACGACACTCCCCTTTATGGAAAAAGATACTGCCGCTCGCCCGCCCCTTATTGCATTTGAGATCTGCGATGATCCCCGGTACTGGTCACCGATCGTAAATGAGTACTGCGGCGATCTTATCCATGATCCGGCTGCATGGGCAAAGACTGCGGAAACCGCATACGGTGCAGACCTTGTACGGCTCTGCCTGACCAGTACAAAGCAGCGGGACTTTTCCGACATTGCCACGCTCGGGAAAACGACAGAATCTGTTCTTACCGGCACCGCCCTGCCGCTTATCATAGAGGGAAGCAACGAGCCGAAGATCGACAGCGAAGTTTTCCAGAAATGCGGTGAGACCGGGCAGGGAGAGCGCCTTCTCCTTGGTACAGCCGAGGCCGGACGGTACCGGAGCATTGCAGCGGCGGCCCTGGCCTACAACCATGCAATCATAGCCCAGTCCCCGATCGATATCAATCTCGCAAAACAGCTCAACATTCTCTTAAAGGAGATCGGCATCTCACGGGATCATATCGTAATTGATCCGTACACCGGGGCACTGGGGTATGGCTTTGAGTACACGTACTCTGCGATGGAGCGGATCCGGTTTTCTGCACTCAAAGGGGATACGGATCTTGCCATGCCGATGATCTGCGCACCCTCTGATTCACTCACAATAAAAGAGGTGCGGGAGGCCGATGCCGGTTCACGGGATGCCATGGCCGTGGAATGGGAATTTACCACAAGTCTTGCGGCAGCAGTTGCCGGGGCAGAGATTGTCTGCGTCCGGCACCCCCTGACCGTAAAACGCCTCAAGGAGGCATTTTACGGCCTGAATACGCGAACCGGAGGCGCCTAGATATGCCGCTTAAGGCCCTTGATATCTACAAACTCCTGCCCAGGAAAAACTGCAAGGAGTGCGGGGATCCCACCTGCCTGACCTTTGCCATGAAGCTTGCGGCCGGCAAAGCCGATATTGAACTCTGCCCGTACCTTGACGAGAATGCAAAGTCGGTCCTTGGTGCCACGACCCGGCCGCCGATACGGCGGGTCAAGCTCGGGGTTGGGGAGCGGTCCTTTGCAGTCGGTGAGGAGTTTGTCCTCTACCGCCATGACAAGACCTTCTACCATCCGCCGGGCATCATGTTTGTAGTGTCCGATACCCAGAGCGAAGAGGAAATAACTGCCATAACCGCACGGGTCCGGGATGAAACCCTGACCCGGGTGGGAGCCGACCTGAAATTTAATGGTACTGCCATTGTCAATACAAGCGGTACGATCGAGGCGTATGCAAAAGCAGTGGCTGCCGTGGAAAAAACGGCCGGGCTTCCTGAGGTCCTTGTCTCAGAGAACCCGGCAGCCCTTGCTGCGGCGCTTGTCCTGTGCGGGAGTTACCATCCCACAATCTGCGCAGCAACGCCGGAAAACTATAAGCAGATCTGTGCGCTTGCAAAACAGTATGCCTGCCGGCTCGTTGTCCGGGCATCCACCCTTGAAGCACTTGTCCAGCTCGCGAAAGACTGCGTTGCAGAAGGTGTGCCGGATATCCTTCTCGATCCCGGTGCAAAAACCCTTGGGGATTTCCTGTACCGCTCCACTGCAGTGCGGCAGCTGGCCATTACCCGGGCGGTACCGGATCTCGGGTACCCTGTGTACCTCGATGCGACGACATTTGAGGATGAGGATGCTGCGATTGCCCTTGGTATTGTCAAGTACGCTTCGGTCATTGTGGCAAAACCCCTCTCCCCGGCATCGGCAAAGGCAGCGCTCACCCTGCGCCAGAATATTTACACGGATCCCCAGAAGCCCATCCAGATGAACCCTGGCATTTACCGGGTCGGGACCCCGGGAAAGGATGCCCCGGTGCTCATGACGGTCAACTTCTCGCTGACCTATTTCACCCTCCAGGGTTACCTCGAATCCACCCGGATCCCCTGCTTTATGCTGATCGTGGATACCGAAGGGCTTTCGGTACTCACTTCTGTTGCCGCAGGAAAGCTTAACGAGTCGCTGGTCCGGGACGCGATAAAAAAATTCGGTGTAGAGGGAGAGGTAAACCACCGGAAACTGATCATCCCGGGCTATGCCGCTCCCCTTTCCGGCAGGATAGAAGAGGCAACCGGCTGGAAAGTCCTTGTGGGGCCCCGGGACGCTGCGGAGATAGGCGAATATCTCGTGCAGGAATGGAAACCCTAAATGCGCACAGTCACCTTCCTTCCCAGTTACCGCAAGATCGACGCCCCCCGCGGGACAACCATCCTCGATGCTGCGCAGAAAGCCGGGATCAACATGAACGTGGTCTGCGGCGGGATCGGTAAATGCGGGAAATGCGTGGTCATTGTCCAGTCCGGCAAGGCCGAGTTTGACCGGGCAAAATACGGGCGGTTCTTTACCGAGGAAGAGTTAAAAAAAGGCACCTGCCTTGCCTGCGTTACCACGATCCAGGGAGATCTCCAGGTAGTTATCCCGGAAAGTACGCTCATCCAGGAGCAGAAGATCCTCATTGACGGAATGGATGCTCCAATCGAGTTCCATCCGTCCGTAAAAAAATATTACGTGGAGCTCCAGCAGCCGACCCTTGCCGATCCGTCCCCGGACCTTTCCCGCCTGCTCTGGGGGATCCAGAAAAAAGGCGGACCGGTTGCAGAAAAGATGTACGCACCCCTTGAGGTGATGCGTGAGATCCCTGCCCTGCTCCGTCACAGCGACTGGAAAGTGACCGGGACCGTTGCCCTTGTTCCCGGGGGTTACCGGCTTATCGATCTCCAGGAGAACGATACCTCACAACGGCTCTACGGGGCAGCAGTCGATCTTGGCTCTACTACGGTCGTTGCCTACCTCTGGGACCTGATCTCGGGAAAGGCGGCCGGGGTTGCCTCGAACTATAACCGCCAGATCAGTTGCGGGGAAGATATCCTTGCCCGGGTCAATTATGCCCAGAAAAACGGGATTGAAAAACTCCAGACACTTGCCGTAGAAAGCATCAACTCGGCGCTTACTGCCGCGGCCAATGGCGCAGGGATCGACCGCGAGGATATCTACGAAGTCGTAGTTGCGGGAAATACCGTGATGACCCATATGCTCCTTGGCATTGACCCGGCCTATATCATCAAGGAACCCTATGTTCCCGTGGTGCAACGTGCGCTCTCGGTTGCGGCGGCGCGGATTGGGATCACCTGCAATGACAACTGCGGGCTCTTTGCCTTCCCTGCCGTCAGCGATTTCATTGGTGGAGATATCATTGCCGACATCCTTGCCTGCCGGATGAGCGAGAGGGAGGAGATCTCGCTCCTTGTGGATATTGGGACAAACTTCGAAGTAGTGCTCGGGAATAGCGAGTGGATGTTTTCCTGCGCCGGGGCAGCAGGGCCGGCGCTTGAGGGAGGTGAGGTGCTCTATGGCATGCGGGCAAATCCCGGTGCTATCGAGAAGATCTCGATCGATCCGGCTACGCTTGAACCCACGTATGCCACGATAAACCGGATCAAGCCCAAAGGGATTACCGGCTCCGGCCTGATTGATATTATCGCTGAACTGCTCTCTGTTGGTGTCATTGACCGGACAGGACGGATCAACACCGGGATAACTAATCCCCGGATCCGTTCCGGTTCCCATTACCCGGAGTACGTGGTTGCCTGGGCGGGCGAGACTGACATCGGAAAAGACATTGTGATCACGGAAAACGACATCAAGAACCTGATCATGAGCAAGGCCTCGATCCATGCTGCCTGCGTTACGCTGATGAAAGAGGCCGGGGTCACACGGCTTGACATTGACACCATTTACTTTGCCGGGGCATTTGGCAACTACATCAACAAGAAAAACGCGACCATTGCTGGCCTGATCCCGGAGATCGATCTCGAGCGGATCAAAAATATCGGGAACGGGGCAGTAGCCGGGGCCAATATGGCGCTTATCAACCGCAGGCAGCGCAAACTCCTGGATGGTATCGCCGGGAAGATCGCGTACATCGAACTCAATGCCGAGCCCTCGTTCATGGACGAGTACACATCAAGCGCCTTCCTCCCGCATACGGATCTCTCGCTCTTCCCCCGGGTGCAGGCACTGCTCGATTCCCTGCGCGAGAAAAAGGAGGCAACCTGAATGTCAAAGATGATCCCATCCCCAAACTCCCGCGCCACCGGTATCGGTGCACTCCCGCATACCGATCCGGTACTTGCATGCGATGATGTCCTTGAGATCTTCGCGGAGTTCCCGTACGCCCCGACACTGCCCGACCGCGGGCTCCTTGAGGGGATTGTCTTTAACGACTCGGCCCAGCTCCCGGGGCAGGTGATCCGCGAGGGGCGGCTGCTCTACGACAGCACCCGGGACAATTCCGCAGACATGGAGAAGGTGTACCTGGACTTTGTCGAAGAGAATTTTGCGCCCTACGGCCTTGATGCCACCCATGCATCCGCATTTATCGAGATGCTGGGCCGGCCGCTTGCCGGCGCCCGGGTGCTCAAGTGCCAGGTGACGGGCCCAGTCACGTTCGGGATGCAGGTTGTTGATGCCGATAAACGGCCGATCTATTATGATGCCCAGATCGCCGATGTCCTCGCGAAGATGATCGCGCTCAAGGCCCGTTGGTGCGAAAACGAGATGCAGGCAAGGACCGGGATAAAAGAAACGCTGGTTGTCTTAAACGAGCCTTACCTTGCCTCACTTGGCTCATCAGTCGTGCCGCTCGACCGGGCGAGCATAAAATCCGGCTGGGAGGACATCGCAACGCTGGTCAAAGGCGGCCTTGGCGTTCACTGCTGCTCGAATACCGACTGGAGTTTTGTTATCGGTCTTGATCCTTCCCTGATCTCCCTTGATGCCTATACTACCGCAACAGAATTCATGCTCTATGCAGAGGCTGTTGCCGCATACATGGAACGGGGAGGCGTTGTTGCATGGGGCATTGTCCCTGCCGAGTACAAACTCTTTGCCACAGAGACCGTGGATTCGCTCTATGCGAAGTACTCCGCAATACGCTCCCAGATGACAAAGAAAATCCCGGCGGAGCTCTTTGATGCCCAATCGATGATCACGCCGAGCTGCGGGATCCGGTTTGCAGACCGGAACGGGGCCCGTGAAATCCAGCAGGCAGCAGCCGAAATTTCCCGGAGAATCCGGGCAGAAGCAAAGTTATCCTAAAAAAGAGCGTGAGAGACCATGCCACCACCACGACCACGCCCGTTTACGATTGCGCTCTCCGGAAAAGGAGGGACGGGGAAGACAACGATCAGTTCCCTTCTGGTCCGCTCGTTCATCGAAGCCGGCGAAAGCCCGGTCCTTGCGGTTGACGCAGATCCCAATGCGAACTTCCATGAAGCGCTGGGGGTTGAAGTGCGCGAAACGCTCGGCAGCATGCGGGAAGAAGCGTTCTCCCGGAACATTCCCCCGGGTATGAACCGGCATGACTACGTGAGGTTCCGGTTCCGGCAGGCACTCGTCGAGGCGAACGGGTTCGATCTCGTGGCCATGGGCCGGCCCGAAGGCACCGGCTGCTACTGTTTTGCAAACGATCTCCTCTCGGAATGCATGCAGCAGCTGGAGCGGGACTACAAGTTCCTCGTGATCGATACCGAGGCCGGCATGGAGCACATCAGCCGGGGCACGATCGGAACACCGGACGTGCTCCTGATCGTAAGCGATCCCGGCGCCCGGGGCCTGCGGACCATTACCCGGATCCGGGAGATCGCCACCCAGCTGGGCCTTGAACCGGAGAAGATCCACGTGGTCTTCAACCGGTACAAGGCCGGTGCCGCACCGGTGGATATAGGGAATGAAAAACCGATCGCCATAATCCCCGAAGACCCGGCTGTTGAGGCCGCGGATCTCGCAGCGACACCGGTGTCACAGATCCCGGAGGGAAGTCCGGCCCGACAGGCGGTGAGGGAGCTGGCGGGGAAGATGATAAAGATGGCACGGGAGAAGGTGGGGGAGTAAAGGGGGTTTTTGGTTGCAGAGAACACCGAATGGCCGATGCTGAGCGAGACGAGGTTCTTCTGGTGCACAAGGTAGGGGCAGAATGATTAGATTTTAGTGACCTAATCCAATACCGTTTTTTTGAATTTTCCTGTAGGTGAAATGAGATTAAAAAGATATTTCGTTAGGTTTGATAATTATTACATTATGAAATACTGCCCCGAATGTGGCAAATCTCTTGCGAGCGAAACCGCAAGGTTTTGTGAAAACTGCGGTGCAAAACTTAGCAACGCTACCCCCTCCGATCAACCGATAGTAGTCATAACTCCAGAAGAGAAGAATCCTGTCTTAGCAGCAGTTTGTTCATTATTTGTCCCAGGATTCGGGCAAGTGTATGACGGGAAAATGGCGAGAGGATTTGCCATCTTTATTGGAACAGTAATAGGTCTTATTTGCTTAATTGTGCCGGGAATTATTATCTGGCTTTTCGGAGTATACGATGCTTATTCCCTTGCTAAAAAGATGAACAACAACGAGATCCCCTTCATCCCCACAAAAACTGCGCATTTGATCATCTACATTGTTTTAGTAGTAATTATCTCTGTGATTGTTTTTGCCATTTTAGCATTAATTGCCTTGGCAACATTTGCATCACATGAAACCGCACTAACTCCTTCAGCCATTCCAACTATGACTCTCCCACCCTTTTTCACACCGTAATAATAAAATCGAAACTTCATTTTCTGCAAAAATAATAACGTTTGTAATACTCTCTGTGCTGCACTAGGGTTACACAGAAATATTACGATGCTTCCCCGCCTCAGGGCCCCTCGTGGGGCACGGCGGGCGAGTGAATATCCGGGAACCCTGCTCTTTTCATGTCACCGTACCATTCACTGAATCCAATCTCAAATCAGGATCCCGGTAAGTGCGTAGCGCAAAACCCGACGAGGTGTTTTGCGCGTAGGGCATCGTTCCGGTTCAGCAGCCCGGAAAAAATCTCATTTCACAATTTCTCGCTTACTTTAAAAATATCATTTTGTTTTTTCGGCCGCAATCATTTGATCTGTTCCCGAACACGGTAAAAGTACCCCTCCTCCCCGTAGGGGTATAGGTATCACTACCCCCCACCCGACCGATCAGACATACACTATTCCGGCCCCAAATTGAGCCCGGATTACCCCTTGAATATGCCCGGAAGGTAATAATTCCCCAAAAACAGGCAATAATTCACGGTCCGCAGGGTATTTTCACGTCGGAGAATGGCGACATCAATTAGCAGCATTTGGAGGACCGATCCGGGTGCCGGATGGGCTTTCGTCCGATCCCGGAAAAAATGGCCGAAAAAAGGCCGTTGTAGGCCGATTATGGGGCATTATATGGGGCTCAAATTGGGCGTATTTTGGCGAATAAATCGATTTAATAGCCCGAATTTGAATCACTTGGAATCGGACGGTTATACGGGCGTATTTTGGAGCGGATCCTGATAAACTCGTAGTGCGATTCCACCCCTCCCCGCTTTGCCCGGAGTCGCTCGGGAGCCTTGTCGGATCCTCTGCTTGGATAAGTGCCGGCCCGGGCACACTCCCTTGATCTGCCGTGGAGGCGCCCCGTCGGGGGCAGCGGCAGATCTTTGCTCCTCATTCTCTGCTCCTCCTCTTATTCAGAAAACTCCGCAAGCATTTTCGCCACTTCCGGTGTAACGGTGTAGCCCACATTTTTCCCGTCCCAGTGGCTTTCGATCATCTTTTCTTCAAGGAACTGGTGCAGGTGCCGGTGAACGGAGCTTTTGTCGAGATGCAGGCGTTCTGCTAGAGTGGCGTTGCTGATGCCAGGCTCGTTGAGGATTGCCATGAGGATCTCCCGTTTCCGGGGATTCCGGATATACCCATATTCCTGTTTTCTCTCGGGACTTGCTCCGCCGTTTTTGAAATGGTACATCTTGTTACCATCGTTTTTCCGGACAATTTTTTGTTCCCGGAGCAGGAGGAAGAGATGGTATTTGACCGTCCCGCGGTTGAGACCTGTGTTTTGTGAAATGTCTGTGATAGTACAGCCGGGATGGCTGCCGACATAATCAAGGATAGCGCGCCGGTTTTTGTTGTCCAGCAGCTCTTCGACCCTGCCAAGGACCAGAGGGATACATTTGAAAAGGGCAAGAAAAGCGAGTACCGCACCGGTAATACAGCTGATCTGTATCCAGAGAGGCAGCTGGAAAAAGGATACATGTGCATCTGCACCAGATGCGTCATAGGGGCCGGTCGAAAGCGAGTATGGCGTGACATAGGGTGTAACCGTATATCCTCCGCTCGCAACGGCAATGATAAAAGAAAAAAGCAAAAAAAAGAGAAGTACCTTTGTTGCATTTTTCATAACAGCGGTACATTACGACTCATATGGAATAAGTTTGTGTTCCAGAGACGCTGTAGCCGTACACCTTATACGACCATGTTCCTTCTGCAATTCCATTGCTGTTCTGGATGGTAAGATCAATACGGCCATCAGTGACCCCGTCGGAACTATCGTAATACGGGCCGAATACGTATCCGTCGGGGGAATAGATGGTGAGCTGCAAGGAATTGGAAGGATTCCCCCAGTTCAGATTTACATTGAGGGTAGTGATATACGAGGAAACGCTTTTTGATTCCCAGTTTGTCTGCCCCTGCGTAATGGAATTGTACACCGTCAGGGGAATGATCCCGGTGCTATGACCGGGTGTGATGGTGTATCCCCCGTTGCCGGGGAGAGACACCGATAATTCCTTTGCCGATACAACTGCTGATGCGGTGCACAGTAAGAGCACCACCATCACAAATAGTCCCAGTCTTTTGGACATGAACCTGACGTTCGAAAACGGATAACTTACGTTTTCTGTCCAAAGATCCCAACTGGCAGTTGGGAAATGTGGACAGAAAATATAAAATGAAAAATTTCTGAATACCCCTTTGTGAATACTTCCGGGTATTCCGCAGGGTCCCTGAGGACAATCCCAGTCTTATGATCTTTAAAGGACCCTGGAACGCTTGATGGCGTAAAAGAATCAGGATTGTGCAGATCCCATGCCAGAGAGCGAAGCGTATCAAAAAATAGGGGGAATGACACCATGAAAACACTGAAAGTTAGCATCATCCTGCTTGTATTCCTGCTCGCAGCGATGATGATGGTACCGATGGTGAGTGCGATTGAGCAAAGTACAGTAATCGCATCTCCCAATCAAACGAATGCATCGACAATTGATGTCAGTAAAATTCAACTGCCCCAACTCATTTATGACAAAAATCAAACGCCAATCGTGATGAACGATGAAATGAGCCTTGACCCAAATATCCAAAGTACTCAGATTGCGAGGATGGTAGAAGGAGCAAGCAATCCAGCAATATCCAAAATACCCTTCGGTGCAATTATTCATCACTCGATTGATGGTATTACAACGGTATTTGATTCTACGGGAAAACAACTCTTTACTGCAGACGATAGTAAAGCAGGTCTCGTAAGCACGTTTAAAGGACGTGTGCCAGCGACACATGTTCAGGAAGTTCCCGACAAATCAGTAATTTATGACATGGGCAATGTGCTGTACGTATTTAGCAATAATATGTTAATCCTGACAGTTACCGATGATAGCATCTCTGGGAAAAACAGCGCTTTAACGGCGAGTAGCTCCTCGACAATCAGTCCGCAATGGATTGAATGGGGTTCAACTAATGCTATACCCACTGCTGTTGGGCAATTCATATCTCAGTGGAACGTTCCAACTAAACCAACCCTTACGAAAAGTTTGGTTATTGGAAGTGTGTATTATGATTCGTCGTTGGAGATCTGGAATGGACTTGAAAATGACCCCAGTTTATTGCAGCCAGTTCTTGAATGGTATATGAAAGACGGTTACCAAATTCCAAGCCCCAGTACTCCACAATGGACCATGGCAACATGGTATGTATGGGGGAGTGGCAATTCATTTATTCACTCGACCAGAACCTCTGGAATTTACTCAGGTGATCAGATGCAGGGAAATATCCAGTTAAATACACTGGGATATGATGGCATAGCATCAATTACGGATTTGGGCAATCAAGGTGGAGGCAGCTCAACGCTTTTCCTTGCCAAAAGCTCAGCGCCTATAAGAATGCCAACTACAAATCTGCAGGCAGAGATAGTACTGGAAGGGTGGGATCCAACAACTCCATTGGGTGGCCTGAATTCACAATATTTATGCGGACCTATCACGTTCCAGAGTTTTGTGTTAAAAGACAGTAATGGAAATAATCTTATCTCAAATTATCCTATGTCAGGATATTACAATACTAATTATTGGAATCCCTCAACCTATGGATTATCGATCTCAAATCTTTGGCCAACGAGCATTACCCTGGGAACCTAACAACCCAAAATTTATTTTTTAACATTCGGTAAAATTGAACTCCGGATCTCCGCACAAGACAACATCGGGTAACGTTTTATTTAACAAATGTAATTCAAATCAGCAGTGAAAGTGATTGAAATGACGTTGAAAATAATAGTTCTCACAATGTTTGCAATAATTATTATGGCAATTCTAACGGTCTCGGTAGTATATGCTGAAAATGTAACTTCCAATACAACTTTGTTTATTACGATGGATCCCATCGGGAACCATTCCATTAACGATGTGCTCTTAATTCATGGGACCACAAATCTGCCGGTCTCGAATGATTCTATTCACTTTTGGACAGCTAGTGAATCTTTTACTCCTGCGGGATGGGGATCCCGTTTCGATTCAAACATCTCAATTCAACCGGGAGAGAACGGGGTCAATTTCTGGTCCGTTAATGCTACCACAGATCGATGGATAACGTTCCCCGGACCAGTACCTGGTGCTGTACCGGGTGAATATGTTGCAGCGGTCTGGCTCAACCAGGATTCCACTGTTTCAGCCAGCCAATTATTTTTCTTGTTACCACCAGAAAACATCATACCAAACCAAACAATCGTTACAGTTCCTACTCAAAGTTCTCCTATGATTCAACCTACCACCGGCGCAGCACCCCGTACAACGACCCCGTCATCATCGTTTCCTACGGTATTGCTGCCCCTCGCGGTAATTGCAGCGCTTGCGATCACAAAGTCCCTGTACAGGGGAAAACGATGAATTCAGGGGAATTACTGTGGCAGCCGGAGTACCCCAACAGGTCTGTTGGAACCTTTGGACAGAAACCCTAAACGGCAGGAACCGGAAAAAGTGAAATAATAAGAAAAGGGTCTTACGGTGAATATGATTCCACAAAAACCGGGAATGGTAATAGCCGGCGCGGTCATTCTCATGGTGGTCCTCTCGGCCGGCTGCCTCGGGTCAGCCGTGCAAAAGCCACCGGTGCCCTGCTCGGTAACGTTAGTACCGGGACAAAACCTGACGATAAATGAAACACAGGATAATGCCATAATCTGTGCAAAACCGGGCAGTACTTTCACCCTCGAACTGAACGATTCATCTCAGGTTGGCAACCAGTGAATAATAAACGCGAGTCCCGGTCTCCAGATCGGTCAGGAGGGGATGACTTATTATTTCTATGATATGAATGGGAAATTTCTCTCAACCTCAAACTCGCCAGTACCTGACACATGGGCATGGGCATATATTGAACGTGGTGTGGACTGGTGGAATGTCACTATGACAAATACCGGGATACAGACGATAAACGGAAGCCTCCAACGGTATATACAACCCGAACCTCGCACTCTTAAGACGCTCAACTGGACTATTGTCGTCAGTTAGATCTGTCATAATGACCGCAGCTCAGGAAGTGTAAAACGGAAGACCGTGATCGTGACAATGAAGAAATTCCTGATGTGCATCACACTCTTGGTAATAATAACAAGCATACCGATAGCCGCTGCTGCAGACAACGGGGGAGATAATGGTATCAATCAGACGAACGCGTCTCAACCATATTACATTACCATCGATCCCATCGGGGATCATACGGTCAATGAGATTTTTTTTATGAATGGAACGACGAATTTACCGGTTTCCGAAAATGTATCCATATTTATCGGTCCCAACTGGGCCAATCCCTCAGGCGAAGGATCCAGTTTTACAGCAAATGTTGCTGTCCTACAGGGAGAAAATGGGGCAAATTTTTGGTCCTGTAACATTACCCCAACACTTTGGGTAACCCGTTTAGTGGGGGCTCATCAATCCACTAACGATATCGAATATTTTAATTTTGGTAATTTTATCGGATCTGTAAGTTCACCTAAGTTTAACATTACAGCACATTCTGAATTATTCGCCATTTCCTCGGTGGAACCGAATACTCCATCAATACCTACAGGGACTCATACTCCCTCGCAAACTCCCACAACCACGTTGTCATTGAACCAAACCGGGGCAATACCTCCTCCGCCTTCTCCAACCTCTGCTTCGCCCCTTTCTCTCATAGTGCCACTGGTAGCAATAGTCGGGATTGTGGTTCTGTACTCGACGGGCAGGAACAGGTAGAGGTAAAATCCCGCTCAGAAATGGGATAGATCCTGTTTCTATCCAAATTTCCCAACTGGCAGTTGGAAACTGTGGACAAAGAATATAAAATGAACAATTTCTGAATACCCCTCTGTGAATACTTTCGGGTATTCCGCAGGGCTCCTGACGATAATCCCAGTCTTATGATCGTCCGGGGCCCTGGAACGCTTGATGGCGTAAAAGAATCAGGATTGTGCAGATCCCAGCCGGAGAGCGGAGCGTATCAAAAAAGGGGGGATAAAAAGATGAAAACACTGAAAGTTGGCATCATCCTGCTTGTATTCCTGCTCGCAGCGATGGTGACGGTACCGATGGTGAACGCAAAGGAAATTAATTATTCCTTAGTATCTGATGTTAGTACATTATCCGTTCCACAATTGCACTTTAACAATTCCCAGAACTATGCAACTGTAAAAACAGAGTTGGATCCGGCCCTCACTACCCGGCCATCAGATATTACCAATCTTCTTGCAACATCCCAGAATCCAGATGTTTCGAAGATACCTTATGGCTCAATCGTCTATCACTCAAAAAGCGGAGTAACAACTGTCTTTGATTCAAATGGAAATCAATTATTTGCTGCGCGGGATGCAAATTCTCCTGAAATACCAACGCCTGCAGGATCCATGCCGGCAACCCACGTGTTTGGATTCCCTTCAGGCTCGGTAATTCTTACGTGGGGGAATACTACGTATGTATCGTATCATAACGTATTGCTCTTTAGAGAAATTGATGAAGGAGCATCTACAAATTCGAAAACATTCTCACCAACTCCAGGTTTGTCAGATCCGAACTCATATGTTGAAGGAATTTATGGAACTCCGACATCATCGTCTCTTAGCAATTATGTTACATATTGGACGGTGCCCTCAAATCCACAATATTCTAATGATACACCTGTCACAGGTGGAATTGTCCATTATCCGGTGTTCCTTTGGAATGGAATCCAGACAATCGGAAACTCCCCTATACTTGGGATGCCCGAATTAATCCAGCCGGTTTTGCAATGGAACACTAAAACTTCCCCTGATGAGTGGAGTTTAGCATCGTGGGTTATTTTTGGAAGTATATCTTCCGGACACTCAACTGAGGTTACTGGTGTATCTGCGGGAGATGTCATTTTAGGCCAAATGTCATATAGTCCGGGGACGGCAACATGGACAATACTTGCACGAGATACTTCAGTTTCTGGCATGCCCACCGCTACATATAGTGTTGTAAACAGCATGCCTAATTCAAATGTAAACACTGAGGTTTATCTTGAATCGTGGGCTGGAAATAATGTCACCTACATGCCTGGAGCGACACCGTTTTACACATTCATTATAACGGATACCAGTGGTAATAATTGCAGTCCATCATCTATCACGTTAGATTATCAGAGAGCAATTTTCTCCAATCTGATCTTAAATATCGCGAATTCGGCCTACTGGCCCAATACAATCAGCCATCCCTTAATTTTTACAACTCATTAACTTTTTTTTTAGTGATTACTCCTCGCCTCAATAAAAAATATAAAGAAAACTGGCATCTGTTCTCCGGTCCAGGGTCAAGATAGAATATCTTGTTCACTAGATTTTCTATTAAAAGATGAGATTTGTTTATTTCTCCGTTGAATTCAGGATTTCAAAGAGCGTACTGTTTTGTACTTGGCCAGATCTCCCGCTTGCAGTAAGAATATACTGGTGGTTAGGCTGGAATCCGTGTTGTGACGTATCAACCATCCATGTCCAGGTATTTACGCCACAATTCCCCGGTTGGATTATAACTGTATCGAAGTATCCCCCACTGCAGGCGGACACTAAATCTGAAGGCCCGGTGCCTTTTGCGCAGGGTGTGAATTCGGTGGAGAGTATTTTCAGTGACAGAGTTTCCCCGGCTGCCAAATTCGTAGTCCCGGAGAAGGTGAAAGTGTCACCAAATACATGACCGGGTGTGGGATCAAAAATGATCTCCGATGCATTCGTGACATTTCCTGCAGCTGTCTCCTGCGGGCACTGGCCTGATGCTTGCGATACGGGGGACACCGAGACCATGGATGAGGATGGGGAAAGGCTGGCATTCCCCGGCCCGGAAAACGATGATAAACAGCCGGCTGCCAGCACCACACAGAAAAAGAGGAGAAGTCCTCCACAGATGTAACCGGGCCGGATTGACAACCAAGCCCAACCCTTTTTCACGCTCATGGTATCAGCATATGTTCATTCCCCCTGAGAGGAACGATTACTCCTGTATCCTTCTTACGCAATGAACCAAAATAGGTTTTCTGTCCGAAGATCCCAACTGCCCGTTGGGAAATATGGACAGAAAATATAAAACGAAAAGGTGCTGAACATCCATCTGTGAATACCCTCGGTCACCTGAACCGAAAATACATGCTACCTACTAGAGAGAGGTACCTGAATGAAAAAAGAAGTGAAAACTGTTTTAGCTCTTGTCGTATTCGCGCTGGTATCATTGTATTGTATGATGACCAATTTATGGATTCTCTGGGCCGGGATTACGGCTATGCTTTTTATCGATGCGCTAATTGACTCATTAAAGGACTGGCTGGACACCCGGCAGGAACGATACCTTGACGCAATGAAAAAAATGAACCCACTCTCTGAAAATCCGGAGACCCTGCTTTTGCTCCAGCAATCGATCACACGAATCGAAAATAAACTGGATGTACTGGAGAAGACATGGGAAAAACAATAAGAAGGATCCTGTCTGTCGGGCTGCTGTCGCTGCTTATCCTGATCCCTCTCTCCCCTGCAACAGAGGTGCAGTATATGAACCTCACCTTTGTCGGGAAAATCCTCTCAGATAACATCACGGAGCAATCGTCTTCTTTCATTTTTTCTGGTGATTCCATTCTCTGGAATAACATTAGTGCTGGCGGAGTGCTCTATCTTTATTCTCTTACGGATAATTCCACCCGGCTCATAGCAATGTCACCCGGTGGAATGATAATGCCGGACGGTTACACAATGTCTGATGGTACCATTGTATGGTCAAACGATTCCAACATATTGCATGAGTATACGATAGCCCTGGGTCGCGATCACATTATCCCGAACACAAACACTACCGGTTCACAAAAGACCTATTTCTGGAATGGCTTTCCGGGCATACAACGATGGGAGCCGTCAGTGTATGGGGACCGGGTTGTCTGGTTCCAGGGATATCCTTCAGGAACCTATCGTAAGGCAGACATCGCATTTTTAAACACGACAACAGACGAGATGACCCTCATCAATGAATCGCCTTCTGCGAAAGGCGGCCTACAGATTAACGGAGAAAATGTTATCTGGTATGCGTATGATGAGGATGTTACTGATACTTCCGGTCCGGCCACAGAGAGCAGTATCAACCTCTACAACATCGTGACCGGAAAGGACACGGTTGTCTGTCCCGAACCGGGTCTCAAGGGCCAGGCTGCACTTTCCGGTAACTATATCGGGTGGACGGATTTCGGGAACCCGCTCGCGACGCCGCGGCCTCTCTGGCGGGTCTCTATTTACACGATATCATCGGGAACGACCCAGACCGTTCCTTCAACGTCAATGGACCAGAATCTTGACTTTATCTTCGGTGATTACGCAGTATATACTGAATGTCCGGCGTACAACGCGGCCGACAAGGCCACCAACGAGGAATCCTGTCAGGATAAAATATTCGATATCCGGACCGGGAGTACCTGGCAGATTTTACCTTCCTGGACCGATCAAAACATCGTGGGATATTCTGACGGCCTGTTCCTGGTTGAAGATACCCGGGGCGATACACCAGCACTTTCATTATTCAGGGCAGACAACCTGCCCCCGGCCGATACAACTACGGCAACGCCGGCTCCGGCCATGCCGGAAAATAACGTGACTTCTCCGGCGGGCACCACCCTTTCGGTTCCTCCCGTGGCCGGAACGCGTCCTACACCAACACGGGCATCGCTCTCCGCGCTCATCCCGGTGACCGGTGTCAGTGCAGTCTGCTTAGCTTTAGGAGCATCAAGGAAAGTGAAGCGACTATGACCACATTTCGGAGGATTAAACCATGAACGTACGTATTGGAAAAGCAAGCGGCGTTGCTCTTATCATGATTGTCATTATGATCATACCTGTTGCAGCTTCGGTGTCATTTACATCCAGTCGTCCGCTCACCCTTGCAAAGGGTGATCATTTCACGATCAATGGAACCGGTGCAGACAACGGGACCGTTGCGATCTGGATCGTCGGGAAAAATTATTTTGCGGTTGATACCGTAAACCCGTCCAGTGATGGCACTTTCTCATATACTCTGGATCCGGCAGTGACCCGAAATTTTTCCAGTGGCCAGTATGCGTTTATCGTCCAGGACCCGGGAGCAAACCGGAAATTTGAGATTGAACCGAATGTTTCCGGAAACGGCTCTATCACGATCATGGATCAAGGAAAAACCTGCGCAGATATCGGGCCCGCAGGAGACTTTACAACCTCGGTTTCATCCAAAGTAGATTCCATTGTATCAGCCTCAAACCGTTCCGGGGTTGACGATTCCTTTGCGCCGTATTTCTTCATTGTTGAAGAGCCCGTAATTGATTTTGATGGTGCAAATGCATCCGTCCTTGAAAACCGGGATTCCGGAACCCCCATTACCTTCAGCGGGACGACAAATGTAGGTACCGAAAATCTTCTCAACGTGGTGATTTTCCATAACATCTCCAACCAGACCATGCAGCCGGTATATTCCACGACCACTGCAGTCCATTCGGGGACAGACTCAAACACGTGGTCCTTTGCTGTCAGTCCCGGGACGTTTCCCACCGGGGATTATTTTGTAACGGTCGGCTGGCAGAAATCCAATATTACGGGTACCGGGACCGCCGAGTTCAGAGTCGTCGGGAGTAACACCACTGGTGCTTCCGGAACACCGGTATTGTTTTTCAGTATTGCAGGTATCCTCGCTATAATCAGTCTTGTCTGGGTGGGAGTTTCCAAGAGGAAAAACAAGTAAGTGATATCTGTGGAGTATTTGTCGCTACGCACGTGGGGAATATCAGATCCAGATCTTTTTTCCCTTTTTAGCCGGACATAACAAATAATGCCACACCGGTGCTGTTGCGTTGGCGGTTGTTGATGAATTTTTCACGTTAAAAGAATGTACAGACAACCGCAGACGCAACAAAACCGACCCTGTTTCTGTCCAAATTTCCCAACTGACGCTCAGGTAATATAAACAAGGTCGTACCGGTGATAAATGAGAAAAACTGCGTATGCCCGTGATATGAAGGTCCGGCCCCCGTGCTACATCAGTTCATGCCTTGCCTGTATCGGCACTGGCAGACGAGACCCAGCCCAGCACTGCATAATACAGGAATGCAACGAAAAAAACCTCAAGGTAAAAAGAGCAGGCCCAGAGAATACTGTACACGTGGGAATCGAATGCGTAGACGACATCCTGAAGATGCAGAATGTTTGCCAGGCCATCAAAAATCCAACCGGAAAGAGGGAATGTAGAGGAATATTGTGGCAGCGGCTGCCCCGCAAGGCTCTCTCCCATGGTCGAGAAAAAGAACAGAGCCACACCCACAAATGACATAAGGGTAAATACCTGCCAGGGGTTTTTTGCACCGATCTTTTCCTCAAAAAGAGGGTAGGGGCCGATCACTGCCAAAGTGGAGAGCAGGAATATCAGGGAAAACGGGATGATGATATTTTCGAGAAGGCCTGCTCCACCGAGATGACCGCTGGAGAAAAGAACGATTACCGGAATGACCGGAAACAGAGGCAGCCAGAATGGAACCGGATCAACGATTTTTCTTAAAACCCGGTAAATGAGGGCGGGAATGATAAGGACGAAAAGAAGGACGAGAACGATAACGGGCAGGGAAGTCCCAAGAAGACCCAGTCCCATGACGATGTAGAGAAATACAACACCCAGTACAACGAGAACAAACGAATTTTTGAGCGCCCATTGGATTCCAGTATATCCCTCTACAACCATGAATATCAACAATCTTTCATTCAGAGCAGATCAGCTGGCATGTACACAGGATATGCCGATACGTAACTTTTCTTGTGTTTTTGTAACGTCTTTAGGGAGTATACATGAATTTTTTACTAATGCTTTATCGAATTCCCCCACAAAGGATTGACAGGTCCTCAAAATATCACGTCACCTGTACCGATCATCAGTTTAGGCTCGTTAAAAATATCCCGGCGCAGGGTTTTATCTTTTGTGTCCCCATTTTCCAACTGGCAGTTGGAATCTCTGGACAGAAACCTTAAACGGCAGGAACCGGAAAAAGTGACATAATAGGAAAAGGATCTTGCGGTAAAAATGATTCCACAAAAATTAGGAGGGGTAGCGGTCGGGATGGTTCTTCTCATAGTTGTGTTATCGGTCGGCTGTCTCGGGTCCGACGGGCAAAAGCCGGACCTGAATAATGCATCCGTGCAACCTTCCCCATCGCTGTCCCCAGTGCAAACGGTGACGGAAACAGTGACGATTCAGCAAAACCTGACTGTGGCCCCAGTGGTTGGGCCCTGTTCGGCAACGTTAGTACCCGGACAAAATGTAACGATAAACGAAACGCAGGATGGTACTACTATCTGTGCAAAGCCGGGCAGTTCACTCACTCTCGAACTGGTAGATGCGTCTAGAACCGGTCATCAGTGGATAATGAATGCGAGTCCCGGTCTTCAGATCACCGATGAGGGTGTAACTTTGTATCATTATTATATGAATGGGACTCCTCTCACAGAAGAAGCGGCTGAAACGTATAACGGACCGGGAATGGAGCGAGGTATAGACCGATGGAATGTGTCTATGACAAATACCGGCGTACAGACAATAAATGCAAATCTCCAGTTCTATATAACAAACGACCCACGCACGGAGAAGACACTTAACTGGACTATTGTTGTCAGTTAGAGCCATAATGACCGCAGCTCAAGGAGCATAAAAGGGAGATCGAATTGTGGTGAAAAAGGAATTCCTGATAGGGATTCTACTCATGGTAGTAATCACAGGTATCCCGATAGCCGGCGCTGAAAATGTAACACCCGTAACAACACCCTTCATCACCATCGATCCTATCGGTAACCATACGATAGACAGTCCTTTCTTTATCAATGGTACGACGAATCTTGCGGCGGGAAATGTCCTCCAGTTGGTGATCGAAACAACGAATTTTAACCCGGGAGGTGCCGGGTCCGGACTGGTTGCCAACGTGACCGTCCAGCCAGGACAGGACAGTGTCAATGTATGGTCGTGCAATGCCACGACCTATCTCTGGGAGACTTTCGGGCCCGGTTGCTGCCAGGTACCCACACCTGATGCAGTTACCCCGGGGGAATATGTCGTGATGGTTACCAGTGCTCAGGCGTATGACCGCGAGCTCTTTTACATGCTGCCGGCTGAATCTCTCCCGACTGGGGCAATTATGTCGTTACCGGTAAGTTCTCCATCCGCAAATTCCGCGGACGATCAGGAAACGCCCTTCCCTGTCTCTACTACGATTTATGTCCCGACAAATCCGACGACCCGGTCATCACCCTTATCCGTGGCAATACCTGTCGTGGTGATTGCGGCAATGGTAATTGTGGGATCCATATGCAGGCGAAACCGACGAATTTAGGAGAATTAGTGTAGCAGCCGGAATATCCCAACAGGTCTGTTGGAACCTTTGGACAGAAACCTTAAACGGCAGGAACCGGAAAAAGTGACATCATAGGAAATGGGTCTTGCGGTGAATATGAATCCACAAAAACCGGGAATGGTAATGGCCGGGATAATTCTCTTCATAATCCTCCTTGTTGCGGGATGCCTCGGCTCAGTTCAGCAAACTCCAACGGCAGTACAATGTACGGAATCATTATTGTCAGGACAAACTATGAGCATCAACGCGACACAGAACGGTGCTGTTATCTGTGCGAAACTGAACAATTCTATAAGAATTGAGCTCTCCGATCCTTCGAGGATGGGCGGGTATTGGACGATGGATGCAAGTCCCGGTCTCCAGGTTATTGATGAAGGGATCATCACATACTATTCTTATCTAAACAGGACGCCCTCGCAGTATCCCATAACCAGCGCACATATAGAGAGGTATACCCACGCGTGGAATGTCACCGTGATCGGTACCGGGGTTCAGACTATAAGCGGATATACCAGTTTCTCCGGGAATACCGCTCCTCACAACAAGTTTGACCTGACGGTAGTTGTCGAGTAATGAGTTACCGGTGATCGTGAGCGGCGACGGAGTCCTGAAAATAGTTGAGCCCTCTCCCGCTGCGAGCGCCCCTCTCGGGCCCTCGCTGGGCGAGTGCGTGCACCCGGGCTTCTCCGCCGCTTACTGGGCCGTACCATCCACTGGTTCACGTGTTCGGATCCCGGTAAGTGCGTAGCGCAAAACCCGACGAGGCATTTTGCGCGTAGGGCATCGCTTCAATTCAGTAATCCGGAAAAAATTTATTGTACGATTTCTCATAGACATTGAAACGATCTTTTTGTTTTTTCTGGCAGAGACAATTTGATCTTTTTCCGTACACTGTGACAGCATCTTATCTCCTCTATTAGGAAAGGGATCCTCACCCCTCCACCCAATTGATCAGACCTACCCTATTCCGGGCCCAAATTGAGCTCGGATGACCCTTTTTTAGATCCCAAAAAGCCCGTATCGGGCTTCTTTTTAAAACAAGCCCAAAATGGCCGTATTTTGTCAAACGGACGAAATATAAAGTTCTCATAAAGGCCATTTCCTGCCCTGATCTCACCCCAAATGGGCTTTCGGTCGATCCTGAAAACAAAGGCCCGTAATGGGCCGTTATTGCCCAATTATGGGCATTATATGGGACTCAAATTGGGCGTATTTTGGCAAACAGAGACCATATAATGCACATTTTTCACATGAACCTAAAAGAAGCGTTTTACGGGCGTATTTTTTGAGTACGAACCGGGGGATTTGATGAGAGAAAACCCGGTACCGGAAGGCGGCATTACTCGTTTGCTGGGGTGTGGGGGTGACAGCCCCCGCGATCCCTCACACACAACCAGAAATCGTCCGGCCCGGTCCGAAGATTTCCGGAAAAGTCTGAAACGCGAACCGGAGATGCCAAAAAATTCCCGGCTCAGCCGCACAAGATTTTCAGAAAAAATCCGGTCCGCGACCCGGCAATTTTCAAACAGATCGACCCCACCCACCCCACCTTCAAAAAAATTGGTCGCCCCCTCCCCCTCACTTCCCGCTCCGCGAAAAAACCGGTCGGTCCGATCAATTTCAAAACAGGTCGGGGCGATCTCTTTTGTTCCAGTACCTTAACCTGATCTTCCACAGGAACTTCTGACGAGACATGATGATCGGTCCGATCATTTTCAAGATCGATCGGTCCGGCCAATTTCAAAATTGATCGGGGCGACCATTCGCCCACAGGGATCAACGGTAGCCACCCTCCCCCCGCTTTGTGCTCCACAAAAAAAATGATCGGACCGATCGATTTCAGAATCAATCGCCCCCACCCCATTGTCTGTAAAATGTGGGGGAACACCCATGATCATTTCCGAAAAAAACTCAACTCAGCCGCTTGAAATTTTCAAAAGCGATCGGATCTGGGATTTAAAGAGTCAAAAATGGTGAGGGATAAGTTTCAGGAAAATCAACATCAGAGAAAAACCGCAACCGCAATGACTGTTGTCCACAGGCCGTTCTTGTCACCCTGTGCCGACTGGCAGACATGCTTGGTCCGGATGATCTTACCGCTTGCCTTATAGGTCTGCTCGCGTTCCTGCCAGGCCGCATTTGCATCGAACTCGATACCAAGTGTGGTCGCAAGCATGGTTGCCGCAAGATCTTCGGCATATTCCCCGGTCCTTTCCTGGGTCTCCCCGAATGCATGGTGCTCGGAGAGGTACCCGTACTCTTCCACATCCTTGGGAAGGGCAAGGCCGACTGCGGCCGAGACCAGCCGGTTTGGCTCGTTTGTCTCGTTCCTCGCCATCACGCAGAACGTAATGCCACCGGACTGGAGTTCACGCAGGCCGGTCCGGGTCGGGATCTGTTTGCAGTTAGGGGGAAAGATACTGGATACGTACACAAGGTTGCATTTTTCAATGCCGGCCTTGCGCAATGCCAGCTCAAATGAAGCCAGCCGATCTTTATGGATTCCCACCCCCTTGGTGAAAAAGATCCTCGATGGAACAAACATAATTTTTATACACCGTGAGGCATTTTTAAATTTTTGGTCAGGATAATCCAAAAACAGGCATTCATTCTTAGCGTATCCGGCGCAATTCACGTTCCGGGCGGGGAACCGGCAACGGGGATGGGCGCAAGGATCCGGAGGAGCTCGTCCATGCGGTCGATCACGAAATCGGCCGCAATATTGTCCCGGGTTTTTGAGAAACGGTCACCGTACCGCGCATACACGGTACGGATCCCGAGCTTGTTGCAGGGCTCGATATCCCGGCGCGGGCTGTCACCGATAAAGAGGGCCTCGTGGGGCCTCGCATCCACGGCTCTCAGGGCCGCAAGGAACGGATCGGGCGCAGGTTTCTTGACGCCGACTTTGTCATACGTCACCATGCAATCAAAAAACCGGGTGAGCCCGCATTTGTCCAGCCGGAGCCGGGCATCGGGATGTTCCGCATCGGTGACAAGGGCCATCGTATAGCCCCGTTCCCGGACTGCTGCAAGGGTCTTTGCGACACCGGGGTAGGGCGTGACATTGCGGAGTTTCTCGCTTGCATAGATCCGGCAGGCCTGCTCGTACATGCCGTTTGTGGGGATCCGGCGCTCCTCCATGTACTGCCGGATATTCTCCGTTGATTCAAAGCCGTGGGAGCCGTTAAGGAAGTACAGGAAAAGATCGTCACCGTCATCGTAACCGAGATGGCGCACTACGCTTTCGCAGGCAGCAATCTGGGCCCCGACCAGATCGAAAAGGGTATTGTCCATGTCAAAGAGGAGCGCACGGGCCGGTCTTGTGCGAATATCCTCCTGAAAAGATTCCTTGCTCACGCACGTACTTTTCCGTGCTGCAAGGCCAAAATAGGATCGATATGGGTAAGGGATCCCCCACCCGCCGTCATGTGCCGTGCACGAATTACTTTTTGTAACCGGGGCTGGTCACATATTTCCGGACCACAAGGGTATGGGCCCGGGGATCGATCTTGTAGGATCCTGGCCGTTCAATAAGATCGAGCGCGTTGATACTCATGTCCTGGAGATCGGAATAATTGAACGATTCATAGAGCCTCTCTCCATTCTCGTCCCAGAAAACCACGATACCGTTTTCCATTTTCCTGCTGCTGACAATATCCTGCATACTACCCGATCAGAAAGGAAAGGTAATGAATATTCCTGCCACCCCGTATACGATTACGGCTGTTCCAGCGGTTGATCTTTTTTCTGCTTTGGTTCTTTTGCGAGCGTCTCTGCAAGTGCGGTTGTGCCGGTAATTGCCCCAAGGTTCATGGATTCAAGCGCGGTCGCCGGTACAAGGACAATGGTAGCATTTCCTGTTTTGAGCCCTTCGTACAGCATGTTCATGGCCCGGAGGTGAAGAGCAGTAGGATTGTTCTCGTAACTTTTTGCAGCCTGCTCGAACTTCTCGGCAATCTGCCGCTCGGAATCCCCAAGGATGACCCGGGCCTGCCGTTCGCGCTCGGCCTGGGCCTGCATGGACATGGCATCCTGGAGAGATCCCGGGATTACGACATCACGGATCTCCACAGAAAGGATCCTGATGCCCCAGCCACTTACCCGGTTCCCGATCATCTTCTGGAGCTCGGCATCGATCGCTTCTCTCCCGGCAAGCATATCCGCAAGGAGAGTTTTGCCGATAACATCCCTGAGCGCAGTCTGCGAGGCAAGTGAGATCGCATCCCGGTAATCCTTGACCTCAAGTGCCGCCTTCTGCACGTCAATAACCTGCCAGAACAATACCGCATCAACATTGACCGGCACCGTGTCTTTTGTTAAGGTCTGTTCTGCATTGAACGAAGTCGTAATGACCCGGAGATCAATCCAGTATGCAACCCGGCTCAGGAACGGGACAATGAGAAAAATCCCCGGCCCCCGGATTCCTACAAATCTCCCCAGGAACAGGACAACCGCCCGCTCCCACTGGTTGGCGATCTTGATCGCCATCGCAAGGAGAACTACCGCAATAATCAGGATCACAATTCCGGCAAACAGGTAAAACGCTGGTATATCCACAATCGGCCACCTTCCCGTACAGATCGGTTATACAGGAGGATATCTGCCGGAGCATATATGCGTGATCGAACGGGCAATGCCTCAACGGCTGGATCAGGCGTGGTACTAAAACCGGATCTTTTGTCGGCCAGAAAAAGCCGGAAACCGGGAATTCATCGGATGGTTAATACTTAAAACCCGGCTATAGAACGCATCCTGCAAAAAAATGGGGAAACTAAAATCCTTTACAAATCAAAAAAGAGAATAGAACGAGGATTACAGGGCTTTCTCGTAACAGATTTGGGCTTCTTCATGCTTGCCCAGTTTGTCAAGTGTCGAGCCGACGTCGTTCCAGATCTCTTTTCTTGACGGATCGATCTCAAGGGCGCGTTTGAACGAGGTCAGGGCTTCCTGGTATTTCTCCTGTTCCTGAAGGGCCCGGCCCTGGTGGATCCAGGCATCCACAAAGTCGGGCTGGAGGGAGATCATGGCCCGGAAGGAGGCTTCGGCCTCCTCAAACTGGCCGAGCGCTTCAAAAGCGCTGCCCCGGGTGAAGTACGCGATCGAGAACGAGGGATCGATTGCCAGGGCCCGGTCATAAGACTCGATCGCAGCCTTATGATCGTTTAAGCCGGCAAGGGACATGCCCCGCCGCGTCCAGCCCACGGCATTCTCCGGGTCGCGGCGGAGGCCCTCGTCATACGCCGCGCAGGCTTCGGTAAACTTGCCAAGATCATAGAGGACATTTCCCTTGCCAAACCAGGAGGTCGCAAGTTCCGGATCCTTCTCGATAGCTTTCTCAAATGCTTCGAGCGCGTCGCGGTACATCCCCAGCTCGGCAAGCGAACTTCCCTTGTGGGAGAATGCGTCGGCACCGTGGGTATCAAGCTCCAGCGCCTTGTCATAGGATTTGATGGCCTCGCGGTACTGATCGATTGCCGCATAGGCAAGACCTCGGTCGCGGTAGAGCTCGGGCCGATCCGGTTTTATTGCAATCGCCCGGTCATATTCCGTGATGGCTGCATCATAACTGCCCTCATCGTACAACGTCCGCGCTTTCCAGTAGTGTGCCTGGAAGCAGGACGGGTTGACCTCGAGGGCGCGGTCGAATGACCGGATCGCCCCGTCCGGGTTCTGGAGGGTAATATACGTCCGTCCTTTCTGGAAGATTGCTTCTGCATACCCGGGATTTGCAGAGAGGGCCTGGTCATACGCTGCAAGCGCCTCCTTGGACCGCTCAAGGTGGAAAAGTGCCCGGCCTTTCTCGTAAAATGCCTCGGGGTAATCGCTCTTTATCCGCAGGGCTGCATCAAAGGCTGCAACAGCCTCCTCGTACTGTCCTTTGCGTGCCAGTGCAGTTCCCTTGTAATAATGCGCCTCGGCAAACTGCCGGTTGATCGCAAGCGCCCGGTTAAAAGCGTCAATGGCGTCATCATCCTGCCTGCGGTTCAGGTGGGCGCGGCCTTTATAGTAAAATGCATCCGCGGATTCCGGCTGGATGGTGAGCACTTTTTCAATCGCCGCAAGCGCTTCACCGGTCCGCTCCAGGTGGATAAGCGCCCGGCCCTTGTTGAGGAGGGCTGTCGCGTAGGACTCGTTTTGTGCAAGGGCGTGGTTGTAGCAGTCCAGCGCCTCCTCAAACTCTTCGAGGTTTGCCTCGGCTATTCCCCGGTAGAGCCATGCCTCGGGATAATCCGACTGCTCGGAGAGGGCCTTGTCAAACGAGGTGATTGCCTCGTGGAACATGGAGACACCGCAGAGGGCCCGGCCCTTGGCGTAGAATGCCCGGGCGCAGGACGGATGCTGGACAAGCGTTGCCTCAAAATTCCTGATTGCATCCTGGTACCGCCCAAGGGAAAGATACGAGAGCCCGGCCTGGTAATAGGCCCGGGAATCTTTCCGGTCAAGGGCGATTGCCTTGGTGTAGCAGGAGATTGCATCCTTATGCCGGTCCAGTGCGGCAAGGGCCATTCCTTTCCCGGTCCAGATGTACGAAAAGTTCGGGCGGAGCCGCAGTGCCTGGTCGAATGCAGAGACCGCATCCCCTGCCCGCTGGAGTTTCAAAAGGGCCATACCCTTGTGGTAGAATGCCTCATCGTGCTTGGGGCGAAGGACGAGCGTACTGTCGTACGCGGAAACGGCTTCGCCGTATTTGCCCATTGCAAAAAGGGTCCGCCCCTTGTAATACCAGGCTTCGGCAAATTCGCCCTGGAGATCGAGCGCCCGGTCAAATGCTGCTATAGCTTCGTCGTACGTATTGAGTGCGTAATAGGACCGGCCCACCAGGTACCAGGCATCTGCATTGGTGGGACCGATCTCAAGCGCTTTTTTGTACGAGGAGATGGCATCATTGAACCTGCCAAGATCAAAGAGCGCCATCCCCCGGTGAAGCCAGCCCTGGACGGAACCGGGATCTGCCTGGATCACGTGATCGAATGCCTCCATCGCATTAGTAAGCTTTCCCGTGGCAGCAAGAGAGACCCCTTTGTGGTAGAAAGCGTCGTTATTGCCGGCATCAAGATCTATGTCCTTATCAAATGCAGTGATTGCCTCATCGTGCCGCCCGAGTTCGGCAAGAGCAAGACCCTTGTGGAAATAGACCCCGGCATAGTTCTTTTCTATGAGCAGGGTCTTGTCAAAGGTCTTGACTGCCTCGCGGAACATCCCGAGGGTGAGCAGTGCCTTTCCTTTGGCAAAGAGCGCATCGGAAAAGACCGGGTCGATCTCCAGGGCCGCATCAAAGGCCTTGACTGCCTCCTCTGGCTGCCCGTTCTCTGCAAGGGAGACACCCCGGTAATAGTGGGTCTTTGCATCGGAAGGCTTCAGGGCAAGGGCTGCAGAATAGCTGGTTACAGCCTCGCTGTACTTCCCCAGGTCGTCAAGCGCCCGGGCCTTCTGGAACAGGGCATCGAAGTGTTCCGGCACCAGGTTAAGGACATGGTCGAATGCAGCAATTGCTTCATCGTAGTGGCGGAGCCGGGCCAGCACGCAGCCCTGCTCATACCAGGCATCCGCATTCTCCGGAGTATACACAAGAAGGCGTTCGAACGATTCGGCAGCTTCGGCATATCTTTCCAGGGCTGCAAGAGATGCAGCCCGGAAGTACAATGCGCCCGGGTGCCGGGGATCGCTGGAAAGGGTTGTATCAAGCGCCTCAACGGCATGCTCGTACTTTGCCGCGTAATAGAGGGCACGGCCCCGTTCGAAGCTTGCCACCGGATCTGCCGGCTCAAGGGCAAGTACCTGATCAAATGAGGCAACCGCCTCATCGTTCCTGTTGAGTGCGGCAAGAGCCCGGCCACGCTCCAGGTACGCACCGGGATCGTCAGGCAAAAGAGAGATGGCGTGATCGAATGCTGCAACTGCGCCTTCGTAATTGCCGGCATGCATCAGTGCTCCGCCTTTTTTCTCCCAGATCTCCGGGAGGTCCGGGCTCAGGGAAAGCGCTGCATCAAACGCCATGTCCGCATCTTCATACCGTTCAAGCGCAAGAAGCGAGAGTCCGCGAAGGTACGCCGGTTCGTAATTATCGGTGAGCTGGGTAAACGCCAGCCGGAAGATCTCCTGTGCCTCATCATGGCGGCCAAGGGCAGCAAGTGCTTTTGCCTTCTCAAAGAGGATCTCGCCGTTGCCGGGCTCTTTTCCAAGGGCAATGTCAAAGAGATGGATTGCATCTTCGAACTGGCCAAGCCTGGCCCATGCCCTGCCATCGGCAAAGAGGAGCGGAAGATTGTGGGGCTCGATCTGCCGGGCCTTCTCGTACGCCTGGACCGCATCGTTATCCCTGCCAAGGCGCTCTGATGCGATACCGCGGTGGTACCAGGCATCGGAATGATCGGGCCGCGCAGCAACCATCCGGTCGTATGCGGTTATCGCATCGGTAAACTTCCCGACACGCTCAAGGGCAAGACCGAGGTAATAAGCTGCGTCCCCAAAGGATGTGTCCAGATCAAGGGCCCGGG
Source organism: Methanoregula boonei 6A8 (assembly GCF_000017625.1). Lineage (NCBI taxonomy): Archaea > Methanobacteriati > Methanobacteriota > Methanomicrobia > Methanomicrobiales > Methanoregulaceae > Methanoregula > Methanoregula boonei. The sequence continues at coordinate 1,180,159 of NC_009712.1, read as the reverse complement.
TAAACGAGGTAACTGCCTGCTCATCCTCTCCGAGTTCGAGAAGAGCGCGGCCTTTCTCGTACTGGGCTTCGGGTTTTTTGTCATCACGTGCAATTGCTTCAGAGAATGCGGCAACTGCTTCATCGTTTTTACCCGCCCGGGCAAGTGCCACTCCTTTTTCATACCATACCGCGTACCGCCCGGGATCGATGGCAAGTGCATGGTCAAATGCCCCGACAGCATCATCATAATGCCGGAGCCGGGACTGGGCATATCCTTTGGCAAACCAGGCCTCGTAGTGTTTTGCATCAATGCGGAGGGCTGCATCGAACACGGTAATGGCATCTGCAAATTTCTTGAGGTTTGCGAGGGCAAGTCCCTTGTTGAAAAGTGCAGGAACGTTTGCCGGATCAAGGGCAAGAGTGGCATCAAATGCTGCAACCGCTTCCTTGTTTTTGGAAAGACGGGCAAGGGCAAGGCCTTTCTCCAGATATGCGACCGCGAACTCCGGATCTATTGCCGAGGCCATCTCGAATGCCTCGATTGCCTGCCGGTCTCTGCCCAGGCGGGAGAGCGCCGATCCCTTGTCAAAATAGGCGCTTGTGTACTTCGGGTTGAGGGACAGGGCCCGGTCATATGAGGGGATGGATTCTTCATACCTTCCCAGGCCCGCAAGTGCAACTGCCCGGTCGTACCACCCGTTTGCATTGTCGGGTTTGAGTTCGAGCGCTTTTGTGAGCGCTTCGATAGCAGCCCTCAGATCCCCGTTTGAAAGAAGCGCACTCCCTTTCCGGAACCATGCCTGTGCACAACCAGTATCGGAAGTAACCACGCGGTCAAAGCACTGGATTGCTTCGGGGTACCGGTGCAGGCCGGAGAATGCCTTGCCTTTCCGGTACCATGCAGCATTATTCTCCGGTGTGAGGGCCAATGCCCGGTCAAACACTTCGAGTGCATCTTCCAGACGCTCCTGCTCAAGAAGTACGCTTCCCTTAAGCAGCCAGACATCGGCAATGTTGTTTTCCAGGCCAAGGGAGGTTTCAAGAACTGCAAGGGCCTCATCAGGCCGGCCCAGTTTTGCAAGCATCCTTCCCTTCTGGAACAATGCCTCAGCGTTCTGCGGCCCGGATTCAAGAAGTTTATCAAACGCAGAAAGTGCAGGGGAGTACCGGCTCAGCGCTGCATATGCAAGACCGGTGTGGAATAACGCATCGGAAAGGGAGGGATCGTGTTCGAGCGCGTGAGTAAAGGAGCGTATCGCTTTCTCATTCTTACCCAGTGCGAACAGGGCGAGTCCCTTGTGGTAATGTGCCTGTGCATGCCCGGGCACGAACTGGATCGCCGCATCAAATGCCTCGATCGCGCCGTTATAATTTTTCAGCCGGAGAAGGGCAAGCCCTTTCTTAAACGATCCTTCAGGATATGCGGATTCAAGGCTGAGCGCAAGGTCGTACGCATGTATGGCCTCCTCATCGTTTCCAAGAAGTGAAAAAGCCTCGCCTTTAAAGAACGCTGCGTCTGCGGCTTTGGGATCCAGCACCAGGGCCTGGTCGAATGCTGCAACTGCCGCGGCCCCGTCTTTCTGGGCCAGCAGCACGCTGCCTTTGGCAAGCCAGGTAAATGAGTTTTCCGGATCAAGGCCAATGGCCCGGTTGAGCGCATCAAGTGCCACACCGTAATCCCGCATCTCGGCAAGGGCCCGGCCGCGGTAGTACTGGATAACCGCAGTCTCGGGACCGAGAGTCAGGGCACGATCGAAGGCGGATATGGCCTCCGGGTACCTCTCCAGCATAAAGAGGCAAAGTGCGTTCCTGAATGCATAGTCCTGTACTGACGGGGCGAGCTCTGCTGCCCGTTCAAATGCCGGCAGGGACTCTTCGAAGCGCTCCCGTTCAAAGAGCACCAGCCCTTTCTGGTACCAGGCAGTAGCACACTCCCCGTCAATTGTCAGGGCCTGCTCAAAGGATTCCTGCGCCTCATCATGGAGGGACAGGTGCGAATAGGCAATCCCTTTGTAATACCAGGCATCAGCACTCTTTGGCTCTATCCCCAGCAGTTTGTCGAAGATCGCTATGCCTTCCTCCCATTTCCCGTTATGCAGGAGGGATTTGCCCCGGAACCTCAGGCTGAAGGGATCCTTTGGCTCGCGTTTCTGGGCTTTTGCAAAGGATTCTGCAGACTCCTTGAACCGGCCAAGGCGGTACAGGGAGTATCCCTTGCAGGCATAAATGCGTGCATTGTTCCCGTCATATTCAAGAGCCCGGTCAAGCGCAACCACGGCATCCTCGTACCGGGCCAGGCGGGCCAGTGCAGTGCCCATGACAAAATGTGCGATGACATTCTCAGGGTCGAGCGTGATAACACGGTCAAAGAGGGTTACTGCTTCTTCGTACTGCCCCAGATTTGCACGTGACTGGCCTTTCTTGACCAGGGCACCGATGTGGTTTGCATCCAGCGCAAGCGCACGGTCAAACGAGGCAATTGCCTCACTGTATTTCTGGAGCGCGAAGTATGCACAGCCTCTCTCGTAAAGGATCCCGGCATTCTCCTTTCCCAATTCAAGATACCGGTCAAAAAGCCCGATCGCCTCATCGTATTTTTCCAGACGGGCAAGCACAATACCGGCCTGGAAAAGGGCGTCGGGATTCTCCGGGTCAATCCTGAGCGTTTTTGCAAAAGCCGCGATTGCTTTTTCATCCCGGTGCTGCTCGATATATGCAAGACCCAGGTGATAGTAATCGTCTGCGGCCGCCGGATTGACAGATGTCGCTTCCTCAAATGCAGCCGCTGCCTCCCGGTACTTTTTCAGGGATTCAAGCGCGTGTCCTTTTGCAGAGAGGACGATCGCATCTCCCGGGGTTATTGCAAGGGCGCTGTCAAATGCCACAACAGCCTCTTCGTATTTTCCAAGGAGGGCAAGTGCTCTCCCCTTGTGGAAGTATGCCGGGGGATAATCGGACACCAGGCCAAGGACATGATCGAACGCACCTGCGGCTTCTTCGTAACGCTGGAGTTCGACAAGGCAGAGCCCCATCTCAAACCAGGCATGGGTGGTAGTGCTGTCCAGTTCGAGTGAACGTGAGAACGCCGGCACGGCATCGGCGTACCTTTTCAGGGTTTCGAGGGCAACGCCCTTATAATACCAGGCCTCGGCAAAATCCGGCTGGATCCCAAGGGCAATATCTGAAGCCAGGATCGATTCCTCGTCCCTGCCCAGGCTGTGCAGGGCAATGGCCTTGTTAAGCGCCGATTCGGCGCTCCGGGGATCGTACCGGAGTGCATTTTCAAAGGAGGAAATTGCCTCCGGGTACATACCCTGTGCAGCAAGTGCGACACCACGGAGATGATGGGCAGTGGCTTGATCCGGCTTAAGGGAAAGCACCCGGTCAAACGCCGGGATTGCGTCGCCGTACCGCTCGAGTTTCAGCAGCGCAGCCCCGAGATGGTAAACCGCCTGTTCAAGATGGGAATCTATCTGTTCCGCGCGGGCCAGGGACTCGACTGCCTCTTCGTACCTCCCAAGTTCGTACTGCGCAAGGCCGCGGTACAAAAGGGCCTCTGCAGAGTCTGCATTGAACCGGAGCGCGTGATCGCATGCCTCAATAACCTCGGTATAGTCGCCAAGTGAAAACCGGGCCCGGGCCATCTTAATCCAGGCTTCGGCATTATCCGGGTGTTCGGTGAGGATCTTCCCGAACTCCTTGGTTGCGTCGCGGAATCGGGAGATGAAGAGGAGCGCCTCTCCCTTGTGCATACGTGCAGGGATACAATCCGGTTGTGCCTGAAGCGCGGCATCGTATGCAGAGATTGCGTTTTCGTACTGCCCGAGACCGTCAAAAGCCCGGCCTTTCTGGTAGTTGACCCGGGCATTCTTTGGATCTCCGGCAAGTGCGTGATCCAGGGCTTCGACAGATTCCTGGTATCTTCCCAGATTGGAAAGGATCAGACCCCGATACCTCCAGGCCTCAGCAAAATCCGGCTGGATCTCGATAGCCTTAACGGCAGCTGCAAGTGCGTCCTCGTCCTGCCCCAGGTTGTGGAGGGACATGGCCTTATTCAGGGCAGATTCACCACTACCCGGATCGCATTCAAGCGCCCGGTCATATGCATAAATGGAATCCTGGTACAGTCCCTGTGCGGCAAGCGATACACCCTTGAGGTGGTGGGCCGGTGCATACTTCGGAAGGAGCAAAAGAGCTGCATCAAACGCCTGTACCGCTTCGCGGTAGCGTTCCAGTTTCATGAGGGCTGCGCCCCGGTGGAAGAGGGCATAATCAAGATGGGGGTTGCTCTCAAGCGCCTGATCATAGGACAGGAGGGCCTCCTCGTACCTGCCCAGCTCGTACAGGGCAAGACCCTTGTGGTAATGGGCCTCTGGGTAGCTCGATTCCACTTCGAGTGCACGATCATAAGCATCGATCGCTTCGGTATAGCTGCCAGAGTCAAAAAGGGCCCTGCCCTTCTGGTACCAGGCATGGAAATTATGGGGGTTCTCGGCAATGGTCCGGTCAAAGTCGCGGATAGCATCAGCATACCGGCCCAGGTTGTAGAGCGAGATGCCCTTGCGCATCCGCGCTTCAGAATACCGGGGTTTAAGCGCAAGGGTTTTTTCGAATGCAGCAACCGCTTCCTGAAACCGGTTCAGGCCGTCCAGCGCCCGGCCTTTCTGGAAATAGACAAGGGCATTCTCGGGATCGTACACAAGCGCACGGTCAAATGCATCCAGTGCTTCCTGGTACCGCCCCAGTTTGGAGAGGGCAATTCCTTTGAAATAGTAGCCCGGGGCGTTGCTGGTATCTTTTTCCAGGTTCCTCTCAAACGCTTCTATTGCCTCGGGGAAACGCCCGAGCTTGGAAAGCGCCACCCCCCTGCTGTAAAAAACTTCAGTATAGGCCGGCTCGCGTTCGAGCGCCTGGTCAAATGCAGCCAGGGCTTCCTGGTATTTTCCCAGGTCAAGGAGCATCTTTCCCTTGTTGTACCACGCCGGGGCAAAGGTGTCCCGGATCTTTAGTGCAGATTCAAAGGCAGCAAGTGCATCTTTTGGCCTGCCTGATCCGGCAAGTGCAAGGCCCATGTGATAATGGGCTTCGCTGTTGTGCGGATCGATTTCCAGAAGTACTTCAAAGACCTGGAGTGCCTCACCGGCCCGGTTGATCTTTTCGAGAGAAAATCCCTTGTACAGGAACGCAACAGTGCTCCGCTGGTTGAGGGCGATCGCATTATCGAATGCATCAATAGCATCCTGGTACCGTCCCAGATCAAAAAGGGCCCTTCCTCCCTTAATCCATCCCTCTTCCTGATCGGGATCCAGTTTTAAGGCCTCGGCATATGCTTCTGCAGCTTCCGAAGTCTTCCCCAGCGTGCTGAGGGCATCGCCCTTGTGCATCCAGATCCCACCGATACCGGCATTGATATCGAGAGCTTTTGAAAATGCGGTAACCGCTTCAGCGGTTCTTCCCAGATCCTGGAGCAGGACACCCTTGCGGGCCCATGCATCTGCGTTACCCGGGTTGATCTCAAGGACCCGGGTATAGACCGCCAGTGCATCCTGCTTTTTAACCAGGCGTTCGAGCGCGGCTCCTTTCTGCATCCATGCCGAAATCACGTTCGGGTTTAAAGAGAGGATCCGGTCAAACGTCTCTACGGCATCAGCATACCGTTGGAGGACCATGAGGGATTCGCCCCGGCAGACAAGCGCTTCCATCTGCGAGGGATTTGCGGCAAGGCTCCGGTTGAGAGCGGCAACTGCTTCGTCATGGCGTCCGAGCCGGGCAAGGGAAATGCCAAGGTACGTGAACGCATCGGAAAGCGATGTATCCATGCGGATTGCCGTATTAAGCGCGGCGATAGCCTCCTCGTATTGGTGGGACTGCAGGAAGGCAATCCCCTGGTAATAATAGGTGGATGCATTTGACGCATCAAGCAACAGGGCCTCGGAGAACGAGCGGAGGGCATCGTCATACCTATCGCACTCCACCAGTGAAACTCCCATATAATGGTGGGCAAGGGGATTTTTTGGATCGATCTCAAGGGACCGTTCGAATGCAACGATAGCCTCATCGAACCGCTGCCTTCCTGCATACGCGATGCCAAGGTAATAGAGTGCCTGGGCATTCTCCGGTTCGAGCGTGAGCAATCGCTCGAACGTTTTTATTGCATCGTCGTACCTCTCACGCTGTGCAAGCGCTATTCCCTTTTGGTACAGCGTGACCGGGTTATCAGGATCAATCTCCAGTGCCTGGTCGTACGAAATAATGGCTTCCAGCTGTTTTCCGAGATGGGCGAGGGCATTTCCTTTCTGGAAAAATGCCGGGGAGCACCGGCGGTTGATCTCCAGTACCCGCTCAAATGACCGGACCGCCTCTTCAAAACGCTGGAGGGCTGCAAGGGACATGCCCTTGTAGTACCATGCCCGTTCGTCACGGGGGGCATCTTCCAGCGCGCGGTTGAGTGCGGCAATTGCTTCCTCGAACTTTCCGGTAGTTACTAGCGCAATACCCTTGTGGATAAATGCCTGCGTATTTTTCGGAGAAAGTGCAATTACCCGGTCAAAAGCAGCAATCGCATCAGGGAATTTCCCCAGGTTTGCATTGCATGTTCCAAAAGCCAGCCAGGCGTCAATAAGGCCCGGGTCCTGTTCGACTGCCTGCCCGAATGCCTCGGCTGCATCTTTCCACCGGGAAAGTTGCATAAGCGCTACGCCTTTTTCATAGAGTGCGGAAGTATTCTGGGGAGAGAGGGCAAGCACGGCATCGTACGCAGCGGCCGCATCAGCGTACCGTCCCAGTCCGGAGAGCATGGTTCCCCGATGGTACAGGGCAAGCGTATGAGTGGGATCGATCGCTATGGCATGATCGAACGCCTCAAGTGCTTCTTTGCGCATTCCTGTGCGGGAAAAAGCGATCCCCTTGTTGTAGTACGCATTCACGTAATTGGGATAGATCCCGATGGCCTGATCAAATGCCTCAAGGGCGGGACCGAACCGCTCGGCCTTCAGGAGCGCGCTGCCCTTATCGTAATACACCTGTGCGTTATCCGGCTTCAGCGCAATACTCTTATTCAGGGCCTCCAGTGCTTCTTCGAGCCTGCCGGTCCTGACCAGGAGCTGGCCTTTCTGGTGGTATGCCGGGGCATTGCCCGGGTTCTCCGTTAAGGCCCGGTCAAATTCGAGCAGGGCATCTTCGCTGTTACCCAGTTTTGCAAGCGCAAAGCCCTTGTGGTACACAGCATCCGGGTAATCGGGGCGGATCTTCAGTGCACGGTCATACGCAGCAACAGCATCGCTGTAACGTCCCAGGCTTGCCGAGGCAAGACCTATCTGGTAGGCGGCCGATGCGCATCCCGGGTCAATGGCAAGCGTGTGTTCGAATGCACTGATGGCCTCATCCTGCCTGCCAAGACGGGAAAGAACCACCCCCCGGAAATAGGAGGCACCGGCATGATCTCCCTGTGAAGCCAGGATCCGGTCAAACACACTGAGGGATTCATCGTACCGGCTCAGGTGGATACAGGAAACTCCGCGGCTGTACAGGGCATCGGCGTTCTCCGGTTCCGCGGCAAGCGCCCGGTCGAAATCAGCAACTGCTTCACGGTATTTGCCAAGACGCTGGTTGGCTTTGCCCCGGGTATAGTAAATCTTCGTGGTTTGCGGTGAAAGCTCTGCAGCTTTGTCGAGAGCATACGTGGCGTCCTCGTACCGCTCCATATCGAATAATGAGAAGCCCTTGTAAAGCCACGCATCGGGTGCGAGGGGGTCCTGCTCGATAGCGCGATCGAACGCGTCTGCCGCCTCATCAAGCCGCCGGAGCCGGTACAGGGAAATGCCCTGGATCACCCAGATATCCGCGTGCTCCGGCTCAAAAGAGAGAAAGACCCCGGCGGCTTCTGCGGCCTGGGCATACCGCTCCTGCTTTGCGAGGATAAACGCACGGTAGTACCAGACCCATGGATCGGAAGGATCAAGGTCATGCGCCTTCTCGAATGCACCAAGGGCCTCATCGTACCTCCCGATCTCGTACAGGGATATGCCCATGTTGTAGTATGCCTTTGCATATTCAGGAACGATCCCGACAGCTTTCCCGTATGCGGCAATCGCTTCATCATGCCGGCCGAGATCCGCAAGGGCGATTCCCTTGTTATAATAGACCTTTGCATAGGTGGGATCGATGGCAAGTGCATGATCATAGGCAGATATTGCATCGCGGAATCGCCCCAGTTCATAAAGGGATATTCCCTTGAGGATCCACGCCTCCGCGTTATCGAACCGGAGCGCGATAAGCCGGTCGCAGGCATCGAGCGCTTCCTTATTCCTGCCGATCTGCGCAAGTGTCGCTGCCTTGTTGTACCAGGAGTTGATATCAGAGGGGTCGAGCGCGAGTGCGTGATCGTAGGAATCGAGAGCATCCTCGTACCTCCCAAGGTCATACAGGGCAATTCCCTTGAAATAATGGGCCTTTGGCAGCTTGGGAAAGAGGGTGAGGGCCCGGTCAAACATGACCACGGCTTCCTGGTGCCGGCCCAGGTCATAGAGTTCGGTACCCTGCCGCATCAGCGCTTCAGCGTCACTCCTGCTCATGGAAAATTATCTCCCCTCATGTGATTCTCCCAACTTTTCCTCGCGCCTGTGCCGGTACCGGCTTTGTTGCAACACCGTATGTACCAACAGGTGGGGAAATTCGGCATATACCCTTTCCGGTATATATTAGTGTAACCCTATTTATGAATACTATTTTTATAACCACCCAGTAGGTAACTGGTTTAAGCAGATACCAGGCATGTTTGCGGGAACAGGAAACACACCGGAAAACTGCATGTTTTTTCATTCGGGTAATTATTCATTGCAGGGAAATTATGTTGTTTCCCCTTGCAGGTTGCGGCACATTGCCCGGCGCTTTGTTTACGAAGAACGATGAAAAAAATTCACGAGCCGTAACTACAGGCGGCTGATCTGATAACGATCCCCGTAAAATACACCGGGAAGAGCAGATTCCTCCCGTAAGAACACTTCAAAAGGCTTTTTACCATGGGGTGCGCACAGTTTCACCGGAACGTTGTATGACGGTTATCAAAAGCATTGACATTATCTCATGGGCAAAAATCCATGCATTGTTCGGTATCGTGTTCGGCCTGATTTATGGCGTCCTGTTTGCCATCCTTGGCACGGCCATCGGGGCCATGCATGGCCTCCCGGGCCTGACGACCCTCGGCCTTCTCTCCATCATCGTCTTCCCCATCATCTTTGGGATCATGGCATTCATCGCTGGTGCGATCCTTGCCTTCCTGTATAACATCTTTGCAAACAGTATTGGTGGCATCGAGATCGAGCTTGTCGAGAAAAAAGCATAATTTTCTTTTTTATTTTCTTCAACCTGAACGGGTAACCTCAAAAAAAGTTCCGGTTCTACGCTTCAAAGCCCCGGTTTGATCTGACATTGCTCGTCCATTAACCAGGGGCCGAAGGATACAGGACATTTCATTTTCCCACCGGGATATTCGGGATACACGATCACGCAGGAAGTGTCTTGTCGGATACAACATTTTGGCAGTTTTTAAAAACAATTCTCAAGACAAGAACAGGTATTCTTAAGATATTTTGGTACAATAGCAAACATTTATCGATTTTACATAATAATCCAGTCATATGCACACTGATTCCGGACTAGAACTTTCCCCGAAGAAAGTTGAGTATATCAAATTCCTTACCGGGAAAAACGGCCCGGTAAAGACAAAGGATATGGCCGCAGGTTTTGGTGTGGACCCATCGACGATCACAAAAACGATGAGTGAACTTACTGATGACGGCTTTCTAGATTACACACCCTATCACGGGGTCTCCCTTTCGGCAAAAGGAAAAATCACAGCAGAATTCCTGATAAAAAGGCACAGAATACTCGCCTTGGCGATGACGCATTTTGGTCTTTCGCATGAACAGGCATGTCTTGAGGTCTCAAGGTTCGAGAGTTTCGTATCGAAGGATGCAATAGATCTGATGTGTCGGGCCATGGGACATCCCAACAAAGGGATATGCGGGGATATCACGCATACTGACGGGTGCCTTGAGGAATGATCTCCGGAAAAGGGAAGCGCTTTTGAATCTTTTTGGGCTGAATGTAACATTGAATTAAATTTTGGGCAATATCCAAAATTCGCATAATTATTATATGGACAACCAGCGAAGCAGTTGCTCAACATCATACATCTTGAGAGGGCAGAAAACAATGAAGTCGAAAACGTATGTCGCCATCGGAGGAATCACATTTTTTATCATTATGGCTATTTTTATTATTGTGGCGGGTTGTACACAGTCAAATTCTGTTGCGACTCCTCCCAATTCTATTCTCAACAACACAACCCAAAAGATACAGATTGTTGCGGCTGAAAATTTCTGGGGCAGCCTGGTTTCACAGATTGGCGGGACGCATGTCCAGGTGCTGAGTATAGTTTCAGATCCTAATGCCGATCCCCATGAGTATGAAAGCAATACTGCGAATGCGCGTGCATTTGCAACGGCAGACTATATCGTTGTCAACGGTGCCGGATACGATGAATGGGCTGACAAACTTATTGGGGCAGGGATCAAACCGAATGCCAAAGTGCTGAATGTGGCCAATCTTATTGGACAACAGAACGGCGATAATCCTCATTTCTGGTACAACCCTGATTACGTGAACGAGACTACAAAACAGATGGAATTAGATCTTATTTCCATCGATCCGTCCAATGCCAAAGACTATGAGCAGAATTATGCCAACCTGCAGGTATCGCTGTCCCAATACCAGAACCGGATCGGCGAGATCAAACAGCAATTCGGGGGCACGAAAGTTGCAGCCACCGAATCCATCTTTGAATACCTGGCAAACGCTACCGGCCTGGATCTTGTCTCACCCCCGGCATTTACTCACGCTGTGGCCGAAGGAAACGATCCACCGGCAGACAGTGTTGTCCAGTTTGAAACACAGCTCCAGAGCGATAATGTGAGTGTGCTTGTCTATAACCAGCAGACAGTTACGCCGCTCACTGATAACATAAAGAAACTGGCCTCAGAACAGGGGATCCCTGTTATTGGTATAACAGAGACTATCCAACCCCCCGATGTCTCATTCCAGGACTGGATGAACGCAGAGTTAATCTCTCTTCAGAACGCGCTCAATGCAAAATCTCTGGGAAGTTAATCCATGAAAGACAACCTTCCACCGATTATCACCGCAGAAAACCTGACCGCAGGATACCAGGAAAATACCGTCTGGCAGAACGCCAGTTTTGCGATCGAACATGGCGAATTTGTTGCGATTATCGGTCCCAACGGGTCGGGTAAGACGACCCTGTTTCGTCTGCTTCTCGGGTTACAACAACCAATACGAGGCAATATTAAAGTATTTAATGCCCGGCCAAAACGCGGTAATGAGCATATCGGATACGTGCCGCAAAGGCACGTAATTGATGCCGATACGACGCTCGAATCCCTTGAACTGGTGCGGCTTGGATTTTCCGGCAATAAATGGGGATTGAACCCATTTTCCCGGAACGATCACCAGATCGCGTTTGATGCATTAAAAGCCGTCGGAGCAGAAGATCTGGCACATCGTTCCCTTGGGGGATTATCGGGGGGAGAATTACAGCGGGTATTCCTTGCAGAAGCGCTGGTAAGCAATCCACATTTACTATTACTGGATGAACCGCTGTCGAATCTTGATATCCGGCGTGAGCAGGAATTGGTTCAGGTTATCCATAATGTGGTTCGATCGCGCGATGTGACTGCGTTGCTCATCGCCCACAACATAAATCCTCTCCTGCCGGTTCTCGATAAAGTGATCTATATCGCCAACGGCAGGGTTGCTATCGGGAAGCCGGATGAAGTCCTGACCTCCGAAGCCTTGTCCGCGTTATACGGGGTTCAGGTTGAGGTACTGCGGGGTTCCCGGGGTCAGATCGCAGTCATAGGCACTGAAGAAAACCAGCATCATTACGATTAAACCGGGGCCATTATGGTTGATATTTCCTTTAGCTTTAACCTGTTATCCGATCTCCAGGTGATGTGGCAGTACGACTTCATGCAGCATGCCTTTGAAGCCGGGACAATTGTTGCGATCATCGCAGGCATTGTGGGCTATTTTGTCGTGCTCCGTCGCTCGTCGTTTGCAGCACATGCCCTTTCCCATATAGGGTTTGCAGGGGCCGCCGGAGCCGTTCTTATTGGGGTCGACCCAATCATAGGCCTCCTGCTGTTTACGAGTGGGGGAGGCATTACTATCGGGCTGCTTGGCCGGCGTGCCGCTTCCCGGGATATTCAGATCGGAACGGTTTTGGCGTTCATGCTTGGCCTGGGCGTCCTGTTCATCAGCCTCTATAGCGGGTATGCAACCGAAGCGTACTCTATCCTGTTTGGAGAAATCCTGGGCATCAGCGGGAACAATGTCCTTGTAACACTTGTTGCGAGCCTGGTAATTCTTTTGTTAACCGCTGTCGTGTACCGACCGCTTTTATTTGCATCTCTTGATGAAGACGTGGCAGAGGCAAAAGGACTGCCCACCCTTTTCCTCGGAGTAATTTTCATGCTTTTGGTTGCAGTGGCGACATCGATCTCAGTTCAGGTCGTCGGAGTCCTCCTTATTTTTGCATTAATGGTGACACCGGCAGCAATTGCTCAGCGGTTAGCGAAACGACCCCTGAATGCGATAATGATATCCGTTTTCATTGCGCTCATTGCAACGTGGATCGGGCTCTTTGTCTCGTTTTATGAGCCATACCCGGTGAGTTTTTTCATCACAACCATAGTATTTTCGATATACCTGATTACCCTAATCTTTCAGAAGATCAATGCCTCTTTTATTTCCAAAAGGCTGTCCCGTCATGAAAATAGGGGCTGAAAGGCGCGATTGAATTCCTCAATTTTCGTGTCAGTTTTCCAAAGCCCGTTTTTTGCTCTTACAAATTTTATCTCATTAAAAAAACGATCGAATACCGGAAAGAAGAAGAGGCGAAAAGAACCGGAAAAGCGAAGGATGCCGGACCAGGATGCCGGCAATTTTTGCAGGCCGGTCCATGTCCCCGTACCGGAGGATTTCCTGCACTATTGCCGGATCGCTCATTGCATGGATCATCTGGTCTATAGTTTCTGCCGGAAGGTGCTGGCGCATCTGGAAAAGGCGGTACCCCATGGAGAGTTCCCGCCCGATATCCTCCTGCCAGCGCCGCTCGTACTCTGCAAGCGCACTATCGGAGAAGCAGTCCTGTTCGCAGCAGGCAGCTGCCACCGCTGCGGCATGCCGGGCAGACCGGACACCGGTGTACACCCCCCCGCCAGAGGTAGGTTTGGCAAACCCGGCGGCATCTCCCACAAAAAGCGTCCGTTGTCCATAGGTACGAGGCATCACACCAAGAGGGATCGTGCCGGTGACCAGGTGCAGATCGGATTGAAGACCGGTTCTTTTGAGAAATGCGGCAAAGCGTTCTTTGACCTGCACTTTCCCGCACAGACCGGCCCTTGCCCGTCCATTACCGTTGGGAATGACCCACCCAAAGAATTCCGGGGATGCATCCGGGTACAGTTCCACCAGATCGATTTCCTTATGCAAAACTCCCTCGGCCTGGATGCCGGCCAAAAAGACCGGCGGCCGGGCAAACCCAAGCGATCGTGCTATTGTACCCCGCGGGCCATCCGCCGCGATCAGGATGCGAAAGGGAATCTCTTCATGCCCATTAGCCCCCCGGGTTATCGCCTTCCCGTCCTGTATTCCGCAGACCGCCGTTTTGGGCCGGAACTCTGCTCCCGCATCAGCTGCTGCCTGCGCCATCTCCCGATCAAGCAGGGCACGGTCAACAACATATGCCTTGGGGACTCCGGCGTTTATTGTCAGAGGTTGCCCGGACGAAGGCACGATCCGGGCGCCGGTCACGGTATTCTGGATCGATCGCCGCGAAACTGCACATTCTTCGAAAGCTGCCCGGGAAAGGAGGCCGGCGCACTGGACCGGGTACCCGATGGTTCCCTGCTCTTCCACACAGAGCACCGAAAGCCCCTGCTCTGCACAGGCACGGGCGGCAGCAGAACCAGCCGGCCCGGCACCGGCAACCACGACATCATACGCCGGCCTGCTCATTACCTCTGCACCAGGATTGTTACTTGGAGACCTGGTCCCCGGATTTCTCTTCGGGTTTGTTCGCAGGGTTTATCTTGATCCGGCTGAGGATAAGCGTACGGGGAGACGGGGGTAGTTCCTCGCTGTTTTTGACGGTTATTCCGGTCAGGATAGCAAAAAGGCCAAGGACAAGGGCGATTGTCCCGACAACGGTCATAACCAGGTGTGACTGCATGGACGGGACATATATAAGGAAAACAGAGAACAGGATCACGCTAGCGGCGGCAACGCTCCCCACAAGATACCATTTTGTCTGCGGGCGGGTCAGGGCAAACGCTACACCGGTGTAGCCGGCATAGAATGCGAGCCCGGCAATGGCCAGTGCGAAAATAAGCGAAACCGAATCCGGGAAGAGCAGATCGACTATCCCGACAATGAGCAGGCCCACTGCACACAAAAACCAGAAAAATGATTCCTCTGCAGAGGAGCTGATGGCAATCAGGATAGACAGGACCATTCCCGTAATAAGAAGGATCAGGATTATTCCGGTAAAGAAGGCAAGAAGGGGCCCTGGCACCACCAGCGCAAGACCGCCGAAGATAACTCCTGCAAGCCCCTTGAGCAGGCAGGACGTTTTCGCATCCATAGAATTACGTCTCTGTGATCGTGTTAATAGTTTCGTATACCGTTTCGGGAGAACCGGTTACAGGTTTTTTTTAGATCCCCGCGATTATCGATCACGCACCGGGCCCTGCCAGGGCATATTTTCCCTTAAATACAGGCTTCCCGGAAAAAATTGGCTGCAATGATGTGCCCTTATTCGCGCCCAAACCCAAAAAATTCTATACCAATGGCTTTTTCCAGCACGTAAAGGATGGCAAAGAAGATGACCGCATAGAGGACAAAGCCCACCACAAAGTTCACCCAGCCGGAAAGACCGGTGTAAGCAGTGATCAGATTCGAGAGCGCATTGGCTATAACGATGGCAATAAGGATCCCCAGAAAGAAGATCACCCATTTCCTGACAGTGGCAAAATCCATACCTGTACTTGGGGTTCTTTCCTATTAAAAAAGCGCAAAAAAATGCGGCCCTAACGGGGTTGCACCAGGTGACGGGGGAGAATGACCACTGGGAAATATACGCCGTTTCAATAGCCTCAGAAAGTATTTGGCCGCTCTTTTCCAACATCACGCAGGTATCCGGGATCCCCTGCCGCGCGAACAGGGCCATTCCTCCTCCCCAGAAGAGAAGGCACCTGCTGCCGCAGGACGGGGTCAGTTCCGGACATTAGTAACCATGAAAAAACAGGACACCTGCAGGCAGCTGCGTGGCATTATTGCCGCGATCGATCAGGCTGCCGATCTTGCCGAAAAGTACCGGTACGAGGATTTCTGCCAGGACTATAAGGCCCAGACCACTATTACGGGGTATATCTGTGCTATTACAGCGTACGATCGTGAGATCTCCACCATTGTACGGGTAAAATACCTGCTTGTTCCCTGGAAAGATCTTGATGCGCTGGAAGACACAATCTCCCGGGCCGATCCTGCCAGCCGCCCCCGGATTCTCTGGAGGATAACCACCGATGTGCTTTCGAGGTCCCGGCCCCAACTTGCTGACGTGCTCCGGGACATGGAAAACTAAGGAACGAGCAGACACTTTTCCTTTCTTCCAAATCACAGCACGCGGATCCGCGAACACTTAATTGTGCTGCAGGGCATGTTGTACTGATATGGATGACGATGAGGAGACTGCTTTCGAAGAACTGGAAGAAGAGCCGGTGATCCTGCCACCGGCACCCATGGGCCCGTGGTTCTGGGCGGTCATGGCAATGATCGGTATCCTGCTTCTCATGATCCTCTACGGCCAGGTCCAGGGCATTACCCATCCCATTGAGGTTAACCTGACAGATACACAATGGACGCTTTCTTCGTACGCAGATGCACAGGGGACCATGGTCCCGGTAAAAGACGGGGCGGGATCCAACATCTCCTTTGGCCTGCCGGGCGACGGCACCCTGAGGGGGATGAGCGGCTGCACTGCCTATTCCTACCAGTACGTGCGGAATGCGACCTCTATCCATATCTCTGATGGCAGCATTATATCCGGTTCCTGCGATGATCCCGGGACAGGAAACGCCACCTCGCTTTACTTCAGCGACCTTACCCGTGCATCCGGCCTCCGGTTCCGGTCCGGACAGATTTTTGTTTCCGATGCCGCAGGCCGCCCGCTTCTTGTCTTTGACCTGGCCGGCACCTGATCCTTTTTTTAAAGGCCGCTCGTAAAAAAACGAGATACGAACATTATAAACTCCGGGTGCATGAAGTATTATTACGGAGAGAAGGCTGGAGAACCATGGAAGCCAGGAGCGAACGAAAAGAAGGCGTGCTTGTCTTCTTTATCAACGGACGGCTGGATGCGTTTGGCGCCCAGCAGCTGGATGAATGGATCAAGGGCGCACTGCATGACGATGATAAGGAACTGGTACTGGACCTGTCCGGAACCACGTATCTTTCCAGCGGCGGGCTGCGCACGTTCAACATGCTCAAAAAGGAGATGAAACGCAGGAACGGGCGCTTTGCCTTAGCTGCGGTTGGGGAATACCCAAAAAAAGTGCTGGATATGGCAGGGTTCTCGACCATCCTTGAGATATTCCCGACTACGGATGCGGCGGTTGACGATATACGCAAGAAACGCAGGAACCCGACACTCTTTAACGAGATCTTTTACAAAAAGATCGAGGAAGAAGGGATCTCCCTTACCATCGAGCCCGGCTGGATGACCAGCCCTCCCGTGCTCCGGATCACGGGCGATCTTTCAAAGGTGCTGCACGCTAAGCTCACCGAGGCGGATATAAAAACCAGGAAGTTCTCCGAGATTACGTACTCACTGGGCCTCGGGGCGCTTGGGGCAGACAAAAAGGATGCAATGCTGCTTCTTGGTGAGATGATCACGCTCTACGGCTCCATGGTCTGGCTGCCTACCGATGGGAATAATACCCCCGATTTTCTCACACCTCTCGATGCGGAGGCTGATGTACCGGTGTACACAGGCTATAACGTGACCCTGGACGGCCCGTTCAACGAGTACCTGGCGCTTTCTGTCGAAGAGGGAAAGAGCGTGAGCATTGCCGATATATACCGGATGATCTTTGCCGGTGCCAGGGATCGGGGAATCAAGAGTTACAAGGGAGTGGTTGCGGTTGCGATCTGGGGCGTGATCGATGGTCTTGCAAGCTCCGGGATCAAGAAGGCCCCGGTTGCAGGCACCGGGTTGCCCGGCACTGCCACGATCATGGATCCGGCCATCTCCGGCGAGTGGATGGCATCCGACACCGGCATGTCCTATAAGGGCGATACGCTGGTGAGTTTTGGCTTTGGGATCGATCTTGCCGCAAGCATTACCGGCTTCCAGCCTGAGGATCTCGATGCGCTGTATTATGCAAACCCGGCGAGCCGGGCAGCATCAAAAGCCACATATCTCCACAACCACGGGGTAGTATTCCGCGGCGTCCCCTTCGATGCTTCGCTTGATCTCAATACCCAGGTAAAAAAGATCGTAAACGATGCCACGTTTGTGGATATGCGCCACCTGCTGGACAGCACCCGGCTCCGGCGCGCAAAGATCGGCGTTGCGTATATCCAGGAGATTGTGCGCGAGCCCTAACCCCTCTATTTTTCCTGACCCCCTTCCTTATCGATCCTTCTTTTTGGTGAGAGTCAGGATATTTTTTCCTTCGTTGTACCGGTAGGCAACAGTATCGGTCACCTGCCGGACAAGATAGATGCCAAGCCCGCCAATCTTTCGCTCCTCAAGCGGGGAGGTGATATCCGGGTCAGCCACAACAAGAGGGTTAAACGCCGGTGCACGATCGCTGATCTCCACGGTTAAGACACCATCACGGAATTCGCAACAAATGGCAATCTCACCCTCGCTTCCCTGGTACCCGTGTTCAACGGAATTGGCAATCACCTCTTCAAGGGCAAGCTGGATATCAAGAATTGCCTGGACGGAAAAACCGGTCCCCTTCATGAACTCTTCAATCGCGACAGCAACCCCGGGTACGGCTTCGAGCCGGGCCGGTATGACAAACTCGGTTAGGGCAGGCACATCTGCGCCTCCGTAATATATGACCCGGTATGCCGGCTTTCTGCGGTTACAGGAATCTGCATGGAGGGTAGTATCCTTATGAGATCATAGTTTTTTATAAACCCATAAAAAGCCGGCTTATGCCGCATCCACAAAAGGAAAGATTATCTGTACCCGGAAATGATATGTGTAGAGGAGACACCTCTGTACCTGCCCCACCTCTGAGTGATCCCCATGGACCTTCCCGAAACAACATTTACCCTTACCGTGGCCAAACACGATACGGCTGCTATTCTCTCGGTCAAAGGACGCATTGACGCCACAACAGCCGGGGAATTCGAGGGCGCCATAAACAGCCATATCGGCATGGGCGAGCGGCAGATTATTCTCGACCTCTCCGGGCTTGCTTATATCTCCAGCGGGGGCCTGCGCGTCCTTCTGGCCACAGCAAAGAAACTGCACAGCAACGGGGACCGGTTCGTGCTCTGTGGCTTGTCGGTCGAGGTGCAAAAGGTGATGAATCTTGCCGGCTTCACTACCATCTTCTCCATCTATGCAACAGTATCCGATGCCCTTGCGGCTGTCAGTTCCCCAAAATAATCTCCCCTCCTTTGCCTGCTGCAGCAATTGTGCGGCGGGTCACACGGTTTTGTCATTGCCCTTTCTTTAGGTCTTTCCCACGGTTGCACCGTAGATCATGAACTGTCCGGTCCCGTCAATCCCAAGGATCGCGGCCATCAGGTCATCATCAAACGCTGCAAGGGCACAGACCCCGCAGCCGATCGCTTCTGCTGCAAGGTACAGGTTCTGGCAGACATGGCCGGCATCGAGGTGCAGGTCCCGGTACCCGCGCTCGCCGTACCTCCAGGTCATCCGGTAACAAACCGCCGTCCAGAGGAAGGCCACAGAGCAGCGCATGACAAAGTCCTGGTCCATAAAGCCATGGGCAATTTTGATGTGGATATCCGGGTCTGAGGGTATCTGTTGGAGTCGGTGGGAGAGAGCCAGGTAGCGGTACAGGCCCGGTTCAAGATCGCTGACATCGTTTACCAGCAGGTACGTCTCAAAGGCGTGGCGTGCCCCGGCCGACGGGACAGTGCGGAAGGTAGCAGCGCTGCCGTGCACATACCGGACACCCTGCGTGCACCAGAGAAGAAACGAGAGCTCCTCCTGACTGATCGGCTCCCTCTGGTACAACCGGACACTGTGCCGGCGTTCAATCGCGGCCCTGAGATCGAGTGGGGGGATTACAATGTCTTCAGGTTTTACAAGATCGATGACCGGAAGACCGGGTGCCGGCGGGAGTTCAAGCGGAGGCTGGGGAATACCCTTTTCCTGATCGGACCGGCCCAGGCACCGGTATTTCGTGCGCTCCATGAACTCCTGCCCGGCGCCGGGCGGGCGCTGAATCGGGTCTGGCATAGGTAACGATCTTAAGTGCCCGTCCCAGATAGTCCTTGTGCCGGGGCGTGGGAACGGATATCAGCCGGGAAAGAAAAACAGTGATTCCACACTAAGGGAGTACGATGCCACACGGTACTGCATGCAGCCCGGACCGGGGATTGCCGCTTATCGAGTTTGAAAACGTAACCGTGACCCGGAGCGATGTACGGGCGCTCGATTCTTTGTCCCTTACGCTCTATGAAGGTGAGAACACCGCGATCCTCGGGCCAAACGGTGCAGGAAAGTCCTCGCTTGTAAAAGCCATCACCCGCGAGTACTATCCGGTGATCTCAAAAGAGCCCTGCACATTCCGGTTCCGGGGCGCAGATGTCTGGGATGTCTTTGCCCTCAGGTCGCATATCGGGATCGTCTCAAACGATCTCCAGTACACGTTCACGCGCCCCCTTACCGGCCGCGAGGTCATCCTCTCGGGGTTCTTTTCCAGCATCGGCCTGTTCAACCGGGAGATTACACCGGCAATGGAGGAGAGGGCCAAAGAAATTGAGCGGCTCCTTGGGATCGATCACCTGTCAGGCCGGCTCATGAATACGCTCTCTTCCGGCGAAGCACGTCGCTTTTTGATCGGGCGGGCCCTTGCATTTGGGCCAAAGACCCTCCTCCTTGACGAGCCGACAAGCAGCCTCGATCTCTTTGCCCTGCATACCTTCCGGCAGGCTCTTCGGGCGGTTGCCCAATCGGGAACCGGGATCATCCTTGTGACCCATAACCTCCACGATATCATTCCGGAGATCTCCCGAATTGTGATGATGAAGGACGGCAGGGTCTTTGGCGATGGAAAGAAAACTGAAATGCTGACCGATGAAAGGATCGGCGGGCTTTTCTCGGTCCCCGTTCATGTGCGGGAAGAAAACGGCTGGTATTACGCTACCGGGTACTGACCCCGGGCAAAAGAAAAAAAACGTGGTGGATCCGGTCACGCTGCCGGTGCAGCATCCACGACCTTTTTTGCGCCATACGCGGCAACGATAGCGGCAAAGCCGATGACGATCGCAAAGATCCCGGCGATAAACGGCACAAGCACTGCCGAGATGAGCGGGAAGATCAACAGCAGGATCCCAAAGAGGAGACTGATAAACCCAAGGACACCATTTCCTGCATCCTTCTTGGCAAATGCCACGTACAGGTGGGCGCCCCCGGTAATGCAGGCCCAGACCCCGACAAGGATGACAAGGAACGTCAGGAGGAGAACAGTACTGTACAGCGGGTAGGTAAGAACGATGATACCGGCGATCAGGTTGAGGACCGCAAGGAGAATCTTCCAGCCCATGTCTGTCCGGTCAATCGCAAGGCTCGCAAGCGAGAAGATCCCGCTTACCAGCCAGTAAGCGCCAAGGAAGGTGACAAAGACAATGGTCGTGATGCCCGGAGAGGACAGGAACATGATCCCGATGATAAGGGAGAGCAGTCCCCACAGGAGCAGGAGCCACCAGGGATGGAAGCCGGAAGTAAACCAATCGCACGGTTGCACCGAAGCAGGGGAAACAGCAGTATCAGTCATAACAAGTACCTCAAAATTTATATGTGAACTCTGCCCGGGCAGATATTTGAAGGTTGTCTTTTTTTTGCACGGTCCGCCCGGTCTGATAGATAACCCGTCAGTACCGCTCACAGGAATCGGACGTTGCCGGGGATTTCCCCTTCTGCCTATATGGGGGGAATAACTTCCTTATCCCCCTTGCACTATTTTTCCCGGTCCTGCCGTTTTACTCAGTTTTTATCCCGATAATATTCCTGATCTGCTCCTGTGTCTCTTTTGGCGTCCCGGTGGTGTTGAGCAGGTAACAGTCTGTCCGGTCGAGAAGCTCACCAAGGGAGCGGTCGCGGATCGCAGTCTTTCGGGCATCCCGCACCAGCAGGTGCGGGTTGAAGTACCCGTTTTGGGTAAAAAGAGCAAGTGTCTCATCCTTTTCCATCCGGCAGAGGATCCGGGGATCGGAAGGATCATGGTGAAGGATAACGATCGTCCCAAGAGTGGTGAGTGGGAGAAGGCGGCCCTTCCCCACCACCCAGCGGATATCTGCCACGGCCCGGCCGTCCGCATCGTACTCGTTTGCTGCCACGAGACCGCCAAACTCCTTCCAGATCGCGGAGAGATCCTGCCGGATATAGAAGTTGCGCTCCGAACCGTAGGCTAGGATTTCGGGGCCAAAAACCCGGCCAAAGAACCAGTCGTCCGAGATGATCCGGGTATGCGGGTCCCGGAGGAGGCCATAGGTCTGCGTGGTCTTTCCCGCGCCTGAGACCCCGACGAGCGCGAGCCCTCTGCCGTACACGTCCACGCAGGCCCCGTGGATCGAGAAGATCCCGTGCTCGTCTTCAAGAATATCCCCGCACAGGCCAAGTGCAATCGATTTGATCCAGCCATAGTAGGAGAAGTTAAAGAGAAACACGGTCTTGGAATACGGGTCAAACCGCACGGTATTCTCCGCAATCGAAGGGTCGCGGAATACGTAAAGCCGGCCGTGCGAGCGGATGGCCTGTGACATGGGAGAGAAGTTCTCCTGCCATGTTTCGGCAAGGGCTTTCTCATCGGTGAGGAGCTTGATGCAGCACCCAAAGATCTCGGATTTGATCTCGTACCGCACCCGGGGGGCACAACACCCGTCAAGATGTTCTTTTTCTTCAGGAGAGATCAGGATAACAGTGTATGGCATGGGAAAACCCCCGGGCACAATGTAACTTACCGGTTGATATCCGGTCTGCCGGGATAGGATGTTTTCGGTTGATCCGGCCCGGCACAATAATAAAAAACCGTTCTGGTGAAGATCGTTATGCCGATGGAGCAATACCGGGAGTTCCCGGAGCAATCACGAACCGGCAGTGATCGTCGCCCATCGCATAACAGGCTGTCTCATCCACCTGCTGGGGTTTCCGGTAATGCCGGGTAAATATTGCCTGGAGAATCCCGGAGTCAAAGGCACAGGCCGGGCGCCCAAGCTCCGGCAGGCTCCCGCACTCAAAGCAGTCATACACCCTCATCACCAGTGGCCCGGTACTCTCCACTTCAAGAGTGCCAAGGTTATTTTTGGTCCAGAATTTTGTGGTCCTTTCCAGGATCTCTTCAAGGCCCGGGGCCGCAAGGGCCGAATAGATCCGCTCACCGACCTCGTACCCTGCATTCCTGAGCACCGGGTCGATGTTGATCCCTTCAGAAAGAAGCGAGACCCGGATCGTCCGGAACATCAGCCGGTAGAACCGGAACGGATTCGGGCCGGCCACCAGCCGGGCGAGACCCTCCGGGGTCTCTTTGAGATCCGGGCGGACACCGGCAAGATTCCCAACCAGTGGTGAGGAAATGGAGAAGAGTTTCTTGCGGGAATCTTCGGGATTCCTCCTCCCGATTATAATCCCTTCATGTTCGAGTCCCTGGAGCTGCACCGAGACCGTGGACTTTGCTTTCCCCGACTGCCGGACAATCTCGTCAAAGGGCAGTTCGTGCTCAGCAAGCACGGAAAGAATCTTCGCACGCGCCGGTGACTGCACTGCCCGTATACCGGACGGTGTTGCAAAAAGGCCCACGGCCGGTGTAGCATCAGGGCGGCACTCTTGTTCGGATTCCTTTTCTCCTGACATGAAGTACTCCCGCAGATTTGTCTATATCACTAAACGCAAACTAGATATATAATCTGTTCGTAACAAATAGAATGTTCGTATTTGATAGAACAAATGGTGAACTGCCATGAAAGCAACAAAATTAGCAGAAGGCGTCTACTGGGTAGGTGCCATTGACTGGAACCTGCGCGACTACCACGGTTATACCCTGCCGGGCACGACATATAATGCCTATCTTGTGGTAGGAAAGAAGCATACCGCACTCATCGACAATACCTATCCCGGCCATGAATTCCAGATGATGGAGCGGATTAAGGATATTATTGATCCAAAGAAGATCGACATCATCGTAGCAAATCACGTGGAAAAAGATCACTCGGGAGCGCTCCCGATGCTCACCAAACTCCTTCCGGGTGTCCCGATCTATTGTACGGAAGCAGCGGTTACCGGTTTTGGAAAGTACTACGATACCAAGGGCTGGAACTTCAAGACCGTAAAAAGCCTGGACAAGATCGATTTGGGCGGAAAAACACTGGTGTTTGTCGAAGCCCCGATGCTCCACTGGCCCGACTCCATGTTCACCTATCTCGCCGAGGACAAGATACTCTTCCCAAACGATGCCTTCGGCCAGCACATTGCCGGCTGCGAACGTTTCGATGACGAACTGGGAAAAGAAGCATCCTTTGCCCATGCGCAGAAGTTCTTTGCAAACCTGATAGTTCCCCTCGCGCCCAAAGTATTAAAGAAACTTGACGAGGTCACCAAACTCGGCATCCCTATCTCCATGGTCGCACCGAGCCACGGGATC
Source organism: Methanoregula boonei 6A8 (assembly GCF_000017625.1). NCBI lineage: Archaea > Methanobacteriati > Methanobacteriota > Methanomicrobia > Methanomicrobiales > Methanoregulaceae > Methanoregula > Methanoregula boonei. Next base: position 1,156,188 of record NC_009712.1, on the reverse strand, counting down.
ATCTGGCGATCATATGCCGGCGACATCATCACAGCATACGTGAACTGGTCGCATGGCGTTGCAAAGAATAAAGTGACCATAGTCTATGATACCATGCATCACTCTACCGACATGATGGCCCAGATGCTGGCCGAAGGCGTCATGGCCGAAGGCGTTGCGGTGAAAGTCTGCATGCTCAAGGACGGGAGGTTCGAAGGAACACACCGGAGCAACGTAGTCACCGAGATTCTTGATTCAAAGGCGGTTCTCGTTGGTTCTCCCACGCTCCAGGATGAAGTGTACCCGACCGTGGCCGACTTCCTCTCGTACCTGCACGGTGTCCGCCCCGGCAGGCTGACCGCTAAAAAGATCGGGTTTGCCTTCGGATCGCATGGCGGCCAGGGTGGCGCAATTAAGATCGTCACCGAGGGGCTTAAGAAAGCCGGCATCGAGACAATCAACGACGGATATGAAGTGCTGTACAAGCCCGATGCAGCAGAACTCGCAAAATTGTACGAACTGGGCCGGGAGGTTGCACGCAAAGTAAAAACAATGTAGGCTCAATAACGATTCCCCCGGCGCAGCAATGCCCCGCCATCATGCACCAGCCCCATCCCTCATGGTGCCCAAAAGGGCACCGATCTCCTCCTTTTTTTTATGCAAATCTCCCGGGACACAACCCAGATTACAAAGAAAAATCCGGATCCCTGCCGGATTCCCGGTCATTTTTCTGCACAAAACAGGGATTTGTACACTTTCCTGACACTCAGGTATAAGTGGCAACATGCCCCATGCATCCGTATCCGGTTCTTTTACCAGAGAGGAGGAGACCTGTGCCAACAACAGACCTGAACAAACTGATGCTGGAGATGCCAAAAAGGCTGGGAGCAGATCTTTCCGGGATAGCAACCTGCAAGACACTGGCCGGGGGACCGCCTTCTGCCGATCTCACGCAGGTTCTACCGACAGCGCAGTCTGCGATCTGTTTTGCGATTGCGCTCGATGAAGCCGCACTTGAGCGGTACCTGGCAAAAAAGGACCACGAGACGTTCAACAAAAACAAGATCCGTGCCACCACTCTCGCCAACGGGATTGCACTGGAGATGGCCAATTTCCTTACCCAGATCGGGTACGCCTCGGTCCCGGTCTGTGCGAATTTCCAGTACCGGAACGGGAACGGCGTAACCTATGCCGATCGTATTCCCCTTATCTCACACCGTTACCTCGCGGTCCGGTCCGGGATCGGGCATTTCGGGTACTCAGGCCACGTGATCACGCGTGACTACGGATCGGCCATTGTCCTTGGATCGGTGGTTACCGAGGCAGAACTTGCGCCCACCGATCCGCTTCCCGCAGGAGAAAACTACTGCAATGACTGTCGGCTGTGCCGGGCAGTCTGCCCGTCCGGGTTCATCTCCCCGGACGCGAGGGTAACGGTGCGTCTTGGGGACCGCGAATTTTCGTACGCAAAACGCGGAGCATATTCCCGGTGCGGGTACGTCTGCGGGGGGATTGGGGGGCTTGACCGGTCCGGGAACTGGTCCAACTGGTCGCCATCGCGGTACCCGGTTCCGGAGAAAGATGAGGAACTCCCGCAGGCAATGGCCCGGGCCATGCCCGCATACCTTGGACGGACACTTCCCGATCAAATCTTTTACATCTCATTTAGGCCCGGCTATGCGCTGGATTATTCCTGCTCATTCTGCCAGCTGGTCTGCCACCGCGATCCTGCGATCCGCGGGAAACGGTACAGGATGGTAATGGAGGGAGGCGTTGTTGTCCAGGATGCAGACGGTTCCTGTCACGCGGTATCCCCAAAAGAGGCACGGCAGAATCTTGATGCCATGGAACCGGAGCGGCGGTGGCTGTACGAGCCGGCGGAGGAGACACAGCAATAATACGGATGTGGCCTCACTCTTTTTCGCCGGTGCATTTTCTAGAGGAATGGGACAAGGGATTTTAAGGACCGTAGCTGCGATCAGGAAACTGCACCACGGCAGTTTCTGATGGAATGCATGAGATGCTGGCGATAGTTCCCTGGTTTTGGGATGCATGTGCCCTTCTCCGGATTATTTCACAAGGATCAATGGAGGGGACCGTTTCAGTAATTTTCTTTATTACAAACGGAAATCTTCCGGTTTGCCCCCGGCAAAAAACCTGCACGAAGGATTCTTCTTTTCATTTCCCCGGTAAAAGGGCAAGACGGGCAGTTCGTACCAAAATATTCTTATGATGCCCTGTTCATGGCTTTATATGGATCAGGGAACTTTTTTTGTAACCTCTCTTGCTGCACTCTTTGCCATTATCAACCCGGTGGGGAACATCCCCTTTTTTATCATGTACACGTCCGAGATCCCGTCACCCCGTACCCGCCAGGCGGTTGCCGTACTTCTCGGCCCGGTCATTTTTGTGACCGTTCTTCTCTGCATGTTTTTTGGCTCGGCAGTACTTTCGTTTTTCGGGGTGTCGATGCCCGCCTTTGAAATTGCCGGCGCAATTATCCTGATGATCATTGCCCTTTCGATGATCAGCGGCACCCGCACCGAGCAGGTGCATGCCGCCACCTCTTCCGAGACCGGGCTCACCTGCTGGAAAGCGGCCGAAGCGTACATCCCGAAAATATTCATTCCCCTGATCTTCCCGATCTACATTGGCGGAGGGACGATCGCGGTCTCAGTTCTTTACGGTAACGATGCCCTGACCGGAGGATTCCTTGCAGCGGCCATCGGCGTTACTGCCATCATCTGCATCATTATTATTGCCTGCAATCTTGCCTCCGATGCAATCACGAGGGTTCTCGGGAAACAGGGACTGGAAATTGTTGCCCGGCTTGTAGGGGTACTCCTCCTTGGACTTGCAGTCCAGATGTTTGCAACAGGGGCAGGCGAGATGGTTGCAACATTTATCCAGACCCACGGGATCTAGAAGGTTCCGGGCCGTACTGATGCCCGCAAGGACGAGAACTCTCATCCCGTAGCTCACCGCCCGGCATTGGTGGTGAGCCGGACTTTTACCGAATCTTTTCCGAGTTGTTCGGTTTCGAGCGTATATCCCCGGCGTTCCGCCTCAATCTCGATCCAGGGAGGAACGTGGCTGCAGACGATCTCAAGGTTCAGAAATCCCCCGCACTGGATGAACTGCTGGAGGACCTGCTTGCTTGAGAGGTCCGGGCGTTTTCCCTGGACCTCTTTTATCGAGATAAAGAAGTTCCCCGGGGTCTTTTCTATGGGTTTTGGAATACCAGCTGCCGCAGGTGTTCTGGCAGCGGCTCTCTCCTTTTCTTCATCGGCCCAGACCTGATCGAGGAACTCTTCGGGCCGGCCCGCGATCTCCCAGAGTGCGCACCGGGCCTTCTCAAGCTCGAAATACAGCGCCCCGCTTGCCGACCGGGTCACCACGATCCGGCAATTGCCAAGATGGGAAAGGATCCCGGCGGCCATTGCCCGCAGCCCTTTGAGCCCCTGCGCAGGATCGACAGCAAGCGGCATCTCCCGTACCCGTTTCCACGTGCCGGCCTCTTGGGCATAGACCGCAAGGACACCCGGTTCGCCAGGCGTCCCGGTAGTCCCGTCTTCCCCAAGGATTACTGCAATCTCTTCTGCCATCGTGTCTCCCGTTCGAATTTTTCAGGGTTACCGGTCTTTAGATCACGAGCCGTTCGACAGCGTTTCCGCCTTCGATATGCGTATCCATGATCTCGGTCACGTCATCCGGCGTCACGGCGCCGTACCAGACATTGTCCGGGTACACGACCACGACCGGCCCCTTGTCGCAGATCCCAAAGCAGCCGGTGTTGGAGAGGAATACTTCCCCGCCGCAATCCCGCTCTTCAATCTCTTCCATAAAGCGCGACATGATGGCAACCCCCTCTTTTGAGTGGCAGAATCCTTTCTGCTGCCCGTTTGCACGGGAGCTGGTACAGACAAAGATATGGTGTTTTGGTTTTTGCATAGGTATTACACTCCTTCTGCTGTGCAGAGTTCTTCTTTGATCTTCTGGCGGTACGTGGCGTACTTGTGTTCTAACAGCGTGTTGGTGAACCGGTCGAGAAACGCGAGCGTTCCCCGGTAGCCGGCCGACAGGATCCTCTGGCCGCCGATCCGGTCATGGATCGGGTAACCGGCCCGGACAAGGGGAATGCCGTACCGCTCGGTAAGCAGTTTTCCCCCGGAGTGCCCAATCGCTATATTTGCCTCAGCCCCGAGCGCCGCAGCGGCAACGGCCGCAAAGTCTGCTTCCTCAAGAACGACCGGAGGTTCGTCCGCATTGAGGACGAGCGGTGCGAGCCGTTCTTTAAGGAGGCTGTTTTTTGAGCCGGTCGAGATGACCACCGGCATGGCCCCGTTCTCTGCGCAGGCCATCGAAAACGCGTACACGAGCTCCGGTTCGCCATAGACCACCGGCCTCCCGTCGGCATTGAACTTGTGGGAATCCGCCATGCCGTCAATGAGCCAGCCCCGTTCGAGCGCGAGTTCTTCGGGAACGGGATTCCCGCTGACGTTCGCAAGGGTCTCAACAAAGAGATCCACATTCCCAAGGCCGATCGGGAGGGGGAGGTTCACGAGCGGGACATTGTACTCCTGTTCGAGATACCGGCCGGGTGAGAGGCTGTCAGGGCAGGTTGTCCCAAACTGGATTGTTACCGGGGCTCCCGGCATCTCCGCTATCCGTTCTGCCGGGGTTCCCCCGGTCGGGATCTTCTGGTATTTCCCGCCAAACGGGCGGTCAAGCGTCATGGAGAAGTCCGGGAGCAGCGTGTACTCAAGGCCCATGAGTCCGAGGATACGTTTGATCTCGCGGATGTCGGCCGGGCTGATGTTCGGGATTATCACGTTGATGCGCCGGTGGGATGATGCGGGACGTGCATAGTAGGCAACAATCCCCCGGGCGGCCGCCCAGAACCCCTCGGCATGCGTACCGCTGTAGCTGGGCGTCGGGACCGGGATGATATCGATCCCGGCGATCTTTTTTTCTTCAATGTAGGAGGCGACGATCCGGTCGAGGTCTTCGCCCATGGTCTCGGCAAGGCAGGTCGTTAAGATTCCAAGGACGTTGGGCTGGTACACCCTGATGACATTGTCCATGGCTTTTTTGAGGTTTGCCTCGCCTCCGTGGATCGTCTGTTTCTCGTTCAAGGACGAGGACGCGATGTCAAATGGCTCATTGAAGTGCTCGACATTGGCCAGGCGCATGTACGTGCTGCACCCCTGCGAGCCATGGACGAGCACCATCGCATTCTTGATCCCCTTGAATGCCACGACACCGCCGATGGGCATGCACATGTTACACTGGTTCTCATTGACCTGTTTTGCCCGGCCCGGTACCGGGGCAGCATTTTCACCGGGCATGCGCTTCTCCTCCCGGGGCCGGGGACCGGGCGCGTTCCCAGACCGGCGAGCAGGTGGTGACATACACTTCGCGGGCAAACCGGACTGCGCCTTCAAAGCCGGCAAGGCCGTCTTTCCGGTCATGGTTGTGGTCGACAAAGCCGATCCCGAGTTTGTAGGCAAGGACGCGCTCCTTGACCCCGCCGATCATGACATCAACGTGTTTTTCAAGAAGGAATTTTTCCAGTTCTGCCGGGTTAGCGTCATCGATGATGATCGTTCCTTCGGAGAGGATCCGGCTCATGCTCTCGTACTCGTCGGCTTTACCGGTCTGGGTGCCGGTAAGCGCGATCTCCATCCCGAGGCCCCGGAGCTGGCGGATGATCGCAATGGCCTTGTAGGCCCCGCCCACGTAGATCGCAGCGCGTTTCCCCCGCAGCCGGGCCCGGTACTTCTCAATGGCCGGCCGGATCCGGGCCATCTCCCGGGCGATCAGCGCCTCGGCCCGTTCCATCATGGCCGTGTCATCGTAGAACGCAGCGATCCTGCGCAGGCTCTCGGCCGTGTTCTCGGGCCCAAAGAAGTTCACATCCATGTACGGCGTCCCGAAGGTACGCTCGAGGTTCTGGGCCACCCAGTGCATGGAGCCGGTGCACTGGACAAGGTTAAGGCAGGCAGACGGTGCCCGTTTTAAGGCCGCAACCGTGGAATCGCCGGTAAAGGCAACGTTTATCTCAATGCCTATCTCCCGCAGGTACCGTTCGGCCAGCCATTTTTCTCCGCCGAGATTGTACTCGCCAAGGAAATTGATCTTTTGTGTTTTTTCAATAGTCCCGCCCTCTTTTGGCCGGATAAGCCGGAGGAGGGCTTCGGCCGCGGCACGGTACCCGACTACCTTGTTTCCCGAGATAAACCCGCTCGATTCAACCGGGATGATATCGGTATTATGCCGGGCGGATGCGGCTTTGCAGACGGCAACAATGTCGTCGCCGATCATGCCCGAGACGCAGGTGGCATAGACAAATACGGCCGGTGGATGGTACTTCTCTACCACCTCGTCGATGCAGGCTGCAAGCTTTTTTTCGCCGCCAAAGATGACGTCTTTTTCTTTCATGTCGGTAGAGAAGCTGGTCCGGAACAGTTCCGAACCGCTTGAGAGGCTTCCCCGGATATCCATTGTGTAGGTAGCGCAGCCGACAGGCCCGTGGATCAGGTGGACCGCGTCGGTCACCGGGTTTAAGACCACCCGGGCTCCGCAGAAGACGCAGGCCCGCTGGCTGACCGAGCCGGCAAGGCTGTCATCAGCACAGTGAATGCGGGTCCGGCTTTTTCCCGCGGTCTGGATGGAGTCCTGGCGCTCGGCGATACACGCGGTCGCAGCCCGCGGAAGCGTGCATGATTCTTCCATAGTGAATAGTCACCTCCTTTCTGTTGTGCGTTCTTTTTTCCTTGAGATCTACAGGACCAGTTCGAAGTCCTCGTCAAGGGCATCGCGGTCGCGGCGTTCGAGAAATGCGTTACTGATCTGCTCGATCAAGCGCAGGCAGCCCCGGTAGCCAACCACGGGCATGAGCGGGTGGACGGCCCGGTCAAGAATGGGAAAGCCAAACCGGACAAGCGGGATGTCCTCGGTCCGTGCAATGTACTTCCCGTAGGTTGTCCCGATCATCAGATCGACTTTTTCCTCCCGGATCCATTCGTGAAGCTCGAAAAGGTCGCCCTCGGCTTTGACCCTGCTTCCCGTTATGCCCGCTTCGTCGAGCATCTTTGTGACCGTTGCCTCGAACTCTTTTCCCGGCGTCCCGGTAAGGACGTACTTCGGGACCATGCCCATGGTGATGACAAACTCGGTCATTGCGATCACATGATCGGGGTCGCCAAAGATCGCCACCGTCTTTCCCTGGTAGTGGAAGTGCGTGTCGATCAGCGTATCGATGACCTGGCCGCGCTCGATCGCGATCTCTTTTGGGATATCTGCACCGAACCAGTCCTTTACGGCCATGATGAAATCATCGGTGGCTTTCAGGCCGATGGGGAGTTTTAAGGGGATACCGGTAACGCCGCATTTCTCCTGGAGGAGGTCGGCTGCCGCATTCGATGCGAATGCACCAAGGGCAAGGGTAACTTCGGAGTTGCCCGAGTCCCGGATCTCGGCAATGGTTGTGCCGCCTTCGGGATACATCTGGTACTTGCTTGTCAGCGGTGCGTCAAGGACACCGGAGGTGTCCGGGAACATGACGAGTTTTACCCCAAGCGCAGTGACGATTCGCCGGATCTCGCGCATGTCGCCGGGGTTTACAAACCCCGGGATGACATTGACCTGCTCTTTTTTGGTCTCACCTTGTGCCTCTGCCAGGTACGCAACCATGGATTTGCACATATTGGAGAATCCCGTGATGTGCGAACCCACGTAACTGGGGGTGTTGGTGTGGATGACGATCTTTCCCTCGGGGATCTCGGACTGCTTGATGATGTTTGGGATATCGTCCCCGATCGTTTCGGACAGGCAGGTCGTGTGGACCGCGATGATGTCCGGGTTGTAGATCTTAAAGATGTTCTTGATCGAGGTTTTCAGGTTGCTCGCCCCGCCAAAGACCGAAGCCCCTTCGGTAAACGAACTTGAGGCGGCAAGCACCTGGTCACGGAAATGCCGGGTCAGGTGCATACGGTGGTACGCACAGCAGCCCTGCGAACCATGGCTGTGCGGGAGGCACCCGTGGATCCCAAGGGATGCATACATGGCACCGATCGGCTGGCAGGTTTTTGCCGGGTTGATCTTGCCGGTTGTGTGTTCGGTTTTTCCTTCGGGCACGCATTCAAGCATCGTTCGCACCTTCCTGTTTTCCTGTATCGGGTTCTTCGATTCGTTCCCAGGGGGGCACAATCATCTTCCAGGCCGGCGTTGTCAGCGTATGGGCAACATCGTTTGCGAAGTTGATCGCGCCGTTGTATCCCGCATAGGGCCCGGCATAATCGTACGAGTGCATCTGTTTTGCCGGAATTCCCATTTTCTCTGCAATGTACTTGTCGCGGACGCCGGTGAAGATCAGATCGGGCCTGAGTTTTTTAATTAACTCCTCAAGCTCGTAGTGGTTGCAGTCGTCGATCATGATGTCCCCGTTTTTCATATCAGGGTACATCCCTTCGTAGTAGTTGAGCGGAACCTCTTTTTTTAAGGCCTCAAACTGCTCTTTTGAGAGATTCAGGTACTCGTTTCCTTCCCGGTACAGCTTCTCATCGGCTTTGAGGTGAAGTTCGGGAATGTTTTTGGAATCCGCATCGCTTTTGATGGTCGGGATGACCTGCCGGCCTTCGTAATCGTCGCGGTGGGCAAATTCATAGCCGGCAACAACGACCTCCATCCCGAGATCCTTTAACAGATGCTGGTAGTGGTGGCTGCGGGACCCGCCGACAAAGGCAAACGCTTTTTTGCCCCGGCAGATCTTCCGGAACTGTTCGAGCGCCGGTTCGATCCGGGCGGTCTCCCGTGCAATGACCTCCTCGGTCTGTTTTTCCAGTTCGGGGTCACTGAAACATTTAGCCATCTGGCGCAGGGATTCGTTTGTCGCTTCGACACCGACAAAGTTGACCTTGAGCCACGGCGTCCCGTACTTGGTCTCCATCATCTCGGCGATGTAGTTGATCGAGCGGTGGCACTGGACGAGGTTTAAGTCTGCAAGGTGCAGGTTTTTGATGTCCTCGTAACTTGCATCGCCGGTCATGACGCAGTTGACCGTGTAGCCGCAGTCTTTTAAGATGCGCTCCTGCTCCCAGCCATCGCCGCCGATGTTGTACTCGCCAAGGACGTTTATGACGTGTTTACCGGGTTTTCTCTCATTTCCTTTCCCGATCACGTTCTGCATGATGGTGTTGTTGGCAATGTGGTGGCCTGCCGATTGACTGACTCCTTTGTAACCTTCGCAGGCGTACGCAAGCACCTGGATCCCGTGGCGTTCTGTCGCCGCTTTTGCAACAGCACCGATATCATCGCCGATAAGCCCGATAGGGCAGGTCGAACAGATGTTGATGCCCCGGGGATGGAATGCAGCAACAATCTCGTCTATCATCCTGGCGAGTTTCTTGTCCCCGCCAAAGACAATATCCGGCTCCTGCATGTCGGTGGTAAAGCAGAGCTGCGAATAGATCTTGTCTTTTGGCGTTGTGCTGTCTGCCCGTGCCTTGTTCCGTCGCGTTCCCCAGCTGTAATAACCGCAGCCCACCGGGCCGTGGGTGATCGTGATCATATCCTTGATCGGTGCGACTACCACGCCTTTGCAGCCGGCATAGGCGCAGCCCCGCTGGGATATGATACCCGGGATCGTACGCGTGTTTGCCTCAATCTGGGGGCAGGCAACATCTGCCTCCGATTTGATGACAATATGTTTCTTCCGGTTTTTTTTCACCGTATCCGGATACTGCGTGTAGAGCTCTTCCAGTGTTGTATCCATTCCGTCCATGATGTTTTTGGCCTCCTCAAATCCCCCTTACCAGATGGCGGCCTCTCCGGTCTCTCCGGTACGGACACGGACCGCATCGTACACCGGCAGGACAACGATCGTCCCGTCACCGATCCCGTGATCCGTGTGGTTGGCTTTTGTGATCGCCTCAACAATGCGGGGTACGTCCTCATCATGGGCAAGGATCGTAAAGAGACGCCGGGGGAAAAACCGCGAACCATCCAAAAATGCGGTCACCTGTTTTTCCGTTTCCGATGAATCGCTGAAATCGTCTGCCCCCATCGAGAGGAGTTTCCCGCGGCACTCTTCAAGAACGCCGGGATCCGTGATGAGTTTCCCGCGCCCGAGCACTTTTACCGCGGTAAAACCGGCAACACCGGTCTCAACAAGGGCTTTTTTGGTGGCGCCGGTCTTTTTCATCCGGACTATGGCCATGATCTCTTTCACGTGCCATCCGCCCCTTCTAAAGTCCCCTGCTGTTTTTTGATATGGTATAGACCTCGTCAACCGGGCTCACAAAGATCTTCCCGTCGCCAAAGGTACCGTTTGCCCCGGTCCGCCCGGTCTCAAGCACGATCTTTACGACCCGGTCCTTCTCCTCATCGGGAATGACCATGAGGATGAGCACCTTTGGGATCTCGTCGTACACCATCCCGCCAATTTTGATCCCCTTCTGCTTGCCCCGCCCGACCACGTCTACCATGGTCGCGGCATTGAATCCCGCTGCAGAAAGGTTTGCAAGGACTTCGTCTTTCTTTTCCGGTCGTACTATTGCACGCATGAGTAACATTGTTCCAGCCTCGTAATTGCCCGTAGTTTCTGGTTAATTCGCACACATCAGACAGTTTTTTTAGGCAATTGCATCCAGGAACCCGTGTTGCATCATGAGTTCCTCAAGCCGATCCTGGGTCATGGGCTTTGGCACAACAAACATCTTGTTTTTGTCGATAGCCTCGGCAAGGCTGCGGTATTCGCTGGCCTGGCCGGATGTCGGATCGAAGTCCACAACGGTTTTCTTGTTGATCTCGGCACGCTGGACAAGGTTGTCACGCGGGACAAAGTAGATCAACTGCGACCCGAGTTCTTCGGCAAACGCCTGGAGCAGTGCACGCTCGTTATCGACCTTCCGGCTGTTGCAGATAATCCCGCCAAGCCGGACTTTGCCGTTTACCGCGTATTTCTGGATACCTTTGGAGATGTTGTTTGCCGCATAGAGGGCCATGAGTTCCCCGGATGCGACAATGTAGATCTCCTGGGCCTTGCCCTCACGGATCGGCATGGCAAAACCCCCGCAGACCACATCACCGAGCACATCGTAGAACACGTAGTCGAGATCGGGCGTGTACGCTCCCAGCGATTCGAGCAGGTTGATCGAGGTAATAATACCGCGTCCCGCACAGCCGACGCCGGGCTCGGGGCCTCCCGATTCCACGCACATTGTTTCCTTAAAGCCGGGTTTCAGGATTGCGTCAAGCTCGATATCGTCCCCTTCATCACGGAGCGTATCAAGCACCGTCTTCTGGCAGAGCCCGTGCAGCAGGAGCCGGGTTGAATCCGCTTTCGGGTCGCAGCCGACCACCATGATCTTCTTTCCGGCCTCGGCAAGCGCCGCCACCGTGTTCTGGGTTGTTGTCGATTTTCCGATACCGCCTTTTCCGTAAATTGCCACCTGTCGTGTCATGGATCGATTCCTTACGCTACCACTATTATGAGGAGCACCACACGGTCCTTTACCGGCAGGGCCGGTTATACCCGCCCGCATCCGCTCCTGATATACCCAGCAGACGATCACAAAAATCATCCGCATCGCTTTTTTTGTGCTTTCCTTTTTTTTAGGACTGCCATGCCCACGTAAACAAACGTGGCGCTTCGCATGGTTCCCAAAGAAGCTGCCGCATCCAAACTCCCGGTTCGGGACTCCCGGCATTACATAACCGTTTTTAGGAAAAAGATCCCTCCTTTTTCCTGCCCGGCCTGTAAGTCCTTCGTCATTCCGCCCAAGAGTAGACCGGCTGCTTTGACGTGTGCAATGCAGCACCCGGGCACAAAACGCAGCGTGCGCCTCCTGCCCCCGGCCGCCGCACCGCAGGCAGGTGCCGGAATCCCCGGGCTGCCACCGATACAAGCAGTGTTTTTTGCATCATTCCTCCATTCTGCAGATCACACTCTGCTTTACAAATATTTATATTTGATAGTAGGAACATTCTTTCTATCATAATACTGGATGATGAAAGATAATTGCCCATGATTAACCGTCTGCGAAAAGATCTGGATCGCCGGAGGGCAAAAACTCGCGAAACGGCATAAACACTGCCCGGGCCTTCCACCGCACACTGTCATCAGGAAAGGACCAGGAAGAGTTGGACCAAGCCCGCTGCGCCGCACTAAAAAAAATTCCGGCCCCGGGCACCAGGCGTTAATCCCAAACAAAGAGAATCTTTTGGGACCGACACTGCCCCGGAGGCAGAGCCGGCCCTGATAAAAGCCGGGTAACCGGTTTTTTGCCGGGTTCTGCCGGACACTGGCGGCCTTATCCGCAATGCCATACTTCTTTACGTTCCGGGAAAAACCATTCTCCATATAACCAGACCGGGGCGCACCGGCCCGGACCGGGAACACCGTTATGTGGGAACCTGATGCCAGAACACTGTTTTTGATCCTTTTCCTTGCAAATGTCTTCCTTGCACTGATGCTTTTTGCATTCTGCCGGACACAGAAGACCTATTACGGGCTCCGCACCTGGATGTTTGGCCTGATGATCATCTCCTGCGGCTATTTCCTGTTCATGCTCCGCGGTGCAATACCCGACCTGCTCTCAGTGATTGCCGCAAGCATTCTTGTTATCCTCTCTGCCATGCTCCGGGCAGACAGTACCCGGAGGTATTTCTGGTCAAAACCGGTCCCTCCGGCCATCTATGCCGTGCTCATCCCGTTAGCGCTCGGGTTTGTCTATTATACGTATATCGCGCCTTCTGTCCTTCCCCGCGACATACTCTCGAACCTTATTCTTGCCCCCGCCATTCTGGTGGCCGCGTACTATGCGGCATGTGCACCCGACCCGGAGTCCCGCCCGCTCAGGCTCGGTTTTGCCGCCTCGCTTGCGGTTGTTATCGTGCTGCTGACGGCCCGTAATATCGTCTGGCTGTTTACCCCCGGGGGCGATTATACCATTACCTCCCCTGACCCGCTCAACCTGCTCCTCTTTACCGTTGTGGTAATCACCGATATCCTCACTACGGGATTATTCTTAATGCTCAATATGGCCCGGTCCCAGTCTGAACTGCGTGCAAGCGAAGAGCGGTACAGGAATCTTGCCGACAACCTGCCGGACTACGTGGTCGTCCATGACGGGAAACACATACGGTTTGCCAACCTGGCGGCAGCCCGGATCCTGGAGCGGTCCCAAACGGATCTGGCCGGTCAGCCGCTCGCTTTGTTTCTGACCCCGGCAAGCGCCGATGCAACAGAAACACGGATCCGGGCCGTACTTGGAGGGGCATCAAAGCCGGCCCCGGCAGAGATCGACATCCAGCTGCCAAAAAAGAGCATCCGGCACTGCATTGTCCGGACAACAGTGATCCACGATAATGGCGTTCCCGCACTTATGTCGGTCCTCACCGACATTACCGAGCGCAAGGCCGCAGAGGACGCCCTGTCCCGGGCAAACAAGAAACTCACTATCCTTTCCTCAATTACCCGGCACGACATCAAGAACCAGCTCCTCCCCCTTTCGGCGTACCTGGATCTCGCGGGGGAAAACCTCGATAAACCCCGGGTGGTATCGGATTACTTAAAAAAAGCGGGAAAAATTTCCGGGATTATCGGGAACCAGATCGATTTTACCCGGGCATATGAAAGCCTGGGGACAACTGCCCCGGTCTGGCAGAATGTTGCCGAAAGTATCCGGAGGGCCGAGACCTCACTCCCTGCCGGGAATGTCCGGATCAGCGTGGACCGTCCGGACCTTGAGGTGTTTGCCGATCCGCTCATTGAGAAGGTTTTTTTCAACCTGATTGACAATGCCCTGAGGTATGGAGGAAACCGGATGGAAACCATCCGGTTTTATTCCCGCAAAACCCCGGCCGGGCTTATCCTTGCCTGCGAAGATGATGGTGCCGGTATAGCAGAAGAAGACAAAAAACAGCTTTTTTCCAAGGGGTTTGGGAAGAACACCGGCCTTGGCCTTTTCCTCTCCCGCGAGATCCTCTCCATTACCGGGATCACCATTACCGAAACCGGCGAGCCCGGCAAAGGGGCCCGGTTCGAGATGCTCGTGCCAGCCGGGGAGTACCGGTTTACCGGAGAGAGCCAGTAAACCCGGTATGTGCCGCTGGCAGGCGTACCCGGACGTATCTCTGAGGGGATTTTTTAAGCAGCCGGTTGCGGGGCAGCTATGCAGACAGTCCTGCCGGTAAAAAATTATTAATTTCCCAAACCACCAAAGGACTCCTATGCCAGTTGTCCATGTGGAACTCTATGAGGGCCGGACCCGGGAAGTAAAACAGAGGATCGTTTTTGGGATAACAGACGTTTTTGTAAAAGAAGGCGTATCGTCAGAAGCAGTCACCGTGATCCTGACCGAGATAAAAAAAGAGAATTATGGGACAAACGGGAAACTGGTTCCTGCCGACAGGACCTGATCGCCATCAGGTATGGTTGTCCCTGCCGGTCTTTGGGAATGCAGCGTAAGCCGATCGTTTTTCTTTTTTTTAGTTCACCTGTGCCCGCGTTATCCCCATAACAAGAATGATCCGACATCAACCCGGATTTGGTACAGGATGAATTCCGGCTAAAAAGTGCCCTTCAAAAAGGTAAAATATCCCGGGCATCCCTCACTGCTAAGCGTGGGAGTACCTGATGACATCCCCTCACGATCACCCGGCAGAAAAAAAGATGCCCGTGCTCTTTATCGGGCATGGATCGCCCATGAACATGGTGCTTGACAACCGGTTCACCCGGCATCTTGCCGCACTTGGTGCATCCCTTCCCCGGCCAAAAGCCATTCTTGTGATCTCGGCCCACTGGCTTGCAGACGGGAGTTATGTTACCTGCACCGACCGGCCCCGGATGATCTATGACTTCTACGGTTTCCCCGGGGAACTCTACCATGTACAGTATGGATGCCCCGGGGCACCCTCCCCTGCACAGCGCACCGTTGAAAGTTCCGGAGGTGCAATCCGTTGCGACCAGTCATGGGGAATCGACCATGCGGGCTATTCCATTTTGAAGTACATGTTCCCGAATGCGGATATCCCGGTCTTTGAGATGAGCCTGGACTATGCTTTCGGTGACCGGCACCCAAAACCGATCGCGTACCATTACACGCTTGCGCAAAAACTCGCACCTCTCCGTGAGCAGGGCGTCCTTATCATTGGCAGCGGAAATATCGTGCACAACCTTGGCCTTGTGGATTTTGCCGACATGGATGCAGCACCACCGGCCTGGGCCGTTGAAGCAGACGCGTGGATGCGCGACAGAATCATTGCAGGAGAGCACCGCAAGCTCTTCACGTACCCGTGGGAAGGAGGAAGCGCAGCCTCGCGTGCGGTGCCAACACTCGACCACTACCTCCCGATGATCTATGCCCTCGCCCTGCAGGAAAAGGAAGAGAACGTGCGCTTCACCTTCGAAGGATTCCAGAACGGATCCCTTTCCATGCGATCGTTCCGGATCGGGTAAAAGGGAATTCCGGCTCCCCTCAGTCCCGCAAAACGCGTGATCGATCCCTTGGCCGCCACGGTTTAAAAGCCGATCATGTACCCGTAGTGCGAGTAGACCTCTTTTATGAGCTCGGGCACCTTCGGGTTGGTCCAGTCATGCATCCATTCGGACACGAGCGATTCGACCGTGATCGGGATCACGCCGGCCTGGATCATCCGCCGGATGCCGTACGTATGGGCATCGCGTGTTGAATCACCGGCAGCGTCCATCAGGCCGTACACCTCGTACCCTTCCCTGAGGGCATGAAGAGCAGTATAGGCAAAGCACATGCTTGTCCACAGGCCGGAGATGACCATCTTTTTGCGGCCGGTTTTCTTTGCCGCGTTCCAGGTCTTTTCATCCTCGAAGGCATCGAACCCCGGGACTTTGCGTGCAAAGGCCTCCTGCCCCGGGAACAACGCGGTGATCTCCGGCATGAACTCCCCGTTTGAGGGAGGATTGATAGCCGACAGTACCACCGGGACAGAAAGAATCTGTGCCGCTTTTGCCGCACAGAACGCCGCATTCCGGATGATGGTCTTGTCTCCCGATGCAACGCCTTTGAACATTGTTGACTGGTAGTCCACAAGGACAAGCATACTGTTCTTGTCGCTCAGGAACTCCAGGCAGCCTTTTGGTGCAGATGTTGTCATGTTTTTTTCACCACTGTATGATAAAGGGAATTCTGCCACGCGGACATTAAACATTGGGATAGGGGCAGTTTTTTTTGTTTGAGAGAACGCGGGGATCTCCGGTTATAATCGGCAAAACGATCTTATGTGCCGGCACGTATTGTCCCGGTTTTTCTTCCGGATTTTTCCGGTGGAATGCTACTGCGTCCGGTGTCCCATACTGCCGGGCGCTGATCTCCATAGCCTGCGAGGAGATTGGATATGCGTTTTTCCTTGGGGTTTGCGGGAAAATAAGCCCGTAAAATCGTCCGTTTCGGTTCGCGTGGAAATAGGGGCAGTAAATCGATTTATTTGCCAAAATACGCCCAATTTAAGCCCCATATAATGCCCAATAGCGGCCCATAGAGGCCCTTTTTTGGCACTTTTTTCCGGGAAGGAACAAATACCAGTTTGAGGTGAGATCAGGGCAGGAAAGGGCCTTTATGAGCCTCATTAAAATCGTCCGTTTTCAAAAATACGGCTGATTTGGGCTTATTTTTGAAAGTGGGGAAACGGAGCCCGATACGGGCTCCGATGGATCCAAAAAAGGGTCATCCGGGCTCAATTTAGGGCCGGATGGGTTCAGGTCTTCACGCGGACAAAGGGGGGATAGAGGAGCCCGACCAGGGAAACATCCGGGGTCAGACAGGAGAAGCAGGTCCGCAGGAAATCAGACGGTATCCTGTCCCGTGCCCCGGACCGAAAATACAAAGATCACCGTGACTACCGCGGCGAGCAGGAGGGAGACAGAAAAGCCGGCAGCATAGCCTGCAAGCGTAATGACCACACCGGTGATGAGCGGGCCGGAGGACTGCCCGATGTCCATGATCGAGGAGAGGGCCCCCATCGAAGATCCGATCTGCTCCTGCTTTGCCACATCGGCTACGTACGCGCTTGTCGCTACCGTGGAGACCGCGATCCCAAGACCGAAAAGCGCGCTTGCAGCAAGAAAGCCCGGGAAAGTCGAGGCTACCGGGACTGCCGCAATTGCAATACCGGTGACAAGAAGCCCGGTCACGATCTGGATTCTCCGGTCGATCCGGTCGGACAGGCGGCCAAACACCGGCTTGGTGCCGGCAATGATCAGGACCTGTACGGCAAAAATGATCCCGGTCTGGTAGGCTGCAAAACTGAGGGAGGCAAGGTACAGCGGGAGAAATGTCTCAAAAACCCCGTAGGCAAAATAGCTGGCCATGTCTGCCATTGCGGTTGCCCGAAGCCTGCGGTTGGTCACAAATGTTGCAAGGCTTTCCTTATAGACACCGATGCCGGGCAGGACAAGGGAGCCGGCCTCCGCCTCCCGGTACCGCAGGATCAAAACAAAGACCGGCAGGGCAGAAAGTGCGGCGCAGATATACACCATCCGGTAGGCGAGAAGGCCGGGCGCAAAGAGGAATGCCGTAATGATTATCCCGCCGGCAAGCGGGGCAAGCGTCCGCCCGACAAGGGTAGCCGAGGCATAGGTACCGAGTTTTTCACCCCGGGAATCCGGGAATCGTTCGGCAATGATGGCCGAAACCACCGGCCCAAGAATCGCAGTTGCAGTGCCGTGGAAGAACCGGACCGGGACCAGCCAGACCGGATCGGTAATAAAAAGGTACAGGATCGGTGCGATAAGAAAGACAAATGCAGAGATCACCAAAAGCCGGCGCCGACCCAGGTGATCGGAAAGGACGCCGACCGGAAACGAGAACAGGACACCGGCAAGCGGGGAGACCGCAGCAATTACGCCAAGGAGCGCTGGACCGGCGCCAAGCGACTGGACAAAGAGAGGGAGAACAGGGCTTTTAGAAATGGTTGTTGAAAAGATGGCAAAGAACCCGATGAGGCAGAGATAGTACATCAGGACGCGTCCGGACCAATTCCTGCCCTCCATCTCCGGATCCACCGACATGAACAGTACTTTCCTGCCGGTGTAAAAAAACTAAGCGCGGCAAAAAAGCACGAGAAGAAAGTGAAGGTACCGGGAAAAGGAAAAATCCGGGAGAGTGACCCTGCCAAAACAGGACGGAATGCATCTCCCGTCCCTCTTTTCGATGAGATCAGGAGTGAGTTACCTGGCGGTGCAGTTCTGCAATCGCGGTCATGGTCTTGTACCCCCGGTCAGTAATGATGTAATCCCCCCGCTCGTGGCGCTGGAGGATCAGGCCGCAGTCGAGAAGTTTCCGGATATGGAACAGGAGGTTTCCCCCCTTTAGGCCGGTGATCCCGGAGAGATCGGAGAATGTCCGGGTCTGGGCGGAGAGCGCTTTTAGGATCTGGAACCGCTGGACATTTGCCACCGGTTCGAGAATGTTTTTTACCACCGATTCATCGGTTGTCCCGGGCTGGTCCGGGATATTCTCCCCGGGCTTCTGGTAAATGCCCAGGGACTGCATCAGGTCCACCTGCTTTTCAAAAAGGCGGTACACTTCGGTAAAGCAGGTATCGCAGCGATCGGACGACCCCTTTGCCCGCAGGGCTTTTATCTGCTCCCGGTAAGACTGGATGATCTCATCGGAGACCTCCCCATCCCGGATGTGCTTTGACGTGGTCTGCAGGAAATTCATAAAAACCTGGTAGCATTTCTCCCGCATCCCGCACTCTCCCACCATATGGGCGGAGAGATCGGTTTTTGCATTCTCGACCTGGTGATCGGAAAACAGGCCGGCATAATTTTTCCTGAGATCCCCAAGAACTGTTGCAACATGCTGCTGGTTTGCGTGCTCGATGAACCGTTTGAGATCGGTCCGGAGCCCGGAAATCTCGGTTTTCAATTCGCGGATCTCTGTCAGTGTCCCAAAAGCTGCGCCCATAATTCCTGCATCCCTGTTATTGCTCCCTTGTCATGAACCCGGGGGTCATTTTTCTGCACCGCAATTGTCTAGTATATTTTAGTGACGCTCAAGTATATATTTCTAACAACAGTATCAATCTCTGGTGAAAGAAATGCAGACTTGGAAATACACAGGTAAGGATGTATCAAAGGAAAAGGCACAGGAATCCCTCGCAGCGGTAAAGGGCGCCTGCTTTGGCTGCGGCACGCATAGTGCGGACTGCCCGATTGCCGGGGCAGCAGGGGCAATCTCTGAAATGCTGGGTTGCGAGACCCTTTCGGTAAAGGAACAGATCCACGCACAGATCACCGGTGCCCTGAAAGGAGCGAAATTCCCGGTCAAGACTCCAAAGGATCTTATTGCAGCATTCCCGAATGGCGCAGATACAACCTGCCAGGTCGGGGACCTTAAGATGACTGCGGGCGAGGCAGGAAAACTGCTCAAGGCATCGGATTTCCCGTTTAAGAATGCAAAAGCAGTTGCCGATGTCATTGTTGACCGGGCAGGGCTCTGATACCGCGACAGGAAAAAGGAAGTGAGTGTACTATGGCAGGATTAACCAAAGAGATGAAAGAAGCGTTTGGCAAGATGAAGATCTTCCCGGTAGCGACCGCAACAAAAGACGGGACACCAAACGTTGTCCCTATCGGGGTCGTGGAACTCGTAAGCGACGACACGATCTGGATTACGGACAATTTCATGAACAAATCGCTGGAAAACCTCAAATCAAACCCAAAAATTGCCCTCTATGTCTGGGGACCGGAGATCAAGGGATGTTTCCAGGTAAAGGGCCACGCGACCGTTAAGACCAGCGGCCGGGATTTTGACGAGATGAAGGCAACGCTCAACAAGAAAAACCCGGCACTCCCTGCACGTTCCCTTATTATTGTAAAGATCACTGATGTGTTCGAATGCCAGCCGGGTCCGAACGCCGGAAACAAAATCCTCTGATTTTTTTTGGCAGCTCTTTTTGGCAAACAACCCGGATTTATCGTGTGGCTCCGGTTCACGCGCTTCTTTACCATCCCCTGCTGCAAGGGCACGCATCCTGCCGGGCAGGCACACCGGTAAAATACAGATCCAAATAACAGGCCATATATCCATGGTAAGATAAAGTGTGTAAAATCATTACCAGGGAATGATGGATGGGACACGCATGAAGACCGAAAAAGTCATGTATTTCTCAGAAAAAGAAGAAGAGTTCGCAAACCTGCTCATTGAGATTGGCACCAGGAAAAATATTGCAAAGGTCCTGGTCTTCCTTGCCGGCACTTCCCCGGCAACGTCCCGGGCCATCGAACGGGGCACGGATCTCCGCCAGCCCGAAGTGAGCATTGCCATGAGATCACTTTCCAACCGTGGCTGGGTCTCAAGCCGCGAGAGCAAGGCAGAGAGCAAGGGGCGGCCGGTCAAGATCTACGTCCTTGCAAAGCCCATTGGCGAGATCATGGACAGCATCGAGAGCGAGAAGAAGAAAGAGGCCACAACGCAGCTTGCCATGATACAGAAATTACGGGAATATATCCGGTAAAATCCGGGATCCGGGCAAGGATAGTCCATCCTTTTTCGTCTTTCATTTTTACAGATTTTCCCGGCATAATCAATCGTGTCGGCAGGCAGGGTGGCACCGGGTTTTCCCATAGAGACTCATACACAGTATCCGATACGTTTCTTTTCTGATAATGTGAGCCGCCACAAAAACGCGTCTGCAAGGAGAAAAAAAGATTAGTGCCCGAACTGGACATCAAAGTAGATACTTTTGCCTGACGCCCGGAGCGGGATGCCGTAGGCAACACTGCACCCTTTGAGGGAACCGGCTTTTAGGGCAACAAACCCGGCCGTGTACATGATCCGGTTGTCCACGTTATGGATCTGGGCGGTCTTTACTGCTGAGCCGACCGCAATGCCAAGATCGGAAATCTTGAGCACGCAGTTTGGGCCGGCATAGGCAGAGCCCTTGTTCTTTTTTGCTTTCTGTGCCTTTACCATCTCTGCGCAGCTGGCATACCCGCACCCGCCGCAGTTGATGCCAAGCGTCTTTGTGCCCTCGACCCCGATGAGGACCGTGGCATCGCTTGCTTTCGCCTGCTCGCCGTTGATCCGCAGAAAATCCATGCCGGTCTCTTTTGCTGCGGCGATCATTTTGTTCCCGAGAGCCTGCTGCTCTTTACCGGTCACGATCTCAATCTTGATCGAGTCAAGTCCGCATGCCTTGGGTGCCGTCCGTGCTGCAATTGCCATGAGGCCGGCAACGGTCTTTACTGCATCCTGTTCAGTTGTCATACCCGGACATTGCACCCGGTGGGCAATAAATCCGCATTGCCGGAAAATGATTCCCAAAAAAAACGAAAAGAAGCCTACAGGCCCCCGCAGGGTGCCGCGGGGACCGGGCGGACAAGGGAGGGTGTGTTCCGGCGCCGCTCGTAGTCCCGTAAGACATTGTATACTCCTCCGGGGAAATACCGGTGTGCATCCTGCGACTGTGCCGACGGGTGCAGGACCGGTTCTGCCAGCGGTGCGTACCGCCGGGCAACAGCGTCAAGAATTCTCTTCATTGCCATAAGTTCGCCAAGCGTAGCGGGATATTCCCTGTCATCGATCACCGTTTCTATCTGCTGGATCACTTCATCCATCCGGGTCATGGGTTCATTTCACTCCTGGTGTGAGTTTTTGCTGATCGAAAGTCAGCGGGAGAGGATATATAATGGAAAAATGAGCGGGGTTCATGGGTGTACAAACCAGGTACTGTACCAGAACCCCGGAGTTACAGGATACTACCGGCAGGGAACAAGGGGGAAAATACCTTTGCCGCGGGTCACAGATACGGGAACAAAAAACAGGAGGGGCGCACAGTAAAGATTTCAAAAAAGGAAAATCCTTGTATGAATTCCGGACCGGCAGGGGATATTTTCATTTTTTCCAAAAAATGCCCAAAACCTATAAGCAGGATCAGGGGGAAACGTATGAAAATTCTCACCACCGCACCAAAAGGGGCGTGCGAGCCCTTTTCGGGAGCGGTGCACAGTACCCGGGAGATTGTAAGTTACGTCAGCACAATCAGAGGAAGATCACACCAAAGAGGCAGGGGAAGACGCCACCCTGCTTGAGCTCTATGCCCTTGCCGGGGCGGAATGCGGGGAGATTCTCTCCCTCAATCCGCACATCGTCCACCGGATCCGCCGCTACCTTCCGGTGCTGGGCGACCGGATCGGGTTATCACCGGAAGTCTCCGGTGTAGAGGTCCGCGAACTCCCTCCCCACGAGATGCAACGGGCCGAAGAGGAACTCTGGATCCACGACCGGCAGCAGAAAGCAGACACCTCAACCGACCGGGTCTTTGCCGCCTTTACCGGCGCAAGCCTTGTCGGGGTTGCACGCTGCACCCGGTTCCCGGAGGGTTCCCTTGTGGACGGGGTGTACGTTCTCGAAGAGTACCGCCACCGGGGATTTGCCCAACGGATCATGCGGCGCCTGATCGAAGAGTGCGGCCGGGACGGGGCCCTGTACCTGTACGCGAAGCCCGAGCACCTTGACTTTTACCGGGAGATGGGATTTGAGCCCGTACCTGAAGCCGTTCTTCCCGCAGCCATCCGGGCCGGAACTCCGGGCGCGGGCGGCGCCAGTCCCATGAAGCGCGATCCCCTGCCACCGGCAGGAGACCTGCACGAATAGCGGGGAGATGTGCTGATGCAGGGGCTGCTGTTTTTAATTGCGATCCTCATTTTCCTTGCCGCAGCAGCCATTGCTTTTGCAGGTGCGGCGCGGGACAGTCGGATTTCCCGCCTCCTTTCGCTTGCCTGCGTTGTGGGAGCCTCAGCGCTCCTTCTCCTTTTTGCACTCATTGTCCTTGTGACCGGCATACCGGAGTCGATCCCTGCATGGCAGCCCTTCCCGGGAATCTCTGTTACCTTTTTTATCGACCGGCTCGCTGCGTTCTTCCTTGTCCTGATAGGCGCGGTCAGTGCGTGCGTTGCGGTATACTGCACCGGGTATATTGAAGAGATGGAAGGCGCGGGCAGGCGCAACATTCTCTGCGGCTGCACTGCGCTCTTTGTGTTTGCCATGGCGCTCGTGGTTGCCTCGGCGACAACGATCTCTTTCCTGCTTTTCTGGGAACTGATGGCAGCGGTCTCGTTCCTGCTCGTGATGTACGATTACACGGGATCTGAGACCACGCGGGCCGGCATCTTCTACTTTGTCATGACCCAGCTCTCCACGCTCTTTGTGATGCTTGGGATCATCCTCCTCTTTTTTGCCACCGGTTCCTTTGCCATTGCCCCGGCGCATGTCACCGCCGGCTCCCTGCCCCTTGTCACCGCCGCATTCCTTGCGCTTTTTGTGGGATTCTCGGTCAAGGCCGGGATCATCCCGTTCCACAAGTGGCTCCCGTATGCCCACCCGGCCAGCCCCTCCCCGGTCTCGGCACTCATGAGCGGCGTGATGCTCAAGGTCGCAGTGTACGGCCTTATCCGGTTCCTGGTCGCAGTCTTTACTCCCGATCTCTGGTGGGGGATGGTGATCCTTATCGCCGGGATCACCTCGGCGGTCCTCGGGGTGATCTATGCAATCAAAGAGGACGACATCAAGGGTCTTTTGGCGTATTCGAGCATCGAGAACATCGGGATCATTTTTGTGGGCATCGGCCTTTTTGTGATCTTTTCCTGCACGGGTCTTCCAATGCTTGCCACCATCAGCCTGCTTGCCGCACTCTTCCACTCCCTGAACCACGCACTCTTCAAAAGCCTGCTCTTCCTCACGTCCGGATCCGTGGTGCACGCTACGCACACCCGGGATATCGAGCAGATGGGCGGACTTGCATCACGGATGCCGGTAACCTCTGCCCTTTTTTTTGTGGGTGCCGCCGCGATTGCCGCACTCCCCCCGCTCAACGGGTTTGCAAGCGAACTGCTGGTGTACACCGCGTTCTTTGAATCGGTCACCGTGGCCGACCCCTTAATCAAGATCCTTCTCTTTGTCTGCCTTGCCCTTTTCGCACTGACCAGTGCACTCTCTGCCGCCTGTTTTGTCAAGGCCTTTGGCTCCATCTTCCTTGCCCGGCCCCGCTCGCAGGAGAGCAGGGAGGCACGCGAGGCCGGCCGGGCTATGCTTGCCGGCCCGGCCCTGCTTGCCATCGCCTGCGTGGTGCTCGGCGTCTTCTCGTACCAGATCCTTGCCGGTTTCGGGTATATCTTCCCCATCCCCGACCTCCTTCTCGTGAGCGTGCTCCTCCTTGTCATGGGAGCGCTCACGTACATTGTCCTGTACGTCACCGCATCGCACGCGGAACGGACAAGTGAAACCTGGGGGTGCGGCTCCCTCTCTCTTCCGGCATCGGCCGAGTATACCGGCCACGGGTTCTCCGAACCGATCGTCACGATCTTTGCCCCGCTGTACCGGACAAAAAAGACCGTGACAAAGAACTATTACGACCGGCACGACTGCATCGTTGCCGGGGGGACTGCGGAGATCCGGCTCGTAAAATTCTTTGAGGAGTACCTTTATCTCCCCCTTGCCCGGGGCGCAAACCGGGCGGCAGGATATGTTGCACGCATGCAGAACGGGTGCCTTGACACGTATCTCCTGTACGTCTTCCTTGCCGTTGTCGCCGTTATTATCTTTCTCGGGGTGACCGCATGAGCTTCGATTTCTTCTTGTACGGGATCATCAATACCCTCTGTGTTGTCCTTGTCGCCCCGCTCTTTGTGAGCGTGGTAAAGAAAGTCAAGGCGTGGACACAGGGGAGGCAGGGCCCGTCGGTCTTCCAGACCTATTACACCATAGCAAAACTGCTCAAAAAAGAGGTGATCTATTCCCCGGATGCCTCGCGGATCAGCCGGGTCACGCCATGGGTCTGCATGGTGGCTATCCTTGTTGCCTCGCTCTTTGTCCCGCTTGTCTACGTCACGGCACCGGTCGGGGGGATTGGCAATATCATCCTCTTTTTGTACCTGCTCGTGCTTGCCCGGTTCTTCATGGCCCTTGCCGGGCTGGACGCGGGAAGCACGTTTGGCGGGATGGGCAGTTCACGGGAGATGAGCATTGCCGCGGTCATCGAACCCACCACAATCATCGTCTTTGCCGCGCTCGCGTTTGTCTTTAAGTCCCTCAATATTATCGACATGGCAGGGATTGCTGCCACCACCGGTACACCGGTAACCCCGGTGCTCATCCTCCTTGGGATCTCGCTTTTCATCATCCTGATCGTGGAGACCGCACGGATCCCGGTGGACAATCCCGAGACCCATCTTGAACTCACCATGATCCATGAGGGCATGATCCTGGAGCAGTCCGGAAAGAACCTTGCCCTGATGGAGTACTCCGCGGCAATAAAGCAGGTCGTGCTCATGGCTCTGCTCATCAACCTGGTCATTCCGTGGGGAATTGCAACCACACTTGCTCCCGCAGCTCTCGCAGCAGCAGCCGTCCTCTTTGTCGCAAAAGGGCTTGTCCTTGCGCTGGTGATCGGCCTGTTTGAATCCTCCATGGCGAAAATGCGGTTCTTCCGCCTGCCCGGCCTCTTTGTGATGGCGTTTTTCTTCTCTACGCTTATTATCATTGTCGAGGTGTTCGCATGAGCGACCCCGCATTCTTTGACGGCCTTGTCAAGATCCTCTTTGTCTGCGTGATCGTCACCTCCGCGTATATCATCACGACCCGGAACCTGGTCTCTCTTGTCCGGGTGTACGCGCTCCAGTCGCTCTCGCTTGTGGCAATCGCGCTTGCCCTTGCATGGTACGAGAATGCGGCAATCCTCCTTGCGATTGCCCTTCTCACCCTGGTCTTCAAGGTGATCGTCATCCCGTACTTCATCGCAACCGTCCAGGAGAAGATCCGGATAAAACGGGACATCGAGTTCCATTTCCTCAGCCCGGCAAGCTCCCTCCTGATCTCGCTTGCCCTCATGATCGTCGTGTACATCACGCTCTCCCGGGTATTCTCCCCGGCTCCCGCTGAAGGCAGCCTCTTTTTCTTCGGGGCGGTCATCGGGATCTCGCTTGTCATGATGGGCATGATGGTGACGTTCTCCCGGAAAAAGGCGATCACAAAAGTGCTCGGGTACCTTTCTATGGAGAACGGGGTGCTGCTCTTTGGGCTCTTTGCCACCGAGCTCCCGTTCATCATCGAATTTCTGATCGTAATAGACCTGGTCATCCTCATCCTGTTAACCACCATCCTCACGGTCGGGATAGACTCTACGCTCGAGGATTACCATAACCGCCTCCACCGGTTCTACCTCTGGGAAGACCAGGAGGAATCGCCATGATCCTTGTTGCCTTTGCGCTCACGGCTCTTGCCGCGATCGTCCTTGTTGCCCTCAGCCGCACGCACAACCAGATGAACGCCGCCGCAGTCGGCCAGGCGCTGGTCTTTGCCGCGCTCGCCTTCTACATTCTCTTCTTTGTCCGGGTGCCGGTGGATACGTTCATCGTAGGCAGCGGCTACTTCTTCATCGACCACCTCGGGCTCCTCGAAGTCCTTGTGGCAACATTCATCTTTGTGCTTGCCGCCGTGTACGCCCGGGGTTACGTGGGCAACCTGCTCATAAGCCACGAACTCGAAGCAGGGAGCCTGAAACTTTTCTATGCCGCATGGTGCCTGCTCGAACTGGTCATTGTCTTAGCATTTTTCTCCGATAACCTGGCCCTTTTCTGGATCTTTGCCGAGATGACCACGGTTATCTCCGCAATGCTTGTCGCCATCCTCTCGGCAAAAGAGAACATCGACGCGGCGCTCAAGTACATCTTTGTGGCCTCGGTGGCGATGATCTTTGCCTTTGTGGGCCTCATCTTCCTCTATGAGATCACGCGCTCTGCACTGGGCACCGGAACCCTCAACTGGACGGTGCTCATAGCCCATGCCTCAGTGCTCCCGGCCGGCATGACCACAGCCGCATTCCTCTTTGTCTTTATCGGGTTTGCCGCAAAGTCCGGCATCTTTCCCTTCCACACGTGGCTGCCTGAGGCCCACGCAAAGGCGCCGTCGGCCGTGAGCGCGGTCCTCTCGGGCGTGCTCCTCAACGTGGGGATCTATGGCATCATCCGGGTCTTTGCCATTGCCCACCAGACTGCTGCCGCGGCAATTGTCGTACCGGTCATCCTTGTCTTTGGTATCTTCACGATCGCGATCGCCGCATTCTCCATGCTGCCGGAAAAGAACCTCAAGAAGCTGGTCGCCTTTTCAAGTATCGAGAACATGGGCCTCATGCTCACCGGGATAGCAGTTGCAACCCCGCTTGCGATCTTCTGGGTGCTTGTGCAGGTTATCGCCCATGCGCTCACGAAAGCTTCGCTCTTCTTCTCGGCCGGCATCCTGCACCGCCAGTACCGGAACCACCTCTCGGCCGATGCACCCGATGATATCCATGATGTGTTCCGGTTCCAGCCTCTTGCTGCATGGGGAATCGTCCTTGGAGGACTTGCGATCATCGGTATGCCGCCGTTCCTGGCGTTCTTCTCCAAGTTCTTCATCCTGCTCTCGCTTGGCTCAATTTCGCCGTGGGTACTTGCGCTTGTCCTTGTGCTCCTCTTTATTGCCGCCTCTGCATTCGGGTATTTTGTGATCCGCACGTTCGGGCGGACCACGCCACCGGGTGAACCCTGCGAGCCTGTACCTTACCATACACCGCTCTCCATGCAGGCGCCGATCGTGATCCTGCTTGCGCTGGTGCTTGCCCTTGGCCTGATGTTCCCGGCAGGCGGATATGCATTCATTACGCAGATTGTAACGGAGCTCGGATTCTCATGACAGGAAAAGATACCGGTGCAGCAGCCACGGCAGCGCAGGAGATCTTTGGCAGCGGTATCTCCGGCCGGCTCGCGTACGGGAGCAGCAGGGAATGTATCCTTGACGTGAATGCAGACGAACTTGACCGGGCCGTCCCCGGCCTTGCAGCCCGGAACTTTGTCCTGTCCGCACTCTTTGCCACTCCCGTGTACGCCGGCGAGGGGTACATACTCCGGTACGTCTTTTCGCATGCCGGGAGCATCCTTGTCCTCTCCCGGGCCCTCAACAGAAAACAGGCAACATCCATTGCCACGATCTTTCCCTCGGCCACATGGCCGGAGCGGGAGTGCAGGGATATGTACGGGATTAAATTTGAAGGCGCATTCGATACACGGCGCCTGGTCCTGCATGAGACCTGCCCGGCCGGGTTTTACCCCTTAGAAAAATCCGTTAAAAACGCACCCGTTGCAACCAAAAAAACCGTTCCCCCGGCCGAAGAGTACCCGTTCCGGACCGTGAGCGGTGACGGGGTGTACCAGGTGCCGGTGGGGCCGGTCCATGCCGGCATCATCGAACCGGGCCATTTCCGGTTCAGCGTGATCGGCGAGACCGTTTTCAACCTCGAGATCCGCCTCTTCTATACCCACCGGGGCATCGAAAAACTTGCCGAAGGAAAAGACCCGGCAGCATGCGTACGGGTTGCCGAAGCGGTAAGCGGGGACGAGTCGGCGGCAAATGCCACCGGCCTGTGCATGGCAATAGAACGGCTCTCCGGGATAACCGTGCCGGACCGGGCATGGCACATCAGGACGGTCCTGTGCGAATCGGAACGGATCTGCTCGCACCTCGGCGATCTCTCCGGCATGCTGACCGATGTGGCATTTGCCCTTGGGGCCAGCCACTTTGCCGTACTGCGCGAAGAGTTCTTCCGCGAGCAGGAGAAACTTTCCGGCTCCCGCTTCCTCCGGGGCATGATCCTGCCGGGAGGAATCAGCCGGGACATTCCTGTCGAAACCCTTGCCCGGTACCGTGAATTCCTTGCCCGGTTTGCAAAAGAGTTCCGGGCCGGCCTTGCGATCGTGCTCTCCACCCCCTCCGTGATCGACAGGTTTACGCAGACCGGAATTATCAGAAAACCGCTCCTGGGCCCGCTCAACATCACCGGCCCGGTTGCCCGGGCCTCGGGCAGCGGGCGGGACGTCCGGGTGGACAGCCCCTATGGGATGTACGACCGTTTCATACCCGTGCCCCATCCCTTAAATGACGGGGATGTCCTTGCCCGGTTCACGGTCAAGGCTGCTGAAGTCCTTGACTCCCTTTCCCTGATCGAAAAAGTGATTGCAGGAATGCCGGAAGGCCCGGTCATAAGCGCGGACGGGGTCGGTGACGGGGCGGCACTTGCACTCGTGGAGGGGCCGCGGGGAGAGAACCTCTGCTGGGTGGAGATCAGGGAGGGCAGGGTTTTCCGGTATAAGGTAAGGACGGCATCGTACTGCAACTGGCTGGCCATAGAACATGCAGCGCCGGGCAATATCATCGCGGATTTCCCGGTCATCAACAAGAGCCTGAACCTCTCGTACGCGGGAACGGACCTGTGAGGTGAGATACGATGGTAAATGCTGTATCCTGCATGCTTGGAAAGAAAGTGACCGGCCCGCTTCCGGTGCGGGACGAAGAGCTCGAACGGATCGGACGTGAGATCAGGCGCGAGATTAACGCACGGTTCGGCCGCAGCCTTGCCATACGGGAGCTGGACGCGGGCAGCGACAACGCGGCCGAGATCGAGATCAACAACTTAAGCAATGCGTATTATGATGTGGAGCGCTTCGGCATCTCCTTTGTTGCTTCGCCCCGGCACGCGGACGTCCTCCTCGTGACCGGCGCCATCACCTGCAATATGGCGATTGCCGCACAGAAAACCTACGATGCAATGCCCTCCCCGAAATTTGTGGTGGCCGTGGGCGACGATGCCTGTGATGGCGGGATCTACAAGGGCACGTATGCAGTCCTGGGAGGTGCGGATGCGATATTCCCGGTGGATCTCAAAATCCCGGGCAATCCCCCTGCACCGATCCAGATCCTCACGGGCCTTCTTGCCCTGATGCGGAGCGCCGGGAAAAGGACCTGAAAACGGTTCCCGGATATCAAAAAAAATCCGGCCGGTTATCCTGCCGGCCCTGTTCTCCATTTTCCCGGAGGAATGGACATCTCGAAACGGGTGCCGGAACCGGGCACACCGGTCTCTTTTATCATGATACCGGTAATGGAAAGGATGTCCCGGACCAAAAACAGTCCGAGCCCGGAGGTTTTTTTGGGGCCTGACGACGTGGTAAACCCGCGTTCGAAGATGACCTCTTTTTTGTCCTGCGGGACTCCGACACCATCATCTTCGTAGGTAAGCGTACACCCGCCGGACTCATCCGGCATGGCGTTCACCCGGATGCGCCGGACATGTACCCCATGGCGCAGCGAATTGTCAACGAGATTATAGAGTACTTTGGCAAACATGGGATCGGCAAAAACAGAAAATCCTCTTCCCGGTTCCTCAAATGCGATTGTTCCGGCATCAAGGTGTGACCGGATATCGGCAAGGATGGGCCCAAGATCCTGCCAGGCGGGGGCTGTTCCGCCCAATGATTCATAATCCCGGGTAAACTCTATGTGGTGGCGGATTGCTTCGGCCGAGGCCTCAGCCTTATCCAGAAAGCCAAGCAGCAGGGGATCGCGCAGGGATCCCCGGAGAAGATCCAGGTACCCCATCACCCCGGTCAGTTTGTTCTGGATGTCATGACGGGTGATGCTTGTGAGGATGCCTAATTTATGGTTGGCATACTCAAGAGCCGCTGTTGCCTGGACCCGTTCGGTGATATCATAGGTATAGATACGGAATGTATCCTGCCCCGGCGGAATGCAGATAGTCTCGTAAAACGAGCGTTCTTTGATCTGCACCACGCGCTCAGCCGTTTTCCCGGGCTCCTTTTTCAGGTCCAGGGCAATAAAATCAAAATCGGCAGGCAGGAAGGTCTCCGCATTTGCCGGGAGGCCCAAGTCACAAAGAACAGACAAGGTTGCAGGATTTGCGTACACAATCACGCGATCGGCCCCGACATCGATCACCGGGTAGGGATTTAGTTCTGAAAATGTCGACAAACGCTGGTTCTCGCGGAATGCCCGGCCAAGATCGGTTTTGTCAGCAATAACGGCAAGGATCAGTTGCCCGTTTGCTCCGTTTACCGGTACAAGGGTGACCTGTCCTTCCCTGAACGGACCACCATCTCTCCCAAAAGTCCAAAGGAATTCCTGATGCATTCCCAACCGGGCTGCTGCAAGATACTGCTGCACGGCCTGGACCGAGACCCGACCGTCAGGCTGATCCCGGGGCGAATACAAAAACGGTTCCTGCCCGGCCAGTTCTGCCCGGGTGCAGCCAGACAGCCGGGCAGCCGCATCATTGCCATCAAGAATCCTGTCGCCGATAAGGAGTATGGCCTCGCCCGCGGTCTCAAGGACCGCCCGGTACAGGTTTTCCTGGCACCTGCACGATTCCTCTGCCTGGCGGGCTGCATGGATATCGGTAATTATGCAGAGTGTTCGGTCCCGGACTGCACCGGGAATGCAGGTCTCACGAACCCGGCGGTATTCGCCGGAATGGTGCATAAGCCGGTATTCCGATACAACCGGCGTGTCCGGATCGGACGCGGTCCCCGGGGTCCGTCGGTATCGGTCGCGATCGCCGGGAAATACACTCTCCTCCCAGCCGCTGCCCCGTTCCTGTTCAGGAGTCCGGCCGGTAAACGCGTACCATGCCCGGTTGAAATACGCACAGTCATCCTCATTTTCGGTCAGCCGCACCGGAAAGGGAAGGCTTTCGAGAAGGGCAAACGGCGTTTCCTGTACCTGCAGCCGTACGTCCGCGGTTTTTTTCTCTGCCGTGATATCCCGGAATACAAGGATCAGTGCGGGCCGGCCGTTCTGCTTTGGGAACGTTTTTGCCTCCGCATACACGTCAAGCCCGGTACCATCCCCCCGCACCAGCCGCAGTTCCCCGGCAGCCCTCCCGGATTCCCCGCAGAGCCGCGCAAGTTCGACAAAACGGGGATCTCCGTCACCGGTAAGCCTCTTCCCTCCAAGTAACGAGATCTCGCGCCCGGTCCGGCCAAGCAGGCTGCAGGCAGCCGGGTTTGCATACAGGATGTCACCGTCAGGAGTGGCAACCACGACCGCGGCGGTAGTCTCCTCTACAATCGTGCGGTATTTCGATCGCTCTTTTTCAAGCGAATCTGCCTTCTGCTCCTTTTCGGATACATCAACAAGGAAAATTCCTACGCAGGGCTGCCCACCGGTCTCATCGGGAACAGCCTGGAGGATCACCTCAACTGGTACGGGAGTACCATCCTTTCTTTTGACCATGCACCCGTACCGGTCCGGCCTCTGCGTGGCAAGCACCTGCAGGAACCGGTCTTTCTCTGATTCCTGAAAGGAAAGAACGGACAACAGAGGAAGCCTGATCAATTCCTCCTCGGCATACCCAAGGAAGGAACAGAATGCCGGGTTTACCGCACCGGTGCTCCCGTCGGCATGTACTGCCGCAAAGGGGAGGGCTGCGGATTCTATCCCCCCGGCAAGGAACCGGGTGCGTTCCCAGCTCCCGCGCCCGCCTTTTCCGGCCCGGCGCTGGAGTGTTTTTTTATCGAGAAGATCGAGCGCAGACGAAAGCACGGACCCAAGATGCACCAGCGCATCGCTATTCCCGGAGGAAAAGGCATACGGTTCCCGGGAACACAGGGTCAGTGCACCTACCACTTCGCCTTTGAACCGGAACGGGAGGGCTGCCAGGGACCGGTACCCGTTCCGGAGTGCCTCCTCTTTCCAGGATCCTGCAGCAGGATCGGTGCTGATATCGGATACAATGCGTGGGCTTCCCGCCAGGATCGCCTCACATGCCGGGCATGCTGCGGGATCTTCACGGGTAACCGGGTATCCTTCTTTTGGCAGATCACTTTCCGTACCGGCCTGTGCCACCGGACGGAGAATTCCGGCAGCCTGATCGAATAAACCCATCCAGGACGTACATACGGTATCCCCGTCAACAGCATTCCTGCAGGTCTCATAAAGCACACGATCCAGCTCGCGGAGAGATCCGGCATCCGTTTCTGCCTGCGCACCGATCGCATAGAGCCTCTGGTCGGTACCAAGTTTCAGGAGTACCTTTTTACGTGCAGTAATTTCCTGTATGACCCCGATGGCACCGGTTATTGCACCGGCCGTAGTGCGGAGCGGGGAAAAGATCGCCCGTAGCCATCCCTGTTTTCCCACTGCAGGAAACTCGTACCGGAGATCCGGGGTTGCAACAATTTCCCCGGTACATGCACGCGCGACGGCATCCCTTCCTGTCTCCCCAAGGAACGGCAGGAGAGCCTCAAGCGGCTTCCCGATAGCATCCGGTGCAGAAATACCCGTAATATCTTCCAGGGTCGGGTTCCAGCGGCTGACATGACGATCCGGAGTACAGACAAGGATCCCGTCGCGTGCCCCGGTGACCACAGCTTCCGCAGCGGAGATGGCTGCCTTAAGGTCTGCATCTTTTCTTTCCTGGCCGGAGACGTCAGTGAGGGTGACAAGAATCCGGCATGTCTCCCCTTTGCTCCCGCGGATCGCAGCCCCGGCAAGGGATACGATAACATGGTTGTCTCCGGACAGCCTGACGACAAACTGCTCCTGATAGGTTGTACCCGAGCCGACGGTTCCTGCAAACCACGCAAGGAGCCGCGCCCCTTCCTCCGGTGCAAAAAAGTCCGCAAGGTTTTTCCCGGTGATCTCCTCAAGGGAGGATCCAAGCATCACGGTCCCGGCGCGACTGGCACCGGTCACACGTCCATCGGGAGAGAGCACCAGCTGGGCTGCCGGTGCATACGTAAAGAGTTCCTCCCAATCCCTCTCCCCGGGATTTATTGTCTCTGTCTCCCCACAGGAAATACCGGTAATCTGTCCGGCTGCCCCGATAAACTGCCCGTGATCGGTCCGCGGCCGGAACACGGCACGTACACTGTGAACCTTTCCCTCCCTGCCGGCGATTCGAAAGGCAAAGGACGGTGTCGCACCGCTTCTCACTTCACCAAGCCGGCGGGCCACTGAAGGAATATCCTCTGCAGAAACAAGCAGGGCAAAGTCCCGGCCCGTCAGGTCTTTTGGCTCATGGCCGAACCTGCGGATACCCGGGCTCACGTAGGTAAAAATGCCCTCTTCATTTACAGTAAAGACGGTATCGTCGAGCTGGTCCACAAGCGAGCGGAATGTCTCTTCGGATTGTTTCAGGGCACGCTCACTCTGCCTGCGTGCAACTGCAGATCGGATCCGGGTCTGGAGCTCCGCAACCTGGGCACGGGGCGAACCTTTTTTCTGCACGTAAAAATCGGCGCCTGCATTGAGCGCCTCAACGGCAACCTCTTCCCCGCCGTTCCCGGTAAAAAGGATAAAGGGCATCCCGTTGCAGCGGGGGCGGAGGTACTTAAGGAGGGAAAGCCCGTCCATCTCAGGCATCAGGTAATCCGCAACCATGGCATCGTACCGACTGCCTTTAAGTTTCTCGATGGCTTCCCGTGCCGATGTCGCGGTGTCTACCGTAAACTCCCCGCCTCTCTCCATACCATTTTTTGTTATTTCGAGAAGTGCAGACTCGTCATCCACGTACAGGACCGAGATCATGGCAGCCTCCGGCAGGGCCGGGTCGGGATTTCACCTGTTTTGCAATCGTTTTCCGACATGATTAAGGGTACCGCCTGCAAGCAGTCCTGGGGGAAAGACCCGGTACGGGGCCTGTAAAATTCCGGCAATGAACGTGGACGGAACAAAACGTTCTCTGGCACTGCCGGTTATCCCAGAAACTTCTCAATGGCTGTCCTGAGTTCATTGAAGGTAACCGGTTTCTGGAGAATACCCACGAGAGGATCGTTGAGGGTTCTCATCTTTTCCGGGACATTGGGGGATGCGGTAAAGAGAAGTACCGGTATCTCCCGCAGGTTGTACTCCGTCCGCAACCGTTCCAGAAATTCCCAGCCCGAAAGCGGCGACATCATGATATCGAGCAGGATCAGGGCAGGTGGATCCGCTTTTACCGCGGACAAGGCATCAAGCCCGTTTGGTATGAGAACCGGTTCGTACCCCAGTTTCTTTAACAGGATCTCCATGAGATCCAGGATTGGCTGGTCGTCTTCAACGACAACAATCTTACGCGTCATGGTAATTCCGTCCCGTCAGGTCGTTTTTTGGGGATATGGAGGGTAAAGGTGCTCCCGATGTTTACCATACTGTCCACGCTGATATATCCCCCATGCAGCTGGACATACTTTTTTGCAATGGCAAGTGAAAGGCCAGTACCGCCGACACCTTCACGTGCCGGCCCGGTTCCTCCGTCGGATTTGAAGATCTCATCAAGCTGGGCTTCAGTGATCCCGACACCGTTATCCTGGATAGCAAGCCGGTGGAAAGGGTGCGATGGCGAGTCGCGGTACGTAATCCAGATCTTCCGTGGCGGCTTGGAATATGCCACCCCGTTTGCCACCAGCACATCGATAACGTAGCTGAGTTTCTGGCGATCTGCATCAAAAAGAAGATCTGCCGGGACATCAACTGCGATCTCTGCCTTGAGTGCATACCCGCCTCCTGAGATTACGTTGTTTATCATACCGGCAACGGGAAAGACCGAGTAGTCAAGGCTGGATTCCTCTTCTTCGAGAACCGAGAGTTCAAGCATCTGGTTGATGATCTGGCGCTCGCGGTCCACGCTCTTTGCACACCGTTCAAGGATCTGCCGGGTCTCCTCGGTCACCCCAAAAGCGGGAGGATCCTGGAGAAGGAGGTTAAGGTACCCGAGCACCGGCTGGAGTGGGGTCCGCAGCTCGTGGGCAACCGCCCGCATCATCTCGCGCCTCCGCTCCTTGGTCTGCTCCACCCGTTCGCGGTATTCCTCCCATTCGGTATTGTCAATGATATTGACGAGTCCCGCAGGACGGTTATTCCGGATAATCGGGGTAAAGTAGAGCACAGCCCTCCTTGTCTCCCCGTTTTTGGTGAGAAACCGGAATTCATCACGATCAGGGGCAGGCTCCAGAAACCCCCAGCGATCAGAAAACGACCGGAACCGGTCTTTGTCTTCAGGAATGACCAGATCGGCAAGATTCATCCCGGAGCATTCTTCCTGCCCATAGCCGGAGAAGGAAAAAAACGCCGGGTTTGCAAAGAGGATTGTGGTGCGATCCGTGATCACCATACCTGTGGGCGAGTTTTCGGTCACCTGGCGGTACTGGATCGAACTGTCTGCCGCAAGTTCCCGTGCAGATTTCTCCGCGTCAATATCGGTGATTGAGCAGCTCACGATGGTGTCATCGATCCGGCTCCAGGAAAGGTTGACCCAGTGTGGCCTTTTGTCCTTTGTGACAAAACAGGTCTCGAAATTCCTGATATCCTCACCGGATCCAAGGTGCTCAAAGAACCTGCGTTTGAAGTCCTGCGAGAAGAAGAGATCGGAGAATGCAATCCCGCCCAGTTCCTCTGCCTCATATCCGAGCATGGTTGCCACCTGCTGGTTTGCAAGCCGGATCGTAAACCGGTTCTTGTCAAAAAGGATGATCCCGAGAAGGGAATTTTCAAAGATGCTCCGGTACCGGGCCTCGGATACCCGGATCAGGTTGGTGAAGTAAGCCACGGCAAGCGCGATGCAGATAAAAAGGATGGCCTGGGCGGTAGCCGACCAGAGTGCAAGAACATCCGGGTAGAGCGAGAAGTAGACCAGGCATTCGTAGATGACCCCGCAAAGGCCGGAAAGGATGATCCCGCGCTTGGGATAGAAATACGTTGCATACAGGATGGGAAAATAAAAGAGCTGGGGATAGAGGTCCCCGGCATTTTTGGCAAGAGCCAGTGCGGTTATCAGGATAACAGAAACAGTCAGCGAGGCAATGACGATGGAACGGACCAGATCGGTATGTGAGAATGAATATCCCCGGAGGGTAACCTGTCGTTCCATGCTTAACCTTTGAGTTTACCCTGATACCCTATAAACCTGTCATTGACTCCGGAAAAGAGATCCACCGAAAGAGGAAATACCTCAGCTCATCCGTGTACCTGTCTACAAACCGGGGAATGTGTCCCGCCGGCACCGGAGAAGTTAACGCACAAGTGGCCTGAGTTTCCCAATCACCCGGCTGACCTGTGCCGCGGAAGTACCAATGTAAGAATCCGGTGCAAGGAGGGTTTCCAGGTCGTGCCGCGAACAGTACCTGAGCACGTCCTGATCTTCCCCAAGCACATCTGCAAGCGGCCGGTTTTCCGCAAGCGCCTGCATGCTTGCGAGACGTATCTTTTCGTGGGAATCCTGGCGGTTCATGCCGCGCCGGGTGAGTTCGATCATCACAGACTCGGCCATGTTGATCCCGTGAAGGAAGGCAAGATTCCGCCGGATCGCTGCACGATTGATCTCCAGCTTGTCGAGGACCGTGGTCATGAGCCGGAGGCAGTGATCGGTAAGGATGGACGCCTCAGGGAAGAGTACCCGTTCGCAGGAAGAGTTGGTGAGATCCCGCTCGTCCCAGAGTGTATTATTGAGAAGTGCCGGTTCGACCGCAGCCCTTACGATCCGGGCAAGGCCGCAGACCTGCTCGGATTTTATAGGATTGCGCTTGTGCGGCATGGTAGAGGAGCCCACCTGTTTGGCACCAAACGCCTCTTCCACTTCCCCGATCTCCGTGCGCTGGAGCGAACGGACCTCGACACCGATCTTGTCCAGGGTCGTTGCGACATTTGCAAGAAACATGAAGTATTCCGCGTACCGGTCCCGGGAGATCACCTGGTTGGATACATCCACCGAAGAGAGATGGAGGATCTGCATGATCGCTGCCTGCACCTCCATGCCTTTTGGCCCAAGCGCTGCCTGTGTTCCCACAGCGCCGGTCATCTGCCCTACTGCAACCCGGGGGCGGAGCTGTTCAAGGCGTTCGATATGTCTTCCCACCTCGCTTGCCCAGATGGCAAACCGGAGGCCGTACGTGGTCGGGACTCCCTGCTGCCCGTGTGTCCTCCCCACCGCAACAAGGTTTGTCGTCTCTTCGGCTCTCCGCAGCAGCACCCCAAGAAGTTTGCGCAGTTTTTCATCGATGAGGTCCAGCGCCTGCGCCAGCTGGAGGCCGGTTGCCGTATCGAGAATATCGTTGGAGGTGGCCCCATAGTGCACCCACCGCCCGGACTCCCCGGAGACCTCCGAGATCGCTTTTACAATGGCCATCATATCGTGGTTGATCTCTTCCTCGATCTCCTTTGCACGGGCAAGGGAGGCACGGGGAGCGTTCTTTGCAATCTCCGCTGCCGCCTCCGCAGGGATCATGCCCTCGGCTGCCTCTGCCTGAGCGAGCGCAGCCTCGATTGAAACCACACATGAGAACCTGTTCTCTTCGCTCCAGACCTGGCGCATCTCCGCTGTGCCATAGCGGTACTCGATGGGGTGGACTGCCATGCAGAAGAGTTGGGATGTGCGGGGATATAGCGGTTGAGGATCGAAAAGGGAACATGGGATCCAAATGACCGGTGGATTCCAAACGGGATGTACGGTTTTGGGGTCCAAAGATCTCTTCCCGCAAAAAAATCGGGCCGGAGTGCAATCCAAAAAGCAGGGTACATGTTCACTCCCCATCCCACACCCATAAAACATCCGGCTGCCAATGGTACCCCGGCAATGGACAGTTTCGATCCGTTCTTCCCCTACAGCGAGTACCGCCCCCACCAGCGCGAGATGCTGACGTTTGCCGCACAGATAGCGCGGGACGGCGGCATCGGCATGATCGATGCCCCGACCGGCAGCGGGAAATCAAGTGTAATCTCTGCGCTTCTCGCAGAACGCCGGGGCCGGAAGATCGTAATTGCGGTAAGAACGGTCAGCCAGCTCACGACCTTTGTCCGGGAGCTTGCACTTGTCAAAAAGAAGCGGCCGGATCTCAAGACCGTATATCTTGTCGGGAAAAAGAGCATCTGTCCTTTAGGGGGAGAAGGAGATATTTACCGGCGCTGCGAAGGTGTCAAGACATTTTCTACAGCCCTTATGCGCGAACGGGCCGAACGCGGGGCGCTTGTCCCCATCAAGGATCCCTTCATCGTCCAGCAGATACGGAAAATGGACCGGGAGCACCCGCTTCTCTGTCCTTATTTTATTGCGAGCCGCCAGTTTGTTCCCGGGGAGAGCGGCGGGGTCAAGATGATCCCGTCTGCCCAGGTCCGCTCGAAAGCTGACCGGATGCTCGACGACCCGGTCCGGCCCCAGGAACTCGGGGGATTTTCTGGGGATATCTGCCCCTATGAGCTCGTGCTTTCGGCAGCGAAAAATGCCGATGTGGTGATCCTCAACTACCACCATCTTTTTGATCGTGTAATCCGGGAGCAGCTCTACGCAAACCTCAATGTGGAGGACCAGGACGTGATGCTCCTGATCGACGAAGCCCATAACTGCGGAGACGTGATCCAATCGGTCGAAAGTATTGCGCTTGCCCAGAAAGACATTGAGCAGGCCACCCGCGAGCTTTCGGGGATGCGCCGGCTCCATAAAGGGGCAGAGGCGGTGCAGCACGTCCTTCCCCGGCTCTCGGAGTTCATGGCCGGCCTTGCAAACTCTTCTGAGCCTGAGGACTGGTTCGACCCCGGGATCTTCGATCGGGCGATTGTCAAAGGCTCGCTCTGGAAGGACATGGGCGACATTGTTGACGAACTCATGGGGCTTGCCGAGACCATACGGGAAAAAAACCAGAAGTCAGGAGAGTTCCGCGAAACGGCAATCGAGCGCCTGACCCTTTTTATGTACCGCCTGTCCCAGTCAGCGAATAACCCGGCCTATCTGACCATCTACAAACGGACTGATGAAGGCATCCTCCTTGAAGTCAGGAATATCGACCCGTCTGCCCCATTAACGGAGATCTGTTCCACGCATGCCTGCTGTATCCTGATCTCGGGGACGCTCTCGCCGGTCGACAGCTTCCGGCGGCTGTACTTCAACAATGCATCCGTTGCCACCCTTGCCCTGCCCAACTCGTTTCCCAAAGAGAACCGCATCATCTGCTGCGCAAACGATATTACAACAGCATATTCCCTCCGCCAGAGCAGAGAGAACACCGAGAAGATCGTGCAGTATATTACCGTGTTTGCCGCACTCAAAAAGAACCGGGCCATCTACTTTCCCAGTTACCAGATTCTTGAATCCTACGCATCGCTTGCCTCCTCCCACATCAGCAGAAGGAAGATCTACATTGAACCCCGTGATGCGGCAGGAGCAGGGGCTGCTCTTAATGAGTTCCTCTCCCTTCCCGCACAGGGGGACTCAGGGATCATGTTTGCGGTCTGCGGGGGAAAATGGAGTGAAGGGCTCGACTACCGGGGGGAAATGCTTTCCGGGGCGATGGTGGTGGGCCTGCCGCTTGCCCCGTTTACCCGGGTCAGAAAGATGGTTATCGAGTACTTCCGGCACAAATATGGTGACGAAGGCGAATTCCTCTGTTATACCCTCCCAGCGATCAACCGGGCCCTCCAGGCGCTCGGTCGCGTGCTGCGCACTCCCGAGGATCGCGGTGTTCTTGTCTTTGCCGAACGCCGGTTTTTGGAAAAGCGTGTTTACTCGGCCCTGCCCTTATGGATCCGGGACGAGATGATCGAATGTGATTTCACAAAGTTCCGGGAGGTACTTGGGAAATGGAAGTGACTGGCGGGTCATGCAGGCTCGGACTCTGGCATGTCCATGTCTGGTGGAGCGGCGATACAATTCACCGTGTCCGGTTCGCACCCACAGGTATACCCGGCCCGGTGCCGGCCCCCATACAGAAATATTGTGCCGGTCGTCTCATGGACCTATCAGGACTCAGGACTGTTGCCTGTGAAGGGGATACGGTCTCCTCCCTCATCTACCGCGCCGTCCGGGAAATCCCGTATGGCAGTACCGCGACATACGGGGATATCGCGCGAATTGTGGGTACATCTCCCCGGGCCGTGGGGCGCGCCATGGCCCATAACCCTACACCACTCGTGGTACCCTGCCACCGGGTCGTGGCGGCAAACGGAATTGGCGGATTTACCCCGGCTCCCGAGATCAAAGAGCACCTCCTCCTGCTTGAGAAGAAAGCAAAGAAACGACAGGCCCATCAATCCGGGTGAATTTTCGCCGCCGGCCCGGGATATTCGGAATCTCTAATTGCCCTTCCGTGAAATAGAGTAGAGACAAGAAAAAGGGACGAACAGAGCATGAAAGTTCTGGTACTGGGAGCAGGAGCGGTGGGATTGTCGGTAGCGGCAAAGCTCTCCACAGTCTGCGAAGTCGACGCGGTTTCCAGGAGAAAAAACGCCGAGGCGATCCGTGCAGAGGGTTTTTCGCTCTCAGGCATCTGGGGATCCGATACCGGTCACTTCAGCATTTCAGAGAGCGTTCCTGAAAATGCCCGGTACGATTATATTATTATCACATCAAAGTCCCAGGACACCGAATCACTCTGCCGGGAATATGCTGCCACGCTTCGGGATACCGAAACCGTGAGCCTGCAGAACGGAATCGGAAATGAGGAGATCATCGGCAGATACACCAATAGGGTAATCGGCGGAATGATCATCACCGGTTTTGAATGGCGGGCAGATAACCAGGTCCATGTGTCCGTTGAGGCAGGCCCGGCCAGACTCGGGCGGTTCCCGGAGGGTCTTGATGACCCGGTTCGTACGCTTGTCTCTCTTATGGCCCGGGCCGGGATCCGGGTTGAAGGCACACCGGAGATCCGCTCCGAGCTCTGGGGAAAAACCCTCTATAACTGTGCATTAAATCCCCTGGGTGCGGTGATGGGAGTGCCATATGGGGATCTTGCCCGGCCTGCTGCCTGGAGGATCATTACCCGGATTGTGCACGAAGGTTTTGCCATTGTCAGTGCAGAGGGGGTCCGCCTTCCCTGGAAAACAGCGGACGAATACCTGGAGTACCTCAAAAATGTCCAGCTCCCGGCAACTGCACTGCATCATTCGTCCATGCTCCAGGATATCACCCGGGGTCGCCGCACCGAGATCGATTTCCTCAACGGTGCCATTGTGGCAAAAGGGGCTGGTCACGGTATTCCCACACCGGTGAATGCCTGTATTACCGATCTGGTGAAATTCCGCGAGGCGCTCGTTTTACAGGGTGCTCCAGGATGAAATCTGCGGTAGTGCTTGCCGGCGGTGAGGCCCGCAGGGCAAACGGGCAGGAAAAGTATTTCTTCACCTACCAGGGTAGGACATTTATCGAGCGCCTGCTCGAATCCCTGTCAGGTGTGGTCGATGAGATCCTGGTCGTTGCCCGCAACCAGGATCAGTGTGCCCGGTTCCAGGCAATGAACAATATCACCTGCATCAGCGATATACGCCAGGGGCTTGGTCCCATCGGGGGGCTTCATGCAGCCACCCTAGCCGCAAAGGGAGAACTCCTTTTTGTTTCTGCCTGCGATATGCCGTTTGTCGATCCCCGGGTAGTCTCGTATCTTTTCGGAGCAATCGGAGACTATGATGCGGCAATTCCCCGGTGGAACGAACAGATGATCGAACCACTGCATGCCGTTTACCGGAGATCCGCACTTCTTTTGTACCTGGAGAGCCATACTTCCCTCTCGTTACGGACCATGGTACGGACACTCAACGCCCGGTA
This sequence comes from Methanoregula boonei 6A8, assembly GCF_000017625.1. NCBI lineage: Archaea > Methanobacteriati > Methanobacteriota > Methanomicrobia > Methanomicrobiales > Methanoregulaceae > Methanoregula > Methanoregula boonei. The sequence continues at coordinate 1,113,828 of NC_009712.1, read as the reverse complement.
TATTCCGGTTGAGGATCTGCAGGGTTTTGATCCAAGCCTGAAAACATTTACCAACATCAACAAGCTCGAAGAGCTCGAACATCTCAACCACGTTTCCGGCAAAAAAGTCGATTGACGGGATCCTGGTTTCCATCCTGATCCTTTCCCGGGGGGATACGGCATGCCCATCCGGTTTTTAGGAGACAAAGAGCCCTCTAACATTATATGCATTAAAATCCACTGTAAATTAAGGGATATACCGTGGCAGGTCGCACCTGCTTTTCGGGAGAGCGCAGTACATGGGATCGCCAGTGCCTGACAGAGAGATTATTCTCCGCCTTACAATCGTGGCCATTGCCTCGCTCACCGCGATTCTGGGCACAATCTTTTCCCTCATCCACGGCATATTTGCAGTCTTTTCCTTCCTGTACATCCTCCCCATCATCTGCGTGGTCTATTTCTATCCCAAAAAAGCGGTACTCTTCACTCTCCTTATCAGTATAATCTATATCGGTCTCGTGTATATCCTGGGATCATTTAACCCGATCCTTATTGCCGTTTCTACCGCGTGGTTTGCCATTTTTCTCACCCTTTCCGTTGTTGCATCTTCCTATGCAAACGGCCTGCTCGAAGAAAAAGCCCGCATCCGGCAGATCATGGAGAACACCCTTGAGGGGATCTTCTGTCTCGATCCCGGCACTTTGCGGATCCGGGGAGTCAACCAGAAGTGTGCGCAGTGGCTGGGATATTCACTTGGTGAGCTGCAGGGAACACCGGTCACCACGGTCTGGACGGACACTGCCGCGCACCAGCGCTTTTTCGATGAGGTAACTTCGGGAAAAGCCGGCATTGCCTTTGATGCCCTGTTCCGGCAAAAGAGCGGAGGGGTTATCCGGGTGATCCTTTCCCCCCTCTATGTGACCAGGGGAATGTTGCTCTGTTCTGTGGTAAATGTTACCGATATCCGGGTTGCCGATGAGGAGATCCGCCAGACTCTCGAAGATCTTGAGCGCCAGGTACGGGAGCGCACTGCACACCTGGAACAGATAAATGAGGAACTGCGAAACGAGATCATTGAACGCCGCAGGCTTGAACATTCCCTCCTTTCAGGAGATCCGACAGTCAAACCCGACCGGGAAAAGGAGAGGAAGCCATGAGCGTTACTCTTTCGTCGGAAAAGAAGCACCAGATCTTCTGGACGATCACCCTCATTATTACAATCTTCGTTACCATCTTATCGACGATTTACTCCCTCTCGCTTGGGATATACGATGTATTCCCCTTCATCTACTTCCTGCCGATCATCCTCTTTGTCTACATCTACCCGAGCAGGGGCGTATATTTCTCCCTGGGGTTAAGCTCTGCCTATATTATCCTTGTTTACCTGTACAGCGGATTTAATCCCCAGGATGTGGCGATCTCCACTGCATGGTTTGTGGTCTTTGTCACCATTGGCGTTGTCACCTCCTCTTTTGCCGAGGGATTGCGCGAAGAAGAACGGAAATACCGGGGAATCTTCGAGAACTCCCAGGCAGGAATCTTTACATTCGATCTCAGTACCCTGAGGATCGCGGAGCTGAACGCAAAATGCGCACAGATGCTCCGGTATGAGAAAGGAGAGCTGGCCGGGACTGACCTGGCCCGCATCATACCTGATGCAGGAAACCGCGACCATTTCCTCCGGCAGGTTCGATCTTCATGGGAAACCGGGGATCTCGAACTGCTCTTTACCGCGCGTGACGGGACAATCCGCCAGATGCTTGTCTCTGCCTCGGTCGCATCCGGTAACATCGTGATCTGCTCTGCAATCGACATTACCGCAAGAAAACTTGCCGAGCAGGTGATCGAACGGGCACGGGAAGATCTTGAACGCCGGGTGAATGAACGTACTGAAGAGCTCCTGCGCGTTAACCGGGAACTTTCCGCGGAGATCGAGGAAAGAAAACGCTTTGAGGCTGCGATCAGGCTTGCCAACCACAAGATTAACACCCTCTCCGGGGTCACCCGCCATGATATCCTCAACCAGATCACAGTGATTGTTATGTACCTCGCGCTCATACGGGAGACCGAGACCGATCCCCACGTGACCGGGTATATCGACAAGATTGGCGAGGTTACAGATATGATCCAGAAACAGATCCGATTCACCCGAGAGTACCAGGATATCGGATCCGGGGAACCACGCTGGCACAATATCAATGAGGTAATCGGGGAAGCCGCATCGGGAGTGGGAAATGATGATGTAATCATCGACCGCCAGGTAGCTGACCTGGAGATCTTTGCCGATGCCGGCTTTCCCAAAGTATTCGCAAACCTGATCGAGAACGCGCTGGTCCACGGCAGGCATGTAACCCTTATCCGGTTCTCGTACTATGAGACAGATACCGGGCTGGTACTCTGCTGCGAGGACAACGGGATCGGTATTCCCGATGATGCAAAGGCACGGATCTTCCGGCGCGAATACTTCCGTAACACCGGGTACGGGCTGTTTTTAATTGTCGAGATCCTCAGCATTACCGGGCTCTCCATAAAAGAGACGGGTACTCCCGGAACTGGTGCCCGGTTCGAGATGCATGTCCCGAAAGGGAATTACCGGTTTGTTGCAAGAAACCACCGGAGCGACCGCTGGCAGTAAACGAGATTTCCGGACACCATTCTTGTCAGCCCGGGAAAATGTGGGAACAATAAAAAACGGATTGTACGGGCAGGGGAGACCGGGTCAGATCTTTTTCTTCCTGCCGCTTGCATCCCGGGTGTAATGCCCGAATTCACTCTTTTTGAGTTGTTCGCCAGAGAAGACCGGGCCGTCCCGGCAGACACGCAGGCCCTCGTGATCGATGCAGCAGGAACCGCAGATGCCCACACCACATTTCATGTACCGGTGAAGAGAAAATTCCGTTTTAGCGGCAAACCCGATAGTATCGACAGCAGCAAGCACCGCACGCATCATCGGCTCCGGCCCGCAGACCGCAATCCTGTCGTACACTGCAGGGTTGATTTCTTTGAAGAGATCGGTGACGTACCCGTGCTGCCCAAGGGATCCGTCATCAGTTGCAATAATAACATCGGTGCTCTCGTCCAGCTGGTCGACAAAGAGGAGTTCCTTTTCGGTCCGTGCACCAAGGAGCAGGGTCATCACACAGTCCGACCGGGCGAGCGGGAGAAGCGGTGCTGCTCCCACACCCCCGCCAATTGCAAGCATCTTCTCGCCCCGGGTAAAACCCTTCCCATAGGGGCCGCGTATTCCCAGTCCCATCCCCACGCGGAGATCAAACATGGCGCCGGTTGCATCGCCGGCTTTCTGGACCGTGACACTGTTTGGCGAGGAGAGCGCCATGGGAACCTCGTCTACCCCCGGGACCCAGACCATAACGAACTGGCCCGGCTCAAACGCAAATGTGCGATCGAAAAAGAACGTCTTTACCGAGGGGGTCTCTGTTTTTATCTCGGTGAGGGTCACCTGCACCGGCAGCTGCTCATCCATGGGCACACCCTATGATCTCTGCGGGATCGATCCCTTTCTTTGCGTACAGGTCGTTTTTTATGGTTTCAAAGACGGTGATGTCATGCTTCTGCACGGCACTGCCAATCTCAACGGCACAGGCCCCTGCCATCATCATCTCAATCACGTTATCGGCAGAAGAGATCCCGCCGCACCCAATAATGGGGAGGGAACAGGCTTCATACAGTTCATAGACACAGCGGACAGCCACCGGGAATATGGCTTCCCCGGAAAGGCCGCCGTACCGGTTTCCCAGCACCGGCCGCCGGAGTGCAGTGGATATGCGCATGGCTTTTACCGTGTTAACGGCCACAATTGCCGACGCGCCCCCACGCTCTGCTGCCTTTCCGATTGCCGTTATATCCGTGACATTCGGTGTCAGTTTCACCCAGGTAGGCATACCAAGAGTACTGACTGCACGCGTGCATTTTTCCACAAGATCCGGGTTCACACCTATAGAGGCCCCATAGCCTTCCGCATGGGGGCAGGAGAGATTGAGCTCAAGGCCGGCGGCCATCCCCTTAAACCACCCGGCCACTTCTGCAAATTCCTCCGGGTCCCCGCCAAAGATACTTACTATCACCGGCTTACTCCCAAGACCCGATAATTCCCCGGTAAATTCCCTTGAGGGATTGGGGAGCCCCATAGCATTGAGGATCCCGTCGTCAAGCAGGGCGATACAGGGACCAGCATGCCCGTCTTTTGGCTGCGGGCCGATCGATTTTGTCACTACGCCACCAGCACCGCAGGCAAGCACCCTTGATAACGATGCGCCGGTTGTCCCGAGAACGCCGGCAGCAAGAAGGAGATGGTTATTGAGGGTCACGCCGCCTATCGTCACCGGTTCCGTCCTGAGTACGACCATCCATCAGAAGATGGACGTGATGTGTTATAAAGGACATCTTTAACACCGGCAGACTCGATCCTGTTGTCGACAGTCACTTAAATCGGTGGGATCCATAGGTAATGCAGGAGAAAGGATATGACGAGGCTTGCAGTGATGGGGGTTGGGAGGATCGGGGGAGAGGTAGCCTCCCTTGCCACCCTCATGGGGCTCGCTGATGAACTGGTGCTGTACGACCAGGATCCCACCTTTCTCCGGGCTCAGGTCCTCGATATCAGCCATACCGGTCTTCCGGTTTTTCTTTCTACCGATCCCAGCGACATAAAGGATGCCGACATCTGCGTATTTGCTGCCGGCCTGCCCCGTAACCCGGATATAAAAACCCGGGCGGATCTTCTTGCGGCAAATCTTCCGGTAGTCCGGGCCTGTGCCGGGCTGCTTGATGGTTTCTCCGGTATTCTGGTCACTGTAACAAATCCCATGGACATAAACAACTACCTCCTCCACCGGCTCACCGGCCTGCCCCGGGAGCGCTGCATCGGCTTTGGCGGCCAGCTGGACAGCGCACGGTTTGCCTTAGCTCTGCACCGGCGGGGTCTTAACGGTCCTGCGGCTGTACTCGGGGAGCACGGCGAACACCAGGTACCGGTATTTTCCCGGCTCAAGAGGCCAATCGAAGAAAACCTGCGTCTTGAGATTCTCCAGGAACTCCAGGGATCAAGCATGGATGTGATCAAAGGCAAGGGGGGCACGGTCTTTGGGCCGGCATACCATATCATCACACTCCTGAAAATGCTGCTTTCCGGAACAAAGGAAACGATCCCCTGTTCTGCGGTGCTTAAGGGGGAGTACCAGCTTTCGGACTGTTCGCTTGGTGTTCCTGCCCGGATCGGGACGGATGGAATCCGGGAGATTGTCACCTGGGATCTTGACCGGTGGGAGCAGGAAAAAATGGCTGATGCAGGAGCGTTTGTCCGGAATCTCTGTCGTACGGTGGTGCCATAGATCATGCCCACCCAAGTGATGCGATCTGCAGATATCCTTGCCGTGGCCCGGGCCAATGAGGAAAACATTCCGGTGACGATCGCGATTAACCAGGTGGAGTATAGCAATACTCCTGACGGACCGGTGATTCATATTTTCGGACGGGATACAGGAAGTACCGCCCACCGGATCGATGTCACCGGCTTCCTCCCCTACTTCTATGTGCCTGAAGAGCAGGTAGGGCAGATCCCCCCGGCCCGGGTGACCGTTGAGCCCGATACCCTTTACCGCTCGATCCGGGGAGAGAAACTCAGACGACTGTATACCACAAGGCCAGGTGATGTCCGGGAGATCCGGGAGAGATACCGCCATTTCGAAGCAGACATCCCGTTTGCAACACGGTTTATGATCGACTGCGGCCTGACCGGTGCCGTTACCTCACCTTCCACTACGGTGGAGTACCAGGCCCTTATTCCCGCGGAATCCGATGCCCCGGCCCGCGTCTGCATGATCGATATCGAATGTGAGGATGAGCGCGGTTTCCCGGATGCGCAAAGGGATGCGATCATCTGTATCACCTGTTACGATTCGTTCGACAATGATTATACCACGTTTCTTCTCGGAAGCGCCATACTGCCGGGTGAGATTGCGGAAAAAGAGGCTGCGGGGGGGCTTAAAAACGGCTGTTTCAAAAAGGGCGTCCACACCATCTGCACCTATGACAACGAAGCGTCAATGCTCCGGGAGTTTGGCGCATACATTGCAAGGCGCGATCCTGATGTCCTTTCGGGATGGAATTTCGTTGATTTCGATATGCCCTATATCACCGGCCGTATGGAAAAACTTGGTCTCTCCCCGGTCCTTCTTGCCCGTCTCCCCGGCATGACCGAGAGGAACGCTGTCCGCGGCAGAGCACTCTTTGATCTCCTGACCGGTTACAAAAAGATGCATTCGACCCTCAAGGAATCCTACCGCCTCGATGCCGTTGCCGAGGAAGAAGTGGGTGAGAGGAAAGTAAGGTATACCGGCACTATCTCGGACCTCTGGAGAAAGCAGCCGGCCCTCCTCGTAGAGTACAACTTTAAGGATGTCGAGCTCTGCGTTGCGATCGACCGGAAAGACTCTATTGTGAGCTTTTACCGGGAGATCGCCCGGTATGTCGGGTGCCCCCTTGACAAGACCCTGAATTCATCGAGTGTGATCGATGTGTATATCCTGCGCAAGGCGCACGGGAAGTACATTCTTCCCTCGAAGGGTTTTGCAAATGCCGAAGAATTTGAGGGTGCCACGGTCTTTGAACCCAGTAAAGGGGTGAGGGAGAACGTGGTGGTGCTCGATCTCAAATCGCTCTACCCCATGGCGATGATGACCATCAACGCCTCTCCCGAAACAAAGGATCCCGAAGGCGAGCTCAAAGCGCCAAACGGCATCCGGTTCCGCAAACAACCCGACGGGCTGACAAGGAGCATTCTCTCGGAACTGTTAAAGGAGAGGGATGCAAAAAAGAACCTCCGCAATACCTTCCCTTACGGCTCGGCGCAGTACGTTCTCTACGATATGCAGCAGAATGTGCTCAAGGTGATCATGAACACCTACTACGGTGTTTCAGGCTATACCCGGTTCCGGCTTTTTGACCGTGAGATCGGGGCAGCAGTCACCTCGGTAGGCCGGGCCATTATCGAACACACCCGTCACGTCATCGAACAGGAGGGCTATAAAGTTATTTACGGGGATACGGATTCCTGCATGGTGCAGATCCCTCCCCTTGACCGGGAAAAGACCATCGAGACCGCAAGAACGCTTGAGAAAAAACTCAATACAAGTTACCAGGACTTTGCCCGGAACGTGCTGAATGCCGATACCCATTACTTCTCGATCAAGTTCGAGAAGATCTATGCTCGGTTTTTCCAGGCGGGAAAGAAGAAGAGGTATGCCGGCAGGCTTGTCTGGAAAGAGGGAAAAGAAGCAGATCAGATCGATATTGTGGGTTTTGAGATCCGGCGCAGCGATACCCCGCAGATCACCAAGATCGTGCAGTCGAAGGTGATGGAATCGATTCTTGCCGGAGCAGACTTTGCAGAGATCAAGACCTACCTTGGAGAGATCATTACAAAATACCGCGCCGGTAAATTTTCCCTTGATGAAGCAGGGATCCCGGGCGGGATCGGCAAGTCCCTTGACGATTACGAAACCGATGATGCGCAGGTTCGGGGAGCACGGTATGCAAACCAGTACCTGCACACGGAGTTTGGGAAGGGCAGCAAACCCAAGCGCATCTACATCAAAACCGTGACCGGGAAGTACCCCAAAACAGATGTGCTCTGTTTTGAGTATGCCGATCAGGTGCCAAAAGAATTTGTCCCGGACTGGGAGCTGATGCTTGAAAAGACTATCGAGCAGCCGATATCACGAATTATCGAGGCGCTGGGCTGGACATGGAAGGATGTCGATCCCTCGCATACAACACTTGCCCGGTGGGGATTTGGATAATTTTCCGGGATGCAAAAACGAGGGGATGCTCCATCCGGCGCGATGAACGGGCCTGATATCCCGTTTCCCTCCATAATTCTGGAAATATCCCAAAATACAGGATTTTGTCTGCTTTCTTTTCAAATGCCGCTTTCCTTGTGGGTCTTTATGCCCCGGATAATAGAAAACTATTAATATCCATTTGTGCAATGAGGAATCAGAGACGATGACGGAGAAACGCCGTGTAGCCGGGTGGTTGCCATCCTTAGTAACCCGCCATAATGAAGTGAATGCATGACAGGACAACCATCTCTCATGGGGGAACGAGAAGAAAGTTTTGTAGACCTCTGGCTGTTTATTATCGTTGCCACAACCATCATTGCAATCCTCATCAACATTCTTGCGCTCCATTATGGAACAGCGGCCGTGGCTGCAAATCTTCTCTATATCCCGATTGTCCTTGCAGCGTACTGGTACCCCCGCTGGGGAATCTCGTACGCAATCGGGGTCTCTGCCCTGTTTATTGCCATTGTCGCTTTCGTGACCGGGGGTACGGTTGCCCAGGTAGCGGCTTCCTTTGTTACATGCCTTGTGGTTATCGGGGTAGCAGCGGTTGTTTCAAGCCTTGCCATTCATATGCGCAAAAACGAGGTAAAATACCGGGGTATCTTCAACCATTCTGAGGCAGGTATCGGCCTTGTGAATAACCCGGATCATAAAGTAAATGAGGTAAACCGACGCTTTGCAGATACACTCGGGTACGAGCCCGCCGAAATCGAAGCAAGAACATTCGTTGACCTGTGGGCCGATGCGGCAGACCGGGACCGGTTTTTCCAGCGCCTTGCCAGCCAGGGTAATGTGGAGAACCTGGAAACCCGGTTTGTGACAAAGGGCGGCGCCACCCGGTGGATGCTGCTTTCTGCAGGAATGCTTCCGGATGACCAGTTTGTCTGTACGATCGTAGATATTACCGCCCGTAAGCAGGCCGAGGAATCGCTTATTATCAAAGATCATGCGATCAGTTCCTCGCTGAATGCGATTGCGATTATGGATCTTGATTTTTCGATCACGTACGTGAACCATTCTCTGATTTCCATGATGGGCTCCCGCAGCGAAAGGGAGTTTGCCGGCACAAATCTCTGGAAATGTATGGCATCACCTCAGGAGATCGAAAAGATACGGGACACACTCTCGCACAAAGGGAGCTGGCTTGGCGAGATCCTGCTCAAAAAAACGGATCAGACGCAGTTTTATGTCATGCTTTGGATTAACCTGGTAAGGAATGAGACCGGCAACCCGGTCTGCATCATGGCCTCGTTTATAGATATCACCGACCGCAAGCAGATGGAATCCGTAAAACGGCAGGCCCTGGAGCAGATTGAGAAGAATATCGAGCAGTTTGCCATCCTTGGCGATCACATCAGGAATCCGCTTGCTGTCATTGTCGGTCTCTCCAGTCTTGCACCCGGGGATGTATCGGATAAGATCATCCTGCAGGCCCGTGAAATCGACCGGATCGTAACCCAGCTCGACATGGGCTGGATAGAATCGGAGAAAGTGAGGGAATTTATCAAGCGGTATTACATGGTAGGTATCCAGGATATCAGCGATACCGGTGGGGCCCGGGAAGGCCTGGTTCGCTGACAATCGCGAAAGGTTATATTTTCCCGGGCGGAATCAGCAGGCGTAACCTTCCCACAGGTCAAGAGCGTTTTTTCTGTTTTGTATTCTCCTTGTGTCCGGTGTAACTCCCGGCTTCCTTAAGCCTCTCGTTGAGTTTTTTCACCTGTTCCCGGAGCGCGATCGCCCTCTCGAAATCGAGGCTGTCCGCGGCATCCCGCATCTGTTTCTCGAGCTCGATCACAACATTGGGGATCTCTGCTTTGGGCACGTGCTTTGTGTCCTTAATCTCCACCTCTTTTTCCTTGACCGGCTTTATGATGGTCTGCGGAGTGATGTGATGATTTTCGTTATACGCGATCTGCATCTCGCGCCGGCGCCTTGTCTCGGAAATTGCAGATTTCATGGAGTCAGTCATGGAATCTGCGTACAGCACAACGTTCGCATTCACGTTCCGGGCTGCCCTGCCGATGATCTGGATCAGGCTGCGGGTATCGCGGAGAAATCCTTCCTTGTCGGCATCAAGGATCCCGATGAATCCTACTTCAGGAATATCAAGCCCTTCCCGCAGGAGGTTGATCCCAACCAGCACATCGAATTTGCCCAGCCGTAATTCGCGGATGATCTCAGTACGCTCCAGGGTCTGGATCTCCGAATGGAGATACCGGGTTCGGATCCCTTTGTCTGCAAGATACTCGGAAAGTTCCTCAGCAAGTTTCTTCGTGAGTGTGGTCACAAGCACCCGGTCTCCCCGGGCAATGGTCTTTTTGACCTCCTCGATTACATCAAGGGTCTGTCCTTCGATCGGCCTGACCTCGACTGAGGGATCGACAAGACCGGTGGGGCGGATGATCTGCTCGACCACCTGCGTGGAATGTTTTAATTCGTACGGGCCGGGTGTCGCCGAGACAAAAACCACCTGTCGCATGTACTGCTCGAACTCGAAGAACTTCAGGGGACGGTTGTCGAGCGCGGAGGGAAGGCGGAACCCATAATTCACCAGTGTCTCCTTGCGCGAGCGGTCGCCGTTGTACATACCGTGCAGCTGCGGGATCGTCTGGTGGCTCTCATCGATGATCAGCAGGAAGTCATCGGGGAAATAGTCGAGCAGACAGTAGGGTTTCTCGCCGGCTTTCCTCCCATCGAAGTGCCGCGAATAATTTTCGATTCCCTTGCAGGAGCCGGTCTCGCGGATCATTTCGAGATCGAAATTTGTCCGCTGCCTGAGGCGGTGTGCCTCGACAAGTCCCAGTGTGGGAAGGACTTCGTCGAGCTCTTCCTGTATCGACGCAACAGCAGTTTTCTGTGCGCTCTCCGGGGTGACAAAGTGGCGGGCAGGATACACGTAAAAATATTTCATCTCCTCTTTTTTGGCCCCGGTATTTTTGTCCACCTCACGGATCTTCTCGATCTCGTCTCCGAAGAGTTCGATCCGGATAATGTCATTGAAGTACCCGGGAACAATATCAATGATGTCGCCCTTGACCCGGAACCGGCCCGGTGAGAGGTCGATATCGTTCCTCTCGAACTGGATATCCAGAAGCCGGCTCATGATCTCGTTTCGCGGGATCTTCTGGCCGACAGAAAGATCGAACCCGAGATTCCGGAAGTTTTCGGGATTGCCCAAACCAAAGATACAGGAGACCGAGGCAACCACGATCACATCGCGCCGGTGGGAGAGCGAGGCCGTGGCAGAAAGGCGGAGCATCTCAATTTTCGGGTTGATCGCAGAATCCTTCTCAATGTACTGGTCCTTTGCCGGGATATAGGACTCGGGCTGGTAATAATCATAATAAGAAACGAAATACTCCACCCGGTTGTGCGGGAAGAAATCACAGAACTCCTGGTAGAGCTGGGCGGCAAGAGTCTTGTTATGGGCTATCACCAGCGTCGGCTTATTGGCAGCGGCGATCACGTTTGCCATAGTAAACGTCTTGCCTGACCCGGTGACCCCAAGCAGAGTCTGGAACCGGGCGTTATCAGCAAGGCCGTCGCTAAGCTGTGCAATTGCTTCCGGCTGCGATCCGGCCGGGAGAAAAGACGATACGAGCTCGAAACCAGTCACGGTGCTTAAGTGTTTTTACCGGGATATAAAAAGGGATGGGAATGCGGCATGAAGGTGATGCCGTCACTTCGGTTTGTAGTAGCCCCACTTGGCAAGGGCCTCTTTGAGTTCCTTTGCTTTTTTTGCTTTCTCATCGAGCGTGATCCCTTCCTGCCATGCCTCGATCGCCTGCATGGTCGCCTTTGCCCCGGCCCTGGTTCCTTTCGGGTGGCCGTGGATACCTCCGGAGACAAGCAGCACAAGATCCGTGCCGTAGATATCGAGCACATCGGGAACAAGGCCCGGGTGCAGGCCGCCGGATGAGACCGGGAATGCCGTCTTTATCGTTCCCCAGTCCTGAGCAAGGCACTGGTGGGAGACTTCCTGTATCTTCTGCTTTCGCAGGAGATCGGCAAGAAGAATCGATTCGGTCTTTGTCCCGGTAAGCTTGCCCACTGCGGTCCCGGTATGGATCTGGGAGACCCCTATCAGGCGCATGAGCTTTGCGAGGAAGTACATAGTCATCCCGTGCTTTTTGTTCCGATCGAATGCCGAATGAAATGCGCGGTGGGCGTGGATCGCAAGGCCGAGATCGGAACAGTAGTCCCGCATCGTCATGACGCTCGCGGTTCCGGCAACTACTACATCGATCATCGCGTAGTTCCAGCCGTACTCAACGAGCAGGTCGGCCCGCTTCTTCATCGTCTCCACATCGGCAGAAATGTTGAGAAATGCCGATTTTTTCTCACCGGTCTCCTTTTCTGCCTTATCGCGGAGCTTCGTCATATATTTCACACGGTCATCGAACCGGTTAAACGATGTCGAAGTGAGGTTTTCATCGTCCTTGACGAAATCGAATCCACCCATCCAGGTCTCGTACCCGATCTCGGCGTGCTCCTTTGCCGAAAAACCAATCTTTGGCTTGGGCACGGCACCGGTAAGTGGCCGGCCACGGATCCCCATCATCTTCCGGATCCCGTCCATCCCGAAATGGGGGCCTTTGAATTCCCGGGTGTACGCGGAGGGAAGGGTCGCATCAATGAGGCGCAGGTTTTTGAGCGCTTTCATACCAAAGATATTGCCCGCGATCCCGCTCAGCAGCTGCACGGCATTTCCTTCTTCCCAGAGTGCGAGTGGGTAGGCGACCTTGACATAGTGGCCATCAAATTCAAACGCCTTTGCCTCCAGTTTCTTCATCCGTGGAGGCAGTGTGGCAAGCGTTGTCCAAGTGCCAGTCGAGCTTTCGGAAGCGATCCGTCCGGCCGCCTCCTTGTCGGTTATTCCTGCTGCCGGTTCAAAGTAAAAAAGACAGACAAGATCATCATTAGCGGGTTTGTAGTTCGGATCAACGAATTCATTGTACCAATCGATTGCCATAAGCTATCCCTGTACCTACAAATGCAGGCATGATTCAAAAATCTTGAGTTTGGGCAGAACATTCCCCAGAATAAATATCGGGAAAAATAGCCGGTATTATTTCGAAATGCTCAATATCTTGTTTGTGTTATAGTGATAGCAAATATTATACACCCGCCATAGCGGATGTCCGAGATGAACGGATGATCCTCCAGTATTCCCCGTTTTTTTTCCCCCTTCTCCTGTCCGGAGGGCTGACCGGTATTATAGCCTATATCAGCATACGGAACCGTTCCAACCCGGTGGCCCTGCCGTTTGCAGTCCTTATGGGTGCAGTCACGCTCTGGACAACCGCATACGCAGTGCAGCTGATCACAGCCGATCTGGCCACCACCCTGTTCTTCACGGATCTGGAGTATATCGGGATTGTAACCGTACCTGTGGCCTGGCTGCTGGTTGTCCTGTGTTATACCGGTCGTCCCCGGTATGTCACGGCCCGGAATGTCGGCCTGCTCATGATAGTGCCTGCCATTGTAGTCCTGCTGGTGGCAACAGATCCCCTTCACCATCTCTATTATTCCCTGATATACCCCGGGCAGGTTGCGGGCTCTGTTCTCTGGATCTTTACAAGGGGGCCGCTTTTCTGGATAAATGTCGGCTATAATTACATTCTGCTGATAGTCTCCCTTATCCTCCTTGCTTCGCGCTTTTCCGGCGCTCCTGCAGTATACCGGAGGCAGATCCTGATCCTCGGGATAGCCGTGATCGTGCCGGTACTGGCAAACTTTGTCTACCTCTCGCCCATTGACCCGGTCCCAGGCCTGGATCTGACCCCCTTTACCTTCACAGCGGTAGGAATCATTCTGGCGGTTGGTCTCTTTCGCTACCATCTCTTCCTTACCCTGCCGGTTGCGTATCCGCAGGTCTTCTCTGCTATAAGTGATGGCATTATTGTTGCCGACATCAGCAACCGGATCCTTGACCTCAACCCCGCAGCCCAAACGATCGCCCAGGTACCGGGCGAACTTATTGGCAAGGTCATTACCTCCCCCTTTCCCCAGTTATCCGTGTTTGTTGCCAATGACGGCTGCATAGCAGAAAGCCATCAGGAGATCGTAATCCCAAATGAAAGCAGCTCCCGGTGGTACGATGTCACGTGCCGGCAGCTTCGTATCTCCGGCCAGTCACCGACCGGACATCTCTTTATACTCCGCGACATCACCGACCGCCATATGGCTCTCGATGCTCTTGCTTCCGCTCACCGGAAACTCAACCTCCTTTCTACGGTTACCCGGCACGATATGATGAACAAGCTTACCGGTCTCATGGTATACCTTGACCTGATCAGGAGTACCCATGATCCGGCCGTACGGGACAGGTACCTCCGGCAGGTAGACGAAATTGCACGGATGATCCGGGATGAGGTTGCCTTTACCCGGGATTACCAGGAGATGGGGGTGAAATCACCTGCCTGGCAGGATCTCTCTGCCTGCATAGCCTCGGCAAAGAGTCAGGTTGATCTGGGGAAAATACGGGTAACAGAGGACTGCAGGGGAACCGAGCTGTTTGCGGATCCACTGCTGGTCAAAGTGATCATCAATCTCCTGGAAAACGCCGTCCGGCATGGAGGCAGCCGGTTGAGCATGGTCCGGTTCTCCTGCCGGCATGAAGGAGATTCCCTGGTTATCGTCTGCGAAGATGATGGTACCGGAATCGGGGATACAGACAAGGGGCGGCTCTTTGCCCGGGGTTTTGGAAAAAACACCGGACTTGGGCTCTTCCTCTCACATGAGATTCTCGCTGGCACCGGTCTTTTTATTCGCGAAAACGGTATCCCGGGGCAGGGGGCACGCTTCGAGATCACTGCTCCGTCGGGATCTTTCCGGGTTACAGGGGATACCTTTCTCAGGTAGGGGAGAGATCCTGTGCTGTGGCTTGACCTGACGGTCATCCCGGTGCTCGCCTCATAATTCGGGGAGAAACGGGCACCCCGGATATCCCCGGCAGAAGGGTTGGTAGCCATGGGGATCGGACGGATCACCATCCGGTGGCTACCCCGTTCATGGGCTAAAAGCCGGATACCGCATCCTGCCTTTTCCCCGTTATATTTTTACCAAAAATAGTGCTTTTCAGCCATCCCAAATATGCGATTAGGAAAAATATCCCGGTCACGCAGGAAGTGTTTACACTGCTGCGGTTGTAAGCGTCGGCACATAGGGGGGTTTTCCCGTTGTAGAGTTTACGAGAATGTTCACCTCAGCCCCGGGACTGTTTCTAAAAGCCTGAGTGATCATGGAGCCGTTGTTGTAGACTTCCACGGTCAGGTTGTTCCCGGATAAATCCAGCTTCTGGAACCCGGCCTGTACCAGTGCAGTGGCGTCTTTTACCAGGTACACCTGATCTCCGCTTCCCCGTACTTCAGTGAGACTTCCCGGATTCCCGTACTTCCCGTAATACGTCCCGTTGTAGGTCACCCTGATCCATATTCCCTGTTGAGGGATCCCACCGGTGGGAACCGGTGTTGCACCGGATAACGGCGTCAGGGAGGGGGCAGGAGTCTGCAGTTCTCCTCCTTTTCCCTGTTCCAGAAAGGGCGGGGCGGCAAGGAACACAATGGCACCGAGGAGAAGGAAAATAACAACGGCCACGGCAATGATGCCGGTTACCGGCATCCTCTGTTTTTCCGGTGGCGCTGCGGATGGCTGCACTGTGGGTTTAGTTCCTGCCGGTACACCGGCAGAATGGACAGGATCGGGCAAGGCACTGGAAGTAGATACAGAGAGGACCGGGAAAACAACCGTTTCAGGCAGCCCGGACGGTCCCGATGACGCAGCAGGAAGAACGGGTTCAGCTTCCCCGGCCCCGAGCGGTTCCGTTTCCTCGATCTGCCGGGACAGCTCTTCAAGGTTCCCGACAGGTCCTGCCACAGGATCTTCCCGCCCGGCAAAACTTTCGTACTCCTCAGGGTTCGAAGGTACCAGCTCCCTATAGGGAGTTACCGGCGCCGTTGCCGCAGGGGTTTGTTCCCCATAAGCGGCAGGTTCCGGATCCTTTCCTTCCGTCAGGGGCATGTTGCTGGCAGGTTCCGGTGCCAAATATTCCAGATCCGGTTCTTCCGGAATCAGCATTTCACCGGCAGGGGCAGGCTCCGGACTCTCTTTAACGGGTACATAACCTTTCTCTTCCGGCTCACTTTCGGGAACAAATTCCGGAACCTCTGCCTCGGACTCATAAAGACGGGTCCCGGCTTCAGGCAGTTCTTCTGTCTCCAGCCTCTCGGCAGAATTATCCTTGCTATCCCAAGGCACGGTCTGCATTGCAGAGAGCAGTTCCTCTGAAGGCCGGGGGCTTTGGGATACCTGGGTATGAGGGTGGGGGACATCGGGGGCGATAAACCGGCGGACCGAGGGTTGCATTCCCCGTGCCTTTTTCCCGGCAAGGGGTCTTTGGGTCTCTTCAGGTTCCTGGCGGACAGTAACAATATGCTCGATGAGTTTCTTTACCCAGAGATCGCATTCTACTGACCGGTCCTCGTACGGTTGCTCGGAAAAGATCAGGTCAAGGGTTTTTGAGGTATCGCCGTCAGTCGGATCAAGAACAGACAGGGTGATGACCGGCTCCCGTGCCGGGGTCACTGCCCCTTTGACGGAGATAATCGTGGCAAACGGGACTACCCGGGGCTCGTCACCGGTATGGCCGCTGTCAACAAGGGCAAGGCGCTGGCTGGTCAGGATCACGTCATACTCAGTGTCGCCAATAAGCACCCGGTCCGTAGTCAGGACAATGGTTTCACCACTTTTCAGGTACGGGCCGGCCATATCTTAATAGACTCCTGATCTCCTTTTTGTTGTCTGAAGTGATATGCTTTTTAGGTTATCCCGCAGTGTGCCGGAACCACGATGCTGCCGGACGGATGCTCTTGTATATGCAGATCAGGTACACAAAGGAGATAGTGAGAACGATGGCGGCAGGAAAATGCCGGTCTTTCTTAGAGAGAGTTCCTGCCCATTGCATTATTCATTTGGGGGCCACCCGTACCGGCCGGAGTTATGGCACCGTGGAAGCAGGATGTAATGGAAGGGCCCGTATGCCCTCTTTTAATTCTCCAAATTCTCTGTCAGGATTTCCCCGGCGGAGAATATACTGGTCTGCATCGGTCTCAAGAGTCTGGAACATCTCCTGGTCCGGGTCCATGCCGCTGTAGATGATAATATACGATCTGCATCCCTGCTTTCGCAGGGCCCGGACAAATTCACCTCCCGTCATTTCCGGCATCCGCCAGTCGGTAATAATCGCATCGTACCGGGAAGTGCGTGCCAGTTCCAGCGCCCGGGCCGGATCGGTAACGCAATCTGCACTGCATCCGGGATCGTCCTCAAACTCAAGACGCAGTAGTTCAAGAATATCTGCATCATCATCGACAATGAGAATTCTTGTCATAATCCGTGTGCAGATTGCACGGTGTTGCTATATAAATGGTACGCATATTTGCCGTGCAATCGGTATCGGTATAATCATAGGATATAGCCGGGACGGGGTACCGGAAAAGCCCTGCCTCAATCCTCTATCCGCGAAGAGTAGCGATAGGAAACGGCAGGAATAACTATCTCGTAGCAAACACTTTTTCCCGGCTCCCCGGTTTTTTCAAGGGTGATATCGGTCAGGGAGAGGATCTCCCTGATAATGGCAAGGCTTCGCTCTCCCATATCCTCTTCAGCAGCTGCCGGGTTTTTCGCGGTCGCTTCTGCCATAATTGCGGCATCTTCATGCTCTACGCAGATCACGATCCTGTCCTGATCCCCGCGCGAGAATATCCGGATCGATTGCGGGGGCGAGGGGGAATTTAAGGCAGTCTCAAACAGCCGTAAGAACACCCGTTCGATCTGGCGATCCGCATACACGAGAAGATTTTCGGGAAGTTCAAGGGAGAAACGGGGTGCAGAATCCCCGAACCTTTTTGCAGCTGCACCCACCAGATCCCGGATATTAAGCCATTCGGGGGAATCAGTCCCCAGGTCCTTGAAATCCCGGGTAAGGGAGATCTCGTCCCGGATCGCCTTTGCAGCCCGTTCCTGCCGATCGAGATATTCCCGGATCTCCGGGTCCGTCTCCCGTTTTCTTGCCCGGGTCAGGTAGCCCAGCAGGACCGTTACCTTGTTCTGGATATCGTGGCGGGTGATGCTGGCAAGCACGTTGAGTTTCCGGTTTGCCAGGTGCAGGGTATGCTCCATCCGCTTCCGTTCGGACACGTCCCGGACAAAACAGCATACAAACTCGCTTTTGTGATATGCAAGATACCGCAGAACTATCTCCACCGGTATCCTGGTCCCGTCTTTTTTTATCATCTCAATCTGCTGTTGTATCGTTCCTTCGCGCTTGAGATGATCCCAGACATTGTTCCAGGAATATGCGGAGGGCAGGGGAAAAAGATCGCCAAGCCCCGTAGCGGCGAGTTCAACAGCAGAATAGCCCCCGCCTTCTACAGCAGCCTTGTTTGCGTAATCCACAACACCGTTGCGGTTGATCCAGAACACCATGTCCGCCGCGTTATCCATAGCAAACTGGGTCATGAGGAGCTGCTGTTCCATGGTTTCCCTCCGCGTCATCTCGTCATAGAGCTGCCGGTTGATCTCGCGGAGTTCGTTTGTCCGTGCAATAATTGTCTCCTCGAGCATATCCTGGGTTTTTTTGAGTTTTCCCCTGACCATGACTTCTTCGGTGATATCCAGGCCGCAGGAAAAATAACCCGCCAGCTGCCCGCGATCGTCAAAGAGGGCATGGTCCCACCAGCGCTGCCAGCGCGCCTCGCCGTTTGCCATGATGGCACGAAACTCGATCATGCCTGCCGGGTACTTCGGGTTGAGCCGTGCGCGGTTGGCAGCGATCCGTTCGGTATCCTCTCCCGGGACCAGGTGCTTGAACGGCCTCCCGATCAGGTCTTCGCGGGATCGCGCCATGGCGCGGCAGTAGGGTTCGTTGACATAGAGGATGATGCCCTCGGGGCTGTACCGGACAACGTATTCAACCTGGTGATCGAGAAGTTTCTGGAATTCAGGGAACGGGGATTGAGGGTTCTGACCCACCGCTGCTTCCCCACGATCCGTGTCGGCAATAACCGCGACACCCGGTTTTCCGGTTGCAAACACAAGAGGAACAAGGATCAGGCGGAGGGAATGTTCTTCACCTTTGATGAGAAGAGATGCCTGCACTTGTTGTTCCCCGCCCTTGAATGCGGTACGGAATACCTGCTGGAGCGTACCACCCTCCGGTATCCGGAAAGGAAAGGTATCAAGCGCCCTGCCCAGGATCTGTTCACGGGAAAGACCGGCAAAGCGGGAAAAAGCCGGGTTGTAATCAGTCGCAACCCCATCCTGATCGAACGTGACAAACGGTTGGAAGCAGATCTCCCTAAGGGAATCTGCGGGAACCCGGCGGGACCGGTAATAGACTTTGGAGGTTCCGCGTTTCCTCCCGTCAGCCAGGCCCTGGATCTGCAGGAGGTCCATGTACCTGGCAACTGAATTACGGTTAAGACCGAGCAGGCCGGCTATATCAGTAATACTCAGCCCTTCCGGGTGCTGCTCAAGTTCTTCACGGATCCTTGAGATTTCTTCCTGGTGCTCCTGCATAATTCCCGTCTTAGACTCTATGTTTCAGGTTTGCACACATATATTAAAAAGTTTCTCTTTGCGAAACTTATATGCCATGCATTTAATTATGTTTATATGCAATTTTTAGCACATGATGCAATACAGCCGCAAAAGGCACAGCAAATGTGCATTCACGGCACCAGATAACACAGAGAAAACGATCGGGAGAAGTGTGCAGTATCTGCCCGATATCCGGGAAAGATCCTGCCCTGAATCGTTGTCAAAACAACGTCGGGCAGAAAAAATCCGTTTCCCGGCATCCACGATCTCCTGACAGGTGAAAGGTATTTGCCATGCAAACATCAAGCGAAGTTTCCAGTCCGATGACCATCAGGAAGAAAATCTCCCAGGGCCGGATGAACGTGCCATCGTCCCTGACTGATGATGCATATGTCTATCCATCAGGTAACATTGCTGTCGGGAGAGTCATGCTGCTTCAGGCTATCCTTCATGCTTCAGGATTAGATGAGATCAGGGAAGTCCAGGGAAGGGTGAACGTACCATGGAAGTAAAGGAAGATTCGGTATTTAAAAACGAGTTTCGGCTTGTAGATATGACTGCAAACCCGGGAGGCCTGGGCCTCCTGGCATTCGGTCTGACGACGATTATCCTGAACATGCATAATGCCGGGATATTTGCCATGGGCTCCGTGGTGTTTGCCATGGGCATCTTCTATGGCGGCCTTGCCCAAATCGTTGCAGGGCTTATGGAATGGAAAAAGAACAACACGTTCGGGATGACAGCGTTTATCTCGTACGGGTTTTTCTGGATCTCTCTGGTGTTTTTGATCCTTATGCCCATCTGGGGATGGGGGCCTGCTCTTTCCGGAGAGGGGCTTGTCTGTTTCCTTGGGATATGGGGGATGTTCTCGCTTGGGATGTTTTTGATCACATTCAGGATGGCAAAATCCATGCAGGTGGTCTTTGGCCTCCTGGTACTGCTCTTCCTCCTGCTGATCGTAGGAAATGCGCTCGGGAACAGCACCATCATCGTAATTGCCGGTATTGAAGGGATCCTCTGCGGACTCTCTGCAGTATATGTCGGCTTTGGGCAGATCATGAACGAAGTGTGGAAAGAAACAGTCGTAAGACTCGGGTGATGAAAATGGTTGAAGTACAGGATTTAACAGAGATGTTCGAGAAAAATCCGCTCGCACAGGCAGTCGTAGATGCAAACCAGAAGTTCCAGCTTGTAAACGATGGCTTCTGCAGAATGGTAGGGTTTTCCAAGGATCGCCTCATGGCAATCCGGTTCTCGGATTTCCGTGACCAGAATATGATCAGATATCTTGAGAACAGCGGGGAGTCGGTGGCAGAGTCTATCAGTACCCGGCGGACTACCCATGGAAGCAGCACGCTTGAATCCTCCTCCGGGATCCACGTTGTTGTCAGGACAAATATGCCAATCCTGAACGAACATGGGGAAGTAAAGTACGTTTATATCACGTACAATGAGATCACGTCCCATGTGAAGGTCCAGAAATATATGGAAAAAGAGGTTGCCGACCTGAGCGTGGTCTATGCGAAGATGGCAGCCGGGGACCTGACCGTGCGCCACGAGATTACCAAGCCGGATGAGGACACGAAGGCAACGTACGAACAGATTGTCAAACTCCGCGATGCCGTTCGCGGGATTGTAGTCAGTCTCGAAAAGAACATCGGGGATGTCAACAAGCAGATGCAGAACCTCACGACAACGGCTGACAATGCGAACCGGAGCATCGAGGATGCCTCAAAAGGCGTAAACCAGATCGCAAAGAATGCCGGGGTAGTCAGCGAAAATGCCCAGCATGCAGCCGAGGGCGTCGACCAGATCTCCAAGGCCATGCAGGACATGAGCGCGGCAGTTGAGGAAATCACCTCAAGTATGGAGAGTGTCACCAACCAGGCAAAGAGCGCAAACGATGCAGCAAAAGACGGTGCGATCCTTGCGGAGACAGTCAACAAGGATATGGATGAGATCACCGTGTCTACCACGAACGTACACGGGATCGTCAAAGAGATCGAGAAGCAGATGGCAGACATCAGCAAGATCATCGTGCTCATCCGCGACCTTGCCAACCAGACAAACCTGCTTGCACTGAATGCCGCAATTGAGGCAGCCCGGGCCGGAGAGCACGGCAGAGGCTTTGCCGTTGTCGCATCCGAGGTCAAATCCCTTGCCCAGGAATCCCGGTCCAGCGCGGAAAGGATCGAGGACATGATCACCCAGCTCAATGCGGCCACAAAGAAGGCAACCGACGCAATGGAGGCCTCAAAAGAGCTCGTAGACAAGGGAGTTGCCGCGTCCGCCGATGCCCTTGCCGCATTCAGGAAGATCCAGACCGCGGCAGAGACGGTAGTGAACAGTGCATCCGAGGTAGCGGCCGCAACCGAAGAACAGGCCGCAACCACCGAGGAAATTACCGCAAGCGTCCACGAAGTCGGCGGGATTATCGAGCGGACCGCAAAAGAGGCCGGGGACGCCGCAGCGGCAACCGAGGAATCTGCAGCTGCCCTTGATGAGATCACGCGGATGATCCAGACCGTCAATAATGTGGCCGTCGAGGCAATGGAAGCCAACCGGAAATTCAAGGTGGACTAATCCGGGAGATGGTGGCCATGACGGTAAAGTCAGGTGAACCATTGGCAGCGGAAAAATCCCCGTCTGCATCCCAGGGCGGCATGAGCTCCATCCAGGTCGTGGAGTTTGTGCTCGGAAACGAGCATTTCGCCATCGATCTGTTCGATGTGAAAGAAGTTGTGGAGTACACCACGATCACCAAGCTCCCCAATGTCGCTCCCTATGTCCGCGGGATCATTGATCTCCGGGGCGAGATCACGATGATCATTGACCTCAAGCACCGCCTGAACATCACCGATGCGAGCACAACCGCACTCGAAACCTCGCGGATCATTGTCCTTGATGACAAGATCACCTCATCCAAGGTTGGGATCCTGGTCGACGATGTGACCTCGGTCTCCACCTTCGAAGGCAACCAGGTCGACCATACATCCGCATCGATCAGTCACGAGGATACGGCAATCATCGGGATCATCAAGCGCAAGGTCAAGGTAAAAGACAAGGAGATAAACGAGCTTATCATCTGGATCGACATAAAAAAACTGCTCGGCGATCTCGATTCAGCGGCCTGATATCCATCAAAAGGATACTGACGCACCCGTTTCTTTTTTTTTTAGATCCGACTGAAGCCAGACCCCGGAAATATGCACGTCCCTCCGGGCACCGGCTCACATCCCGCGGGTAGCGTTCACCGGCTGACTGCAAACCCGCCGCTTCCTTATTATAGTTCCCCTCAAATACCAGTGTGATGGAAACAGGTACCGGCATGAAAGCGGTTCTTATTCTTTCAGGCGGGATGGACAGCACCACCCTCCTCTACGATCTCATCGACCAGGGATACGAGGTCAGTGCGATCACGTTCGATTACCACCAGAAACACAAAAAAGAGATCGCGTGCGCACAAAAGACCTGTGCAAAACTCTCCATTCCCCACAAAATTGTCAACCTCTCGGTGCTCAACGATCTTGCACCGTCCAGCCTGACCCGGGCCGACCGGGACGTTCCCGAAGGCCATTATGCAGAAGAGAGCATGAAACAGACGGTGGTCCCGAACCGGAACATGGTCTTTTTGAGCCTTGCCGCATCCTATGCCATCGGCATCGGGGCCGGTCACCTGTTCTACGCGGCACATGCCGGGGACCATGCAATCTACCCGGACTGCCGCCCGGTTTTTGTGAGTGCCATGAGCACCGCATTCCATCTCTGCGACTGGAACGATCTGGTGCTCCAGGTGCCCTATCTCATGCTCTCCAAGGGTGATATCGCAAAAAAAGGGATCGGTCTTGGGGTTGATTACGCCAATACCTGGTCGTGCTACAAGGGCAAAGAGCGCTCATGCGGAAAATGCGGGGCCTGCACCGAACGCCTTGAGGCATTCCGGGAAGCAGGTGCCGCCGATCCGCTGGAATACGAACCGTAAAAGATCCAAAAAAAAGTTCCTGATTTTCCCGGCCGGCGGGTCAGGGATTTTCTACAGCGAAATCTACCCGGTAGTCCTGCGTGCATTCGCCATCAAGGATCATCTCGTAGTTTTTGGTATCGCCCGGTGCAATGCTGCCGATGTAGATAGAGCGGGAGTCCCGGATCGTCCCGGTGCCGGTATTGACCAGGTTGAAGTCCAGACGCAGGTCCTGCGTGGATACGTTTCCCGCATTATACACGTATCCCGTCAGGTGGCTGTAGCAGCCCAGTCCCGGCGACCAGGAGTCCTGGTACTGGTAATGAGCATGAACAGGACCGGCCGAGTTGTCCCCGACAGTAACGGTGCTCAGGCAGCCGGCGCCCACTACAAGCGCTGCAATGATCAGAAAAAGCGATGCATACAGGACAATGTTTCTGGAGAACATACGCAGGTCTCACTCCACAAAAATCTCTAAAAAAAAAGGGAGTGTTCACTTGAGCACGAGGATGGATTCAGGTGCCCGGACAATGAGCGCAAGGCTCTCGTAGATCTGGAACTCCAAGAGATCCCCGACCGGGCCATTATACCCGACTGCGAGATCCTGGCCAAGCGCAACCGAGGCATACTGGCTGCCCGAGGCAACGAGCACGCCACCCTTCTTGAGTACCGGGGCCTTAATCACACCGTCGCCCACAATAGACGAGACGTGGTCGAGCTCGGTCCCGTCTCCCTGCGGGTACCGCCTGAGGAGGAGGTTGTACTGGGCCGGCGCAAGTGCAAGGCTGTAGGGCCCGTGGAATCCTGCTGCGTCGAGTTTGGTCACCGCATCGATAATCTGGTCTGCAGCGGCTCCGACCTTGTCCCACTTTGAAAGGGTGAGCGATCCGGCACCTTCCGCGTTGAGGAGGCCCGGGGTCCCGGCAAGGCCGTTAAAGATGATCCGGTCCTCCTTTGCCGCTGCATCCATGGCTGCACAGGCCACCGGGGCCGTGTCAAGGATGAGGTGATCGCGTTCATAGGCCGCAAGATCGCGCTTGCCCAGCGAGAACTCGGTCCGGATCAGGGAGAGCGGGAGCGAGACGCTCGCGCTAATCCCGTCCTCAAGGGCATAGTCCCCAAGGGGAATTGCCTTGAGCCCGAATCCGTACGGCCCTTCGATTGCAAGCAGCCTGCGCCCGGCAAGCTGGCCTTTTGCTGCCTGGACTGCCACATCATCGATCAGTTTCCAGGACTCTGCACCAATGGGTGCCTCGTCGCGTCCGAGATATACATTTGCCATAATTATGCCTCCTTTGTGTTCTTGAGCGAACCTATTGTCGGTTCTTCCTTTGTCACGGGTGCAGCAGCGCCGGCAGCCCCGATCTGTCCTGCAAGGGTGTCCACTTCAAGCGTTCCTTTCTTATAGAATTCATCCTCGTTACCGGTAAGGATGGAAAGGAGCCGCAGGAGTTCCCCGACATGCACGCGCTCTTCATTGGCGATATCGGTAAGGACCGCCTTTGCAAGCTCGTTGTCGGTCGCCTCTGCATGGGCCATATACCCGTGGATTGCTTCAAGCTCCCCGGCAACATCGAGCCGGACGACACGAATAAGTTCTTCTTTGGTCAGTTTGCGTTCCGGGACCATTCCGCTGAACGGGTTGAAAAAGTCAGGCATGGTATCCTCCGTAATTCTGTAAGGTCAATAGTCTCTTACGTACCATAAATACTTTTGACTCGTGGCAGGATCAGGTAATGACCTTCTTTTTCCGAAGCAGGCGATTGTAGGTGATAGCGAAACGGTGCGCCTCGTCCCGGATCTCATGGACGTAACGGAGGGCGATGCTTTTTTTGTCGAGCCTGAGCGGAAGTGCATTATGAGGAGTGTAGATCTCCTCTTCGCGTTTTGCAATCGCAATGACCGGCTGGGCGCTGGCCCCGAGCGCTGCCAACGATTCCTGTGCTGCTGAAAGCTGTCCTTTTCCCCCGTCAATAATGACAAGGTCCGGGAACGGGGCATGCTCATCGATGAGCCGGGTGTACCGCCGTTTTACCACTTCTGCGATCGAGGCAAAATCATCAATACCCTCTACGGTTTTGATCTTAAAGCGCCGGTAGCCGGACTTGTCCGGCCTGCCGTCCCGGAACTGCACCATCGATCCTACCATGGCGGTGCCGGAAAGGTGCGAGATATCAAAGCACTCGATCACGGCAGGGGGATGCGGCAGGCCAAGGGCTGCGCCCAGCTCAGCGCTCTTGAGGGTGTCGCGGAAGAACGCGATCTCCAGGTTCTTTCTTGCCAGGTCCAGGAGCTGTCTCTTCTCTCCCCGCTGCGGCACTACTATCTCTACCTGCCGGCCCTTCTTTTCCGAAAGGAACCCGGCAAGCGCGGGGTCGGTCTCGTGACCGAGGATCAGCTCGTTTGGGGGTTCGCGATCCGAGTAGTACTGAACGAGAAACTCTTCAAGGATATCTTCGCCGGCTTCAAAGGTGAACTCCTCCTTGTTTGCAAGCGTTCCCCGTTCCACATTGAACACGGTGAGGTATGCCTTCCCGTCCGTTACCTGGTACGCGATCACATCCTGATCGTACTCCCGCCGCCTCTCCACATGCTGCCGGTCCGCAAGGTGCCCGATTGCGTTAATCTCGTTTCTCAGTACGAGCGCCCGCTCGTACTCCTCACGGGATGCCCGTTCTGCCATCTCGTGCCTGAGCTCATCGAGCAGCTCGGTGGACTTCCCCTTCAGGAGCAGGGCTGCCTTTTTTACGTTCTCATCATACTCTGCCGGGCTTACCTTTCCCGTGCAGGGAGCGCTGCAGGACTGCATGTGGCGCCGGAGGCAGGGGCGCTTGGGGAGTTTTTTGCAGGTCCGCAGATGGAAGACTTTTTTTGCCACGGCAAGCACCCGGTCCCGTTCGGCCGCAGAGACAAACGGCCCAAAAAATGTGCCATCATCCGTTGCCCGCCGGGCGATCACCAGGCGCGGGAACTCTTCCCGGGTGAGCTCGATCCAGGCATAGCGCTTGGCGTCCTTGAGATCGATGTTGTACTTGGGCTGGTGCTTTTTGATGAGTGTGTTTTCGAGAAGGAAAGCCTCGGTCTCCGTGCCGGTGACAACGAAATCCACCGAGGCGATATGGGCAACCAGGCTCCGGGTCTTGGGGTCGTGATCCTTTTTTGTGAAATAGCTCGATACCCGCTTTTTGAGGTTCTTTGCCTTTCCCACATAGATGATCCTCCCGTCCGCATCTGAATAGAGGTAGCAGCCGGGGTTCTCGGGAAGGCCTGCGGTATCGATCATGGCTTACCAGAGAAATATCCGGGGGCCGGTGACTTAAACGCTCGGGATCGGGTAAGTGCGCCGTGGGATCGTGACGCCAACCGGTGCGGCACTCCCGGATCGTTTTGGGGAACGCCGGGACCGGATCTTTCCTTCGGTTCCGGGAACTTTCCCGGTGCAGGCATCGCAGGACCCGCAGTTTTTCCGGGCCGGCTGTTCGCCAAAATACGCGAGGAGGAAATTTCTCCGGCAGCCGATTGTCTCGCAGTATCCCGTCATGTCCCGGAGTTTCTTTTGCGCTATCCGGGATGCCTGTTCACCCGCACCGTCATGGTCAAGCATATACCGGATCCGGACTGCATCCCCCCGGCTGTAGAGCAGGACACATTCAGCAGGCTTCCCATCCCGCCCGGCCCTCCCGGTCTCCTGATAGTAGCCCTCAACAGACTTGGGGAGATCGTAATGGACCACAAACCGCACGTCGGGTTTGTCAATGCCCATGCCGAATGCAACTGTGGCGCAGACGATCCGGGAGGTATTTTTGAGAAACGCGTCCTGCACGGCCTCCCGGACCGGACGGGATAGGCCGGCATGGTACGCAAGCGCCGTAAAGCCGCGCTTCTTGAGATCGGCTGCGCACTCCTCGGTCTCTTTCTTGCTTAAGCAGTACACAATGCCGGACTCGTTTTTGTGCCGGCAGCAGATGTCTGCCAGCTGGACTAACGGGTTCTTCTTCTTTATCACCCGGTACTCCAGATTCTCCCGGCAGAAACTGCCCACGAACGATTGGGGCTTTACAAGGCCGAGCTGCCGGCTGATATCCTTTCGCACTTCGGGAACTGCCGTGGCCGTGAGCGCGATGACGGGTGCGGACGGGAAGCATTTCCGCAGCCGGGCAAGGTCGCGGTACTCGGGCCGGAAATCATGGCCCCACTCCGATATGCAATGCGCCTCGTCAATGGCAACGAGCCGGACCGGAAACTCCTGCAGGAATTCGAGAAATCCCGGCTGCAGGCATTTCTCCGGTGAGACAAAGAGGATCCGGAGCCTTCCGTCCCGCATCGCCGCCTCGATCCGACTGCGCCCGGCCGAATCGAGCAGGCTGTTCCACGCGGCGGCCGGGATGCCCCGGGCATTGAGCGCATCCACCTGGTCTTTCATGAGCGCAAGAAGCGGCGAGATCACGATCGTAAGGCCGCCAAGATACACCGCCGGCAGCTGGTAGCAGAGCGATTTCCCGCTGCCGGTTGCCATGATCGCAAGCGTATCGTTGTGCCCGATGATGGAGGCAATGATCGCTTCCTGGTGCGGGCGGAATGCCGGATAACCCCAGTATTTCCTGAGCAGGGTCAGGGGATTCTCCGGCGATCCGGGGGCGATACGTGCGATGGATGTGGGGGTCGTGTTCACGAAGAATGCTCCTGTCAGGCGGGTCGGCCGCCCGGATTACGACGATGTGTGATGAGGAGTGCGGCAGGACGGTATATGAACCCCGGAGCGCGGAGGGTGAAACTAAAAAGGACAGATACCACAAAAAAGAGGGAACGTTATCCATACTCCGTAAAGGAAAAGAAAACGGTATGAGGGGGATTTATCCGGGGGGTTTTAGATAATGATCGCTGCGGACTTCTGATCTTTTTCATCATTGAAGTCCGTGATCAGGACTTCGGTTGAAAGGATCAGGCCGGCGATAGAACCCGCGTTCTGGAGGCCGATCCGCACGACTTTTGCCGGGTCGATAACACCGTTCTCCATGAGGTCTTCGTAGATCCCGGTCTTCGCGTTGTACCCGTAGTGCTTGTTCTTGTGCTCCCTGATCTTCGCAATCACCTCGGCACCCTCAATACCGGAGTTCTTTGCAATCTGCCGGATGGGCTCTTCGAGCGCACGCTTCACAATGGAAACCCCGACCCTGCGGTCGTCTTCGAACTTCAGGGTATCCAGAGATTCGATGGCCCTAAAGAGCGTGATCCCGCCGCCAACCACAACGCCTTCCTCGACTGCGGCCTTAGTGGCGTTGAGCGCATCGTCCATACGCATCTTCTTTTCTTTTAACTCCGTCTCGGTTACCGCGCCAACCTTGATCACGGCAACACCGCCGCCGAGATTCCCAAGGCGCTTTTTGAGTTCTTCTTTCTTGTACTCGGAGTCCGCGATGTTAATCTGGGACTGGATGAGGGTCATGCGATCTTCAACTGCTTTCTTTTCTCCCCTCCCGCCAACGATCAGCGTCTTCTCGCTATCAACCCGGATCACGTGGGCCTGGCCGAGTTCGCGTTTGGTAACGCCGTCGATCTTCATGCCCTTCTCCTCGGAGATAACCGTTGCACCGGTGAGGATTGCGATGTCTTCGAGAATTGCCTTGCGATCATCCCCGTATCCCGGGGCTTTCACTGCACAGACCTTAAGGGCGCCGCGGATGATGTTTAAGAAGAGTGCGGCCTGCGCCTCACCCTCAACGTCATCGGCGATGATCAGGAGCGGCTTTCCTTCGGATGCAACCATCTCAAGAACCGGGATCATCTGCTTGACAGACGAGATTTTTTTGTCGGTGATCAGGATTGAGCAGTCTTCGTACTCGCAGACCATCTTCTCGTTGTCAGTGACCATGTAGGGTGAGATGAACCCGCGGTCGAACTGCATGCCTTTTACCACATCGAGGCTCGTCTCCAGGCTCTTTGCGTCCTCAACACTGATGAGCCCATTGTAGCCCACTTTCTCCATGGCTTCCGAAATGAGTGTGCCTATCTCCTCATCATTATTGGCGGATATGGTGGCAACCTGCACGATCTTGGCCCGGTCCTTGACCGGCACGCTCGTGGTCTTGATGTAGCCAACGGACGCGTTGACGGCCGCATCGATTCCCTTCTTAACCTCAATGGGGTTTGATCCCGAGGTGATGTTCTTGAGCCCTTCGACAATCATGGACTGGGCAAGGAGCGTTGCCGTGGTCGTGCCATCCCCGGTCTTGTCCTGCGTCTTCTGGGCAACCTCTTTTACCAGTTTCGCGCCCATGTTCTCGAACTTATCATGGAGTGCAATCTCCTTTGCGATGGTGACGCCGTCATTGGTGACAATCGGGCTTGTTGCCTTATCGATCACCACATAGCGTCCCTTGGGGCCGAGCGTGATCTTGACGGTATCAGCTACCTTGTTGACTCCGGCAAGGAGCGATTTCCTCGCTTCCTCGTTAAACACCAGCTGTTTGGATCCTGCCATATTCTCTCACCTCACTCGATCTTCGCGAGCACGTCCTTGAACGGTACAAAGACGTAATTCTCGTTGTCTATCTCGACTTTGTCCGCACTGTACCCGCCATAAATGACATGGTCGCCCGCCTTGAGAGGGAGCGGCTTTCCGTCATCTTTGGTTCCGATGGCAATGACCGTCCCTTCTTTTTTCTTTTCCTGGGCGGTTTCGGGAATGTAAATCCCGCTCTTTGTTACTTCTTCGGCTTCTTTGGGCCGGATTAAGACCCGTTCTCCTATGGGAACAATCGCCATTCGTATTACCTCACACGTATTTGTGGTATGTCACTAGTATGGGCTTCTAAAATATTTAAAAATTGTGAAAATTGTAGATATGATTTGAACTTTTTTGAGAAAATAGAGAAAAAGTTTAAATTATTTTGGCGATAACAGTGGAAGAGATATGATCCGGCAGATCGTGATCCGACAGGTGGACCGGCCCCTGGCACCCGGTGAGGACGAGGAGATCCACTGGTTCTTCCATTCGTTTGGGATCGGTGAGGGGCGGGACACGGACCGGGTGGCAACCCAGGTGATCGTCACGCTGCTTGATCACCGCCCCACGGGCGAGGGGGTACCGGTGGAGCAGATAGCCGCCGATCTTAACATTACTCCCTCCCGGGTAAACCATCACATCCGGAACCTGATCGATGCCGGCATCCTGTACCGGCACCGGAAACTGATCTATCTGCGGGGCAGCACGCTCCGGTCAATGGTGCAGGAGCTCAGAAAAGATGCGCTCCGGATGTTTGACGATCTCGAAAGCGTGGCAGACGGGATCGACCGGGAATATGGGACCCGAAGGGAGTAAGTGGCGCCGGGTTTTTCCCGGAAGTCTGATATATTCAAGCGAATTTTTTGAAAAGTTCGGCAATGCGGTTGAACGAATTTCAAAAATCCTGGTAACTCCAGCAAACTTTTTTGAGAAATTTCAGCAGCCGCGCCCGGCTTTTTCCGGAAGAGCAGAAAAACCGGAAAATCCCGGTGAATGTTTTAAGCGGATAACAGGGGAAAAGGGATACCTGCACTGCCGTATCCGGGGTTCAGGGAGGGTTACTGAGTTACCCTAATCCGGGCCCGATATGGGCTCCGACGACCCTTTTTCGATCAAAAAAAAGCCCGTATCGGGCTCCTTTTTAATCAGAGCCCATATTGGCTTTATTTTGGCAATCGGACGATTTTAATGAGCCTCATAAAGGCCCTTTCCTGCCCTGATCTCACCTCAAACTGGCATTTGTTTATTTCCGGAAAAAGAGGCCGAAAAAAGGCCGCTATTGCCCGATTATGGGCATTATATGGGGTTCAATTTGGGCGTATTTTGGCAAACAGGGCCACATAAGGGCACGAAATTTCGGACATGTGGATCGGACGATAATACGGAGCCGGATTTGCCCAAAAACTGAATTCCGGGGCGGATTTTCTACGACGGAGAAAACCCGGGGAGAGTGTGCGGCCCTTTGCGGTTGAAAAGCTACGTGAAGCACCGGACAGGAATCCGGAAAAACAATGGCACCCCTATTTACTTTAATTTAAAGGAGTCCGCCAATTTTTTGCAGACCACCAAAATTGAGGAAGGGAGGTGAGGGATCGAACTTTTTTTTTTGAAAATTGCCGGGTTGCGAATCGGACTTTTTTTGAAATCTTCAGCTGCTGAACAGAGCAGGGTCTAAAATTCCTATTTAAAAACCAGTCTTAATAGCACAATGACGTATAGTATCGAATATGATTTCTCCCAAAATAAGTTTCCCTGCACGAATGCTTGTCGTTGCTACCGTTGCAATTATTGTCGTGAATGTGATAGAGTTTTACGGCATAATGCATCTTGCACCGGACTTCGTTCTTGAAGTCAGCATATTAGAAGTCGTAGTAATAGCGATAAACTTCGCATTCTGGGTCCCACGGTACAACCTGAAATGGGGAAGAAATCCGTAAGCATACATATGGTCAAAATTTACGGGATTTCCGACAGCAATGCGACATATTTCTTCAACCGTGACCTGAACATTTTTGGAGAAATACACAGGTTAAAGGATTATACTGTGTGTGTTTAGTCCACATCTGAAAGCGCGTGAAATTGATCCCGATCAGATTTAATCCGGCTCCGGTGATCCGGTCCGTGTCCGGCCCGTATTTTCCGGGATATTAGTTCCGGGAAAATTCAAAAGATGATTTTCTGTTTACCTGAATAAAGGAAAAATGAGGAAAAAACTGAGGGGAATAAAAAGGGAGATTTTAGAGTGAAAAAATCGGGAGGAGAAGAATCCGGAAACCGGATCGGACCTGAGTTATCATGGGAAGATATTGTGGGGGATTGCATACAGTTAACTGAAAATTTTTTTCGCTCAACGACGGACTTATGTCCTTTTTCGCAAATACGATTCTCCATCGCATGAACGATGACGCGCAACCGTGACTGGCGCAAAAGAGTGCGATCCAAGGTGAACGACAATGAAATACAGGTATTTTCTCTCAAGAACCGGATTTATATCCGCGATCATTTTCCTGCTGCTTATGGCAGCCTGCCCGGTGATGGCCCATGAGGTGTGGACTACAGGGACCGTGGATATGACTTCAAGCGATGTCGGCCAGCACAATTCCCTGGCAATAGATCCGGCCGGTAACCCGCATATCAGTTATTACGATGATGAGAACAAGCAAATCAGGTATGCAGCCGTAGTTGATGGCAGCTGGACTAATGGAGCCGTAGCCGATTCCCGCTCAACCCACACAACGTCACTGGCCCTGGACCCGGAAGGGAACCCCGGGATAAGTTACGGTGACGGCGACCATGACGGGAAGCTGATGTATGCGCACCTGAACGGGGGCTGGACCACCGAAACGGTTGCAAGCGACTCCGGTCATGCAGACATTGGTACTTATTCCTCGCTCGCTATCGATTCCGCCGGTACGCCGCATATATCGTACAACAACGGAAAGGGAAATTATGACACCCTCCTTGAGTATGCAACAAGGAACGGCACCGTCTGGACAAGTGTAACACCGGATCCTAAAATTCTCGGGTACGATTCGTCGATGGTACTGGACTCATCCGGATTGCCGCACATTGCATACCTCAATGGCATGGATTCCGGTTACATTGCATACGGGTACCAGGATACTCCCGGGAAGTGGAGCACAAGAATGGTGGCAAACACAGAGGGCAGAGGCGGAGACATGGCAAAGAATGCCGGGTGCATCCTGTCACTTGCACTGGACTCTGAAAAGAACCCGCATATCGCCTACTTTGATAAGACCCGTAAGGAACTCATGTATGCATTCTGGGACGGGAAGGAATGGATCACGGAGATCGTAGACCAGGATGGGGATACCGGATGGCATCCGTCGCTTGCCATGTATCATGACCAGCCCTCCATCAGTTACTACGATATCTCAAGAGGGGAACTGCGCTTTGCCACCCGGGATCAGGCTACACAGAAATGGGTGCCAAGTACGGTTGACAAAGGCGGGGTTGGCTCTGATTCCTCCCTCGCGTTTGACTCCACCGGTAATCCGGGGATCGCGTATTACGACGGGAAGCATCATGCACTGAAGTACGCAAGCGGGAAACCACTGTAAAGACCGGTGATTCTCCTGGAGGAGCCGCCGGAGAATACTCCGGGACACCTCATTTTTGTTTTTCTGCAGATCTTGGCGACGGGGACTAAAGACCCGGCTTTCTATCTGTTCCGGATCATCCGGGCAAATGACAGGAAAGACTCTCTCTTTTTTGTGCATTTTTGCCCTCATAGCGGTTCCCGGGATTCGCCATGCAGCATAACGTGCTGCCCGGCTGCCGGATATGAGCGCATGCCGGATCTTTTTGGCCGGGGTATACCGCCACATTTGTCCTTAAAAAACGCGTTGTTCGTATCCGGCATGCCATCTCCCGGGAGGACAGGGAGAATACCTGCACCTTTTTTTCACATAACAGAAGACTTATCCCCTTTTTCCCTCAAGAATTACCTGTGGCATCAACACCAGGTTCATGGCGGGAGAGGATCCCGGTAAAGGTGCAAATCCTCGCGGGGCTTTGCGTTCTCTGTATTCTCATACTGGCACTGGCTTTGTTTTCAGGGTTTCCGGGCGGGACTGCACCGGCACCTCATACAAACGCAACGGTCCATATACAGATTCTTGAGGTAAACGATTTCCACGGGCACATGGCAGCGGGGCAGATCATGAACAACCGCCCGGTCGGGAGTGCGCCGGTTCTTGCATCCTATCTTAAGGCAGCAATTGCATCCGAAAAAGCAGACGGCACCATCATTGCCCTGCCCGGGGATGTGATCGGGTCGGCGCCACCGGTCTCCGGGCTGCTCTTGGACGAGCCTAGCATGCTGTTTTTCAACAGTTTTGCAAACCAGTACTGTACCATCGGATCGAACTCTCCCAGTGTTTCCTGTAATATGGTGGCAACACTGGGAAACCAGGAGTTCAATAACGGAGTGCCGGAAGTGCTGAGAATGATTAACGGGGGGAACGGGGCAACAAATATCACGCACATCGTGGATCCGTACCCGGGTTCGAAAATCGATTATGTCTCCTCAAATGTGGTCTGGACCGCAAACAACACCCCGGTCCTGCCACCCTATACCCTGCGAACGGTCGATGGCGTGACCATTGCATTCATTGGTGCAGATACGATCTCTACACCCAATCTCACGACATCAGCCAATGTTGCAAACCTGACTTTCCGGGATGAGGCCGATTCCATAAACCAGTACATCCCGGAGATCCAGGCGCAGGGCGTGCACGCGATCGTTGTCCTCCTTCACGAAGGCGGGAACCAGACTCCCTACGAAGGGCCCACGGAAGGAAACGCAACCCTGCAGACACAGGGCGACGAGCGGGTAGCCGGGATTGTTTCCCGGCTTGACCCGGCAGTTGACGTAGTACTCTCCGCCCATACCCATGAGTTTACCAATATCTACCTGAACGACTCCGCCGGAAAACCTGTGCTTGTCACGCAGGCGTACATGTACGGCAGGGGGTATGGCGATATCGATCTCACCATAGACCGGTCCACCGGAGAAGTCGTGGGGAAATCCGCACAGATTGTCACGACCTATGCAGACCAGGCTCCCGGCACCAGCCCGGACCCTGCTGCCACTGCACTCCTTAACGAGGCCCAAAATGCCGTTAATCCGGTTGAAAATCAGGTAATTGGAACGGCAGCGGGAAATATTACGATTGCCCGGAACAGTGCCGGGGAATCGGCAATGGGAGACCTGGTGGCAGACGAAGAGCGGGCAACGATGAAAACAGATGTGGCATTTGATACTTCCGGTGATGTTTTTGCAAATATCTCAGAGGGGCCAATTACCTGGATGGACCTGTACAATGTCCAGCCGAATGCCGGGACGCTCATGGCAATGACCATGTCGGGCGAACAGATCAAACAGACGCTCGAACAGCAATGGCAGGCGCCGCTTCCTTCCAGCAATCTCATTGTCTCGGGACTTTCCTATACCTACGATGCGGCACAACCTGCCGGAAGCAAAGTGATCTCCGTGTCGGTAAACGGAGTCCCGCTCAACCCGAACGCAACCTACACGGTGGCAACAGTCGATACCGTTACGCTGGGCGATGACGGGTACACGACATTTGGGCAGGGATCGAACATGAGTTACGGGACGACCGATGTCGATGCACTTGTTGCCTATGTGAAGGCATTGCCGCAACCGGTGAACGTGACCATTGACGGAAGGATCCAGCGGATCAATTAAAACGCCAACCGGTCCGGCGTCGGATCACCTTCGGGTACTCTCAGGATGTGGGGCAATGGCATGCACTCCGGGCTGCATGAATCCGCTGCTGCAAGGTACGCCCACTTAAAAAAAAGGGGGGCGGCCTCATCATCATTTGAGCGTCCCCCCGCCACTCCATACCCGGCTAAACTCTTCTTTTCCCCGCGTGAGATTTTCCTCCCTCCCACGTTTCCCGATGCCTTAATACGACTCGCATCCGGTTTATGGAATGACAGGAATCTGTTGAGTCGAGGTGGACCTGGAGGCAAATTCCAGTAATCTCCGAACCAGGACCAGCTGAGTTGATCGATAAGGCATGGGCAGAGATCTCATTTGCCTCCACCTCGGCAAACCAAAACCGGCTCCTGAATGCGGTATAGGTGTTATAGGGGAAAATAAGCCCAAATCGGGCCCCGATTCTTTCACCCAATAATTTATCCGTTTAAAAACCTCCATTTGCCAAAATACGCCCAAATTGAACCCCATATAATGCCCATAATCGGGCAATAGCGGCCTCTTTTTCCGGGAATGAACAAATGCCAGTTTGAGGTGAGATCAGGGCAGGAAAGGGCCTTTATGAGGCTCATTAAAATCGTCCGATTGTCGAAAAACGGCAGATTTGGGATTTGATTTAAACGGAGCCCGATACGGGCTCCGATGATGCCCCGGAAAAGGGTCATCCGGGCTCAATTCGGGCCCGGATGGGGGTAAGTGATGTGGGACGATGTGGGGGGTGGGGGTATACCCCCTTTCATGGGCAGGGCGATGATTCCCCGTAATTGCCCAGACCCGGACCGGACTTTTCTAAAAAATCCCTGTCAACGGAGGTGCAGATTTTTAGAAATCCTCAGCAGCTGAGTGACACATTTCCTTAAATCTTCAACAGGGTGATCGATCTTTTTTTAGAAATGCCAGCTTGCGACCCGAACTTTTACGGAAAAGAGCGGGTGGCGGTACGGATCCGCCAGACTTTGGAAAATGATCAGGAAGATGGGGGCTGTCGCCCCCATATCCCCACGAGTGAGGAGTGCCGCCGCTCCCGAAGGGGCGCCCCCGCGGCGGATCAATTACCGGAGATGGGCATGCTGGTGGACGGTCCAGCGAGGGTAATATCTTTTCTCAATGGTATTTGCAGCATAAAAACAAGAATTCATAATGTGATGAATATAAATTAAAAGATTGGTTGGTAAAAATGATCTCCCGTGTTGATGTACATATTCCGTTTGATATTCTCAGCCCGGTTAATGAAGATTATCAGATTTATTCTATTGAAAGATCAGGTTACAATATAGATTTTTTACCGTTAAGCCGTAATGCAGACTTTGCGACAAAAAAGGATCCCGTCATTGCAAAACTCGATGATCGAGATGCTATATTATGCAATACTGTTACAATGATCTTTCATAAGGATGCATTTAATAGAAATATAACTGCCTCTCTAAAATTAGATCCTCCGCTCGACGTTATAGAATTCGCATTAAATTTCTTTTTAATGCGTTTAAAATGGGTGATACAATCACCGCAAATTCATCCAGTGTCTCTATTTTCGACATTTAGTAAAATTCAATATTTAAATGACGATGGCTCTGTACTTCATGAGGAAAATGGAAAATTTCGAACAAAATTTTTAGAACTTTATAATATAAACTCACCTGCGATAAATAAAGAAATTTGGAATGATTCCTTTTCATATTCCTCCGATTATTTTGAAATTGTGGGAACTTTGGGATGGGAGTATTTACTTCTCGACGCAATCGATGAATTACCTCAAATTGGGCCGAGTATTGTTTTAGCTAACGTAGGATTAGAAGTGTTTATAAGTGGACTCCTCAACAAGTTGGCAGGAAAACAAAGTCAAATCTCCATCGATTTTTGGAAATGGATATCCATTCGGAACGACAAACTCGAATTACAGCCAAGTGTAAAGGATCAATATGATATCCTCCTAAAGGTGTTTACAGGACATTCTCTTAAAGAAGAAAATGAGTTATGGAAAGGTTTTTCGGAGTTAAGAAACGTAAGAAATCAATTCGTTCATGAAGGGGTTGCAAGACTAAATTCATCATCGCCACCATTAACAGAACAACAAGCACGCGATTTACTTCAAAAAGCAATCGATATACCCCGTAAAATTAATACTTGGATCCCTGAATCTCTTCGAGGTGAATCTCATAAAAATTATGTGATGAAAAGACAGTTACTGTGGCAAACTCCCTTGCCGAAGTGATGATCTTCTATAATCTTAATACAGTTTGGCTTGCAGTTTTTGATTGAAGAAGTAATCCAATCCTTTATGAAAAACAGAGAACGAGAAAATTCCCCTACACCCTCCCCCCAATCATCCCCTTCAAAAACTGCCCCGTATAACTCTTCTGGACGAGAGCCACCTTCTCCGGTGTCCCGGTCGCCACGATCTCGCCGCCGGCATCCCCGCCCTCGGGGCCGATATCGATGAGGTAATCGGCCGACTTGATCACGTCCAGGTTGTGCTCGATCACCACGACCGTGTTGCCCTTCTCCACAAGATCGTCAAGCACCTTGATCAGTTTCTTTGTGTCGTCGAAGTGGAGCCCGGTGGTCGGCTCGTCGAGCAGGTAAAGGGTCTTCCCGGTCGCCCTCTTTGCGAGCTCCCGGGTGAGCTTGATCCGCTGTGCTTCTCCGCCAGAGAGTGTAGTCGCACTCTGGCCGAGCTTCACGTACCCGAGGCCGACCCGGGTGAGCATCTCGAGCTTGCTCTGGA
This sequence comes from Methanoregula boonei 6A8, assembly GCF_000017625.1. Lineage (NCBI taxonomy): Archaea > Methanobacteriati > Methanobacteriota > Methanomicrobia > Methanomicrobiales > Methanoregulaceae > Methanoregula > Methanoregula boonei. The sequence goes on along the minus strand of NC_009712.1, from coordinate 1,075,422 downwards.
TCGAGGGAATGTTCTCGAAGAGGGCAAGGGCTTCCTCCACGCTCATGTCCAGCACATCGGAGATCGACCTGCCCTTGTACTTCACTTCTAGCGTCTCGCGGTTGTAGCGCTTCCCCTTGCACTCCTCGCACTCGATATACACGTCTGGCAGGAAGTTCATCTCGATCTTGATGAGGCCGTCGCCCTCGCAAGCCTCGCAGCGCCCGCCTTTGAGGTTAAACGAGAAACGGCCCGCCTTGTAGCCCCGCATCTTTGCTTCTTTTGTATCAGCAAAAATGGTGCGGATCTCATCGAAGAGTTTGGTATACGTTGCCGGGTTCGAGCGTGGTGTCCGGCCGATCGGGCTCTGGTCGATCACGATCACCTTGTCGATCTCGGAATCGAACACGATCTCCTTATGCGCCCCGGCCTGCTCCCGCGAGCCGTACAGTTTCTGCATCATGCCCTTGTAGAGCGTATCGTAGACAAGCGTTGACTTGCCCGACCCGGAGACGCCGGTCACCACCGAAAAAAGACCGATCGGGATCTTTACATCGATGTTTTTCAGGTTGTTCTCCTTACAGCCTTTGACCGTGATGTACTTCGCAGCTTTCCGGCGTTTCTCCGGCACATCGATCTTCTTTTTCCCGGCAAGATACAGGCCGGTGAGGGACTTTTTGTTCTTCTCGATCTGCTGCGGTGTGCCTTCTGCCACCACCTCACCGCCGTGGAGCCCGGCGCCGGGCCCGATATCGATCACGTGATCGGCCGAGCGAATCATGTCCTCGTCGTGCTCCACCACGATCAGCGTATTCCCAATATCGCGGAGCGTCCGTAGCGTCTCGATAAGTTTCCGGTTGTCCCGCTGGTGAAGCCCGATGGACGGTTCGTCGAGCACGTAGAGCACGCCCATCAGGTTCGAGCCGATCTGGGTGGCAAGCCGGATCCGCTGCGCTTCGCCGCCCGAGAGCGTCCCGGCATTCCGCGAGAGCGTGAGGTATCCGAGCCCGACTTTTTCCAAAAAGAGCAACCGGGACCGGATCTCCTTGATGATCTGCCGGGCAATGCCTTCCTCCTTCTCGGTGAGCCGGAGGCCGGAGAAGTACGCGATGCAGCCGGAGACCGAGAGATCGGTCACATCAATGATCGATTTGCCATCAATCCGGACCGCGAGCACCTTGTCCTTGAGCCTTTTTCCCTTGCAGGCCGGGCAGGGAAAGACCCGCATGTAGCCTTCAAGTTCCCGCTTCCGCCACTCGGACTGGGTCTGCGAATAGAGCCGGGCGGTCTGCGGGAGGAGCCCTTCCCACTCACCGTTGTGTGACCACTGGGCGTCGCCGTTTTTCATGCTCATCGAGAAGTGCATCTTTTCGGTCGAGCCGAACATCAGGGCATTGTACTGCTCTTCGGTCAGATCTTTGATGGGTGTAAGTACCGAGAAACCGAAATGTTTTGCAACCGTTGCCAGGTACTGGCCCCGGAAACCGTCCATCGGGTTCCGGTACGGGGCAACTGCACCATCGGCTATGCACCGGTTCTTGTCCGGGATAATGAGGTCAGCGTCAAACTCCATCTTGACGCCAAGCCCGTGGCATTCGTCGCAGGCGCCAAAGGGGCTGTTAAACGAGAACATCCGCGGCTGGAGTTCCTCAAAGGCAAGGCCGCAGACCGGGCAGGCGAGAAGCGAGGAGTACGTAGATTCCTTTCCCTCTTCGTCCGCTACGAGCACGAGCCCACCGGATTTTTTGAGCGTGTTCTCGACCGCTTCAGCGAGCCGGGCCCGGTCGGTGGTTTCGAGCCGGTCGATCACGACCTCGATGTCGTGCTTCTTGTACCGGTCGAGCGTAATCTCTTCATCGGTGCGGATTATTTTTCCGTTCAGCCGGACCCGGGCGTAGCCTTCCTTATTCAGGTCTTTGAGGAGCTGCTGGTACGTCCCCTTCTTCTGCCGGACAATCGGGGCAAGGACCGTGACCTGGCCCGGGTGCTCAGCAGCGATCTGGTCGGCGATCCGGTCCGGGCTCTGGGCGGCAATCGGGATATTGTGCTCGGGGCAGTACGGCGTCCCGATCCGGGCAAAGAGCAGACGGAGGTAATCGTAGATCTCGGTCGTCGTCCCCACGGTCGAGCGGGGGTTCTTGGACGTGGTCTTCTGCTCGATGGAGATGGCAGGTGAGAGCCCTTCGATGGAATCCACATCGGGCTTCTGCATCATCCCGAGGAACTGCCGGGCATAGGACGAGAGGGATTCGACATACCGCCGCTGACCTTCGGCATAGAGCGTATCGAATGCAAGCGTCGATTTGCCGGAGCCGGAAACCCCGGTTATCACGACAAGCTTGTCACGCGGGATCTCGACATTGATATTTTTGAGGTTGTGCTGGCGTGCACCTTTGATGATGATGTTTTTCATGGATACGTGCTCAGAGACTCAGCTCCGGCATATAAAGCGGTTCAGTTCGGGGCACGAAAGTGAAAGAGGAGAACCGCCCTCCTGAACAGGAAACCTGATTATCTTTCTCGCATAATGGATTGATCAGAGAAACCTCAAAAACATGAGACTGCCCCATGGAAGTTGAGGAACAGATTATCAGGGAATTACACCAGGTGCCGCGCCAGCTCTATCGTGAGATCCTTGATTTTATCCGGGAAAAGAAGAAGAAAGCCGGCAAATTGATCAGTGATACCGCTCTTGCCAGCGAATCTTCCCTGAAAAAGGACTGGTTGCGTCCCGAGGAAGACGAGGCATGGGCGGACTTGTAAAGGGCGACGTTGTTGTCGTTTTGTTTCCTTTTTCGGACTTAAGCAGCGCAAAGAAACACCCCGCTCTTGTCCTTGCCACACCTGATGGTGATAATGTTATCCTTTGCCAGATAACCAGCAGGCTGCTGTCCGATCGCCATGCAATTTTAATCGGTGATGGCGATTTCTCGTCCGGATCCCTCCAGCAGGAGAGCAATATCCGGCCTGCCAGGATTTTTACAGCCGATACACGGATTGTCCAGTATGTCGCAGGTTACCTGAAGGATGAAACAATAAGGGCAATTGTCGATCGGGTTGTTGAAATCCTCCGGGAAAAATAAGGCTGCATATCCGTGCCCCTTGTTCCGGGATTTGACCGCGATCTCTCCGGGTCCGCCCCGGCCATCTCTTCCACATCCGATCCGAACGCGAGGGAGTAAATAGCATACGTTCAGATATCTTAAGTTAAGGTGCGATTATGCCCGTCGTTATTCTCAAGATGCGCAAAGGCTGGACCACAGAACAGAAACGCAAAATCGTCAAGGAATTCACAAACACCCTTGTCTCAACGCTCAAGATCGAACCGGATCTGGTTACGATCATGATCGACGAGCACAGTCTCGAAGACATCGGCCATGGCGGCGTGCTCCGCTGCGACGAACACTAATCTTTTTTCATCCGGGTCTGCCGGGATTACTCAAAGGATATCCCACGGTACCCCGGGTCTGGAATTCTTCCGGGCGCCATGAAAAATTTTAAACATCGGGAAAAATGCGGGTGAGATCCGCAGATCCCACCCAAAATAAATCCCGGAATAACCAGATAATTCCCCAGTACCCATTCAGTTACCATATACAGTTAGCGACGGCCTATTCTTCCGGGTCGTCACGAAACGTGTCCGCACATTTCTGGCTCCAGTTCCCGTACTTCCGTTTCTGGTACTCATTGCCCCATTCATTCAATGCCACAAGAACGGGAAGGGCCGAACGGCCATCATCCGTGATGGCGTAATCGACCCGTGGAGGGACCTCGGGATAGACCGTCCGTTCGATCATCCCGTCGGCCACAAGCTCCCTGAGCTGTTTTGCAAGCATCATCTGGGTAATCCCCGGGATCTTTTTCTGGATCCCGGAAAACCTGACCGGTTCGTCTTTGAGAAACCAGAGGATAATCGGCTTCCACTTTCCACCGATAACAGAGAGCGAGATCTGGATCGGGCATGTGCCGACCGGGGACGAGCGTGGCATGTCCAAAACTATCTTCAATAATAGTATATACGATTGTGCAAACTGCGCATCTTTTGATACTGTAAGGACCATAATCGTCCACACGCAGGAATAACGCCCTGACAAAAGCGACGGGCACCGGGTTGAAACTTCCATGGACAGGGTATATCACGTGGGCAACGCCACAATCACCAAAATACCGGAACTTATTCTCGATTCAAACAGCCCGGAGTACCTGTATCCCCAATGGGACCCGGCTTTTCTTTTGGAACACGAACACTGGCTGGTCCCCGAAAACATGGATCAGACACGGACGCATGTCATCCAGAGTATCCATACCTGGCTTATCAGGACAAGACAGCATACGATCCTCATCGACACGGCAACAGGAAACGATAAAGAACGCGTCTGGTTTCCCCGGCTTAACCGATTGAACACACCCTACCTTGAACGGCTCAAAGCTGCAGGTGTGACGCCGGAGATGGTGGATTATGTCATCTTAACGCATCTTCACGTGGATCATGTAGGATGGAACACCCGCCTCGTTGATGGCGTGTGGGAACCTACCTTCCCCAATGCAACATACGTTTTCTCAAAGGCCGAGCAGAGACACTATTCCGACCCGGAAAATTACCCGGAGAAGAACCGTGTCAAATTCATCATATACAAAGACAGTGTTCTTCCGGTGATCCATGCAGGACAGGCCGAGATCGTTCTCCCGGACGGGACAGAGTTTCTTGAGGGAGTTTCCCTGTATCCCGTACCGGGGCACAGCCCCGGCCAGATGGCAGTTGGCCTAACTTCAAACGGGGAAGAAGCTCTTTTTGGCGGTGATGTCATGCATCACCCCGTTCAGGTATACCGTCCTGAATGGAATTCTGTGTACTGCGAGGATACAGAAAAGGCCCGTGCCTCACGGAAGTGGGTACTGGACTATCTCGCGGACCGGCATGCCCTGTATTTCAGTTCGCATTTTGCCGGTACTTCCGCAGGGCGTGTCACGCGTACAGGTAATAGTTTCAAGTGGAAATTCTGCTAAAACAGGATAAAGCCGGGCGAATCGCTATCCGGCAAAAGGGGGAAAGATCCCCGGCTTACTGCAGCCGGCTCCCTTTCCTGCGCTCTTCGTAAGAGATCTGGGTGCTTCTCCCGGGCGTAAGCTCATCCTTATCATTCTCTTCGTTCCCGAAGCGTTCTTCGAGCGGGATGCTGGCACTCCTTCCTTTCGTGAGCGTCCGGTCCTCTTCCCGGGAACTCCGGAAGCGCTCGTCAAGAGGGATGCTTGCACTTCTTCCTGTGGTAAGTCTCTGGTCTTCGTCCCGCATGCTCCGGAACCGTTCTTCGATCGGGATTGATGTGCTCTGCACGCGGGCCCCGGGCGGACCCCGGGGGAGGTCGCGCGACGAATCCGCATCAGGGATAAAATCAATGCCGCTATCGTCCCGCGATGCTGCCCGGGATGCAGGTGCCCGGCCCGGTGCAATGCGGGAGCGTTCAACGGATATCCCCGCGGGCCGCCCGGTATCATCCGATGTGTGCCGGGGACCTGTGTACGCGTACCGGCTGCCGGATCCGGAACTGCTCCGGATCTTTGCCACTTCTTCATCGATCTCCGCGTCCGTCTCCCGCTGGCTCTTCTCGGTAAACATCAGGAACTGGAGGAATGCCTCAGGCTCGCAGAAGACCGATACATCCAGACGTTCGAAAACCAGCCGCCGTTCGATATCGCCGTACCACCCTCCCCTGCGGATGATGATCGTCTCATTTTTGGGATCAAAGGCATAGACCCGCTCTATGCTGCCGTCGCGCCCAAAAGCGGTTTCGGCAACTCCGTTGCCCTCAAAGGAATAGGTCTTTCCCACGGCACCATAATCGCCACCTTCCCGCATCACGATCTGCCGGCCCCCGGCCTCGTACCGGTAGGTCCGGGGAGGGTTCCCAAACGAGAAGGTCTCTTCGAGCATTCCGTAATTGTCAAAGACAAACCGGCGCAGGATCTTATTTGGCTGTGCCGGATCGTTCTCCGTCATCGTGGTGGTGGCAGGGTCGAATTTGTACAGCCTCTTTGTGACATCGTGGCTGTCCAGTACCCTGACCCCCCCGGGGCTGTACCGGTACACCCGGCTGAGCTTCTCGCGCTCGTTTCCGGCAAATTCGGTGATGACAGATTCGGTCATAATCTTCTTCCTTCCTGATTCCGCCTGTTTTTGGTAAATATTATACCTTCACATAAAAAGGGTTGCTCACCGGTCCGGTTGCCGCGATGCTTCCGGACTTGGAAACCTTCATTCTCCCGGGAGGCATATAGAGAGGCTGTTATGGCAGCTGCATTTCCGGGAACGACCCCGTTGCCGGACCCCGTCCCCGCAACCGAAACCCAGTCCCCCCCGGCAGGGGATGAAGAGCGCCCTCGGCTGGAACCCGCAAAGACCCTGCACCTGGCAAACTGGTCTACCCGTTTCTGGGCCTGGCTGATCGATGTCATCCTGATCGTCCTGTTCCTCAATATCATCCGCGGCATCCTAGAACCGTTCTGGACCCTTCATTTTCTCTGGGACTACCAGCACTGGGGCATCTTCGATCTCGGGCTTGAGACACTCTTCTTCTTCCTGTACTGGACCATATTTGAGAGTTACAAAGGGCAGTCGATCGGAAAGATGGTGCTCAACATCCGTGTCGTGAACCGCGATGGGACACGGATCCACTGGGGGACGGCCGCCATCGAAAGCCTGGGCAAGGCATTTATCCCGATCCTTGCACTCGACTGCCTGATCGGGTGGCTTGCCATGCCCGAGACCAAGCTGAGGGTCTTTAACCGGATTTCCAACACCATTGTGATCAAGACCGATTACCGGGAGCCTGAAGGTATCCAGTACGTAAAAGAAAAAGAGTAAACGGGGCACTGCTGCCAACCTATTTTTTCCAGCCGTGAATCGTTGTATTTGGACAAAGTCTCCCGGGTATCCGGGCGGGATTGTGGGTTCGGTGTGGCCTCCTTCGCAGACTTTATTGGTTCAGCCGCTGTACGGGAGACTATGACATCCGCTCCTCCAAATCCGGTACCCGATATAGAATCGATGTACCGCCAGAAGGACGGCAGGGTATTAATCGAGATCAAGCTCAACACCGTGCTCCAGCTCTTCAACTCCTTTGACCCTGCCCCGTTCTATGAAAAGGAGCTTGACACAGAAGCGGAATCCTACATTGTGGATACGGTCCAGGATTTTCCGACAAAAACAAAATTCATGATCCATATCTACCTTCCGGCCGCCCTGGCCGGGACTGAAGAGGCAAAGAAGATTATTCCTGCCATCCACAACCATTTCCGCTACCGGATGCTGGTGACGGAACGGAAATTCCGGGCACGGTTCCGGTTCGGGCGGTACAGCCTTATTATCGGGCTCTCATTTCTTGCCATTGCCCTGATAGCAAGCCAGATTGTTGCAACGGCAAACGACTCGTTTGCCGCCCAGCTTGTCTCCTATGCGCTCCTGATCACCGGCTGGGTGGCAATGTGGCAGCCGGTCACTACGCTCCTGTACGAGCTCTGGCCGATCCTCCGGCGTAAACGGGTGTACGAGAAGATCAGCACCATGGAGATTGAGATCCTGCCTATGCCCGTGTGAGTATCCCAAAAAAAGAGTGGTGAGTATCAGATCTGGTCGATCTGTGGCTGGAGTTTTTCTTCGAGTTTCACCCGGCAGGCAGCACAGAATTCCTTCTTTTTCCCGTCAAGCTCATCGAGCGTGTCCGGGCAGAACATGATACACTCGCGGTTTGTGCAGTGGCCCAGCCCCAGGAGATGGCCAGCCTCATGGGCCCCCTCGGTCACGATCCGGTCTATCAGGGCATCATCGGACGGCTCACGCCCATAGTATTCATTTGCAAGCCGGGCAGTCGATATCACGGCTACCCCGGTCTGTTCCCGGGCAAGGCCAAAAAGGGCAGAGTGGCCGGCATTGAAAAGGTCCTGGCTGACCACGAGCAGGATGGGATCGGTAATCCGGTGCTGGTGCTTGTACGCCGCAAGGTGGTCCAGCTGCACCTGGGCATCGATCTGTTTTCGGGCATTCACAAAACCCATGATCCGCACGGGGTTCTCTACCACGACCGCCGATAGGCCGGTGACTGCCGCGATCATCCGCCCGGCAGGGAGCTGCAAACCTTCCGGAGAGAGCTGATCCCAAAAAATATGGAGCCGCATCGCTCAATTGTATTGGATGGCCGGCTATAAACATATTGAGCACTGCTGCGGGGTGTATATCGCACAACACTACACAAACCCCGTCGAGATCGGGGTGGGAAGCAACCCCGATGCTGCGCAGTGCATCCATGAGGCCGGCATTCCGGTCCGGGCCAGAGATGTCCGCGCCTGCAACCTGCCCACGTGGCTGCCCTTTGCCCGGGACGATATCTTCGAGCCCGATCTCTCCCTGTACTCCGGTGCCGATGTCCTGTATGCCATCCGCCCGGCAGAAGAGATGATCCCCCCGCTGATCGATCTTGCCAAAAAACTGGATTGCGATCTTGTGGTCTACCATCTTGGCTTTGAATCCTACGGGGACGGGGGTACAATTGTCGACTGCGGCGTGAAACTGCACTATTATTACCGGCACCGATCAGAACCCGTCAAAGAGCGTTGACTGGTTGTGGGCCACGGTTTTCCTGCCGGGCTCCTCCGGTGCCGGGGGATCGGCGGGCCGCTCTTCCGGTGCGGATTTGACCGGCAGCTCTTCTTTTGGGACCGGGTCCACGGCAGGGGCCGGATCGGCATCCTTTGCGGGGCTCTCCGCTTTTTTCCTGCCCTTCTTCTTTGGCTCCGGCTCCTTCTCCCGTTCCACCTTTGCAAGAGACTTTAGGATCTCCTGTGCCCGGGACTTGTCATTTAAAAAGAAGTTGAGCCCGTCGGCATCCAGCGCAAGTTCGCGGGCAAACGTCTCCGGGTCGAGGTCCACAAGCAGGGTGATGATGTCCATGTACTTTTCCCGCAGGGTCGCCTGCGGGAGCTGCATGGTTGCAGCCAGGCGCGAGAGCACCGCGGCACGGATGGCCTTCTGTTTCTTTGCCACGGACATCTTCTGCCAGCGTTCGGGGGGGAGGATCCGGGAATGGATGCCTTTTCCCGCCGAAGCATCGGCAACACCAAGCAGCATCACCGCTGTTGCGTACCGCCAGAGCGTGTGGTACTGCCGGCGGTACGTGTAACCGATGTACTCGTCTGCCCGCGAGAGGGAGCGGTAGGCCAGACCAAGCCCAGCCGGATCGGTAATGGTATGCACGCTCCCCTCCACCCACTGCTCGATATCCTCAGGGAACTCGTCCACATCCCGGGAGAGCCTTATGAGTTCCTCATCTGAGGTCTTCCCGAAGACAGCGGTAACAAGGGAGAAGATCGAGACCCGCTCGTCTTTCTGGGAGGTATGCACGTTTTTTCCATCAAGCGACTGCCTGCCGATGGCTGAGGCATAGAGCATGTTTACTGCCGAGCGCATATCCCCTTCCGCGCTCTCGGCAATTTCGTGAACCGCGGACTCTGAACATGCAATTTTCTCGGAGGAACAGATGTACTTGAGCCGGGGGGCAATCGAACGTGCCGGGAGCGCCCTGAACTGGACCGGCTCGCAGCGCAGGCGGAGCTCGGCGGCGAGCCCGTAGAGGTCGTTTGCGATCAGGACAATGGGTTGCCGGGCGTTTTTGATGCACTCAAGGATTGCCTTTGCCCCGCCCCGGTCTGCAGTCCCCTGCAGGTTGTCGGCCTCGTCCATGATGATGAGTTTCCGTGCCGAACCGGTCAGGCTTGCTGTCGTGCTCCCCGCGCCGGCAATGCGCTCGATCACGGCTGCCGTCCGCTGATCGCTTGCATTGAGCTCGATTACGTCCCAGTTCATATCCCGGGCGAGCGCGTAAACGCTCGAGGTTTTGCCGATGCCGGGCTTGCCATACAGGAGAAGAGGCTTTGAGCGTGCAGTCCAGGTTTTTGCCCAGTCGGCCATCTGGCGCACAGCACTTGTGTTTCCCACAATATCCGCGAGGTGCTCAGGCCGGTACTTCTCTGCCCACTCCATACCACAGCTGTCGACCCCGTATCAAATAAATTATCTCTGATGAGCCCACAATAGCGTACAGCATTTTGGTAAGTGGTGCATAGCCGGGTGACAAGTGTGGTTTCTGACTGTTCCACCAAGAAGATCGCGCACGTGGTCAGGGAATACGAAGGCGTAAAGCGGAAACATGCCATCGGAGAGATGGTAAAAGCCCTCTGGATCGATGCACCTCAGGTCATTGCTTCCTTTGGCGAGGATGCCGCGGTGATCGAGCACAACGGAGAGGCCCTGCTCCTTGCAGCCGATGGCATCTGGAGCCGGCTCATGGAAGCCGACCCGTACTGGGCCGGCTACTGCTCGGTGCTGGTCAACATCCACGATATCGCTGCCATGGGTGGGCGGCCGATCGCGATGGTGGACGTCTTTTCCATGCCGAAAAACACCCATATCCACGAGCAGGTGGTAAAGGGCATGCACGATGCCTCAGCCCAGTTTGGCGTACCGATCGTCGGCGGCCACCTTCACCCGGATGCACCGTACAGCGTGATCGATGTCTCGATTCTCGGATCTGCACGGCTCGATTCCATTATCTATTCCAACACGGCACAGGAAGGCGACCATATCCTTGCAGCCATTGACCTTTCCGGCCGTGTCCACCCCTCGTGCGCCCTCAACTGGGACTCGGTGACTATGAAAACGGCAGCATATGTACGTGCACAGATCGCCCTTCTTGAAGAGATCGGAAAAGACCATCTGGTCACAGCAGGAAAGGACATCAGCAACCCGGGCCTGATCGGGACGCTGGGGATGCTCCTTGAGGTGAGCGGCAGGGGTGCCGAGATCGATCTCGGGAAGGTACCCAAACCCGATCTTGCGGCAAACGCCATGACGTTTGAGCAGTGGGTCAAGATGTACCCGGGGATGGGTTTTATCCTGACTGCACGAAAACAAAACGTTGACGAACTTGTCCGGCGTTTTGCAGCGGTTGGCATGACCGCCCATGACATCGGCACAGTGGATGCAACACGCCGGCTCCGGATCCGGTACGACGGGGACGAGGCGCAGGTCTTTGATTTTATCGAGAACGGGATCACCTGCCTTCCGCCCGGTGAGGCCTCATGCCGGCAGCAGTAAGAACCATTGGGATCGGGGCGGGAGCCGAACCGGAAAAAGTTATTGAGAGTGCATGCCGGGTGAGGATCCCCTGCAACATAGTCTGTTATACTTGGCCAGGAACAGTTGCGGTGCCAGCCGGCCACGACAATGTCCGGTTGCATGAGAGTGAAAAACCCGAATCTGCACTCGTCTCGGATCTCATGAATGGTACGATCGATGCGGCTATCCGGGGCACGCTTCCGGCCAATGCCACCCTTCAGGCACTCAAAGATGCGGCCGGTGTCAATAGCCTGGAGCGGATCGCCCTCCTTGAGACCGCACGTGGAAGAAAATTCCTTTTTGCCCCCGTAGGAATTGACGAAGGGTGGACAGTAGCCGGCAAGCTGGCGCTGATCGGTAAAGGCAGAACGATCGCCCGACTGCTCGGCCTGCCGGAGAAAGTGGGAGTACTCTCGGGAGGAAGGCTTGGCGATGTCGGCCGGCACGAGCGGGTGGACCAGAGTATGGCCGATGCAGAGCTTGTTGCCCGGCTTTCCGGGGCAGTGCACTGCGAGATCCTCATTGAGGATGCGGTCAAATCATGTGGCCTTATCATAGCCCCGGACGGGATCTCCGGGAACCTTGTCTTCCGCACCCTCACGTTCCTGGGTGCCGGTTCCAGCCATGGGGCGCCCGTGGCAAATATCGATAAAATTTTCGTGGATACCTCGCGCGCCCAACCGGATTACACGAATGCGCTAATGCTCGCAGCATCATTGTTGGAATAAAATTTAATTGTTTAAAACGCCTTTTTTTTCAAAATAAAGCATTTTAAGCCAATAAAAATTATTCTGCGAAATTCCTGACGCATTTCGTCCGAGCGGTTCTCCATGCCTTCCGATATCGTTTTACCAGCCAAATTGGCGGATTTTCCCACAAGGTTTTTATACGTGCCAATAGACTTTCTTTTTGAGGTAAGAAAAATGGCAGATTTACCAATCGCCGCAGTTGTACGCATTGCAAAGAAGAACGGAGCCGAAAGAGTGGGCAGCGATGCTGCAGAGGCTCTTGTGGTAAAGGCTGAGAAATACATTGCCCAGCTCACCAAGGAAGCAAACAAGCTTGCCGAGCACGCAGGCCGAAAGACCATCAAGAAAGAAGATGTTGATCTCGCATCCAAGTCCAACTGATCAACTCTTTTTTCTTCCCGACTCCGCAAAGTCCGTGCGGGGAACGATTCTGTGACGGTCTGATTTTGCGGATGCAGTATTTTGAGACAGCGAAACACGGTCATATCGTATCTCATCTTCACCACGTAGGGGCCACCTGATTTCTGCGTTTGGTTCCCACCATTCCCGGAGTTACGTACTGTGCCGGATCTTAGGTACGGCTTTCCGATCCGGATACCTCCCGTATCTGGCGGGCAAGTCTTTTTACCCTGCTTGGATCAATCTCAATCCGGAATACCTGTATGCCCATGGTATGCCCGCACTGCGGTAAAATATCTGATGAGGCATCCCCCCGTTTCTGCAGCGGATGCGGTACCCGCATGGACGGGAAAGCCCCGGCCGGATATCCCGTATATGGTGGATATTCTGTGCCGGTTCCGGCGCGGGAGCAGAAGAGTACATTAATCGCCGGGGCCTGTTCTACGCTCCTTCCTGGTCTCGGGCAGGTCTACAACGGGCAGACGGCAAAGGGCTTTGCCCTCTTTATTGCGACCTGCGTGGGTCTGGTCATCCTTCTCATTCCCGGTCTTATCGTCTGGCTCTATGCAATGTACGATGCGCATAAAACGGCAGGAAAGATGAACACCGGTGAGATCCCGTTTTGCGAGATGCGGATGCTGCATGTGGTCCTTTTTGTCGTGTTTGCCATAGCCGTTGTTGTCATCGGGCTCGTACTTATCTATGTCATGGTCGTCGAGCCCATGATGTCACAGTTTTCCTCGCTGGACACGGGTAATTTTAACCAGCTCCTCAACACGGGCGGAGCTTTTTAAAAACCGGCTAGGAAAGAACAAATAAAAAAGCGTGTACCGGTCAGTCAATCTCCCGGGCGCCCGCAAACGACCTGCCGGCAAATAATTGATCGGGATGCATTAACCCAAAACCCCAGTAGCCGCCTGAAAACTGGTTCGGGAATGCAATTAAAAACAGGGTGAGATTAAAGTCGGATGGGATGCAGAGGGAGGAAAAGAGTATCAGTCATATTTCCGGAATAATGCCGGATTTTGTCTTCGTATCCACCATCGTCTGATGAGGAGGATTCCCCCAAGGACAATTACGATCCCGCCGATCGCTGCGAACACATTGATCGGGATACCGGAAGACGTCGAGGGTGCCGATGTTGCCGGAACCGCAGTCGTTCCCACGGTCACCGGTGATACAATCGGGGTACGCTGAACAATCGCGTAGGTCGGCACTGTGGTGACGACCGGGGTAATCGGTGTTATTGCCGGAGCGGGTGTTGATTTCACGGTCGCCCCCGGGGTAGTTCCCGGGGATTGCGCCACTACGGCAAAGTACGAGAAACCTGGCGTAGTTGCATCGAAATAATAGTAATCCCCGTCCTGGTGATCAAAGGTGGTTGGCAATGCTGTCCATTGATTGTTGTGCTCGCGCATCAGTACGATATTTGCAGGGTTTACCTGGTGGTTGCCAAGCCATTCTTCAATGACGGAGAAGGTGATAACACCATGGTCGACTGCATCCGGATTGACGCCAACGAGATTGATAAGTATATAACCGGCAACGGTCCCCTCCAGGGGTTTACCGATAGTTGCAGGCAACGCGATTACCTCCACGGTTCCCAGGTTTTGTGAAGGTACGACCTGGACCTGGATGACGGCAACCGGTTGAACGGGATTGGGATTCTGGTCAAAGGAAAATATCGCCGTTTGTCCTGAGGGGACGCTAGAGAGAGTCACCGCAGTTGAACCACCTACACTTGACGAGACGCCGCTGCTTCCGGGCGATGCCGGGGCGGAAGAGCTGGAGCTGGTGGCAGTGATAAAACCATTCCGGGTTGTCGTATTAGTCCCCGAAGTATTGGAGACCGAGAGGCTCACCGTGTAACTGCCGGCATTGACATAGGTATAATTTGCGTTTCTCTGGGTGGCATCGGAAGTGTTAAACCAGCTGCCATCGCCAAACGACCAGTTCCAGGAGTTGATGCCCGGCGATGTCGACGTATCAGTAAACTGGACGAACAGGGGGGCAAGACCCGATACCGGTGAACCGGTAAATGCGGGGATCGGCAGGGAGGGGAGCGTGGAAATGTACCCCGACCGGCTTGTGGTGTTAACGCCGGTTGTATTGGTAACCGTCAGGTTCACGGTAAAAGTACCTGTCGATGAATACGTGTGGGACGCATTCCGGACGGTTATGTCGGTCGTATTGAACCAGATATTATCACCGAACGACCAGTTCCAGGAGTTGATGCCGGGAGATGTCGAGGTATCGTTGAACTGCACTGCCAGAGGAGGGTTCCCGTGGGTTGGCGATCCTGTGAAGTCCGGAATGGGAAGGGGGGGGCCTACGACAATGTACCCCGTCTGTGACGTGGTATTTGATCCCGATGAATTGGTTACGGAGAGGTTCACCGTATACGATCCCTGCACTGAATACTGATGGGTGGCGTTCCGGAGAAGAACATTGGTGGTGTTGGACCAGCCACTATCGCCAAATGACCAGTTCCATGCCGTGATGCCCGGGGATATGGAAGTGTCATTGAATTGTACAACCAGCGTCGCATTCCCGCCCCGGGGCGATCCGGTAAATGAGGGGACCGGCAGCGGGCCCGTGATACTGATATAATTCAGGATGGAAGTCGTGTTGGTAATGGTTGCCGGGGAACTCAGCCCCGATGAATTGGTGACGGAGAGGTTCACCGTGTAACTGCCGGCTGACAAATACAGGTGGGTTACATTTTTTGCCGTCACGTCAGTTGTATTGGACCAGGTGGTATCTCCAAACGACCAGTTCCAGTACTGGATGCCAGTCCCCGACGTGCTATCATTGAACAGGACACTCAGCGGCGCGTGACCGGATGTCGGGTTACCGGTAAAGACCGGAATGGGGAGGGCGGCTGAGATGTTGATGTAATTTGCAATCGAAGTCGTATTGGTAACGGTTGCCGGGGAGAGTATTCCTGATGAATTGGTGACCGAGAGACTTACCGTGTAGCTGCCGATGGCTGTATACGGGTGAGTTACGTTTTTTGCCGTGACATCGGTTGTATTGAACCAGTTTCCATCTCCAAACGACCAGTTCCAGTACTGGATGCCAGTCCCCGACGTGCTATCATTGAACTGGACATTTTGCGGCTCATGACCGAATGTCGGTGTACCGGTAAAGACCGGAATGGGAAGGGTCGCTGACGCGTTGATATAATTTGCAAGCTTTGTCGTGTTGGTTATGGTTGCCGGGGAACTCAGTCCCGATGAATTGGTGACCGAGAGGCTTACCGAAAAACTACCGGCCGAGGAATACGGGTGAGTTACGTTTTTTGCAGTCACGTCCGTTGTATTGAACCAGGTAGCATCTCCAAACGACCAGTTCCAGTACCGGATACCGGTTCCTGGGGTGGTATCGTTGAACTGGACACTCAACGGCTCGAAACCGGAAGTCGGAGTCCCGGTGAAGATCGGAATAGGCAGGGCCGCTGATACGTTGATGTAATTTGCAATCGTGGTCGTATTGGTAACGGTTGCCGGGGAGATTATTCCCGATGAATTGGTGACCGAGAGGCTTACCGTGTAACTGCCGATGGCGGTATACGGGTGCGTTACGTTTTTTGCCGTGACATCAGTTGTATTGAACCAGTTTCCATCTCCAAACGACCAGTTCCAGTACTGGATACCGGTTCCAGGGGTAGTATCGTTGAACTGGACACTCAGTGGCTCTGCGCCGGAAGTCGGAGTCCCGGTGAAGATCGGAACAGGCAGGGCCGCCGAGACGTTGATGTAATTTGCAATCGTGGTCGTATTGGTAATGGTCGCAGGGAAACTCAGCCCTGATGAATTAGTGACCGAGAGGTTCACCGTGTAGCTACCGGCCGAAGAATACGGGTGAGTTACGTTTTTTGCAGTCACGTCTGTTGTATTGAACCAGGTAGCATCTCCAAACGACCAGTTCCAGTACTGGATACCGGCTCCAGGGGTAGTATCGTTGAACTGGACACTCAATGGCTCGGGGCCGGAAGTCGGAGTCCCGGTGAAGATCGGAATAGGCAGGGCCGCTGAGATGTTGATGTAATTTGCAATCGTGGTCGTATTGGTAACGGTTGCCGGGGAGCTTATTCCCGATGAATTGGTGACCGAGAGGCTTACCGTGTAACTGCCGATGGCTGTGTACAGGTGTGTTACGTTCTTTGCCGTCACGTCTGTTGTATTGGACCAGGTGGTATCTCCAAACGACCAGTTCCAGTACTGGATACCGGTTCCAGGGGTAGTATCGTTGAACTGGACATTCAGTGGCTCTGCGCCGGAAGTCGGAGTCCCGGTGAAGATCGGAACAGGCAGGGCCGCCGAGACGTTGATGTAATTTGCAATCGTGGTCGTATTGGACCCCCCGACATCGGCAGAAGTCAGGGAAACCGTGTAGCTGCCCGCAGAGACGTACGTATGCGCAGGGTTCTGTGCAACTGAGAAATTGCCATCTCCAAACGACCAGTTCCAGGAATCCGGGTTGCTGTAGGCCGAGGTATCGGTGAATTGCACGGTAAGTGGAGCATTTCCGTTCGTCGGTGTGCCGGTGAAGTTTGCGACCGGAGCCGTTTCAAAGAAATCGTATTTGCTGAAATGGAGGACCGGGAGTGAAATACTGGAGTTACCGATAACTGTGACATTCTGTGAAGGATAGTTGACGAAACCGGCATAATTGAGCCAGGTGCCTTTATCGAATAGTGTTGTCGTTGTGCCCGAATCAGTGGTAGCCGTGATAGTAATATTCCCATAACCGGCGAACGGGAAGTTGTTGGGATACATGGTCAGGGTGGCCGGGTTATTAAATACGGAATTCAGTTCCGCGTTAGTCATCGTAAAGTTGGTGCTGTTACCGGTCGAGGATATGGCGAGATTATTCCCGAGCACGGCAAGACCTGAATCAACACCAGATGTCAAGAGATCGAGATCCTGGTTGTAACTGATATTCCCCAGCAATGCATGCGATGTCTTGTTCTCGACTACTAACGTGAGATTATGGGCTGCAGTGAAATCCGGTATCGAACTCCAGTCGGTTGTCCGGGTACTGTTGAAGTTCTCGTTCGGCAGGGAGTAGTAGGGGTTGAAATCAAGGACGGTTACGTAACCCAGGGATCCAGGAGTAGATACAATATTGTTATTTTTATCGAGGTACGTATTATTCCCAATCGACATCCCCACCGGGACAACAGCAGAGATAGTGTTGAATTTCAGGGAGCTTGTGTCATTTTTCAGGATCCCGCTCGATTCTCCGGTAGTAGAATCCAGGAACAGGGAGCTGTTCTGAATAATATCTGTCGACTGCCCGGTAATGTTGGAAATACCGGCAACCAGGCTTACGTTTCCTCCAAACGGGAAAGACCATTGCGAAGTATCGATGGTCAGGTTCCTGTTCCCGCCGGAAGGCGACCAGGAGCTGTTGAAGAAATACCAGGAGGTTGTTTGTGTGCCTGCAGTTCCATTCGAGAGATAGATCTGTGGCTGCGTATTCAGATTGAAATTATCATCCCGGATGACATTCCCGTTAGCTGAAGGAGCGATATAGATTTTCCCCCCGGGAGCACTGTAAATCTGGCTGGTGTCGATATAGATAGGTGGGGAAGTCTCGCCCGATGTCGGCGGACTTGTTACACTGGCTGACCCGGGTGCTCCATTAAAATTACCTGTCACTTTTAGCCCTATCCCCCCGCTCGCCTGGGTATTCAGGGGACAGGACTGGGTGTCAGAGATGCTGTTGTAGGAGCCTGCCAGATTGAATACTATCGACAGATCGGAAGCATAGCCATCACCATTGGCGTCTTCAAGTTCACCGATCCAGGAATTAAGAGAATTGTAATTCCCCGTGAGGTTTACCCCGGTACCGGTAAAACTCCCGGCGATCAGGGATGGATGGGATTCACCAAGATTAAACGTATTCGAATTCCCGGTAATTTCGAAGAGGGAATTATTCTGGAATGTTCCGGTCTGATCATAGCTGAAAATGAGGAAATGACTACTGCCGGTAGGAGACAATGTATAGGTCTGGGAGTTTCCGTTAAATCCAATTGTTGCATTGACAAATATAAAGTCTTTATCTGTTTTCCCCCCTGTGTATGTCTTATTTTGTTGAATGGTAATGGTGTTCGGGAACTGGACAATGTTCTTGCCAGGAGTCAGGGTCACCGAAGTGTTACTGATCAGGAACAGGATATCACTGCCGGTATTTGCCGTTGCGGCATCTTCAAGGGTTTGATATATAGTTCCCGTAGAGGTATCTTTAAGTGCCGCTGAGCTAATCCCGGGAAGTATCGCTATCGCGATAAGACCGATAATAAAAAGGAGCATTAGGGCATGATAACCAGAAAGTTTCATTTTCCTATTTTTTTTGACTGAAAGTTTCAGCCATATATACTTATTTGCATTTTCTATTTTTTGATTCGAAGATTTCAGCCCCGGACTTTATCGGATTGTTGGAGAATCTATAAATTCCTGAGAACCCCGGGGCCGAAAAATAAAAACGACTAAAAATTGTGCCCTCGGGCGGTTCCTTGATCGTATATATCCGTATTCGGATTTTTGGGATGTACTACATAAATTTGATCTCGAACACGATCAAGTGCTGTAACTTACCAGAGTTCGTTTCGCCGCCGGATCATATCTTCAGATTGAACGATAAAGACGGCACTTTATACCCACGTAATAAAAGTAAGAAATACAAAAGCGGCAGGATTCGGGTGCAACATCGGGTAGCGTACGGCCCGTTTGCACACCCTACTCAATCTTGCTCCCCGAAGTAAACGACCGGCTGCCACTCCCCCTCCCGGCGTTTTCGGCAAGGAGACGGTTGATCTCGTCGTATACCTTTCCTTTGTCTTTGGCCCCGGTAAAGAGGATCCGGGATCCGTCTGTATCGTTCTTGAGATAGGCTGCTTCGTCGTACACGATGAGCATAATTTCGTTCTCTGGCCCAAAACAGTGCTCTTCGCAGTCTCCCTTCATGTACCGCTCGCGCTGCTCTTTTGTCGGCGCTGCATATTTGCTATCGTACCGGAAAATGCCCATTCCATCTCCTCATGTCAGGATTTCTGAATTCCCATTGGATTTTTGCCCCGGTATCTGGCCGGCTCACTACGGAAAGATCAGTGGCGGGATGATCCCAATGGTCTTCAGAATGTCCCTTTCGTACTTGGGATCTCTTTTGTTTTCCCGCTCTTTGCCAGTGCCTCGCCAAGGGCAATCCCGAATGCCTTGAACATTGCCTCGCACTGGTGGTGGTCGTTCCTGCCGGTAAACCGGATATGGGCCGTAATGCCCGCATGGATGCAGAGCGTATAAAAGAAATGCTCGAAGAGGTCGGGAGGAATGTTCCCGAGCGTCCGGGCCCCGAATGTGCCGGTATAGACAAGATAGCCCCGCCCGCCGCAGTCGAGGGCCACCTGTGCAAGGGATTCGTCCATCGGGATTATCGCATGGGCAAACCTGCGGATCCCTCTCCCCTCACCGATTGCCGCTTTTATCGCATCGCCAAGGACAATGCCGGTATCCTCGATCGTGTGGTGGCTGTCAACACCAAGATCCCCCGTGACTGTGCAGGTGAGATCAAATCCCCCGTGCCGGGCCATACCGGTGAGCATGTGGTCGAAGAACGGGATGCCGGTCTCCACCGCGACCTTCCCTGTCCCTTCGGGGTCAAAGGTGAGCGCAATTTTTGTCTCTTTTGTCTCCCGCGCAAGCGAAACGTTCATCGAGATTCCTCTAGAGCCTCTGAAAGGTTAATCTTTCCGCTGTACAGCGCCGACCCGAGCACTGCGCCGTAGGCCCCGGACTCTTTTAAGAGTGCCACATCCGCACGCGCCGATACCCCACCGGCAACGACCACCGGGATCCTGACATTCCCGATAAGCCGGCGGACCGGCCCGGCAGCGATCCCGCCCTGGAGCCCTTCGACATCGACGTTCGTGTACAGGAGGAAACCGGCGCCGAGCTGTTCGAACCGTTGTGCCCACCCGATATAGTCTCCTGCGGTCTCCTGCCAGCCATGGATCGCAACCTGACCGCCCTTCGCATCCACGCCAGCCATCACCCGGTCGCTCCCGAATTCCTGCGAGAGGGTACGGATGCTTTCGGGCTCCTTAATCGCGAAAGTCGAGAGAATAATCCTTGATGCCCCGGTATCCAGCCAGCGGGCGGCATCTTCTACCGAGCGGATCCCGCCTCCGAGTTCGATCTCAATACCGGTCTCTTTTACCAGTCCGCGGATCAGATCTGCGTTCTTTGCAGAATCCCCAAATGCGCCATCAAGATTGACCACATGCAGGGCATCGGCCCCGGCATCGATCCAGCGCCGTGCGCAGGTAAGGGGATCACCATACGCGGTGGCACTCTCCCGCTTTCCCTGCACAAGCTGGACGCACCTTCCCCCAAGGATATCCACAGCAGGAAAGATTCTCATGGCACAATCAGCGGATCATCCTTTCTATGGACAGGACCAGGATGTCACGTGCCCCCGCCCGCTTCAGGGAGTTGATCAGTGCATACACCCGTTCTTCATTTACCACGGCATGGACCGCGACCATGTCCTCGGTCGAGGCCACATCCATGACCGTCGGGCCAGAGAGCCCGGGGAGGACTCCTTTTACCTTTTCAAGCGCCGCGCGTTTCACGTTCATCATCAGGTAGCACTGCCCCCGTGCCCGCACCACGCTCTCGAGGGCAAGATGGATCTCATCGATCTTTTCCCGTTTGGCCGCAAGCGAGGCGCGGTTGGCAATAAGGTGCGTAGACGTGGTAAGTACCTCGTCGAGCACCCGGAGGTGGTTGGTCTTTAAGGTGGTCCCCGAGCTGGAGAGATCCACAATTGCATCGGCAATCCCAAGGTGAGGCGTTGCTTCGCAGGCACCACCGACAAGGACAATCGTGACCGGCACGTGGTGTTTTGCAAAGTACTGCCGGGTGATGGTCGGGAACTCAGTTGCAATTTTTGCGCCTTTGAGGTCGCCTGCGGATGCAATATCCGACTCCTCGCGGACCGCAAGCACGAGCTTTGCCTTTCCTATCTGAAGATCGAGAATCTCTTCCACATCGGACTCCCGCTCGACAACCATATCGTGACCGGTAATA
Organism: Methanoregula boonei 6A8; assembly: GCF_000017625.1. NCBI lineage: Archaea > Methanobacteriati > Methanobacteriota > Methanomicrobia > Methanomicrobiales > Methanoregulaceae > Methanoregula > Methanoregula boonei. Next base: position 1,054,033 of record NC_009712.1, on the reverse strand, counting down.
CCCAGGTCCGCCGCACCTGTGGCTACGTACTCGGGGATATCGATGGGCCGGGCAAAGAGAACTTCCACATGAGGGTCGAGCGTGCGGGCAATCAGCCGGCGCTCGGAACCTTCGGTAAGATGGAGCCCGCTTTTCTCCATGAGTTCCATGATCGGGGCTGCAATCCGTCCCTTGTTCGGGATGGCAAGCCGGATCATACCTGAAAAAGAAGAGGCGTTTCCCGCCGCCGGGGCAGGATTGGGTATTTTGCCTTTCCTGGTTTTAGAAGGTCTTGAGTTCGCCACGGATTACCTTCTCCGTGATGCTGGTAACATTGGCAAGATTGTCGTCAACGATCGCTTGGATCTCGCCGTTGATCTCCTGGAGGGTGACACCTTTTCTTGGCAGCACTTGGACACTTGCAACAAGTGGCTGGTCGATTGGTTTTCCGATCTGGGAGAGCAGGCGGACGTACATCTCCTCGATACCGTCGACCTTTTTGATCGATTCCTGTGCAATCTGTGTTGAGAGGAGGTTGTAGATCTTCCCGATATGGTTGATCGGGTTCTTGCCGCTTGTCGCCTCCATGCTCATCGGACGGTTAGGGGTGATAAGCCCGTTGCAGCGGTTACCCCGACCTACCGAGCCGTCATCTCCCATCTCGGCCGATGTGCCAGTGACGGTCAGGAACACGCTCTTACTCTTGATATCGTCTGCGGTGTTGAGATTTACGACAACCTTGCGCTTGGTGCTCTTCTTTGCCACTTTACCGATCTCTTCGGTCAGGAGGCCCATGTATTCCTGGTACTCCCTGATGTCCGCACAGTACCGGTCGACAATAGCGCAGGCAACGGTCAGCGTAATCGTGTTCCCGTCCCGCAGGCCCATGATCTTAATGTCCTGGCCGATGGCCGGGTATTTCTTGCGGAGTTTGGTATCGATATACTCGGACGTATTCCGGATAATGGTCTCTACATCGGAGAACGGTGCATGCCCGACACCAAACGAGGTATCGTTGGAGCGCGGGACTTTTCCCTGGCGGGGCTTGAAGACATCCCGCAGATCGGTAGAACCTGTCCCGAGCCGGCTGTCGATCATAACATCGCGCTGCAGGTTGAGTTCAGGAAGGATCTTATGCAGGTACTCGTGTGCAGCTTCGACTGCAACCGTATCGGTGGGGATGGTGACGCCGTTGAACTGCTTGGTGGCCCGGCCGTCGATAAGCACGTAGATCGGGCGGATCATCTTCCCCCCGCCGAACTTCGGGCACGATTCCCCGGCAACAACCTCACCCTGGTCGGTGTTGTGGTGGAGGACGGCCCCGAACTCCTTGAGGTACTCCCGGCAGAGCGCCTGGGAGATCGACTCAGCTATTCCATCGGCAATACTGTCGGGGTGGCCGAGGCACTTGCGTTCAACAAGTTCAATCCGCTGCTTTTCAAGGGGAATCTGATTCAACGCTTCGATCTGGATATTTCTTTTCATTAAATTTCCTCGGTTTCTCAAGTAATCGTACTAATAGAAGAGACTGGATTTCATATAACCGTTTCTTCTTTCTGAAAAAAACGGGCACGAAAATATTTCTCCCAGAAATATAGGAGAGAAAGAGATTATGGGAGGGTTATCCGGATTCAGCGCCGGAGGAATTTCTGCAGGATGGTCATGTCACTGCCCTTGGGGGTCTTTTTGACCGGGGGCCGCCGTGGCTGGACCTCCTCGTCTTCATCTTCATTAATCTCTTCTATCCGGGGGACGCGGCGCTGGGCCGCAGACGGAGGAGCAGGCGGAGGGGCGACTGCTGCCACAGGACGGGGCAGGGTCTTTGAAGCACGGGCTGCGGCCGCCGGATCGGTCCGCGAACGCCCAAGACGCGTCCCGCAGCCAGGACAGAAGTTGGCCTCGCCGGGTAGTCTCTTCCCGCAGTTATGGCAGAACTGCGGGGCATCCGCCGGTACCTCAGGGACTGCGGCCTTCCGTACTACCGGGCGTTCATCGGACAGTGTTTCCCGGGTTGCATCCGGCAGGGGGCGGCGGACCGGTTCCGAGATACTACTCTTTGCCGGCTGGACCATGGTTTGCCGCAACGGCTGTACCGGGGAGTTCATCGCCGCCCGCACGGCAGTCTGGCTTTCCGGTTTCCTGACCGGCTGGGTGTCACCTCTCACAGGTGCAGGTACACCACGTACAGCAGGCACCCTGCGCTGCGGCTCCTCAACAGACTTTACCTGAACCCTCCTCTGGGGCTGCTGGACCGGGGGCAGGGGTTCAGGTTCGGGTTCGGGCTCTGGTTCCGGTTCACGGGCCAGGGGGATAAGCCGTTTTACCGGGGGCTGGCGTTCATGTTCCTTGAGGGGTTTTCGCGACGGGCGCAACGCCTCCTGGCGGACCGGATATTTTGCCGCCCGTGGTGCAGGAAGAGACTCCTCTTCTTCCGGCTCCACTTCCTGTACGAACTCTTCTTCTGGTTCGGGCTCGGGTTCGGATGCTTTCTGAGGCGAGGCTGCCTGCCTGCCAGGCTTCTTTGCCTCAGGTTCACGGCCAAGCAGGGCTATCCAGTCATCGATCTCTCCGGTACGGTCGGACCCGTTCTGGGAAAAGACCAGTTTCATGGTCTTGACATCATCATCAGAGGATTTTACCGAAAGTACAAGCACCGGGTCGGCATTTTCCGAATACTCCACAATACTATCGGCAATCGTTTCACGAGGGATGTCCTTTGCCGTGACCTTGAGTTTCTTTTCCTGGGTATCGATCAGGAAGATACGCTTGTTGGTGAGATACGCGTGGAAAAAGAATTTTTTTACCGAGACATTCAGGGACCCGATCAGCACCTGTTCCCCGGGCTGGAGGATCTTCGAGAGTCCCCCGCCCTCTTCTTCTTCGCCTTCAACCCCGTCTGCGGCATCCGCAGGGGGAGCGACAGGTGCCTTCTGGGCAACCCGGGGCGGGACATTCCGGTTCTGGGCCGCAGCTCCCTTTACCCCAGCGCCCTGCGGCCGTGAGACGATCTCACCTCCACAGTACCCGCAGACCTCGACGTTATCCCGGATATTCATCCCGCAATGCGGACACTTTTTCATCCGATATCTCCCTGCTCCCTGACCTGATTGAATAAATATAATGTTTGCATAGGATATGAAAAATTCTCTGTTCCGGTCAGGTTCCTGCCGGAGCAGAAAATCCCTTCAGGTAACGGTCCTGCAAATCGGCCACAAGAACCTCAATGGCACGGTCATCGTCGTTCTCGTGGATCCAGAAGACCGGCCCATCACGGAACGCAGTGGCCAGGCTGTTGATCCGGCAGGCATCTGCATTCCCGTCAAGATAACAGCAATCGGGCGAGATCGTGCCAAAAGTGCGGTCGATAAGATCAGAAAAAGTGGTATGACAGGCAGTAATATAACAAAGTTTTCCCTGGAGGAACACAAGAAGGACACCTTTCTTCTGCCCGATGACGGGATCCTCCACAGCAAATGAGCTGAACTCCCGGTCGCCGTATCGGTTCAGGAGCTGCCGGTACCGAGGATCACTTTTTTTCCTGAGTTCTTCTGTCACCGGGCCAATGCGGAGCGGGAGATAGCGTTCGTACTCTTGCGCCAGAAGTGGTTTTACATCAGCATATACCGGGCTGTTGAGTACCTGTTCGAGACTGCGCTCTGCATGGCAGAAGAGATCGTGCCGGGTCCCGCGTAAAAACCGGAGTGTGACCGGCCGGAAATAGAGCGTCTTTGTGGTGCCCGACACCACAAGGGAGCCATCCCTGATGGAAGAGAAGGGAACGGCCACACCTTCAACCGGCACAGCGATCTTTTCAGCCCGCTGAACCGGGAATTCCCTCAGAACCGGCTGGGGTTTTGGGGGAGAGATGCGGTACCGTGACGTGGCGATACTTCGCGCAGGTCGTACCTGGCGTGCAGTGGTCTCCTCCCGGAGCAAGGCAGCCCAATCCTCCGGCGTCCTGCAGGAATTGAGATACTGCCGCCAGCGGGGATCGGAGATCCGGGCAATCGATACAAGCCGGAACCGGTCTTTCTCCGGGATAAACTTGGCACCGCAGTGAGAACAGTCAAGGTAGTAATCAGTCGGAGGGATGCCAAAAAGCCTTTTGCCGGTCACCTGACCCAGGATCCCGGTCCTGCAGACCGGGCAGCAGGCAAGCCACCCGTCCCCGTCACCTGTATACTGACAGGTACCTGGGGAAACCACCTCCCCGGACCCGATATGCCAGGCCCATGCAGAGAGAAGGCGGATCCCCCGGATCTGGTGGTGGGTCGCCGCATCAAGGATTACAGCCGGTTCCCCAAGACCGGCATCCGTGAGAACCCCGGCCATGACCACCGCTTCAGTACTTCTCTCCCCGCCAAGTCGCCCGCTCAGGCACTGATCAAGACCCGGGCAGAAAGATTCCCCGGCCGCTGTTTTTACCGGCAGGGTCCGTGTTGCCTCCGCGTTCAGGCATTCAAGGGTAGTTCCCACGAGTGTTTCGGTAATTTCCACGCCATCCTTTATCAGGGGGAGCCTTCCAACGCGGCGGTTGAGGGTTTCACAGGCCAGCGCACGTAGTTGAGGAGGAATCGGGAGAAACTGGGGAGAGGTCATCGTTGTGTCACGCTGCTGCTATTCGTTTGCAGGACCGGCGGATAAACACTTGCAGGCAGAGGGCACACGGCCCAGGGAAAAGATATTCTCTTCTTTTGCAAGCTGCTCTGTCTTTGCATTTCTCTCCTTTCGCGAAAAAAGAGGGGTATTCCCGTATATATACTGACTGAATCGTCGAGATTGATTTAGTGTTTCTTCCGGGTATGGATGATAGCATAAATGATGCCGATAATCACGGCAGCGATAAGGGAGAGATATACCGGGTTGGAGATGATGCCCTCAAGACCGGTGAGGTTCTGTACATCAATGGTGACTTTCATGGGGTCGGAGACGTAGGTATCGCCGATGGCATTGTTGTACCGGATCTCAGAATCAAGGCCGTACTCCTTGAGGGTAGCATCGCTTGCAACACTGATCTGGTAGGTGGCAACCGCGGTCTGTCCCGGTGCGAGATCTCCCAGGTAGGCGACATCAGAGGAACTGGTAAAGGGTGCGGCTACACTGATGCGTGCCTGTGCGCTGTAAACCATGGTATCACCGGTATTCTGATATTCGATCTGGATGGTGTGTTTGCTTCCCGGGCTCATCTCGATGGGAGAGATCTGGATGGCAAAATTTACCTTGTTGCCTACATCAATGCCCACGGTCTGGGACTGGGAGGGTACCATATCACCCTCGTCGTTCTGGTAGTTCACAACAACGTCGACGGGATAGGTCTTGTTCTGAGCCGTGTCTGCCACTGCCACCTTGTACTGGCAGGAAACGGTGCTGCCGGCCGGGAAATCCCCGATATACACGTTGCTGTCCACCGGACTGACGGGACTATCATCGTTCTGGACAATCTGGACGGTTGCCTTGGTCCCGTCAAACGACCCGATGTTTTTAATCGTCAGGTTCACGTAACCGTCCGCTCCTGCGACGAGGTTGTCAGAGGTCGCTGAAATCACCTCAGGAATCACCTCTGATTTAATGACCAGCGGTACGGTGAGTGTCACGTTCATTGGGACATAATAATACTGGAATGTGTCCATCCCGTACTGGTCGACATGAGAAAACTGCTGGTAAGTGATGTTGAGCGGGAGGGTATAGGTGCCACCCGCTGCATCCGCATTGACGGTAGCTGAAAAGGTAGCGGTCTGCTGGTCCTGGCTTGCGATGTCACCGATCATCTGCGGGTCAGTCTTGATAACTACAGGTGCATTTCCCGCACCCATCGCAACTGTCACAAACTTCGCCGTTGTGGGGACATCCGCACGGTCGACAATATTTGATGCCACCTCGTAATACGTATTTATTCCCGTGTTCTTGATCACCACCGGGATCTGGATGGAACTTCCTGGTGCAAACTGGTTTGCGCCACTAACATATGCCGTCAGATTCGGGCTTCCTTCGAAATATCTCGTCCCCGCAAACGCCGGCGAGACAAGAAATGCCGCAAGAACAAGGAGGAGTATGATAATCCGTCCTTTATGTCTTCTCATGAGTGTAGGTATCATCCGTTTCTCCAGTTATCTCTTTTTTCTCATCACAAAGAAGTAATATCCGGCCGCCGCGATAATGGCGATGGCAGCGACAATTTCAGCAGCCTGTACCAGGGGGGATGTGGGAGGTTTTTGGGTGACGGTAACGTTTGCGGTAAAGGTATCGGAGACCTGGCTGTTGTCGAGCTGATCGCGGTACCTGACCTCGGTATCGAGGGGATAGGTCCTGGTTGCGGCGTTAGTATCGGCGGATATGGCATAGCGTGCAGTCACGGTTCCACCCGGGGGGATATCGCCGAGATAGGCCAGGGAATCATCGCTTGAGAGTGGGGCATAGGTGGTGAGCCGTGCCTCGGCACTCCGCGCGGTGATCGCACCGGTGTTCTGGTAGGTGATAGTGATCACGGTATTTGCACCCTGGACTACCTCTGCCGGGGGAGAGACCACGGCAAAGGTGATCTTGCCGGCCACCGGGATACCCACAGTATCGATCGCGGATGTGACTACGTTACCGTCAGAGTTGGTATAGGTCACCTCCACATCGACCGGATAGGTCTGCTGCTGGGCATTGTCGGAGACCGAGACCTTGTACTGGCAGGTGACCGTGCCATTGCGCGGGAAGTCGCCGATCCAGACGCTGTTATCGGTCGGGTAGATTGCGCTGTCACCATGCTGCAGGATCTGCACGGTCGCTTTGGTACCATCCTGGTACCCCGTGTTTTTGAGGGTCAGGTTGACATAGCCTTCCGTTCCGACCGCAAGGCCCGACGCCTCGGCGTCCAGTACCGTGACCTGGACCACCGGCTGGATCCGGACCGTGAGCGGAATGGTTACGTTTACCGGTGAATACTCCGGGTTGACCTCGTCGCTTGCCGGCTGGTTTGCCAGGCTGTTCGAGAGATACGAGTACTGCACCTCAAGCGGCAGCGTGTAGGATCCCATGTTCGCATCCGTGGTGATCTTCGCCGTGAACGGTACACTCGTGATCCCGGGGCTCGCAAGATCCCCGAGTGCCTGCGGACCGGTCGTGATGTTGATCGGCGCCCCTCCGGAAGTAAGAGATACCGTCAATAACTTCGCGGTCGTGGGTATATCCGCCTGAGGCAGCGTTCCCTGGTTGAGGAACAGGACATCTGCAGTCCCGCTGTTCTGGATAACTACCGTGATCGTCGCGTCCTCACCGGGTGAAAACTCGTTGGTCCCGGCGATATACGCCGTTATCTGCGGTGAGCCACCGAGATATTTGTCCTGGGCAAGAACCGGCATTACGCAGAGTACCGCCGCAACAAACAGGACTATTGTACAGGTTGTGTATAATTTCATAGCATAACCTCTGTAACGATTTTCTCACACATCTGGATTTTTTGTTTCTGGAAGTGTCTCTGGTACGATCTGGTGCCGGTGTTTCCTGGTCTCCAGCCATTCGGTAAACTGGCCCATCAGGGAGAGGACAGCAGGCATAATGAAGATGGCACCAGCCAGCGAGAACCCTACCGCTATGAGCGTACATACTCCGAAGTTACTGATGATGGGGAAGTCTGAAAGACAGAGAGCAGAGAACCCAAAAAAGGTCGCAAGGCCCGAGACCGTAATGGCTGTTCCAATCCTGCTGACACTTTCCTGGATGGCAGCGGTATGGTCATGAAGGCGCTCTTCCTCCTCAGAATATCTCTCCATCACGAGAATGGTGTACTCGGCAGCGACACCAATGGTCATGGATCCGAGGGTGGCTGTGAGGGGAGAGTAGGCGATACCGAGGATCTCCATCATGACGGCATTCCAGCCAACGATAAAGATGATGGGGATGAGAGGGGAGATCGCGTGGAAGTGGCGGTAGACTCCCGCAAGGAAGATAAAGATGAGGACAAAGCCAAGGAAGGTCATCTCGTCTTTTGATTCAGACATTCCCCCGATTAGCGAGGTAAATACCTCGAAAGAGCCGGTAGGCTGGACGGATATCCCGACGGGTGGCTGGAGGAACGCGATATCGTTGACCATGACGTTCCTGAGATCTTCCTCCTGGGGGATCTGGAGATTGGTCATTCCGAAGGTGATCACGCCGCGCATGGATCCGCTGAGGTACTCATCCCGAATACTCTGCGGAATTTTTGCGAGTGCCGCATCTGCCTGGCTCTGCGTCTGCGGCATGGTTCCTCCGTTATAAGCCATAATGTAGGTCACAATGGAAGTAGCTGAAGTGATCTGGGGATGATGAGCGAGCTCATAATCCTGGAAACTCTTGATCCACCGCAACGTATCGAGATCCGTGACGCGGGCTCCCTGAACATAGAAGTCGGCAGTTGTTGTGGATCCCAAGATACGGGTGACCTTGTCAATCTCGATCTTTGCGGGCATATCGCTCGGCACGAAGTTGTTCTGGTTTGCTTCTATGGGGATGAGGGGATCGATCTGGAATCCAATAACGGCGATGAGCGCACCAATGAGCAGGATAGGAACCGGGTTTTTGGCGATTTTTACCGAAGTGCTGGTCAGGAACTGGCCATATGACCAGGAGTTTTTCTGCTTTTTCTGAGGTGCGGAGGGCAGGAACTCGCAGGCATCCTCACCTACTGCATAGCAGACCTTGGGCACCTGGGGCCGGGGTTTATAGTGGATCACATGGGCTACGGCCGGGATACCTACCAGAGAGACGCAGTAACAGCTCATGATCCCGATCATAGCCACAAGGCCGAAGGACTGGATCATGGGCACAGTGGAGATAAACATCGCAGCAAATCCCAGCGAAGTGGCGAGCATAGCGTACATCACGGCAGGGCCGGTGCGGGTGATGGTCATATAGACTGCATCGTCAAGGCTGCCTTTCCGGGACTCCTCATCGAGCCGTGCATGGAACTGGATCGCGTAATCAATCCCCAGACCGATCATGACCGGGAAGGCGCCCAGTACGGCCATATTCAGCTGGATATGGGCAAGGCCCATCAGACCCATGGCCGTGGTAAGACCCAGTCCCACAAACACGACCGGCAGGAACCGGTGGCTGACGTAGGAGAAGAGGAGACCCATCACAATAACCATCAGGATCATTGCAGCCCCTATCAGGATGCCCATCTGGGATCCCATGGCAGCCTGCATCTGGGCGTTGAATGCGGGCTGACCCGATACCTCAACGGTCACTCCCGCAGGAGGGTCGGACTGGTCGACAGCCAGCTGCACAGAGTTAAGAACCGAGGTTTCTGTAGTGTCCGAGAGTCCGGGATCCAGCTGGACCTGCACGAGAGTTAGCACGTTTGACGGAACCGCAGTTGCCTGTACTGCAGGGGGCATCTGGTTGACCAGTGCGTTAATCTCTCCCGTGGACTGGGGCAGGATACCATTATTCTCTTCCTTGAGGATATCCACAACGCTTGACACGCTGGTAATATGCTGTTGCTGCCGGATATCTGTCTCCAGCCGGTCCATATAGTTGAGTACGGTGGGACTTACCGGGTCACTGGTTTCAATGATCAGGATTAGCGAATCTTTGTTGAAGGTGTTGGTATATTCTGTATTGATTACTCCTGCCTGTGAGTTCTTGTTTAAATAGGTGTCATCCCCGGTCTGCATGGTGATCATAGTCATGCCAAAAAGGGCGATGATAAATACCATGGCGATAATACCGACTACCAGTTTGGGCCGGCGGTTGACGGTATGGGCAATGGCACTAAAGATCTGGTCGATCATGGTGATTCGTTGTAATCTGTTCGGTTAACCGGTTCTTCGGAATGTAACAGTCATATCCCTTTTTTGGTGTGCCGGGGTAGCACGTTGCAGCCCGGACAAAAAGAATTACCGGGGTCTAAACCACCTGCGATAGATTGCATAGCCTGCCGCTGCAAGAACGGCCAGGATAATGACGATAAGACCGGGCAGGCCGATTGCTTCGGTCAGGGAGGGAGCATGCACAACCTCAACATTGACCTTGAGAGGATCGGAGGTGAACTGGTTATCGAGCGCATCGCGGTAGATAACCTCGGAATCCAGGCCATATTCCTTGACGGTAGCACCCGAATCAACAGATACAGCAAACGATGCAGTCCGTACATCCCCGGGTGCCATGGTGCCAAGGAAAGCCGTGTCATCGTTACTGGTGAAGGGGTCAATCGCACTTATCCGCGCTTCGGCGTTATACGCGGTGGTCCCGCCCGTATTCTGGAACTGGTAGGTGATTACGGCATTGGCACCAGGCCGGACTGATGCACTGACCGGGGTTACCGCAAACGCCACTTTCTGGCCTACCGGAACCCCCACGGTCTCTATGGGAGAGTCCACGTAATCTCCCTCATAATTCTTGTACGTTACCAGCACATCGAGCGGGTAGGTCTTCTGCTGGGCAGTGCTTGCCACAGATACCCGGAACGTGCAGTTGGATATCGCGCCAAGCGGAAAGTCCCCGATGTACACGCTGCCTTCAGCCGGCGTAATCGGGCTCTGGTCGTTCTGCTGGATCCGGACTACCGCATTTCTGCCGTTATCAGACCCCACGTTTTCAACGGTCAGATTGACATAACCCTCGATCCCGGCGTTCAGATTTGCTGCCTCAACGCTGGTGACCGCAATCTGAACTTCCGGCTTGATGGTGATCGGGACAAAGACCGTCTCGTTGATGCTCTTGTACTGATAGTTGAGCGCCTCGGTACCTTCCTGGTTTGCCTGGTACAGATACGTGTAATTCAGGACAACCGGCAGTTGGTATATTCCGGCCGGGGCATACCGGTTCACGGTGATATGGAATGAAGCCGTGGCACTGTTGCTTGCAGCAAGATCGCCGACAACCTGCGGGTCGGCCTTAACTACAAGCGGTGCATCCCCGGCTCCGAGCGCAACGGTCAGCTGCTTGGCCGTGTTCGAAAGATCAGTGGGGCTTATGATCCCTGAGTTTACGATCAAGTACTGGTTTAGCCCGGTGTTGTCGATGACAACCGGCAGGCTGACATCGTCCCCGGGAGAAAATTCATTGGTGCCGCTGATATGCGCAGAGAGCTCGGGGTTCCCTGCCATGTACTGATCTCCTGCACTCACCGGCAGGACAGCAAACACGAGAAGAGCGAGCGAAACCAGGCATAACAGCCGCGGCAGGCTGGCGCAGGCCGGAAAAACCGTGCGGTTGACGGGGGATAAGGGAGTATCGCGTGTGATCATGCAAGTCCTCTATAGTATCGAAAAGCTTGGTACCTGTTTGAATTTTCTATATTTAAGCGTTTGGCTCATCGGTCATACATAGATATTATAAACGCCATTGTTTTCACGGGAGAATTTTATTGATAAATATAAAAAACACCACAGCAGACAACGGTACCCGCACGTGAATTCAGTACCATCCTGCCAGAGATCCCACATGAGTTATCCAGCGCAAACCCGGAGTTAAGCATCGGGCAAAATGGTACACACGAATCTTCTTATTGCCCGATGGACTTCTCCAGCTCCCGGATACGATCCTGCAGCGCCTGTTCGCGCTGTGCAAATTCCGTGATATCTGTCATGGTGATGTACGTGCTCACGGTCTGGCCGGAGCTGACAGAATTGATATGGCCGTACACAAACCGGCTTTCCCCGTTTTTGCACCGCACCCAGCTCCGGAACTGCGCCGGCCCGGCACCGGCCACGGATTTGGTGTAAAGTTCCTCAATCCGCTGCATGTCTTCAGGAGCAATCAGGTCCCGGGGACTCTTCGCAAGCAGCTCTTCACCCGAATATCCCGTGATCTCACTGAGACGCCGGTTGGAATAGACCAGCTGCTCGTTCTCGATAATAAAGAGGCTGTCCTGGATGTTTTCTGCCATCATCCGGAACCGCTGTTCGCTTTCAAAGAGTGCGGCATCCTTGGTCCGCAGCTCGGTGATATCGGTCATGATAACAAACGCAAACCAGGTCTCTTCATGCTTGAGGCTGGTGGTCCTGAGATAAACATCCCGGAAAACACCATCTTTCCTCCGGATACGGCCCTGGAACTCGGTAACTCCCTGGGCTGGTTTTTTGCGGAGTTCAAGGATCGGCTCCAGCTTTTTTTGGTCCTCGGGATCTATGATTGTTGCCATGGGATCCATTGCCCAGAGTTCTTCAAAGGTATAACCGGTGATCTCAGCAACCCTCCGGTTCACAAAAGTGCACCGGTCATTTTCTAAAATGATCAGCCCGTCCTGGATATTCTCAGCCATCATCCGGAACTGTTCTTCCCGCTCCCGGATCTCCCGCTCTTTTACGATCTCCTCAGTTACATCGGAAAGGATAATGGTAAGGCCTCTTTGGCCATCATCAAAAACCGTGGGAACGGATTTCTGCTTGAAGATCCGTTCCCCGGACCCCTTTACTGCAAATGAAACAATACGCTCCGATTCCCGGGTGCCGGGCGCAGAGAGGGTGTGGATAAAATCGCGGACATCTACCTCGGGGGAGTTGAGATAAGCAACATTTTTTCCTATGGCATCCTTTCGGGCAATGCGCAGGAGTGTAGCAAAATTTTCATTGATATCGGTGATGCGGGATTCCTTGTCAAGGACCATGATCAGGTCCTTTGAATAACTGAGCATGGCAGAGAGCGGGACGCGCTGGGAGAGAGTAAAGACCTTGGCCATGCCGTACGTCCGCATGTCCACCTGTCCTGATATCAGCAGGATATCCAGGTACCGCCCGGTCGTGTTCTTGTTCTTCTTGAGCGCTTTTGCAATATCGGTAACGCTCATTCCCTCCGGATTTTGCCTGAGAAGGTTCTTGATCTGGCCAAGTTCCTGCTGGTAATCCTGCATCATGACAATCCGATCTTCTGTAAAGGTACTCTATGCTCCAGTCAACATTTATAATTGTTGTAAATTATCCATATGTATCGTCTTTATGAGAAATATTTATATATAAATTCGACAAAGCATATGAATCAAAACATACAGGTATCTGAAATTTGGAGGAGATGGAAATGGTTGATGTTGTAACCAGTGTTACTGACCAGTGGAATGCAACGGTGATGAACTATGCCCCAAGCGTCATCGGGGCGCTTATCGTGCTGCTCATCGGCTGGATTGTCGGTCGCCTTCTTGGCAGGGCAGTACGGATCGTTCTTGACAAGATTGGCGAGCAGCACTTTGTCGAGCAGGTGGCCGATCAGACCTCGTTTGCCGGTTCGGTCAAAAAGGCCGGGATCACTGTAGGATATATAGGAGATATCTTTGTCCGGCTTTTCGTGTACATGATTGCCGTGCTTGCGGCAGTAAATATCCTTGACATGGAGTACATGAGCAGGCTTATGACCACAATCGTGGAGTATATCCCCCACATTGTCGCCTTCATCATCATCCTTATCGTGGGATTCATTCTTGCGGATTATTTCATCGATTTCCTGGGGCGGTACTATGCACAGCAGGATATCCAGCTCATTACACCGGTCCTGTTTTTGATCCGCCTTTTCCTCTACTTTGCGATCACGATCCTCGCCCTTTCCCAGCTGATGCTCGACCTCACGATCATCTACACGTTCGTGACCCCGATTGCCTGGGGCATCGGGCTTGGTCTTGGCGCTGCGATCGCTATCATCGTCGGATTCGGGCTCAAGAACCGCAGCGAAGCGATCATGGATAATATTATCAATTCGATCGTTAAAAAGCCCTGAAAATTCTCCCGACATTACCCTTTTTTCAGACAGTACTCCTGCTATCCCCATTATGCGGTATGTCCCGCCGCAAATCTCCATTGCAGGGAGCCGGGCCAAACCTCAAATACGAAGAAGGAACATCCCGGAAACAATGAAAGCACTAATTGCCATAGCTCCGGAAAAGTACCGTGACGAGGAACTGGCAGAGCCGGTTGCGGCCCTCACAAAAGCCGGGATCGCCTTTGATATCGCCTCTACCCGGGCCGGCACCTGCACGGGAATGCTTGGAGGAAAGGCAACCGCCAGCCTCTCGTTTGACGAGATCGACCCCAATAACTACAAGGGCCTGATTATTGTCGGGGGCGCGGGAAGTCAGACATACCTCTGGGAAGACGATATACTTGTGCAGCTTGCAAGTTATTTCCACGGGAAGGATAAGGTGGTTGCCGCAATCTGCCTTGCGCCGGTGGTGCTTGCAAAAGCCGGGATCCTCAAAGGAAAGAAGGCAACCGTGTATGACAGCCCGGTTGCAGTGCTGGAGATGAAGAAGGGAAGGGCACTTGTAACCAAAGACCTGGTCGTAACCGATGGTCGGATCATAACCGCAAACGGCCCGGCTGCTGCAAAGGCGTTTGCAGAAGCGGTAGTAAAAGAGCTCAGTGACGAATTCTGGTAATCGCGCACAAGAGAAGATTCGTCCGATTTTTCTTTGCATTATACCCGGAAAAGAGATCCCGGATCCGCTCGTACTCGACCGGTACAAGCGATCATAAAAAAACCGGCAGGGGTGTTCCCTGCAGGATAACGACAGGTATCTGTTGGATGGATTGGATCTGATGAAGAGTACTTGTTGTTCTGCCATGCCGGGGTACGTTTTTGTCTTCCCGATAACGCCGGGGATCCGACTCCCCGCCGGGTGGAGGCAGGGGAGCGGATTTTTTGGCGAATACCGGGGATCCAAACAGAAAGTACGGGCCCCGGGCATAGTTTCCCGCCTCTCCTGGTGGGCGGGGGAACGGTGTTTTCGGTAATGCTCCTGTTTCCTATCATCTCCTTTTTTGTGTTAATTATGTATAGTATGCGGCCTGCCGCCGGAGCCGGCCTGGTACGTATGCAAGTGTTCCCGGCTGTGCCGGGCTTTCCTGCATACTAAGGGGGGTTGTCTTTTTTTTCTCCGGTCTTTTTTGTGCCTTATCGCGGGTCCTGCATGGTCTGAACAGGTACCACGTAAAATAAGTATTACATTTTGTAATATATGCTTTCTGGATGAACGACGGCAGACACCCTAACGCTCAATGAGCCGGATGTGATCCGCGGTTTTTGCGGCCAGGGCCTCTTCACCATGGAGGTGCGCCACGTCCGCGATTGCTTCAAGCACATGCACGGAATCTTCCAAAAAAGAGAGTACATCCGCAGGAAAGATCTCGATCCCGTACTCATCGGAAAGATAGGCAGCGATCTGGCGGTGGTCGAGGCCGTTCTCGCGCAGCTCGATCACCTTTTTGGCAAACTTTTTTTCCGGGCATCCGCAAAGCGGGGAGTTCCTGCATTTGCACCGGAGGAAATCGTCAAAAAAGCGGAGGAGCTGTTCGCGGACGGCAAAATCCAGCGCATCGAAATTGAAACGGGAGGTGACGGTCTCGAGCATCACCGGGGAAAAGGCAAATTCAGGTACCCGGTAGCCGCAAAGACGCTCAATCTTTTTTGCGTGACGGAACCGCGCCCTGCCGGCGATCACTCGTCTTCTCCGGTCGATTCATCGAAATTCTTGAGCGAGCCCATGGCCTCAAACATCCGCTCGCATTCGATGAGCCACTCGTCAAACAGGGTCGGGTTCTCGAGATCATCCTTGACGTACTTCCCGCAGCAGGCAGCGCCATCGATTACCGCGGCACCGATATTGGATGCAATCTCTAACGCCTGCTCCATGTCCTTGTCGATTGCTTCCCTGCCCTTTTTTACAAGCGTTTTTATGTCCTTATCAAATTCGCCGCCAAGGTACCGGCGGGACGAGGCAAAGAGGACGAGCTTTGGAAGCTGGAGGATCTCAATTATCTCCTCGAGATCGCCTTTCGGGGCCTCGGACATGACAATAGCCTCGACTGCCGCAAGCTTATCCAGCGTCTCTTCCCTGCTGAACCGCTTGTTCTGGTACAGCTTGACAATCTTGAGCACGGCAAGGGTGATGTCTACCGAGAAACTGTCCAGTACCCGGAAGCCCTCGGGCATCTCGTCGCTTTTCGGGTCTACCTCGAAACTCGCCTCAGAAAGCGACTTTACCCAGTTGTCCCAGCGCTCCTGGTTATAGAAGATGTAGAAGAGTTTCAGGGGTTCCTCTTCAACCTTTTTGCTCGCCTTTTTTGCCATTTCAGTACACTATTCTCTCCGCCGATTAAAGAGTTTTGTTCCTGCCCCGGGGAAAAATGGATGACTGGCACCAGGAGTGCGGATATGAGGTAAAGCCGGGTTGCGTTAGCGGGACACTGGCTTTTAGCGGTACCCGCTCCCGGAGACCGGGATTAACTGTAGTGCTGGTATCTTACCTGAAGCAGGCGCTCGGCGTACTCGCAGACAGTCTCAACGGTTTTTATCCGTGCATTCCATTTATCATCCGAGTTTATTACGATCCATGGTGCGTTTTTCGTACTTGTTTTTTCAAACATCTCATCAATGGCTTCGCTGTACTGGTCCCATTTCTCCCGGTTCCGCCAGTCTTCTTCAGTGATCTTCCATTGCTTGGACGGGTCTTTTTCCCGCCCCTGGAACCGTTTGAGCTGCTCTTCGGGGCTGACCTCCAGCCAGAATTTCAAAATTCCTCCGCCCCACGAGCGGAATTCTTCCTCTACTTCGTTTATCTCGGAATAGGCCCGTTTCCATTCAGCCCGGGTGCAAAAACCTTCCACCCGTTCCACAAGGACCCTGCCGTACCAGCTCCGGTCATAGATCGTCGTATGGCCCTGGCGGGGGTATTTCCGTATAAACCTCCAGAGATAGTGATGATCTTTTTCAAATTCGTTTGGGCCGCCAACGGGTGTGACCCGGTAGCCTCTCGGGTTTAAGTCACGAGTGAGGCGCATTATGGTGCCCCCTTTCCCCGCGGCATCCCTTCCCTCAAAGATAATAATAAGCGGGATATTGCGCTTGAAAAGGATGGACTGCATATCGCCGAGCATCAGCTGTGCGGCCGCGAGTCGTTTTTCGTAGGTCTCCTTATCGAGCCGGGCCGGTTTTTCCTCGTGTCGTTTCGCCGGGACTAGATCGGGGGTGTACGTGGCATGCTCCTTCCCGGATATACCGTCCCTGCCCGTTTTTCTCTTTTCAAGGGCCGCTATGACCGTCTTGTAAGCGGTAAGAATGGCGTACCGGGTATCATCGGCACCAATGACCGTCCAGGGTGCACCGGGAGTACTGGTCCTTCTAAGGAAAGAATCGATAAGCGGGAAATACGTCTCATACTCGCCGTGGAAATCCCAGTCCTCAGGGGTTACCATCCACGAGGTAAGGGGGTTTGTTTCACGGTCAATGAAACGTTTTTCCTGCTCTTTTTTACTGATATGAAGGAAAATCTTGACGATGATCGTGTTGTCATCGGCAAGCTGACGCTCAAACCTGTTGATGGACTGGATAGCCGTGTCAACGCGTTTTTCCCAGGCCGGGTGCCGGGTGGTCTCCGCGAGCGCCCGGCTGTACCAGCTCCGGTCAAAGATGGCAATCCCGCCTTTGGGAGGGATGCGGTTCCAGAACCTCCATAACAGCGGACGGTGCTGCTCTGCATCAGTAGGGGATCCGATAGTTGAAAGCTCGATCCCCCGGGGGTCAAAAGAACGGATAAGCTCCTTGACCGTGAGTGAAATTCCCGCGGCATTCCAGCCTTCGATGAGGATAATTACCGGGATTTTCTCGGCATGGAGCTGCCGTTGCAGCTGCCCAAGATGCGCCTGCAGCGGCCCTGTTTTCTCATCAAAGGTCTTCTGGTCGATCTTTTCGGTCAGGTCGCACTTTTTCAGCATGGAGTCTCCTTTTGCCGGAATGGCAAAGAGCAGTCCTGGCAATGTCACCTTTGCCGGGTTATATCATAAAAGCAATTGTTGGTATCAGACGCCGTGCCGGGTCACGCTCTGCCCCATCATGAGGTATGGGTGCCCGTACGGCCGGGCCGGTTTGAGCACGAGGCAGCCAGACCAGACCTTGTTCCGGAAGGACCAGCGTATTTTTGAACGTATCAGAGCAGGTTCCGGCAATGCTCTGCCACGATTTCCAGTGTTTTTACCCGGGCGTGCCACTTGTCATCGGATTCGATAACGTTCCAGGGTGCGATCTTCGTGTTGGTCCGGGCCAGCATCTCATCAATTGCCGTATTGTACTGGTCCCACTTCTCCCGGTTCCTCCAGTCCTCATCGGTAATTTTCCATTGCTTGAGCGGATCGTTCTCCCGTTGTTCGAAACGCCGGAGCTGCTCCTCGTTACTGATCTCCAGCCAGAACTTGACAATGCCCCCGCCGCTTGAATACACGAAGTCTGCCTCCATGTCATTGATCTCGCGGTACGCCCGCTGCCACTCGTACTTCGTACAGTAGTTCTCCACGCGCTCCACAAGCACGCGGCCGTACCAGCTCCGGTCGAAGATCGCGATGTGGCCGTCCCGGGGGAAGTTCCTGACAAACCGCCAGAGATAATGGTGGCTTGTTTCCGTAGCATCGGGAGCAGAGACCGGCACCACGTCATAACCACGGGGGTTCATGTACCGTGCAAGCCGGGTGATGTTGCCCCCTTTCCCTGCTGCATCCCATCCCTCGTACAGGATGATAAGCGGGATCTTGCGCTTGAACAGCAGCGCCTGGAGCCGGGGCATCTCTTCCTGGAGCCGGTCAAGGTCGGGCTGGCACTCCTCCCGTGTGCAGGTCTTTTCCCCGGATTTTACATTATGACCTCGCCTGACCGGGCATTTCTCCGGGAGAAGAGGATCGCCGGGCTTTTTTGGTTTTCCCTTTGCCTGGCGGTCAAGGGTCTTTTCCAGGATTGCAATCAGGGCCGAATAGATTTCGAGGACCGCAAAATTCTCATCGGTTGCATCCAGGATATGCCATGGTGCAGATGCGGTATCGGTCTTTTTGAGGAGGTCTTCAACCACCGGGAGAGAGTTCTCGTAATGCTTGTGGAGGTCCCAGAGCGCAGGGGTCACGAGCCATGCTTTGAGGGGATCGCTTTCCCGGGCTACAAAACGCCGCTGCTGTTCATCTTTGTCGATATGCAAAAAGAACTTGAGGATGATCGCCCCGTCATCGGCAAGCTGGCGCTCGAAATTGTTGATCGCAATGATCCGCCCGGCAAGGGACTTGGTCCAGCTGGGCCTTTGCATTTCAGCAGAGATCGCACGGCTGTACCAGCTCCTGGCAAAGATCGCGATCCGGTCCCGGGGAGGCAGCCGGATCCAGAACCGCCACATAAAGGGACGGGCCCGTTCTTCATCCGTGGGCTGCTCGATCGTGTGGAGGGTAAAGCCCCGGGGGTCCAGGGACTGGATCACCATCTTGGTGGAGCGGGTGATCCCTGCCGCGTCCCAGCCTTCCATCACAAGGATAACCGGAATGCGGGCATCGTGCAGGGCCCGCTGGAGTACGCCCATACGTTCCTGGAGTGGAGCGATCTTTTTGTCAAACGTCTTTTTATCGAGCCGGTTTTTCGGGCTGACAATGTTTTTGAGCATAACGGGGCCTCATTTGTGGCTTTGCACACTGCCTGAACAATCCGGCCACTGTTTTTCTTTTCATCAGCCATTATGATAAAAGCAGTGGTGCCCGTAAATAAGAGAAAAAATGAAAACGGGCGGATAACTCGTCATTTCACAGGCAGCCCGTTCTCCTGAGCCACCGCAACAAACGCATCGGCAAGGTACCGGGTCTGCTTTTCTGTCATCCCGTAGGTGTTGAACTTCCAGATCCGGGTTGCACCGGGGATGAGGCCGAAGATTCCCTTATCGTTGAGGGCGGATGAGAAATAGAATCCTTTCTTCTTGTGGGTTTCAGCCACCCTGTCGAAGGATCCGGTGGTATCGACCCGGGTGAGCGTATGTTTTCGTGGATATTCAGATAAGATCTTTGTCCCTTCAATGGAGAGGAGTGCTTCCATGACGATCCGGTTGTTGACGAGTTCCTTATCGAAATGCTTTACCCGCTCCTTTACATGGGGAAACGAGGCCATCATGCCCACGAGGGTTGCGCCCATGAGTGTGCAGCCCATCAGCTCCGGTTCCTTGATCCCGAATTTTCTGCCCGTCACATCCCCCGTGATCCCGGTTGTGCGAAACACTTCTTTTGCCCGTTCTGCGGTCGTGGCAAGGACTCCCGAGGGGGCGGGGGAGGCCATGCTCTTGTGGCCCGAGCCGACAATAAAATCCGCACCGATAACTTTCCCGTCCACCGGCATGGTACCGACTGTATACGCACCGTTGTACAGGACCGGCACATCGTACTGGTGTGCCACTTTTGCGATCCCGGCAAAATCGTGAAGGTTCCCGTACTGGTAATCCACGTGATCGATGATGGCAAGGACCGGGGCTTTCCCGAACTTTTGTTTTACTTCTTCGATCTTTGCCGCTGCAGCATCCGGGGTGACCAGGTGATTGCTGTCGGCCGGGATCTCACAGGCAACCCCTCCTGCGCCCTCAACCGCGAGGAATTCGGTGTAGTGCGAGAGCGAGGTAAGAAGCACCGGGTTGCCCTTGCTTACGTACGTGTGGGCCACGGCCTGGAACCCCCGCCGGGCACCGGGCATCATCCGGGCTGCGTCCATGTTGAGCCAGGCAGCAACATCCTTGTGAAACTCCGCGATCGGGGGCTTTGCAATACAATCGAGGCGATTGGGTTTCCTGCAGTTGTCGCAGACCGAGTAACCATCGCCGTACGCAATAATCGCCTTGATCGCATCGCCGGTCAGCCGCCCCCCGGCCTGGATCGGGTCCACGTTGATGAAAAGCTCATTTACCTGCCGGGCCTCGATCCCGTTCCCGCATTTCATCTGAGCATCTCCTGTTTGAGTGAACTGACCTGGCGTTCCAGGTTTTCGAGCAACCGGGCTGCCTCGGCCCGCTGGCGCTCGTCGAGTTCGTGCGTGGGGGCAGTCTCGCGCAGGATCATGCGGAGGTCGGTAAGAAGGTAGGTTGCGGAAAAGATCAGATCAACGGCCCGTTTCGACAGAGGATCACCTGCCAATGCATACTATTATTCTCCTCCTCCCTAAAGAACTGTCTTTATTCCGGGAGTTTCCAATCGCAGGTATCACCCGTTTCCGGTTCTTGCCATAGTATCGATGCGGCTGGTTTTGCAGGTTCATGTAAAGGGACAATTAAGCAATAGCCATGATCAAGAGTTCACGGTTTTGAAAAGACACGGTTTTTCCCGGTCAACCGGGTAAAATCCACATCTCATTATACTTAAATAAGCGCATGTTTAAGAAATATGCAAAGAATCGGGTTGTGAAATAATAGCGCGATCTGCCAAAAACAAACGGAATGGGACAAGAAAAAGCGGGATCACCGCGGGGAGGTCACAGGATCTCTGGAAATATGCATACGTGGCATTTTGTATCCTTCTTATCTGCCTTGCTGCAGTGCCCCTGGCGCTGGGTGTTTCCGATCCGGGATCCGGCTGGGACTACCGGGTATTCATGGGGGCGGTACAGGCCTTCGATCATAACCAGAACCCCTACGATGTTGCAAATGTCAACCAGTACACCGGGGACAATCTCCCGTTTACTTATCCGCCCCACACACTCTTCTTTTTTTGGCTGCTCCAGTTTTTTGCTATCTTCCAGAGTATATGGATCTATTATGCGCTTCTCGTTGTCCTGATTATCGCAGGCGGTTATCTTATCCTTACCCTGGATAACAAACCTGATTACTTTTTTTTTGCAACGCTCATTTTTACCGGGTTTATCTCCCTTTTCTGGAACTTTATCACGGGAAACAAAGACGTTCTTTTTCTCTTTTTGTTTTCCTGCATACTGACCCTGCTTGTAAAAAAGAAATTCTGGCAGTCATCGATACTTATGGGCCTCGCCGGAGCGATCTCTCTTATCACCATCCCGTTTATCGCATTATATCTCATAATTAAGCGTTCGTGGATCGAACGCCTGAAATATATTTTCCTGTCCGTCGGTGTGATAGCAGCCCTCTTCATTCTCACCCTCTGGATAAGCCCGTCCCTCTTATCAGCCTACCTTGCCACCATCACCGGGACTTCAAGTCCCCTTTATGACTCCGGCGGGTACAACACACCCTCGCCATTTTCCATGTTTGGAGATCTGCTGGCCCGGGCAGGTATCGGAGGGATCTTACCTTTAGCGGCGGTCTCGGCAGTCTTTGTCTGCCTCATCGGAGGAGCAGCGTGGTATTGTATCCGGAAAAACCGGCAAAATGAACTGGCACTCTACTCACTGGGAATGTTGTTCCTCTTCATGATTCTCCCGCGGATAAAGCCCTATGATTTCATCATCCTTATTATCCCCCTGTATTTCCTGTTTAAGGAGAGCAGTTATCGCGGGAAGATGCTGTTTTTTGGCCTGATTTCCCTGTTGCCGCTTTTCGTATGGTATTATCCCTGGATCGATCCGTCGGATTCACTACCCTATATTATTGACACGTACCCGCAAACGATCAGCCTGTTTTTGATCACGATCCTTGTATTCCTGAGGGAATGGTACAAGGACAGGTGCCCATCAAACCAGTTTCCGGAAAATCCCGGTTCCCGAACGTGAAGAGATTTACCGGTGATCGGACACGCTCCCTTTTTCCCAAAAGGACCCGTGAGTTCAATTGTTCATCCCCAGGGAAAATCACATTTTATTATGATTTTATTACGTCAGAACGCGTAAAATACACCGGGTTAATGCGTTTAGCCCAGGAGGTCTGGAATGGATTTTAAAAACAAAGTACTGATCATCGGGTACGGCGCAGTTTCCAAGTGTACGCTCCCGATCCTGCTGCGTCACGTCAATATTCCGCTCGAGAATATCACGATTGTTGATTTTAAAGATAAATCCCAGGACCTCAAGGCCTATACGACCCGGGGTCTCCGTTTCCTCAAACGGAAGATCACCCCGGAAAACCTTACATCGATTCTTACAGAAACCCTTGGCGAGGGCGGTCTCCTTGTCGATCTTGCCTGGAACATCGATGCCGGCGAGATCGTCCAGTGGTGCCATGACCACAACGTGCTGTACGTGAACACGTCCGTGGAGGCATGGGACCCGCTGGGCGAGCGCTATACGGCAAGCCCCGTAGAAAAATCCCTGTACTACCGGCAGATGAAACTGCGGGAGCTGACCCGGGAATGGGCAGACTCCACAACCTGCGTGGTAGATCATGGGGCAAACCCGGGGCTTATCTCGCACATGACCAAGCAGGGCCTTGTTGATATCGCCCATAAGATGATCGAGGACGGGCTTGCAGAGGATCCTGCGCGCTTCAAACGCCTCATCGCTGAGCAGAAATTCAACGAGCTTGCCATGGAAGTCGGAATCAAGGTGATCCACTGCTCCGAGCGTGACACCCAGATCTCCCGGTTTCCAAAAATTGTGGACGAATTTGTCGGCACCTGGTGCATCGAGGGGCTGCTCGAAGAGGGTACAGCCCCTGCCGAGATCGGGTGGGGTACCCACGAGAAGGAGCTGCCACCCGGTGCACATGTGCCAACTGACGGCCCGAAAAACGCGATCATGATCCATCACATGGGGATCAACACCTGGGTCCGATCCTGGGTGCCCGAGCAGGAGATCGTGGGCATGGTGATCCGGCACGGCGAGGCATTCGGGATCTCCGACCGCTGGACGGTCTGGAAGGATGGCAAAGCGATCTACCGTCCGACCGTGAACTACGCGTACATGCCCTGCGATGCAACGATCGCCTCGCTCCATGAACTGCGGGGGAGGAACTACGAGCTCCAGTCCCGGGTCCGTATCATGAACGACCGGGAGATCTCGGAAGGGTCCGACATTCTTGGCGCACTTCTGATGGGCCACCCGTATAACTCATGGTGGACAGGGAGCATTCTCTCGATTGAAGAGGCTCGAAAACTTGCACCGGGCCAGAACGCAACCACGATCCAGGTCGCGCTAGGAGTGGTCTCCGCAGTGATGTGGATGATCGAGAACCCGAAAAAAGGCTTCTGCCTGCCTGACGACCTGCCCCACCAGTTTGTCCTGGATATTGCAAAACCCTACCTCGGGGAATTCTGGTCCGGGCCCTCAGACTGGACTCCCTTAAAAAACCGGACGGTCTATTTCCGCGAGAACCCGGATAACGATTTCGACAGGGATGATGTCTGGCAATTCAAAAACTTCTTATTTGTAAGATGAATCACACTGTACGGACAACACCGGAGGAACGGACGTGACAACCACAGGCAGCGCATGCGGGCAGGACAATGCGGTATCCCATATGGACCGCGGAAGTAGCGAGATGTTTCAGGCTTTGGCAAGGAAAGAAGGTACTCCCCTTTTTGTGATCGACCATGCAAAGATCCGGGAGAACTACCGCGAGTTCAAGAAAAATTTCCCAAAAATCCAGGCCTATTTTGCCGTCAAGGCGAACTCGAACCCCGGGATTGTAAAAACCCTTATGGATCTCGGCGCGAGTTTCGATGTCGCTTCCATGCCCGAGTTCATGATCGTGCACAATTTCATCAAGGATATGCCGGACAAAGAACGGCAGGACTTCATCTGGGACCGGATCATCTACGCAAACACGATCAAGCCCATCGAGACCTTAGAGGAACTCAACCAGTACAAGCCACTGGTGACGTTTGACAACATCGAGGAACTCAAAAAGATCCGGCAACATGCGCCACAGGCCGGCCTTGTGCTCCGGTTGCGGGTCCCAAACACCGGCTCCATGGTCGAGCTCTCATCCAAATTCGGGGCAGACCCGGGTGAGGCCGTTGACCTTATCAAGGCTGCATTCGATCTCGGCCTCGTTGTCGAGGGCCTCAGTTTCCACGTAGGCAGCCAGTGCACCAATTTCGAAAACTACGTAGTGGCACTCCAGATCTCGGCCAATATCATAGAGGAGACCGAGCACCGGACCGGAAGGAAGATCCGGATCCTGGATATTGGCGGCGGCTTTCCCGTGAAGTACAATCCCGAGGTCCGATCCATCGAGGAACTCGCGGTCAAGCTCAAAGCGGAGATCGCCCGGCTCTTCCCGGACGACATGGAGATTCTTGCCGAACCCGGGCGGTTCTTAGTGGCCAATGCCTGCACGCTTGTGGCAAAGGTTGTCGGGAAGGCCTACCGCGACGGCAAACCCTGCTACTACATCAACGACGGCGTGTACCACACCTACTCGGGGCAGGTCTTTGACCACTGCACCTACCCGGTGCTTGCCTTCAAGGAAGGACCGCGCCAGATCTCGGCCGTATTCGGGCCGACCTGCGATGCATTCGATACGATCACGCTCTCCGCCGAGCTCCCCGAACTCGATATCGGCGATCTCGTGTACTCGGTAAACATCGGGGCGTACTCCATTGCCTCGTCAACGTACTTCAACGGGTTTCCCCCGGCAAAAGTGTTCCACATCAACCAGTAACTTTTTTTTCGTGCGGATTACGGAGGAAATGAACAATCAGTTTTGTTCTTTTTCCAGAGCGCAGGGAAACGAACTATCTTTGTTCGTAAGAAAAAGGATTCTCAAACGTGACTAATAGTCAAAGTTCTTCTTTTTCCCGATGGTGATAATTTCAATGAGAAGGATATCGCGAAAGATAAAGAACGTTGCCCGGTATTCCCCGATCCGCATCCGGTAACGCGGGGCAACCTTCGGGCTGTCCCTGACTTTTACCACATCGTGACGTGCCTCAGGGTGTGCAGCAAATTCTTCGAGTCTTTGTTCAATGTGGATACGATGCTCCCGGGGGATCGCTGCCAGGTCCTTTTCCGCCCTTCGCGATAACCGGATCTGGTACACGAAATCACGAAGTCCCTGATGAAATCACGTCGTCATCGCCAAGGTCCTTCATAACGTCCCGGAGCGAGCGGATGCGACCGGCCTTGATATCTGCAATGCCTTCCTCCATTGCTTTAATCTCTTCTTTTGTCATGGGCTCATCATCATAAGCAGATTCTGCCAGACGGCGGACCACGTCATCGTACGTCTCTCGTGGAGAGAGTTTGAGATCATCAAGAAGCGCCTTTGTATCGGTCCGCATCCTCACGGTGGTTACCTGGGACATATACATGGGTATATGTGGATATATGATAATAAGAATATCCCTCTGACAAGTCACGAGAATACTCGTTGATCCCTGACAGGGGAACAAATCCAGGATACAGCCGGCGTTCCCCTCCAATCACGTCTCTTGCCGGCCGGTACCGTTTCCGGTCATCGATCAACATTGCCGGAAGATCAAAACGGGTCTTGCCGGGACGCGGCCGGGGGTCTCCGGCAGAAGATATTTATCGGCTCCCAATAGTATTTTCACAGATACGAAGGAGATCGCTGCCTTTCGGCAGCAGGCTGTGTGCGTTACCCATGTTTTTCTTTAAGGCCGTGCAGAAAAAATACCAAATAGGCGGGGTGAAGATCGGCGGGCAACCCGGCGAGACACCGACATTACTTATCGGGAGCATCTTTTATTCCCGGCATAAGATCGTAAGCGACGAGCGGGCCGGCATCTTCGATAAGGACGCGGCCGATGCCCTGATCAAGCAGCAGGCCGAGCTCTCGGACAAGACCGGCTGCCCGGCGCTCCTCGATATTGTGGGCTCGACACCCGACGCTATCAAGAAGTACATTGATTTTGTCGCGGGCGCAAGCGACAGGCCGTTTTTAATCGATTCACCCGGCGTTGACGTGAAGATTGCCGCGGCAGAGTATGCACAGGAAGCGGGGCTCTCGGACCGGATCATCTACAACTCGGTCTCGATCGAGACAAAAGAGCCGGAGTTTGATGCGCTCAAAAAGAACGGGACACGGTCCGTGATCCTCCTTGCGTACACAAAAAAGATCACGAGCAGCGCCGACCGGGTGGCGGTGGTGGCCGATCTTGCGCCACGGCTCGAAGGGATTGGCGTTTCCAATATCCTTGTTGATACGTTCGTGATGGACGTCCCCAGTCTCACCCCTTCGGGGAAAGCCGCGATGGAGATAAAAAACCGGTTCGGGTACCCCTGCGGGTCTGCGGCTCATAATGCGATCTCCACGTGGTCGGGGGTGAAAAACCTTTTCGGGAAAGATGCCGTGCGCTCGGCCGATGTGGTTGCAAACCTGATGCCGGTCATCCTTGGCGCAGACTTCCTGCTGTATGGGCCGGTGGAGGATTCCGCGTACGTCTTTCCTGCGGTTTTTACCATTGACACGTCGTACCGGTACGCGTACCGGGCAAAGGAATACGTTACGCTCTAGGTCCGGGGATTCGCATGGCAGATACGGTCACCATTACGTTCGAACCCGACGGGAAGACGGTTGAAGGTCCCCCTCAGTCCATCCTCGAACTCTCACGGGGCGCCGGCATCACGCTCCGGAGCGAGTGCGGCGGCTCGGGGATCTGCGGGAAGTGCCGGGTGCAGATCACCAAATCCTACGGCACGATTGCACCCCCCACGCAGAAGGAGGCAAAACAGCTCACTGCTGCCGAGCTTGCCGGGGGACTGCGGCTGGCCTGCCAGGCCCGGGTGCTCTCCGGCAAAGCTACCGTGTATGTCCTTCCCGAAAGCAGGACTGCGGCCCGGGAGATTTCCGGCACCGCTCTCGAAGGAAACGTTGCGCTCGCTCCCGCGGTACAAAAGGTCCGGTGTCACCTTTTCCCGCCAACCTTAGAGGACACCCGCCCGGACCTTGAGCGGCTGGTCTCTGCCCTGCCGTTCGTACCCTCCGGGATCCCGCTCCCGGTCCTGTCTGTGCTTCCCGATACGCTGCGCTCTGCCGGCTGGGATGTAACCGCCGTGATCTGGAACGACCGGCTCCTTACCGTGGAGGCCGGGGACACAACCACAGAGCAGTATGGCGTTGCGATCGACATCGGCTCATCCAAGATCATCTGCCACCTTGTTGACCTTGCCACCGGGAAAACCCTTGCAGCGGAGCATGCCGAGAACCCGCAGATCATGTACGGCGAGGACGTGGTTTCAAGGATCACCTTTGCGGCCAAAGACAACGGGAACCTGTACCGGCTCCGGTACCTCGTGGTGGAGACGGTCAACACGCTTATTGCCAAAATGTGCGGGGCAACAGAGATTTCCAAGGACCGGATCTACGAGATCGTCTTTGACGGGAATACCGTGATGCACCACCTCTTTTTGGGCATCACCCCGAAGTACATCGGCGTCTCCCCCTTCCTCCCCGGTCATTCTGCGCCGGTCAGTTACCCGGCAAAGGAGCTCGGGCTTGCAATCAACCCCGAGGGAAGGGTTACCTCGCTCCCGCTTATTGCCGGCTACGTGGGCTCGGATGCAGTAGCGGACCTGATGCTCACGAAAATTTACGAGCGGCAGGAATGCAGCCTTGTGATCGACATCGGGACAAACTCGGAGCTGATGCTTGGGAACTCCGATAAGATCGTGGTCTGCTCTGCCCCCTCGGGGCCCTCATTTGAAGGGGCGCAGATCAGTTCGGGCATGAAAGCGGTGGGCGGTGCCATAGAGTCTGTGAAGATCGAGGACGGGAAGGTCTCGTACACCACGATCGGGAACGGGAAGCCAAAGGGGATCTGCGGGAGCGGGATCATCGATCTCGTGGCCTCGCTCTTCTCGGCCGGGATCATCACAAAGAACGGGAAGTTTGCCAACCTTGCCAATCCCCGGATCGTAACCGACGGAGTCCCGAAATTTATTGTAGCGCCAAAAGAGGAGACAGAATCCGGCCGGGAGATTACGGTCACGGAAAAGGACATCAACGAATTTTTGCTTGCGAAAGGCTCGCTTCGGGCCGGCTGGACGATCCTTGCGGAGAAGTACGGGATCGATCCGAAAAATCTCGACCGGGTGTACCTTGCCGGCTCCTTTGGCACGCACATAAATATCGGGAATGCGATGGCTCTTGAACTCCTCCCGCAGGTGCCCCCGGACCGTGTCGTGTTTGCCGGGGAGACTGCGGTAGGCGGATCTCAGCTTGCGCTCCTCTCCGTGCACGAGCGCGAAGCGATCCGGTCGGTGCTTACAAAGGTTCAGTACGTGGAGCTCTCGGTGGAGAAGTCCTTTAACCGGGAATACCTCCGGTCCATCCCGATCTCTCCTGAAGCGGCACAGCGCCGCTCTTAAAAAAAATATTCCCGGCCGGGGACTGTCACGGGTGGAAACCTATTATAACCCCCCGGCATAGTATTGCTTTGTGAAATACCCGCATTATTAGGGGTGTACCATGGCAGACACACGAGATGCTTTTGTCAACGCTCTTGTCGATCTCGATGAGACCACCTGTATCGACCTCCTGAACCAAAGGATTGCTGCTAAGGAAGCCCCGCTCCTGATCCTTGAGGATATCAGGAAGGCTACCGATATCGTGGGCAAACGCTTCGAGGAGGGGCGGTACTTTGTCTCCGATCTCATGATGGCCGGCGAGATCCTCTCGCAGGCAATGGCCCTCTTAAAGCCGGTCTTTGGCGAGCACAAGATGGCAAGCAAGGGCACAATCCTTGTCGGTACTGTGGAAGGGGACGTGCACGATATCGGGAAGAACATTGTCTCGGCGCTCCTCGAGGCCGAGGGCTTTGAGATTATCGATATCGGCGTTGACCAGCCGCCCGCCGTATTTATCAAGGCGATCCAGGACCATCACCCGAAAGTCGTGAGCATGAGCGGCCTTCTCACCGAGGCGATCGAGTCGATGAAAAAGACCATCGATGCGATAAAAGCCGCCGGGCTCCGTTCGCAGGTAAAGATCATTATCGGCGGCGGGCGGTGCGATGAGGAAGCAAAAGAGCACACCGGCGCAGACGAATGGGCGGATGATGCGGCCGTGGGTGTGAGGAAGATCAAGCAGCTTGCCGGGGCGTGAAGAGCGATGGACGGCGCACAGATTTACCGGGAGAAGCTTGCCCGGCTTGAGACCGTTATTGCGGGTAAAGAGCCGGACCGGGTGCCGGTCACCGCGATGGTGGATCTCTTCCACGGGCGGTACGCGGGGTACACGGCGCAGGAGATATTCTTCGATTACGGGAAGAACCACGATGCAGCGATGAAGACTGCCAAAGACTTTGACTTTGATTCGCTGCTGGTCTTAAACGGCCTTGAGGGGATGAACATGGTACTCACGTTCATGAAGAACAACCCGCCGCTTGCATCAGGGGCGCGGTTCATGACCGGCCCGTTCCACCAGATCTTAAAAGACGTGTACACGAAATGGCCCGGTGTGGAACTCGACGCTTCCTCCCACCCGCAGTTCGTGGGAAAGGAGATCATGAAACCGGAGGAGTATGGCCAGCTCATCGCCGACCCGTCCGGCTTTTTGAACCGGGTTGCGCTGCCGCGGATGTGCCCGGCACTTGCTGATTTGGGATCTCCTGAGGCAAACGCTGCGATGCTTGCCTACGGCGCGGAACTCTCAAAATCCGGGGCGGCGCAGATGGCGGTTATCGGGCAGCTCGGACAGATGGGCATCCCGACGTTCCCGACCTCGTGGAGTTATGCCCCGCTCGACTTCGTGAGCGACTTTTTGCGGGACATAAAAAATGTCGTGCTCGACATCTACCGCAAGCCCGATCTCGTGAAGCAGTCCGCGGATGCGCTCGTGGAGCCCTTGATCGAATCGGCCCGGCTGAGCGGTGCCGTCCCGCCCGAGGTCAAAAAGGCCCTTGGGACAAACGTGGTCGAGTGCTTCTTCCCGCTGCACTTAACCGAGTACCTCAATCCGAAGCAGTACAACGAGTTCTACTGGCCGTCGTTAAAGAAGGTGCTTCTCGAAGTGATCAACATGGGCCAGACGCCGTACATCCTCTTTGAGGGCCGGCACGATGCGCACCTGGAAACCCTCCTCGATCTCCCGAAAGGAAAGATCGTTGCGGTCTTTGACAAGACCGACCCGAGGAAAGTCCGGGAGGTGCTCGATGACCATGTGGTTCTCGTATCTGGCCCGCCTAACTCGCTTCTCATCGGAGGCACACCACAGAAGGTGGACGATTACATGAAGTCAATGCTTGACGACTGCAAGCAGGGCGGCATGATGATCTACCCGGGTGCGGACGGTGGCATATCTGGTGAAGCCCGGCCGGAGAATGTCAGGGCTGTGTTAGAGGCCGTGAAGAAATACGGGACGTATTAGGGCCGGGGGATCCTTCGGCCAAGAGTTTTTTTAGAATTTGTTGAGATTATGCATCAGGGGAGCAGGTCATTTACTCAAAAACTACAACAAGGAGATAAAGTCCTCACATACCCGACGAATTTCCTGTCGGTCCATCCGCCGGTATCGATCTCTGACTGCGTCCAAACCAGGTATTTGTACGATAACTTCCCTGAGAAACCCGGCCCGTGAGATCTCCTGCCCGAGAATTTCCAAATCGATTTCGCGTCCCCCGCGACGGGGATCGATCAGCGCAAGGATATCGGCACAATCCTTAATTTTTTTCATTCCTTCCCACCGGACATCTGCGGATGTCTGATGGAGAATCCTGTACGTTCTGTCCCATGCGGCTTTCATTTTCAACAGCAGCAGAACCGATCTGTTCGGGACCAAAATTCCCGCTCCTCCCCGCACATTCCGGAACACGGTGTTGCCCGTGAGAATTTCCATCGTATACGGTATCTCACGGTGCCCTTCATACGGATAGGGTGTTTCCCGGGGAATGAAATCGAGAATAATCTCGCCATAGGGTGTGACTTTCTCGACGGTATTAACCGGGTAATGGACTCGTGGATGGTATCCTTCGCGGGTTGTCAGGTACCCGATTAACGATTCACGGATCCTGTCATCGGTAACGAGATCAATATCCACCGATCCAAAATACGGATTATATGCATCTACAGCCCAACCCCCGATCAGCACAATATTCTGTAATTCGGGACCCGGACCGGACGCGTTAGCCCAGGATACAATTTTCCGGAGTTCCGCAGCAGATGTCTCAATGATCTCAGGACCAGGATCATAAACCGGCATATCTCTCCACCATCGCCATGGTCAGGTCCATTGCACTGTACCCAAGTCCCGCAAGATCGAGCAATGTCTGGGAGGGGGAGGTGATGACAATGGATTCTTTTTCCTGTGTATGAGTGAATACATCCCGGTCCGGAGTGTAAATTATGGCACGGACATTGTTCTCCTGGGTTGTACCAAAATTTTCCTTAAACTGATCAATTGCTCCCTTTTCGAGATAGAGACAGATAACATCCTGCCGGAATGCATACGATGTGTAAAGTCCTCCAGAGGTATAACTCGTGAAAGCAAAGGGGATTTTTTGATCCTTGAGTGCCCGGGTTATTTCCTGTGCGGCCACGTGGGCTCCGGTAAAATTCACAAAAAGTTCTTCCTCCTGTAAATTTTTCATGGGCCGCTCCCATGCAACGCCATTCAGGAGATTTTTCACATCCGCGATGGTTACGTAGCCACCCTCTTTACGGACGATGTTTTGTTCGCTGAGGATTTCGATAACCTTGTGCGTCCACCCGTACGATACGTTCTCTTTTATTGCCAATTGACGGATGGAGGTATTTTTTTCCTTAAGCAGGCGGGTAATGATTCTCCAGGATTTATCGGAACTGATACGAACATTGGAGGATTTGTATTCCTGATCTTTGGGGGAGCTGATTGCCCAAGGGAGTTTTATAATCTGGATATCGAGATCCCTGGCCAGTTCTTCTTCCCGTTTATTGATGGTTTTTGCAGCAAGAACCAGCCGAACCTCCGGACGACCGGGTTTTTTCTGCCAGATATCCCGGTTAAGATTCATCCGTGCAAGTGTATCGAGGGTCACGGAACCCTTTTTCATTTCGACGAAATAGATTATACCCTGATTCTGGATAATATGGTCCGGTCGCAGGGGAAGGACAACATTCAGGGCATCATAGAGATTGGCCAGTTTCTCCGGTTCCAGATCTCTTGAATCCGGCGGGATGCCTAACTGTTTCCTGACATACTCCTCGGCAGTCTCTGGAATTTCGGGGAATTCCATGGTTATCACTTTGGAGTGATAACTACTTAAACATATCACTGATACGTATCTCTAATTGGTGATATCAATGGGAAAGTATCAGTGATACATCCTGGAACGCGGGATACTTCATGCACATCATTTGCGTTGTGAAAATGGCGATTTCCCCGGTTTTCCCGGTAACGTCTTTGGTACCTTATTCCGGATCTGCAAAGAGCGAGCATTCATCTCCTCCCGCAATAATAAGGATTCACCGGGGACATTATGACCGGGCAAGGGCAGACAGACATTTTTATCGCGGATGCGACTGACCGTATCGGCGGGCTTCACGCAATCCTTGAGGAGTTCGATCTCTCCGTATTGTCAGGAGCCGGCGTGGCTCTCAAGGCAAATTTCAACAGTGACGACCCATTCCCTGCTTCGACACATATCGATATGCTGCGGGGGATTGCAGATTCCATCCTGAACGAGGGGCCGGCACATCTCACGCTTGCTGAACGCAGCGGGATGGGGGCGACAAGGACCGTGCTTGAAAACCGTGGCGTATTCTCTCTTGCACAGGAGCTCGGGTTTTCTGTTGTTGTGCTGGACGAGATCGAACGGAACGGCTGGCAGGAGATCCAGGCGCCCGGGCTTCACTGGCAACGGGGTTTTTTCATTGCCAATGTCTTTACCTGGGCAGACCGTGTTATACAAACCTGCTGCCTCAAGACCCACCGGTACGGGGGACATTTCACGATGTCGCTAAAAAATTCTGTCGGCCTTGTCGCAAAGCGGGTCCCCGGCCTTGATTACGACTTCATGGGCGAACTGCACACCTCGCCCCACCAGCGGGCGATGATTGCCGAGATCAACACATTTTATTCCACCGATCTCGTGCTCATGGATGCGACCGAGGGATTTGCAACCGGCGGGCCGGACAAAGGAAAACTCATTCGCCCCAACGTAATTATCGGCGGGCGGGACCGGGTTGCCATCGATGCAACCGGGGTTGCACTGCTCCGCTCCTTTGGCACGTCCCACGATGTGAGCGAGGGAACAATTTTCTCCCAGGAGCAGATCGCCCGTGCCTCTGAGTTAGGAATAGGTGTTACTTCCGCGGATCAGATCCGTCTTGTTCCGCTCGATGCAGCATCAGAACCTGTTGCGGAAAAGATCCAGGCACAGCTCGATTCCGGGGTGTGACCGAAGGTTTTGCCGATCCCGGCTGCACACCCGGATGGATCTATGAGAACCTATTTTTAGTCCTGTGCCAAGAACCGGGTTCATGGCAAAGAAGGCAGCTGCACCCCGTTCCCGTGATCCCGGCCCGTTGAGGACGATCACGCTTGAAGAGCACTATGCAAGCCCGGCATTTCTGAACGGCCCGGGGAAAAAACTCCGCGGACAGCCCGTGTTGCCGGGGAATGTGGGCCGCAGGAATATTGTCGACGACCTGCTGGACCTTGGGGAGGAGCGGATCGGCTGGATGGATGCCGCGGGTATCGATCTGCAGGTATTGTCGCTGACCGATCCTTCGGTGCAACAGCTCGACGCTGCTGCGGCAAAAGACCTGGCGCGTGAAGCAAATGACTATCTTGCGGCGGCAGTGCTCCGGCACCCGGACCGGTTTGCCGGGTTTGCCACGCTGCCGACCGCCGCGCCGGATGCTGCCGCGGACGAACTGGAACGCATGGTTAAAGAGCATGGCTTTGTGGGAGGATGGATCAACGGGCATACGCACGGTCGTTATCTCGATGACAAATTCTTCTGGCCGATCCTTGAACGCGCCGAAATGCTCGGGGTCCCGCTCTGCATCCACCCGACACCGCCGCCCGCGCCGGTAACTGAAGCCTATTACGCAGGTTTTTCACCGGAGGTAACCTTTGGCCTGTCCCGGCACGGGTGGGGCTGGCATATCGAGACCGCGGTCCACGTCCTCCGCCTGATCCTTGGCGGGGCGTTCGACCAGTACCCGGATCTCCGGATCGTGATTGGTCACCTGGGAGAATCCCTCCCGTTCATGATGCCCCGGCTTAACCGGGGATTACCAAAGGAGGTAACAAAGCTGGACAAAACCGTTGCGGAGTATCTCCAGGAAAATGTGTACTATTCCTTCAGCGGGTTCAACTTTACCCCGACCTTCCTGGATCTCTACCTCCAGGTCGGGGCCGACCGGATAATGTTCTCCGCCGATTATCCCTACGGCTCGATGGCGGAAGCCCGCACCTTCCTGGATCATTTGCCCGTGAGCGACGCGGACAAGCATAAGATAGCGCACGGAAACGCGGAGCGATTACTGAAAATCTGACAACGGCAGGTGAACATGTTTGCGCTCCGGAGGGGATGAGCGATAAGGACGGATGCCGAAATCCCCTCTGCGTTTTCCCCAAGAATACGCCAAAAATACGCCCGTAAAACCGTCCGATAGGGTTCGTGTGGAAAATACCCATTTTAATCGCTTTATTCGCCAAAATACGCCAAAATTGAGCCCCATAAAATGCCCATAATCGGCCCATAGAGGCCTTTTTTTGGCACCTTTTTCCGGGATCGACCGAAAACCCGTTTGAGATGAGATCGGGGCAGGAAAGGGCCTTTATGAGCCTTGTTAAAATCGTCCGTTTGCAAAAATACGGCTGATTTAGGCTTATTTTTAAACGGAGCCCGATACGGGCTTTTTTGGATCTGAAAAAGGGTCATCGGAGCTCAATTTGGGCCCGGATTAGGTATGGTCTTAGGGAAGGTTCCATGAGACAATACGGACAAACCTGAATATCCTGAGTTCGGTCCTTGAGTATTTATCATAATTTTGATTGTCATTCCCTGAAAATTTGCTCCATTCAATAAATCCGTTAGGCACCTTGGTCTGGATCGGGTTCTGGGGAGCCGTCTTCTGGTATATCGGAATACCGGCACTGGGTACTCTGTTCTTCGTACAGATGGATCACCGATAATTATTTTTCATCCGAACCATTGGTGAAGCTCTGCAATAACGGATCCAAAATCTGAATTGGACCTTTTTAAAACGATAAAGATTTCAGAATATTTTACCGGATATGGACAGTCGATCCAATTGTATAGAAGAAGGTTTATGAGTTTATCTGCGGATGAATAACTATGGCAGGACATGAGACCAAAAAATTTTGGCTCATCATCGATGGAAAAATTGTCACCGATCATAAGATCGAGGCATACACCTTTGGAAAAATTTTAACCAATCTCCAGAAAGTCGTCGACGTTTTTCAACAGACAAAATACGGGGAACATCCAAAAACGGATTTCAAATTATATCTTACGAATACCGGCAAAGGAAGCGTAGCGGTTGCTTTTCAGCCGCTCGATTTTACCACCGAACTCTTCAGGGAATCCCTTGTATTCGATGAGATGGTTTTTGATCTCCAGGACCTCATCAACGCACTCATCGAAAACACTGATGAATTCCGTGAGAAGATCGAACGTGACTTTGAGGACCCGTCGCAGATTATCCGGTTCCTTGAAAGTTTCCGGGGAATGCTCTCCAGGAAAAACAAATTCAGCGTGAAAGTCGGCTATGATACGAAGAAGCCGAGAAATCCTGTAGTCTTACCTTCACACCGCGAGGCTTACATTGAAGGCCTTATCTCCGAATATTACCGGAAGTCGGCGATTGAGATCAAAGGCGTCATCACCCGCATCAAGGGCGACGAACCGCGATCGTTTACCATCAAAACTCTCGACAATGAAACGATTAAATGCGATTATCCTGCTGACTGGGAGAAGGATGTCAGGGCGTTCTTCAAATCGTCGGTGACGGTGAATGGTGTCATGAGCAAAAGAGCCCGGTTAAAGGAGATGGAAGTTGTCAAGGATATCCAGTCCTTTAATTCGATCACTTTGGACACTCTTGACGAGTTTACCTTCCGCCAGCCGGTTAACATCCGTGTATCCTACGATGATAAGGACAATCACTGGTGCCTTGCGAACGAAGAGTTGTCGCTGGAGGGATATGGAAGCACGTACGAGCAGGCGCTCTCCTCGTTAAAGGAAAGCCTGGAGTCTCTCATTGTTGGATATCTTGCCTTCAAAGATGCGAAGCTGTCGGAAAAATCCCGGAAGATCAAACAAAATCTTCAGACGTATCTTGAGCCAAACGACTACCGCACGAAGTTTGGCGAGCTCAAGATAGAGGCCTGATCATGCCCATCAAGCAACGCGATTTCTCGAAAGCTGCGCTGAAAAAGGGCTTTGTCAGGGTAAAAAGTGACCATTGTTATTTCTATCTGATGAATTCGAACAATGAAATTACGAATGTCCGGACAAAGATCGGCCAGCATGGGAATCTGAAGGATATATCCGATGATCTGCTGGCTGTAATGTACAAGCAGCTCCATTTCGAATCAAAGAATGAGATGATGCGGTTTATCGATTGCACGAAGAGTTATGAGGAATATCTCACGCATCTCAAGGCCCGGAATATAATCTGAATAAATTATTAAGATCACATTACTGATAACGGACCAAAGACGAGACCGGAAGAGTTGTAGATCAATGAACCTTTTAAAAAGAATTTTACAAATTCTCTATTTTTACCTACGTAATCTAAGTCCGATAATTTGAGATCCAATTCTTTGAAGGTTTTTATCGGCAATACACACTCAACTTTTTTATCGATGATATCAGATGGAAAGTCGAAATTGAGAATTTCCTCGAAATTTTGGTAATTTGCAATACTAATGAGGTCTTCCTGCATTCCAAAGAACATCAATTCGTTTTCAGATATTTTAAGAACGATTCCTCCCGCGGGACCATCGGTAACATGAGATTTATTTTTAAAAAAATCAAATTCTCGCTCTTCGTATAGATATGGATGATAGCTAAATTCTTCTCCATTGACCTTCCTTAAAGGAATTTTATCTAATTCGAAGGGATTTTTAATTTTCTCTAAACAATTAATTCTTGTCGAAAGAGCAATTGAAAAATGGGAACGTGGGCTGAAGAAACTGATCCACCCCAATAGAAATCTCAATCGA
The DNA here is from genome assembly GCF_000017625.1 of Methanoregula boonei 6A8. NCBI lineage: Archaea > Methanobacteriati > Methanobacteriota > Methanomicrobia > Methanomicrobiales > Methanoregulaceae > Methanoregula > Methanoregula boonei. The sequence goes on along the minus strand of NC_009712.1, from coordinate 1,016,337 downwards.
ATAAAGAGACGAAGTAATTTAGGATCCGTCAAAATTATTTCAGGTTCAGGATCAGTCAGCCAACAGTGAATAATTCCATCTTTGCGTTGATCGACAGCACTAATTGTCCCATAACGAATATTTGCACGATTTAGATCTTTATTATTTTTTGATAATTCGTCTAATGTCTGTTTTTTTTCTTTAATGTTTGATTTATGTGCGTAAATTGGATCAGATTTCTCAAAATTTATTTCGACTATACTCCCTTTGGTTTCTACCTGAATGATGTCGGTTCCTGTACTTGCGATTTGAAAATCAAAAGTTTTTTGTGCATCTGCCCCTTTCATTTTTTTTATCGGACACCAGTCAGCATCAATAAGGCCATGGATCCTACTTATTACAGATAAACCTGCAGCTTCTCCCAAGTGTTCTGGTAGAGATGAATGTGGATCTGTTAAATGCGGTGCTGCTGATAACGACTTGCCATTAAAAAGAATTTTATGCCGCATGTCAGAAAGTGCATCCGCTGTATATTGACATACAGCACGGTAATTCCTGTACTCAGGGACGCCAGATCCTTTATTGAATAACAGGTAGTATGTAAGAAATTCTTCACGAGGGATCTGGATTATTTTTCTTGAAACAATTTCTTCAATCCTATGACTTGATGGAAATTTTCCAAGTTTTTCTCTGTCATCGTTAGAATAATAGTTGACTGCAACTTGTATTGTTTCCTGAATACGCGAAAGGTTTTGCATATCAATTGGGGTAGTCATAAATTCCTCGTTAATTCTCCTCTGAACGCCTTCCCCAGTACCGCCTGCGTCAACCGCTCGCACCGCCGGGTCGCCGCTTCAACCTCGCGATCAATGGCATCCGCACGCTCAAACAGTAAACCGACACGCCGGACGATCTCGTACTGCTCGGCAAGGGGTGGGAGGGGGATTATAAAATTATCAATATCCCTTAATCCCAAATCAGGAACGCCGATGCTTCGCACATTCTCGAATGCCTGATTCCTAATAAACATTGAATTTAATAACCAAAACAAATAATCAGAATTTTCCATTTCACCCAGTTGTCGGATTACCGCCAAACTATATGATATATGAAATTTGATATCTTGGGGTGCTTTTCTTGCTTTCCCCAAATCTGCGCCAATTCTTGAATATAAAATATCCAACGGTCTAGGGACGAATTTTTTAGATAATCTTAAAAACTCTTCATCGGATATCCGTTTTGTTTTTGTCATATCAATTTGATAATTTTCTTTGAAGTCTTTTGGAGAAATAAAGATTATTCCACCGTCTGAACTTTTTGGCATTTTATGATCAGGATCCATTACGATAGCAATATTAGCTAAACGAATCCAAGTCCAAGAATCTGGCAGGTCAGATAATTCTAAATTATCTATTGAAGAAATTTCGCGGATTTTAAATTGCTTTCTTATAGATTCTAGACGTTTGACTAATTTATTTGCTTCTTCAATATCCGGATTCTCCTTTCTCCACCCCTCCGTCAACCCTCCACTACACGCCGCCGCGAGCACTGCCTGCCGGAACTTTTTCATGATCAACGGCACCCGGCTCAGCCGTTCGCGGGCGGCGTTGACGTGCGACAGGAGGGCTTCGACACGGGCGACGATGCGCTGCTGTTCGGTTAGTGGAGGATTTGGAAGAAGTATTTCAGAGATTGATCGTGACGATAGATGTTTCACTGTTTGCGAAGAGGTATTTTCATTGATAGCTTTCAGATATCCCGGTAAAACATATTCTAAAAATTTTCTGTTGTATTGTTCAATATTAACTTCAATTTTACAAACCCGTTGATTGAGTAAGGCTTTTGGACCTCGCCATGTAGAACAATTGAAATCCCCATCCATCCCTACGAGCAAATCCCCCGGATGTATGACATATGCTTCATCGAATACACCGTCATAATAACACTCTGTTTTGTTATTTCCGATATCCCGAATGCGGATAAGAGGCGTACCTTTTTTATCGTTAAACAATTCTGATTTAAATGCAAAACCATTCAGTACTTTTGCGATTTTTCCAAGAGGCACGCGCTCCCAAGAGGGATCAATCGCAAGTAGAGGATTTGTTGAACTATTGATAATTTCAGCAACGGGAACTGTCAGGCTCACTGTTCATTCGCTCCATTTCCATTACCGTTCTCCAGCAGCACCACAACATTCTGGAGCTCGTCCATCGCTCCCCGCAGCTCCGCAATCGCATCGGTGGCGAGTTCCTCCGGCTCCGGCAGGTCGTCTGCATCATCGAGCGAATCGTCCTTGAGCCACTTGAGCGAATCGATCTTGTAGTTCCGCTCCTTGACCTCGCTGAGGTGGAACGAGTGCCAGCGATCTTCTTTCGAGTCAGCTGCATTGCGCTTCGAGCCGCCGTTCGGGTCGGCGCCGTATACTTTTTCGAACTCCGCGAAATATTCGGGTGTTAAGGGCCGGTCCTTCTTCGTGATCCCCGGCACGTTCGTCCGGTCGTCATACACCCAGATCGTTTCGGTGGGGAAACCCTTTGTGAAGAAGAGGACGTTTGTTTTCGTGCCCGGGGAATAGGGGGTGAAGGTGCCGTTCGGGAGCCTTAGGATCGTGTGGAGGTTGCAGTCCTCGGTCAGTACCTTGAACACTTCGCCGGCCTGGTCAGCAAAGAGCACGTTGTCCGGCACCACGACCGCCGCCCGTCCGCCGGGTTTTAAGATCGTCATCACGTGCTGCACGAAATTGAGCTGCTTGTTGGACGTGGAGACCACGAAGTCATCCCGGTCCGGTGCCTGGTTTGCGCCTTTTGTCCCAAATGGCGGGTTGGTCAGCACCACATCAAAGCGCCGGTTGTCCGGGTTCTCGTAGATCGAGTCCCCGTATTTGATCACGGGTTCGACATTGTGGAGAAAGAGGTTCATCAGCGCTAAGCGGCGCGGCCGGGCAACAAGTTCCTGCCCGAAGTACGTATCCTTCAGGACACGTTTCGCCACATCGCGATCCAGTGCTCCGCCTTTGGTCTGTTCCAGCAGCCATTCGTACGAGCAGACAAGGAACCCGCCGGTCCCGCACGCGGGATCGCAGATCGCAAAATCCGCTTTCTTCCGGGGATCGGGTTTCATGCACCGGACAATCGACTGGATCAGGATACGCGGCGTAAAGTACTGGCCGGCACCCTTCTTTCCCTCGCTCGCCGCCTTTTCAAGAAGCCCCTCGAACGCTTCGGCCTTCACGTCAACGTTGAGTTCGGTCCATGCGGTCTCATCGATCAGACCGATCAGTTTCTTTAAGTTCACCGGGTTGGTGAACCGCGAAAGAGCACCGGCAAAGATATCGCCAAGAAGACCGGGCTGCTGCCCGAGCGTCCGTAGTACGTCCACGTAATGATCGGAGAGGTTGGTCCCGGACTTCTCCATGAGGGTTTTCCAGTCGCAGCCTTCGGGAAGTTTCACGCCCCGCTCATCGGCCATTTTGATGAACAGGAGATACGTGATCTGCTCGATATAATCCCCGTAATCGATACCGTCATGCCGCAGGGTGTGGCAGAACCCCCACAGTTTTTGGACAACGTCACTCATGCTGCAATAGCCTCATTCCACTGCCGGATCAGGTCGGGCAGCTGCCCGTCAAAGACCCGGTTCGCTTTGCCCCACCCGCCGACATTCGCAAAGATCGGGATGCTATCAAAGTCGTCCTTACTGATTGAGAGGTTCGCAATTAAATGTTCACGGATTTTATCGAGCCACTGCTGCTGCTCGGGAGTCAATGAGGTGGCAAGGGACATCTTGTCGAAGACCCGGTGGATCCGCTGCTCTGCAGTACAGAGCGGCTCCTCCTCGCGGGCGGCGTGTTTTACCATCGAGATGATATCCACGAGCGCCTTGTTGTACCGCACCTTGTGTGCCATCTGGAGGTTTTCGACCGTGAACCGGTACCGGGTGGCCGCAAGTTTCTGCTTTAACTCGGAGAGTGCGTCCGTTCCCCAGTCTTTTGGCCGGTCCAGCAGGATCCGGATTGCCTCGATATGTTCCGGGTTTTCCTTAACAAAAGTTGAGAACGCTGTGAGATAATCCTCCGGCTTGTATTCGTGTCCCGCTGAGTCCCGGATCAAATACCGGGAACTGACTGTATCCACATTCTCGTACGCAACCAGCAGCGAGCGCTCGGGCCGGGGATAGTGAAGCAGCAGGTCCTGGCATGCCGGGTTCCGGAGAAGGGTCATCGTTCCGGTGAAATCCTGCCCGAGGGCATGGGTAAGATCGCTTGCATAGCGTTTCAGGTCGCCCAGCGGAACATATGCAGCGAACAGGTCGCGGGCATGTCCGCTCATCTCTTTGTCGATCCGCTGGAGTCTCCGGACCAGTACCCGGATATTATAGTCCCGGTCCCGGTTGTCCCAGACATCCTTGATGACCTGCACGATCGATCGTGTCTCCTTCTCGGGAGGCTCAGCGGTGATCCCGGTTGCCTGCCGGAAATAATCAAGCAGCGTCCCGCCAAAACAATCGAAGACAACAAAGTGGGATTTATCCGGGCATCGCTCGCCCCTGCGTGTTCCCCGGCCAAGCATCTGCTCGAAGAGGATACGGGATTTCACCGGCCGCAGGAAAACAATGAACTCCAGGTCCGGGATATCGACACCGGTTGAGAGCATGTCCACCGTCACCACAACGGCAGGCATTGGCCGGTTCCTGAACTCGCGGATATGCTGGAGAGGCCGGTCAACCTTGCCTGTGATCTTCTGGACAAACGAATCACCTTTCCCGAACACGTCCCGGGCAATATCCACCAGCTGGTCTGCATGAGAGGTATGCGACAGGTCATTCACGGCAAAGATCAGGATTTTCGGGAACCTTCCGAACCGCTGCTCGTGCTCTTCTGCGTACTTCCGGATCTCGGAAAGGATCTTCCGGTTGGAATCCGGCGAGGTAATCGAACGCTCGACTTCAGTTGTATCAAACTGCCGCTCGTCCTCCATGTTGTCGAACGATTGGGCACCCGATGATGCATCGATCACCCCGACCTGCTCGCCGGCCTGCAGGAAGATCCCGTTCATCCGCACGTTCGAATCAAGCGCAACTGCATCGTAATCGACAAGGAATCCTTCCCGCACAGCCCGGGCATAATCATACTTGTACACAATCTCCCGGAAATATGCCATTGTATGAGCCGCCGGTGTTGCCGTCAGGCCGATCTTGATCGCATCGAAATGATCGAGCGTTTTACGCCACACCGATTGTTCCGCAGCGGTATATCCCCGGTGGCACTCGTCAGCAATAATGAGATCAAAGGCATGGATCGGGATATCCATCTGCTCGGCATCCTCATCGATCGGTTCATCGCTGGAACCAAAAACCGCATTACGCCCGAAGAGATTGATCGTCATCCGCTGGATCGTGCAGACATAAACAAATGCAAGACCGGGTTTTGGCTCAAGAAGATAATTCGAGGGAAGTACTTTGGGATCGAACTTCTCTTCCTCCTCAAAATCCTCCCGGAAAAACCTCTGGCTGTAGACCTCGTACGATTTGTCGAACTTCAGCCCCGGCCGTGCTTCAAAGGACGCAAACGCCTTGACTGCCTGAGCAGCAAGAGCCCGGCGATCCACAAGAAACAGGATCCTCTTGGCCACACCGGATTCCATCAGCCGGAACGTCTCGTTTACCATCGTGTAGGTCTTGCCAGTCCCGGTCGCCATCGCCACAAGCATCTGGCGCTTCCGGTCCCGGATGGCCTGCTCGATTGCCGCGTTCGCTTCGGCCTGGTAGGGGCGGATCATCGGGTGCACATTTTCCCATTCAAAAAGGTGCTGGCATGAAGACTCGAATTTATCCTTCAGCCGTTCAGCAAGTGCGTCAGGGGTATGAAAATGCGAAACCGTGCTGGACCGGTTCAAAGAGTTGCGGAGATCGTGGTACCAGATGATCTCGCCATTGGTTGAATAGATAAAAGGGACGCGGAACCCGGAATAATTGAACGGGCTGCCGGAGATCCCCTGAGCGTACCGCTCGGCCTGGGTGAGAACATTCTGCGGGCCGAGCGTGAGTTTCTTTGCCTCGATTACGGCAACGATCTTCCCGTCAAGGCAGAGTGCATAATCGGCCGGTCCATTAGTGGTTGGAAATTCCTCAAGGGCGTACCGGGAATACCGGGAGAGATCCATGCCTGCCTGATAGGGTGCAATGGTCCATCCCGCAGCTCTCAGCTGGGGATCGATCCTTTTTTTCCGCGTCACTACCTCAGGCTCTTCGCTCATGGCTGTTCAAGACCGGTGAATAATACAGGATTTTATAAATTCTGTAGCGTTATTTGTTGCGGTTCTGATTGGGAAAGTCATGAACACAGGCAACACACCCGCGGCAACTTATCTCCCGCGTAATTCAGTCCATTTCGGGGGATCGGATTGCAGGCAGATCAATCCTGCACCGATCAGGATGATGCCGAAAATAAAAAACAGGAAATTCAGCCAGGACAAGACGATCGCCACGATAAATCCGGTGATCGCGAGAAGGATTCCTGTTCTTCCGATCTTTTCCATCACGTATATTCTCCTGATGCATCAGGATAAGGATTATGGCAGAGTGACAGGACCGGCCAAGCCGCCACCAACCCCCACCGGTCCGTTTTACCCCCATTTCCCGGCCACCCCCCTAAATCCACGTCGGAGGATCTGCCAAAAACAACTTTCGCAATAGCCGCGTTCTGTTGGCCGATCCGGGCCCGGACGGGAAAAACTACATGGCAAAAAGATCCTCGATTTATGGGCCTTTGGCGGCCAATATCTGACATCGAAAGCGGGCGAATTTCGGCAAACGGGGCTCATTTCAGGCTTATTTTCCACGCGAACCCAATCCGGGCGTTTTACGGGCTTTTCCGGGAGGGGGCCGGGTCGGAAAGAGGAAATCCGGGCCTGATTTGGGCTTATTTTTTTGTAGGGGATCTTCCCTTTTGGGGCCAGGTATAGAGCTGTGGCTGGGAAGAGAAGGCCTGTTTTGGAAGAAGTTGGTTGTTCTTTTTATCGAATAATCATTCTATACATTGAATGATAATTTCGCAAACCTGACGATCCTTATCGACAAGTCGGCGGAATGCAACGTGCTCAGGAAAAAAGCACTGGGGAAGACCGCATCATTTGCATCACGCTAAAACCCGCCCGCAGGGACGCGGCAGCATGCGGATTTCAGGAGATCACGGAACAATAGGCCGGCAGGCATGCTGCCGATGTTTTTAATTCCGGCAGGGCAGTATCCAAATCCGATCCAAAAAACAACACAGGGCAGATCGGTTACTGCCGATGTCCTGCCTGTCGGCAGAGAAAGGGCATTACACAGGATAAAGAAGGTTATGCCACCTGGCACATCTTCCACGGGATGCGGATCTCAAACCGGGCGCCTTTCCCCTCTTCCCCGGTCTCTGCGATGGACATCCCGTACAGGGTCAGGCATTCCCTGACAAAGAACAGGTGGAACTTGCCGGGACCGCCTACAATCCGCTCGAAGATCTGCGGTTTATGTGCGGCTGCAATGCCGATCCCGTTATCCTCAAACCGGAGCACCGCACCGCCATCGGTTTCCTCCACGGATACGCTGATATGTTTCGTGGTTTTGCCGTGCTTGATGGCATTGCTCATGAGGTTGAAAAATACGCGCTCGATCACCGGATCGGTATAGATCCGTAACCCGTGCACGTCCGCAGACATGGTGACACCCGGCGGCGAATCCACATGGGCCCACTGGGTTTTCACGGTTTCCTGCACATCAACCCACGTCTCGCGCTCCACCCCCATCTGCTGGTAATCCTTGGTCTTGGCGATGAGATCGAGAACCTGTTTAAGCTGCTGGACCCCTTTCTGCCGGAATGCCTCGCGCTGCTCCGGGGTCTTGCTCCTGCTCATATCGGAGAATGCGATCACGCTGTTGATCTTATTCTGGATATCCTGGTACGCGATATCTGTCATCAGGTGAAGTTTGTGATTGGTAATCCGGCAGTCCTGCTCGCTTTGTTTCAGTGTTTCGTATGCGCGCCGGTTTACCGTCTGGATCTCATTGAGGTAATACCGGATAGCCACATACAGGAATACCGTGATAAAACAGATATATGCCAGATCGGCTGCGATGGATATCATGAAAAAATTCTGGTTGCCGCGGACGAAGTAATAGGTCAGGTAATCAGAAGCGGCAATCCAGCCGACACTGGCCAACAGGCAGACCCCAACGATACTGAGCGGGGCATACCGCAAAAACGATTCATAATGTTGTCTGAAAGGCTTGGCCATGTTCCCATACATTTTGAAAGAGCGGGGCAATAAGGATAGCTGCTCACTCGGACAGCTCTGTCCGCATCTTCCCATGGGGGCTGTCAACGAGAGGTTTGGGAAGGCCAAAACCCCATTCGGGCTACGCTTTTCCGGGCCCGAAATGAGCCCGGATTACCGTTCCGGTAACCTCTTTTTCCGGTTCCACAGGAAATGGTGTCCACGCCCTCGGAAAAAACGCCATTTTGCCATTATTTTTTAAATCCGGCCAAAAATATGGCCGTTTAAACCTGCAATACAGCGGGCTTTTTTTCGCCCTGATTTTCCGGATGGGCCGCAGGAGGGGGCAGGAGCAAAAAAGGGCGTTATTGCAAAGGGCGGCCGGTCTCAGGGAGGATACTCCCTAACTGCCCGGCTTTTGATTCTTCCCGGGGGCCGGCTGCGGGGAAGAAGGAAACGCATCCCCCTCCCCTCCTTTAATGAAACGCTTCCAGTTCATCTGGTTCATCATTTTGATCTGGAGAACCGCACCCTTGTTCCGCGTGTTGAGAACCGAGATGGTGTTGGTAATAAACGGCGGGACTAAGAGCATTTCTTCATTGTCAACGATCAGTTCAAGGATGTTTTCAACCGTCATGAGCTTCTGCATCTCTTTAAACTCCGGGGGGGCAAAGGGAGGAGGGGTTGAAAATGCTGCCGGGGAGATGACACGGATGGAGGCTTTCTTTCCCGGGAACTGCTCTTTTAGTTTTTGTTCGAGACCGGGTTTTTCGGATATAACGAGCAGCTGCAGCGGGATATCCTTTATGTGGATATCCTCGAGGCATGGGAGATACCGTTCCCCGATCATGCACCCGATCTCCTTTTTTGCTTTCCTGAAAAGATCGCGGATCTTATACTCCGTGCTCTTGTCCCCGTAAATGGTCCAGAGCGCTTCCTCTTTTTCGGTCCCGACCTTTAAGTGCTCCAGTTTTTCAAGCTCGGCAAGTGCCCGGTCTGCGGCTTTCCGGTGACTGCCCAAAATCAGATCGATGGCAAGATGCGGGGATACCGGGCTGTACCGCGCCGGCTTTGAGACCCTTTTTACGGCAAGTCCGATATCTGACAAGCGGTCAAGTGCCTCGTACACGCTTGGCTTGGACAGCGAGAGATATTCGATGAGATCTTTTGCTTCCGCGTTGTCATACAGGACCAGCGCAGCGTAGACAACAGCCTCTGTGGTCGAGAGCCCGAGCTCGTTGAGTGCTTTTACCAGATCCGGGGAGACGCTCTCCATATGACTCCTTGTTAGCATTGAGTTGTTAAAAATTTAACTACTGTGATGAATACATTTTTTAAGTCCTGACTCATATACGGGATCCTGAAAGTAGTAAAGAAAATTACTACAACACTTGAGGAACAATATATGATCCAGACCATACACCCACGGGCCACTCCCGATAACGGGAAACTTTCCCCAACGGAAAGACCGGCCGGCCAGATGCAGGAAAGAGTGAGACAAAAAAAATTCCCCGGCTCCGTGAGCGGGATATTTTTGCTCCTTGCCGTTACGCTGGGGATCTTTGCGATTCCGGTGTCTGCCTACCCTACGCCTTATTCTCTCTCGGCAGATTCCAGCGTATATGTCTCTAATGTTACGTATTACCCGGGCGCTTTTTTTTCCGGTGACAGCGGTACGGTCACGTACCAGGTGATCAACGGCAATACCAACACGAGCATGGTGGTAAATCATGCATCGTTCAGCGATACCGATATCCGGCTGACAAGCGGTACCTATGATTCCTCGCAAAACATCGGTCCTCTCCAGACAGAGCCGTTTACGTTTTCGATTACCACCAATGCGAGTGACGGCAACTACTACCCCACCTTCTCCCTTTCGTTCCAGGATGGCGAGTCCATGCACTACCAAGGACTGGTCAAGGTGGATAACCGCCCGCTGGTCATGACCATCCAGGACCAGCCGGATGCCTATACCCAGGGAAAGAAGAACACGATCAGCGTGCAGATCGCAAACCCCCGGTCCGACGATGTACACAATGTGATCTTCACGGTTTCCGGTGATGGCGCTACACTTACGCCATCGCAGACCTATATTGGGGACCTCCCGTCAGGAGCCATGACGCTGGTCAATTTCACGGTTACACCAAATGCACCCACCACCCTGAACCTGGTGGTCGGTTACGACAATGGCGATAACGCACACAGCATCGATTCGACCCTTCCAATCCAGTTCACCACAGACAAGCAGCAGGCCGACCCGGTGATGAGCAACATCGTTATTACCGCCAATGGCACGGTCTACACGGTCAACGGTGATTCAACCAATGCCGGACTTTTAAATGCAAATGGTGTAACGATCACCGCTCTTTCCCCGGCAGTTCCGGAAGATCCCTACCAGAATTACGTGATCGGGACACTCAAACCTGACGATTTCGGCAGTTTCGAACTTACCTTCTCCGTCCCTGAGGGAACAAAGAGCATTCCCCTCAAGCAGTCCTTCAAGGATAGTGACGGCAACGTGATCACTTCAACCCAGGATATTGACCTGACAACTGCCCAGCAGGCTTCGCAAAGCAATGCCGGTCCGGGAATGCTCCCGGTGCTTGTCGTTGTTGCCATTGTCGTGATCGGTGCGGGCGGCTACCTGTATATGAAAAAGAATCGGAAACAGTGAGGCCAGGTCATGGCACCGGTCATCCAGTTTAAGGATGTCGTCAAGATTTACCCACTCAAATCGGGAGATGTGACTGCGATAAACCATATCTCCTTTTCCGTGGAACACGGGGAGTTCATCTCGATCATGGGGCCATCCGGTTCCGGCAAGTCAACACTTCTTACCATGATGGGCTGCCTTGATACGCCCACATACGGGGATATCTTTATCTCCGGGATCGGGGTCCGCGATATGAACGACACCGAACTCACCAACCTGCGGAGGGACCGGATCGGATTTATCTTCCAGTACTTCAACCTCTTCCCCCTGTTAAACGTTATCGAGAACGTCAATTTTCCCCAGATGCTCAAGTCGCAGCGGCAGGTAGATGAGAACAAGGCAATTGAAAAACTCCGCGCCGTCCAGCTCGATGAACGGTTGTACACCCACACCCCGCTCGAACTCTCCGGCGGCCAGCAGCAGCGGGTCGCAATAGCCCGGGCACTTATCAATGATCCCGATATCCTCCTGTGCGATGAACCGACAGGTAACCTCGATTCAAAGACCGGGGCAAGCATCATGGAACTCATGAGCGAGCTGCACCGGAAAGGTGCTACGATCATTGTAGTGACCCATGACCCCAATGTTGCAGAGTACACGGACCGGACGGTCCGGATCGTTGACGGGAGAATCGCATCATGAGCGGGATTTTCTGGGAGATCTCAAAACGCAATATCCGGATTCATATGCTTCGTTCGTCCCTTGCGATGCTTGGGATCATTATCGGGGTAGTTGCCATCGGCGCCATGGGAATTCTTGGGAACAGCATGACCCAGGATATCAGTTCCAGCCTCTCGTCCGTGGGAGACAGCGTGATCGTCACCCCATACTCCGGCAGCGGCGGAATGGGACCGGGTGGCGGAGGCAGTGGGGGAAGTTCACAGAACATGTACCTTTCCGACCAGAATTACCAGCAGATCGAACGGGCCGTTGCCCCGAACGTTGCGATCCCGGTCCACTCCACATCCGAACACATGTCGGTCGGCGTGGGCAGCACCGACATCGTGGCAACTATCTACGGCCTCCCGACCGACAAGGTAAAAGACCTGCTTCCCACTCTTCAATCCGGGGACTACAGTAACGGGAATTCCGGCTGCCTTGTCGGGGCGACGTTCGCATCGGACCATAATGTCCAGGTCGGATCCCGGATCACGATCGGGCAGGATGGCGAGTACGGGACACTCCGGGTGACCGGCATCATCCCGGAGCGGGGGATGAGTTTTGATATCAGCACGGACAGTGCGATCGTTGTTACCCAGGACTGGTTTGAGAACACGTACAATGATCAATATGAGTACAATGAGGTTGTCGTAAAGGTAACAAGCGGCACTACCGCCGGGGTCACAACAACCATTGAAAAGCAGCTCAACCGGAATACCCGGGAGAAGACCGTAACGGTCACCGACAGCCAGGCAACGCTTGCAACGATCTATTCGACATTTAGTACAGTAACGCTCTTTGTCACCGCAATCGGCGGCATCTCCATGGTAGTAGCCGGCGTCTCCATCTTCAACATCATGATGATGTCGGTATCTGAGCGGATCAAGGAGATCGGGATCATGCGCAGCATCGGCACCCAGAAACGGGAGGTGATGAGCATGTTCATCTACGAAGCCGGGATTATCGGTGTCGTTGGGAGCCTTGTCGGAGGAGTTCTCTGCCTCCTTGCGGGTTATGCGGTGAGTGCGCTGATGCTTGGTACTACCAAGTACCTGTTTACGGTTTCCAGTATGAGCTCGGTAGTGGAAGGTGTGGTGTTTGGGATTATCATCTGCATTGCCTGTGCAGTATACCCGGCGTGGCAGGCGGCTAATCTTAACCCGATCGATGCACTGAGGCACGAGTGAGATATCCCCATGATCCATCTCCTGTATGTCGATAACAATCCGGATACCTGCACGATTGTTGCAGCACTCTGCGAAAGGATAGGGTCGTTTACGGTAAAGATCCTCAATTCCGGAGAATCTGCCCTTGAATGGTTGCAAACGTCATCGGCAGATGCGATTGTTTCTGAGTACGACATGCAAGGATGCATGAACGGGATTATGTTGCTTCGCGAATTGCGCTCCCGGGGTACCTCAACCCCGTTTATTCTTTTCACTGCCAATGATTCTCGCACCGTAAGAAAAAAAGCATACCGGTATGGGGTATTTAGCGTCATCAGCAAAGCCTCACTGGGCAAAAAGCCGCTTCACCGCCTTATCAGGACAATATACTGGGCGGTACTGTATACGGGAAGTTGAAACACTGGCAAACCTGAAAATGGAAAAACCGGTCTTAATGAAGAAAACCAGATCCATGAAACGCCAGACCCGCAAATACGATCAGATGGGCAAATGACGATGATGGGTACTTCACCCTCTCACCTCGTCATCTTACACGGATTGCGGGGACGAAATTTTGTGGTATATGGCAGGGCCGGATAAGAGGGGAGTCAACGAGTACTCTTTTACCCCGGTAGGATATGCAAATCAACTGCCTAAATATCAGAACCATATACCGATCCCCCCATTTTTTTCCTTCTCTCCGTCGGAAAAAAAGATTGCAATAGCCGCGTTCTGTTGGCCGATCCGGGCCCGGATGGGTAAAACTACGTGGCAAAAAGATCCTCGATTTATGGGCCTTTGGTAGCCAATATCTGACATCGAAAGCGGGCGTATTTCGGCAAACAGGGCTCATTTCAGGCTTCTTTTCCACGCGAACTCAATCCGGGCGTTTTACGGGCTTTTCCGGGAAGGAGCCGGATCGGAAATGGGAAATCCGGGCTCGATCTGGGCGTATTTTTCCACAGGGGAGCGTATCTTTCCCGGAGACGGTATTTGTGAGACAGCCCAGGAAGTCCCATGACGGATCCACCCCTGTACCCTCCCCTTAAATCCCGGCCTCTCCAACACTCGTACACGGATGGAATCACCCGGGCCGGTAACAGGAGAGGAGAGCCATCAACCATTTCGAGATAAAAATCCCGGCAAAAACAGAAGAGATCTTCCGTGTCACCGATGAGATCGAAGAGATCATGGGCGCACAGGAGTTCCCGCCGGGCGCGATCCGGGAGATAAGCGCCGCGGTAAAGGAAGTCCTGACAAACATCGTCCGGCACGGCTATAAGGGCAGGCCCGGTGAGATCGGGATCCGGTGCACGGCAACACCCGCAAAAGTAACCGTGGAGATTGCCGATTCCGCACCGGCGTACAACCCCCTTCAGGCGCCGGGCCCGGATACAACCGGGGGAATCGGGATCGCATTTATCCGGCAGGCCGCAGATATCGTGACCTACCAGCATAAGAACCACCGGAATATCCTGACGCTTGTCCGGGTAAAGAGAAACGGAGAACCCGATCCCGCATCAGGCTTAAAAAAAGAGTGAACTGCCTGACGTCATCCGAGCCGGACCGGGCTTGCCGCTCCCGTCTCCGGCTCAACAACGACCGCGGTGCCATACGCAAGCACCTCGGTCATGACCCCGCCGGTCTCGGACGAGTCAAACGAGACCCCGATCACTGCGTTTGCGCCCATTGTTGCGGCGTGCTCTTTGAGCCGGTCGAGTGCCTCCTGCCGTGACTGGTTCAAAAGCTGCGTGTATTCATGGATCTCTCCTCCCGCAAGCGAACGCAGTCCGGCAGTGATGTTCCGCCCCAGGCCCCGGCTCCGGACTATCAGGCCCCAGGTAAAGCCAAGGGTCTTTGTGATCTTATGGCCCGGCAGGTACGGCGTGCTGACAACAATAATCTCATCGCTCAATTGAGGTTCACCTGTCAGAGGAATTGAACGGAGGAACAAAAAAAGTATCGGTAGGAGTGCAAAAAAGGGTTGCCCGGAATTACACCGAGACTTTCCGGAAGAGGTACGCTCCCACGAGCGTCATCGCAACCGCAAACCCGCCGATCACCGCGGCGCTCACCAGCGGGTTTATCTGCGAGGCCCCGGTCAGGCCGTACCGGATCCCTTCAACGCCGTACGTGAGCGGGTCGAGCAGGGTGACCGGCTTAAGCCATGCAGGCAGGGAGCTGATCGGAAAGAGCGCTCCTGAAAGCCCAAAGAGCGGGAAGACGACAAAGTTCATGATCAGCTGGAAGCCGGTCATGTCCTCCATCCTTGAAGCGACCGCGATCCCAAAGGCGGTAAACGCGATCCCGACAAGGATCATGAAGGCGAGCGCAATGAAGAACCCGGCCGGGTTCTGGATCCGCAACCCGAGGAGCACGGCGAGCACCATAATGATGATTCCCTGGATCACCGCAGTTGTCGCCCCGCCGGCAGTCTGGCCAAACATGATCTCAAGCCGTGTTACCGGGGCAACAAGCGTCTCTTTCAAAAACCCAAACTGCTTGTCCCAGATGATCTGGATGCCGGAAAAAACCGAGGTAAAGAGCACGGTCATCGCAACCATGCCCGGTATCAGGAACAGGATGTACTGCTGTCCGAGCGATGCGGCGCTCACCACCGAGTTGAGGCCAAAACCCAAAAAGACCAGAAGGAAGAGCGGCATGGCGATGCTGCCCACGATACGGCTCCGTGAGCGGACATACCGCTTCATGCTCCGGAGCCAGATGGTGTATACGATATCCATGGTTAGTGCCTCATCATACGGAAATGCATCCGCATCGAATCCTTGCGGCTGATATCCTCTTCACGGATGGTCTTTCCCGTGTAGGAGAGGAAAACGTCTTCGAGCGTTGGCTTGTGCACCGAGATCGAGGTAATCTCGATCTGCTCAGCGTTCAGGCGGGTCACGATCTCGCTTAAATGCTGCTCGGCATTTTCAAGCGTCAGGATGATCTCGCCCTCGCGGGTCTCCTGCCGTTTTACCCAGGGTACAGGGAGCGCGGCTGGGATCTTTGCCGTGTCCGGCGAGTGGATGGTCACCACGTCGCCACCGATAGCATCCTTGAGCCGGGCCGGCGTGTCCATGGCAATGATCTTCCCGTGGTCGATGATCGCGATCCGGTTGCAGAGCCGGTCTGCCTCCTCCATGTAGTGGGTGGTGAGAATAATCGTGATGTTCTTCTCCTTTGCTAAGGTCTCGATGTACTTCCAGAGCAGGTTTCGTGTCTGTGGGTCAAGGCCGATGGTGGGCTCATCCAAAAAGAGGACCTGAGGGTGGTGCAGGAGTCCCCGTGCGATCTCCAGGCGCCGCCGCATCCCGCCGGAGAACGTCTTGACGATATCGTTTCGCCGGTCATAGAGCTCCACGAGTTTGAGGAGCTCATCGGTGCGCTGCTCGCGGACCTCTTTTGGGATCCGGTAGAGCCGGCCGTGGAAGTCCATGTTCTCCCACGCGGTCAGTTCCTCGTCAAGGCTCTGGTCCTGGAATACGATCCCGATTGCCTTTCGCACGCCATCCTGATCTTTCTGGATATCAATCCCCATGATCGTGGCAGATCCCGAGGTTGGTTCAAGGATGGTGGAGAGCATCGAGAGCGTGGTTGTCTTTCCTGCGCCGTTTGGGCCAAGCAACCCGAAGATCTCGCCCTGCTCGATGGCAAAGCTGACCCGGTCCGCGGCAACAAGGGAGCCAAACGATTTGGTCAGTTCGTGTACTGCAACTGCTGTAGTCATGTCCGGTTCACACTCTTTTTAAGTTCGTCGCGGCAGCGCCGGAGGATCTTCATTGCCTCCGGCTCATTTTCTTTCTGCACCTCATCAAGGAGCGTCTTTATCTCGAAGAGCAGGTTCAGCTCAGGGTGGATGGTATCGCCAAATATCGCGGTAATCACCTGGCGGTAGTGTGCCATTTTTTTGTGGTGCTCCCCGCTGTGGGCCCGGATCCGTTTGAGCGTCTCCTTCCCGAGGGGGGTAAGACAAAAGACTGCCCGGGCCCGGGCGCCGGTGGTCTTTGGGACCGAAACAATCTGTCCCTCCTCTTCAAGCTGGTGGAGCAGGGGATAGAGCGTGCCCTTGCTTGGGACCCAGTTTCCCTCCGTGAGCTCCCCGAGTTCCTTGAGGATATCATAGCCGGATTTTTCTCCCTTTGAGAGCGAATGGATCACATAGAGGGCAAGCAGGCTCCTTGCCCGCTCGCTTTTTTTTGCTGCAAACTGTAACAGGCTGGTCATGGGTATGATCGTTCGGTTCCGAAATAGTTCTATTTCGAACTATCATGGTTTGGCAGGAACAAAAGATAAACATTCCGGATCGGGCAGCGGGTCTTCCCGGAAATCTGATCCCCCGCAGGGACATTCCCGGCCGGACCAATGGGTTTTATAGGGGCACTTATAAAAAATCAGGCAGATGAGCCTGCAGGAAAAGGGCAGTGAGATTTACACTTACTGGAAGGATATCATTTTGTTTTTTGGGGGGCTCGCTTTGGCATCCATCCCCATTGTCGTCACCCTGTTTCCTGACACCGGGGCAAAGGACCTCCCGTTTTCCCTGATGGCCCTTGTTTTGCTGGTCCTGGTAACCGTATTCTGGCCGCTGGCATTTCTCATCTGGGGCTTTATGTCCGGTTTTCCCTTTTACGGGAGGGCGGTACCGGCAGGATGGTACCCCGGTGAACCATTGCAATGGGCAGAAATCCAGATGTATTACCAGCGCTATCGAAAATATATTCTTGGAGTCATCGCAGTCAATATGGTTTTTTTCTTCTGGCTTGCGGGTTACATCCTCCTTAATGAAGGAGGTAATATTCACAATATGGCTGAAGACACAAGCGGACTTATCCTTTGTTCATGGTTGATAATGATGGGGATGCTGGCGCTATTTTTTTGTCTCATCGAGGGTACTCATTCCTAAAAAAATGCGGTTTTTTCCGTCAAAAAGTCATATTCAACCATTGCATTTCATCCCACATACTCATCGCATCTGATGAAAAATTGCCGGCTACAAGGCACTTAAAGGATCCGGGCATACCACCTGATCTGGGAAAAAAACTGCCGGGCCCGTACCTTATGAACCGGGAAAAGCAAATGATAAATCAGCATTACCATCAGGCGCGAAAAGGAATCTTCCCATGACCCAGATCTACTGCTTTGGCCATCGCCAGCCCGACACGGACAGCATTGCAAGTGTGCTCGGGTACGCGGATTTCAAAAACCGTTCCGAGCCGGGCCGGTACGTGCCGGCGCGGTGCGGGGAACTTAACGGCGAGTCAAAGTTCATGCTCGAACGCTACGGTGTGGCCGCCCCGGCGTTTATTCCCACGGTCGAACCCACCCTTGCCGATATCACGTATAAGCCGGTCTTTGCCCTTTCCGAGGATGTCCCGGCCGTGGACGTTGCCGCCCTCATGGCAAAGGAGGAATTACGAAACGTGATCATCACGGACGCAGAGGGAAAACCCGCCGGGATGATCGGGGAGCACGCCCTTGCCAATGCCTACATCGATACCCTGCACCTCGCCACCCTTGCAGTGACACCGGTGCCTATCGGGACGCTTGCACGGATCCTTTCTGCAGAAGTCCTGGTCAGTGCTCATGCAACGCTTGAAGGCCGGGTGTATATCGCGATCGATGCCCTGCATGTCACTCTTGCAAAGATGACCGAGAAGGATATTGCGGTTGTCGGGGACAACGAGCCGGCCCAGCTCGCACTTGTCTCGGCAGGGATCGCGGCGCTTATCATTGCGGAAGGCGCGCCGGTGGGAAGCCGGGTCATTTCAGCCGCACAGCAGCACCGGGTCTCGGTCCTTTCCACAAAACTCGACGCGTTCGGGGTGGGCAAGATGATCAACCTCGCGCTTCCCGCCCGGGCCATGATGGAGACCAGGGTCCCGGTCCTTGCCTGCACCGAAACGATCGCAAAGGCCCGCCAGGTTGTTGCTGGTTCCACGTTCCGGGCAGCGTGCGTTGTATCGCCGGACGGAAAACTCCGCGGCATCCTGACCAGGACCACGCTGCTCGATGACGTGCGCCGCCCGGTGGTTTTGCTCGACCACAACGAGGCCTCGCAGGCAGTCCCCGGGATCGAGGAAGCTGACGTAGTGGAGATCATCGACCACCACCGTCTCGGGGCGATCACCACGCTCCGGCCCATCCGCTTCTTCAACGACCCGGTCGGGGCCACCTCCACGATTATTACCATGAAGTTCCGCGAGGCCGGCCTTAGCCCGTCACGGGAGATCGCAGGGATCCTGTTGTGCGGCATCCTTTCAGATACGCTGGGCCTGCGCATGTCCACAACAACCCACCAGGATCAAACTGCGGTAAAGTACCTGGCGGGGATTGCGGGGGAAGACGCGGAAAAACTCGCAGTCGAACTCCTCGAAGCCGGCATGGACCTCTCGGGCGTACCGCTTGATGCCCTCCTGGCCCGGGATACCAAGCTCTTCACGCTTGCAGACCGGAGCGTGGAGATCGCGCAGGTTATGGTACCGGCCTTTGCATGGAACCGGGCCCGGGACAGCGAGATTGCCGCGGCGCTTGAAAAAGCCCGGGACAAATCGGGAGCCGCCCTCTCGCTTGCCCTCTTTACCAATATCCCCGAAAACGCAAGCGACCTTTACGGGGCCGGCGATGCCGGGCTGCTTACGAAAGTCTTTGGCACGCCTCTTCCCGCCCGGCTTCCCGGGGTAATGTCCCGAAAAAAGGATTTTGTCCCATGGCTGGGTGAAAAACTCAGGAAGTGCTGAAAACACCCCCGGCATTTTCCGCAAAGGCCGGGGAGATTTTTCTTTTTTGGTCCTTTCATAAAACAGGTGCTTTTTATCTGTGATTATACAAAACGTGTAATCTGTTGAAGTTCTCGTTACCCTCCCTCCGCCCGCTTACGGATCCCGGCAACATCCCAGCCCAGCACCTTATTGTAGCCACGGCTTCGCTTGCCTCGCTGATGGGCGCGCTCGACATGAGCGTGGTCAACATCACCGTCCCTTCAATTATTAAGGCGTGGCAGATCCCGGTGGGCGTTGGCACACTCATCATCATCTCGTATATGCTCACGATCACCGGCCTGATCCTCTTTATGGGAAAACTGGGCGACCGGTACGGGTTCCGGCACATGTTCCTGCTGGGCCTTGTGCTCTTTGGCCTTGGATCCTTCCTGTGCGGGATCGCGCCGGACATAACAAGCCTGATCGTGTTCAGGATCCTCCAGGGGGCCGGGGCAGCGATGTTCTCTGCGATCGGGCCGGCGATCATTACCACGTACCTGCCGGTCTCGGTCCGCGGTAAATCGCTGGGGCTTTTAATCGCCATGTCTGCGGCCGGCTATGCTCTTGGCCCGGGTATCGGAGGCTTTGTCTCGCAGTACGCCGGCTGGCGGTGGATCTTCTTCCTCAACCTCCCCATCGTCCTTGCCACCCTTGTATTGAGCTGGTACTGCCTCCCGTCCGCGTCCGGGACCACCGAACAAAAACCCCTCAATTTCACCGGCCCGTCGCTTTTTGTCGCGGCCCTGGTGCTCATGCTTGCGGCATTTACGTTCTTCCAGGTACCGGGCACACCGGACGCGGTGCTCCTGCTCCTCTTTATTGTCGGCGCGATCATCGGCGGGATCTTTATTATGCGCGAGCGGCATAACCCCGATCCCCTCATCAACCCGGCGCTTGTACACAACCGCGATTTCTGCCTGGGCATCCTTGCCTGCCTGATCGTCACCACCCTCTTTTCCGGGGTCACGTACCTCATGCCGCTGTACCTGATCAACTCCCGGCACCTTGACCCGTCGCTTGCCGGCCTGATCATGACTGCCCCGGCGCTCCTTTCGATCCTTGTTGCCCCGGCAGCCGGGAGCCTTGCCGACCGGCACGGAAGCATTCTTATCTCCATGGCCGCAGTCGGGCTTGCCGCCGGTGGATTTCTCATCTTCTTTACCTTTAACCCCCTCACCTTTGTGATTGTAATCGTGGCCGGCATGCTCATCACCCGGGTCTCCACCGCCGCGTTCTTTGGCCCCAATGCCCGGCTGGTCATGGGCCACTGCCCTCCCGATTCGGTGGGAGACGGGTCAGGCGTGCTCATGACCGTCCGGCACGTGGGCATGGTTGCCGGGATCGCCTTTTTCCAGAGCGTCTTTGCCATCCGCATGTACATGGCCGGCATCCCCCGGGACGGTACGCCGCTTGTCGCAAAGCTGACCCCGGCCCTCTCCGTGCTCGGGTACCAGGCCGTGTACCTGGTCGCGTTTGTCCTCTGCATTGCCGTGGTTGTCATTATCCGCGTGACCCGTGATGTGCCGGACAAGGAGTACGCCGCGGAGTCCGGGGTAATTCCCCCGGATGGCATGATGTAGCCGGCAGGGAAGGGCGCCGGACTGCCCAAAGAACGCCCCGGAGAACGGGCCTGCAGTCACCACAGTGCATAAATAACAGCCCGCACCCTACCTTCCCGTGATCACTATGCCGGAACTCAGTCTTCCCAAAAAAACAACCGCACTTGTCGTTATCGATCTCCAGAAAGGAATTGCCGCCCGGCCTACAGAGCCTCATTCTGCAGCAGATGTCATAAGAAACGCCGCCCGGCTGGTTCAGGCATTCCGGAAAAATGCCATGCCGGTCTTCCTGGTGCACGTGGTCTCGACACCGGAGACCATGCTTGCGGTAACAAGCGATACAACCTTTTCCCGGCCCGGGACCATGCCCCCGGACTGGTCGGAATTTGTCCCGGAGATCGCGCCTGTTCCCACTGATGTGATAATAGGAAAGAAACAGTGGGGTGCATTCTACGGCACGGATCTCGAACTCCAGCTCAGGCGGAGAGGAATGGATACGATCGTGCTGTGCGGGATCGCCACCGATTACGGTGTGGAAAGCACGGCACGCTTTGCCTACGAGTACGGCTTTGAGCAGGTATTTTCTGAGGATGCGATGGCCTCGATGACCGCAGAGCAGCACCATGCCGCAGTAAACTTTGTCCTAAAACGGATGGGCAGGGTCCGGACCACGGATGAGATCCTTGCCGCGATCGGATAATTGTTTCCTGCCGCACCTTACCTTGAGATCACCTCTTTTTCATCGGAGAAATACGCGAACCCTTCGAGGTACGCAAACAGGAAGTACCCGGCAAGGATGCCTATAACAATGCCTGCAAGATGGAGCGGGATGCCTGCAGTCACGCTCAGGTTGGCCAGCCGCTCGGGGAAGAGATTCCAGACAAAAAACGCAAAGATGGCAATGATCGCCACAGTGATAATGCGCGAAGACCAGGAAAATTCCCCAAGAACGCGGTACAGGTCGAAAAACTGATCACGGTAGTAAAAGACACACAGTGCACCAAGAACGACAAAGAAGACAAGAAGGGAAAGGAGCAGGGCGTTTCTGCCCGCATGGTACAGGAGGATGTAGCGTGCCACGATGCCGGCGGAGAGTGCCAGGATAAAAAAGAGGATAAGCCCGTAATAATGGCGCATCCTCTGCTTGGCGGTATGCTCTAAGTACAAAAGCCAGAAAAGCAGGAGGAGCCCGGCAAGGGCCGAATCTATCCCTGAAAGGCCGGCATAGTAGGTTGTTGTGGCATTGAAAATGGCAAATGCCGCCCCAAAGAGCACAAAGATGACGACAATGATCTTGCTTGCCACAAGATAGAGCCGCTTGCGGTTGACCAGTGTTGCAAGCACCAGTCCGTACACGGCGATCAGCAGGTAGGCAGTTACGTTTGCAAGGAAATGATCAAAGTTCAGGTGGACAAACGATGAAGTGAACACCTGGTAGAGATGGAAATTCTGCATGTCGATCCGGAGATCGGCCCGAAGCCCGGGATTAACGGTCACCAGGTACTCGATCAGGGTGGTGATCGCCGGGATGATAAGGACAATCGCGAGGTAAAAGGTAAAGAGCCGGAGATTGACCCTTGACCGGGCATCCCGGATTCTTGTATATACGCTCATGGCTGCTTCCCGTGAGTTCCTGTTGCCCGGTATATCGGTCATACGGGTATATGAAGAAAGGGTGTGAGGGGGACTGAACCTTAAAAAAAGGGAACGGTTTTGCATACGGTGCCGCGGGCTGCAGGTGCCGGCGCACACACAAGGACAATCCGAAAAACAAAACCGGTGCGGCGTGTCCTGCTACACCGGGAAAAAGGGAAGATTGTTGTATTGTCCAAAGACACTGATTTCAGGCCCGGTTTTTCCCATATTCGAGCACTTCAGTACCGGCAAACACAAGCAGGGTTACGATCCCGGCAAGGACGAGGGCCGGGACAAGGGGCGAGGGATATGCGGCAGGCAGTGTCGTACCCTGCCAGATCGAGCCGGATATGCTGCCAGGCGATCCGGGCGAGAATGTGACAAACGGCTGGACCACAAAGAGCCCAAACGCCACAATAAAGATCCCGCAGAGGGACGCGTATTTCAACAGCACCGCCCGGAGTGCCGGGCCGGATACCATACCGGGGGCTACAATGAAGACCTGGTTTTTAAGCCGGTACACCTTCATCTTCTTGCCCTTGACGCTGTACCGGGTATTTGCGATCTCGATAAGCCCGGCGTTTTTGAGGTTCTCCACATGGTACTTTGCCGCATTGGTGGAGAGATCCATCCGGGTGGCAATATCCGAGAGCTTCATGGGCCCTTCGGTCGAGAGAAGGGACATGATATCGCCGGCGTTCTGGTGCGAGATGGCTTTTGCGATATTCTGCGCTTTTTCCTGTCCTGGTTCAAGAAAGACGATCTCTTCTTCTACTGCAGCAGGGGCCGCCGGCCCCATGCCTGGTTCACTGGGTATCCCGTTCATATATCCCCCGTGGCCCGCAACTGTTTTTTTTTAAAGGAAAATCCCCGGACGGGAATCTTCCCGGTGTCTTATTGCGTTCCACTGATATGATTTTAGGTAGTCCACTGCCGCAATAAACTCATGCATAACTGAAAAAAAATCTTCACTTATCAGGAATTGAGGTGGACAGGGACAAATAGGAAAGTCCCAAAAAATCACAGGCACCTGCTTTTTTTAGTACCCTTACGGTTGAGAGGGAATGAAGGGGGCACCCGGCTGCCGTGGCGCATCCGTCGGGCCGGCAATTTTTTTTTATCCGGGGGGATAATAGAGGATCCGGTAAACCCGGCTGGCCCGGGCTTTACCGGAGAATCCGGTATCATGACACCAAGGTGAACCGGCTTTAGTATGCATTACCTGATTTTTTGCCGGCGTCCGTATAGTGCCCCATTCAAGCAAATTTTCCCTTGTGCAGAGGTTTTCTCTCAAGCGCGCCAGAATCTGGCAGATGAATATGGAACAATAAGGCTGTTAAATGCCCGGTTAACGAAAAAAATTCTTTCACTCTAAAAGGTTTAATAAAAAAACTGCCCTGTTTCCTGCATCATAATCCGAATCAAAGAACTAAACATCCGGTACGCAGACATGAATGGTACTGCCGGCGCCAGGGTGCCCGGCCGGACGCGGTGATGCACGTTGGACCTGGTACTTGCGGCAGCCTACCTCCTCCCGTTTATTTTTCTCGCCGCATTTATCGGGAGGATCGACACGCGCTTTGTCCTCTTTGTGCTCTGGGGCTGTGTTGCTGCAATCCCGGCCCTTCTTCTTGAACCGGTCCTTGCTTCCGCATTCCAGTCCGATATCCCCACTGCGATCGCCTCCATTACCATCTCGCCGCTTGTAGAGGAATTTTTTAAAGCCCTGCCCCTGCTCATCCTGGCACTTGCCGGGATATACCAGAAAGACCGGGAGATCTTTTTTTGCGCCATGGCCTCGGGAGTCGGGTTTGCCGTAGTAGAGACGGGCCTGCTTGCCTCAACAGACCTCTTTGAGATCCTTATCCACTCGTTCTCTACTACCCTCATGCACGGCTGCACGTGCGGGATTATCGGGTACGGGATTGTGATTGCCGATCATTTCGACCGGCGGGCGTTTGCCGCTCTCGTGTTTGGATTTTTCACACTCGCAGTCACCGTGCACGCGATCTACAATACTCTTGGGACCACATTTTTTGGCGTACCTGGGATCTGCACAGACCTCATCTTCCCGGTCCTCCTGTTCTTTATGCTCCTTGCCTGCTACCACATCGATCTCGTGGCGCTCCTTACCCACCGGGCGGCAGAGAACTAAAAAAAACATGGGGGTTACGCTGCGGGATCCGGGGAGCCGGCCCGGTCCTGCTCCCGCACCGCAACGTAATCGAGGAGGCCAAGCGTGATCAGGGTAAAGGAGGCAGCGATCAGGGGGCCGACAATGCTGAGGAGATCGTAAAGGGATACCATTCCCGTCGAGCCGGTTACACCGGGCAACAGGGACAGGGACGGGTAGTATACAAGGATGGTCTCGCGCAGGCCGTACAGCATTGCCGCAAAACACCGGATGCAGATCCCGGCCCAGAGCAGGGGGTAGCGGAAGAACCCGTAGGCAATTGTCACCGCGATCAGCTGCTCCACGATGAGGAAGCGCACAAGAAGCATGACAGTCCTTGTCGTGATGCCATATTCATCGATCACCATGAACGGGACAATCAGGAAGAGCAGGAGCAAAAGCCACGGGAACCATGGATTTTCCTGCTCCTTTTTTCCTTCGATCTGGAAGGCCGCGATAAAAAAGATCATAAATCCCAGGAACGAGAGCTCGGCAACGCTCGTATAGACAAAGGGGCGGGCCAGGTCACCGTCCCCGGTGAGCGGCAGAATTGAGAAGAGGTACCAGAATATTGTGGCAAGCGCGTACTCCCCAAAGGCAAAGGCAGCAAGGAGCAGCAGGATCCGGCCCGACCAGTACCGGTACGCGTACAGGCACAGGCACATGCAGGTAAGGGCAATGCCCGCTTCAAGGCAGTGGCCGGCCAGACGATACAGCGGGAGCGGGAGCACAAAAAAAAGCGCCCCAAAGACTGCACAGAGCACAAAAAGACAAAAGAGAAGGTAACGCGCCGGGCGGTGTCCCGCAGGTGTCCCGGCGGCCGCCATGGTTCCAGGTCTGATATCCTCATCGCCCTGCATTGGTGTACCGTTCCGGTGTACGCGCTAGAGAACCTTGCGGTCAGGCCGGCACATTACGGTCCCTGCTGCTGCCCGGGGCCTGCCGGTGCTGTATCGGACACCAGAAATTCCGTGCCGGCGGGGGCCGGGTCGGAGAGCGTACAGGTCTTTTTTACAGATGTGGCAACACTTTTGCGCATGCCATAGAGGAAGTAGATCGCAAGACCAAGCACAAGCCAGGCCACAAACATGAGATGGGCATGGGAGCTGAGGTTGAAGATCAGAAATACACAGGTGCCCACACAGAAGAGGGGTACAAGGGGTACGGCGGGGCAGCGGAACGGGCGGGAAAGACCGGGCTGCTCTACCCGGAGCAGGAGGATACCGATGGCAACGATCGCAAATGCCACAAGCGTGCCCATGTTCACAAGCTCCGCTACGATCTCAATGGGGAAGAAACCGGCAACGCAGGAAGTGACGATCCCAATAACAAGGATCACTTTTACCGGCGCCTTTGTCTTCTCGTGGAGATCGGAAAAGAACGCCGGCAGGAGACCGTCCCGGGACATGGCAAAGAAGATCCGGCTCTGCCCGAACAGCATGACAAGGATAACAGAGGTCATGCCGCAGAGCGCGCCGACCGAAACAATAAACGCCCCCCATGAGAACCCGATCCGGCCCAGTGCGTAAGCGATCGGCGCATTGATTGCATCGGGCCCGGCAAGTTCTGCAAACGGTACAATGCCGGTCAGGATCACGCCAATTACGATATAGATGACAATGCAGATGAGAAGGGAGCCTATCAGCCCGAGCGGCAGGCTCTTCTGCGGGTTTTTTGTCTCTTCGGCTGCCGTGACCACTGCGTCAAACCCGATAAAGGCAAAAAAGAACAGGGCAGCACCCGAGAATACCCCGAGCCATCCGTTCGGCGGCATAAAGGGTGTCCAGTTCGCCGGGTTAAGGGAAAACAAGCCCAGCACAATAAAAAATGCGATAACGGCAAGTTTGATGGCAACAATGATCGCGTTTGTCCGTGCACTTTTTTTGGCCCCCCGTACCAGAAGCAGGGTGAGGAAAAGGACAATAAGTACGGCAGGGAGGTTGATCAGCCCCCCGCCCGCGCCCGGCGGGCTGGTAAGAGCCGGGGGCAGCACAATCCCGACAGCCTTAAGGAGGGCAGCAAAGTACCCGGACCAGCCAATCGCTACCGCAGAGACCGCAAGACCGTACTCAAGAATGAGATCCCAGCCGATGATCCATGCCCAGATCTCGCCAAGGGTCATGTAGCAGTAAGTATAAGCGCTCCCGGCAAGCGGGATCATGGCGGAAAATTCCGCATAACAGAGAGCAGCAAAAAGGCAGGAGATACCGGCAATGACAAGCGAGAGCGGGAGAGCGTTTCCCGCATGGAGCCCGGCAACAAGGCCCGAAAGGACGAAGATTCCCATGCCGATGATGCCCCCGATCCCAAGCATGACAAGGTCAAACGTGCTCAGGGTCCTTGACAGGGATTTGTTCCCTTCGGGATCCGGTGCGGATCGTTCTATGGGCTTTTTTTTGAATATGGCATGACTGAAGAATGAATTTTTATCCATCGGGCACCCCGATTTTTTGGCACTTTTCCGGGTAAAACCGGATGCGAGACCGGAGAACCCTCGAATAAAAGTAATCTCTGCCTTCATTTTTAAAAAGAAACGGATGAGTGAAAAAATAATTTCACCCATACAGGGCCGGATTGCAAAAATATGCAAGAATTCCGGCAAAAAACCTTTCCCTGCCGGATCAAAAAAGATTCCGGACGGGATACCTGCCGGCTATCCATGAAAATCGTGCGTTAACATGGGGATCCGGTCGTAAAAACTGCAGGAATTTTTTCACTCATCGCCGTATTTATGCAATGGGGAGGCAACAAAGGGAGTAGAAAAAAGCCCCCTTTTTGGCCAACGGGACGGGGGCCGTGGTTTACGACATGATCCTTATTTCCGATCCTGACATCCCGGTGGCAGTCAACCTGCTCATGTGCATAGGCATCGTTATCGTGAGCGTGTGGGGCTACCTTCGGATCAAAAGGTTTACCCCGCTGTATTTCGGGTGCGCCTATACCCTTTTTGCAGTGTCCCACGTCCTCCTTCTTGCAGAAAGCGGGCAGGTCCCGGGACTTGAGTTTTTTATTTTGAGAACTGCCGGGTACGCGTTTGTGGTATTCGGGCTCTTTGCGATTCTGACCGACATCATCCACCGTACAAAAACCGAGGAGGAACTGGCCCGGCTCACTGCGCAGCTCGAGGACCGGGTCCTGGAGCGGACA
This sequence comes from Methanoregula boonei 6A8, assembly GCF_000017625.1. Classification (NCBI taxonomy): domain Archaea; kingdom Methanobacteriati; phylum Methanobacteriota; class Methanomicrobia; order Methanomicrobiales; family Methanoregulaceae; genus Methanoregula; species Methanoregula boonei. Next base: position 988,289 of record NC_009712.1, on the reverse strand, counting down.
GCGGAGCTCGCACGCTCAAACGACGCGCTCATCTCCGAGGTCTGCCAGCGCACGATTGCAGAAGAGCGCTTAAAACTCATCCTGCACGAAAAAGACGTGCTCATCAAAGAGATCCACCACCGGGTAAAAAACAATCTCCAGGTGATCGTAAGCCTGCTCTACCTCCAGGCAAAGGCCACCGGGGATCCCACCTGCGCTGCCGCGCTCCTCGACAGCCAGACCCGGATCAAGTCCATGGCGCTGATCCACGAGAACCTGTACCAGTCCGGGGACTTTTCTTCCGTTGACCTTGACCGGTATCTCCGTAATCTTGCCGGCAACCTCATGGTTGCCTATGGTACCGACCCGGGCGGGATCCGGGTGATCACCGAGGCAGAGGATGTCCGGGTCACGGTCACAACTGCCATTCCTCTGGGGCTTATTGCAAACGAACTGATCGCAAACGCCCTCAAGTACGCGTTTGCCGGGCGGGACTGCGGAGAGATCACGCTTACCGCAAAAAAAGAGAGAGCGCAGATCACGCTTGCGATCACGGACAACGGGCGGGGGATACCACCTAATCTCGACTGGGAGCATACGCCCTCCCTGGGCTTTAACCTGGTACGGATGCTTGTCCGGCAGCTCAAGGGCGCAATTACGCTTGACCGGACACAAGGTACGGCGTTTGTCATCACTGTCCCGTGCGAGGGGTAAAACCATGGAGAGAAAAACACAGATACTGATCGTAGAAGACGAACTTATCGTTGCCGAGAACCTGCGCCTGGCACTTGCCGGGATGGGGTACGAGGTTCCCGAGCCCGCAGGGGACAGCAGCACGGCAATAGAACGGGCTGCCAGCCTCTGCCCCGACCTGATCCTCATGGACATCGTGCTCGAAGGATCGGGCCTTGACGGGATCGAAACTGCAGAGAGAATAGCAAAGATCATGGATGTCCCGGTCATCTTTGTCACCGCCCATTCCGACAAAAAGACGTTATCACGGGTAAAAGCCACCGGGCCGTACGCCTACATCCTCAAGCCGTTCAACGAGCGGGAACTTGCCTTTGCAATCGAACTTGCCCTGGAGAGGTACCGCCTTGATTGCGAGATAAAAAAACGCGATTCCCTGCTTTTGGCCACCAGTTTTGCCATAGAATGGTTCCTGCGCCGCCAGCCCCCGGTGGCACAGGCCGATCCCGCGTACGAGAAAAACCTCTCCGCAGGCATCATGGATATTCTCGAACATATCGGGTTTGCCGTACATGCGGCAAGCGTGTGCATCTTCCGGTTGAACCCGGGAAACGGGGGGCGGGACGGGGCGGCCGTGCAGTACCTCTGGGTGGATCCCGGCGTGACAGCAAGCGGGAAGGTCTCGTTCTCCCGCTCCGACAACCTCACGTTCACAACCCTCCTGTGGCGATCGCTTCTCGGGAGCGGCAATGCCATTGCCTGCGATGTGGAGAGCCTGCCCGGGCACGAGCGGCAATTTTTTTCAGACCGGGGGATTGCTTCTGTTGCAGTGCTGCCCCTGTTCCGGAACGATTCGCTCTGGGGCTTTGTGGGATTCTCCGATATCACCAGCCGCGAGTGGTCGGACAGCGAGATGGAGGCACTCCAGATCGCCGGGAACCTTATCGGTGCAGTCCTCGGATAAGGAAAAATCCCGCAAGCCCGCCCTGGTTTTCTTCCCCAAACAATTTACTGCAAATATCTTTTCACTGTACACAAGCCCTTTTTTTGTGCAGCAATAACGATGTGGGATAACCATGTCATCCGGGGTCTGGCCGGTATCCGGTAAAAAATTCCGCGATCGCCCGGTCGATCTCCTCCGCGGGATTGCTATCGTACTGATGGTGGGGGCAAACACCATCCCGTACCTTCTGGCACCACCGGTCCCGTTTGGCATCCGGGTCCTTTCCTCGCTTGCCGCCCCGCTCTTTATCCTGCTCTCGGGAATGATGGTTGCCCTGTCCTGTACGCAAAAAAGGCGCCCCTTCCCTTATTTCCTCATCCGGGGCGGGATGGTGATCCTTGTTGCCGCCCTGCTTGAAGCGCTCGTCTGGGACGTTGTCCCGGGAGTCAGCATGGACGTCCTGTTTTTGATCGGGATCTCGCTCCCGGTGGCGTACCTCTTCCTCTGCCTCCCCCGCCCGGCCCGGTGGGGGATCGTAGCTGCCATCTTCTGCCTGACCCCGTTTGTGGAGTTTATCGTTGGCTACCCGGCACTCCCGCTGCAGGTACCGCTTGCCGGCTTCTGGGATGCCATCGCAGGAGGGCTTCTCCCTGCCGCAGCCGGGGACTGGATCGCGGGCGGCTGGTTCCCGCTCTTTCCCTGGCTGGGTGTTGCGCTCCTCGGGGCCGAGCTTGGAACAGTCCGCTGGACCCGCGACGGTATACAATCCTTTGCAACCGGCAGGGCTGCAGCCATCGCGCTCCTGGTACTGTGCTCCGGCATCCTGCTCTGGGCAGCATATCCCGGTACACAGCTGGCCAGGTACGGCTATGCCGAGCTCTTCTACCCGCCGGTGCCGGGCTTTTTTGTCTTTGCCGCCGGGGCGATCCTGTGTCTTTTTGTGATCGCTGACTGCATCCCGCCGGCCCGGATCCCGGCCCCGCTCACGCTCATGGGCGGGTGCTCTCTTGCCATCTACGTGCTCCACTCGGCAGTGATCGCGTGGATCATTGAACCACCCGGCATCCTGCTCCCGCTCCCGGCCTTTCTCTTGTGCACCGGTGTCTTTCTTTTCGGGATGTACGCTTTTGCCTGCCTCATGAACCGGATCCGGGGCATGGCCGGCGGGTCGTTTGTGGCAAGGTTCCTGTGCGGAGGATAAAAAAAGGGAGATCCTGACCTATCCGCTGACAATGAGCACGACAAAGAGCAGGATATAGAACGAGATTGAGATCGCCGGGATGATGCGCAGCGACCAGTAGTTAACCTGTTCGATCCGCCGGGAGTTTTTGTCCTCGGTAAACTTGAGGAGCAGGATACCGGAGACGCAGACCATAACAAGCGTTGCGTACGTGATGATCATAAAGAGATCAAGGAAGGTCGCATAGGCCACAAGGGGAATGGCATCGGCAATGCGCCAGTGGATCAAAACGGCAGCCAAAAACATCGAGCCGTTGAGCCCGAGGCGCGAGGAGGTCTTCATCAAAAGCGACGCAAGGGAGACGATAATGATGAGCGTAATAGGCAAAAAGAACTTCAGCAATGTTGAGGCGGTATCCCGCTCTATCCCGTTAGAAAAGGTTACCCGGGAATAGGGGACTTCGCCTTCTACATAGGTCCGGTTGGTGACTTCTGCGGACATGCCGGTGAGCGACCAGCCCGGGAGATTTGCCTCGTCATCAAGGCCGGTATTGTTCCCATCGATAACAAAGACCAGGTCTTTTTCCGTCAGGATCGTCGGCTCGATGATGATCGGGAGGGTATGATTGTCAAAGGGGTACCGCCGCAGGTCGGGGTTTGCGGTCATCTCCGCGTACACGCGGTAGTCCTTTTCCCCCGGAGTATCCGTGATAGTGGAGACCGATGTTGCATGCCCGTTCATGAACTCCAGGTCGTTGATCGAGATATTTGCATCTGACCGGAGGCTGAGATAGAAATTGGTCGAGTATGTCCCATCCCCGACGGAAAACTGCCTGACATCAACCACATATACGCCGATGTACACCACATGGGGGCCGGTTGTAACGACCGGTGCCGCCGCAGAAGAGCCACTGTCGGCTGCAACCGGGAGGATCAGGAGCAAAAGAGAAAGGACCAGAAGGAGCAGGAGGACGGATCCTCTTTTGCGCAGCCGCACTCCGGTAAAGAACCGCATAGGAAATGATGTGAAGGCCATGAATGATAAAACCAGCACAGTTGTTCCTCCCGTGTATCCCCGCATGCACAGGAGTTAAAAAAAACCGGTGATTAAATGCAGGTTTTTTTGCAGTCAACGCGAGCCTTATCCGCCGGGCAGGAGATGGTGAATCAGGGAGTGGCACGGCATGATGCCGGTGAGATTGTACGGACGGATCCTGGCGGCTGCGGCGCTTCTCAGCCTTTTTGTAATGGGGATCGAACTTATCGCGTACAGCCCGGAAACCGTTCTCCCGCGTGAGGAGATCTGCATCCAGCCTGAAACCGGGGGAGGGATGCTCGCCGGTCACCTGGATGCACTCCTTACGCACACGGGGACTGCTGCCGCCCGTCTTGCCCGGCTCCGGGCCACGATCGGACCGGACGGGGTTCCGGTCTCGGTAGACCTCGATTTCTATACCGGCCCAAAGGGAGAGAACCGGCTCTACCAGATTACCTACCGGCAGGATACGGGAACCTGTGGCTGGACCGACGGGCTCTCCTATCAGGCAGGAACCGGTGAGATGCCCGCAACGCTCCCGGCAGATGCCGGGCAGGCACTTGCAGCTCTCGGGAATCTCCGGCTCCCGGAACTTGCCGGGTATTCTGCGCAGATCGAAACCCGGCAGCCTGCTGCGGGGGCAGGGGAGACCGCGGTACTTCCGGAACGCAGGGTCCGGGAAAATGGCACTCCCGCCGGACCGGGAGAGTGGCAGGTGCTCCCGTTCTCGCTTCTGGTCTCAGAGAAGATCTGTACGCAGGCAGGCAGCGGCCGGGACGTACAGTGCTCTGTCGTACCGGTTGAGCGGATCCGGTTTGTGGATGCCGGCTGATACATAAGAGACCAGCCGGGAACCTGCTCTTTTTTTTGCTTCTGTCGGGACCGGTTATCAGGTTGGTGGTGGGATGCCGGAACGGAACGTGACCCCTTTTTTCGTATCCCAGTTATCATAACCAAAAAGCGCGAACATGAGTGGTGCGTACATATATCCGGGGCTTCTGCATGGCACGACACGGAAAAAACGGAGGGGTGCGACCCTTCCTGAAATGGGCCGGGGGCAAGTCGCAGTTACTTGGCGATATTGCCCGGTGCCTGCCGCCCGGTGCAGGAAATGGCGGGAAAATCACGCGCTATATCGAGCCTTTTGTCGGGGGCGGGGCGGTTTTTTTCTCCCTTGTCCCGCGCTGCTCTTTTAACGAGTCCGTGATCTGCGATATTAACGAGGAACTTGTTCTCACCTACCGCGTAATCCGGACCTCCCTGCCCCGGCTTGCCGGCGAACTTGCAGGAATCGCGTCTGCGTACCGCGCCCTTTCCGGACCGGGGCAGGAAGCGTATTATTACGAGATCAGGGACGCGTTCAACCGCGAGCGGAAATCGATTGATTTTACACGCTACAATGAACGGTGGATCCGGCGGGCGGCCCAGATCATCTTCCTCAACCATACCTGTTACAACGGCCTGTTCCGGGTAAACCAGAGCGGCGGGTTCAATGTCCCGTTTGGACGGTACCGGAACCCGGAGATCTCCGGTTACAAAAACCTGGAAGGTGCAGCAGCACTCCTTTCCCGGACACGGATCCTCTGCGGGGATTTTACCCGGTGCAGGAGCATGGCAGATGACCAGACATTCGTGTACCTCGACCCGCCCTACCGTCCGCTGAATGCCACCTCCTCGTTTACCTCATACTCCCGGGGCGGCTTTTCCGAGAACGACCAGGAGCGCCTGGCAGCTTTTTTCCGGGACCTGGACCGGAAGGGTGCACAGGTCATGCTGAGCAACTCCGATCCGGCCAGTGAAAACCCCGACGATGCCTTCTTTGACGAACTCTACAACGGATTTACCATACGGCGCGTTCCGGCCCGGCGGTTGATCAACTGCAACGGCGCCCGGCGTGGTACGGTAAGCGAACTCCTGATCACCAACTATTAACGTACGAGTTCCCCCGCTAAAACCGGCGAATCTCCAAACCCTTATCCGCCCTCCCGCGAGAATTAAAACCGGAGAGAGAATGGACAACCCAGCTGTTGAAGACGAACCCTGCGAGCAGTGCGGGCTCTGCTGCCGGATCTTTGGCCCCGGGATAGCGCCGACCGCGGCAAATGTCTTTACCTGGATGGAAAACAACAGGTCCGATATCCTGTGCTGGTTTGTCGCGTTTGTGGAAAACGGGAGCGGCCCGGTCCCGTGCACTACGCTATCCCCGGAAGATCTCGGGAGCGTGGTGGTCTTTGAGATGCGCAATCCTGATACCGGGGGATATGTAACCGTCTGCCCGTTCCTGCGCCGGGCAGGAAAGGAGCGGTACCTCTGCGGGATCCACACGGTAAAACCCGATATGTGCTGCACGTACCAGCCCTGGGTCTGGGGCGAGACGTACTTCAACCGCTGCAGGAGCCTCAGGAACCGGCGGCGTGAACCCGGGGAATAAAACAGGATAGTTCCCGGTTTTTCTCTTTAATCCATTACCGTATCACCTGCTTTTGACGTTTCTCTCAACCGGGGTAAGAACCGTCGGGATAAATCCCATGCATTGATATTTCTGTATGGCTAATTACGAGGCAGGAACCTACCATGCCCATGGAAGAAATAGTCGGGCAGGCGCTCAAAAACGTGCCGCCCAATGTCCAGGACTCAATCAAAGCCGCATACACATCGCTTGGCACGGACAGCAAAAATTCCACCGGGCTCTTTACCAAAGGACTCTTGCTCTGCCTGATCTTAAGCAGCATCAAAAATACGGACGACCGGGTGAAAGTTGCGGACATTGCAGAGGCGGCATTAAACGAGGCCCTGAAGTACGATGCCGCAAAAGAAGAAGATGTCAGGAGACTTCGCAGGGTAATAGAAAAAGCCCGCGCCCCGCAGTAGTGCGGAGGCTCCGGCCGGTTGCCGGCCCGGATTCTTTTTACCGGAAGCGTTTTACGATAATCCCCGGGTAAACCGCCGGTTCAGGGTTCAGGCAGGGACAGCTCCCGGGACTGGTGCCGGCTGCGAAATCCGGGCAATTGTCGCCGCACGAGGATACCGCATGGGCCGGCGCTTCCGTGGATTTTTGTTTTCTGCGGTATGATTTTTTTTGTTCTTCCGGAATCCGGCCACAACCGGCCATTTTTTATTCCCGGATCATTTCAGGAGGTTTTATTTTCCCCGGCTCCACGATACCAAACTGATCTTTTTTTATCACTGCCGTGGCGGTGGGCCCCGGGGAAAAGAGCCCGGGTGTACCGGGATCATCCTGACTGAAGTATATAGTGAGTTTATAAAATATAGTCAGAATTAAAAAAGTATATTAGTTCGGCGTAAGACTATATGATAATAGCACGTGGGCTCACTGTGCCATGGCGATTGGCACAAGATCTCTATGGGACTCATCGATTCAATCCTGAAAAGCAGCGGAGTAAATGCAGAGACCGAGTTTTGCAAGGCCGAGACCCTCTGCCGGCAGGGATACTACACCGATGCGGTAAATATCCTCGATAAAGTACTTGCCGCGGAGCCCAATCATCTCAGGGCCTCGCAGCTCAAGGGCTTTGCCCTTTACCAGATGGGAACTTTTGAAGAAGCACTCCAGTATTTCGACAAGGCGCTGGGCATTGATGCAAACCTTCCCGATGCGCTGGTATACAAGGGACTCATCTACTCCGGTTTTGGGAAACATGCCCACGCACTTGATCTCTATGACCGGGCACTTGCGATCCATCCCGGCTTTATCCAGGCCTGGTATGCAAAAGGACTCACCCTTGCCATCCTTGAACGGTACGACGAGGCGATCCAGTCGTACGACCGGGTGCTCGTCCTCCAGCCAAAGCACGTGGATGCCCTGATCGGGATAAGCGTTGCCCGTAAGAAAAAAGGAGCCGGGCCAAAAGAGAACACAATCCTCCAGCATCCCAAAACCAACCTCCCGGAAAAATCCCGTCCTGCCCCTGCTGCCCCGATCGCAGCATCACCCGCACAAACCCAGAAACCCCTTGCTCCAAAACCTGCGCCGGTACTGGTTCAAAAGCCTCCTGAACCGGTCGCGATCCCGGCACACCCCAAACTATCTTCCCGGCAGGATCCTGCACCGGCGCTGGTACCGGCGGAATCACGAATAGTTCCAAACTCCTCACCGGCCGCGGTGCTGAATGTGCGACAGCCCGCTGCGGTACCAGCCCATAATGCATCCCGGGCCATGCCAAAAATGCCGCCGGTACCTGCCACGGTTCCGGCACAGCCACGCACCGCACCGGAAGCACCGGCCACACACCGTGGATTCCCGGAAGAAAACCTTCTTGAACCGGAACCATCATCACCGGCATCTCCCCGATGCAGCACCTACGAGGAGATGATCCGGGAGATCGCTGCAAACCCGGAGAAGGTACCGGGCCCGGACCGCTGGCTTCTTCTGGGTAACCTCTCCATGAAACTCGGGAAGTTCCGGGACGCAGCCGGTATGTTTGAGCATTACCTTGGACTTGTCCAGAATGATGCCGATGCATGGCGGGCATTAGGGGATGCACATAAAAAATGCGGCCTCTATGACGAGGCCCGTGAGGCCTATGACCACGCACTTGCACTGAACCCGGAGACAGCGGCCGTCTGGATCAGCCACGCAAAAGTGCTGGTGATGCTGCGGGATCATGAGGGTGCTCTTGTCTCCTGCGATCAGGCCATCTCGCAGGACGGGGAATATATCGAAGCATGGCTGTATAAGGGTTTCATCCTCAAAAAAATACACCGGAACGACGATGCAATGGCTGCGTACGATCGCGTACTCATGCTTAACCCGGGCCATGATCACGCAGTCCGGGAACTGCGGCGCATGAAGGGCGGGGCGTAACGAACTTTTTTTTTGCCCGGGAACTCCGCGGGGCTTTTCTTATAAACCCATTATAGATAAAAATCGCAATATCTTTAGGGATCGCTGGCCCATCATCTCTTACGCTGCAGTTCAGGAACTGCCGGAAAACGGGTGTACCTTGGAACCAGATATCCCGGGAAAAAATTCCCCCCACCAGAAAAATTCCACCCTGGGCCGGCTCTTTGGCATGCCGCCGGTGAAGATTGCGGCAGCCTATTTTATTTTCGGGTTCTGCTGGATCATCTTTTCCGACGACCTCTTCCTCTCGCTTCCGGTTCCCCAAAAAGAGCTTCTCTTCATATCCTCGGCAAAGGGCATTTTTTTTATCGTAATCACCACGATCCTTCTCTTCCTCCTTGTCCGTCACTATAACAGGCAGTGGCAGGCAAAAAACAGGGAACTTCTGGAGGCAAACCAGGAACTCCAGGTCAGGGATGAGGAGCTCGAAGCCCAAAACGGGATGCTAGCCCGCAACCAGGCCGAATGGGAGACCACATTCAATTCGATATCCGACTGGATCTGCCTGATTGACCCGGACGGTCGGATCCTCCGTACAAACCGGGGTACAGAATCCCTGCTCGGGATCCCCCCTGAACATGCAATCGGGAAGCACTGTTATGATCTTGTCCACGGGTCGCAGTGCCCGGTCAGCTCCTGCCCACGCCAGAGGATGCTGGCAAGCAAAAAGAGGGAGAGCCTTGAGCTCGGGATGCAGCAGCGCGCCGGCTGGATCCAGATTACGGTGGACCCGGTCTTTGATTCCGGGGGAAACATTGTCTCGGTTGTGCATATCGTCCGCGAGATCACTGCCCGGGTGCAGGAGCAGAAGGCACATGATCAGGCAAAGAAGAAACTGCACCTGTTAAACTACGTTACCTTCAACGAGATCCAGAACGCGGTCTTCACCCTCTGGGGATTCCAGCAGTTTGTCCGGGGGAAAGTAAAGGACAGCTCCGCGCAGCCCGCGTTTGCAAAAGGAGAGGAACTTCTTACCAGGATCACAAATTCCTTAAAATTTGCCCAGGCCTACCAGAATCTCGGGATTGCGCTCCCGGTCTGGCAGGACGCAAACCGGGTCTTTCTTTTGGCCATCTCCCACCTGGACTTCCTGTCCCTGAAACATTCGGTCCGGCTCGACGGCCTTGAGATCTATGCCGATCCACTGCTGGAGCAGGTGCTCCAGATCCTTGCCGAGAACACGCTCCTCCACGGGCAGAAGGCAACGCAGGTGACCCTGTACTGTACCGAAGGGCCCACGGGGGTCACCCTCTTTTTCGAAGATGACGGCGTAGGGATCCCAGAAGAGATAAAAAAAGAGATCTTTTCGCCGGATTTCCATAAGACAAAAGCGATTGGTCTCTTTCTGGCAAAAGAGATCCTCGAGATCACCGGCATCACCATTCGTGAGACCGGCACCCCGGGCCATGGCGTCCGTTTCGAGATCCTGGTACCTGCAGGGGCGTACCGGTTCCCTGGCCGGAAGTGACCCTCTGTTTAGTCATCAGCCTGGCGTGTTTACCCTCTTTTCCTTTGTGAGCATAACTGCACAGAGAAAAAGCGCAATGCCCAGCAAGAAAAAGAGCAGGACAGAGAGAGGCCCGGACAACGTGCCCCCGGCAAGGCCGAAGATAACAGGCCCGAAAAACGATCCCGCAGAGGCTATGGTATTGACAAGCGCAGTTCCCGATGCCCGCAGCGCCGGTGGGAAGTGATCGAGCGTCAGGGCAAAGAACGGGGCATAGGCTGCATAACCGGCAGCAATCGCACCGGAGAGGATCACAAAGGCAGGGCCGGCACTTCCGTGCAAAAAGGCAAAGGCAACCAGGAACACCGCCGCAAAGACAAAGGGGATTGCGACATGGATATGCCTCTCCCCGGTTGTATCCGAATGCCGTGACCAGGCATACATGACAACGACCGAGAGCCCGTAGGGGATCATCACCAGAAAGCCGGTCTGTTCGATCGAACCTGACAACCCTGACGACCGGACGATCTGCGGGAGCCAGAAGAGAAGGCCGGTTAAAAACATCCCGACCAGGGCTGAAGCCGTGCAGAGGAGGAACATACCGGAAACGGCTGCCAGCCCCCGGAACGGGATCTTCTTTGGGGTCTGATCATGCACCCGCTTTCCTTCAAGGTGTGCGGCAAGCCACGACCGTTCCCGGGCAGAGAGCCATGCGGCAGTCTCCGGCAGCTCCGGGAGACAGACAAGGATCGCACAGCCAAAAACAAGTGCCGGGAGCCCCTCAAGGACAAAAAGCCAGCGCCAGCCGGCCATCCCCAGCCATGCGACATGCGAGAGGATGAACGCCGATACCGGGGATGCGATCAGCATCGCAAGCGGGATCCCCATAAAAAAGACACAAAGCGCCTTTGCCAGGGTCTCTTTGCGGAACCAGAAAGACAGGTACAGGATGAGACCCGGGGCAAAACCGGCTTCGGCAGCGCCAAGTAAAAACCGGAGGATGCAGAGCTCCAGTGGGGTCCTGACAAACGCCATGAGGATGGCGATGATCCCCCAGCTGACCATGATGCGGAAGAGCCAGATCCGGGCACCGGTCCGTGCGAGGATCTGGTTGCTTGGCACTTCAAAAAGCACGTAACTGACGAAAAATATCCCGGAGACAAGGCCAAAAAGGAACGGGTCGATCCCGAGATCCGCGTTCATGGAAAGGGCGGCATAGCCGATATTGACCCGGTCAAGGATACTGATCACGTACAGGACCAGGGCAAACGGGATGATCCGCCACCAGAGTTTCCGGTCAAGGGCCGGAATATCGATATCCGGCACCATACACGTAGTACCGGGAGATCCTGGTTGTGTGCATCCGGTCATCCTTCCTGTTCACGCCCCATGTACCCGACCCATACCGGTGGCCCTATGTACAGCCACCTGATTGAGGATTATTCCTTTTTGAATAATTAAGTGCACCAGATCCGGATCCCTGACCGGATAACCGGTGGGAAATGGCAGGAATAATGAACCTGCAGGGATGAAGGGTACATGAAGAAAATATGCAGGACCCCTTGCCGGGCCCGGCACAAAAAAAGAGGGAAATTGAACCATGCTCCTTGTCGATGCTGCCTGTAATATCCTGCCCGAACGACGGGAGGATTTCCTGTCGGAAACAGACAAGATTATCCCGGTCGTGCGAAAAGAGGCCGGGTGCACACGCTACGAACTCCTTTGCGATCCGGCAAACCCCGGCCAATGCCATTTCATTGAGGAATGGGAGAGCCGGCGCCATCTTGACGAACACCTGGCCCGGCCCCACATGAAGGAGTATTTGGCAAAGACCGCGGCACACCATTCAGCCCCCACCCGGCTGACCGTGTACGAAATCAGTGGCGTGCAGTCCGCCATTCTGGGGCCGTAAATAAACGGGACCAGTTCCGGGGATCCTGTACGGGTGAAGAGCGCGGCGCGCAGCCTTATTGCTCTTTTTGGTCCCGGTCCTTTGCCCGGCATTTTGCCGGTACCGGGGATCGCAGTAGCCGTTCTTCCCGGAAATATTCGCGTGAAGGACAGGTGACCCGCGGCCTCCGGCGCCGGGAGATCATGCCTTACCCGTAATGAGTGGTGCCGGAAAAGTACGGACGTGGCATCTGTAAAAATCCCTTACCGCGTACATACCGCAGTCTCCCCACGGTTCACCTGCCGCCAGTCCACGGGATGCTGGTCTACCGGGCAGAATTTCATCTCGCTGCAGTCAAGTGTGGTGAGCATGCAGGGTTTCCTGCAGTGCTCGCACCGGAATATCCGTAAGGGAGAATTTCCCTGTACCGATGGTGATGTCATGGTAAGATACCCTGTTTTGTGCATTAGCCCGGGACCCTTTATGTATTGGGCCGATAGGTAAAGTTCCACAAAGCAACCCGGACGGATAAAGGAGATAACCGGCGGGTTATACTCGCAAGGTACCAGAAACAATAATCCCGGGATGATGCAATTAGCCTGGGCAAAAATGCCGGCTTTTTTTGTTTTCCCTAAATGGCCTTCTGCATCAGGAGGATATCAAAGGGTTCGCCAAACTTTTTCCCTACCTTCTTGAGCCGGCCGGCATCATAGAACCCGTGCTTCCGGTGGAACCGGATGCCCTCCTCGTTCCAGGATGCCATGTGTGCAACCACCATGGAAATCCCTTTGGTGCGGGAGTCGCGGATGAGCCGGTAGAGAAGGAGCGAGCCAAAACCCTGGTTTACATACTCCGGCATGATAAAATAGGAGAGTTCCCCGGTGGTGGCAAAGGCTGAAAACGGCAGGAACGGTTTGACAAAACCAAAGCCGAGCACCCCTTCCGGAGAATCGACCACGTAAAACGCGTAGGCGTTTTTGAGCAGGCCGGTAAAATACCGCTCCCGGACCGGCTTGTCCGCGTAGGCTGCAAAACCGTGCACCGCATAATGGTTGAAGATCGACAGAACCGCACCGCAGTCTTTCTCATGGGCCTGGCGGATCGTCCCTTGTTCATGTGCAGCAGTAACACCCTTGCCTTCATGGGCATGCCGGACATCAGCTTCTGTCACTCAAGTCACCGCCCGATCCGGGATCGGGATTGGTAAGCAGATAATGAATAAATCTCGCATTTATTAATTTCCATTTTATCTTTGTTTGCCCGGCTCACCGGGTAATTCCGCTGTTTTCATGGCCGGGATACGGAGTGGCGGCATGAAAGGGACCCACGGGTTATTTCACTTATCCAGTCCTACCTCCCCGGCAACCCATGGACGGCAAGGAACGCAATTTTGATGCAGCAGCGGCAACCTGGGATGAGAACCCGGGCCGGGTGAAGATGGCGCAGGATGTGGCGCGGGCGATCCGGGAGACCACAAAGCCGGGGCCGGAGACCGAAGTGCTGGACTTCGGGTGCGGGACCGGCCTGCTCTCCCTCGCACTCCTCCCCGGTGTCCGCTCTGTCACAGCGGTCGACAGCTCGAGAGGTATGCTGGATGTGCTGGACAAAAAAATTGCAGCACAGGGCCTCGCGATGCGGACAGCTCTTGTGGATCTGGAGAAAGGCGATAAACTCCCCGGGCCGGTGGATCTGGTGACCAGTTCCATGACCTTCCACCACCTGCGGGATCCGGTGCCGGTCCTTGTCGAGATGGCACGGATCCTCAGGCCCGGCGGCCGGATCGCGATCGCGGATCTCGATTCCGATGAGGGAAAGTTCCATGATTCCTCCGAGGGGGTGTTCCATAACGGCTTTGACCGGTGCACAATGCAGAAATATTTCGAGGCTGCCGGTTTTACTGCTGTACAGAACCGGACCGCGGCGGTCATGCACAAGACCGGGGCCGATGGGAAGACCCGGACATTTACTATCTTTCTTATGACCGCACAAAAAAAGGCATGAGATCCGCCCCGGGGATTATCCGGTCCCGGCCAAAACGATCTTTTTTTTGCAGGCTGGAACCTGCATCACTTTCCCGGAATACTTTTCCCATCCCGGGGTAAACAAGGGCAGATTCGCCGGCATATACCCTATGGGACAAACCCAAGCCATAAATACGCCGGTGTGGTACTGACTACCCATGAGCGAAGAGAAGGCCCGGGTGCGGGACATCCTGCGTGCGAGAAAAGAGGCGATGACCCAACAGGAGCGCCTCGAAAAGAGCGAGCTTGTCGCCCGGCATCTCATGCTGCTTATCGCCACCGGCCAGACCGTGATGGTCTTTACATCAAAAGAAAAAGAGGTCAACACACAACCCCTCATCGAGGCCCTGTTTGCAGAAAAAAACCCCGTGGTTGTGCCGATCATCCAGAAAGCGGATGTGAGCCTCCGGCTCTCGTACCTCCGCACCATGGCAGCGCTTGTGCCCAGCACTTTTGGCGTGCCCGAGCCGATCGGGAGCGAGATCCCGGCTAACCCCAAAGATGTTGATGTAATCGTCCTCCCGATGCTCGGTTTTGACCGGACCGGCGGCCGGATCGGGTACGGGGCAGGATATTACGACCGGTTCCTTGCGCAGAACCCGGATCTCGTAAAGATCGGGGTCGCGTTCGGATGCCAGGAGATGGAGCACCTGCCGGTCGATGAGAACGATATAAAGATGGACCTGATCGTTACTGAAGACGGGATTGTGTACGATGGGAGGTGAGCGGACCATGGAGATCGGCGGGGCCGTTATCCTTGACACCTTTGCCGAGGCATTCCCGGTCTGGATTTCAAGGGTCCTTGTGACCGCGGACACTCCCGGGTGGGCGCTTGCTGCCGCCGCCGAGGCAACGGGGTTTGCAACATCGAAGATCGCCTGCCCCTGTGAGGCCGGAATCGAGCGGCCCCTTGCCCGGGGCGAGACCCCGGACAAGCGGCCCGGATACTCAATCCTGATCTGTACCGAGAAGAAGGAGATGAAGGCGCAGGTTGCCGCACGGGTCAGCCAGTGCATCCTTCCGGCCCCGACCGCGTCCGCATTCGACGGGCTTCCCGCTGCAAAGGACCGGTTCTACACCCGGATGCATTACTTTGGCGACACCTACGAAGAGCGATGTGTGGTCGGCGGCCGGCAGTGCTGGAAGATCCCGGTGATGGAAGGCTGGTACACCGGCGAGGAGCGCTTCGGGCTTATGAAAGGGATTGCCGGCGGGAACTTCCTTGTCATGGCAGAGGACCGGGCTGCGGCACTTTCCGGGGCAGAGGCGGCGATGGCAAAGGTCGCCGGCACGCCCGGGATAATCGCAAGTTTTCCCGGAGGGATTGTCGGGAGTGGATCGAAAGTCGGGTGTAAGAATTACCGGTTCCCGATGCCGGCAAGCACGAACCACCGCTGGTGCCCGGCGCTTAAAAATAAAATTCCGGACTCGCTTGTCCCTGACGGCGTGGGCGCGGTATACGAGATCGTGATCAACGGCTTTGATGAGGCCGCAATTGCCGGGGCAATGCGTGAGGGAATCCGGGCTGCCGCGGCAACCGGAAAGGTCAGCTGCATTGGTGCCTCGAACTTTGAGGGAAAACTCGGGCAGACCCGGATAAACCTTCACGCACTTTTCTCCTGAACCACGATTTTTTTAGAGTGAGATTCATCTGGCAGGACTGCCGAGTACAACTGGAATGAAGCTTGGTGTGCTCTGCTCGGGGGGGAAAGACTCGTGGTTTGCCTGCCATCTTGCCATGCAGAAGGAGACCGTTTCCTGCCTCATCTCGGTTCGTTCCAGAAACGAAGCGAGCTACATGTTCCACACCCCTGCCATTCACCTTGTCCCGCTCCAGGCTGAAGCTGCCGGGCTCCCGCTGGTCAGTGTGGAGACCGAGGGAATCGAGGAGGCCGAGCTTTCCGATCTTTCCCGTGCGATCGCTCTTGCGGCAGAACAGTACGGTATCGAAGGTGTGGTGACCGGCGCTCTCATGTCGGTGTACCAGGCTTCCCGGGTCCAGCGGATCTGCCGGGACCTCGGACTCTGGTGTTTTAACCCGCTCTGGTACGTGGACCCGGAACTGTACATGAAGGAACTTATCAGTTCCGGCTTTACTGCCATTATTACCGGGGTCTTTGCTGCCCCGTTCCCGGAAAACTGGCTGGGAAGGGAGATTGATGCCCGGGCCCTGTTTGACCTGCAGCAGTACGCCCGATCCCACCGGATCACCCTGACCGGCGAGGGCGGAGAGTACGAGACGCTTGTGCTCGACTGCCCGTTGTTCAAAAAACGGATCGCAATCATTGAATCTGAAAAAGAGTACGCAAACCACCGGGGATTTTTCCGGGTAAAAAAGGCCGTGCTGGAGGAAAAATGATCCTCCTTATTGATCTTTCGTGGAAACCCAACTCCCTCTCGCGCGATGAGTTCGTAGGCCCGGTGGCACGGATCGTCTCCCGCACCGGGGAAGTGTGGAATGAACTCCATTTTTCCGCTGCAGACACGGCAGGCATCCGCGATGCCCGGGGGATCATCCTCTGCGGGACCGCACTTCGGGACAACTGCTTTGCAGAACAGCCGGGGGATTTTGCGTGGCTCAAAGACGCCGGCGTTCCCGTCCTTGGGATCTGCGCCGGGATGCAGGCACTCTGCATCGCGTACGGGGGCACGCTCCGCGAGGAATGTGAGATCGGGATGACCACGGTCCGGGTCTGCGAGCCCGATCCGCTCCTTGGCGAATCCAGCTCATTTGACGCGTACGAACTGCACTCTTTTGCCTGCGACCTTCCGCCCGGCTGGACCGTGACCGCGATCTCGGACCGGTGCGTGCAGGCCATCCGGCACCCGGACCGGCCGGTTTTCGGCGTCATGTTCCATCCTGAGGTAAGAAACGACTGCGTGGTGGAACGGTTCTGCGATCTCTGCCGGAAATAATCTTTTTTGTTCGCAAAAGGAAAGTTACCTCTTCCTGCACTCCCCCGTAAGATCTATTAATCATCACGCCCTACCCTTTTTTCGCATGTTTGAATCAGGCAAGCCTCCCGCGGTTGAGATAACAGATGAGAACAAGGAAATCTGCAGGAAGTACTGCACCATCTGCCAGAACTACAAAAAGCACGATCTTGGCAGGAACGAGCCAAAAGAACTCTTCTGCGGCTGCGGCGCTTCGTCAGCACAGAACATGAAAGAGATCGGCTGCTTTTGTCCCGCCTGCCCGCTCTTTACCAAGTACCACCTCCGCGGCGGGTACTACTGCGTGAGAAGGTAAACGTTTTTTTTTTAATTTTCCCGGAGATCTCCCCGGTACTCATTCGGCCCGGAAGCTCTCATTCCTCCTGGTCTCCTGGCAGGAAATACCCGTATCCGGGGGTATCGGGGACGGGGAGAAAATACGTCCATATTGAGCCCGGATTTCCCTTTTTTGATCCATGCCCCTGCCGGAAAAGCCCGTAAAACCGTCCGTTTGGGTTCGCATGGAAAAGAGGCCCCAATTGCACCCCGTTTGCCGAAAATCGCCCGCTTTCGATGTCAGAGAATGGCCACCAATGGCCCGGGAATCGAGGTTAATTCTGGCCTGTGCATTTACCCATCCGGCACCCGAAAAGGCCGAAATAACACGAATATGAGGATCTTTTTTCCGGGAGACTCTTCGCAATAGCGGTCTTTTTTGCCCCGGCCCCCTCCAATGGCCCATCTGGAAAACCGGGGCGAAAGAAAGCCCGCTGTATTGCAGGTTTGAAGAGTCTTCTTTTTGGCCGGTTTTAAAAAATAATGGCAAATTGTCGTTTTTTCCGTGGGCGTGGACACCATTTCCTGTGGAACCGGAAAACGGGGTGTCCGGAAAGGCAATCCGGGCTCAATATGGGCCCGGAAAAGTGTAGCCCTGATTGCGGAGATGGGGGGACGGTTCCTGGCACCGTGTACCTCCTTGTAACCGGATAAAGATAACCGGATCCCGGATAAGATCCGGGAAGAAAAAAAGATCCGGTTTGGCCCGGGAATTTTTTTTTGTTTGCTGTTCAAAACTGTGCACTGCCGAAAATTTCAGCAGTGATTGACAACATATTTTTTGCTGGCTGATTTGCCCTTTCACTTCTTTTACGTGGAGACAATCTTCCGATCAAAATAGTACAATCGCGGGGTTTGTGGTACTGCATACGCTCATTCTCTCATGTTCCCCGGCAGATCGCTGCTTCTGCTTGCAACAGGTACGCCACGCTCTTCTCGTACGCCCTTGGGTCCATGCACTCGATGATCCGGGATGCCGACGCAGGAAGAAGGGGCAGGAGCCGGGCGAAATCGATTGTCCCGCTCCCGCATGCAGCATGGTCATCATTGGTCCCGCCATTATCGTGGAGATGGATGTGGCAGGGCCGGCTTTTTCCCGCAAACATGCAGAGGGCATGGTTGAGCCGGGCGTGGCCGATGTCCAGCACAAACCCGATGTCCCGGCGTTCGAGTTCAGGAAGAAGATCCGGCTGCCGGAAGTGAAGGCACTCCCATGATCCCATGTTCTCGATCCCGATCCGGACCTCGTGCTTCTTCTGGAGTACGGCAATATCATCCAGCGAGTGCATGAGTGCCGCATACGAAATCCCAAACATGTTCTCCCACGGAAAATACCCGGGGTGAACCACGAGGGTCTCTGCCCGGATGGCATCACAAATGCTGCAAAGATCGTCGATTACGGCAAGCCCGGCCGTACGGATACGGTCGTTGGTGCTTGCCAGGTTGATATCCGAGAGCGGCGCATGGACCGAGTACCGGGCATCCACAGACGCACAGGCTTCGTGGTACCGGAAGAGATCGTGGAGTCCCTCTGAAATGATCTCGATCCTATCGGTCTTGGTGCGCACAAATGCCAGCGCTTCGGAAAGGGGCATGTCCATGCAGCAGAATGTTGAGCAGCCGTAGGAAAGAATGGGTTTCATGGATCTTCACCGGTTTTATACATCCCTTTGGGGAGCGGAACGATTACCGGCTTGTGGGTGACCGGGTGGATGCTGACCGATGCATCGAGATCAAAGATGCTCTGCAGCATCGCCGGGGTCAGGATCTCCTCCGGTGGACCGGCCGCAACGATCTTTCCCGATTGTATCACCATGATCTCGTCGCAGAAGTACGCAGCGAGGTTGAGGTCGTGGAAGACGCCGATCACCGCGATCTCTTTGGAGAGTTTTTTGATGGTGGTAAGGATATCTACCTGGTGGCTGATGTCC
Organism: Methanoregula boonei 6A8; assembly: GCF_000017625.1. Taxonomy (NCBI): domain Archaea; kingdom Methanobacteriati; phylum Methanobacteriota; class Methanomicrobia; order Methanomicrobiales; family Methanoregulaceae; genus Methanoregula; species Methanoregula boonei. Next base: position 969,038 of record NC_009712.1, on the reverse strand, counting down.
AGGTGTGAGGTCGCCTCGTCGAGCAGGAGGTGGCGGGGCTGCTGGGCGAGTGCACGGGCGATGATGGTTCGCTGGAGTTCGCCGCCGCTGATCTCAGTGATCGGGCGGTCTGCAAGGTGCGCGATCCCGGTCAGTTCCATGGCCCTGCAGCAGATGCGGTCGTCTTCAGCGGTCTCTTTTGAGAACCGGCCGATATAGGGATACCGGCCCATCAGCACTACGTCCCTGACAGAAAAGTCAAAGCCGGTCCCGGTCTCCTGCGGCACAACCGCAAGCGAGCGGGCAAGATCCCGGCTTTTCATCCGGTCAAGCGGGATTGTATCGAGGGTTATTATCCCGGCTGAAGGTTCAAGTACCCGGCTTATTGTTTTCAACAGCGTTGTCTTCCCGGAACCGTTTGGCCCGATGATCCCAACAAACCGGCCCTTGTCCGCAGCTAACGTGATCGCATCGAGCACTTTCTTTGCCCCGTACTTTACGTCAAGGCCGGCAATGTCGATCATGCAGAGTACCTCTTCCTGAGGAGCCAGATGAAAAACGGCGCTCCGATAAATGCAGTGACAACACCTACGGGAACCTCGTTACCCACCGTCCGGGCCACGGTGTCTGCAAGGACAAGGAGGATCCCGCCGGCAAGCATCGAGGCCGGGAGGAGGAAGCGGTGGTCCGGGCCGACAGCGATCCGGACAATATGGGGTGTAATGAGGCCCACAAACCCGATGCAGCCGGCAATGGCAACACAGATCCCGGTGACAAGCGAGCTGAGGGCAAGGAGAATGATCTTGAGCCGATTAACGTTCACCCCAAGGTGGATCGCGTCGTCTTCTCCCATGGAGAAGATATTGAGCTCGCGGGAGTAGAGAAGCAGGACAAGGGAGACGGGAATGACGGCAAGACCCAGCAGCGCATCGCTCCACGAGATATTCCAGAACCCTCCCATGAGCCAGAAGAGGATCTGGTGGAGGTTCTGGCCCGAGGAATACATGACTGCGGAGAGGATTGCAGAGAAAAACATCGAGATCGCGATCCCGGTAAGGAGCAGCTGTTCGGTTTTTACCCGTCCTCCTTTCTGCGCAATGCCGTACACGAGGAAGGATGCAATCAGGCAGCCGGCAAAGGCAAAGACGCTGTGGAATGCCCCGCCGAGAAGGACAATGGCAAGGCTTGCCCCGAGCGCCCCGCCGGATGATGTGCCAAGGAGGTACGGGTCAGCCATGGAGTTCCGGAACATTGCCTGCATGACCACACCGGCCGCGGCAAGTCCGGCGCCCACAAGCATTGCGGCAATTACCCGCGGGAGCCGGATGTCAAAGAGGATGAGCGATGCCGTGTCGCCGCCCGGCATGCCAAGGAACGGGATGCCCGCCGGCCCAAAACCGGTGCTCACCACAAGCACCGCAGCAGCAAGCAGTGCCAGCCCTAGGATCACCGCGTACCCCTTATGCATAAATTATGTTTTAGTTGATTTAAGTAAAATATTCTTGTATTTTTGGGATACCCTAAAGGACCGGACTGTCTCCCGGGAGACCCTTAAAAAAACGTCAGTACGATATAACGGAAAGGTTAGGGATCTTTTCAAAATGATGATCCCTTGTTATGATCTCTTTGTCATTACAGAGCGCGAGTGCCGCGATCACTTCATCGAAATCGCCGATAGGATTTCCTGTTATGCACAATCCTGCAGAAATCCTGCCAAAAGCCTCGTACACCGATTCATCCACCGGGAGCACGATGAACAATTCCAGGATAGTCTGTACTCTGGTCCGGTTATGGTCGTCTTTTGAGACAAACGCTCCCTTGTAGAGTTCGAGAGCGGTTATACCGGTTGTAAAAAGGATTATCCCCTGCTCTTCATATGCCCGGTAACAGGCGAGCGCACCGGGATCTTTTCTCATCAGGTCAACAATGAACGAGGTATCCGCTATCGGCATTGTTACAACCTGACGTTTCGTATTTTTGTTTTCCGCATCTCCTTTGATACCCTGCCTATGGTATCTGCAAAGGCGGTGCAGTCCCCCAGCTCTTCAAGGACATCGGACAGTTTCCTGCGGATCGGATAGTACTTTACGATAACCTCGGAGAAACTGGTGGCCTCGTCATTTTTGAGGCTCTTTAACCGCTCGTATGCTTCTTCCGTGATGCTGATGGTTTTCGTAGACATACGGAGTTCTGTGTATGTATGTGTATTTAATTTTGTGTGAGGGTGGTAGGGTATCCTTCCCCGTTTGAACAGCCGGTCCCCGGACCTATTGCATTCGCCGCAGGGCAACAACCATCCCGGCTGCAAGAGCGGCAACTGCCGGCATGTCATCAAAGCCCGGTGATTTCTGCGTCGGCGTTGCTGCGGCCCCCGCCCCGGTTCCTTCTGCATCGTGGATGTCTGAGGCAACGATCTCAAGGGCGTCAACGATCCGTGGCCCGCCCCGATCAACCATATCCGAATCGATCACGTACACGTGGTGGTTTTTGATAGCCGCAACATTGACAAACCGGGTATCGTTTTCCAGGGCAAGCGCAATTGCATCCTCGCTGCCACCCATCCCCGTGCCGGAGTTGACAATCAGGATATCCGGGTCTGCTGCGACAAACTCCTCGGCGCTTACGGTTGCCCAGTACGGCTTGTCGGCAAATGCATTGGTACCCCCGGCCATGGTGATGAGCTCGTCCTGAAATGTCCCGTTCCCGCTCACGTACAGCGGATCATTCCAGACAATATGGGCAACTTTCGGGTGCGTGGCCATAGCCGAAGCGTTCTGTTCGACCGCATCGATCCGCGCCTGCAGCGAAGTTACAAGAGAGGTGGCATTATCTTCTGTCCCCGTTGCGTAACCCACCAGGGTAATGTCATTAAGGACCCCGGTGATATTTGCCGGGTTTAACGTGATCACGGTCTGGTTGAGCGTATCAAGCCGGTGGACCGCATCGGCACCGTTCCCGTACGATGCCACAATCAGGTCGGGCTTTAGTGCTATTATCTTTTCAACACTGACCGTGCTGTATCCCCCGATCGATGGCTTGGTTTTTGCCGCCGGGGGATAGTTACAGTAATCGGTCACCCCGACAATGCGATCTCCAAGACCGAGCGCAAAGAGGATCTCGGTGTTTGCCGGGGCAAGCGATACGATCCGCTGCGGCTCGCCATGGATGGTGACCGCGGCGCCGGAATCGTCGGTTATGGTACGTTCAAATGTGGAGTTCTGGTTTGCGGGGATGGCAGCAAGTGCCGGTACCGCTGCAAGACAGAGAAGAGCGAGAAAAAGGATGGCGAATACATAAGGATGTTTCATTTCTATCAGATCCATTATCGCGGGCCATAAAGAATTCTTAAAATCTCCGCATGCCGGTTCTGTTTCGCAGCGCCGCACGTTTTTTTCATTCGGACAGAAGCGTCATCCCCCCGGATGAGAACCGGCTCCCCGAAACAATCTCCCCGGTGAATACCAGCATTACCGGTAAAAAGGGACAACACGCCTTTTTTCCTCCTCTTTTCAGCCGGCATGGGTGACAATTCCCCGTTCATGGTCGAGGGCATAGATCGCAAATTTATCCGGATCGGCAAACTGTCCGGCATCGAGTGCCATAACTGCGTGCGGGTCGGAACGGAACATCTGCGCCGTGTTCCCGGTCCCGGGTGCGTACGAGTACCTCACCTCAAGAGCGTTCTCGTGGCCGTGAAGTCCCGGGGCACGGGAGTGGTTGTAGGCAATGGCAACTGCCCAGGTATTGTCCTGCATATCGAGATACACCGATCCGACCAGCCGCTGGCTGTTGTGCCGGATCGTGATCTCGTTCTCGAACTTCTCAACTGCCTGCCGGGTCGGGCCGGCCGGTTTGTATCCGAAGAATTTTGGCATGGATTATTGACCTTTTTCCAGATTTGATAAAAAAAGGGAGTGTGTACGAATATTCTCCCCATTTTCCATACTACTGTGTCAGGAACAGCTCCCCGCTTGAGATAACCCGGCTGCTGGCTTTGTCAATGACTTTGTACTGAAGTTTGGTGCCGAGATATACACCAAAACCATGTACCGCACCAGCCGGCTCCCAGGTAATTTCCGGAGAATAAGAAGACGATCCACCACTCCAGGTGTAGGTGACAGCCTGTGCATTGCCATCGGCATAAAGCATGAAAGCGTCGCCCGGTGCGATGGTTGTATCCGATAGGGAGGTGTTTCCAATCTTCTGGAAGTACCCTCCGTTCGTGATTCCCGGTGTCAGGATGCTCCCGGGATACGTCGCGGTTGCAGTGGTATTTGGTGCATCTGTAGGCTGGATCGTATACGTGGTATCTTCGCTCTGCAACTGGATCGCGATGTCATTGAGGGAGAAGGTATCTCCTCCGTTGTTTTCAAACTTCAGCCCGTTAGCTGCATAATAGCCCGATGGGTAAGTAAGAGCATAGGTAGCTGGATCGATTGTTCCCTCGATACTCTGTATAACACTGGTCACTGCAAGGTTCACCTGAGGTGTCTTGTGCTGGTCTCCTGCCAGTCCACCGGCAAATGCGGAAACAACCGCTGCAATGATAATGGTAACGACGAGCATGAGCATGACGCCCACAACCGGTGATACTGCTGCATCCTTTTGCTGGATCATTGGACGATCACCTCTTTGTTGAAGATTACCTGACCGCTGGGGATATGGATGATCTTTACCTGGACTTCGCTACCGGCTCCGAAATCAGGATCCCGGATTCCATGTCCATAAGATGCCGTGTCATTGATTGCGAGTAAATCCGCAGTACCTGCAGTATCTACCGTGCTCATGATCTCCCCGGTACTCCACGTATAATTTCCGAAATCTACAGCGGGATTGCCCCCGGCGTAACCTAATTTCATATCATTGAGGACAGGAACCCGGGCCAGGTGGGACAGATCCCCATAACCATTAATATCAGAGCCGGGGCTTGTCAGAGTCTGTTTGTTCTGGTACACCGTTCCGCTCTTGTTCACGTAGTACGTAACAATTGCGAGATCTTTTGTCGGGATGGGATCCCCGCTCAGTTCGGTAAAGGTCATCTTGTCAGTCGTTCCACCCATACCGTTGTCGGCTCCAGTCAGGATCTGTACATCAATTGACGCCTGAGGCGTCGCCTGCTTTGTACCGGCAAGTCCCCCCGCAAACGCGGAGACAACAGCTGCAATAATAATCGTCACCACGAGCATGAGCATCACACCCACAACCGGTGATACTGCGGATTCGTTCTGCTCTGTTTTTTTCATCATCAAAACCTCTGCATCGTTACCCGGTGCACTGAAGCCCTGACAGTACCTGGTGAGAAGTCCACGGAGAGGCACCGGTTCGTCCGGATAGCGATTGACAAATTTACTTGTTTTAGTACTATTTTAATTGATCATTTTTGTTTGCGTTAAAACAAATAATCTTTTTTAATAGGAGCGGGATAGTATGTTTAGGTTAAAACGGGTTCTGTCAAGTTGTCGGCAATTCTAAAGATTACCACTCCGAAGAGGATTGACAACCTGCCGAAGACTTTACAGAGCCTGAGGGAGGACTGCTCAAGATGCTGGCCGAACAACTGATGGCCCAGAAAGGAGTCGAGTCGGTAAAACTGACAACGATTACTGTTGAAAAGTGACAATACTTCTCTCAAATCATGGGACATATCACGAGCGGTTCTGATAAGTTGAAGGGACTTTGTAGGGAAAATCCTGAAAAATGTGAGTTTTCACGACATAACGATTTACGGGAATTACCCCAAGTCCCGAGAATCTATCAGGACCGGGATGTGCATACATTGATTCTCAGAACTCTTCCGCGATCCCGTACCCCCATGCATACAGGTTTGCCACAGGATCGTTCTTCGGGAAGAGATTACAGATAAGTCCTTTGGTTTTCAGGAACCGGTCTGCCATAGAAGGCGACAGCGGCAGAATCTTTTCTTTGACTGTGCGGCTGGTTGACCAGAGATGGAGATAGTACGTGACACTCTTGTTCTGGGAGGTTGCTATATGCATGTAGAGATCTTTTCCGGTTATCTTAACATCCGGCTGGTCAGAAACCGGCCGTGGTGCGAGATAGAGGCATTCGTCATATCTCGTATTCACCGTCATCTTCCGGCTGCCATCATATAGTGTCTGTTTCATGGTAATCACCCGTCTGCTGTTTTTCCGGGATCATTCCCCAATGATCCCGGTTTTGGGGCTGACAAACAGCACAGCCCTTGGCGATATCTTGTCGAAGAATGAGGAGATTTCCCTGATGTCAGGACATCTCCACAGGGAACATGGAACCGCCAGGTTAATAATAATTTTTATTTTTGTAGCAACAGATATGTAAATTTTTTAAAAATGTAATATTATGGAGTTACCCGTCGTGCCGGTGTCCTTCCCCCGGTTCATCGTGCAGCTCCCGGAGCACCCTGCAGTCGCTGCATTCGCGGCACTCAAACTCCAGCGTTGAATGCCCGATCCGGAAATGTTCCAGCCGGTGCTTGATCTCTTCTTTGATCTGCTCCCGTGTTTCGGGATCGTTCTCGCAGCAGTACACATGGGCGTCGAGCACATTGATGTTTGAGCAGAGCGTCCAGAGATGGACGTTGTGGACACCGGATACGCCCGGCACGGACTCCATCGCTGCTATCACGTCTTCAATGGGAACGTCCCGGGGGGCGAACTGGAGCAGGATCCGGAAGGATTCGGCAAGGATCGAGAACGAAGAGAACAGGATCAACACAGAGATCGCAAGGCCAAGCAGGGGATCGACCACGGTCTGGCCGGTGAGCGCGATCCACAGCGCTGCCACGATAACGGCGAGCGAAGACAGGAGGTCCCCGATCACGTGCAGGAATGCACTCCTTGTGTTGAGATCGTGGCTGCCGTGTAGCACGAATGCGGAGATGGCATTTGCCACAAGCCCGACCAGTGCAACCGCAAGCATAAGCGTGCTGTTCACCGGTGAAGGATGGGAGAATCGTGCCAGTGCTTCCAGGATAATGAGGGCAGAGACACCGATCAGGAGCAGGCCGTTTATCACCGCAGCTGCAATCTCAAGCCGGTGGTACCCGAAAGTACGGGTCGGCGTTGGCAGGCGTTCAGCCATGGTCATGGCGCCAAGCGACAGCCCAAGCGCAACAACATCCTGGAGCATATGGGCGCCATCGCCCAAAAGGGAGAGGGATCCGGAGAGATATCCCCCGATAATTTCCGCAACGAAGATCAGTGCGGTCAGGGCGATGGCAAGTTTCAGCGGCTTTTTTCTGGAGTTGTGGGTGTGGGAATGATCCTGTGAATGATCGTGGGTATGATCGGGGCAGTCCATGAGATCCTCCACCGGCATATCCTTTGGATATGGCCGGGATATAGCAGGTATCCTTTTTACAGGTAGTATTTATTTAATAGGAAATAAGCCGGAACGTAGCGGCAGGAACAGGTAGTATCCATGAATAAACCTGCGGCAACAGGGGGCAATATCTGCCTCTGCCCCCTCTTTGGCCTGCTTGACGTGGTGGCAAAGAAATGGGCGTTTTTAATCATTGCGATACTGGGAAACGAAGGGGCAAAGGGATTCAACGAATTAAAAAACGAGCCCGGCCGGATCAGCCCCAAGACGCTCTCGGAGACGCTCAAAAACCTGGAGCGGATCGGGCTTGTAGACCGGAAGATCCTTACCACCTCGCCGCCGACAACACAGTACTCGCTGACCGGTGACGGACAGGAGTTACGGGAACACCTGATCCCGCTGCTTCTCCGGGTGTCCGAGCGGGGTGCGCAGGACCTCCCCGGCTGCCCGGTCCGGATGCGAAAAGAACAGTGACCGGCAGGAATATACCCCGTTCCATTTGCTCCGGGCGTTCTTACCGGGGATGATTTCTTTCCTGGTCTGTTCCAAAAGACATACACTGACCGTGCGGGCAGAATTCAGAATGTCCAGGACCTTGTCGTGTCGCTGGTCATTCTACAATGATTTTTGATCATCGGGGAGGATCAAATCATGAATCTTATACTCGAGCGGGGTGTTCTCCAGGCGCTTGACAAAATTTGCTGACTCGTCGTCTACAATAACGATCGCACACCTAATTCCGTGGTATGCGGCATCGATGACGCCTTCTGATGCCCCAAAGAAGAGATCCGGGTTTCTGCCAATGGATTTCAGCGCGATCGACGACTCTACCCCCACAGCCGCGACTAATCCGACCGTTGCAACGATCTTTTTGAGTTTGTCAATCCTGACGTTGAGAGAACCCCCGCGCTGGATCCGGGGCACTATACAGACATGGATGATCTCTTCGTGGTGTTCGATAATCCCGTTTACATCGAAAATTCCCACGTCATTGTTCTTCCTTGCGTCCGCATAGACCGTTGCTGTCGCCGACGTCGGGTTCTTCCCCGCATAGAGATACCCGTCTTTCATGTAAAGACCGGCGATCTCTCCTTTTTTCAGGTCATCGGCAGCAATTGCCGTCCAGACCGAGACATGCTTGATGATGTCGCGCCGGATATGCCGGAGATATAATTCCAGGGTAGCGGCATTCTCCATGACCCATGCCATCCCGGTCTTGGTCACCGCATAATTGCTCCTGCCGCTCACGGCCACCATGCCGTCGTCAACCAGGTCGCGGATGTATTCGGAGACGGCCTGAGGGGTCATGCCAATCTTTTCGGCAATCTCCTGCTGGCGAACCGCCGGCTGGCGTTCGGCAATCTCTACAAGGATCTGGAAGCGCGAGACATCGCCCTTGCTCCGCATAAGAAAAGGTAAGGCTCCCTTTGTATCCTGGGTCAGGCTGCATCAGCTCCGGCGTCTTGTTGTATCAGGAAAAAGAGTGACGGCCGGGAGCTGATTATTCTTTCGAAAGGATGCTCATACCGGGATATGCGCGAGGCTTTCCCGGAGTGTGTTTGTCTGTCCGGATACATTTTTTGATTTTCTCCACGCTTCTTCATTCCTTTGTCTTCCCGGTGTTACCCCGGAGCAGGATGTCAGCCCTGACACAGTTTCTGAAAAGTTTACTTATCAATCTGTTCGGGAATTTTCGACAGGAAGAATGATTTACAGTACAAAAAAAGCAAGTTATATTTACCATTATCAAGTAATCATGATCCTGCGATATCATGACTGATCAGAATCAGGGGTACATGAAAGCGATCATCAGCCTCTCAGGGAAAGAGAAGCTCACCATCATTTCCATTTATGTCATTCTCGCGGTGGCAAGCATTATCGCGTTTCTCCTTACTGCATGGATAGGGCAGATGTACCTTGTCCTTGGCGGACTTGGGGTTATGGCCTTTGTGCTGGGCCTCCGCCATGGGGTAGACGCCGATCATATTGCCGCAATAGACAACACCACCCGGAAGCTGCTCCAGGAAGGAAAGAAACCGATCACGGTCGGCATGTGGTTCTCCATCGGTCACGCGGTGGTCGTGGGCGTCATGGTACTCTCGCTTGTCTTTGCAGCCAAGTCCATCCTTGGCACGTATCTTGAGAGCGGTACCGATAATCTCAGTACCCTGATTTCCGGCGCTTTCCTCTTTATCATCGGTATCATCAACGTGATCATTGTTCTTGACACCTACCGGATCTTCAAAGGCCTCAAGAACGGTACGATCAAACAGGCCGAGCTGGACTGCGAGCTCAGCAAGAACGGGTTCATGAACACTCACTTCGGCTGGCTCTTTAAGATCGTGCAAAAGCCCTACCAGATGTTTGTGGTCGGGTTTCTCTTCGGCCTTGGTTTTGATACCGCAACCGAAATGATGCTTATTGGTGTCAGCGTGGGCGCCGGGGTTTCATCCAACGTCCCTCTGTGGGCAATACTGACGCTGCCGTTTGCCTTTGCCTGCGGTATGATCATAACCGATACCACGGACGGGATCTCCATGCGCCTTGCCTACGGCTGGGCTTTCCAGCACCCGATCCGCAAGGTGTACTACAACCTGACAATCACCATCATGTCGGTCCTTGTGGCTTTCGTTATCGGGGGGATCGAACTTCTCCAGGTGATCTCTACGGAGATGAACTGGGGCGGACCGCTCTGGGCTGGCCTTAATGCCCTCGACTTTGAGACGCTCGGATTTGGGATCATTGCCATTTTCCTTATCTCCTGGCTCACGTCCATAGCTTATTACCGGTACAAGGGATACGAAAAAGAGTTTGACAAGACCCTTGGGGGAGACTGTATCCCCTCACAGGGATTCTGGGAATAACTCTTCCCCGATAAGAAATTTTTAGCTGTTTCCTGTTTCATTTTTTGATGGTATCCTGATCGTTCCGGGATCCCGGATAATGACGGGCAGTGCCTGTTTTTTTCTTACCTCCACAAAAACCGGATTTTTCCATCGGAGTCCCGCGACGCATACGGCATGTTGGAGTTTTCGTCACTGTGGGAGGCGTGCAACAATCTGTCATTATATAAATACCTGCACAGCCATTAGCCTTTTACTGGTATGGTGAGGTGCAGGAGTCATGGTCTGTAAGAGCCAGGTTGCACTCGTTGCAGGCCTGGTTTTGATCTGTATTGGATGGGCGGCAGTACACCTCTGTGCATCTTATCTGGCGGGTTTTGTTTTTTTCGCAGCAGGTGGGGTCTTTCTGATTATCGGTATACTTACATTTTTTATTCCGGATATCGGGAAAATTCTCGGGCGGAGCAGCTGAAACGGATTTCAGTGTTTTTTCCATGGTGTACCACCGTGTCATAGGGTTTACTTTTCACGTTGCATGACCTCATGCTGTACAGATACATTCCTGAAGGACCGCGATTATAATAAGAGGATGCTGATCCACTCAGGAAACAATAAGGTAACGTTTTTTTATGGATTCGATATGGTGACGGGCCTGGGAGCCCCAGCACCAGAATAGTCTCAATTATTCTGCGTAAAGATCGGTAACCCGGGTCCGGACCGTTATCAGCGCCCGCCAAGGAATTCTTCAAAATCATTCAGGATCAAAGCAGCCTTCGGCGACTCTTTGAGAAACGCACTGAAAAGGCGGATCTGAGCAAGGGTTTCAGGACTCAGTTCATGTTCCATCTTACAGGCATCCTTTGTTGCAATGGCTTCTGGTACCCGGAATAATTCGAGAAATGATCGCAATGTCTCATGCCGGTCTTTTACCACCTCAGCAATCTTCCTGCCGTTATCTGTCAGGGTAACCCCTTCGTATTTCCGGTACGTAACAAAACCCGTCTGGCTGAGTTTCTGGATCATCTCGACGACAGAGGGCGGCTGGATATTAAGTTCTTCGGCGATATCCTTTGTCCGGGCATATCCTTTCACCAGGGATATATTTAAGATCGCCTCAAGGTAGTCTTCCGTTTTCCGGCTGATCTCTGGCATGATCCATTCTTTTGGAGGCCTGGAAATGTAAAGGTTCGGTTAACCAAAATCCCGATCAAAAAATTAGGATTCCAAAATAAAACCTCACTTTTTTAGGGATGCAAAACTGAATCGAATTTTTTTTGGATTTCAGTTATCCTAACCTAATTTCCAATAGAGTACCAGATGGAAAAATCAAGGGACAACCAGAACGAACCAGTTGATGGAGACGTTACCACGCTCGACCGGATCCTCCCACCGGGAAATTGTCGGGTTGTTTCGGTAACTGCAACCGGTTCATTCAGGAGGCGCCTGCTTGCCCTTGGGTTTGTTCCCGGAACTCTCATCGAATCAGTACGGGTGGCACCTCTGGGTGATCCGATAGAATACAGGATCAAAGGTTACTACCTCTCTCTCCGGAAAGAAGATGCGCGTTTCATCTCGGTTAAACGGGAGGCAGACCAGGCATGACCACAGTTCCTCTCTCCTTTATTCCTCCCGGGTCCGAAGCTGCGGTTACCGCAATCCAGGCGACAGATGGCCTTGTGCGGCGGCTCGCTGCCATGGGCCTGCGCCCTGAAAGCAGGGTTACGGTGATCTGTGCTGACCGTGGTTCACTTATCGTATCCGTAGCCGGCAGCCGTTATGCGCTCTCAAAAGGTATGGCCATGAAAATAATGGTCAACCCGGATACAGGAGGCACACGATGAAAAACAGGATACGTATCGCCCTTGCCGGGAACCCGAATGTAGGCAAAAGCACGATTTTCAATACCCTGACCGGATCCCGGCAGCACGTTGGCAACTGGCCGGGTGTCACCGTAGAGAAAAAGAGCGGCTTTGCCACGGTTGGAAATACTGAAATCGAGATCGTTGATCTCCCCGGGACCTACAGCCTGACGGCATATAGTGTTGACGAAGTTGTTGCCCGTGATTATATTATCGAAGAGAGGCCTGATGTAGTCATCCATATCGTTGACGCCACCAACTTCGAACGAAACCTGTACCTCACTACCCAGCTCATGGAACTTGGCGTACCGCTGGTTATGGCTTTGAACATGTCTGATGAGGCAGAGAAAAAGGGCGTAACTATCAACCCCTCCCGGGTCAAGGAATATTTCGAAATACCTGCAGTAAAAACTGTGGGAAGCCGGGGAGAAGGTCTTAATGAACTTCTCCGGACGGCTATTGCCGAAGCCGGGACTTCTCCTCACCATGAGCATTCCATCGGGTACGGGAACGAGATCGAGCAGCATATTGCAAATCTCATCATCGCGCTCAAGACTGATCCCGTTCTTACTGCCCATTATCCCCCGAGATGGATGGCTATTCGTCTTCTTGAAGGCGATGAGAAGATCTCTGATGAGATTCGATCCAGCCCGGCCTTTGATGCAATAACCAGAGAGCTTGCCAAAATTGATCTTACGCTTACCGAAGCCGCTATGGCTGACCGGCGGTATGAACTGATCGCTGCATTCATGCCACAGGTCTGCCCGACCTGCGTCCGGGGAATGTCTGCATCTGACCTCATCGATCATGTTGCAACGAATCGTTACCTGGGTATCCCGATTTTCCTTGCACTTATGTGGGGCGCCTTCCAGCTTACCTTTGCGTTCGCTGCGCCTTTTACATCTGCCATCAATTTCGCGATGAATGCTCTTGGTTCTGCAGTTACCGCAGGGATCAGGCCGGAGTGGCTTGCATCGTTTATCAACAATGGCATTATTGGCGGCGTCGGGACGGTTCTTGGGTTTGTTCCCAATATTTTTATCCTGTTTTTGATCCTTGCAATTCTTGAAGACAGCGGTTATCTGGCCCGTGCCGCTTTTGTCATGGACCGGCTGATGTATTCCATCGGTTTGCCCGGCAAATCATTTATTCCGATGCTCATCGGATTTGGCTGCAACGTGCCGGCCATTATGGCTACCCGGACCATCGAAGACAGGAAAGACAGGCTCATTACGATCTTGATTAACCCGTTCATGTCCTGCGGAGCGCGTCTCCCGGTTTACGTGCTCTTTGCCGGGGTCTTTTTCCCGCACAGTGCCGGAACGGTAATATTTTTCCTGTATGTACTTGGCATCGTGATTGCAATCCTGTCGGCAAAACTCTTCAGGTTAACGATCCTTCCTGGTAAGCCGGCACCATTCCTGATGGAAATGCCGCCTTACCGTTTCCCGACAGGCAGGACATCGCTTGTCCATATGTGGGACCGGGGTTCAATGTACCTCCAGAAAGCCGGACTTGTCATCTTTGGTATCGCCATCATTGTCTGGGGCCTGGCATCCCTTCCCTTGGGCGTTGCATATGGTAGTGAGGGAAGTTATGTGGGAATTCTCGGGCACGTCATCCAGCCCGTTGTTGCCCCACTCGGGTTTAACTGGAAGATCACTGTTGCCCTCATTTTCGGCTTTATGGCAAAAGAAGTGGTGATAGGATCGCTTGGCGTCCTCTACGGTGTTGGCGAAAACCACGTGGCCCTGGGAAGTGCGCTTCACGCCGATCCTACGCTGAGTGCGGTCACGGCTTTGGCCTTGCTTGTCTTTGTATTGATCTATGTTCCGTGCATGTCCTCGGTTGCAGTTATTAAAAAAGAGACCGGCTCATGGAAATGGACGGTCTTTTCCGTATTGTACGGGCTTGTTATCGCTTACCTCGCAGCGCTGGCTGTGGTACATATCGCACCGTTTTTTATCGGGGGTGCCTGATATGTCAACCCGAAAGCTGGTCTTTTCCCTGGGAATGGGGATTGTCTATCCTATTTTGGGTATCGTTCAGATCCTTGGCGGGATCGTTCCGGGTTTAGCCGTATCCCTGAATGTACTTTTTATTCCGGCGGATATCATCCAGGGTTTTGTTTTATGCCTGATCGGCGCGGTATTCCTGTACGGGGCTGCAGAGATTCATCAGAACCGGCCCGGCGCAGAGGCCTTTCTCTATGTCGGAATGCTACTCTCCCTCATCTTTTGTGTGATTACGCTGATCGATCTGGGGGCGCAGGGAGCCAATGCCGTTCTTTTCGGGGGAGATGGAGGATCCTCATGGCCCCTGACACAGGTTATCATACCCATAATCTATATGGCCGTCCCGTCAGTCATCGGATCCTATGCATGGGGCCGAAAATTTTTCAGCGATCTGACTGAGGCCTGATATGACAGGGATATTTGTGATGATAGCCCGGATGATCCGTGACGGAAATCTGACCACCGCAGAATGTGCAGAGCGGTTGGGAATCACAAAAAATCAGCTGGAAGGCCGGCTGCTCCAGATGGAACACCAGGGTTACCTTGCCAGGGTAAAGGACGTAACTCCCCCGGAGTCCGGCAGTCTTTGCGGACATTCCTGTGCATTGTGCAATAATCAGACGGAATCCTGTTTTCCCGTCCGGTTTGTCCTGACCAGAAAAGGGGAGTACCTTATACAAAATACGGATGGCTCATAGGCTCTTTGTCCGGCTGTTCCATTTCCTGATGGTGTAACGTGCAGCGATTCGGATACGGTGGCGGTACCCGGAAGCAATAAAGCCTTAAAATCACCAAAGCCTGCCGAGGGAATGGCGGGGGCCAATTAACCCGGTTTCTGACAGGTTATCCGCAACCGCACTTCCCCGATTCAAGGAAGGGACCTTATCTACGAGTCCCCGTCAGATGCAACGGCAGGGACGGTCGGTCTCAAGTACGTGAAGATCTTTGAGTATGTCAAGGGAGCCCGTATCAAAGGTGCCGGTATCATCGATCTCCCGCTGGTCACAAACCAGGGCAGGAACTTCACGTACCGCCAGGAGAGCGTCAACGGCGAATTTGTCGTGCCCTATGCAACGAGCGGCAACACGTACCCGGTACAGGCAACCGGTCCGTACCGCATTGAGAATACTTCCACCACATTCGAAGTGCAGGAATCGGCAGTCCTTAACGGGACAACCATCAATTAGCAGGAGAAGCCCGGGATAATGTACCGGGCACAACATTTTTGTGTCACCGAATGGGGAAACCTCTTATCCCAAAGGGACCTATCACCTTTCCATGAAAAACGCTGCGGTTGCTGTTGAAGATACCGATGAGAACCGGCAGATCTGCATGAAGTACTGCGGTATCTGCCCGAGCTACCGGAAGAACAACATGGGAAAGTACCAGCCCGATTCCCTGTTCTGTTCCCGCGGGATGTCCTGTTTTGAGGAGAAAAAAGAGGACCGCTGCTTCTGCCTTGCCTGCGAACTCTTCACAAAGCACCACATGGCCCTCGGGCATTTCTGTACACAACAGTAAGGGGAACAATCGCCGGCAGCTTTTGCCTCCTCATGAAAAGGAGTAATGGCACCCCCTTCCGATCTTTGACTGTGCCGGCCCTGCGGGATCCTCCGGGCAAAATATTTTTTTATTCTCATACGCCCCCGGGTTTTTATGGGGCCACGCCACAAGCGAAACTGCGAATACCCCTCAGTACCGTATCATCGTCCCGATCCCGGGCGCTGCCCTGTACAGACACTTCGGCATCAACAGGTGAAGGCCTCTTTTGTCCATCCCTGTTGTTCATGCAGGGAAGAACGGTGAAAGTACCGGTTCAAGTTTCCTTTGCAACTGGCGGAGTGTCTCCTGGTCCGACTGAAGCTCCCGGTTTACCGCAGCAATATCCTTAAAGGATGCATCCCGACCCGATTCGGCTCCCGGAGAAGCTGTACTGATTATCCCAAGGAGCTTTTTGTCCACCTCAACTCTCCTGCGGAGGCGGGCATACGCACATACGGTCTCTTTTTCATAGCCTGCCCTCATAGCGGCACGTACAGCCTCCCGGATGAGCCTGCGGCGTTCCAGCACATTCCCTATAGCATCATACAGGCCCTGTGCATTGACCGGTTTTAAGATATAATCGTCGATACATAACCCGTACCGGTGTGCCTGATCAGGAGTGGGGGTAAATCCGGTCAGCATCAGCACCGGGATCATCTTTGACCGGGGATCGCTCTTGATCTTCTCCAGAGTTTCCCACCCGTCCATGGGGGACATCATGATATCGAGCAGAATAATGTCGGGACGTTTCCACCAGGCTTTCAGGAGCAGGAGACATTCCTTCCCGCTGTTTGCCTTCATCGTGACGTACCCTTTCTTTTCCAGCAGGAGGGAAAAGACTTCTGCGATCTCTTTTTCATCATCGACAATAAGAATCCGTTCTGCCCGGGGGTAAAGGAATACGATATAATAGGCAATCCCGGAGACTGCCATGGCCATGATTCCTGCCACCAGCAGGATTTCATCGATCATCAGGGACTGATTCGGTACTGCCGTATTCTGTGCAGACTGCATATCGGGATCCTGGGGATAGAGCTGCTGAAAGGCTGCTATCGCGGGAGAAAGATCGACTGTGGCAAGAGTGGCCCCGGTGGCAGTATCCTCAAGGGTAACGTACCGTAGATCCGGGATAAACGGAACAATTATGCCAAATTCCCCGTTATGGGAATACTGGGCATCTCCGGTCAGGCCTCCCCCGCTACCGTCACCCTCCCCGATTTGTATGCGGGGGTCCCTGATAGAAAATTCATCGATTGTCCTGTGCTGACTGTCAAGGAGAAGGCCGTTTATGGTGCCGGTCTGGATATCCAGGTTTGGCGCAGTCCCGTACCGGACTTCAGATGAGATCTCGTTTACGCCGGTATCGGCAAAGGAAAAACTGATGACCGCAATTTTCTGATAGGGGTTATCCACTGCGGCAGCTGCCGGGTACACGAGGAGGAGCAGAAGCACGAATCCGGCATACTTTTTTATCTCCATGGGCCCGCCACCGGATAACAATCAGGGAGATACCCTCATGAGCGTGGATACTATCCTTTTGGTCGATGCATTACCGAACGTGCCCGCGTACCCGTAATACATGATATCCGGGTCCGGGTCCCAGCGCCAGAACTCTTTTGTGCAACCGCCCGGGACACCGGAGGAGACCTGCCTGCAGGCATCCGGATCCCAGCCATTCCCACCGGCATATTCCCTGCAGCCATCCTTGGAGCTCCAGAGATTCGGATCAGGATCATTCTGGGCATAATAGGTGTCCCCGCAGTAGGTGTCCATGAGGCCATAAAGACCGTGGCCGATCTCGTGCATCGCAAGGGAAGGCATATCCGCAGAGATCTTGAGGTATACCCTGCCAAGCCCGTTGGGATTGGTACACCCCACCGGCTGACCGGGAGGTCCTGAGTACACGCCCTGGTACGAGGGGTACAGTATAATCGTCAGGTCACTGAATGTGACATTGTCCCAGTAGTCCTGCGGGATTGTTCCTGCACAGCTGTCGAAAGCATCTGCATAGGTCGTACCGTCCCAGAAATAATAAAAATCAAAGCGTTGTCTGTAATCCCGGGGGAGGGGGTACGAGGGCGAGGTGATTGCCGGGTATGCCAGAAACGTCTGGTTGATAAACGTACGGACATCAGATGCAAACTGCGTTTCTCCCCCGGGATATCCATCCAATTCAGTTTTGGTGTTGTCCGTGGCGTTAAACGAGGTATGGGAGGGAACAAATACGATATTTATTTCTGATTCGCGAGGGCCGTTAATTTCCACCGGAATTATATCACCGGGGGTAAGGTTTAGCAGCACCTCACCCGGCCTGATGAGATCAGACCGTATGGTTATATCCTGGTAGCCATCTTTTACCGCACGGATAGTACTGCTGTTTGGGCCGGGACCGGTGATCAGGAGGTCAAAGGACCCGTTTTCCGCGGTCATGCCTGCGTAAAGACCATTGATAAAGAGCAAGACTGCGGGAAGAGGGGTATTGGTTTTCTCATCGATCGTCAGGATCCGGACATACTGGCCCGGCGGTTGGTCGGGACCTTTCTGGACGGGAGATGTACCCAGGGTCTGTGCCGGAACGGGAACCGGGCCTCCCTGCGACAGGAGGACGGGAGGAGCAGCAGAGGCGCGCGAGCCCGCCGCGGTGATGCCCAAGAAAAAGAAAATACCGGAGAGAGTCAGGACCAGCCCCAGACAAAAAAACGCAAAAATCCCTCCCCAGTACAATATTTTCCTGTTCATTGATCCCGTCCCTGATTTCTGTAACTTCAAAAAAAATGAACTGGTATTCCCTGCACGTACATGGAGGTTTTTATGGTTGTTTCCGGGGAAATTTCCCCAAAAATAAATTCTTTTCTTCCTAAAAAAGAGTTAGATTATTGCTGAGCGTTTTCCCTTATTTTATATGCCGGGTTTTTTTCTGATATGAGAGAACCGGCCATTGCTGAGCATTTTCTTTACCTTTATCGTTATAGTGAAGTCACCCGCCAGTAACGATCCTTGTGATCGAACCGGAGAAAAATGATGAATCTGAAATTGCTCGTTATTGCTGGCCTCCTGGCCATTGCATGCATGATGATTGCACCGGTTATGGCTGATGAAACCACGCCGGTATCTATTCAGGGAAATCCGGCATCGTATGTTGCGATTTCTCTAAACCAGACCTCCCTTTATTTGCCTCTTGATCCGCAAGCCTCACCGGCATCAAATACATCGCTTGGGATAACTGCCACGGTAAATACGGGATATCAGATTACTGTTGCAGATACCACGTCTGGAACATATAACACCGGTCACCTGGTAAATGCCACAACGTCGGGAACGCTTTCGCCGGTTCATGCAGCCCTTACCTCGCCCCTGCAGTTCACCGGGAACAGTAATTCGACCTATGGCGCGACGGGATCCAGTATCCAGGACTTAACCGCTAGTCGAACCGTTTACACGGGATCGGCAAACACCAATCCGGTACTGCTCACAAATACGATCACCCAGCCGGTTGCCTATACGGATCTTGAGCTGCCGACAGGGTACAATTACTGGATCCAGCTGACCTATACGATAGCGGCAACAGGGGGATAATTTTCTTTTTGGTTATCCGCATGAACCAGAAATGCCGGTCATGTATCCTTTGTATTTCCGTGAGTAATTGCCGGAGAGAGCATGCAGGATCCTGACAGAATCTGCATCAAGATATTGACAGCAGCGGTACTCTTCATGCTGCTGTACTCCCTGCCAGTACCCGCACAATCGATCGGGCTTAGCGTATCTGGTACTATTGCGGATATGCAGCTTACACCAGGGACCACAAACCAGGATTCATCCATATCCCTTACGGTAACAACCGATGCCGGCAATTGGAGCGTAACTGCTTCGGATCCCCTTGTGGGAAAACCCACCGGAACTGGTGGATATATGACGGAGTACAACGATACGGATGCACGCTATATCGCTGCACCCGCATTTAAGGTGCTTTCCGATCCCTTCGGTATGAACACGTCACCTGACCCGGATCCTGGCATAACCGGCTATAACGGGACGCCGGGCGCAGGTACTCTTCTGGTGTATTCCGGATCAAAAAGTCCAGGCACGGTAACACTCCCGATCATATTCAGTCAGGCCGTTACGCTCACTGATCCTCGCCTGACCAATGGGAACAAGTACAGGATCGATATCCTGTTTACAGGAACGGTACTGGAATAGCCGTGAAAAGACGGCATCACTTTCGTGGTAAAAAATATTGAGAGGTACCCTATGAGAGATTTTCTTTTACAGTCATGGAGACATGCCGGTTTGGCAGTGCTGCTCCTGCTCGTCGTATCCTGCATCGCACCGGTGACCGCAATCGGTGTATCTGGTGCAATTTACAAAGGCAGTATCCCCCCGGGGGGGACGGACAGCTTTAAAATGACCGTAGTAAACGGGGCTGGGGAAAATCCCGTGGATATCCAGGCAGGCGTGATGGGGTTTGGCCAGGGTGCAGATCAGGGCTATTTTGCCCTTGATCCGGCAAAAGACACAAGCCCGTACTCGGCGCGGAATTTCATTTCCCTTGACAATACCTCCTTTCATCTGGGGCCTGGAACAAAACAGGATATTATTGCAACCATTACCCTGCCCCAGAACGTGGGTACTGGAGGACGGTACGCAATTATCTACATCCATGCCGTTCCCGAAAACGGGGCGCCAATTTCTACTGCGGTAAATGTGCCGGTTCTTGTTACCATAGCAGGAAGCACACAGACCCTGACCGGCAGCATTACAACTATCGATGCCTCAGGAGGGACAGGTGGTGAGCCGCTCGTTGTCACAACAGGATTCCAGAATACCGGTAATGTTCACTACTACTCCACGGTCAACAAGGTAACCATTACCAACATAGCGGGAAATCTCATCGCCAACGTATCCCTGGCACCATCCGTATTTGCCATCATCCCGGGAAGTACCATCAATTATACCGCCAAAGCAGATGTGACAAACCTGCCATATGGCAATTATACCATAAAATCGGACGTGCTCCTTCCCGGTGGACAGGTCCTTGATGAGAAAACTACTCAGTTCGTATTTCAGCAACCGTCATCACCGGTAATCACATCCACAAACGCCCCGCCGTCAGCAGGAGTGAGTACGCAGTCACCGGGAAGTACGGTTTCTCCCACCGGTACGCCCACAAAAGCATCCCTTCCTGTGGCACTCAGCACCATATCTTTTGCTGCCGCAACAATCATCTTTGGCGCCACGGTCGGGCGGAGGAAATGATTGGCAAAAAAAACACTCCTGTTTTTTTCCTTGTCTTATGTTGTATTCTTACCGTACTGGTTGTCTTTGCCGATCCCGCAGGTGCGACAAATTCTGCAACGGTTGCCATATCTGGCAGTATCCCTCGGGTTATCTATAATATATCAGTCTCCGGTATCGACACCGGCAACGCCACGATCACCTGGAACACCAATTTTTTTGGTAACAGCACGGTTCTCTATGGCACGACCACGGGCTACGGGTCCGTCAGCACAGACGGGGTCATGACCGAAGACCACGTGCTGTCCCTGCACAGCCTCTCCCCGGCCACCACGTACCATTACCAGGTTGTCTCGATTGATCTTGCCGGCAACCGTGCAGCCGGCACCGATGCGACTTTTAACACAACGGCACTTTCACAGGGGACTGTGGCAAATACAACCACGGTTTCAACCACCTTTGCCGGGACAACGGTCCAAACTGTTAACGGCGTCCAGCAGGTCAGCCTCAATCTTACCTCACTTGCAGGGACACCCCAGGTTTCCGGAAACACCGTAACCCTGCAGAACCCCGCAACCGGCTGGTCCCAGGTACAGTATGTCAGCTCGGGGATTACCACACAGGACGGCAACATCACGCTCGGGCAGATCCAGAGCGTAAGCATGCAGAGCGCTCCCGTAACGGCATCCCTCGGAGGTAGTATAGGAACGGTCAGCACGCAGGTCCAGATTGGCCTGACGCAGCTCGTCCCAGATGTGACACTCCAGCAGAGCATTATCCAGGGGGCAACTGCGTCGGCAACCAACGCCTTCCAGGTAGCAGCAGCAAACAATAATCTCAATGTCCAGGCTGTTGCCTATACCGTGGAGTTCCAGAACGCTGCTTCTCTTGATGCCAGCCTGAACTCTGCAGGTGTCAAAATGAACCTGAGCCTTGACGATGCATGGGTGGCCGCGAATGCGAATGGCGATGTAAACAATATCCGGGTCATCCGGTTTGGCGACGACGGGACAAAAGAAGTTCTGAGCACAACGTTTGTGGGCCGCCAGGGAACTACCGATACGTTCGAGGTCGTATCCCCCCACGGGATTTCCCTGTTCGGAATCGCTGCGGTGACTGCCGTTACCTCTTCCGGGGGAGGTACCAGCTCATCCGGGGGTGGCCAAAGTCCCTCCGGAGGCGGTGGTGGTGCCGGGGGTCTCTTTGTGGCAGCCGTTCCCGCAGCCCCCCCGGCAGTCCCACAGGGCCAGCCGCAACAGATGGGACCTTCGGAAAACGCCGCGACAACAACGCAGTCACTTACCTTTGCCGGGCTCAGTGCCTCCACGGGACCTTCCGGGATCCAGACCTTTACGTTTAATACCACCCTTGCGGCGCAGTCCGGCGTTTCCGCAACGCTCGGGAATACCTCCCTTTCGCTTAACCAGCCCGGTCTTGCCATGGTCATTGTCACGAACGGCAGCCCATCTGTTGAAAACAGCGTGATTTCAGGTACGGTACAATCGGTCAGCATAACCACGGCGCCATCCCCCGCGTCCTTAAGTTTTGGCAATGTCTCGGCAGCGGTCAATGCATCGCTGGCCTCGATCCCCCAAAATGCCGCGATCACGACCACCATATCAGAGGTGGTGACTTCTGATGTTGCCAGTGCGCTCCGGCAGGCAGCTGAAAATGACGGCCGGCAGCTCAATTCAATTGCCTGTGTTGTAACCATTACAAAAACCAACTTTGCAGCAACCGGGCCGGCTACGGTAAGCCTGGCGATCAGCCCCGGCTGGGTGGGGAATCATGGGGGAATCGAATCCATATCTATCGGCCGGATCGGTGATGACCAGTCCGCTGATATGCTCGATACCTCGTACCAGGGGACAGATGCACAGGGTCTTCTTGTCTTTGCGGGAAATTCCCCCCACGGGCTATCCCAATTTGGTCTTGTCTCGGTTGGATCGCCGGGAACCGCCGGCCAAGAACCCGAGACCGGTTTACCCCATCCCCCGGAATCTGTATCCGGGATCATTGGAGAAATTCTCCTGAAGAACCGGATTATCCTCGCAATCGCAGCAGTCTGCCTCATTGCAGGGGGTGCGCTGATCACGCTCGTCTGGCGTTACCGGCAGCAGAAGTGGTAACCCTCCCCCGGCCCCACACGCGACAGGAAAAAACAAGCCACAGTTTTTTTTGCCATTCAGTCTCTTCCTGCTCCGCACTGCGGCAGTCCGATTGCAGAACAGTGCAGGAATATCCGGTAAAAAGGCCGCCTTTACACAGGTAACCGTAACAAGGAAAAAAGGATGAGCAAAAGAAAATAATTGTCACGGTGTGTTGATGTGCCCAGTGCAGGCCTCGCCATAGATCAAGAATCCTTTCCGGGGTACTTCTCAAAACGACCTCCCGTAGATTCCATCCTTATTCTCCAAGTACAACGGGAGCATGTACGGGTTTGTCGTAATACGTACGTTGATATTTCCCAAGCCTGATGTACCGGCTTGTGAACAGGATCCCGGCCCGGGGCACCATAACCCCGGCAGATGTATGTAAGGCGATCGCCATCTAAGCAGGCAAAGGCATATCCTAAAGTCACTACAGGGAATAACTCCATACAACCGATGGGAGCAAAAACAATGACTGATGACAGCACGTGCCCGGTAACGGGCGGGGCAGACAAACAGGTGACCGGACGCGGCCAGTCCTACCGGGACTGGTGGCCAAACCAGCCAAACCTGAGGGTTCTTTCGCAGCACTCACCCCGGTCAAACCCGATGGGCGGAGAGTTCAACTATGCAGAGGAGTTCAAAAAACTCGACTTTGCGGCAGTAAAGGCAGACCTGCGGGCGCTTATGACCTCATCGCAGGAATGGTGGCCGGCGGATTTTGGCCATTACGGCCCCCTCTTTATCCGCATGGCATGGCACAGCGCCGGTAC
Source organism: Methanoregula boonei 6A8 (assembly GCF_000017625.1). Classification (NCBI taxonomy): domain Archaea; kingdom Methanobacteriati; phylum Methanobacteriota; class Methanomicrobia; order Methanomicrobiales; family Methanoregulaceae; genus Methanoregula; species Methanoregula boonei. The sequence continues at coordinate 945,325 of NC_009712.1, read as the reverse complement.
GTACCGCACCCTTGACGGCCGCGGCGGCGCCGGTTCCGGCCAGCAGCGTTTCCCCCCCTTGAACAGCTGGCCCGACAACGTTAACCTGGACAAGGCGCGCCGGCTGCTCTGGCCCATAAAAAAGAAGTACGGCAGGAAAATCTCCTGGGCCGACCTCATGATCCTTGCCGGTAATGTCGCGCTCGAATCCATGGGCTTTGAGACGTTCGGCTTTGCCGGTGGCCGCGTGGATACGTGGGAGCCCGACGAGGATGTGTACTGGGGTTCAGAGAACACGTGGCTCGGTGACAAACGCTACTCCGGCGACCGGAAGCTCGAAAATCCGCTCGCTGCCGTACAGATGGGGCTCATCTACGTAAACCCCGAGGGTCCCAATGGCAAGCCGGACCCGGTTGCGGCAGCAAAAGATATCCGCGAGACATTTGCCCGCATGGCCATGAACGATGAGGAGACGGTTGCGCTCATTGCCGGCGGCCACTCCTTTGGAAAGACCCACGGCGCCGGCCCGGCATCCCACGTGGGGCCCGAGCCTGAAGCCGCCCCGATCGAGCAGCAGGGCCTTGGCTGGAAGAGCAGTTTTGGCACCGGTAAAGGCGGCGATGCGATAGGGAGCGGCCTCGAGGTCACCTGGACTTCCACGCCAACAAAATGGAGTAACAACTTCTTCAGGATCCTGTTCAGCTACGAATGGGAACTCACGAAAAGCCCGGCCGGTGCATACCAGTGGCAGCCAAAAGACGGTGCCGGAGCCGGCACGATCCCGGATGCCCACGACAAAAACAAGCGTCGCGCCCCGACCATGCTCACCACGGATCTTTCCCTCCGGTTCGATCCCGTGTACGAGAAGATCTCACGGCACTTTTACGAAAACCCGGACCAGCTTGCCGATGCATTTGCCCGGGCCTGGTTCAAGCTGACGCACCGCGACATGGGTCCGCGCACCCGGTATCTCGGCCCCGAGGTCCCAAAAGAAGCGCTCATCTGGCAGGACCCCATCCCGGCGGTCAATCACACGCTGATCGGACCAAGGGAGATCACCTTCCTCAAGAGAAAGATCCTTGCATCGGGGCTTTCCATCCCGGAGCTTGTCCTGACTGCATGGGCATCGGCCTCCACCTTCCGCGGTTCGGACAAGCGTGGCGGTGCAAACGGCGCCCGCATCAGGCTCGCGCCGCAGAAAGACTGGGAGGTAAACGAGCCGGCCCGGCTTCGTAAAGTGCTTGCGGTTCTCGAAGGTATCCAGCAGGAGTTCAACAAGACCGCCACCGGAGGAAAGAAGGTCTCGCTTGCTGACCTCATTGTCCTTGCCGGGTGTGCGGGTGTCTGGAAGGCAGCAAAGAACGGCGGCCATAAGGTAACTGTCCCCTTCACGCCGGGGCGCATGGACGCCACGCAGGAGCAGACCGATGTGAACTCCTTTGCCGTGCTCGAGCCAAAGGCCGACGGTTTCCGCAACTACCTCAAAGGCCCGTATGCGGTATCGGCCGAAGAACTGCTCGTGGACAAGGCGCAGCTGCTCACCCTTTCCGCACCGGAGATGACGGTGCTTATCGGGGGCCTGCGGGTCATTGGCGCCACCTACGGGCAGGCAACGCACGGAGTCTTTACCACCCTTCCCGGGGCGCTCACCAATGACTTCTTTACTCATCTCCTTGACATGGGCACGGAATGGAAGCCGGTAGCGGGCAACCCTGACGTGTTCGAGGGCAGCGACCGGAAAACGGGGGAGCCGAAATGGACCGGCACGCGTGTCGATCTCATTTTCGGTGCGAACGCCCAGCTCCGGGCCATTGCCGAGGTGTACGCAAGCGCTGACGGTGAGGAAAAATTTGCACAGGACTTTGTGGCGGCATGGGCCAAAGTGATGAACCTTGACCGCTTCGATCTCGCCCAAAAGTGAGCAGACAAAAAAGGGCAGATAAATAACCGGGCTGGATATTAGTAAAAGGGCTGAAACCGGTGAACGATACGTCAGGCGCACCTCGCATAATTTCATGGAACCTTACCCTCAGGTGCCCCCTGAAATGTTCCCATTGTTACGTGGATGCAGGCACAAGAGAGGCTCCAGGCGTGCTCTCCACGGATGAGGCACTCGGGGTCCTTGACCGGATCCGGGCCACCGGGACGCCGGTGGTTGTACTCTCGGGCGGCGAGCCCCTCATGCGTGACGATCTCTGCACGATCGCCCGGTACGGGACCGACCGGGGCCTGCGGATGGTGATGGGGACAAGCGGGTACTTCCTCGACCGTCCCATGGCTGCCCGGCTCAAAGAGGCCGGGATCCGGGCTGCGGCCATCAGCCTTGATTCGGCAGATCCGGCAGTGCACGATTCGTTCCGCGGGGTGAGCGGCGCATGGGAGCGGGCCGTTGCTGCAATCAAGAACTGCACAGAGGAAGGGATCGGGGTGCAGATCAACATGACCGCGGTGCGGCCGGCTGCAGGAGACATAGAATCCGTGGTGGCGCTCGGCAAAAATCTCGGGGTCCGGGACTACCAGGTTTTCTTTCCCGTCCCGACCGGGAGGGCCGGGGGGACCGGGCCGGAAAATCCCCGCGAGTATGAGGATGTGATCCGGCGGGTACTCCTGAAGTACTGTGACAGCAACGTAAACCTCCGTCCTACCTGCGCTCCGCAGTTCCGGAGGATTGCCGCAGACCTCGGAGTTACAAAACCCGACTGGGGCCGGGGCTGCATTGCCGGGATAAGCTACTGCCGCATCTATGCAAACGGCGATGTAACCCCCTGCCCGTACCTGCCGGTGAGTGCCGGCAATGTCCGGGATATTCCCTTTGACCGGATCTGGAACGAATCGCACCTGTTTCACGCACTGCGCGACCCGAACCGGCTCACCGGGAAATGCGGGCGATGTGAATACAAGACCACCTGCGGCGGATGCCGGGCCCGGGCCTACCGGGGGGCAGAGGCATTCTCGTCCCGCTGGTGCGACGGCCTTCTAAAACCCTCAGCGATCGCGGGAGAACTCTGTGCAGAAGACCCGTGGTGCCCGTACGAACCGGGAGGCAGCTAGATGAACGACAACACAGCAACAGACACACTCGACCTCAACATCCTTGACGAACTCCAGCAGGACATTCCGCTCGTGGCCCGGCCCTTTGCGGCTATTGCATCCCGGCTGAATATCCCGGAACCGCTCCTGCTCGAACGGCTCAAATACCTGTATGAGAAGGGTGTGATCCGCGGGATCTCGCCCATCATCGAATCCCGGGCGCTCGGCATTACGGCTGCAACGCTTGTTGCCCTCCCGGTCCCGGCGGAAAGGATCCATGGGGTGGCAGAACTGATCAACCAGTACCCGGAAGTATCGCACAATTTCCAGCGGGACCACCAGTACTCGCTCTGGTTTACGCTCTCGGCAGAAAATGAGGGGGCGCTTGAAAAGATCCTTACGGGGATCCTTACCCGGACCGGGTTCTCCCGGGACGACTGCCTCGACCTGCCCACCGTAAAAAAGATCAAGATCGATGTCCGGTTCCCACTGGCGCCGGGCAAAAAGGAGGACTCATGATGGACCCCATCGATATACAGATCCTTGCAGCCCTCGAAGACGGGCTCCCGCTCGTTCCCGAGCCGTTTGCAGAGATCGGGAAACGTCTCGGGCTTTCGGCTGAGGAAGTGCTCGCACGAACACAAAAACTTCATGCGGCCGGTGTGATCCGGCGGTTCCGGGCCCGGATCAACCAGCGAAAGCTCGGTATCTCTGCAAATGCCCTTGTGGCCTGGCGCTGTGACAAAAAACCTGCCGAAAAGACCGGCGCTATCCTTGCCTCCTTTCCGTCGGTCACCCACTGCTATGAGCGCCGGCCCGTGCCGGGGCGGTGGGAGTACTCCCTCTATACCGTTCACCACGGGCGCTCCCGTGAAGCTGTCGAAGACGAGATCCGGAAACTGGCCGGTGCAGCCGGCCTTTCGGATTATCTTGTCCTCTTTAGCACCGAGGAGTTCAAGCGTGTCCCCCATGTACGGATCAACGGGAACGGGAGGGGATCATGAACCGGATCACCCAGTGCCTGCACGGGAAGGGAACGGTGAGTGCCGTGATGAAACACCGGCATGGCGATGTCCCGGCCCGGTACCTCGCATTTTCCGGGATGAGAAGACCTGTTGTTTTCTGGAACCTCACCGACCGCTGCAATCTTTCCTGCACGCACTGCTACAGCCGCTCGGCCCCGGACAGCCCGACACAGGGAGAACTGTCGACAAATGAAGCGCTCGCGTTCATCGACGATCTCGCTGCGGCCGGCATCCCGCTTGTCATCTTTACCGGCGGGGAGCCGCTGGTCCGTCCCGATATCTGGCAGCTGGCAGGGCACTGCCGGGATAAGGGGATCAAGACCGCGCTCAGCACGAACGGTACGCTCATCACCGATGAAGTGGCAGCAAAGATCAAGGCAAGCGGGATCGAGTACGCGGGGATCTCGCTTGACGGTGCAACTGCCGCGACCCATGACCGGTTCAGGAACACGCCGGGAGCGTTTGCCCGGGCCACCGCCGCCTTTGCCCGGTGCAAAAAGGCCGGGGTCCGGTGCGGCGTGCGGGTAACGCTGACAAAAGAGAACCTTGCCGAACTCGGATCCCTTGTGCAGCTCTCGCAGGATCTAGGGGCATCGCGGTTCTGCCTGTACTGGCTGGTGCCCTGCGGGCGGGGGAGCGATGCTTATTATCGGCTCCAGCTGGGCGCAGAGGAGGTCACGCAGGCGCTTACGCTCCTGTACCACACGGCGCAGGAAATCCCACCGGACCAGATGGAATTTCTCACGGTCGATGCCCCGCAGGACTGCATCCACCTGATCCACTCCATGGAGCGCGACAACTCACCGGACCTTGCCGAGGCCAAGGAACTCCTGTCTTCGCTCAACGGGGGATGCAGCGCCGGCGACCGGGTGGCAAACGTGGATCCACGCGGGAACGTGTACCCCTGCCAGTTTGCCCGGTCGCCGGAGTTTCTTGTGGGAAATATCCGGGACCGGCCGTTTTCTCTTCTCTGGAACGATGAGAAAAATCCGGTGCTTGCCCGGTTCCGCACCCGGCCTGCCGTAGTTGGCGGGAAGTGCGGCTCGTGCACGTACCTTTCCCTCTGCGGTGGCGGATGCCGGGTCCGGGCCCGGGCTCTTATGGGAGACGTTACGGCCGAGGACCCGTTCTGCTCTGTGAACGGTCCTTAAAAACCATCAGCCCCGGTAACGGCATTGCAGGAAAGATTTTATTTTCCCTTACGTCACCTCTTCCCGTATGAAAGTTTTAGGAATTGCAACAAGCCCCAGAAAAGGCGCAAACAGCCAGACCCTGGTGGAACACATCCTTGCAGGGGCAAAAAAGGCCGGGGCAGCAACCGAACTTGTCCGGCTCACGGAAAAAGAGATCTCGCCCTGCACCGGATGCGAGAGCTGCAAGAGCGGGGATGGCTGCATCATCGATGACGATATGGAAGAGCTCTGGAATACGATGGCAAACGCGGATGCCATAGTCTTTGGCTCGCCCGTATACTGGGGCCGGCTCAATGCACAGGCATACCCGTTCATCGACCGGTTCTATGCGCACTTAAAGCCGGATTTCACCATTGATTTTCCCCGGGGCAAAAAGATCGTTCTTGCGCTCACCTGCGGAGGCATGCCGCCCGAGGGTCTTCTTCCCATTAATGCGTACGTGAAAAATGTCTTTGGGTACCTGGGATGTGTCGATGGCGGATTTATCTGGCAGAACGAATGCATCAAGCCCAAGGATATTAAAAAATTCCCGGAAAAACTCAAAGAAGCTGAGGCACTGGGAAAATCTCTCGTGAAATAATTTTTTTTGGTTCGTCCGGGCCCCGGGAAAAGTCCGGCAAAAACGGGGCCACAGAAGATCTACAGTGTAAAGGAGAAAAATTCCTCCTTTGCGGGATGTATCCGGAACTTTTTTCGTACCAAAAAGAATTCAGGGGTCCACAAACCGGCCATTATGGAAATAACTGTGGATAAGGATGCCGATCCCCAAAAGGATCAGGAATGCGGCGAGGAGATACGGCCACAGGAGCCCGGGGATCCAGACAAAACAGATCCCAAACAGGATAAAAAATACACCGATAAGCGCACACCAGGAGCGCCTTTCGCAGGAATGTACCGCCGGGGTGCCGTTTTCCCCTGTGCATCCGGCCTGGCGCACAAATGCCGTTGCTACAAACCCAAGCCCAAGCCCGATGAACAGGGCAGATACGGGATGGCCGAGAAGAAGGCCGATACCAAGGCCAATAAGGAGCCCGGCCGGGATCAGGCCCATGTGCCTGCCGCGATGCCGGCGCCGGCTGTCCCGATCTGATCCCGCATCTCCTCTCCCCCCGGAGGGAGCACTCTGCATGGGGACAGGTGCTGCAACCGGAGGCACCGGCATATTCTGGGATAACTGTACATTCGGGCACCAGCCCAACCGTTCGTGGATATAATCAGAAATCCGTGTGATCATCCGTTCACCTTAGAGTTTTGCAAAGAGTTCCTCTGCCATCTTTGTCGGATCGGCAGTCTTTTCGATCCTGATACCGAGTTCCGTGGCATAATCCCAGATGAGTTCGATGCACCGGGTGTATCTCGGGCAGGTCCCGCAGTTGCCGTCATGCTCGTACCAGACCTGGACACCATGCCGTGCGGAGATAAAGACAACCGCAGCAGTCCGGAAGGGAATTGATTTCCCGATAAGGACTCCCCGTTCCAGATCAATTTTTTCGATCTCGATCTGGTTTGCGAGCGCCATCTCCCGCAGGGTTGATTCGATCTTACCGTCCATAAGCTGGAGTGCCCGGGAGACCGCCTGGCGTGAGATCCCAAAGAGATCGGCGATCCGGATATTGGCCACGCCGTTGCGCCGCATCTTCCAGAACTCAAACTGCTTCTCATTGGTCTGCAGAAGCATGAGTCAATATCTGCATGTTGACAATATAAATATTCGCGCTGCGGGTCGCGGTACCTTTGGAGGATTCCGGGAAAGGTTGTCAGGCCGGATCATGCATTCAGCCTGTCTTCCCACTTCTCCGCCACCATTCGTACCATGCCGCCTACCGCGTTTCCGGAAAATTTTCCCGGTCCTGGCCCGATGCAGCGTGCCGGTTCAGGTACCACAATCCGGTCTGCCTCTTGTGATCAGGATATCGATTGCACCCGGGGTAAAGAAGAGTTATAGTGGTTTAGAGCCATCTGCGATCTTTTGCAAGAAGAAAAAAGGAGCATGACATCTGGGCGCGGGTGGCAGTTCAGAGCGTTTTTGCCACTTCGTCCAGTGCTGTATAGGTACATCCTTTCTTGTGGGGGCTCCCGTTAACGAGGATTACTTTCATTCTTTTACCTCCTGTTGACCTGCCTGTTTGAACATCTGCCGTGCCATGGCCACCCGTTCCTCAAACCCAGGCCCTTCGAGCTCTTTTACCACGGATTCAAGAAGCGTTGGGATCTCAAGGTGCTGGGGACATTTTTCAGCGCACTCTCCGCACTGCACGCACAACGATGCATACGCGGGCGTCCCAAGCCCGACCGCACCGCCCAGCCGTGCGGCGTACATGAATTTTTCCCCATCGGTATTGCCGGTCAGGTACAGATTGTTGTACTGCTCAAAACAGAGCGGGATATTGACGCCCTGCGGGCAGGGCATGCAGTACTGGCAGCCGGTACAGCCCACTTTCAAGAGCTCGCGGTACTTTTTTTCCACCCGTTGGACAAGACTGAGTTCTGCCGCGGTGAGCGAACCGGGAGTTGCCGTATCTGCGATTGCAAGGTTCTCTTTGATGTGTGACTCATCGTTCATCCCGGAAAGGACAACCGTAACCGCAGGATGATTCCAGATCCAGCGCAGGGCCCATTCCGCCGGCGATCGTTTCACCGGGGCTTCGTTCCAGATCTCCTGAACTGCCGCAGGAACGGTCCTTGTCAGGTTGCCGCCCCGCAGAGGTTCCATGATGACAACGCCAAGGCCTTTTGAGGCAGCATATTCAAGACCTTTGGTACCTGCCTGGTTCTTCTCGTCAAGGAAATTGTACTGGATCTGGCAGAAATCCCAGGGGTACGCGTCAACGATCCGGGAGAAATCTTCGCCGGCCCCGTGGAAGGAGAAGCCGGCATTTTTGATCCGGCCGTCGGCTTTTGCCTTGTCTAAGAAATCCGCCACACCCAGCTTTTCGACATTGTCCCACAGCTCGCCGACAAGGGCGTGAACCAGGTAATAGTCGATGTGATCGGTCTGGAGTTTTGCCAGCTGGGCATTCAGGAATTTGTCCATGTCCTCGCGCTTTTCGATAAGCCACGAGGGGAGTTTTGTTGCGATTTTGACCTTCCTGCGGTATCCGCCCGTAAGGGCACGGCCTACAAATGGCTCGCTCTCTCCCATGTGATAAGGCCAGGCCGTATCAACATAATTTACTCCGTGATCAATGGCATATTGCAGCTGCTTTGTTGCCCTCTCTTCATCGATCGAACCATCTGCTTTCGCGGCGAGGCGCATGCATCCGAACCCGAGGATGGAAAGGTTGTCCCCGTTTTTGGGCATTTTTCTGTATAACATCGTTCATTCACCGGTTTTGTGTAGATTTTTTTAACGATCAACATTCTTTTCGAGACAACGGTCTTACTTTTTTGCAGTCATCCCGATCTCACGCAGCCACCCGGCCACGTTGTCGTGGGCGTTTTTCACCGTGCCACCCCGGATGGCAAGACCATCGAGGACCGTTGACTGCGGGCACGTTTTTTTGATATCCGCAATACTGTGCCCGAGACCGCTTCCCTCGTGCGTGCAGAACGGGGCAATGGTCTTTCCGGCGGGATCGCATTCCTCTAAAAAGGAAAACACCGGCATCGGCATTGTTCCCCACCAGTTGGGGTAGCCGAGAAAAACAACATCATACGCTGCCACGGTCTCCACATGGCCGGCAAGCTTTGGCCGGGCACTGGTGCGGAGCTCCTCTTTTGCTACATCAGTGGTCTCTGTATAATCCGCAGGATACTTTTTCACCGGTTCTATGTGAAACAGGTCGCCTCCGTTCAGTTCCCGGATCATTTTTGCAACAACTTCAGTGTTACCCACCGGCAGGTTAACGATCTGCCCGCCGACATAGTTGTATCCTGCACGCGAGAAATACGCGATCAGGCATTTTGACCCCTCAACGTTCATGATCTATCTCTCCCCAGACATCTGGTTTGATCTATCAGTCAAGTTTCTGATATTCCTCATCAGTTACGGGCTCCAGCCACCGGGCATCTCCGAGCCCGGGGTTTGCCGTGATCCCGATATGGACAAAGCCGCTGTCCGGCGCAGCGCCATGCCAGTGTTTTACCTGAGGGGGGATGGTTACCACATCCCCGGCATGCAGTTCTCGTGCAGGTTTTCCCTCTTCCTGGTAGTACCCCCTGCCTCCAGTGACCAGCAGGATCTGTCCGCCGGGATGTTTGTGCCAGTTGTTCCGTGCACCCGGCTCAAACGTCACATTGTAGATGGGACAGTGATAGGTCCCGTCATCGGGAACAAGCATGGAAAGCCATGCCGTCCCGGTGAAATGGTCATTTACGATGCCTCCCCCGGAGATCTTCTCCCCTTTCGGGAAGATTGCCGGTACGGGCATCTCTTTTGATGAATCCATGTTCTTTCCTCCTTATCTCTCTGCTTTCATGAGTTCACTGCTCTTCAGCGGATTTTTCTGAGATTGCGTCAGTATCTCCCCCAGTCCCGCGTCAGTCTTCTGAATTTAATCCCGGATAAAATTCGTGAAGACTCTCTCTTCACGCACCGGGAGCTGTACACCGGCCTTAAGACCAGCTTCCTTGCATTTGAGGAAAAACGCCATGTTCCGTGCAAGCACCCGCATGGTCTGCAGGCCTTCTTCATCCTTTTCCACATCAGCCGGTTGTGCCCCGTGGACCATGTTCCAGTACCGGGACGAGATCACGGGCATCTCCGAGATAGTGAAATACTTGTTGATCTGGTCAAAGGTGGCCGTTGTCCCCGCTCTACGGGCAGAGACAACTGCCGCTGCCGGCTTTAAGTAAAATATCTGTCTGCCGGCCAGCATGTCAGTATAGAACACACGATCCATAAATGACGTCAATGCACCGGATGCAGCAGCATAATGTACCGGCGATCCGAAGATGTAGCCGTCCGCATCTTTTGCGATATCGAGGAACTCGTTTACCGTGTCGTCAAACATGCAGCGCCCGGTTTTGACACATGTCCTGCACGCGGTACAACCCGCGAGCGGTTTTATGCCAATCCAGAAAATTTCAGATTCGATACCCTCTTTCTTCAGGGTTTTTGCAACTTCAGAAAGAGCAGTCCATGTGCAGCCCTTCTTGTGCGGGCTGCCGTTTACCAGTAATACCTTCATTTTTGTACCTCCGGATAGTTCATTTTCTCCGGTACGTTCTGATTCCCGGGTACGGTACCGGGCCATACGATCAAGAGCATGACGATGACAAAGGCGATCCCGAGCATCATCGTCCCGCCCGACAGCGATGCCGCCACGCGGACCGCGAGGAGCTGGGGTCCGGCAAGCGCAGCGGAACCGGCAGCGGCAAACACCGTCACAAGGATACCAAGCCCGAGCGAACCGCCCAGCTGGTGGGCAACGTTGACGAGCCCTGATGCCGCGCCTGCATCTTCTTTTGTGACCCCGGCAATACCGGATGCCGTGAGCGGGGCAAGGGATGCACCCTGGCCGATGCCGATCAGGATCATTGGCAGCGCTATGCCGGTACCGTAGGCGCTGTCGGCAGAGAGCCGGCTCAGCCAGAACATTCCCACAAGAGTGATGGCAAGACCCCCGGCAAGCAGGCGCCCGTTGCCAAACCGCCGTGTCATCTGCGGGACATAGACCGCCACGACAAAGTTTGCAACGGTCATCGGGAAAAAGGCAAGGCCGGCCTCAATTGGGGAAAAGCCGTCCACGACCTGGAGGAACTGGGTGATAAAAAACCAGAAGCCAAGCATTGCCCCAAGAAAGAGGATACGGGCTGCGTACGCCCCCGTGCGCTCGCGGCTTGCAAACAGGCGCAGCGGCATGATCGGCTGATCTGCCCGCCATTCATTAAAGATAAAGAACGCGAGCAGGAGGACGCTTGCAGCAAGGGCCATGATTGTTGTGGGATCGCCCCAGCCGGCGGTCGCGGAATTGACAATGCCGTACACGAGCGCCGTCATCCCCAGGGTCGAGGTGATGGCGCCGGCAAGATCGAACCGGCCCGGGCGCTGCTCCGTTTCGGTGAGGTAATACGGTGCAGCAAGCATCATGGCGATCCCGATGGGCACGTTCACGAAGAACGCAACACGCCAGGAGATCCACGTAGTGAGGATACCGCCGAGCACAAGACCAAGACTTGCCCCGACCCCGGCAACGGCGCCATAGTATGCCACTGCACGCGTGCGTTCGCGTCCCTCGGGAAAGTTTGCCATGAGAAGCGCGAGGGTTGACGGGGCAAGGATAGCTGCACCCACTCCCTGAAGAGCACGGGCCCCAACAAGAACTACAGCAGATGGTGCCAGACCAACCGCAAGCGAGGCTGCCGTAAAGATACCAATCCCCAGAACAAACATGCGGCGCCGGCCGAGAATATCGCCGGACCGTGCCCCGAGCAGGAGCAGCCCCCCGAACGTGAGCATATAGGCATTCTGTACCCAGGAGAGCCCGGTGTCCGAGAAGCCAAGAGAAGTATGGATCTGCGGCAGCGCAGTGATGGCGATCGCGATGTCGAGGACGATCATCAGGTAGCCGGCAAGGATGAGCACGAGCACGGCATTGGGGCGAGAACGGTTCCCGGCCCTTGCTGCAGCGGGCATGGCTACGCACTCTCCCTCATGAATTTACCAGTCACGAACCGTGCGGAAATAATTTCCATAGAGATGATCCTTCAACTGCTCCGGGCAGTATCCCCAGTGTTCCTGTGGTATATATCAAGTGAGTATGACATAAATAGTGCGTACAAACAAACATGTTACCTACTGACAGGTTTGATACTATGAAAATCCCACCGAAAAAATACAAATACAGCTGGCCGATCGAGGCTACCCTTGACGTGATCGGGGGCAAGTGGAAGCCGCTGGTCATCTACACGCTTAAGGAGGGGACGCTCCGGTTCAGCCAGATCGTGGACAAGGTCGAGCCCCGGATCACCCAGAGGATGCTCACCAAAGAACTCCGTGAACTGGAAAAAGACGGGCTCGTTAAAAGAAAAGTGTACGCACAGGTCCCGCCAAAGGTTGAATATTCGCTTACAAAAAAGGGAGAATCCCTGATCCCGATCCTCGATGAGCTCTGCGACTGGGGCTCCGAGCATATGGGGGATGACATCGAGTTCACATGCGAAGAATAGCGGGTACTGCCCTTGTATACCGCTTCCGGCCGTCCGGGAAAACCTTTTTTTTTTAATTTTTAAAAATTGTACCTGGTATGGTTCCCCACAAAACGATATTTTGCAGGGGGATACCCTTACACAACGCTGCGACAAAAGACACGGCGGAAAATTAAAACCCAGGAAGCGCAGAGTTCAACCTATGGACCAGTTCCTGGAACAGAACCTGCAGGAAGCAATTCTCGAAGCACGCAAAGGGCTTGCCGAAGGGGGTATCCCTATTGGATCGGTTCTTGTGATTGACGGGAAGATTGTCGGGAGAGGACATAATCGCCGGGTGCAGAACAACAGCGCGATCCTGCATGCCGAGATGGATTGTCTTGAAAATGCAGGCCGGCGTACGCCCAAAGAATATAAGCGTGCGACATTATTTTCCACGCTCTCTCCCTGTGATATGTGCAGCGGGGTTGTTCTTCTCTATAAAATTCCCAGAGTGGTCATTGGTGAAAACGCGACTTTCAAGGGACCTGAGGAGTACCTGCGTTCCCGGGGCGTGAAAATTTTGAACCTGGATAATCCCGAATGCAAACAACTCATGAAGGATTTCATAGGATCAAAGCCGGAACTGTGGAACGAAGATATCGGGGAAGAATAACTCATACGTGCTGAATGATTGATCAGTCCCGGGAAAATCCTGCAAATTCGTATATTCCAATCCCGTTGGATTCGATGAGTTTTGAGGATATTTTCGGGGGACTGACCTGGACTTTTTGGAATTTGGTGACCCGGGATTGCAGCGGCATATGCCGGATCCGAAATCCTAATGGAGGCACAGGAACAACAACACTGTATCATGACTGCGCAGGCCGCATCCCGGGTGGCAAAAGGTCATCCTCCCACAAAAAAGATGGTGAAATCTCCCAAAAAAGAGGGAGACGCAAAGGACGCCCTGTATGCAGTAGAGGAACATTCGCTCTCGGGATTTCTTGAGAACGAACCTGATCTCTATACGGTTGCCGACGTCAAAGTGTGATACCAATGAAAGGCGCAATAGTCCTGATCCATTTTCCTTTCACGGACATGAGCGCGTTAAAACTGCGGCCTGCTCTTATCATCCATGAAAGCGACCAGGATGTTGTCGTGGCGTTTATTTCATTAAGGATCCCAAAACACCCGGCAGACTTTAGATCTTCTCATTCCCGCCGATAATCCTTCCTTTGCCGGCACCGGGCTCAAGAGAGCATCGGTGATAAAATTCGATAAGGTGGCAACCGTTTCGCGGGATCTTATCGAAGGCGGGATTGGGGAGATCAATGAAGAGCTTGCCCGCGAATGCAATGCCGTGCTGAGCCGGATCTTTACGATCTGAACGGGTTAGGGATCGGCAGTCAGGACCATTCCATGCCACGGACTCGTGTGGCATACCATACCCCGAGTCCGCTTACCGCGGCAAAAAGAATAACGATAACGATGGTGAGGGTGGGCTGGCTGTCAGGATGTGCCACCATATTGAGGTAGATCGCCAGTCCCTCTATAAGGGCAAGGAGGACTACCATCAGAGGTAAGTTACGCTTCTTTTGCGTCATGCTGTTTTTAATTACACAATTATTCGCTCATAAATGGTATGTGTGCGGTTGTGAAAAACGGGTATTGGAGGTGAGGGGCGGCAGGCATTTCCCCCCTCCCACCCACCCTTTTTCCAGGAAGATACGGGGTTTGATCTCTTGGTTTTCCATTCTGTAAAGGATACATTACCGACGGAGGAGTGGGAAAAAGACACATCCTGCACGGGAAAAACACGCCCAAATTAAGCCCGGATTCCCTTTTCCCGATCCGGGCCCCTCCAGGGAAAGCCCGTAAAACGCTCCGATTGGGTTCGCGTGGAAAATACTCTCAATTTGAGCCCTGTTTGCAGAAATACGCCTAAATTGAGCCCCATATAATGCCCATTAACGGCCCATAGAGGCCTTTTTTTGGCACCTTTTTCCAGGAATGAACAAATGCCCGATTGAAGAGAGATCAGGGCAGGAAAGGGCCTTTATGCGATCCTTTAAAATCGTCCGATTGCAAAAATACGGCTTATTTGGGCTTATTTTGGAAAGTGGGGAAACGGAGCCCGATACGGGCTCCGATGGGATCCTAAAAAGGTCATCCGGGCTCAATTTGGGCCCGGATGGGATAAGGTCTGTAAGTGAGACCCAAATGGGGGAAAACGGATGGATCCGGAGATGCCCAAAGCAGAGGCAAGCGCTGGAGAAGAGGTGAGGTTACAACGAAATGGCCGGGATTTTTCGGAGGAAGAACCCGGGCATAATTGCCCGTCCGTGCATACCCTTATGAGATCCCGGACGAAAAACAGCGTAGGAAAAAAACACCGGATGCAGATAATGACCACCCAGAAGGAGATCCTGGAGACACTGTCACTCCTGGACCGCGAACGTGTGAAGGATTACAAGGTGCAGCGAATCGGGCTCTTTGGATCCTATGCACGGTCCGAGCAGCGGCCAGGGAGCGATATCGATCTTCTCGTGGCATTTGCTGATGGGGCAGACCTCTTCGATCTTGCCCGGCTCAAATATTTTCTTGAAGAGCGCCTTGGCCACTGGGTCGATATTGTGCCTGAGCGTGCACTCCGGAACGAACTCAAAAAATCCGTTCTTGCTGATGTGAAATACGCATGAGGGATTCCGGCATTTATCTCACAGATATTCTCGATGCGATGGAAAAGATCGGCCTCTTTTTACAGGATATGTCCTATGAACAATTCTCTTCCGATGAAAAAACCATCAGCGCCGTACGGGACAAAATGATCATCATCGGTGAGGTAGGAAAATGAAAATCTACATGGATGTCTGTTGTTTGTGCAGGCCGTTTGATGATTTCCAGAACCGGAAAATACAACTGGAGGGCGAGGCCATTCTCGCAATTCTTGACCGGTGCAGCCATGACTGGGAGCTTGTCGGCAGCGTTGTCATAGATGATGAAATATCACGTATGGCAGACGTTGAAAAACGGTTGAAGGTAGAACAGAAACTTGCGATCATCAGTGAGTATATAGAACTGGATGACTCGGTCTTTGGCCGGGTGCCCGGGTATCAGAAAGCAGGCCTTAAACTGTTCGACGCACTCCATCTCGCATGTGCACAGAGCGGAAAAGTTATTTTCCTCACAACAGACAATAAGATTATCACGCTGGCAAGGAAAATCCCTGCAATAACTATCCGGGTGGAGAACCCGGTGCACTGGCTCATGGAGGTGTCAACTGATGAAAACAATCAGTGAAATACGAAAAGAAGGGATTCACGCACTGACAAAGACACTCGGACCAGTTGACATGGCCCGGTTTATCCAGAGCTATGAAACCGGCACCGGAGATTATACCAAAGAGCGACATGAGTGGCTGCCAGACAATCTCAATGACGTGAAAGATAGTCTGATTGAACGGCAGAAAAAACGCAAAGACTAATACGCAGATCTGATGGGGATTGCCCTCCACCTGTTATCCTTCCTCCCCGGGATGCACCAGTGCGGCTGATCGCCGGGAAAAAGATACGGACTGATAAACCATTTTTAGTTTCACCGCCCGCTCCCTCCTCCTTATATCCCACCACCGCCCACATAAAAATCAGACACAATGAAGCTCGTCCATATCGCAGATACACACCTCGGCCTCGCCGCATTTTCCCGGCTCGACCCCGACTCAGGCATGAACCTGCGCGAGAAGCAGATCTACGATAATTTCCTTGCTGCGATTGATGAGATCATCTGCCAAAAGCCCGACGTGCTCGTCCACGCGGGCGACCTTTTTGATACGGTAAAACCCAAGACCCGGGCCTACACGACCGTGCTCGAAGCACTTGAACGGCTCCATGCGGCCGGTATCCCGCTCGTGATAATTGCCGGGAACCACAGCATGACCAAGACCCGGTACACCACCTCGCCCTTTGAAGTAATCTCCTACCACCCCTCGCAGATCACCGCGGCCTACAAGTTCCGGTACGAGAAGGTGGAGCTCGGCGACACGGTCTTTCACCTGATCCCAAACATGCTCCGGCCCGAAGATTACCGCACGGCCTTTGAGCAGGTTGTCCTCTCCCGGGACCACACTAACGTGCTCGTGACCCACGGGCTTGCAACCGCAATAAAAGACAAGCGCCTCGCAACCGTTGCCGAGCACGAGCTGGACAGCACGATCCTCTCCGCGGATTTCGATTACATTGCGCTTGGTCATTACCACAACCAGGCGCAGATCACGGACAATGCCTGGTATTCGGGATCCACCGAGTACCTGACCTACGGTGAGATCCGGGACAAAAAGGGCGGCCTTCTCGTGGACCCGGGCCGGCACGAGGTTGTGCCGCTCCAGCTCCCCAAAACCCCGATGGCCGACTGCGGCACGATCGCATGCCATGGTGTGCACCCCGGGGATATCACCGAAGAGATCATAGCCCGAGTCACAAAGAAAAACCTCCCGCAGTTTGCCATGGCGCAGGTAACGCTTGACGGCATGTCGCGGGAGCACGGTAAAGGGATCGACACAAAAGACCTTGCCGGAATCCGCGAAAACCTCCTTGACCTTAAGATCCGGGTAAAGTCCGAAGCGGAGGACACGCCGGTCCCGCTCCAGCAGGATATCCGGATGATCGATTACCTGCAGGAGTTCGAGGGCTTTGTAACAAAACAGCAGCTCTCCGCCAGACAGAAGGAGTACGCCCTTTCCCGGGGAAAAGAAGTCCTCGCATCCGTGATGGATGAGCACCGGGGGACTGCGGAATGATCCTTGACCGGCTCGAACTCACCAATTTCAAAAGGTTCCGGCACGTGGAGATCAAGTTCCAGGACGGCATTACCGGCATTCTCGGGAATAACGGCACGGGAAAGTCAAGCCTTGTCACCGCGATCTTCTTTGCGCTCTATGGCGTAAAAGCGACCGGGATCTCCGCAGATTACATTGTTTCAGGTTTTGCATCCCCAAAAGAGAAGTGCGAGGTTATCCTCGAATTCCGGATCGGGGGCGACACCTGCAAGATCATCCGGACTTTTAAGAAGGGAAAGACCGTCACCCATGAGGCAGAGTTCTACCGGAACCGGCAGCTGGTTGCAAAAGAAGTGAGCCCGGTCGAGGCCGAAGTGAAACGGACGCTCGGGATGGGCCCGGTAGATTTCAAAAATACGATCTACGCAGCCCAGAAAGACCTCCTCACCCTGCTCGACAACACGCCGACAAAGAGGAAAGAGTGGTTCCAGAAAGCGCTCGGGATCGATTATCTCAAAACCGAGAGCGACGCGGTCTTAAAAAAACAGGCCGATGAAAAGGCTGCCGGACTCCAGCATAAGGAGGGCGAGCTTGCGGCTCTTGCCGGCCGGCAGAGCGAAGAGGAACTTGCACGCCTTAAGGCCTCCCTTCTCACATTCACTGCCGCAATTGCAGGGCACGAAAAACAGAAAGCCATTCTCACCAAACAGCGGGATGAGATCGAGGCCGGGCTCAAAATCCTTGCCGAGAAGAAGGCCGCACACGACCGGCTCGTGCAGCAGCAGCTGACAGTAACAGGAGAACTTGCCCGGGAGACCGCCCAGCAGAAGTCCGTTGAATCGGCGCTTGCCCTGCTCAAAAACGACGAGGCGGAGTACCACGGCCTCGAAAAGGCAGCCGGGTCGTACGCGGAGGTCCGGGCCCGGCTCGATATGCTCGCGCAAAAAAAAGCCGAACACCAGCGGCTCACCGGCGAAGCTGGTTTTGCAAAAAAGCAGGCCGCAGAAATTTCCGCCCGGATCGAAACGGAAAAAGCCCGGCTTGCCGCACTTGCAAAGGACGCTGATGAGTACGCCCGGCTTGCCGCCACGGTCAGGAAAGACCTTGGCGCCGGCCCGGAGCTAACCGACGACCGGCTCGAAACCGCGGTGAACTTCCGGCTCGCAGAACTCATGAAGCGGACCGGCACCCTTGCGGCACGGCAGCAACAGTACAAAGAAGAAAGGGAGAAGATTGCAGCCGACCGGGCAACAATCGCCGGGGCCGGGCCGGACGGCACCTGCCCGCTCTGCCGGCAGAAACTCGGGGAGCACTATGGCGATCTCGAAAAGGAGTTTACCGCACGACTCCGCGAACTGGAGGACCGGGCCGTTGCTGACCTCGCAAAGCAGGAGACCCTTGAAAAAGAGAAGGCCGCAATCGAAGCGCTGCGGCCGGTCCTTGAAAAGCTCCGGACCCTTGCGGCAAACCTGAAGCGCCGGGCCGAGTCCGAGAGCACGATTGCCGACCTTGCCGCCCGGCTCAGTGCAAAGCAGCGGGAGGAGCAGGCCCATGCGGATGCTCTTGCAACACTTGCGTTCGATGCACCGGCATACAGCGCAGCAGAGCAGGCAGAGGCAGCGGCACGAAAGGCGCAGGCCCGGTTTACCGAGCTCGGGAAGAAGATCGGGCAGGCCGTCTCCCTAAAGCAGCAGCTTGCCGGGCTCACCGAGCGGATTGCACAGCGCAATGCCGAGGTAAAAACGCTGGAGCAGGCAATCACAGGGGCACCGTATAACCCACAAGAGACCGCTGCGGCCGAGGACCGGAAGAATGCAGCCGACACCGCTCTCCGGGACAACGATGTCGCCATTGCAAATGCAAAAAGAGACCGGAAATTTGCCGAAGAGAAGATCGCCGACTACCAGCGCACGGCAGAGCAGATCGTCCTCCTGCAGAAGCAGGTCACGGAGCTCAAAGACGAGATCGAACTGTTAAAGCTGACCCGTGCCCTCATTGCCGAATACGTGGTGTACCTCATGCAGGTCGTGCGGAGCCGGCTCGAAGGAGAGGTAAGCCGGATCATCGCGGAGATTACGGGCGGCAGGTACGAGCAGGTGCTGCTTGACGAGGACTTCAACCTCCTCGTGCGTGACGTGGACAACGATTACCCGATTGACCGCTTCTCGGGTGGCGAGCAGGACGATATTGCAGTCGCATTGCGGATCGCCCTCTCGCGGTACTTAGCGGAGCTCCACCAGGTGCATGAATCCACCTTCCTCATCTTCGATGAAATATTCGGGAGCCAGGACGAGGAAAGGAGAAACAACCTGCTCACGGCGCTGCGGACGCAGGAATCGCGCTTCCCGCAGATCCTCCTCATCTCCCACATCCCGGAGATCCAGGGAGAGTTCGCAAACACGCTGGTCGTGGAGATGGGCCCGGACAATGCAAGCCGGATCCGGGAGGTTGAGTGATGGCACCAAATCAGTCCTACGAGGAATCGCTCACGCTCATCCTCGAACGCATCAGCCACCAGATGCCCTATGATCTGGCAGAGCAGTTTGCCACCCATACCCGGCTCACCCGTGCTGACTTCCATCCCATCCGCAAAAAAACTCCGGGCATTGTCTGCGCAGTTGACGGGAGCAATGCCATCATCGCCGAGTCGGGCAGTTTTGCCCTTGCGGCCATCCGTGCGGCCCAGACAACATTCTCCCGGGGGGAACGACTGGCCCGGGCCATCACCCCGCTTACCGTGGTCTCGGTCGGCCCCGAAGAGGAGAACGAAGATTTTGCGCTTCTCATGGACAACTGCTTTGGGATCTTTCCCGGCACCGGCTTAAAGAACAATGATGCGGACCGGGTCGCGGCGATCCTCCGCGACACGCTGGAGTACGGGATTGCGCTCAAACAGGCACAGGAGCTCCCGGAAGGATCGCTCCTCCTCCTTGACGGGGCACTGCGGATTACCGATCCGAACCATGATCCCATCCTTGACGACATTGTCCGGATTGCACAGAAACGGGGCGTGCTCCTTGCAGCAGTTTCCAAGCGGACCCGGGCAACCTGGGGCGGGGGCCACCCCCTTCTCCCGGCAGTAACCGGATTTGCCCGGAACACCGGCGTACCTTCGCCCTGGTGGGTACGAATCGATGAAAAATACCTGGACAGCGAGGTGTACAAACGGGGAAGGAAAGGCGATCTCTATGTTGTATCGCTCCACAAAAAAACGCATTTCCCCCTCAAAATGGAGCTGCCCAAAGGAACAGAAGATCGCATGGTTGAAAGGATCATGAGTGCAACAGCTGCCTGCTCAGATGACGGGAGGATTCCCGGGTACCCGTACCCGCTGCTCGATGCCCACCGGACCGTGGTAATCGACGGGAATTGTGCAGAGCTGGTCAGGCAGGACCTCAAAAAGGGCTTTGCAGCAAAAGGAATGGACCGGGAGATATTCGATCTGCTGTTTGGTGATATCCATGATGACTTTGAACGATATTGAGAATACCGATAAGACAAAATTCCGGCTGATAGGAAAGAGCGTCCTGTCGTACCGCTTTATTGTGCCCCACGATGCAGAGCTCTTCGTTGGGGATATCGTAAAAATTTCCGATGAGAAAAAGGAATACACTTTCTTTGCAAAGGTCATCGATCTCTTCCATGAGAGCAATTTTGCCGATAAAAACTGGGATACCCGCCCGTTCTCCGAACTGTTCTACGGCCTGGGGGAGGATGTGTTCATCGGGGTGGAAGCAGTCCCGCTCGGGTTTACCGACAGGACCGGCACGTTCCGGAAACCCCGGACCATCCCGGTGAAATTTTCCGACGTCACTCTGCCCGAGGCCGGCGATTTTGCCTTCCTTTCAAAAGTAATGGGCGATATCGAGGTCGGGGTCATGCGGACCGGCCAGGGCGTGTTAAAGGAAGTCCCGGTCAAGATCCATAGCAAAGTTCTTCCCCAGCACATGGGCGTCTTTGCCACCACCGGCATGGGCAAGTCCAATTTCATGAAAACCTTCTGCGCCTCGTGCATGAAAATGCAGCAGTTCGGTCTCCTCGTGGTCGATCCCCATGGCGAATACGTGCGGGGCGGCCTTTCGAGCACCGGGAAAAAAACGCTCGGCCTCCTCCATTACACCAATGGCAGGGACGGCCTGGTGGTCTTTACTATCAGCGAGGGCGACCGGAAAAAATACTCGCTCTCCAGCCTCTGGCTGGACTACGACGATTTCCGGCTCTCGGACTTAAACCTGCTGTACGATTCCTCGCAGGCCCAGCGCGACGTGATCGAGACCCTTGACGAGATTTCGGGAAGCGAACTTGTCCCCTTCTTCCTTACCGCAAACGTGGACACCCTGCCGGATGAGGTAAAGGAAAACCGGTACACCGGGCCGCACCCGGAGATTGCAGAGAAACTGGGCTCATTCCACCCGGGAACACTCGGGGTCATCCAGCGCCGGCTCCGTGCCATTGTCCAGGGCAACCGCAAATTCTTCCGCGAATCCGGCTCAGCCATACCGGAGATCCTCAAACACCTCCATAACAACAAGGTCGTCTTGATCGACATCCCCCGGATGGGCGAGAGGAGCGAGCTCTTTGTCCTTTCCATGATAACCCGCCGGCTCATGCAGGCCCATCGCAAGTCCTCCGAGGAGTTCGGCGTTGAGAGCGAGCCTGCCGAACAGAAAAAAGTGCTCATCACCATCGAAGAGGCGCAGAGGGTACTCGGTGCCGGCGGCTCGTCCACCCAGATCTTCCGGGAATGTGCCATGGAAGGCCGCAAGTTCGGCGTGGGCCTCTGCGTGATCACCCAGCAGCCAAAGAACGTGGACCCCAAGGTGCTTGCCCAGATCAACACATTTGTCGTCATGGGCCTTGGCGACCGGGGCGACCGCGAGATCATCATGGGCAGTGCCAAGCAGGATCTTTCCAAAATGGAGATCGAGATCCAGACCCTTGACCAGGGCGAGGCGATCCTCTCCACCATCGGCATCCCGTTCCCGGTCAGCATGAGGATCCACGAGTACGAGGCGTATATCACGGAACTCAACAGGGAAAAGAAAAAAGATATCCGGGAAGGGCTCTCGACCGGGTTCTCCTGATTATTATACCGGGAACGGTACTCCCTTCTGGTACGGTAACCCGGCTTTACTGCCCGTTTTTCCCACTCTCACATCCCGGTGCTGTCCGTTCCCTTTGCCTTGGTGAGCCGGAGAGAAAATGCCGTACCCTTTTCTGCCGGCAGCAGTTCGGCCGTCCCGTTGAGCTGCTCGGTAAGGATCCATACCAGGCGCAGGCCGAGCGTCTGGCTCTCTTTCCAGTCAAACCCCGCAGGCATCCCTATCCCGGTGTCCCTGACCTGGAGGACAAAGGCGTTTCCTTCCTCGCGTGCAGTAATCGAGACTTCCCCGACCAGGTTGTCCGGGAATGCGTGCTTAAGCGCATTGCTGACCAGCTCGTTGAGGATAAGCCCTGTCGGGATCGCGGTGTTGATATCCAGCATGATCCGGTCCACATCAAGGGTGAGTTTTACCTGCCGGGCACTGGTCCCGTAGAATCCAAAGATCTGGGTAGCCAGGAACCGGGTATAATCGGCGAGGTTGATCCGGGCAATGTCATCTGACTGGTACAGCCGCTCGTGCACAAGCGACATTGCCCGGACACGGTTCTGCGTCTCTTTCATCATCTGGATCAGTTGCGGGTTACTGCTCTCCCGCATCTGGAGATTGGTCAGGCTGATTATCAGCTGGAGGTTATTTTTCACCCGGTGGTGGATCTCGCGAAGGAGAAGAACCTTCTCATTTAACGAGGCATTGATCTTTTCGGTCTGGGCTTTTACCTGCTCTTCGAGTTCACAGTTGAAATCGCGAAGGAGGGCCTCAGCCTTTTTACGATCCGTGATGTCCCGGACAACCTCAAGCATTACCGGCCGGCCCTGGAGAATCATGCGGTGGGTGATGATCTCGACCGGGATGATCCCCCCGTTCCTGGTACGGTACTCTGTCTCGAACCGCGCCGCACCTTTTGTCCGCTGGTCTTCAAGGATCTTCTCCACCGGGGGATCGTGGTAGGATGTTGCAATATCCTGTGGGCCCAGTGCCAGAATCTCCTCCCGGGTGTACCCGAGCATACGGCAGGTGACCTCGTTGACATCAGAGAACCGCCCCGGCAAGCCGTCCTCGCCGATCTCGTTGATGTGGATCGCATCTGTCGAATTGTTGAAGATATCGTGGAACTTCTGTTCACTTGCAAGGAGTGCCTCTTCCGCCTTTTTGCGCTCGGTAATATCCCGGGCGTTTGCCAGCGCAAGCAGAATCTTTCCCTGGGTGAAACGGTGGGTACTCACTTCGACCGGAACAATGCTGCCATCCTTGCGGCGATGTTCGGTTTCAAAGATGGCCTGGCCGGCATGATCAATCACTCCTGAAGTCTCCTGAATCCGCCGCAGACCTGCCTCACTGAGGATATCCGGTATCGACAGCGAAAGGAGTTCCTCCCGCGTGTACCCGAGATTATGGCACAGGATATCGTTGACTTCTACCAGCCTGCCGGGCTTCCCGTCGGGATCAATCTGATGGACATAGACTGCATCGTTGACGTTGTTAAAGAAGAGCCGGAATTTCTCTTCACTCTCGCGCAGCGCTTCGTCCGCTCTCCGCTGCTGGAGATGCCCCCATACGCCCTGCATCAGGAGGGCTAAACGGGTCGCATCGGCGTCATCATAAGGCTCGGGCTTGTTTGCCACCGCTGCGACCATCACAACTTTCCCGTTGTCAAGGATGGGCAGCGAAAGGAACCGGGTGATGTTCACATGCCCTGATGGCAACCCTTTCCCGCCGGGGGAGGGGGCATAATCGTTGACGATCTTTGGTTGGCGGGTCCGTACCGCATCCGCCCAGAGGCCGGCTTTTTGTACAGGGAGATGAAAGAACGATGAAGGGACACTGCATTCTTTCATGACCGATGACGACCAGAACTCAATCTCCATCACGGATTCATCCGGTGTCATTCTCCCGATAAACGCAAGCGTGCTTCCGGTCATGTGGCGTGCGGCCTGCAGGATATATTCGGATATCTCCTGTTCGTCCGCATCCTCTATCCGGGCGATCTTTACCAGCGTCTCGAACCGTTCGCGGGTGAGCTGTTCTTCCTTCTCGGCTTTCTTCCTGGCAGTTATGTCCCGGACAACAGAGAGCACCAGCTTCCTCCCGCCAAGGGAAATGACATGGGCATTGATCTCCACCGGGATAACTGTCCCCTGGCGGTTGCGGTGGCCGGTCTCGAACCGGGACCGCCCCTGCGTAAGGAACTGCCGGGCGATCTCGGTGATGGGGGGGTTTTGGTAATCAATGGCAACATCAAACGGGCCCATCTTCAGCAGTTCCTCCCGCGTATACCCAAGCATCCGGCAGGAGACCTCGTTTGCCTCCACATACTTCCCGGGAAGACCATCGGATTGCAGCTCGTGGATTTCAACCCCGTCGTTAATATTGCTGAAAATCTCGCGGAATTTCTGCTCGCTCTCGCGCAACGCCTCTTCGGCTATTTTCCTGCCGGTGAAATCGGTCATCACGTAATTGAAACCGACAACATTCCCGTCCCGTTCGATCGGGCGTGGCGCAACGCTGATCCAGTGGATCGAGTGGTCCTGTGCAAGGACCCTGAACTCATCAGCCAGGTATATCCCGGACAGTTCTTTCCTGAACACATCCGTGACGCGGTCGCGGTCATCCGGGTGGACAAACTGCAGGAAATTCTTCCCGATCAGCTCCTGGGGAGCATAGCCATACAGCCGTTGTGCAACAGGGCTGACATAGGTAAATTTCCCCTCATGGTCCAGAGAGACAATAACCTCGCTTACGTTCTCGACCAGGTCGCGGTACTGCGTTTCGCTCTCTTTGAGTGCTTCCTCTCCCCGTGTGCGGTCTGTCACATCCTGGATAATGGAATGCAGGAGCTTACGGCCCCCAAAGTACACCGTGCCGCTGAAGACTTCGACATCCCGGATCTCGCCGTTCTTTTTTTTGTGCCGGAACTGGAACACGGACCCGGGGCTTGCGGCCGCAACACCCATGTCCTTTGTGGTTTTTTGCGGGTCCTGGATATTGATCTGCGTGATAAGGAGATGCTGCATCTCGTCCCGTGAGTAGCCGTAAAACCGGCAGGCAGCGGCGTTTGCATCCACAATCTGCCTGCTCTCCGGATCCACAATGAACATTACTGCATTGTTGATCTCGAACATGTCGCGGTACCGCTTCTCGCTTTCCAGAAGGGCGATCTCCGCTTCCCTGCGGGCATGGATGTCGTAACAGGAGCCAAGGTACCCGGCAAATGTGCCATCGGGATTGTGGTACGGTTTCCCGCAGTCAAGGAGCCAGCGGTAGGTGCCGTCATGGTACCGGAGCCGGTACTCTGTCTCGAAAGGCGCACGGCGGTCAAAGGCATCACGCAGGGTTTTCAGGCACCGGTCACGATCCTCAGGGTGCACCCCCTCTGTCCACCCGAAGCCCAGTTCCTGCTCCAGGGTCCGGCCGGTAAATGCGAGCCATTCCCGGTTAAAATAATTGCACTTCGCATCCTGCCCCGAACGCCAGATGGGATTTGGAAAATCATCAAAAAGCCTTAATGAATAATCGCCGGCATCCCGCACCGGGCCTTCCCCGGGCTTTCCCTGCGACCCCGTACGGCTATTTTCATCGTTCATGATACAGAGAAAGTTCCGGCACTGCCGGGATCCGGCAAGCCCGCTCCACGGAACACAATATCCTATCCATGATTATCCCAAGCCGGGTTAAATACATTTAGTCTGTATAAAAAAAGATCTTTTCCTCCCGGATTTTACCGGAAGCGGTACTGCCCTTTTGGGACCGTAACCCGGAACCGGGCCCCGGATCCCGGGCTGCCCTCTTCAGCGATCGTGATCCCGGTAAGAGAGAGGACCTCCCGGGAGAGAAAGAGGCCAAAACCCGTGTTCTTCCCAAATCCCCGGGTAAAGAGTTGCTCTTTGTCTTCTTCTGCAACGCCGGCACCATTGTCCTGCACAATGACACAAAGACCATCCGGGCCTTCTTCTGCCGTGATCCGGATCTCTGTCATGGCCGGCCCGCCGTACCGCAGGGCATTGTCCAGCAGGTTGTAAAAGACCTTTGCAATGAGGAGATCGGCAAAGATCTCCGCACCACCCGGTGCGGCATCAAACCTGACATTCCCGAATGCAAGGCCCGTATATGCCTCTGCAAGAATTGCGGCAAGATCGTTCCACACCGGCTCTTTTATCCCGATATCCTCGTAATCCCGGGCAAACTGGATCTGGCCGTTAATTATTTTTAAGATCTCTGCCTCGGAATTAAGGTAGCCTTCGAGCACTTCCGGCTGGTGGACATTCTCGTGCATCAGGTCGATATAGGCCCCCAGGGCCAGGAGCTTGTTGGAGATATCGTGCCGGGTCACGCTCGAAAGCAGGCCCAGTTTCCGGTTGGTGAGCGCAAGCATCCGTTGCAGCTGCTGGTACTCGGCAATCTCCCGGGACAAAGCCTCGTTTGTATCCCGGAGCTCCTGTTCGCGACGGCTCCTTTCCGCTGCCTCGCGGGCAAGCTGTGCGGTCATGGAGTTAAACGAGGCCGAGAACTCGCCCATGAACCGGACACGCTGGGAGTAATCGCCGCCCGCGATCTGCCCGGCCTGCCAGGTCAGGTGCCGGAGGCTGGACTGGAGCGCCTTGAGGCTGCCGGCAAGGTATCCTGTTGCGGCAAGATCCGGCGAGAGATTTCCCTCTGCCATAGAAAGGGCAAACTGCTCGGAAGAGAGAATCCCGGAAACGACCGTCTCCAGCCGCTGCCGGGTCGCTGCGTCTGCGATACCGGTGTAGTCTTCGGGCGCGGTTCCCTCGTGGAGGGCCTGCTCGATTGCCGCAAGCACTGCGGCTCCCGGGTCGGCCGCAGATCCTTTTTCCGGCATCCTGGCCTTGTTTGGTCCCATAAACGTGCCCACACCCTTCTGTTACGGGGCTGCCACCCGTGTTATGGAGAACCGGCAGGTCCGGTCCCCGGTGCACCAGCAGTCGATCTCTTTTACCGTATGCGGGACACCGGTGAAGGCCTCCATGAGGCCGGCGATGAAACCCTCGTCATAGACACAGACGCCAAAGCCGGTCTCGGGCAGGCCCGAGCAGTCAAGGTCTTCGGATACCGTCATCACAAAGGAACCTTGTTTGATGTCCGCCCGCTCGATCCGGAGCACGCCGATCTTCATCTCTGCAAGCTGGTCCTGGAGTTTTTTTATGAAGCTGGCAAGATCTGAGGGGGATCCCAGGGCATTTTTGTAAAATTCGGTCCCTGACAGGAAACCTGCCCGGTAAAAGATCGCATCCGCCTTCTCTGTCCCGAGCTCCTGCTCCAGCACATCGCGGAAGGTAAACTGCATCAGGCGGTACGCTTCAAGGCGTGTTGTGGGCCCAAGATTAGGCCTCCCGGCATTCATATCTCCAAGAAGTTTCCATGAAAACCGGTATTTCCTGTCGGGTTCCGTCACCGTACCACCAGTATGGGCATTACTTAAAATTCCTTTTGTCCGTTCAACATAATCGCGTGAATTATAAATAAAATCGTTTCGGAACGCACAGCAGAGATGGTGTGCCGGAAGTACCGGCATGCACCGCTCTCTCCAACTCTCCTAAAATCACGCAAAAATCCCCTGTACTACGATGAAGTCCGCTATGAACTGTCCTTGCCCCGGCTTTGTGACTTCTCGCCTGGGGCAAAGGGCGAGGAGGGAAGTGGATCGGCAGACTATCAGATATCCGGGAACAGCGGGTATGTGCGTTCGATCTTCAGGAGTGCGGCAACACTTTAAAAACACATACCTGGCGCCGGATATGATCCTTCGGATGAGGCCTGCAAAGACAAAACAGGAGCCTTCCGAAACCCTGCGCTGCTTGCGTTCTTTACGCATTTTCCCCAAGATCCCTGAGATCCTTCTCAATAGCGTTCACCTCATCCGCCGTCAGCTCCCGGCCCCCGGGAGATTGTACTGCCTGTGCCCGGTATCGTTCGGCATAGGTCTCGAATTTCCGGCCCATCTGGTACGTCACCTGGCTTGACCATTCCTTGAGGAGCCTGAAATAACCGGCAATGACCAGTCCGAACGATTCGTCGAACAGCCGGTGGAGCTTCCCGGATACCAGTTTTTCTCCCAGGTGCGTCCCGAGCATTGCGGTGAGTGCGTAGGGGGGCACCGTGACCTTGATTGTTTCCGGATCAAAAGACGGCATATCCCGGATAAGCGAGAGGAATTCCTTATCGCCGGGCACATCGGCAATGGAGAGGTCCAAGGCGCTTTTTACCAGTTCGTCCTGCAGGCTTGTGGCAAGGGTTTCGATCCGGCTCTGGATATCATTTACCCCTGCCTGCACGGTCTGGAGAACAGCGGTGCGGACCGCATCTTTGTCGGAAATTTTTCCGTCAGCGCCCTCATGCCCTTCGCTGGTGGCGACTGCAGCACCTGCGATCCAGGTTCCAAAAACCTTCCCGTTCATCGCTTCCGCCTTTTCCCGGCAGGCTTTACCGGTCTCGACAATAAGACCGGTTGCCCTTCGCAACCGGATCTCGACATCCCGGGTAGATTCTGCATTTCCCGCAGGTGCGTGCCGGCTCCTCCGGATCTGGTTTTTCAGGGAATACGCAAGCGATTCCCGCAGCGCACCAATCTTCCTCTGTAACGATGCAGCACGGAGATCCTGCGCATGGTTCATAACCGGGACGATCTCCTTTTCAAACCACCGGTCGAGCAGCTTTTGGTGCGAGGGATAGACACTGACCGGGTAAACCGGCAGGTCAAGGCCGGTCTCTGAGGCTATGTGCTGCCTGATGTACCCGAGGGTCTTTTCGCAATCCGGCCGGTCGAGGAGATCTGCTTTACTGAGCAGGATATGTGCGGGAATGGCAGCTTCCTGCAATGTCCGGATGGTCCGCACGTCTTCTTCGGTCAGCGTGGACCCTGCATCGATCAGGACCACCCCGAGATCGCACCGGGGCAGGTAGGCCCGGGTCTCGGCAGCACCTCCTGTTGCAAGGGAACCAAGACCCGGCGTATCCACAAACGAAACCCCTTCAAAAAGGCGCGATACCGGGATGGTTACCGTGACACGTGTCACATGCTTTATGTTATTGGGGTTGTGCTGTTCGGTAGCAAACTCTGCAAGCTGCCGGGTTTCAAACGTTCTTGCCGGTGCATCGGCAAACGATACCGTGAGGGATGGATCTTTCCCGTGGATAATGCGGGTGGGGACGGCGGTAACCGGGGTCACGCCCACGGGGAGCACGTCAGTTCCGATGATGGCGTTAAGGAGCGACGACTTGCCGGAGCTGACACGCCCGAAGACCGCGATCTCAAAACTCCGGTCCTCGGCCCGGTCGAGGATCGAATCGATCGTTCCCCGAAATTCCACCAGTCCCCTTTTTGCGACTACCATTTCGATCCGTGAGAGAAGGGCAAGATCATTACCGGCCGCTTCCAGCCGCTGCAACCGATCCTGGAAATCCTGCCCGGATCCTCTCTCAAGGTACTGGCCGAGACGCGAGACAAGCGCCTGCAACTCGCCTGCAATGCCATTGAGTTCTGTTGCAGTAGTGTCGGGGATATCGCCAAACCCCATCATGTATTGCGGTTTGAGTTCTTCGGCAGCAACATCGATGGTAAACAGCCTGCTGTGGACAGCCCGCGAGACCGGGATGCCCGGCGGGTTGCTGATCATACCCTGCCCTTCCATGACCTGGACAAGACGGGTACGGATGCGTGCGATATAATCCTCGATCATCTTCTGCTGCACCGGGGTAATGTCCATGACGTACTCCGGAAATGCGGTTCGTGATGAGGATTCGTAGAGGACACCTTCGATCTCGCCAAGAAGCCGGTCAATGTACTGGCAGGTGACCCGGAGGTGCTTTGCGAGATAGTCGTTTGACGGGGCGGCACCGGGCGTCATGATAAGCGGTCCCGGAACCCGACTGCCTGGTTTTTCCCGGTCGATGCCCCGGACGGATCCACTGCCCGCACAGTATCACGGATCATAATTTCTCCTTCAATGGCAGGGTTGCTTCGGGAGTCGGGAAACTCCCGGGCAGGGATCGATTGTAGCGATGAGTCCATCCTGTTTTCCTCCGGTGTTTTTTTTCCAGATGCACTATTTAACGGCCTGTCGGTCACATCACGAAAGAAAACCACAAGCCGGGCCCGGGTTTGTGGGATCAGACGTGAATCCCCGCATAAAACAGAAGTCATCAGCCTTTAGGGTAAGGCGGTTACGGCGGACTTCATCGCCCCTGACAGATCAGAGATGACGGTTGGTGTCACAAATAGTTTTCTTTCTGACACGTGCCCTGCCCGTGAGCACGTGGTCCCTTCTCCTTACCTGGCGTTACCTTCAACTACCATGAGCACACACTTTTTTTAACGGCGATGAAGTCCGCCTCCAACCGCCACGTATCGTGACTGATGACTTCTACCGGGGATCAATGTTTGGGGGAAGTGGCCGTTGTCGCTGTACAGCCTGAAGAAGGCGCTCTTATCCTGCACCGTTGCCGGCACCGGTACGTACCGTTCTGGCGGCCGGACCGGTAAATACCTCCCAGCGCTGATCCGGGAGGGCCCGGCATGGTAGACACCGCGGAATGGATGCCATTTGCCGCAGTGGCTATTGGCGGGTTTATCGGCGCCGTGCTCCGGTACCTGACCGATACCGTGCTCGTCTTCCCGCTTGCCGGCACGCTTGCGGTGAACACAATCGGCTGCTTCTTTTTGGGCATCTTCATGTACGAGTCCATGTACCTGGGACGGTTCTCACGGACAACGCGACAGTTCTGTGCGGTCGGAATCATCGGGTCGTTTACTACGTTCTCGGCCCTTACGGTCCAGTCTTTTTCTGCCGGGCCGGTCATGGGCGTGGCAAACCTTGCGGCAACCCTTATCCTTGGTTTTGCTGCGGTCTGGTGCGGGCGTCTTGTGATCCTGCACGGGAGGTTTGGCTGATATGGAGCCGATCATCCTTGTCGGGATCGGTGGCGCCACCGGGTCGGTGCTCCGGTTTGTTCTCTCCCGGATCCAGCCTTTACGGGGCATCCCTGCGGGAACGCTGCTTGTGAATATTACCGGGAGTTTTGCGCTCTCGCTCCTCACCTTTTCGCAGGTGAGCGGGGACCTGTACTATCTCATCTGCACCGGTGGCCTTGGCGGGTTTACCACATTTTCGACCTTTTCGTACGAGACCTTCAGGATGATGGAGGATCATGATTATCGCACCCTTCTCACATATACTGCGGTAAGTATCGGGGGGGGCCTCCTCGCTGTGACCGCAGGATACCTGGCCTGCGGCGGGTGGGCAGCCCTGTGACGGGGGTGGAACGGAGTATGCTTATGGATGGAATTTTACTCAAGATCTACATCGCAGAATCAACAACAATCGAAGGACGGCCGGCGTACAAGTACCTGGTGGATTATTTCAAGGCGAAAGGATTTCACGGCTGCACGGTCCTGCGGGGCATGGCGGGTTTCGGCCACGA
The DNA here is from genome assembly GCF_000017625.1 of Methanoregula boonei 6A8. Lineage (NCBI taxonomy): Archaea > Methanobacteriati > Methanobacteriota > Methanomicrobia > Methanomicrobiales > Methanoregulaceae > Methanoregula > Methanoregula boonei. The sequence continues at coordinate 913,716 of NC_009712.1, read as the reverse complement.
GAACGTTATCCACACGGTAGACGTGCTCAGGCTCTCGCTTGACCTTCCCGTAACCCTTGAGGTTGTGGACACCCAGGAGAAGATCATGGCCATTCTCCCGGATATCGAAAGATTTGTGGAGCACGGGCAGGTCACGCTCCAGAATGTCCGGATGATTAGAAAGACTCCGGAATAAATTTTTTTTATTTTGCTCTAATTCCCGAAAAGAAAAATACCGGTCTCTCCCTTGCGTGGCCGGGCGGAAAACCGGCACGGCTCAGGGAGTTTTGGCGGGCAACACACATTCCTCCTTTTTGCATTCTGCCAGATAGTCTGCCTGAACGTAGGTTCTCAGGACATCGGACCGGGTAAGAAAGCCCACAAGCATATCCGGGGTTTCCTTTCGGACAACCGGAAGGTGATCAAAGTCATGGCCGACAATGATCGCAAGGGCATCTTCAAGGGTATCGTCCGGATGGATGACAAATGGCTTGAATGTCATGATCTCGCGTATGGTCGGGCACGTTTTTTCTGCAGCACGGATGGCGCTCACATCCCGGTTGGTGATGATCCCGACAAGGTGGCCGTCTTCGACAATGGGAAAACCGGTATGACCGGTCTTTGCCATGAGATCGATAACCTTTTCCGGCTCATCTGAGGGGGAGAGCGTGATAACCGCTTCACGCGGGGTCATCGCGTCCCGGACAAAGATCCCTTCAAGGGTTTCCCGGTCATATTCCCCCCGGTGGGCGCCGGACTGTGCTTTCGTTGGCACCTGGTCGTGGAAGATGGTCTTCTCTCCGGTCAGCAGGTGCGAAACTGCAACTGCGGCCATGGCCGGTATCAGGATCGTGATACTCCCGACCATCTCGACAACCATGATCAGCACCGCAATGGGCGCATTTGCCACCGCCCCAAAGAGGGAGATCATGCCGACAACAATAAACACGGGGATCGTTTCCAGAGGTACATACACCGGGAAAAACAGGTGCAGGATAATACCAAGCGCTGCCCCGACTGACGCACCGATAGTCAGCCCCGGGCCAAAAACCCCCCCGCTTCCTCCTGAGCCAAGGGTAAGGGACGTCGCGAGGATCTTGACAAACGGCATCAGCAGGAGGACGGCAAGCGGGAGCAGGGAATACAACATGAGCTGGTCAAAACCATAACCGGAACCAAGAGCGGAAAGACCAAGCGTTTCTGCCTCGGGGGAGATGAGCGCAAGTGCCGTGACCAGAATGCCAAGGATAAGCGCTCCCGAAACCGGCTTTAAGTACGGGGGAAGATTATATCGTTTGAACTGGGCGGCAAACCAATCGCGGCTCGAGTAAAAAACAAAAATGTAAAGGAGTCCAAAAGCCGCACACAGAATCCCGAGCAGGAGGAAGAAGGGAATCTGTACGACCGTCCACGAGATCGGACCGAGCGAAAAGATGGGCGCGTATCCTTCGAAGAACCCGAAGATCGCATAACCGATCACCGATGCAAGAAATGCCGGAATAATCGCGTCGGATTCGAAGTCCCGGGTGTAGAGGACTTCTGCTGCAAGCACTGCACCGCCAAGCGGTGCCTTGAATATAGTCCCGATCCCGGCTCCTATGCCGGTCGTAAGCGCAATTCTTCTCTCTTTTGGGGAGAGTCCCAGCATATCTGCAACAACGGATCCAAAACCTGCCGAAATCTGGGCTGACGGCCCTTCCCTTCCTGCACTTCCTCCGGTTGAGATGGTGAGAATTGCCGTGACAGCTTTGAGGATCGGGACCCTTTTACGTATCCTGCCGGTTCCATGGAATGCCTTGATCGCTGCATCGGTGCCATGTCCTTCAGTCTCGGGAGCAAACCGGGTGATGAGGATGCCGGTCAGGAGACTCCCGAACAGGAGGATGGGAATCAGGAGGAAGAGCGAATGCGGATCGGACCACTGGCTGATCACAGCAGCGCTCTGGCCTTCCTGCGGGTAAACATACTGCAGGATATACCCCATGAAGAATGCGATTCCCCATTTGAGCCCCTCATAAAAGATAAGGGAGCCAAAACCGGCAATAACACCGACCACTATGGCGATGATGATAGTCCGTTTTGTCGGTGTGAGGCCGGAGGGGAGAGAATATTTCATGGATTCTGCGGTTTTTTTACTTTTTCTCCCGATTCTATTTCAGGATTCTTATTAAGGGCCGGGGAATTTTCCCGGATGATTCTTTGCCCGGCATTTTTCGAGACCGGCGTATTTGCGGCACACCGGGACCCGGGTAAACCGGCCATTAAAACCGGATTATGAATAGGGATGGATTTTCCTGAACAACAGTACCTTAACCTGGTCGTTGATCACAAACCATACCAGTGCGTAGCCCCAGACGATGAGGGCTAGCGACCACCCGATGGGCGTCATGACGAAAACACCATAGATCGCAATAAGTGTTGCACCCACCTGCGTAAGTTCTGCAGTACTAAAAAGAGCGAACGCCGGCAACGGCCGTTCCCAGAAATGCTGCTGGCCGGTACGGGCAAGGTAAATCGTCATATGGCCCGCGACTGCCAGCTTGAGGAAAATGAGCGTCTGGATGACACCGGCATCAAGATGGAAATATTCCCGTGCTACCCAGAGAAGGATAAAACTTGAGACAACACCGAGGATCCCAAGGATTGATGCGAGGGTCAGGATGCGGTTCATCTGCCATCGCACGGGCTTCGCTGCGACCGGCGCATTATCAAAGGCTATCATCATAATGGGGAGGTCATTGAGGATTGCAAGCACGACCAGCATGAGTGCGGTAACCGGGTAAAAATTAAGGAGCACAATACAAAGAGTCAGGAATATCAGGACCCTGACGGTCTCTGCGATACGGTAGACTGCATAATTTTCCATCCGCCGGAATATCTCACGGCTCCGCTCAATCGCATCGATGATGACCGAGAGCCCGGGTTTGGTAAGTACGATATCAGCAGCAGATTTTGCAGCATCCGTTGCACCGGCGACCGCAATACCGGCATCAGCCTCCCGGAGTGCCGGCGCGTCATTCACGCCGTCCCCGGTCATCCCGACAATATGATCGCCTGCCTGGAGGATTTTCACAATCCGGAACTTATCTTCAGGGAGGACCTGGGCAAACCCGTCGGCAGCCTCCATCTGTTTCCGGGACTCGTCCCCGTCACCTGCAGTTAGCGCAGTCCGGGGAAGGATGTTCCGGCCAAGGCCCACCTTCCCGGCGATCTCCTTTGCAATGGCGACATGATCCCCGGTCACCATTTTCACGTTCACGCCATGTTTTTGTGCCTCGGCGATCGTGGCCGCCGCATCCTCGCGGGGCGGATCGAACAGCCCGATCAGGCCAAGATACTGCCATGTACCGTCAGGTGTTGTCCGTCCAACACCAAGCGCCCGGTACCCTTTTTCGGCAAACGCCGTAATCCAGCCGTCCAGCGTTTGAGCAAGTACCGCTTCTGTCCCGGCAAGAGAGGCAATTGCCTGGGGAGCGCCCTTTGCCACTTCCATTACGGTTCCACCGGCGTTCCTGATCTTCGCCTTTGCATACTTTGAGTCCGGGTCGAACGGCACAAAATCGATAACCTCGTACCCCTGGGTACCAGGCTCTCCGGAAGTGGTGGCAGATCCGGCTTTTTCGATGATCGCCCTATCGATAGGATCATTGCTCTCTTTTTTTGAGGCCAGTGCCGCAGCGATAATGACATCCTGTTCCGAAACCCCGGGAAACGTCCTGATCTCTCCGATACTGATGGAATTCTGCGTGATTGTCCCGGTCTTATCCGAGCAGAGGATATCCATTCCAGCCATCTCTTCTATGGCAGAAAGCCTGCTGACAATCGCCTCTTTTTTTGCCAGCGCCACTGCCCCGACGGCAAGGGTGACCGTCATTACAGCAGGTAGTGCTGCAGGAATTGCTGCTACGACAAGGATGAGGGCGAACTGGAGTGTGTCTACTAATGATTCAGACCGTAAAAGCGCGATGATAAAAATGATGCTGACCAGCACGACTGCAAGGATAATGAGGTAGTTCCCGATCCGTTCTATGGCGGCCTTGAAATGGCTTCGTGGGGATTTTACCTGGACAAGCCGGGCGGTCTTGCCAAAAAAGGTGTTTCCTCCTATGGTGGTGACCGTTGCATCCATCTCGCCCTGGCGGACGATGGACCCGGAATAAACCGTGTCCCCCGGTTTCTTTTCTACCGGAAGGGATTCACCTGTCAGTGCCGATTCATCAAGCAGGAGGTATTTCCCGTTTCCCAGCAGGGCATCTGCCGGTACAATGTCCCCGAGCCGGATATGGACACTATCTCCGGGCACGAGTTCGCGGGCCGGGATCTCCTGCCAGGTCCCATCCCGGATCACGCGGGCATTGGGTGCAAGCTGCTTTTTTAAGAGTTCGATTGCGTTCTCTGCTTTTCTCTCCTGGAGAAATCCCACAACCGCATTGGTCATCAGGAGGAGCAGAATGACCGCAAAATCTTCCCAGTTCGCAATTGCTGCCGACAGGATGGCGGCTGCCTCGATCATCCACGGGATCGGGCCCCAGAAATAGGACAGGAATTTGAGCAGCGGGTGTTTCTTTTCTTCAGGAAGATCATTGAAGCCGTACCGGCCCCGAAGGTCAGTTACCTCTGCACCGGTCAATCCTGTCATGGGGGCCTGACCAGGTCCGGACAAATCCGCTGCCGTACCCGGAGATATCGGACTACCTGTCACAGACTCCTATCCTCCGTTTACCCTGCAATAGAAATCTCCCGGGTCAATATGCAGTTCGATGGCAAATTTCGTTACAATTCCAGAATTTTCTTTTTTCTTGCCATCTTTTTTATTTTTTCATTAAGATTGGGACTGTTTTCCATACTGTGCCATTCGTCGTGACTCATCCCCATAAAAAAACCGCATGACGAACATTTGATCCAGGCTTCATAGTGATCCGGGAATTCTGCATGAAGTGTTGATTTTCCGCACTGGGGACAGGTAAGCTGCACAAGGTAGAGCGAAGAAGTAACCTCGCCATCCCGCTCCATCGGGTAGGCCCTTGAATCCCGGGATACATTCCCGGGAGTACCGGTATTTGCATTCTCTGGCATAATCGATCACACAGTCTAAAGCCGCTGAACAGATAAATCCCACCCGGTGTTTCAAAATCTGAATCACCCCGGGATTTACGGCATATAAATCCTGGAAACATATCATCTGCGACTTTGCCGGCCGGTTGCTGTGCCCTTCCTGCGGGCAGGCGTACTGAAGAACATATCCCATAAAAATCGCGGGTCAGGCGCGTTATCTTCTGAGTAAAAGAGCAGGGACCCGCCACTTTGGCGATGACCACGATCCGTTTTGTTGGTGTAAAAAAGGAGAGGAAGGTAAATTTCAGAACGTATCCGGTCCCGGGCTTATTGCATCTTTTGCCCAAGGGAACTGCCCGCTCCAGAAGGGATTCCGGATCAGGAACTTACGATGATCGTCCCTTTTATGTTGGGATTATCCGTGCAGTGGTAGCCGTACGTTCCCGGCAGGGTAAATGTCCACTGGAACTCATCGTTCGTTGACAGCGGATAGGACACAAAAGAGTCGGGATCCCCCTCATCGGAAGCAACCGTGTGCAACCCCATATCGATATTGAGCCATGTAACGGTTACGCCCTTTTCCACAGTAAGGACCTGCGGATTAACGCTGGTACTCCCTATAAGGATCGTTGTCTGTGGGGTGTATGCCCGTATCTGGGGGGCCGGTGGCGGGGATGACCCGGTGCAGCCCGCAACAAAAATAAGCAGGGCTGCAAGGAAAAGGGCAATCCCGATCCGTGCCATGGAACCGGCTCCGGAAAGCATGAATTACTGTGGGGGTAACCGGGTATTAAATTTTCAGGGATTTTTCTCACAGGAAGGAAACGCAAGGATTATCTTTTCTTTTGCAGAAACCGGGCAGCATATCAGGGAATATGTTTTTTGCAGGAGTGGCGTTTTTTGTCGGGTGCCACCCTGATTTAAAAAAAAATTCAGACAGGTATGCTAAAAAAGGAAAAGATTATTTCTTCGGGACCGGGTTGAACACGTTCTCGTAGATCATGTCGCTGCCGGTGTTTGAAAGACGGGCACGCTCTGACCTCTCCTCGACAAACGCGTGGAGCGGCAGTTCCATGGAAACCCCGGGCACATGACCGAACATCTTCTCAAGCTCGACCTGCTGGGCGTGCATGAAGAGCGCGTTGGGGATCTCTGACGGACAGAGTTCCTGGCACTGGCCGCAGTTCACGCAGGAGTCTGCAATGTGGGCAAAGCGGATGAGGTGGAACATGAAGTCCGGCGGGACTGTGCCCGACTTGACATAGACCGGGTTCTTTGTCGTGCAGTCAACGCAGTAGCAGATCGGGCAGGCAGAGATGCACGAGTAGCACTTGATGCAGCGCGAGGTCTCGGTCATGATCTTCTTTAACCGGTCCTTGCCTTCGCCAAGACCGGTAAAGTCCTTGCCTCGCCACTTCTCGCCGAGCTTGATCATGGCACCCTCGACTTTACCGCGGATCTCAAGCCCCTTGGGGTTGGGTGCCTCGGTAGCAAGGATGCCCTTTTTCACTGCGCTGTCCACGAGGTTTGCGCCTTTCTCGGAGCAGACCTCGACAAAGGTTGCCTTTCCGGCACGGGGGCCGATAACACCCCAGTTACCGCAGGCAAGGTCTGCCTGGCGGGGGACCTTCATCTTGCAGCGGCGGCAGTTGGACCGGCGGCCGTAGCCGTGCTCTTCGAGCTCGTCGACCGTGATACCCTTGTGTCCACCCTCGTACTCGATGATGAACTGGCCCTTGTCGATCTCTTCCTTGTGGACGGTGTCCGGGTCCACTTCGTACTTGTCGGCAATCATCTTCCGTGCAAGGACCGGGCTTACCGACCCACCACAGTTGACGCCGATCATAAAGATATTGTCCAGGTTGATCTGCTTGCGCTTGGCCAGTTCGTAGAATGCCATCGCATCGCAACCCTTGACGGTGACCCCGATCTTCATGGTCTCTGCACCGCCGAAGTACTTCTTGATGAGTTTTGGCAGGAGGAGCGTACCGCAGTGGAGTGAACCTGCTGTGTTTGCCAGCTGCGCCGGATCGGTAACAAGGGTCGGCTTTGCATCGTACAGGTCCTTACCCTTGGAGATGACCAGCACCGCATCAACGGTCTTGGACTCAAGCGCGTGCTTCCACAGCGAGGTGACTGCGCCACCCAGTTCGGCTTTCTTCTGGATCTCTGCGTCGTTGGTCCACGCGTAGAGCATATCGCCTTTCTTTGTCATGGTTAGTTCCCTCCTGCGGTTTTCTCGATCTTTACAGTCATGATGCCCGCGGGGACGGTCATCGCAACAACACCCTTCTTGATATTCTTGGTGACGGCTGCGGTAATCTCGACGACACCTGCCTTGCAGGTGACCTTCACGCGGGAACCGTCAAGGACACCAAGAGCCTTTGCATCATCATGATTGATCTGCACCGTCGGTTCAGGCCACTCGCGGGTGATGGACGCGGAGTTGAGAGAGAGTGTGCCCATGGGCCAGACCGTTGCTACAGCAAGCGGGTACTCGGCGCCGGCTGCTTCGGGGGCCTTGTACTCGACTGCGGCAAATGCAGCCTTGCCATCCTTGGTGGCAAACTTGTCGGCATAGAGAACTGCGGTTCCGAACTTGCCGCCGGCTGCCGGCCACTGGATTGCCTCGGGCTTCTCGAGTGCCGCATAGGTGATACCTGCGTAAGAGGGAACAGCCTTTGCGATCTCGTTAAAGACTGCCTCGGCATCCTTGAACGCGAAGTCCTTCTCATGGCCCATGGCCTTTGCGATCCCACTGGTGATCTCCCAGTCTGCCTTTGCGCTGCCAACCGGTTCGATTGCCTTGCGGACCCGCTGGACGCGGCGCTCGGCGTTGGTGACGGTTCCGTCGCGCTCTGCAAAGGAGGCAGAGGGAAGAACTACGTTTGCCCTGGCGGCGGTTTCGGTCAGGAACATGTCCTGGACAACGAGGATATCAAGCTTGCCGAGGGCCTCGGCAACATTCGCGCCTGCGGAAGCGATGGCGATGTTCTCGCCTACAACGTAGAGTGCCTTGATCTTGCCGGCTGCTGCCGCCTCGATCATGGCGGGGACGGTAAGGCCACCCTCACCGGGGACTGCACCAACATCGGCTGCACCCTGGGCATTGGACTTGCCGCGGAGGAGGTTGACACCTGCGCCGGCTTTGCCCACGTTTCCGGTTACGAGCTGGAGGTTTGCAACCGCCCGGATCAGATCGCCTGAGCCTGCACCTGCAGAGGTAACGACCGCTGCGGGCTGTGCTGCAGCAAAGATCTCGGCAGCTTTCGTGACATCCGCAGCACTGATGCCGGCAGCTTTTGCGACCGCGTCGGGGGTGCAGGATGCTGCTGCCGCCTTTGCCTTTTCAAAGTCTTTTGTGTGCTTTGCGATGTAGTCCTTGTTCTCCTTTCCTGCCTTCACAATCTCGGTGATGATACCGTTGACGATTGCTACACCGGTGCCCGGGTTGCAGGCAATGTGGAGGTCGGCAAGCCGTGCAGTTGCCGTTTTGCGTGCATCGGCAACAATGATCTTGGCACCGTTCTGCTTGGCAAGGATGATCTGGCGGCCGGCAAGCGGGTTCTCCTCGAGAGGGTTGCTTCCCACAACAAGGATTGCCTTTGCCTGGGAAAGGTCAGCAAGAGAGTTTGTGGTTGCACCGTTACCAAAGGCATCGGCAAGGCCCTTGACCGCATCGGCATTGCAGCGGCGGCCGCAGTAATCGATGTTTGCAGTCTTGAGCACGTTTGCTGCGAAGTTCTTTAAGACAAAGGAGTCCTCGTTGCTGTTCCGTGCAGATGCGACTACACCGATTGCGTCGCCCTTGACGGATTTGAACGCGTTTGCGATCTCCTTGTACGCGTCTTCCCAGCTTGCTTCCTCAAGCTTGTCGCCCTTCTTGATGAGGGGCGTGGTGAGCCGGGCGGGGCTGTTGACGAACTCGTAGGACTTGTTCCCGCGGATACAGACCTTTCCCTCGTTGACCGGGTTCCGGTGCCACGGGGAGATCCCCACGAACCTGCCGTCAGCAACGACAAGGTTGACACCGCACCCGTTGCCACAGTAGGGGCAGGTGCTTGGTACGTACTTGAAATCCATGTTCTAACCTCGAACACACAGGGTCTGTGTCCAATATATTTAAGCGTGATCAAATCTGATGAAAAAATGATGATTATTAGTGGGTTAACGGCAGAAGATCCGGGCCAGAACCATTATGCTCATCGTGGAGCAGTCCCATGAAGGCACCCCGTATCCCGCCTATGCTCTCCACCATTGTCCAGGCCTCTCTCATTGTGGTTGACGGGGCGATCTTTACGGACCGGGCTTCCTGTCCCTCCTGCGGGGGGCCGGTCTCAGGCTATGATACAAAAAAAAAGATCTTTGCAGTTATCCGGGAGAATGACCGGGAGCGCACGCTGCACGTGACGGTGAAACGGTTTATCTGCACACGCTGTGGTGCCATCGTAAATGCGGATGAGCCGTTCTACCCGGGCACCCGGATCGGTTCGCCGGTCGTGGATCTTTGCGTAACCCTTGCTACCATGATGCCGGCCAACAGGGCTGCCGCATGGCTGGACGCGATGGACGTGATCGTGGACCGGACCAGCTGCCGGAAGTACGTAAAGAGGTTTGCCGGCCCGGTCCCCGCAACAGCGCTCTTCGGGGTAAATCTCCCCTTGTCAGTGACCACCCTCTCCGCCCTTGCCACAGGGGCAGGGAGTGAGCTGGGTGCCGTCAGCGGGGCAGAAGTTCTCACTGCCTGCGGTTTTCCATCCGCATACCGGGCAGCGCTTCACCGGCCGCTGCGAAAAGAAGGGGAGGATCGGGATCCAGAGGAAGAAAAAGAAGACCGGCAGGTGCAGGCTCCATAAGAGTGCGGTCAGACCGAGCGAGCACGCGAGCAGGAGCACACTCATTTTCCATGCTTTCGTAACGCCACCTCGCGGACCGCGTACGCCGGCAGCGCATCCGCCACCGGCCCGAGCGCCCGGTTGAGATCGGTGCCGCATAGTTCCCGGGCGAAAAGGGAGGCCCCGAGGCCCGCCACAATCACGGATGATACCCCGTTCTCTTCCTGTACCCGGCGTACTGCGCCGCAGACGATCTCCTTCTGCCGCTCCCAGAACGCACCCGCGATCTCCCGGGCGCCCTCCTCCCCGATCTCTTCGAGATCGGCGCAGACTACCCGGGCAAGACGGCGTAAAGATGCTTCAGGAGTCTTCTCTTTGTGGTCCGGAGTATCGCAGGTATATTCCACCGGGGCAATATGGCCGAGCACCAGGTGTGCATCGGCGCTTGCGGCAAAATATTCCGTGCTGACCGGGGTTGTGATCCTGCCAAGATTCACAGAGGAAAGAAGCGTTGCCACCGGGGTCCGGAGCATACCGGTGTACACGAGGTACCCCTTCTGGAGCCGCGCAAGATCTGTCAGGCCGAGCAGATCGGAAAAACGCGAAAGGGGAATAATGTCTGCGGTCGTACTCCCGATGTCGAGCAGCACCGCATCCGGGTACTTTTCCCGCAGGAAATCGGCAGAGACGAGCCAGTTTGCCGCAGCAAGCACCGGAACTGCGCCATCGTGGAAGGTGGCATCGGTGCCGTAGAATCGGGCTTTTGGGAAGACTTTCCGCACCGCATCGGCAATAAACCCAATCCCCTGCAGTTTGTTCTCAAAACAGTCCGCAAGCTCGCCGCTCATCACGACTGCGGCAGGTTCGTTATGGTCGGCCGCTGCTGCGTACTGCCGGAGGAGATCAGAAATTGGGGCGCCGGTCCAGAGCGGGCAGTAGTGGATATGTACTCCCTGCCCATCGGCAACCTTGAGGTTTGCGCCGCCCACATCGATACCAATCATAACCGGGTGACCTTTCCCGACCGGTCGAACCGCACGCGGCCGGACAGGTGCACTTCGCGGGGTGCATTTCCCTGTGAGGCGGCAACCAGCAGTTCGGCAATCTCCTCTTTCATACAGGCAGCAATCCCGACAAGGCTTGTGGTGATTCTCGGGTTTACGTCGACCACGTACACCTTGTCGCCCACGATAACATCGACGCCGCAGTACCCCTGGCACCCAAGCACCGTTGCAGCCTTTACGGCAGCATCAAGGATCTCTGCTTCACGCGGGGGATGAACCGGGGTCTCACCGCCGGCATAGGCAAACTCGCCATCCGGGTTGAGCGTCACATCCTGCCGGTTCACGGAAAGGACAAGCGGGGGATTGCCGGAGAAGTACAGGCATGCCTCGCCTACCACCCGGCTCAGCACAAGGCTTACCGAGTACTGTTCGCCTTCGAGGTATTCCTCCGCAAATTCTCCTTTTCCGGGAAGTTCGGCGGTAAGCCGGACACCCTGTGAATCGCAACCGGACACCGGCTTTACCACGTGCCGGCCGGAGGGTGCATCGGCCGGCACCGCAACCCCGTGACCCCGCAGGACCCGGCCGGTGGTCACCTTGTTTGCAGCCACCGCGGCATTCATGCTCCCGCAGCCAAGGTTATGCGAATACTGTTCGATCGGGAGGGTGAACTTTGCAAGCAGATGATCAGGTGCAATTACAAGACCCATATCGCAGAGAGGGGCGAGGCGCACGATCTCTTCGTAAAAATCGCCGGGACCGGGAAGCACAACCTCGTACCCGCACCGGGTAAAACTCTGTACAAGGACATCGAGCATCGCCGCCCCTTCGGGAGCAAGTGCAGGATCGCGGGCGGTGGTATACTCGGCAAGCAGGACCTTCATCACGGTACTATTGCATCTGCGGGCAATTACTATTGTGCTGCGGGCCTGTCTGATGCGGATCGGTGAAGTTAATTGAGAGGGCAGTGCAAGAAGTACCCGTTGTTTATGAGACCCGCGATCCTGCTCACTAACGATGACGGTGTGAACTCCCTTGGGATCTGGGCGGCATACGAGGCACTTTCCCCCATTGCGGACGTGACGGTCGTAGCGCCGGCAACCCAGCAGAGCGCTGTGGGCCGCTCGATCTCGATCTTTGAGCCTATCCGGGCAAACCGGATAAAGATCAACGGGAACCCTGCTTGGGCAGTGGGAGGCAAGCCCACCGACGCGGCGATCATCGGGCTGTACGCATTGAAACTCGCCCCGGCGCTTGTGGTAAGCGGGATCAATATCGGCGAGAACCTCTCTTATGAATCGATCATGACTTCAGGCACGGTGGGTGCGGCGCTCGAGGCCGCAAACCAGGGCACAAAAGGGATCGCATTCTCGCTCCAGGTGGAAGACCAGGGGGACAAGTTCGATGACCCCGGCCAGTCAGCGCAGAGTTTTGATGCGGCAAAGAAGGTAGTGCGGGACGTGGTAGAACGGGTGCTTGCGTCGGGATTTCCCCCGGCTGCCGATGTGATCAACGTGAATATTCCCTCGACAATCAAAGGCGGGTACGAGGTCACGCATCTTGCCCGCAAGCTCTTCCACACCGGCGTGGAAAAACGGCTCGACCCCCGGGGCCGGCCCTACTTCTGGATCAACGGCCCGCTTCTTGAAGACGCCGAGGAAGGAACCGACGTGCATGCGGTAAGAAAAGGCAATGTCTCAATCACGCCGATAACGCTTGACTGCACGGCGCGTACGGCGGACGAGGACACAAAGAAGATTTTCTTAAAATAACATTATCGTTGTTTTTGGATCCCTGGTACGAAACGAGGGCTCCGCGCCCCAATCTCTCCCACTCAGGGAGGGGAGATTTTTCCTTACGGGATTCATTGTTTTTAGTTTAATGGAAATTGTTCCGGTTCGGAGATTTTTAGTCATTTGCCCACCGCGGGGGCGCCCCTTCGGGGGCGGAGGGGGCCATCGTAATTATACCTGAAGAATAAAAAGGTCGATCGAAGAATCCGGCTTTTCCGCATTTTGCAGGACAAGAGTTTCCCTCAACATTCCCTCCCCTTCACCAGTTTTAATTATCACCACACCCCATCCTATCATCACTATGGCAGGCACAGCAGATGCAGTTGCCGCGGCAAAACGGGCAGCAGGATACCAGGCAGCAGAGATGGTAGAAGACGGCATGGTGATAGGTCTTGGGACCGGTTCCACGGTTTTTTATGCAATAGAATGTCTCTCGGGCCGGATCCGCGACGGGCTCTCGGTGGTGGGCGTCCCGACCTCGTACCAGACCGCGATGAAGGCACGGGAGTACGGGATCCCGTTAACAACACTTGACGATAACCCGGTACTTGATCTTGCCATTGACGGTGCAGATCAGGCAGACCCGCAGTTCCGGCTGATCAAGGGCAGGGGGGCAGCAATTACCCGGGAGAAGTGCGTGGCGTCGGCAGCTTTCCGGTTTATCGTAGTTGTTGATGAGGCAAAAATGGTAAAAAAACTTGCCGGTGTTGTCCCGGTCGAAACTCTCCCGTTTGCCACCAAGACCGCGTTGGCCCAGCTGCGGGGCCTTGGGTGCCGGCCGTTTATCCGCGAAGCGGTCAAAAAGGACGGCCCGGTTATCACGGACAACGGGAACTTTATTGTGGACTGCCAGTTCGAGGAGATCCCTGACCCGGCTCTGCTCGAAGCGGGAATCGCTGCCATTCCCGGCGTGATCGAGAGCGGCCTTTTTACCCGGCTTACAGGAAATACAACAATAATTGTGGGGAATGAAAAAAAGTGCTCGGTCCTTACATCACCGGATGTAGTCCCGTAACTTCTGGATCATTGCAAGCTGGTTTGTAGCTTCTTTCTTCTTTTCTTTCTCAATGCTGTCCATAATATCGACAATGGGCTTGGCCAGTTCGTAAATCTTGACCGGGCGTCCCTTGCTCTCGGCCTTGCTCTCGCGGCTGGTGATCCAGCCCTGGTCCATAAGATACCGCATGGCAATGCTCACTTCGGGCTGGCGGAGATCCGTCCCGCGCTCGATAGCACGTGAAGTGGCTTCGGGGATATTGGCTAAAAAGACCAGCACCTTTGCCACATTCTTCTTTGTCCCTATCTCGATGAGGAGGTTTGCAAACTCCTCCTCTTTTTCGGTGAAATACATCACGTTTTCTGTTCTCATGCACATTCCTCCGGGTTTTTCCCTCGGTCTTCCACTTCCATTTATCTTTCACAAGATATATATCATATGTTATCGATGAACAATAAACACAGTATTTATATATCCGTGTTATTTTTATTCTCTGATTCTCTATTGTAACGCTATAAATATTCCTACGCAATAAGGCTGCAATATTTAAAAAGGGTTACGATATGCTGCCCATTTGCTGTAATGCTGCGCACAACGGGACCTGGGATTCACATCAGTCCCAGGCTGCGCAGATCCGATAAGATCTTGACTACGGCTTTCTTTGCATCCTCGGGTTCCTTGCCACCGGTAATGATCAGTTTTCCCGAGCCAAAAAGGAGAACCACGACCTTGGGATTCTCAAGCCTGTAAACGAGGCCCGGGAACTGTTCGGGTTCGTACTCGATCCGGTCAAGGTTAAAGCCGACTGCGATCTTGTTGAGGTTGATCGCGGTTGCGAGATCGGCCGAGGTCACGATATTCTGGATCTTGTAGGTAAGCTTTTTGGGGATGTCGATATCCAGGCTGCGGAGCTGATTACCAAGGATGGTCAGTCCTTTTGACAGGCTGTCCACGCTCTTTGCCCCCGTCAGTACAACCTTGCCTGAGCCAAAGACAAGCGCTGCGATCTTGGGGTCCTGCATCCGCAGGACAACACCAGGGAAGCGTTTCTTGTTGTACTCGGCGTCCTTGATCTTGGAGGCGAGCGCCGGCAGGTCGAGGTAATCGGTCACCTTTGCTGATGCAACGATATTTTCTATTTTAAGGGAGTCCTCTGGGTTTGCCTTCATGGTATCATCACCTGTTGTCTTTTGTGAGCCTTTAGATCCATTTGAACCGGGGAGATCGCGTGCCCGTCATCCCCGTGTATATAAAGCATATAAAGAAAGGGGAGCACGATATAAAAATGCATCGGGTATCCGGAGTGCCGGAGGGGCAAGTATGACCGCCGGGAATACCTGCAGGAAAATGAGGGCTATGGAGAATTTGCCCTCTATTATTCATCAAGCGTAGATATATCGCCCGGGTCCATCCCCATCTCTTTTGCCTTGAGAACGCGGCGGACGATCTTCCCGCTCCGGGTCTTGGGCAGCGAGTCAACAAACTCGATCTCCGAGGGCATGGCAATGGGCCCAAGAGTGATCCGCACATGGTAGATAAGCTCGTTTTTGAGCTTCTCGCTTGGAGTATGACCGACGCGGAGCGTAACAAACGCCTTGATCGTGTTTCCCTTAAGGGGGTCGGGTTTGCCGATCACTGCTGCTTCTGCCACTGCCTTATGGGAGACAAGTGCACTCTCCACCTCGGCAGTACCGATATTGTGGCCCGAGACAATGATAAGATCATCGGACCGACCGATCACCATGATATAACCATCCTCGCCTCTGATGGCCAGGTCTCCTACCTGGTAGCAGCCGGGGATTGTCTCCCAGTACTTGCGGTAGCGCTCGTCGTTGTTCCAGATGGTCCGCATCATGGAGGGCCAGGGCTTTTTGATCACGAGAAAACCACTCTTACCCGGCTCCACGCTGTTGCCATCCTTGTCCACAACGTCGGCCACGATACCGGGCACAGACTTGCCCACGAAGCCTGGCCGCATAGGCTCACCCAACACCGTGGTCACCATGTGCATGCCGGTCTCGGTCTGCCACCAGGTATCAACAATCGGGCACTTGTCTTTCCCGATCACATGGTAGAACCACTCGAATGCCTCGGGGTTGAGCGGTTCGCCGACCGATCCGAGCACCCGCAGCGAACTGAGATTATATTTGTTGGGCCATTCCTCCCCGAGTTTCATAAACATCCGTATCGCGGTCGGCGCAGTGTAAAGAATGTTGACACCGTACTCCTCCACGATCTTCCACCATGTACCCGGGTCCGGGTAATCCGGGGTGTTCTCGGCAATGAGCACGGTTGCGCCCACCGAAAGCGGGCCGTACACAACATAGGAGTGGCCGGTGATCCAGCCGGGGTCGGCGGTGCACCAGTACACATCGTGCTCCTTGATGTCGAAGATGTACTTAGTAGTATAATACACTCCCACCATGTAGCCCCCGCAGGTATGGACAATTCCCTTGGGTGCGCCGGTGGTGCCGCTCGTGTACAGGATAAAGAGCGGGTCTTCCGCATCCATGACCTCGGCCGGGCAATCGGAGCTGACATCGGCCATTGCCTCGTAGAAATCAATCTCCATCTCGCTGTGGAGCTCGACCGGCGTGCGCTGCTCCCGGCGCAGGATAATGATCTTCTCAACAGTCGGGGCATTGATAACGGCCTCTTCGATAATGTGCTTGAGCGGAATCGCCTTGCCTCTACGGATCGCCATATCGGCAGTGATCACGATCTTGGCCCCTGCTCCCACGATCCGCTGGTTGAGCGCTGCGGCCCCGTACCCGCCAAAGACCACGGAGTGAATGGCACCAATCCGTGTGCAGGCAAGCATGGCGATCACCTGCTCGGGGATGACCGGCATGTAAATGCAGACCCGGTCTCCCTTTACCACGCCCAGCTTTTTAAGACCGTTTGCAAACCGCTGTACCTCACGGTACAGCTGCCGGTAGGTAAAGACACGCTCTTCCTCGGGGTACTCGCCTTTCCAGATCAGCGCCACCTTGTTGCGCCGGTCCCCGAGCACGTGCCGGTCCAGACAGTTGTACGTGATGTTTGTCTTGCCGTTGACAAACCACTTCGCGTACGGGTAGTTCCACTCGCTTACCTTATCGTAGGGGGAGAACCAGTGGAGTTTCTGGGCGATGTGGTCCCAGAACTTGTCCGGATCCTTGACAAACTCGTTGTATGTCCAGGAATAATCTCCCATCCAGCTGTGCACGCGGTAGGAGGGGTCCGGCGTATAATACTTCGGCTGTTGCCCGGAATCTGCGCTCATATCCATAACGTACTCCTAATCTACATTATCAATAATGATGAATTAAAGTTAATCTTTGCGGTCAGAATATCAAAAGTCGCTCAATTCTCCGTCCGTTTGACCTGTATCGCGCATTGCTTACAATTCAGCACATTTAAATGAGGAATCACCAAATTTCTAATCATATCACAGACTCCGGGTGCGCTCTCTTAAGCACGTCCACGTGACCGGGCCCTCTGCCTGCATACCGGAAAAGAACCGGGGAGATCTAAAAAAATTTCCCCAGACCGTTATTCGAGGTGAAACGTTTGACCCAGAAGATGCTCTCTGAAGCAGAAGGATACGACATTTTGCGGAAATACGACATTCCGGTCCCGGCGTACCAGATCGTCAAGAATGGCGAGGATGCTGCGATCGCGGCCGAGAAGATGGGATGCCCGGTGGTGATGAAGATCATCTCCCCGCAGATCGTCCACAAGAGCGATGCCGGCGGTGTGATGGTCGGTATCGGGAGCAGGAAAGCAGCGCTTGGCGCATTCACCAGAATCATCGATAACGCCAAGGCATACAATGCCGATGCAGAAATCGACGGCGTTATGGTCGAGCAGCAGGCAGAGCCCGGTCTCGAACTGATCATTGGCGGGCGGACGGACCCGGCCTTTGGCAAGGTGATCACCTTTGGCATGGGCGGCACGATGGTCGAGCTCATGAAGGATGTGACGCTCCGGATCCTGCCGGTAACCGAGGATGAGATCAGGCAGATGGTAAAAGAGATCAATGCCTACCCGCTCATTGCCGGGTACCGCGGATCCAAGCCCCGCGATGAGGAGACCCTGGTAAAGATTATCGGAGATGTCAGCCGGTTCTTCCTTGAGAACGAACACATCGTTGAGTTCGATATCAACCCGCTTCGGCTGTACGAATCCGGCGCCTGTGCGGTGGATGCCCGCGTGATCGTAACCGACACCGTTCACCAGGCAGTAAAAAAGGAACATCCTCCGGTGCCTTTAGAATATTTTACCCCCCGTTCTATTGCCGTGATCGGTGCATCCCAGGACTCCTCCAAGATGGGGTACGCGGTCATGCATAACCTCCTGCACTTCCCGGGGCAGCTTTACCCGGTCAATAACAAGCGCCCGGAGATCCAGGGGCTCAAGGCATATCCCACGATCTCGGCGATCCCGGCGCCGGTTGACATGGCCGTCATCACGGTACCTGCCGTCAATGTGCCTGCCGTAGTTGAAGAGTGCGGGGCAAAGGGAGTCTCCATGGTCGTTATTATCACAGCCGGCTTTAAGGAGATGGGCCCAGAGGGTAAAGCGCTCGAGGACCGTGTCGTGCAGATCGCAAAAGGCCACGGGATCCGGATCATCGGCCCCAACTGCCTTGGCCTGATCGTCCCGCCCAGAGGTATTGATACCACCTACGTCCACCAGTCGCCAAAGCCGGGCAATATCGCATTCCTCTCCCAGAGCGGTGCCATCATCAACACGGTCGTTGACTGGAGCCTCGCCCAGAACATCGGGTTCTCAAACGTCATCTCAGTGGGCAACCAGTGCGACCTCGACTTCATCGATTACCTCCGGTATGTAGAGAAAGATCCGAAAACGAAAGCCATCATCATGTACATTGAGCAGATCAACGACGGCAAGACATTTATGGAAGTCGTATCCGAGGTTGCGCAGTCCAAGCCCGTGATTGCCATCAAGTCCGGGTCGTCCCGCCGCGGCTCAGCCGCAGCCTCTTCGCACACCGGCTCACTCTCCGGTTCGTACGAAGTGTACATGGAAGCGTTCCGCAAGTCAGGAGTTATCGCGGTCCACACGCTCACTGGTGCATTCCTTGCGGCACGGATGCTCGCCCATCCCAAACGCTACCCCAAGGGCAAGCGTGCGGTCGTTGTCACTAACGCTGGCGGCTTTGCCGTGCTCTCCTCAGACTATGCGGAGCGGTACGGGATCGAGCTCATCGATCTCCCAAGGGAAGTTATCGACGAACTTAACGAGTTTTTGCCCGAGTTCTGGAACAAGGGCAACCCCATCGATCTTCTGGGCGATGCGACCGAGAAGCGTTTCGAGAAAACCTTCGAGGTGCTCACCAGGCACGGGGATCTCTGGGACATGGCCTTTATCGTGGACTTCCCAAACCTTGTGCTGACCTCAGAGCAGCTGGCCCGGCAGATCCTCAAGTTCTCCGAAAAAACCGAGAACCGGGTGATTGTAACCATGCTTGGCGGCGATTCGCTCAACGTGGGCCGGGAGATGTTAAAAGAGCACGATATCCCCAGTTTCGAAGAGCTGGACTTCACCTACCGTGTCATGGGCCGTGTGCTCTGGCAGAAGTTCAGGGTCAAGGCACCGGGGCTGCTCTGATTTTTTTTGTTTTCCCTTTTTTTAAGAAGTGAATCTCCTCTTTGTGTCACCCGGGAACGACCGGTTGGCGGCCATGCTTGTGTTGTTCTTCAACAACTCTGGGACAGGTCTATAAAGAGGTTTTATATACATAAAGTTATTATTTTTAAATTAAGATATGAGACCTCCGCTTAAGATCTTCTATATGGAAGATGACAGTCAGCTGGCAGATCTCCTGGACTGCCGGTTAAAGAAACTCGGATACGATGTCTGCGGGCATGCGGATAATGCCGGGGCAGCGGTGGACGGGATCCGGACAAGTGAACCCGACATCGCCCTGCTCGATATCGAGCTCCAGGGGAGAAACGAGGGAATTGCGGTGGGCGATTACCTCCTCAACAACACCGATATCCCGTTTGTGTACATGACCGGCCATGACGAATCTGAGATCCTTGAACAGGCTCGACGGACCGTCCCTGACGGGTTCCTCCTCAAGCCGTTTGACGAACGGCAGCTCCGGGTCGCAGTTGAGATGGCCATGAGAAAGGACTGATTTTTTTTTGACCACGGGATATCATGAGACCGGAGTGTACTGCTATCATTGTGCATGAGAAAGAGTTTCCCTGCGTGACAGGTCTGGAAGACCCGGTGGATTTTTGCGAGATGGTGAAATGGGGAAGGATCGCTCAATCACCATGAAATTACCCCCCCAAAATACGCCCGTAAAACCGTCCGATTCGGTTCGCGTGGAAACAAAGCCATTAAATCGATTTATTTGCGAAAATACGCCCAAATTAAGCCTCATATAATGCCCATTAGCGGGCCACAGTGGCCTTTTTTTGAGCCACTTTTTCCGGGATCGACCGAACACCAGTTTGAAGTGAGATCAGGGCAGGAAATGGCCTTTATGAGATTCATTAAAATCGTCCGTTTGCCAAAATACGGCCTATTTGGGCTTGAATTTAAACGGAGCCCGAAATGGGCTCCGATGGGGGCCAAAAAAAGGGTCATCCGGGCTTAATCCGGGCCCGGATGAGTGTATCTCAGATCGGTTAGCCGGGAGTGTCCCCTGCCCTTTCAGTGGGTGCTCCATCAGTAGTCTCATAAATATCCACTACACCAGGCCGGAGAAACAAACAACTTCAAAAGGAGCGCGAAATCTCCGCACAGGAATTTACCTCATGACATATCTGACGAAGACCTTTCGTGGCACTATCCCGGACGGGTCCCCTGAAGAAAACTGGTTTTTAATGCGATTGCATGGAAAAAGGGTTACCGGTTCTTCGGCTGCTCCCATAATCTTTCACGAGCGATGAAAGGGACCGTGGAGGAACACCCAAACTTCATCTGGCGCAGCACCACCCTTCACAACCCAGACCATGGCCCCGAAGGAGACAGAATCATCCGGGAAAATCTAACGTTAAAACAATTAAACCTCATTAAAGAATAAGTAAAAAATAACTACTTTGACACAACAATAAAAGAATATGGATAAATCCGATAAAAATAAAGAAGATTTTGAGGATTTTAAATGGCACATTCCCTTTAATAATAAATTTATTTTGTATGAAAATGATATGCATAATCGGAATACAGTATTAGATGATAAAATTCGAAATAGAGAAAGTTGGTTTAAACTTTTTTTATGGGGGATTATTAGTTTATTTTTAGTTATATCATTGCTGCTTTTTGTATACAACATTGTAATTGGAAATTTTAAATTTGATTTTACAGATTTAAGATTTTCAGACTTATTATCGTTATCTATGGCTATTTTTGCGATTTTTCTTTCCATCGCTTTTTATTTCAAAGCTTCAGAAACGAGCAATATTTTCTATAATAATACGTATCGATTTACAACGCATGTATCGGAATTATTGGGTAGAATTGAAGCAGGATTTGAAGAAAAATTGCGACATATTGATGAAGGACAATCTGATCTAAAAGAAAGCGTCGAGAAATTACCAAGTTATATGAAAGGTAATCCCGAATCAACAAAAAAAGAAATTTCTGAAGAATCAAAAAATTTACAAAAAGAACTCGATGCAAGAAATACAATGATCCATAAACTTGTGGAAAAAACAACGCTTCAAGAGCACGAAAAACTTGAAGCTATTCGTCAATTACAAGAAAGAGAGAAAGCAATTGACGAGATGAAAAAGCAAATTAGTCATTTGCAACGACGACTAGATATGGAACAGAACAATTCAACGAGAAACCGAAGAGGTAGTTCCCTAGGTCGCATGTCATTATATTTAGTACACAATTTGGATCATACCCTGCATCTTTCACGAGAAAAAATAAAAGATATGCCCTTGGAAGAATTAAGATATAGATTTGAAGAAAAACTTCTTCATTTTGATCCAGATTTTGTAAGAGATATGAAAATTAATAATTTTGTTGATGAATATGCCAAATTAACACCCTCTGGTATCAATTTTTTAAGCAACGCAATTACGAAGATGTGATTTATTGTACTCAGGTCAAGACTTTGTCTTGAGTCTCACAAATTATTACAGTTGGCACGGACCTTACACAAGCCTAATTTTGAAAAATAAGCCCATTAATATTTTATAAGTATTACTATATATTAATCATACTGGCGCCAGGTGTGGCCGCACTCGGTGCACCGGAAGAACCGCACCTCGCTTTCATCAGCGGCCCGGAGCTGGCGGAGCCACCAGAAGGCAAGGTTGTTCTCACACTTGGGGCACTTGATCTGGATCGTGGGCATGGTGTTTACTTTTTCGTCCTCATCGTCCACGATGGTGATTTCGTTCTCCGTGCGCTTGCGCTCCATGGTCATCTTGTCATTGGACTCGATCTTCCTGATATACCCGCACTTGCGGCACTTGAGCTGGCCACCCGAGGACATCAGCAGACTTTTACATTCCGGACAAAACATCGGATACCAGTATAGGGCATGCTACAAGATTAAGGTGAGTATGCCGGGCGCCGGTTCTCACGGGACTCGCTGAAAAACCGCAAAGCCGCGGTTAAACGCCGGCCCTCCCTGCCCGGAGTATGCACTGTAAAGGCAGAATCCTTTTTTTGCTTATAAGGCCAAAACAAGTATGATGATCGAGTATCTCGTCCTGATCTCCTGCCTTGGATTTCTGGCTTTCCTGATACCCGGTCCCCACCGGAAATATGCCGCTATCATCGGCTGGGTCTTTATCGTCGCTTACCTTTTTTTCGACCTGCCCGAATACTTCTCCGAGAACAATATTCTCTACCCCATCATGGCGGTACTCTCGATCCCGTTCCTCTATATCACGATAAAATACCTGCTTGCCGGTAACACCGAGGTCTTCCACCTCTCCCGGGCTGCAGCGGTGGCTTTTTTGATCTATGCCCCGTTCACATACATTCCTGATGTGGGAAACCTGCTTATTACAGGAGTGGTAACCGAGGTCGTCTGGCTGCTACATGTCTTCAACTACCCGGTCACGCTCGATGCCTGGAACATCATCGCGCAGAACGGCTTCCGGGTCGAGATCATCCTTGCCTGCACCGGCATCCAGAGCATTGCGATCATGCTCGGTGTCGCAGCCGCTGTCCCAACAACGCTCCGGCAGAAGGTATTCGCATTCCTGCTCGTTGCCCCAACCATCTACATCCTCAACCTGTTCCGGAATGTTTTTGTGATCATGGCCTACACCGGCCAGTGGTTCCCGTACTGGTCTGATGTTGCCAGCAATGGAGAATACGGGTACGAGAGTTTCTTCTGGGCGCACAACGTGATCGCCGAGCTCCTTGCCCTTGTCGCCTTGATCCTGATAGCGTACGGCCTTTTTGTCCTCATCCCCCAGCTCGGGAACTTTGCCGACGATCTGTACCAACTTTATTATGGCGAGATTGTACACGACTTTGACCGGATCCGTGGGAAGGGGCCGCAGAATCCTGTACCCGCACCGGTTCCCGAAGCTGCGCCCGCATCGAAACCTGCCGGGCAGGATGACGATAACCGGCCCCCGCAGGAATAGCAGACGGGAATCTTTTTTTAAACGGGATCAACCTGCAGACCGTAATACGGGAATGCAATTCTACATTATTCCTGTATATTTCAGAAACCGGGAGAGGATAAGAAGGATTTTCACGCAAGGGGGCCCCGCCGGTGCAACAGACTTTTGGAGAATTGTCAGGGTTTGGAAAACCCGCCAAGAAAAAAGGGGAAATACCCACCTGAACGGATCAGGACAGGGTTTTGTACAGGTACAGGATCCGCTGGATGGCCGAGAGGTTGGTGCAGACCGCGATCAGGATAACGGAAATCCAGATAAATCCGGTAACTCCCCCTAAGATCAGCACGAGGAAGGTCTCAGGGCGGCCAAAGAACCCGACCCCTTCGAGCGGGTCATCGATCTTCCCTTCCACCTTCTCGCGGTACCCGATCTCCGCGTACACCACCGGTTTAACAAATGTGTTCATCAGGGAACCGGTGATGGCAAGCCCGACGATGGCAAAGTCTGCAGTCTGCGAGACCGGCAAAAATCCGCTCACAATGGCTATCCCCGAGAGACCCACTCCCAGGATCACCAGCGCATCCACGTACTTGTCCACGATCCAGTCAAAGACAGCACCGAAGTTTGTGTGGGAATTGGTCTGTCGTGCGATGCTGCCATCGATGAGATCGAAGAGCGCCGACAGGAGCAGAAACAGGCTCCCGACCAGGAACCACCGCTCCATAAAGAGCACTGCGGCTGCGATCCCGGCAACAAGGGCAAGAAACGAGCACTGGTTGGGGGTGATCCCGCACCGGACAAATACCCCGGCAACCGGCTCCAGGTACCGCTTGAACCTGGGCCGGAGGGCGGTAATGTTCATATCCACATCATAGGAACGCGAACCATTAAAAGTTACGTCATGATTCCACCGGATCCGGTATATTCCCCCTGCACGCCGGAATATTGAACCACCGCAATCACCATATTATTTACGTACCGCGCCAAATGAAAAAATGAGAAGAGATCATGGCAGCTGCACCGGTCCGCCCGCACGTGTTGATGATGTCTGAGATCACCGCTGACGGCAAACTTACCTTGAAAAAGGGCGCCTCAAGCAAGATCCTTATGAAGTACATGGCGCATGAGACCGAAATTTTGCTCCACGAGACCCGGGCTGCCTACGATGCGATCATGGTCGGGGCAAACACGATCCGGATCGATAATTCCTTTTTGACCGTCCGCCTTGTCCCGGGCAAGAGCCCGCTCCGGGTAATCCCGTGCAGCATGGCCGATATCCCGCTTGACGCAAACGTGCTTGGCCCCGATGCGCCGACACTGATAGCCGTTTCAGAAAAAGCCCCTAAAGACCGGGTCGAAGCGATCCGGGCAAAAGGTGTAAACGTGGCAGTTGCCGGGAAAGATCATGTCGAGCTCTCCCTCCTCATGCAGATCCTGCATGACAAATATGGAGTAAAGAAACTCATGATCGAAGGCGGACCCACGCTCAACTGGCACATGCTCCACGACAAGCTGGTTGACGAGATCCGGCTCATCCACCTCCCGTTTATCGTGGGCGGATCGGATACACCGTCCCTGGTTGGCGGAATGCATATCAACACAGAGGATGAGATGATCCGGCTGAATCTTAAGAAATACTATATGTGCGGCAGCAACCTTGTCTCCGAGTTTGATGTGCTGTACTCCTGAGAGCTTACCTGTATGGAAATCCCAGCAATTTACCCTGCAATGACTACACCGGCTCCCGCACCGCGGCCCGGACTGAAGTGGCTTTTGATCATTATTGGCGGTCTGTTTCTCGTGATCGTGATCTTCGGAGCCGTGTATCTCCTCTCCGACACCCAGCATGCCGGCGTAAAGGTCATCCGGATGGAGGGAACGCTTGATACCGGCGATTTTATTGCCGACGACAGCGTGGGAAGCGAATACGTGGGCAACCAGCTGCGGGATGCCGCAGATGATCCGATGGTAGACGCCATCGTGCTGCGCGTGGACAGCCCGGGAGGTTCCCCGGCAGCAGCCGAGGAGATTATCGGGGATCTCGAGTACGCAAAGACAAAGAAACCGGTTGTGGTCTCCATGGGGAGCATGGCCACTTCCGCGGCTTATTATGTAAGCGCCCATGCTAACGAGATCTATGCGGACCCCGATACCCTGACCGGTGCGGTCGGCGTTATCTGGACGTTCTCGGATATCAGCGACTGGATGAAACAGGAAGGATACAACGTGACGGTGGTCAAATCCGGGGACTTCAAGGATATGGGGGCGGATTCCCATGCGCTCACTCCTGCCGAACAGGCATATGCACAGCAGATCGTAAATGAGAGTTTCCAGGAGTTCATTAACGATGTAACCACGCAGAGGATGATCGCAAAGTCAGACATTGAGGATGGTCGGGTGATCCGGGGTGCCGATGCGATAAAGATCAATCTGGTGGACAAACTGGGCAATCTTAACGATGCAATTGAGGGTGCACAGGATCTGGCCGATGCCCGCAGCCAGCAGTCTGCAAATCAGCTCCTCAGGCTACCGTTCTCCAACGCTTCCTGATCCCCGAAGGATAATAAAAACACGGGCCCAGCCGAGATAGGCAGGACAAAAAAATTCTTTTTTTTTAATCAGATCATACGGACAGGGTCTGCTTTCATGTATTCCCGGCAGACGGTTGTGGCGTAATGGCCCGGGGGTAGGGTAAACCGGAGCCGGAGATCCCTGTCCTTCACGACGGTCTCGACGGGAGTACGGAGCGCTATCGGGCGCCATGCCCCGTCAAATTTGGTCTGCACGAACTCCGAGGCCCGGCGGAAATGATCCTGATTTATCCCGAGGTCGGCAAGCATTGCCTGCGTAGCCTCGTCACCAGCAGGAGCTCCCGCCGCGTCTCTGCCCGGCATAAAGAGAGCAATCGAGCAGCGCCCCCGGGCAAGGTGAAGGGAGATCGCTGCACTGCTGGCGGCAGTTGCGGTATCGGTCCGACCGTTGGCAAAGATGAGCCGGTCGCCGGGTACGGCCCCGGTAAGGCTATGGCCGGCAGCAAGGCGGTGCGAGAGGGCATAGTTAAAGAGGTACGACTGGAACGCGGAGACAAACATGGAGAGGAGCTTTGGGGGGAGCTGCCGGAGTGCCCCGGGATAATCGCCGGGATGGGCCTGGAGATACGATAGCATGGATCGCTCAAAGGACATCGCAACAGGAAGGTCACTGAGGGCAGCTGCCGGGTCCCTTGTGTCCCAATAAACGGTCCGGGCCCTGCGTGCCACCTCGTTTTCGAGAGGGAATGCCTGGCCCACATAGGTTGCCACTGCCTGCTCGTATTCGCCGCGGAGGATATATTCGCCGATCCGGTGGGTAAGGGGACGGATCACGCCAAAGCGCTGGAGCCCGAAGTAGTTGGGCAGGGCAATGGCCGCAGCTTCGGTAACAGATACAACCCGGTTATCCAAATCTTCCGGGTCTGCATCCCGGATCCAGATATCAAACCGGTTTCCGGTGAGATCACCCAGCGAGAGCTGCTCGTTTGCCTGCCCGAGCACTTCAAGGGTGATATCCCTGAGGTGCAATGCAGCAACCTGTTCCGGGGTCACTTTGTAGATCGAGATCAGTTGCGTGGTCCGGGCGTTTCTGTCCTTGGTCCCGGCCCAGCCTATCCGCCGGTGGCTGATATTGAGCCTTTTTGCTATCTCCTTTACCGCATGCTGGAGTTCCCAGCTGGTCTTTGTGAGCCGGCAGATCAGGTACGGGCCGGAGGGGCTGCCTTTTTTCTCAAGGGGTATTTCATCTACGATAAAATCGTCCGGCACGGTGCGCAGCGTCCCGCCGGTACCGGGGGTGTCGGTCGCATAAAACTGCATCCCGAGCTCGCGTTCGAGCGGATACGGACTTTCTCTCATAGGAGCGAAAGCGAGCCGGTGATCTTGTCCAAATCTTCAGTCCTTGCCGGCCCAAGGCCAAGGGCGGTAATCGTGCCGGGCGGGATCTCGGTCATACCGGCATCCTGGATAAGCGATGTGGAGATCCCCGAACGCTCAGCAACTACCTTAATCTCAAAAAGCGCCCGCTCAGAATCAGCCCGGAGCACTACCTTTTTTTGCCCCTCTGCCTGCCAGGCCTTGCGGAGCGTTTTGTCCGCGCTCTCAAACGCCCCGATGGAGGCATGCGCTGCCTGTGCGCATTTCTTGCCGCAGCTCATCTTGATATCGTTTCGCACAATCAGGCACTGCTTGTACCTGAACACGGGCTCGGGTGCCATCTGCACTATTCTTTGCGGGATCAGGCGATATAGGTATGGAATGGCAAGAGGCCGCGGCGCCTGCTTTTATGACGGGATCATGGGTCCGAAAGGGATGGCACTCCCAAAAATGATTACACTCACGGGTTACCAAAGAGGGGTCACCGGTATCTCCAAAAAAGGAGAGAAAACCGGCTTACTGCCCCAGAACCTCCCGGGTAAATTTTCGAACGAGGGATAGGTACTCTCCGCTGTCCACATCGGATTCAATGGTCACACCCGAAGCAACAAAGTTCATCCCTTTTCCTTCCAGCACGTGTCGGACAAGCCTGATGGGGTGATCCGATCCATGTCTGCCACGCTCAGTAAATACCGCAAATTTCTTTCCCTCACCAGGGCTCACCTGATACAAATACATTGAGACAAACGGTGGAATCTTCCCGGCCCAGACCGGTGTTACAATAACAAGAGTGTCGATACCGGTGAGATCGGTCCGGCAGGATTTGATCGCCGATTTCATCACCATCATTGCCTCCATTACCCCTATAGCGAGATTTACCTGTCCGGGAGGCGTGATCCGGACCAGTTCGGCGCCAAGATTTTCGGCTATGGCATGTGCCACTTTTTCCGTGCGGCCTTTCCGGGAATAATACGCGACAAGTGCCGTCATAAAAATGATGCCGTTTTATTACAATGATCTTTGAGCCACGCAAAGATGCCGGGCTTCCCGTTGTAGATATCTTCAACCCGGACTCCCTGGCAGGTCAGATCACTGCCCCAGCAATCCGGGTGGATGTACACATGACGGATATAGGTGTAGCCACTCCGGGGATGGACGCGGATAATCTGCTCTTCTGTTCCCTTGTCCTGCGGCCGGGAATAGGCATCGATGGTGTAAACTGTGCCAAGTGCAGAGGTGACCTGAGCAGGTCCCTGGTTTTTCAGAACTTCATACGCCTCTTCAAAAGAGAAGGGAAGAAAAGCCGCATCCTGCAGTTGTTCCATGGTTCTCTATTAATAAGGATTGAAATTTATTATTTTCGCTTAAACTATTGAATAGTTTCAAAAAATATATAGTAACTGTGTACCAAGCATACAGTACCTGTAGCTTTTCAAAAAGGCGTTGCAGGCGGGGAAAGCACATATGACAAAATTACCGGACCGGATGACGGATGCGGCCTATCAAAGGGCGCTTGCACGGAGCAAAAAAGAACTTGACTGCTCACAGGAAGAGTATAACGAGGCCCGGTGCGCGTGGGAGAGATCCTCTCTCTTTCGCTCGGGTATCCGGGCATACCTGGCAACCTGGCTGAGAATGCATGAAACACGGAGAGAGGTAAAGAAAAAACAGGGAGCGCGGAATCTCCTTGCCGGGTTTAAACAGATTAGATGAAAAAGCCAGCAATCGGCCGGAAAATCATACCGGCGTTAATACACGACTCTTGAGGGTTACGAGGCAGGATCTGCCCGGGACAACCGAAGATGTTGCAGGATCCCCTTATCTGAGCGTGCTGCTGTTGAGAGCCAGTTCGATTGCCACTTTCAGGTCATTGTCATTGAAGGGCTTTGAGATAAATCCTTCCGGGTAGGTCTCCTTGGCCCGGGCAAGGGTAACGTCATCCGAATGGGATGTGAGGTAAATAACGGGGATGTGAATCCTTTTCTTGATCATCTTTGTGGTCTCGATCCCGTTGATCTCTCCCTTGATGTTGATATCCATGAGGATGAGGTCAGGAACGTTCCGCTCAAGCAGGTCCAGGGCTTCGGTACCGGAAGAGGCGCGTCCGCAGAGGCTGTACCCTAGTTTTTCCAGACGCCAGCCAACGACCTTTGCGATAATATCATCGTCCTCTACCAGAAGTATCGTTCCCTTTGACATGGGATCAGTTCCTCTTTATTTATTCTATATGCCCTCAGACAGATATTTCTACGGATCTGTTCCGGCAATTCAGGGTAAACCGTTCGGAACCCTGGAAACACTATGGTGTTTTCCATAGATTCGGGGCAATCGGGATCACTCCTGCCGTGGTCCCCTAAAGTCTCATCTGGCAGGAACACCCATCCTGAGAACAGCATGCCCGGCATCTCTCCCGCCCGGATCCTCCGCTCCCGCCGCAGGACCGTTTCCCTGGAAATCACAACTGAAGGGGAGCTCGTAGTACGTGCCCCACTCCGGGCACCGGAAACCTGGATCCTGGCTCTCATTGAGGAAAAAAGGGATTGGATTGAGAGAAAAATCGCTGATATGCAGAACCGCCCGTCACCGAAAAAGAGGCACTTTGCCACTGGGGATGAATTCCTGTTCCTCGGAAAGATGTACACGCTTGTGGTGCTTGCCGAAAGCGATGCGGCAGTTACCCTGGGTGACCACCTGTATATTGGCGAGCGGAGATTGCCGGAATGCCGCGATCTTCTCATTGCGTGGTACGTTGAAAAGGCAAAAGAGATCCTGCCTGCACGGGTTGCCGGCATCGCCGCAATCCT
Source organism: Methanoregula boonei 6A8 (assembly GCF_000017625.1). NCBI lineage: Archaea > Methanobacteriati > Methanobacteriota > Methanomicrobia > Methanomicrobiales > Methanoregulaceae > Methanoregula > Methanoregula boonei. Next base: position 883,781 of record NC_009712.1, on the reverse strand, counting down.
CGATTATGTTCCAAAAAAGATCCGGATATCCGATGCAAGGCGGCGCTGGGCCTCGTGCAGCAGCACCGGGACCCTCTCGTTCTCCTGGCGCCTGGTCCTTGCTCCCCCCGAGGTTATCGATTACGTGGTAGTCCATGAGCTTGTGCACCTGCGCCAGCCGGATCATTCGGAAAGGTTCTGGAAAAAAGTCCAGGATGCCATGCCGGAGTACGCGGAGCACCGGCGCTGGTTGCGCGAAAACGAGCGAATGCTTGCGCTCTGACCCACGGGTTCTTTTGATTCCTGCTACACGCACCTCAAATACTTTATTGATACAATGATAATTCAGGGATGTAAGACACCATGGCGCACGTGCTGGTATCACCACTGAACTGGGGCCTTGGCCATGCCACGCGCGACATTCCCGTGATCCGGACCCTGCTTGATCACGGCCACGAGGTCACCATAGCCGCATGCGGCAACGCCCTTGCCGTGCTCCGGCAGGAATTTCCCGGATTGCCCTCTATCGAGTACCCGGATTACCCGATACCGTTCAGCTCCGGCCGGCTGTTTATCCCCCGGTTCTGTGCCGGTCTTCCCTCCATTTTTGCAGCAGTATCACGCGAACACGCAACCCTTGAGTCGATTCTTACTAAGGAGCATTACGATCTGGTCATCAGCGACAACCGGCTGGGCGTATTTTCATCAAAAGTTCCCTCGATCTTTGTCACCCACCAGCTCCATTATCACCTGCCGCTCCTGTACTGGCCGGCGGAACTCCTTGCGATCCCGGCCAACATGTTCCTCCACGAACAGTACGCCCGTATCATTGTACCGGATAACCCCCCCGGACCTCTGTCCCTGGCAGGCAAGCTCTCCCGGCCCCAGACCGATGTGGCAAGAGATCGTGCCTTCTTCTCGGGTATTCTCTCTGGCACCCGGCAGATGGCCTGTACGCAGGATCTCGACTACCTAGTTATCATCTCCGGGCCGGAGCCCCAGCGGACCATCCTTGAGCGAATCATCCTTGCCCATATGGGCGAACTTGAGGGTCACGGTATCGTACTGCTCGGAAACCCGCAAGGAAAACCGGTCCCGGTCCGGCACGGGAACTGGACCTGCATTTCCTATGTCCCGACCAGCGTGAAGACCGAACTGATGAACCGGGCAAAATGCGTGATCTGCCGCTCAGGGTATACGACATTAATGGAACTTGCCGAACTGGGAAAGACGCAGGCACTCCTGATCCCGACACCCGGCCAGACAGAGCAGGAGTATCTCTCCTGGTACTACCGCGAGAAAGGCTGGTTCTATTCGGAAGATCAGGAACACCTGGACCTTGCCGAAGATGTTGCAGTGGCAAAAAAATTCCCGGGGTTTCCGGCACTGCCAAAGACCCGGGAGAACACAAAACGGCTCTATGCCGAACTTCTGGCAGGGTATCTTGAATGAGGTTCTCTTATGGATGAACTGCTCGTGCCCGGAACCATAGCGCTGCTAGTCTTTTACGCAGGGATAGTACTTGTGGCGTACGGGATCTTCCGCTTAGCCCTGGGGATTGCCGGGGCATTTCTTGCCGGCAACTTCCTGCTTTCCTTTGGGATCCTTGCCGCGATCGCAGGTGCAGGTGCTGTTTATATCCTGGCCGGTCTGTGGCTGCGCCGGATCGAAGTTATCTGACGGCATTATCCCAGTCCCGGGGAAAAAGCCGGGAAGGAACAGAGCCCAAAAATTATGCCGGTTTTGCCAGGTTCACCCGTTCAAGCGCAAGGGCAGCCTGGTTGGCAAAAGCGGTGAGGATACGGGATTGTTCGTAGGTAATGACTCCGTTTGCCTCGGCAGGCTGGACTGCCATGATCCCGAGCACCCCCCGGGTGCTCCTGAGCGGGATATACCGGAGTTTTGAGCCGTGCAGCGTATCGGTATCGTAGCCAGCAGTGGTACCGTGCTGGAAGGCCCAGGTGGCAACCGCGAGGTCGTCCCCGTCCATGACAAGGCCCGGGCTCTTTGCGTGCGCGGCAAGGTGGCCATTTTCGGGAAGGAAAAAGGCACTCTCCCACTGGAAGATCTCCTTTATGTGCTGGCCCACGGCGTTCATGATCGCATCTGCATCCAGGGCACCGGCAAGATCCTGGGACAATGCGTAAAGGGTACTGGTTTCTCTCTCCCGGGTCTGGGCTGCATCGGCATGCCGGCGGGCTCGGGCAACAAGCAGGCTGATAACCGACCCCACAATGATCATCCCAAGGAACGTGACCAGGTACTGCGTGTCGGAGACCCGGAAGGTCAGGTAGGGAGGGACAAAGAAAAAGTCAAAGGCGAGCACACCGACAACCGAGGTAAAGATGGCAGGTTTCAGGCCACGCTTGAACGCAATAACCACCACGGCCAGAAGATAGAACATCAGCTGGTTGACCGGCGAGATAAGGGAGTGGAACAGCCACCCGAGGATGGTCACGGCCACCACAAGCGTAAGGCTGTCCACGTAATCCCGGGGAGGCGATGCCGGCAGCAGGGGTTCTGCTTCCGCCGGTTTTTCCGGCAGGTCTTTCCCACTGCTGATCACGTACACATCGATGGGTCCGCTGTTGTGGATGAGCTGGTCCACAACCGAACCAAAGACAAATTCCTGCCACCGCGGGCGCAGGGTTTTTCCGATGATGATCCGGGTGACGTTGTGCTGCCGCGCGTACTCAAGGACGGTGTTTGCCACATTGAGCCCGAATACACTTGCCGTTGTCGCCCCCAGTTTCTCCGCAAGCTGGAGCGAACGGTCGACCTGCTCTTTTGCTTCCAGGGAGAGGCGGTGGTGGGTAGGTGTCTCGACATAGATTGCACACCATCGGGCATTGATCCGATCGGCCTGCCTGCGTGCAGTCCGGATCAGCCGTTCGGCAAGAGGACCCGGCCCGATGCAGACCAGCAGGTATTCCCCCACGGCCCACGGGCCGGGGATAGACCGGGTCTGCATGTACGCAAGCATCTGGTTATCAACGCGCTCAGCGGCACGCCGCAGTGCCAGTTCCCGCAGGGCATAGAGGTTCCCTTCGTTGAAGAACTGCTCTATCGCCCGGGCAGCCATCTCGGGGACATACACTTTTCCTTCACGAAGGCGCTGGAGAAGCTCCGGGGGGGCGAGATCCACAACCTCAATCTCGGCAGCCTCGTCAATTACCCGGTCCGGGATCTTCTCCTTGATAATAACGCCGGTGATCCGGGCTACGACATCATTGAGGCTCTCAATGTGCTGGACATTGAGGGTGGAGTACACATCGATTCCCGCCGCAAGCAGCTCTTCGACATCCTGGTACCGCTTCAGATGCCGTGATCCCGGCACATTGGTGTGGGCCAGCTCGTCCACAAGCACCAGCTGCGGGTGTGCGGCAAGGATGGCATCGAGGTCCATCTCATTGAGTTTCACACCGTGATATTCGATCGTGCGGTTGGGGATGACCGGGATGCCCTCCATGAGGGCCTCGGTCTCTTTTCTCCCATGGGGCTCGATGTACCCGATCCGTACATCAACTCCTTCGTCCTTTCTCAGGTGAGCGGCCTTGAGCATCTCGTAGGTCTTGCCGACGCCGGCAATATACCCCAAAAAGATCTTGAGTTTTCCCCGCACCTTCTGCAGCTCTTCCTTTTGGACGCAGGCAAGCAGGGCATCGGGATCGGGACGCTGGTCCTGGCGGCAGTCAGAGGGGTTTGGCATGGGTCTGGATCACGCTCCCAAAAAGACCAGCAGCATGTCGATGAGCTTGATCCCGATAAAGGGGGCAATGATCCCGCCTACACCGTAGAGCAGGATGTTGTTGCGCAGGGCTTCCTCTGCGGACATCGCATGGTATTTCACTCCCCGCAGGGCAAGCGGGATGAGGATGACGATAATAATGGCGTTGAAGATTACGGCAGAAAGGATGCCATCGTGGAGGCCGAGAATGTTGAGTGCGGCAAGCGACGGGTAGGTTGAAGCAAATGCGATGGGAATGATCGCAAAATACTTGGCGATATCGTTTGCAATGGAGAACGTAGTAAGCGCCCCCCGGGTCATGAGAAGCTGCTTTCCAATCTCCACGATCTCGATAAGCTTTGTCGGGTTGGAATCGAGATCGATCATATTTGCTGCCTCGCGGGCCGGCTGGGTGCCGGTGTTCATGGCCACGGCTACATCCGCCTGGGCAAGCGCCGGGGCATCGTTTGTCCCGTCGCCGGTCATGGCCACCATGCGACCTCCCTGCTGGTACTCGCGGATCAGTTTGAGCTTGCTCTCGGGAGTTGCCTCGGCCAAAAAGTCATCGACCCCGGCCTCGGCAGCGATCGTGGCGGCAGTCAGCCGGTTGTCCCCGGTGATCATGACCGTCTTTATGCCCATCTTCCGGAGCTGGACAAAGCGCTCCTTGATCCCGCCCTTTACAATGTCTTTTAAGTGGATGACCCCAAGTGCCCGGCAATTCTGTGCCACAACAAGCGGGGTTCCGCCGGCCCGCGAGATGGTCTCGACCGTTGCCTTGAGCTGGTCCGAAACCTCGTTCCCGCCCGCCTGGATATACTTATAGAGTGCATCGGCTGCGCCTTTGCGGATATGGAGGTCTCCCTGATCTACTCCGCTCATCCGGGTCTGGCTGGTGAACGGGACAAACTCCATAGCCACGCCGGACGCCGATTCCCCGACCGTCCTTCCCCTCAGGCCGTACTTCTCCTTTGCAAGAACAACGATACTGCGGCCCTCAGGAGTTTCATCAGCGAGCGAGGCGAGCTGGGCAACCCCGGCAAGATCCTCTATTGTTGTCCCATCCACCGGGATAAACTCCACGGCCTGGCGGTTCCCGAGCGTGATTGTCCCGGTCTTGTCGAGCAGCAGGACATCAACGTCACCGGCGGCCTCAATGGCCCGGCCCGATGTGGTAATCACGTTTCTCTGGATGAGCCGGTCCATGCCTGCGATACCAATGGCTGAGAGGAGCCCCCCGATAGTGGTCGGGGCAAGGCAGACAAAGAGTGCCACAAGCACGGTAACCGTGATCGTGGTTCCGGCTCCCGCAGACTGGACGCTGTAGGCCGAGAACGCATACAGGGTTGCAGCCACAACGATAAAGACCGTGGTCAGGCCAAGAAGGAGGATGTTGAGCGCGATCTCGTTTGGGGTCTTCTGGCGCTTTGCGCCCTCGATGAGACCAATCATGTGGTCAAGGAAGCCCTCACCGGGGTTTGCGCTCACCCTAACGATCAGCCAGTCGGAGAGGAGGACGGTACCGCCGGTAACGGCGCTCCGGTCGCCTCCGGCCTCGCGGATCACCGGTGCGCTCTCACCCGTGATCGCACTCTCGTTGACCGAGGCGATCCCCTCAAGGATTTCGCCGTCCACCGGGATCGTGTCCCCGGCTTTTACAAAGAAGAATTCGGATTTCTTAAGCACCGAAGAGGAAACCTCAGTAAAGTCGGATTCGCAGGGCTCGCTGCCTTTTATGATCTGGTATTTCTCCCTGAGGCGTTTTGCCGAGGTGTCCTGCCGCATCTTCCGCAGGGACTCGGCCTGTGCCTTTCCTCTCCCCTCGGCAAGCGCCTCGGCAAAGTTTGCAAAGAGCACAGTAAACCAGAGCCACGCGGAGATGGCACCGATAAAGCCGGCCGGTGCCTCGCCGGCACCGGCAAGTGCCTGGAAGTACAGGAGGGTGGTAATTGCACTGCCTACCTCGACGGTAAACATCACCGGATTATGGATGAGTGTGCGGGGATCCAGCTTGAGGAAGGCATCCACGACCGCACGCTGGTACAGGCCCGGGACTGCTGCCGGGCTTTTGGGCTTACGGATATCAGATGACATGGACAAGCCCTCCTGCAACCATTCCCATATATTCTGCAACAGGACCAAGCGAGAGCGCCGGCAGGAAACTGAGCGCACCAACAATCAGGATAACAAAGACCAGCCACAGGATAAAGAGCGGGCGGTGGTCCCGGAGAGTCCCCTCACTGGGAGGAACGATCTTTTTTGTCACAAGCGATCCGGCAAGTGCGAGAGTCAGGATAATGATCGCATACCTCCCGATAAACATCGCGATCGCAGTGGTGAGATTATAAAAGAGGCTGTTGGCATTAAGCCCGGCAAAAGCGCTGCCATTATTCTGGGATGCCGAGGTGTAGGCATACAGGATCTCGGAAAAACCATGCGGGCCGGGATTTGCAACACCGGCCTGGCCGGCAGGTGTCAGGACGGCAAGGGAGGTGAACGCCAGAATCATGATGATCGGGATGAGGATGACGATCGTGGCGATCTTCATCTCGTGCTGCTCGATCTTCTTACCGTAGAGTTCGGGGGTCCTCCCCACCATCAGGCCGGCGATAAACATCGCGATTATCACAAAGATGAGCATGCCATAGAGACCGGACCCGACGCCGCCAAAGACCACCTCCCCAAGGTGCATGTCAAAGAGGAGAACACCCCCTGCAACCGGCATGAACGAATCGTGCATGGAATTAACCGCCCCGCAGGAGGTGCTCGTTGTGCTCACGGCAAAGAGCGCTGAGGTGACCGCCCCAAAGCGCACCTCTTTTCCTTCCATGTTCCCGCCGGATTGGAAGGCTGATGGTGCCTGGTCAACACCGAGTGGTGTCAGTACCGGGTTGCCTCCCTGTTCGGACCAGATGGTAAGACCTAACAGCGGAAGGAATATGAGGGTCATAGCAAGGATGAGGGCCACCCCTTTCCTCCGTGAGCCGATCATGGTCCCAAACGTGATGCAGAGCGCGGCGGGGATGATAATCATGGCAAACATCTCGACAAAGTTTGAGAACGGCGTTGGGTTCTCCAGCGGATGGGCCGAGTTTGCATTATAGTACCCGCCGCCGTTTGTCCCCAGCATCTTGATGGCCACCTGCGAGGCAACGGGCCCAAGCGGGATGGTCTGGGTGGCGACCAGGGCTCCGGTAGTATCGTTGAGCTTATCGAGAAGCGGAACGGTGACCGGCCCGCCAAAGGTCTGGGGTGTGCCCTGCGAGACGAGAACAAGCGCGATGATAACCGCAATGGGGAGGAGGATCATCACGCTGCGCACGAGAAGCACCCAGAAGTTCCCGAGGGTTGTGGCAGATTTGCGCGAGAACGCGTAGATGAGCGCAATAAGGACCGCAAGCCCGACTGCTGCCGAGACAAAGTTCTGGACGACAAGACCCACCATCTGGGTGAAGTAACTCAGTGTTACTTCCGGCACATACGCCTGCCAGTTGGTGTTGGTGGCAAAGCTTACCGCGGTGTTGAGCGAGAGATCCCAGGGAACTGCGCCGAGGCCTGACGGGTTGAGGGGCAGGAACTGCTGTATCTCCTGGAGGATAAAGACCGCAGCAATGCAGGGAACGGTAAAGACCATGACTGCCACGGCAAATTCCTTCCAGTCCATTTCCTCGCCCGGTGCAATACCGCAGGCGGTAAGGACTTTTGTCTCAACCCACGAGATGAGGGGAGAGAGGAAGTTTGGTTTGCCGGTAAAGATCTTTGCCATCCACGCACCCAGCGGGATGGAGATCAGTGCAACGATCACAATAAAGAGGAGCACCTGGATCCAGTCTGCAATCAGCATGCCAAAGACAAGATCGGGGGGATGATTCAGGAGAGGAAGGGACGATCCTGTTTCAGATACGGAGATCTTATTCTCTGAAAGATCATCAAGCGCAAGGTTAAGGGAGAGAACATTTACCCGGGGCTCCCCGAAGATCCCAAACTGGCGGGGTTCGACCTGCGAAGCAACAAGAGATGATACCGCGGCCTGTGTGAGGTTGCGTTCGCGGGCCACCCGGGGCACCTGATAATACGCAGCTGCAACCGAGATGTCCGGGTCAAGGCCGCTTCCTGAAGCGGTGACAAGGTCAACCGGGATTTCCTGGGTATTACTTGGATCCACGGCATGCAGCGCATCGATCCGGGCCTGGACCTGCTGCACAAGCGCCGGGTTATTGGGCCCCAGGTTGGAGCCCGTCGATGACCCGGCATTGTAGGGCACCGGAGAGGTAGCCGAGAGACGTCCCCAGAAATACTGGGGGGACGAGAACGGCTGGCCGATCTGGGATGAGCCGGCAACCTGTCCGTTATGGACGAGAAGATCACCGTTTGCCTGAACCGGGAATGCCAGCTGGGCGATACCTGTGACAACAAGCGGGTAAAGAAGGCCCACGATAAGGGTGAGCAGCAAAAAGATCAGTACCGCAGGTTTTGCCTGTTTTTTGATCAGGGATCCTATGGATCCGGTGGTAGTCATAACGACCGCCTCATCAGCGTACGCGGGCTTCTTTTGGCATCTTTGGCCCTGCAGACACGTTGTACGATGCTTCCAAAGTAATCCTATATAATTTAAATAGTCTTATCGTTGCCATTTAGTTAGTTTAGACGATCTTTTTGTATATTAACTATCACAATCGCTCTCTGCCGCCGCTTTGATACATTGCGTCAGTTCTGGGATCAACCAGAGAACATCCCGTGAGAGACTTGCCGGGAACTCTCTGCCGGTCATAATACTCCAGTCGGCGAATACCCTGCCGCTTCACCAAAAGCGAGTTTATCCGGTTGAGGCAGCCCGCATCACGATCTGGACCGCATTCCTGTTTTCCCAGAAAATGCTGCCCAGACTCATCATGACGGTAACCTCGCCCCCGTCATGCCGCACCAGCCGGATGGCCCCCATATCCGATCGTGCACCCAATGCGGCCTGACTGAGCCGTTCCCGGAAGAGTCCCCGCATATCCGGTTCGATCATGCCGGTGATCTCTGTCTCCCCCTTTTCATTCTCTATCCCGAGCAGCCTTTTTCCTGCAGGATTCAGGTACGCAATCCGGTCTCCCTTGCAGACTACGACCCCCTCCGGCAACCATTCGATAAGGGAGCGGTACCGCTCTTCGTTTGCTGCGATCTCCTCGACGCTTGCCACGTAATCCTTGATAAAGAACGATGCGATCACAAGAATCAGGGCAAAAAAGACCCGGTCAATGATCGCGTACCCGAGCGGGATATCACGGGGTGAAAGAAAAAGGCTTACCGCCATCAGGAGGATGAATATACCGGTCATCAGGACAGGGGCGTACTTCCAGCTGAGGTATACGGTCAGGAACAGGGGGATGAGATACAAGACCCAGACCACCACGCCCAAAGGGGTAATGGCGTCGACAATAAAGATGAGCGCGGTTGCAAGGATGATATAGGAAACAATGCGGAGAAAATCTCCCCTTCGCCGGACCGGCCAGGTCAGCCTTTCTGTGTCCACCATACATGATCCTGTCGGATCCTATTATAAAAATCTGGTGGATAGTCCCCTTGATACTATCAGCCAACAGCCATGCCGGCCATCATTTCATGGGCACCGGCAGACCGTGCAGAGCTCCGGCATTTCGGTTGGAATACCCTCCCATTCCATCCTTCCCTGGCAGAGCACACAGGCCCGGTCACCGATCTCCTCGCTGTCGGCAACCCGGTGTGTCACAAGGATGCAGGGAATGTTAAAGTCGCGGACATACTGCCGTGTAAGATCCTTTACAGACTGTGTACTCTCTGCATCAAGAGCGGTGAAAGGCTCGTCCAGCATCAGAAGAACGGGATCTGTTGCCAGTGCCCGGGCAAGGGCTACCCGCTGCTTCTGCCCCCCTGAAAGGTTCCCGGCTTTGACTCCGGCAAGATCCGTGATATGCATACGATCCATCCATTCAGCCACATATCCGGTAACTTCTGCTTTCGGGGTGCGCCGGGCACGAAGGCCAAATGCCACATTGTCATGTACGGTCATATGGGGAAAGACCGCAGGATTCTGGAGAACATAACCAATCCGGCGATCCTCAACCGGTATATTGATCCCTTCCCGGGTTTCGCAGATGCACTCCCCGTTTAAGGTGATCTTCGCAGTATCCGGTTGCAGGAGGCCGGCAATGATATTGAGGGAGGTCGATTTTCCCGAGCCGTTTGTACCCATCAGGACGGTGATCTGCCCGGATTCTGCCCGAAGCGTAAAATCAAGCGTGTAATCGCGCAGGCGCTTTACCATCGAAGCCTCAAGCATGGCCCGCCTCCCGTTTCTGGACCAGACGCACGATGATCATGATGGTAAATGAGATGATCACAAGAAGTATGGATATGGTCAGCCCGACATAAAGGTCCCCTTCCATACCCACGTACACGGCAAGCGGCATGGTCTGGGTTACCCCGGGGAGATTCCCGGCAAACATAATGGTAGCGCCAAACTCCCCAAGTGCCCGGCCAAAGGTCATGACCGCACCCGAGATCAGACCTCCTGCAGTCATAGGAAGGGTAACAAGGACAAGGGTCCGAAGGGGTGAAGACCCCAGTGTCCGTGCGGTCTGTTCGTATGCCGGGTCAAGCTGCTCGAAGAGGGATTTTGCCTGCCGGAGATAGAACGGGGATGCCACAAAGATCTGCGCCATGATCACGGCAAGCGTGGTAAAGGCAATCGTAATCCCGAACATGTTGAAGTACCTTCCAAGGAGCCCGGTCCTGCCCCACAGCATAAGGAGGGCCACACCCGCCACTGCAGGGGGGAGGACAAGTGGGAGATCGATGAGGGTGTCAACAATCACTTTCCCGGGGTACGTGTACCGGGAATGGAAGTACGCAAATGGCGTACCGACAAGGATGACTACGACAAGAGTGACCACAGTGGTAAACAGGCTCAGCCAGAGTGCGCTGATAACATCAGGGTTATGGAGCGTGGAAAAGAACTGATCCGGAGGGATCCGGAGAAATAATGCCACGATCGGAAGGGCGAGATAGAGGGTAACAGAAACGATCAGGATCCCTGCGGCAAGGTAAGTCAGGCTCTGCCGGTAATTTTTTGGCCGGAGGCTGTGGGGGATCATGGGGTCAAGTTTCTACCGGCAGGAAAACGCCGACCGGCACGGCTGATGGGAAAAATAAGGATATTTTTTTTTAATTACGGTGCAGTGAACCCGTACTGGGCCAGGATGTTCTGTCCTGCGGCAGAGAGCATGTACTGCTCGAACCAGGAACCCACGGCCTTGTTCTGGCTCTGGTTAACGATGGCAATCGTGTAGGTCTGCAGGTAGTTATCCTTCTTTGGGATGGTAATGGACTGGTAGGTTCCGCTTGGAGCTGCATTCGCAGTGGACTGGTACACGAATCCTGCATCTACTTCGCCAAGGGAGACTTTTGTGGCAACGGCAGGTTCTGATGTTTCGTAGGTGACCACGTTACTGATGGTCTGGTTCTTCCAGCTCTGGCTGTACGTGTCGTTTGCCAGGTTGTTTAAGACCGCAGTTGTCGCAGTGCCGACCGGCACGGTGTTTGCTGCCATAGCGATTTTTATTCCGGGCTTTGCAAGATCGGAGAGAGACTGGATGTTTGCCGGGTTCGAGGCAGGGAGGATGACGGTCACGTAGTTGGTCGTCAGTGTCTTTACCGTGCTTGGAACAAGGTATCCCTCTTTAGTAAGGGTATTGGTATACGAGTTGCTTGCCGAGATGAAGACATCTGCATATGCTCCGTTCTCGATCTGGGTCTTGAGGGCCTGGGTTCCGTCAAGGTCAAACGATACCGTGTCGGGGGGGTAGGCTGCATTAAAGGACGATGCGATAGTCGGCGCGGCTCCGGTGAGCGATGCAGCTGTAAAGGCAACAATGTTGGTGCGCGATGGCGTAAAGGTCGGGGCCGGGGTCGCTGTCGTAGCTACCGTTGTCGGGGCTGCGGTTGCAACCGTGGCCACCGGTGTGGCAGCCGGGGTCGATGCTGCGGTGGGAGCCGCGGTTGCTGCAGGAGTCGCGGTGGTAGTCGTGCTCTGCGTGCAGCCGGCAAAGAATGCCGTGACCATCAGGAGTCCAAGGACAAGGCTGATGAGTGCAAGGCGGGATGGTGTCAGTTTTCCGTTCATAAAACAACAAACCTCAAAAGTTAATATTTTCAAGTAACCTTTTGCAGGAAAGTAGTTAAAAATTTTGTTTTATTTTATCGACAGAGTAACGATTGGCAGTATACATCTGTCGACCCAAATGGTGTATACATGATCAATTATCCGGAAGAGATGAGAGTTCTCCGGTCAAAGATAACCGGTGGTGGCCCAGCCGGATAAACGGGGCAGGAACATGTATCCCTTAGATGCTATCACCTCGCAAAGGTACCTGGCACACTCCCGCAGGCGTACGGCAGATATCGCCGGGCCGGCCTTTTGTGGGAGGGAGTGCCCGCTTGTGCCCGGTACGTATGGATTATCATGGTAATCCCCGGGTAAAAAAGATGCCGGGCAGTTTCCTGTTCTGCAGGTCGTTTTAAAAAGAGCGAAACCGTTCATACCCGCCAGTGACAGGGAATGATGAGGAAAAGGACCGGTCTGGAGAGTTCGTTAATGATTTCCCTTTTATCAACAGGCAAAATAAGTAAAATCCTAATGCATATATGGAACAGTTACGATATTCTCCTTACAGCATAATCAGGGCCTTTTTCGCTTTTGTCGGAATGAGCGATACCGCGGCTTGACACAAGCGAACTGCCGGAACAGGAGAATGTTTCAGGATCCCTACCTATGATCACCCGGCATCATTTCGCACTTGCTCTCATCTGCTCCCTTATCCTCTTCAGTTCCTTCCTTTTTACCCGACCGATTATAGCATTTCTCGTGTGCACCGGTACCTGCATAGGGTCACTCCTGCCCGACATCCACATGTCCCGGCCAAAAAAAACAGGCCCGCGGACGCTTGCATGGGCTCTTGTCCAGCTTCCCCGGAAAGCCTGTGCGTGGATCCTGTACCGGATCTATGCTGCCCTCGAACTGCCGGTAACCGATCCGACTGATAAACGCCTCACTCATTCTCTCCCGGGAATACTCTTTATAACACTCAGTTCCGGCCTGCTTCTGCTCATTCCTGCATATATCATCTCACCCGCCAACACAATCGATGGTATAATCTTCCTTTTCGGGCTTTTCCTTGGCATGATATTCCATCTCATCGAAGATCTATGCACACGGAAAGGGATCTTCCCTTTTTTCCCGTTGAGCCAAACGCAGATTGCCGGATCCATCCGCCCCTGTGACCATGAGGATCACCGTATCAGGTGGTTCCATGTGCTGCATGGCGGAGTGCTCCTTATCCTTCTCATCCTGGATGGCACGGGGATCCTTGTACCGGCACTTGCATTCCCTGCCGGCCTTGCAGGTCTTGCGATATGCCTTGGGATCATGGTGTACTTGTCAGATGTTACCGTCCGGCAGGCTTCCTCACCGGGAGCCCGGGTACAACCGGCTGCAGTCCAGGGAACAGGCCGCCGGTAACCCGGGAATTGCTTCCCGATCCTCTTTCGTGATCAGGTGGGTAAAGAGGGCTGTCCGAAAATACGCAATTATTCAAAAAAAGGTCAATGATCCGTAACGTTATTCATGCGGACGGTACCCTTTTGCGTGTGCAAGCAGCATGAGCTCCGCAAGCTGTGATTCCTGCCGCCGGGTCAGTACCCGGCCTTTCTGGATCAGCCGGCCAAACTTTACGATCCGGATACGCTCTTCATGGCTGAGCGAATCGGCATTATGGGCCCATTTTACCAGATCAAACCATTGCCCCCGGCTAAAGACCGGGACCCCTGCATAACGGACCGCCGTTCCCGGGGTTTCGTCCGTCTCATCTGTCTCCCCTTCACCAGCCTCTTCTTCACCCGCTTCATCGCCGGGTTCATCTTCGTTGTCAGGAGTTTCTGGCAAATCTGCCTCTGTGTCATCCCCGGGCTGCAGGGTTTCCTCACCCGGATCATCCACCGGTTCCTCCGGGGATTCTCCAGCGGGAACCGCATCCGGCAGCTCATCTGCTCCGATCTCCCGGGGCTCTTCAAAGAGATCCTCTACCGTCCGGATCTGAACATGCGGGATTTCCACATCCGGGTTTTCCGGATCCTTCGGCACCTGCGGCTGAACCGGAACAATACGGTCTATCTCCTTTCGTACCAGGGCATGGGAAACCTCCCGGATCGGAGCAGGGAGATCCGGGGACTGGACAACAAGGGCATGACCTCCCACAGGGATTTCTTCGATTGCAGTTGAGGGGACATGAGGCTTTTTCCTGATCTCGGCAAGGGCTTCCCGGGTCTCGGCATATGCTTCCTCGGCAGCATGGCGCTCCTCTTTTTCTGCATCGAGCGCTGACCTGGCCCGCTCGATCTCCTGCGAGAGAGCCTGAAGGGCCGCCTCTTTTTCTGCCTGCTCCCTCTCTGCTGCACGGAGTTGTTCCTCAAGCGAGCGCTGCCGCTCGAGGCCGGTCCGGAGTTCTGTTTCAAGCTCTGCGATCTGGCCGGTGAGGCGGGCAACGTCCGCATTCCACTTGTCTGTTGCCGTTTTTGTCTGCTGGTCAGCCACATTACGCTGCCGGGAGATCTCTGCAAGTTCGTCCTTTACCTGATCATGGGCCTCTTTCTCTGCATCAAGCGCTGCGGAGAGATCCTGGATCCGTGCACGCAACTCGCTCTCGCGTGCAGTGAACTGTTCACCGGTAACCCGTGCCGCGGCCTTTTCCTCTTCTGCTTCCTTAAGCCTGCGATCGGCCGATTCCAGGACAGGCGTGACCTGGCTGAGTGCCTCTTCCGCCCGGGCGCGTGCACCTTTTTCGGATTCGAGTGCGTCGGTAAGCTCCTGGATCTGTGCATGCAGTTCCTGTTCCAGTAGCGCGGCCTGCTCCTTTGCAGCATCCCGTTCACGTCCGATCTGCTCTGCTGACCGGGCCAGGTCAGCATATTTTTCTTCCGTGGCACGGTGCAGCCGCCGCTCGGTTGCAAGTTCCGCCTTAATCTGCTCCGATTCGGATGCGGCCGAACGGGCAAGCTTATCGGACTGTGCACCGGCAAGGGCTGCGGCCGACAGTTCCTCCTTAATGGCCTTGTGCGTATCCAGCGCAGCGTCCAGATCCTGCCGGGCAGCTGCCAGATCGGCCTGTGCTTTTTCCAGTTCGTTCTGGGCTTTGGCATTGTCGGCTTTGAGCGCCTGGTTCTCCGCTTCCTTTGTTGCGGCAGCCTCAGCCGCATCTGCCTGTGCCTCTGCACGGAGCCGCCGCTCCTCCTCCCCAAGGGCAACCGCTTCGCGGAGCTTGTCCTGCAGATCCACAAGGCTGCGCCCGGCCTCCTCCTTTTCCCCGGAAACGCGGGCAATTTCTGCCTCCAGCGACTGGCTTTTCTGGCGTTCGGCCCCTAACGATTCTGTCAGTGTATCGTACTTCTGCTGGAATGTTGCAAGGTGCTCTGCAAGCGCGTTCTTTTCTGCAGCAGATGCAGCTTCTTTCTTTGATGCTTCCTGGGCAAGTGCTACACACTTTTCTTCAGCAGCGGTCCGCGCTTCTTTTTCCTCAGCAAGGACATCGGAAAGGCGCATGCATTCCTGGGACTGCTGCGCAGCCCTTCCCGTAATATCCTCAATCATCTGGCGGAGTTCCTGCTCGGATTTTGCCTTCTCCTGGAGGATGGATTTTACTTCCACCTCAGCCGATTCTGCCCGGTTCTTCTCACCGGCAAGGGAGCTTCTGAGCTGCCCGATCTCGACAGAAAATGCATCGAGGGCTTTCTTGTCCTCGTCCCGGCCATGACAGAGGCCGGAAACCTGTGTCGCAAGCGCATCCTTTTCCCCGGAAATATCCGTGAGATCTTTCCTGGCATCCTCAAGCTCTTTGCGTGTCTGGGCAAGGTCACGGTTCAACGATTCGGCATCGCCACGGAGGGCCTGCTCAAGTTCGTTTTTCTCAGTCCCAAGCGTACGGACCGTGTCCTCTGATTCCGCAAGCCGGGCCCGAGTCGCCTCAAGCTCCTGTGTGGACCGGGTGTTCTCTTCCCTGAGCGCTGCAATCGTTTTTTCGTGCTCTTCAAGCCGGGAACGCAGAGCAACCTCTTCTTTTTTCTCCACCTCAAGGGCTTTTGCCGCACTCTCAATCTCGTGAACCTTCCCGTTTACGAGCATCTGGAGCCGGGCGGTCTCGGTAGAGAGTTCATTGGTGCGTTCGGCTACACGGCGTTCCAGTGTTGCAGTGAGGTTATCGAGCGCCTGGCGGATCCGTACAAGCTCGCCGGACCGGTCTACGGCAATCTCAAAAGAGGAGAGCAGGAATTCCAGCAGTTTCCTGCGGTCTGCCATGATCACGTAATCGTGATCATCGTGCCGGATCTTAAACTGGGTCCGGACCTTGTCGGGATCCGGCTTTTCCACCGGGGAGGCAAGCAGGGTCTCGATCAGGGAGAGAAGGTACTCGGGATCGTACGGGCGGGCAAGGAAATTATCCGCATTGCTGTCAAGGACTGAGAGCAGATCGGAAAGGCTTGCAACACCGGTGATCAAAAGCACCGGGATCCGCCAGAGATCCGAATCAGATTTAATCTCGCGACAGAATTCGCTGCCGTCCCGGTCTTTGCCGGAAGCATCACAGATGAGGAGATTGGGTTTTCCTTCGCGCAGGGCCTCCTGAAGATCTGTGTTGTCGGAAAAGAGGGTGACCCGGTATCCCTGCGGTGCAAGCTGCCCGCAAAGTTCCTGGGAATCCCGGTCATCTTTGCAGAGAATGTAGACATCTGTGGCGCTCTCCCCGCCAGGAATGTCCGCATCTGTACCTGATGGTTCAGAATTCATCTCCATTGCTCTCTACCAAATTTAAAGGCTTTATATTATATGTATGTTTATATCGCCAGAGGTTCTCCCTATCAAAAAAAGAGGGGACGCAACTGTCCTCCGAACCGGGTCTTTTGTTCAGCGGCCAAGTCCCTTGCGCTGTATCCATCCGTCGATAAGCGCCCGCGAGATACTCATTGGGGCAGGGAGATCCGGGAGATTTTCGCGCCTGTACCATCCCGCGGAAACGATCTCGTTATTATCTATAGTAACTTCCCCGGCATCGTACTCGGCGGTAAAGCCAATCATGAGTGAATCCGGAAAGGGCCAGGGTTCACTGGCAAAATAGCGTATATTTTTTACTGATATTCCCACTTCTTCCTGTACTTCGCGGCAGACCGCATGCTCAAGTGTTTCCCCGGGTTCTGCAAAGCCGGCAATCACGGAATACCTTTCAGGCGGAAACCGGGGGGAGCGGGCAAGCAGGATCTCCTCTCCCCGCATAATAAGGACAATGATGGCCGGAGAGATGCGGGGATAGACCACAAGGCCGCAGGCCGGGCAGCGCCACGCCCGTTCCGTTCGGGCCGGTTCGGTGGTATGGCCGCACCTGCCGCAGAACCGGCTTGCCGCAGCAGAGCACGAAATCCTGACTGCATATGAGGCAATGGCAAGATCCTCATCAGGAACCTGCCCGTAAAGCTCGCGGATGTTGGAAACGATCCGCCCGCCCGGGACAACCGTGCCATCCGGGAGAGTGACTGCATACCACGGAATATCCCCCCGGTGACCAAGGTATTCTGTTTGTCCTGCAGCGCAGGCCCCGGGTAAGGCGCTTTTTTCCCAGAAGATGCGCTGATCTCTCCCTTCGGGCAGTACGATCCCATGCCCGAAAACAAGAACAAAGAGCGCCCCGGGCGGGATTTCCAAAGGGATTGGGAAGCGGGCAGAGAGCGCATGAGCCGCAAAGACCGCGTGATGCGTAAAATGCTGGTGTGAGATGGTGGCGTTCATCAGGTACAACCCGGTTATTCCGGCACCGGTATTTGATCTGGTTCACGATAAACCGGTAGTTTCCTCTCGGGAACGATCCGGACATTGCTCCAGGGAATTTCCCGGATCTGCAAAGACCGGACGCGGATCATGCCCTGTCAGCTCTCCGGTTTTATTCTCTTTATCGTGCAGGTGGCGACCATTTCTCGCACCGGCCTGCAATGGCTGCAAGAAGTATCCGGACATTGCTGACAAATGCCGAATCACTGCCGGCAAGGGAGATAACCGAAGGTTCGGTCCGGCGCACCACGGGATCGAAGGGCAGGACAACCGTCTGCGTGAATTCAGCAAAACCCCCCTCACCACCGCAGACATTGCGGATTGTGGTGTTATCCTCTGACCGGTTGATGACCAGGATCACGTTTTCGATTCCGAGCTGGTGTGCGAGCACTGCGGATTTCCGGGCAACGGAGACCGCATTATAGGTGGGGTCAGTCACCACCACGGCGCTCGTGAACCCTTCGGCTATCGCCCGCCCGAAATGTTCGAGGCCCGCTGAGGTATCGAGAATAACCACATCGTCGTCGAATACCTGCATCTGTCGCAGTATCGCGGCAAGCAGCGTATACTCGGGGCAGAGGCATCCGCCCCCGGCCTCTTTTACCCCACCCATGACCAGCAACCTGACATTTTCTCCCGCAGGCACGGAGAAACGATCGATCACATCGCTGATATCGGGATTGAGGGAAAACAGCCCGCCCAAGGAGAGATCCGGGCCGGCCCCCATCTTCTCGCGGAGATATGAAGGGCTTTCAGAGACCGGAATAATCCCTTCTGCCCGGGCTTTTGGGATCCCAAGCGTTGCCGCAAGGTTCTGCTGGGGGTCGCTGTCTATGGCAAGGACCCGTTTTCCATCCTGTGCAAAAAGATGGGAGAGGAGCGCCGCAAGCGTGGTCTTTCCCACACCGCCTTTCCCGGTGATGACTACCCGGATTCCCCTTTCCTTATGCCGGGCATCTTCAGGCATTTTTCAGATCCCCAGCCCGGTGCGTTTCTTCTCGATATGGTCCGCGATGAGGTCTGCTGCCTTTACCGGGTCTGGCTCCACGGCAAAGTTTGCGTTTACCGCACCCTTAAGGCCATCGGTCAGGAGCGACACCACCGCCGGACTTCCCGAGATATGCGGCATGACGCCAAGCACGGTATAGACCCCGGAGGCAACAAAGTATGCGCCGATGGAGACGGCTTTCTGCGAGTACCACTCCGGTGCCGCCCCGGCAATCGGCAGCTTGTGGATCGGGACATTGAGGGCATTACCCAGCTCTGCGGCAAGCACGAGGATACGCGAGTTGTCCACACAGGAACCCATGTGGAGCACGGGCGGGATTTTCAGGGACTCACAAACTGCCCTCAGGTCATCCCCGGCCATGGCGGCAGCAGAGGGCATGAGGAGGCCGGCCTTTCCTGAAGCGATCGCAGCACAGCCGGTCTCGACACAGAGGATGTTCTTTTTGATCAGCGCTTTTGTGAGCTCCACGTGGCCGTAATCATGCTTCACATGCGGGTTGTTGCAGCCCACGATCCCGACTGCCCCCCGGATCTTCCCGGCCGCAATGAGATTGATGAGGGGCTTGAAAGAGCCGCCCAGGGCTTTTTTTATCGCCTCGTTGGAGAAACCGGTCATGAGCGGTACGGGGCTTCCCGGGATGTTGACCCGTGCCGGGTTCCGGTTTTTGAAATTCTCAACGGCCATGCGGACAATCGCCTTTGCGGTCACCAGGCCCTTGTCCGGGGAAAAGTCAAAGAAATACGAGCCCGGGATTTTTGCCTTGGGACTGGTGGAGACAATAAGCGTGTGGAAGCAGCTTGCCGTCCGTGGCAGGGAGGGAAAGATGCACTGGTAATCTACGATCATTGCTTCGAGCGCCCCGGTCATGATAACCAGTTCCTGGTTGAGATGGTTGCCGGACATGGGAACGCCCTTGCGCATCAGGAGCTCGCTTCCCGTGCAGCAGAGCCCCACAAGGTTGATGCCCGCCGCGCCGTTTTTCTTTGCAAGCGCCACAAGTTCGGGATCGGTGACAGCCTTTACCACCATCTCGGAGAGGACCGGGTTATGGCCGTGGACGGCGATGTTGACATGATCCTTTTTGAGCACTGCAAGGTTGACCTTCGATTCCCGGATGGACGGGGTCCCAAAGAGAACATCCGAGACATCGGTCCCCAGCATCGAGCCGCCCCAGCCGTCAGAGAGGCTGCAGCGCAGGCCCTGTAACAGGATATTGGTATAATCCGCACCCACCCCCATCTGGACCCGGTGCATGCTGTCCACGACCTCGCGGTCGATGCCCCGGGGTGTGATGCCGGCTGCATCCCAGATCTCCTGCGTGGCTTTTGGGGCCCGGCTGAGGCACTGGAGTGTGTTCCTGGTCATGCCGTACTCTTCGAGCATGGCACGCCCGAGCAGGGCTGCGATCTCTTTTGCGGATTTCTTATCATTAGCGATACCGAACTCCTGTGCAAGGAGGCGCAGCTTATCTTCGTCAGCGATGCCGTAATCCGTGGCCGTTCCCATTCCCACGAGATAGAGTGTTTCGACGATGTCGCGACCGTGGTCGGAATGGGCTGCAGAACCGGTGGCGATCATATCCAGGAGGTTGCGGGATACGATCAGGTCCGCATCGGCCCCGCAGACGCCCCGGATCCGGTGGGGCGGGATGATCCGGCACGGTCCCATAGTGCACCGGGCGCAGGAGAGCCCGGCCTCACAGTACTTGCAGGACGGCTGCTGCATCTCGTACCGGTCCCAGACCGTCTCGAAACCTTCCCGCAGCGCCATTTCGATCAGGGGCTTGGCGTTCTCATCGATCGTGCGCTCCTTTTTTTTCTGCTCGATGAGCGCAGGGTTCATCAGAGACATCCGGGCCCTGTCCAGCTCACAGACATCGATCCGTTCCCGGACCAGTACGGGTTTGGGTTCCTGTTCTGCCATTTCACACACCAGCGGTATTTCCGGTAACTGCTAATCTTCCAGAGCGGTATAAACCCTTTTGGAATAGGGCATTGTCTTTTTCAGATGAAATCCCCGGGAGAAACGAAAAAACGGTGGGGGAGATACGGCTGAGGAATTACCCCGGGACCACAGTGGCTCTGGCAGCAAGGCAAAGGGAAATAGTGCCCGAAAACTTCCGGCCACGCGGCTGACCGTCCAAAAAAAGTCCCGCAAGCCTCCGCACATTCCCTGAAATATTCGCAGGGACCGGGGGCGATTCCGAAAAATATGCGACTCAGCTGCTTGAGGATTTTCAAAAATGTTCGAGCACGCCACTGATGATTTCCAAAAAAGAATGGGGCACGAGCTGAAGATTCCGTAAAATGTGTCGCTCCGCAGCAGAAGATTTAAAAAAAATGCTCGGGTCCAGGGCCGAGGATTCCGGAAAAACAAGCCGGGCGTTCCTCCCAGAAGCCGGCGGTATTTTAAAAAAAAAAGTTCAGATGTACCGCGCCTTTAAGGAAAGCTTGCGCGGAGTATACAGCGGGCGGAAGGGCTTGCCTGCGGTCTCGTTCTTTATGGTGGCGGCAAGGGCGTCTGTGGTCATCTGTTCCTTGAAGGGCTTGTTGGGCTCGGATTTCCTGCGGATGGTAACGGTGAGCTTCTTGCTTGCCATCTCTTCATCACCAATAACAATCACGTAAGGTACCCAGTCCATACCGGCTTCCCGGACTTTCTTGCCCACGCTCTCGTCACGTTCATCAAGATCGCACCGGATGCCCTGTGCGTTGAGGGCGTCACAGATCTCCTGTGCATAGGCCGTGTGACGCTCGGCAACCGGCACGACCCGGGCCTGGACCGGTGAGAGCCATGTCGGCAGGGCCGGGACTTTCTGGGTGGAGATGTTCTCGAGGATCGCACAGATTACGCGCTCGACACTGCCGGTCGGGGAGCAGTGGAGGATGGGGGGATACACCGGCGTGCCATCATCCTTGAAGTACTTGATGTTGAACCGGGTCGAGCTCTCGACATCGATCTGGACGGTCGGGTTCTCGATCGGGCGGTTCTGGCCGTCGATTGCTGCAAGGTCAATCTTGGCCTCCCAGTAGTGGACGCGTTCGGAAAGGATCTCGATGAGCATCGGGCAGTCGGATTCTTTCACGATCTTCTTTACCCATGCCT
The DNA here is from genome assembly GCF_000017625.1 of Methanoregula boonei 6A8. Taxonomy (NCBI): domain Archaea; kingdom Methanobacteriati; phylum Methanobacteriota; class Methanomicrobia; order Methanomicrobiales; family Methanoregulaceae; genus Methanoregula; species Methanoregula boonei. The sequence continues at coordinate 862,070 of NC_009712.1, read as the reverse complement.
CGTTCTCATCGTAGAATTTCTTGGTGCACCGGAATGCCGCAACAAGCTTGGTCTCAAAGTCCCGCCCGGTCTGCCAGCCTATTGCCAGCTGCTCTTCAAAGCACTTCATTGCCTCGGGCATGTCGGTACAGAGCGAGTGCATGTCGGGCATCGTGAAACAGCGCAGGCGCTTTAACCCGATCACTTCACCCTTCTGCTCGTGCCGGAAGGAATAGGTAGAGAGCTCGTACATCTTCATGGGGAGGGTGTTTTTGGAGATGTGCATGTCCCGCATGATCGAGAACATGCCAAAGCAGGCGGCAAACCGGAGCATCATGTCCCGGTTGTTGCTCTTGAACCGGTACTGCCGCTCGCCGAACTTGTCTGCATGCTCGTAGATCGCCTTGTCCCCAAGGTCGTACATGACCGGGGTCTCGACCGGGGTTGCGCCGTACGGCAGCAGGAGGGCAAGCACGTAATCGGCCATGAGGTCGCGGATGAGCTTGCCCTTGGGCATCCAGCGCATGCACCCGACATCGCTGGCCGGCTCGTAATCGACAAGCTCCTTGGAACGCATCAGGTCAACATGGGCCGGCTCGCCGCCGGTCGGCTCGGCAACGCCAAGCTCCTTTTTGACCAGGCAGCCAAACGGGGTGTTATCGAGATACTTGTGGTAATCGTGGGTCTTCCCGTCCGGCGTCATGACAAACCAGTCGTGGGTTGCCTCTTTCTTACCCAGCTTCTTTGAGACCACTTCCCCTTCCTCACCGGGCACAATCGTCTTGGAGAGTTCGGAGAGCGGGTGGCCCTTGCAGGAGATCTTGAAGGATTTGTACCAGCCAAACGGCGCACGCTTGACTGCAAAACCTTCCGCGGCAAGGCCGTCCCTCAGGGCATTGAGCGCCGGGACTGCCAGTTCGGGCCGGGCGAGATCGCTTGAGAGGTGCGCATACGGGTAGATAACAATCTTTTCCGCGTGGACCTGGCCGGCGGTCTTTTTTACCTCTTCGATGGCCTGGAGGATGACGCCTTCCGTATCTTCTTCGTCGACTGACTCTACAGCGGTAAAGACCGTGAGCGCGTCTTCCTCACGATCCGAGAGGACGGCGCCCTCCTCTGCCATCTTTGTCTTCTTTTTGGCTTCGTATTCGATGTAATCTGAATGTATCAGAAGAAGTCGCATTACTTCATCTCCTCTTTTTCCGGAACGGTTATCCGTATAAAATGAGTTCTTAAGATATATACCCTCATTGCCCCCTGCCCGCTGGCAGGGATGAGGATTTTTTCATTTCCCTTGCATTATTTCCTGTTCTCGTGGTACTTGGAAAGTGTTGCCTGGCGCTGGTCAAGGTACTTGGCATCCGCTTTTTTGTCGTACGGGTTCTCGGCCCGTTCGGTGGTGTAGAACACGAGCTGGCCGATAGGCATGCCCGCGTACACCCGGACCGGCCGTGCGTTCACGTTGGCCATTTCAAGCGTGATCGATCCCCGGAAACCGGCATCGATCCAGCCACCGGTCTGGTGGAGGGTGACCCCAAGCCGTGCAATGCTTGATTTCCCTTCTATTGTGGCAACAATATTATCAGGAAGGCTGATGCATTCCAGCGTCTCGGCAAGCACAAACTGCCCGGGCAGAAGATCAAAAAAATCCGCATGCTTTCCTTCCACGCCAGAGGTTACGGTCGTTTTGTCGTACGGGTCGATAACCTGTTTGCCCGGCGCGTACCAGACAAAATGGTTCCCCAGCCGGATATCGATCGAATTGGGCTGCACGAGGGCAGGATCGAACGGATCGATCCGTATATGACCCCGGGCAATGCGGTCACGGAGCTGCCAGTCCACGAGAATCATGGGATACTACGTTCGCGTTGATTGGTCATAAGTGCTGCCGGGCAATCCTCACTATCCCGGGGAGAGGGACACCTTTTAAACCGGGTTATCTATACACCCCTTTTGAACCTCAATTACGACCTGCCCTGATCCGGGCCCGGATTGAGCCCGGATGACCCTTTTTGGATCCCATCGGAGCCCGTATCGGGCTCCGTTTCCCCGCGTTCCAAAATAAGCCCAATTCTGCCTTATTTTTGCAATCGGACGATTTTAACGAACCTCATAAAGACCCTTTCCTGCCCTGATCTCAGCTCAAACGGGCTTTTCGTGGATCCCGGAAAAAGAGGCCAAAAAAAGGCCTCTATGGGCCGCTATTGGGCATTATATGGGGCTCAATTTGGGCTTATTTTGCCAAATAAGCCGGTATATGAGCTTTATTTTATGCGAACAGAATCGGACGGTTTTACGGGCGTATTTTCCCCGGATCTTCAGTGAAAAGTGCCTGCGGGATCTCTCCTGGCACCCTGTTGATTCCAGGGCGGATTTCCATAAGTGTTCCCACCCGGGCGGGCTGTGCGCTGCTGCCATCCTGCACATACGCATGGACTTTCTTAAGAAATTCCGGCGGACTGATGACCCGGGCGTAACGGGACTAAGACTGGTTCAGAAAATAAACGGATACGGCAACAGCATCTACATCCGGATCTGTCTTAAAAACAGCCGGCCCGTTTTGGGATCTTCACGAAATATATCCTTGTCTTTGAGAGCGGCAGCAGATCTTGTGTTGCCACCTTTTTTGGGACGGTCTATTTTTAGGAGTCCAAATGTCCCTACATCTCAAAGATGGTCGGGATTTATAAGGAAATTGGGACAATATCCCTGACAGATATACATATACGGGAACCATCCACCGATGACCGCAAATGTTTTTCTTTTCAGTACGGTGCTTACGCAGGAGCGGTTATCGTGGATCGATCAGGCTCTTAAGTATTATACCCAACCGAGAAAAAGCGCCGACTCCCCGGTTGCCTCCGAACAGGGAGTGCCGGGTATCTCGATCTTTCTTACCGGGGATGCACTCTACAGCCTCAATGAGGCCGAGTCCCGGCACATCTGGGCATCTCTGCTGTCGATGCCCGGAGTCAGGATCGTATGCAATGGGGATGCACTGGCCCACCGGGGTATTTCTCTTGATCCGCTGGTGGAACGGTTTCCGGATCAGGTAATTACTCTTCCTGCCGGGAAAACCGGGGGGAGTACTTCATTCTGGAGTGAGATCCTCTCAGCGATGCCGGACCGGCACCCTAATTCCCCACGCGAAATCGGATGGCTCCTGCTTTCATCGCCGTACATGTTCCCTTCTGCGGGAGATGCAATCCAGTGTCTTTCGGCAGCACTCACTCTTGGATACGGTATCGGGCTGTACGGCTACCTTGATGGCACGCATTCCTGCCATACCGGCCAGATTACCGGTGACCGGGAGAATATCGGGGAGTCCCTGGAACAGCTGGCAAAACTCGCAGCGGAAAACCAGCTGCCCTGTTCACTTATGATTCACCGGTACTCGGCCGCCGCCCGGGGATACCAGTCATGGGACGATGGCCTTGGGACAGTAGGTTCATCTTTTCTCATAAAACCTGCCCACATCCGGGATGCGGGAATGATGATCCACAAAACAGGAAACATTCCGGTCCTGTTTTCAGAGAATGCCGGTTACAGCCGGATCGGCACCGCGCAACAACCGGAGAAGAATTTCCCCGCCACAGCTCCGGTAACTATCCTTGTTACCCACAGCCCGTACAGCACAGAATATGCCTTTGGAGGGATCGCGTTTGCCGTTGCCTGTGCACACCAGGGGATCCGGAGCCGCGTCATTTTTCTCGAAGACGGAGTCTATGCACTCACCGGGGAGCACCGGGCACCGGGTGGAGATGAGGCCGTTACCCTGCCGGAGCTGATCCGGCATCTGTCCGGAAATACCGGCCTGCAGTTCTTTACCCTGTCACCTTCCCTTCACATGCGGGGAGTTTTAAAGAACGGAACACTTGCCGCAGTGCGGGAAATTGGCTTTGAGGAATTAAGCGCGCTCCTGTTTCCCCGGCGGGCGGAGAACGGTACCGGCCACGAGAGGATCCTCTTCTTCTAGAGCCGGGGGAGGGGGTATCTTCCGGGAAAACCTATTGTGCCATCCCGGAAAAAAAGAGATGATCATGACACAGGATATTCCCCGGCTCCTGGAGGCGGATCGTGCAGAGATTACCGTATTGGTTGACAATTACACGGACATCTTTGTCCCTTCCCAAAAGTCAGTTGACGTAAGGCCCCCGTTTGCACTTGACCGGCCGCTTCTCGCCGAGCATGGCCTTTCCTGTTACCTCACGATACACGCAAACGGGAAAGAACACAGAATCCTGCTCGACACCGGCCTTTCCCGCGGCTGTATGCTCCATAACGCCGTGCAGCAGAAGATCAATCTTGAGGGGATTGAGGCGGTGGTGATCAGCCATGGGCACTTCGATCACATCGGGGGCCTTATTTCCCTGCTTCAGAGGGCAGGGCACCAGGTGCCGGTTGTCCTTCACCCGGATGCATTCCTCCGCCGCCGTCTCAAAAGCCCGGGAAAAGAGCCGATCGAGCTCCCCGGGCTCGATCCAATTACCCTTAAACAGGCTGGCGCGGATATCCTTGCCCGTCCCGGGCCATCCCTTCTTGCTTCCGGCCACCTGCTGGTTACCGGTGAGATCGAAAGAACGGTACCCTTCGAGAAAGGATTTCCCGGCATGGAAGCATGGATGGGAGACCAGTGGGTCCCCGATCGGATAGCAGATGATCAGGGCCTCGTGATCAAGGTCAAAGGAAAAGGACTGGTTGTGATCAGCGGTTGTGCCCATGCCGGAATTATCAATACGATCCGGTGTGCACAGAAAATGACCGGAGTCAGTCATATACACGCGGTAATGGGCGGGTTCCACCTGACCGGGCCACTCTTTGCACCGGTCATTGTCCCAACGGTTGAAGCCTTAAAAGAGATCAATCCGGATTACGTCATACCCATGCACTGCACCGGATGGGATGCCATAAACCGGCTCTCCCGCGAAATGCCGGAGAGATGCATCCTCAATACCGTGGGAACAACATATTGTTTTTAACTATTTTATCTGGTTAACCTGCGGCATATTACGAAGGGATCAATCCGCCCAAATCCTGTTTTTTGAACCCGATTCGCGCGTTGGTCGCCATTTGACCTTGCGGGCACAACCCAAAGAGTGCAAAATATTTTACAGGAAAAATATTTTGAAACAATTCAAGGAACCGGATCAGAAAATACCCGAACCTGTCTTCACCGAAGGTCAATACCGAGAGTAAAATTATGACGTGAGTTAATCATTTAAAAAAAAAATAAAAATCGGTTAAGAGATTTAGATCTACCATCTGTAAACATAACAATGTTTAATTACTGTTTCAAGGTAACGTCTGGATTAGGAACTTGCTTCCACGAATTGTTTGTGTGTGATTTCATATGGCGTTTTCAGTACATGTCAACATGAGCCGGTGCACCGGATGCGGGAACTGTGTTACTGCATGTCCGGTGGATGCATTGGAACTGTGGACGCTGGATCCTGTTACCAATGAGAAGATCTACCAGGTACAGGACGGCGTTTCAGTTCATCTCGATGTCAAGAAAGAACTGTGTGCAGGGTGTGGTGTCTGTGTGGAGGCCTGCCCCTACGATGTCATCCAGCTCTGCGGGACTGAGCTAAGGACCCCGGCACCGGTAAAAAGTTAAGCCGGCTACAGATTGAGGCGATAATAATGGCGAATAAGAAAATTACGGTCAACATCATTACATGCCGCACGATCCAGCAGGGCGTAGGCATGGAAGCAGGCAAGACTTCCCAGAAGTACTTTGATGCCTGCACGATCATCCAGATGCACCCCGAGGATTTCAAGAGACTGGGTGCATGGAGGAACACGAATGTCAAGGTCACAAGCTCGGTCGGGAGCGTTATTTTAAAGGCTGTCGAGACCCGTGAGGACCTTGTGCCGGGCCTTGCCCACATACCCATGGGCCCCTGGGCAAACCGGATTGTCCCGGGATATACCTTCTCCACGGGAGAACCCTGCTTCAAGGGATTCCCGGCGGATATAGAGATTGCAGCAAACGAGCGGATCATGGGAGCAGTCGAAGTACTGCAGGATGCCTGCGGACTTATCAGGAAGTGATTGAGCGATGCCAAAAGAAGTTACTGATGTTATCTGTCCGTTCTGCGGAACCCTGTGTGATGATATCGTCATCACGGTATCCGATGACAACAAGACAATCCTTGGTGTCAAGAATGCATGCGCTATCGGCGCTGAAAAGTTCAACCACCAGCGCCTCCCGGGCCGGGTCAAGCGCCCGCGGATGCGACAGGCCGACGGGACCTTTAAGGAGGTTTCGTACGATGAAGCTATCGACTGGACTGCAAAGATGCTCGTGAAGTCCCGAAAGACCCTGATGTACGGCTGGGCATCCACCAGCTGCCAGGCCATGAGCGTTGGTCATGAGATCGCAGAAAAAACCGGAGCGATTGTCGACAACTGTGCAACGGTCTGCCACGGATCGTCCCTTATCGCCATCGAAGATGTAGGTGTCCCAAGCTGTACCCTCGGTGAGGTCAAGAACCGTGCGGACCGCGTTATTTTCTGGGGCTGCAACCCGGCACACGCCCACCCCCGGCATATGTCCAGGTACTCAATCTTCCCCCGCGGGTTTTTCACCGTCAAGGGCCACAAGGGCCGGAAGATCTACTGCGTTGACTGCCGGTATACCGACACGGCAAAATGTGCAGATGAGTTCATCCAGGTTGCGCAGGGATTCGATTACGAGCTCTTGAACGCATTCAGGGCTGCGGCCCGCGGCGAAACGATACCGGATACGGTAGGCGGGGTCCCAAAAGAGAAGATCCAGGAAATAATCGGGGACTTAAAGCAGGGCAGGTTCATTATCATCTTCTTTGGCATGGGACTCACCCACTCCATGGGAAGGAACCACAACATCGATATCGCCATCAACCTGACCCGTGACTTAAACGACTTCACGAAAGCCGCGATCATGGCAATGCGGGGCCACTGGAACGTTACCGGCTCCGGGCAGGTTCTCGGCTGGCAGTACGGGTTCCCGTATGCAGTTGATCTCTCACGCAGGGACCAGGCACGCCACCAGACCGGCGAGACGACATCAGTCGATCTTCTCAACCGGAACGAGGTAGAGGCCTGTTTCTATATCGCAACCGATCCGGGCGCTCACTTCCCGGTGGATGCAATGATCAGCAGTTCCAAGAAACCCACCGTCACCGTGGATCCGCACATTAACTGTACGACTGAGATCTCCGATCTCCACATCCCGGTCGCCATGGTCGGCGTCGAAGTAGAGGGTTGTGCCTATCGTATGGACAATGTCCCGATCGAAACCCGTAAAGTGGTTGATCCGCCAGAGGGTATGCTGACAGACGTTGAGCTCCTGACCAGGATCAACCAGCGCGTCGATGAGCTCATTGCCGCCGAAAGTGCGGCGAGCAAAGGAGCCAAGATCGAGCAGCATGCGGACAAAGCCATGGCCAAGGGAGGGGCGTAAATGTCTGAGTATATTATCAAGAACGGTCATGTCTTTGACCCGGTCCAGGGGATCAAAGGCGATAAAAAGGATATTGCCGTAAAAGACGGCAAGATCGTGGAAAAAGTCGGATCCTCGGCAAAGACCATCGATGCCAAGGGCAAGACCGTCATGGCAGGGGCGCTCGATATCCACTCCCATGTTGCCGGCCCCAAAGTCAATGCCGGCCGCTGGTACCGCCCGGAAGACAAACATTTCGACTCCCACAAGAAACCGGGTATCACCCGCATTGAGGGAGGCAAATCGATCCCGACGGTCTTTAAGACCGGGTACGAATACGCACGGATGGGATTTGGCTTTGTCATGGAGGCAGCAATGCCCCCGATGTACGCCCGCCATGTCCACGAAGAGATCCATGACACCCCCATCATCGATGAGGCAGCACTCCCGGTCTTCGGGAACAACTGGTTCATCCTTGAATACCTGAAAAACCAGGAGATCGAGAACGCGGCTGCGTACATTGCCTGGATCCTCCGGCAGACCAAAGGTTACGGTATCAAGTGCGTCAACCCCGGCGGCACGGAAGCATGGGCATGGGGGCTTAACTGCCTGACCATCCACGACCCGGTGCCGTACTTCGATATCACCCCGGCAGAGATCGTGACCGGCCTGATTAAGGCAAACGAGTACCTGGGTCTCCCGCACTCGATGCATGTCCACCAGAATGACCTCGGCAACCCCGGCAACTACACGGTAACGCTCGACACGCTCAAGCTTGCCGAGGGCATGAAGCCAAAGAATAACTTTGGCCGCGAGCAGGTCCTGCACTCGACCCATCTCCAGTTCCACTCCTATGGCGGAGACAGTTTCGCCAACATCTGTTCAAAGTCAAAGGAGGTCATGGACTACTTCAACAAGAACAAGAACCTCACCATGGATACGGGTAACGTCACCATGGACGAGACTACAACCATGACCGCCGATGGTCCGTTCGAGCACCACCTCCATGCCTTAAACCACCTCAAGTGGTTCAACGTGGATGTCGAACTCGAGACCGGCGCCGGCGTAGTGCCTTACATCTACAGCCCGAACGTCACGGTCAACTGTATCCAGTGGGCCATCGGCCTTGAGCTTGCACTCTTTTCAAAGGACCCGATGCGCTGCTATATCACCACCGACCACCCGAACGCCGGCCCGTTCACCCGCTACCCGCGTGTGTACTCCTGGCTCATGAGCAAGAAAGTCCGTGACGAGTTCCTGCACTCGTTCAAGACTGCAGACAAGGTTATTGATGCGACCTATATCGCAGAGATCGACCGCGAGCTTTCGCTCTACGAGCTTGCCCAGATGACCCGTGCCGGTCCCGCAATGGCGCTTGGCCTCAGGAAGGACTACGGCGGTCTTGCACCCGGCATGAACGCCGATATCGCGATCTACAACATCGACCCGGACAAGTTCCCCTCAACCGGCCCTGAGATCGAGAAGGCATTCGCAAACGTTGCCTACTTCTTCAAGGACGGCAAGATTTGTGTTGAGGAGGGCAAGGTCGTGGATATGGGCCACAAGCACACGTTCTGGGTGGATGTCAAGGTCCCGGAGAACAAGCAGGTCATTCATGACATACGGGAGAAGTTCCTCAAGTATTACAGCCTCAATGAGGGCAACTATCCCGTCCCCGAAAGCTACGCACCGCACCAGCACATCATCGCTGTGGATGCAGTTCAGTGAGGTGACAAGGAATGGAAACAATTACACTGACCGTAAAGAAAGCTCCGGAGCTCTATCTCGAATGTGAAAACTTTAACCCGGACGCCTTTGCCGGTAAGACTGCCGAACAGATCGCAAATATGCCGGTATACCAGGGTAAAGAGATGTCTACCGTTGGAGAGTATTTCACTGTTTCAGGCAGCACCGGGGCAACAGCGGCGGAAACAAAGATTGTTATCAACGGCGACTGCACGAAGATGAAATACATCGGCGCCAAGATGACCGCCGGTGAGATGCTCGTCAACTCGTCCTGCGATATGTACACCGGCAGCTGGATGAAGGGCGGGAAACTCACCGTCAACGGCGACGTCCACTCATTCTGCGGGCTTGCAATGAAGGGCGGCGAATTCACCATTAACGGCAATGCCGGAAACTACCTCGGTGCAGCCTACCGTGGGGACTGGAGAGGCATGAGCGGCGGCGTCCTGCGGGTGAAAGGAAATGCAGGCTCCGACGTTGCCAGCTGGATGACCGGCGGCACGCTGATTGTGGAGGGCGACGTGGATATCCACCTTGGCACCCACATGGAGGGCGGCAAGATCATCCTCAAGGGCAATGCAAACCGCCGTGTCGGTGGCCAGCTGGTCAAGGGCGAGATCTACGTCTTTGGCACGATGAACGTCATGATGCCCGGCTACAAGCCAGTCGGCGTAGTCGAGCTCGAGGTTGACGGCACCAAGGCAAAGTTTACCGATTACATCGGTGATCTTGGCGAGCGCCACCCCAAGAAGAAGGGAGAGACCGTCTACGGTCATCTCTACACGAAAAACTAATTTTTTTTACCAATATTTTTGCGGGGAAATGGTATCCCCACATCCCACACAAGGTTTTGGAGAGTTTTTTTTAAGGGGCAATTGTTCAGCCAGTAGTTGCCCGCGTTTTTTTTAGGAGCGAAGTATACTGCACTTGCAGTTTCCCGTTACAGAAAATACCGGTATCCGGGATAAAACAGGATACTGTCACTTGCATTTCCGGACAACCACGTCCGGGTTGTCCATCTCATCCCCGGGGGAGCCGGACCTTCATCTTTTCCCGGATCGATCCTTCGATACCCTGCATCTTCGGGATACCGGCGTTGCCCTCACCGTAATAGAAGAGCAGCAGGTGGAAATAATCCGAGGTCAGATCGAAAAATCCTTTTTTGTATCGTACTTCAACGCAGCTCTCACCGACAAATCCCCTGATGGAGATAAAATATTCCTGCTCGAAGGAGAAGTAAGGACGCTTCAGGTGAACATATTTTTTTACGGTGCCAAACACCTCAAGAAAGGAGAGGAAATCCGGGGTGAGCGGTTCGTCAAGGACAAACTCTTTCATCAGGGAACCATCGACACATACCTTGGACTGGGTCGATTTAACGATTCGCAACCGCTGTCACCCCCCAAATCTTACAGAGGGTTTGCCGGCGGGACAGGGATCCCCTTCGCCCTTTTGCTCCCATAAATAATGATTAGGTGTTTCCCGTAATAAGAAGACGCCCGGGGATGACCCGCCCCCCTGCCAAAAGAGGAGAGGGTATAGTTTACCCAAAGGAGAGCACTTTTTCTGATGACGTGACCAGAGCCAGCAGATCATCCTGCGAGTGGGGCTTGCACACCCCGGTCTCTTTCCGGTTATGTGCCTTCATGCTGGTCACGCAGGTGTAAATCTCTCCTTCTTTTTTGGTAAAAAGAAAAATCTGTTCGCGGATATTGAATGCCGTTGTTTCGATATCCTCAATCTCCACGCCGTGGTTTACCAGGAAGATCCATACACGATGCCCGTTCCTCAATGCAAGGGTACCCAGCCGGAACGCGTTAAATACCACTTCGGGATCCTTTGTTCCAAGGATGATGCCAATCTTCACCGTAATCACCTGATCGATTTTACTTTTTTTGTCGATATGGTTGGAGGAATTGCGGTCTTCTGCAAGAAACCACGGGGAGACAAACACCAGACGGTTCTGCACGGCCCCATGCAAAGCGCCAATGCACGAGACCAGCGGAACAGTTTAACGGGAAGTGTCGGATGCTTGTATGCAGAGTTTTGAAAATAGAACGGATAAACAAAAAGATATCGGCAAATTTTGCCCCGTATCCTGTTCCCGGGCAGGACAACTCTTCGTTTGACCTGATGGATCAGGGAATTTGAGGAGAGGGATTCACCTGATAATTTCAATACTCTAATAAGGGGCAAACGACAATAGAATATCTACCTGAAATCAGGACGAGCACGAGGTTATTATGATGGACAAGTATGTGTGCACAATGTGTGGTCATATCTACGACCCGGCAATAGGAGAAACCAAGGCATTCAATAACACCATCCTCGTCAACACTGACCGGATGGAAGAGTATGAGGGTAAAGTCATGGCAGCAGAGCCAATCAAGCCGGGGACTGCTTTTGCAGATCTCCCTGCGGACTGGAAATGCCCATCCTGCGGACACCCGAAATCCTACTACCGCAAGAAGGAAGTCGACACCCTTCACGCCATGCGGACGATCAGCTACTAATCAAAAAAATTGTACTCTTTTTTAACGGTTCACAGAGAAGGATTCCCGGGTTTTTCCTTGCCGGTGATGCTGGCCCGGATCTTTTGTCGGATTAAAAAAATCTAAAAAAAAGTTTCCCTTTGTCCCGTTTGCAGGTCTCACTCATACCCTGCGACTTCTATACGGGGGATCTTTCCTTCGATTGTCTCCCGGTATATACGCTCGGGGAACATTGCCCCGCTGATCGCGGCATACTGGGCATAGGAAACCGGGGCATAATACCTCCGTTCGCCACCGGGAACCACGACAATCAGCCGTTCGGTCATAATATCATATCCCAATTCCCTGATACCGTTCGAGAAATGTCTGTCCCATACAATACTCATGCACATCCTCCGGTTCACAACTTTTTACTGTTGTGAATGCCTGAAGCTCCGCACGGGGAATGATAAAGGTTGCCTCACGTTCCAAAAAAAAAGAACCGGATCGCCAGGTCCTAGCCTTCGATCATTTTTACAATTGACTTCTTGAATTCGTCGAATTCAAGTTCATCGAGCTGTTCGGGGAGCATCTGGCCGCTTGAGGCCTGCCGGTAGATCCAGTAGATGATCCGGTCAACCACCCGGATTACATCTTCCTGCGTCTTTACCGTGATGAGGTGCCTGCCAACTTTCGGATGCCGGCCCCTGCGTCCCCCGATTGTGATCCGGTACTCAGGATCCTCGGCAGAGATGAGCCTGAACGGGCAGGGAAGGATGCAGAACCCGCATTCCATGCAGAGATCCTTGTGGAGAACCACGACGCCGTCGGTTACCTCGATGGCTTTTTCCCGGCAGTAATGGGTGCAGGTCCCGCAGCCGGTGCAGAGTCCGGGATCCCGGACCGGGCGCCGGGTCCCGGTAATGCCGATCTCATTGAGGCGCTCGCTTTCGCAACCGTTCGGGCAGGATGAAATGGCAATCCGGACTTTGACCGGAAGTTCCCGGCCAAAAAATTTCCGGTCGATCTCCTGCGCGAGAGCAACACTGTCGATAATGCCGAATTTGCAGTGCCGGGTACCCAGGCACGCGGTCACGTTGACAACCTCTTCCCGCTCCGCACCAAGAGGTGTCCCGTTTCGTTCCAGGTCCCGGACAAGATCCTCAAGCCGGCTTGGGTCCACGTGCGGCAACTCCACGGTCTGGCGTGTCGTGAAGTGAAGATCGTTTATCCCGTAACGGCTCGCAATTTCCCCCAGACCCTGCATCTGTGCCGGGGTGATCATACCGGCCGGCATGCGGAGGCGGACAATACAGAAATTGGGATCACCTTCCGTAATGATCCCACCCCGGGAGTAGAGCGTCTGATTGACCGGAGAGTGCAACTGAGACATAGCTGACTAGTGCTTCGATGCTGCAATGGATAGAGGTTACGGATGTACCACGAGTGGTAAGGAACAAATACTTATGACACCCCGAAGCGAAGTATGTACCATGGTGAAGCATTCCGAATACATGGAGGCATTTTTTGGGGTGGAGCTGAACCAGAAGTTCGAGGATACGATAAACGAACTCAGGGAAGTTGAGGAGAACTTAAAAGAGCTGTCCCATGAGATCGCAAAGCTGGGTGAGACAAAAGAGGCCGAGGAACTCAGTGAATCCGTCAAGGAATGCCGGGCCGTTGCGTACGAGAATGCACAGGTGATAAAAGATGTGCGCACGTTCCTTGATTTTTATCTTAAATCCGACAAGACCTCTACCCATATTATCCTTGAACGGGATGCCTACATGAAAATTTACCAGATCTTCAAGTGGGACGGAGCGGATGTCCGGGATCTGCGGCGATGGATTGTTGATCTCAGGGAGATCTGCGACAAGATAGGGCTTAACATCCGGGATCTTCTCAACTTCAAGAAACTGACCTCGCAGCCGGTTCCCCCGGAACTGGTAAAGTTCCCGGTCTATGCCCTTGACCGGCAGGGATACTGCCTGACCGGCCCGGCGTTTGATATGGTTCTCCATATCGATGAAGTACGCGAGCAGATGGACAGCAATTCGAACGCGTAACGGTTTCTTTTCTTTGCAGGTCGGGAGCGGCGAGCCGCATCCGAACCGGACTCCGGGGTTTTTTTGAGGCGGTCAACTGTTTTCAATTAAGATTACGGATTGTCAATAAAAAATGACATGCGACGGATATCATAAGAAATAGGGAACAACCGGACACTTATTTCTCCCCGCCGTGCCCCGAGAGGGGCCCCGAGAGGGGCCCCGATGCGGGGAGGACTCGCTTTTTTTTTCAAAGGTTTTTGGTATCAACAGGGGAATCTCTTCACCCGGGAGCCCCTCGCGGCCTTACCGGAGGGCCCGGTCAGCGGATCCGGGTATTTTCCCAAAAAAAACCGGCCTCATATTACCCCCCAAAAAAGCCCGTTATCTTCAGGCAACAGACGAGTTCTTCTGGCCGAAAATCCTCCCGATGACCAGTTCATCGTCCCCTTTGTGGGCCTCGAAAAAAACGCCGCTAATTTGCACGGTTAATTTTTGTTTAAAACGGCCCATTTGACAAAAAAACAATTTAAAAGGCAAATCGTTAAATGGGTTGGCACCCTTTCCCCGGGAACTACCCGGACCCGGATCCTGCCCAAAAAATCTCCGTCGGAGAACAGATCCCCATAAAGCCTAAGTCCGGCTCAAAGACCCCCTTTATAAAAGGGGGTACCAGATCCGGGCGGTTGCAGGTGCAGGGAAACCCCCCTCCCCCCATTGGAGGGGGAACCTCAAAACACAACACACACCCGATTCTGCCGAAAGTGGGATAGCGGTGCGGCCTCGAAAAGGGCGGCGGTCGTGGTGTGGGACAGGATCGCTTTGGCCGACTCCCACGTGATATCTTATATCATATAGAATAAGTCATAGCGACAAAAATGAAAGAAAATTCTCGGTTTGTGGCATGAACTCATCAATAACTCAAAGGTATATCTGTAAAAATCCTACAGCTAGAAACCATATCCCCAAATATTGTGAGTAGATAGCTATATTGAAATACCACATTTTATCTTCAACTGCTTTTATATTTTGACTTAAACTCTTGACAATTAATGCTCTGGTCCCGTCTAATCTCTCCTCAATCGTTGATGCATGTCCTAAAACCAAATTGGAGATTTCATTTTCAGTTTTTGGCACTCCAAAACTGTAATTAAACGATTTATATCCAATGATCGCTATAATCGTGCTAGCAAGAATTGATAATGTCCCGATTACCAAAAGACCGATTCCTATAATGTTTTTTCCGCTTAAACTAGGAGCAGCTAATGCAACGATGCCAAATAAAACTCCGTTAATTGCCATAATTTGAGCAATTTTTGAATTTTGTGTATCATAATAAGCATCGATTTGAGTTTGTCTATCACTAAAATAGGTTAGGATTAATTTCTCCTCATCAGAAGTCATATTAAATATTTTATATGCTTATATTAAATTTTTTGTTCATTAAATGAAGTTCTGCTTCAATTAATAAAATGCGAAACTTAACTAAATAAATTCTGCGACATCAGGGCCGAAATTTCTTCGTGTTTTCCCCTTTCCATCAATTCACAGTTAACAATGTATTATTTTTTTTTAAACTAGCACTTTCAGAATTTTCACAAACCTTTAAGATATGCAGTATCGCAACAAAATTTAAGATTTTCAGAGACGAGTTAAGCTACAAAAAAAGTCGCAAGATGAGCGTCGAAACACTTTCATTTATTTCACATTGTGAAGTAGGAAAGAGAGTACGTTATTACCATATACCCCCTCAACAAACGTTCATTACAAACAGGACATCATTGTATACCAGTAAAAGGAAACGTCCGATGAATATCACACGGTGGATTCGTGTGTCGTAGACAGCTAACGAAATTTTATCTTCATCCGCATGACCGCACATTTTTTTCTCTTAAGGGACAGCCTCAGTCAGGAGCGGATCGGCTGGATCGATGAACTGCTGAAATTTTATTTCTTAAAACTCAATCCGCAGAGCTTCCGCCATACCACTCATTACCGGGAAGCTGCCTTCACCTTTTATTTAACCGGGGATGCCCTGTACAGTCTCCAGAACCCGGAAACTGCCGGCCTCTGGGAGAGTCTCTTTTCCCTGCCCTCGATAAAAATTGTCTGCGATCAGGAGGAACTCGCCCTCCGTGGCATTACCGTGGAACGCCTGAAGATGAAGAACCCGGATCTGGTGATCACCCACAACAGCCTGGCGCTCAACGGGAGAACCTCGTTCTGGAAAGATGTGATGAAAGATGCCCGCCAGCACGATCAGCCCATACCAAGCACCATCGGCTTTTTCCACATGACCTCCCCGTACATGTATCAGTCTTCAGAAAAACTGATGCAGGGGCTGGGCGCGGCACTCGAAACCCATGCGTCATGGGATCTCTACTGCTATCTTGACGGGATCCATGTCGGGCACCAGGGCCAAATCCCCCTGGATGCGGAAAACGTCGGGGAAGGCCTCGATGATCTGGAAGAGCGGGCCGGAAAACGGGGCCTTCACGGACAGATTATGGCAAGCGCCCGCTGTGCGGCTGCACGGGGATACTGCACCCATGAAGGGGAGAAAGAGGGCCTTGTGCCTGCCTGTATGATCAGGCCGGTCAGGATCCGCACCTTGCCTGAGATCGCTGCCCAGTTCCGCAGCAACCATATCATCCTTGGCGAAAACAGTGCCTCAGTCTCCATGAAAAAGGAGACGATCAAGCCGGGGACTGAGTTTCGATGAGAAATGGAGAGTCCCCCCGGTCAATATCCTTGTTACCCGGCATCCGTATGGATCGGAATATGCCACCGGCGCACTCAACTTTGCCCTGGCATGTACCAAAAAGGAGATCCAGACGCGTGTCATTTTCATAGAGGATGGCGTCTATGCCCTGTCAGGCGTTCATTCCTGCAATAACAAAAAGGACTGTTTCAACCTGCAGGAGGCAGTTGATGCAGCCTCGGGGAGTGAAAACCTGCAGTTCTTTTCCTATACCCCCTCGCTCCAGGCGCGGAATATGAGTAAGAACCCCAAGTTGACCGGCGTGATCCCGGTGGGACCTTCTGAACTGGGGACGCTCCTCTTCTTCCCTCCCACGGGTATCGTGGCAAACCACCAGAGGGTCCTGTTTTTCTGATACGTGCCCTCCCATAAGCCGTTTTGCGATCCGGTGCAGCCGGCTGTGATCTCTGAAGTCAAACCCTGCCAAAGCAAACCGGGGAATCAGCATTTTTTCGGGACCCCTCCAAAGTCACTTCCCTGCACGGGATAACCGGAAGACCAAAAAAAAGAGCGTTATTTCTTTGCAATCATTTCGAGGAATGCCTCGATCCGGGTCCTGATCTGCCCGATATCGCCCTGCGAATAATCGGTCTCGATCTGGATGAACGGGACATTCCCGTGAAGGGAAAGATAGTCCCCGAGAATCCGGGACTCGACGTTGTAGGTGTGGCAGCCGGTCCAGGTGATATCCACAACGCCATCTGCATGGTACTCAGGTACGAGCTTTTCCAGAAGTTCGAGCCGGCCGGTGTTCGGGCTCATGCAGGAGCAGGGAGTGGCGAGGTACTTGTCGGCAATTGCTTCGAGGGGCGACCCGCGTGTGGAAACATCGTCCAGGTACTGTTTCATGCCGGCACAGTTCTCGATATACACAACTGCAGCGCCCGATTCCTCAAGAATCCGGATGACCTTCTCGGAGCCGACACCCGTGGGAACACCGGTAACGATGATCCGCTTTGCGGTCTTTGGCGCAGGACCTTCGCCTTTTGCGGCCATGCCCTTAAGTTCGGCAATGAGACTTTTTAATTGCTTATTGAAGGTGGGGCGGTCAAAGGTGAAGTTGCGGGCCCACATCACTTTGAGCATGTCTGTGGCGGCAAGAGGCGCGGGAACCGCTGTGTTTAGGAGGGCGAGCTCCCGCATCAGGCCCCGCTGCTCGTTCATGTCGCTGATTGCAGCCCTCATCTTTTCGTCTGTGATGGTGACATGGAGGCGCTTTTCGATCTCCTCTTTGCACCGGGCCACTTCCGAGCGCCAGTACTGTTGCTGGATCTCTCCTTTTGCACTCTGCGGGAGTTCGAGCACAACCAGCGGTTTGAAGGCGCCCATCATCTCAAACATCTTTTTCTTGCCATCGCAGGTGGTCTCGCCGATGATAAATTCCGCGTTGTTAAAAAACGCACATTTCCCGGTGATGGCAAACCCGTAGGAGGATTTAAGGAGCGGGCAGAAATTCCGCGGGAGATATTTCTCGCCGTCGGCAATGGGCTCTTCTTTGGTGGAACAAAGAGTCACCGGTACCGCATCTGCGGCAACGATGAGTTCCTGCGGGGCAAAAATACAGTAGAACCCCACGAACTTCTTTCCCTGTTCGCGTACGCTTTTTATCGCCGCCGATGCATTCGGGATCACCGAATCAAAGTAATTCATCTTTTCTGCTCTCATAATGCCCCATTTCCTCTATCGTGATCGTGTCCGTACCTCACTGTTTCGGCGGGGATGCCCGTTTCACGTATAATGATCCTCGCAGTTTCCTCGGCAACTTCACCGGTCAGGGCAACACACTGCTGCATGTGTTCGGGAGACTTCAGGATCATGCCCCGGATAAGCGAACGGCAGCAGGCACACCCATGCCGGTTCACAAACCGGTCGTGGAGCTCCCGGGAGAACAAAAGACAGCGTTCAACACAGGGGTCCCGGGGATTGGTCCGGCCAAAGACCATCCCAATTACCATGACCCCGCCGGTCACGGCGCCACAGGAACAGCCGGCGCCGCCGATCCCAAGAGGAAAACCGGAAGCGAGACGGATGATTTCTTCGGGGTAGCCAAGCCCGAGCTCTTCATTGAAGGTCTTTACGATTGCCTCGGAGCAGTAGAACTGCCCGGAGCGGTAGTACTCCTCTGCGATCTTCCGGATTCCTGCAGGATCGGGTTGCTTCCCGGGGGATATTCCCACACGATCCCTGCACGGATGAAGGTCTGTCTCCATCGTACTACACAATCCTTTAAGGGAATTAACTGTTTTCCGATGCGACCAGTGCCGCACCAACCGCCCCGACAATCTGGGGATCGGGTGGGACAAAGACCGGTCTATCCGTCTCCTGTTCGAGGAGTGAACGTGCACAGCCGTTTAATGCAACGCCCCCGGCAAAAAAGATCTTTCCTGAGGGAGCAACACGTTTCAAGAGCCCCGCAGCACGGCTGATAATTGCCTTGTGGATCCCAAGGGCAACCTCGTTTCGGTCCGCACCCTGGGTAACAAGGGATACTACCTCTGACTCGGCAAAGACCGTGCACATGCTGTTGATCTTCTCTGCCCTTTTTGCGGAAAGGGCGGCAAGAGAGAACTCTTCCAGGGTAAACCCAAGCACGGTCGCCATGACCTCAAGGAACCGGCCGGTCCCGGCCGCACACCGGTCGTTCATCTCGAACTTGCACAGGTTACCGTCTTTGTCAAGGGAGATGGCCTTAGTGTCCTGGCCACCGATATCAAGGATCGATTCGCAATCGTTTGAAAAAAAGCGGGAACCCCGGACAAACGCCGTGATCTCGCTTACCACCGGGCAGTCGAGATGCCCTTTGATCAGGTGACGGCCGTATCCGGTGGCAGTGAGCCGGTCATAGTCCACTCCCTCCATGAGTTCGTGTGCGATCCCCAGAGGGTTGTGCGAGGTTGCCGACTTGCGGGAAAGGACCAGCCTGCCGTCTTCGATTACGGCAAGTTTTACCGTCCTTGATCCGATATCAATTCCCGCGTATCTCATTTCTTCTTCAGGCGTTCGTTGAAAGCCTCAATCCTTGTTTTGAGCTGGCCGGCATCTTCCTGGCTGTAATCGGTCTCCAGGCGCAGGGTCGGGATGTGTGATTTTTCCAGTTCCTTCTCTACCGGGCCGCTCTCAATGATGTAGGGCTGGCAGAACTGGAGGCTGTAGTGGATGACACCGTCAGCATGGAGTTTCTTTACCATATCTTTTACATGGCTGACCCGTGAGGGATTGGGTGTGAATACTGCACAGTCTACATTGAAATACCGGTCGGTAATGGCATCGAGCAGTTCTTCTACGGTGTTGCCCTTGATATCAGTCAGCCACCGGGTACCGCGTTCTCCCACGCAGGACTCTTCGCCCACAATAACGGCATTACTCGTCTCAATGATCATCGGGAGCTTCCAGTTCGGGACAGCCATCGGGCAGCCCGAGACAATAACACGGGTTGTTCCCTTGGGGAAGACACCCTTGTGATCTTTTACCCGCTGTTCCAGCTCGTCGCAGAGCTTGTTGACCGAGTCGGTAAACCGGACCGGGTCATCGTGGAAGAAGACCTGGTTGATAAGGAGGGCATCAAGTCCCGAGATCGGGGCCGGATCGGCGGCACGGACTGCGGCAAGCCGGATCATTGCCTTGCGCTTTGCATTGACAATCTCAATGCCTTTCCTGAGCGACTGGACGGTGATCTTCTTCCCGCTCTCCTTTTCGAGTTTTGCAATGAATTTACGGTACTCCTCTTTGAGTACCATCCTGCCAGTCTCGCTCTTTGTCTGCGGGAGATCCATAACGTAGAGGTCCTTAACAAGCGGCCTGAAGATCTCGTACGCCTTTTTCTTGCCGTCGCAGGTATTCTCTCCCACAATGACATCGCAGGATTCCACATAGGGGCAGAGTTTCCCGAGCTTGAACCCGAACATGGACTTGATAAGCGAGCAGGTGTTCCGGGGAAGCAGCGCCTCAGCCGCTTCAAAGCCCAGTTCAGCACCGGCGCACAGGCCAATTGCAACACCGTCGACTGCAAGGACGAGTTCTTCCGGGACAAAAACGCAGTACGATCCGATAACTTTCCGGCCCTCGGCCTTTGCATCCACAATCTCCTTGATCCGGAGCCCGTGGACCTCGCTCATCACAAAATCGAAGTACTTCATCCCTTCGGGCCGGTTCTTCTGGGAGAGGAAGATGTCCGTATATGCCTGTCCCAGGCCTGCAAGAAGGGCATTGTGGTTCTCTATATCGATGCCCAGTGATTTCCACATTTTTGTATAATCTGCCATGGTGTATGACCTGCCTTTTACTCTTTTAGACTTTTTTCACTTCTGCCTTGAGGGAAATTGCATGCTGGATGGTGAACATGCCCATGCAGTGCGTAAGGGCGTACTCCTTAAGATCCTTAAGCTCGGCCTCGGTAACATCGCCCTTGACATCCATGAAGACCCGGAACCCGTTTACAAGGGGCTGTTTCCCGAGATCGAACTGCGCGGTGTAATCGAGATCTGCCTCGACACGGGTCTTTACCTCCGCGAGCTGGATCTTTCGCAATGAGGCTTCAGTAACAAGGGTGCTCGAAAAACAGGCTGCAAACCAGAAAAGACCAAAGGCCATGGGACCGGGGCGGCTTGCCGGACCGGCAAAGTTCGGGTGACAGGCCTCCATTGTGTAGGTGCCATCCTTAACCTTGACCACCGATCGGAACTGGGGCCCGCCGTCTTCAAAGAGCCAGCTGCCTTCGATCTTTGCGGTGAACTTTGCATCCGCAGGTTTCTTTTCGATCTCCTTTTTGTATTCTATAACCTGTTTGGTGTCGATGTTGTTGAGACCCATAAGTTAACACCCATTGAGTGTTGGGTAAAATAGGTTAAAAATTTTTAGTAAATACATCAATAATGAGAGTGCCTATATTTGACTTGTGGTAAAAATGACCTGTTCTTTCCGGCAGAACAACAACCGGAACGGGAAAGACCGGGCAGGATCCCTGAACGGCAAATGGAGGCAGGCGTTTCGGCCCACGGGGATCACCTCCCGGCTTTTCCTGCAATGTGAAAAAAATCCGGCGCCGAAAACTCAGGATTTACCCTTACCTGCCAGACAGAGAGAGGAGAGTCAGAGGTCCATCTCTTAAAAAATCGTAATCCCCATTCCCCGAAAAAGGGGAGGTGATAATTACCCGTACCGTGAGGAGACTCTTGAGGGATTTTACCTAAGCATTCCCCTCATCCGCATCCTGATGATCATCAAGCTCGCAATGCTGGTTCTTGTGCCGGCGCTGTGCCTCTTTTTCCCGGTCAAGTGCATCGGGATCCACATGCCACTCGGTCCGGCGCAAAAGGCCGTGGACCGTGCTTGCCTCCCGGGAGGTCAGGCAGGCTCTCCCCAGAATACGCCGGATCATGATCATCGTATTCTCGCGCTTGAAGGCCGGGTGGTGCACCGAGTCCAGGAACCGGTCTATGTGCCGGTACAGGTGCCCCATCTCGTACGGTGTGGCAAGCCGGTACGGGGCGGAGGGGAGGTTTGCGAGCTCGTAACAGACAATCCCTACCGCATGGGAGAGGTTCATGATGGGGTATTCATCAGACGTCGGGATGGTGCAGATCATATCGCTGCGTTTTACCTCATCGTTGTTGAGCCCCCAGTTCTCCCGGCCAAAAAGAATGGACACCCTCCCCTCCGCAATGCCGATCCGCTCACGCAATTCCCGGGGTGAATAAAACGGCATCCTCATCGGATTGCAGACCGATTTGCTCACCTGGCCGGTGGTCGCGACAACAATGCTGCTTCTTGCAAAAACGTCCTCGATGGTGCAGATCTCGGCATTTCCCAACACGTCCTGCGCATGGGATGCCCGGCCCTTGGCCTCCTCGCCAAGCGGGCAGGGATCAACCAGTACCAGGCGGGTAAACCCGAAATTCTTCATCACCCGTGCGGCAAACCCCACGTTTCCCTCGTAGAGGGGGGCCACAAGCACGATGTCGATCTCAGGCATAAAAAAAGAAAGTTACTGGACAGCGTCCACGGTTGCTTTCAGGACAGAGGCGCCCTGATCGTACACGGCATTTCCGACAACGATCGTATCTGCGTACTTCCCCATCTCGGCTGCCTTTTCGGCCGAATTGATTCCGCCGCCATAGTAGAGGATCGCGTGATCGATCGCTTCGGCAGCCGCCTTTACCACTGCGGGAGCCCCATAGGTCCCGGAATATTCGATATAGACGATGGGAAAATGGAAGTACCGGTCGGCAACTTCGGTGTACGCAGCCACCTCGGCAGGCTTGAGATCGCAGACCGCCTTTGTCACCCGGCCCACCGACGATGCAGGGTTAAGGACAATATATGCCTCGGGGACCACCATGTCCCAGGGGATCTTCCCGTCCTGCTGCTGTACCCAGGACCGGTGCTTGCCTACGATCCACTGCACGTCGGTCGTGTTGAGGACACTTGGTACAAAGACATACTCGATCCCTTCCATAAGTACTGCCTCGGGCCCCGCCGGCTCCATGACGAGCGGCAAGTCGTACTGCGCGATCATCTTCTGGAGGGCGAGCAGGTTCTCTTTGGTCACGTTTAAGGTACCCGAGAGCATCAGTGCATCGGTCCCGCTTGCGGCTATTGCATCGATGTCGCCGGGCCCAAGCTGTTTATCCGGATCGAGTTTGGTCACATGCACCCAGTCTTTCCACTTCATCAGTATCAGGAACAGATTGGTTGTCGATCCCAATAAACCGGTGCTCCGGGGGTTCTGGAAAAGACGGTCATCGGTTCGTCCGGATGACCCTCGCGGGGACCGGGATTCGGGAAATAAAACATAAGAATTTGTTACCGGTCTCAGGGATGTAAGCAGAATTCCCGGCTATAATGCGCCCCGGGTGGCAACCGTGATTCCCCGGAAAAAAAATCCTTCAGATCCGTATGATCGCGTTTTCCTTTTTTTTCTTCATCAGTGCCTGGTAACCCCGGAGCTTTTCCTCATCAATCCCGGTTGAGGCTGCAAGTTTTTTGGTATCCGCTGCAAGCAGGAGATCCCCACTTATGACCCCTGCCCCGATAAGCTTGTCTGCCGTGGTTGCGGCAAGGCCCTTAACCGAGAGCAGTTCCTTTCTCCCTTTCGCAAGTTTTGCCTTGGGAACGGCTAACGGCACGGGGCGGTGCAGGTACTCGCAGACAAGGGCCAGGTGCCGGTTTATCGTGCCGGTGCTCATCCCGGTTAAGGTCGCAAGTTTCTCTGCCCCGGTGGAGACAAAATCTTCAGGACCGGAAACGCCGGCTTCCAGGTACTTTTTCAGGCTCACGGCCGGGATACCGGTCCCTTTTAAGAGCTGGCTGTTATGGGTGAGCCGGGCCTCAGTAAGAAGGTCACGGGCCTCGGTTTCGCCAATACCGGCCTGCTGGAGTGTTGCCGGGGTTGCATGGGCAAGGCTTGCGAGATCTGTTACCCCGGACTGACCGAGGGCTTCCATGATCTTTGCATAGCTGCGCCCCTTGCGCGGGATCAGGTGGTTGCGCAAAAACTTGCGGCACTCGGAGCGCCGCCGCAGCTTTTCAAGGACAATCCCGGCTTCACTTTTTAGTTTCCCTGCTTTCTCTAAGGGCAGGTCAAGGGACTTTGCAAGGGCATCCGGCTCGCTCCGTGCGATCTCCGCGACTGTGTAGATATGCTTTGATCGCGCCTTTTCGAGAAGGGCCTCATCCATGGAGGGGATCTCGGTGAGGGACTCTGCATTGGAGCTGATATGGTGGCAGAGCGGGCAGCCGATATCCCAGGGACGGGCGCCCTTCCTGACAAGGCGCACGAAGTGGAGGTGGTGCTTGTCGCAGATATCGTCGGTGCGGACTGCCCAGCCCCACTGGGTGACCGGGAGACCGATATTGAATGTACACTCAGGGTACCGCGAACAGCCAATGAACTGGGTCGATCCCCGCATGTGCTTGATCGCAAGCGTCCCGCCGCAGGCCGGGCAGCGGCCCAGGTTGAGTTCCTCTGCGGTGCGGTCCCGGATATCGTTTCCTATCACCTGCTCGTTTGCCTCGAGCTGGTCAAATGCCTTATGCAGCATGCTGCGCGATTCCGCAATCACATCGTCGCGGGTCCGCTTGCTCTCCTTTATCTGCTGCATGTGCGATTCGATTGTCTGGGTCATCTCGGGTTTGGTGATCGTATCGGCGTTCTGCTCCAGCGCCTCGGTCACTACCCGGCCCACAAGGGTCGGACGAAGGGGATTACCTTCGATATATTTGCGGGAGACAAGCCGTGCTATCACCTCATGGCGCGTACTCTTGGTGCCAAGGCCAAGCTCTTCCATCCTCTGGATGAGCTTGCTCTGCGTGTACCGGGCAGGGGGAAGGGTCTCCTTTTCCTCAAGGTTGACTTTTCGTATCGGTAGTTTCTCTCCGGTAACAAATGCCGGGAGGATCGTCTCCTTTGCTTCGGAGAACGGGTACACCGCATGCCAGCCCGGTTCGAGCAGGAGCCCTCCGGTCACGGTGTAGGTTTCGCCACCGGCCTCAAAGTTCACCTTGAGGGTCTTCCAGAGTGCATCCGGGGCAAGCGTTGCCAAAAACCGGCGCAGCACCAGTTCGTAGATCCGGAATGCGTCATCCCCGATCCCTTCCCGGGTGGCAACACCGGTGGGATAGATCGGCGGGTGATCGGTAGAGGATTTCTTCCCTCGTGTAGGCTCGGCCCGCCGGTGGGAAATGATCCAGTCAACGTCTTTTGTAAAGGGCGAGTTCCTTATCGTGGCAAGCACGCCATTGAGGTCAAGGGATGCCGGGTATACGGTATTGTCCGTTCTGGGGTACGAGATGTACCCGTTCATGTACAGTTCTTCGGCAATCCGCATCGCATTTGCAGCAGAAAAACCCAGCCGGGCTGCTGCAACAATGTAGGTGGTGGTGTCGAACGGGGACGGGGACCGGTCCTGTTTTGTACCTTCCCTGACCTCGGTTACCACGAGCGGTTCTTTTGTCCGGTCACGGGCAAGTTCTGCTGCCTTCTGGTCCTTGAAGCGGCCGTTTGTGTGCCGGGCCTCGATCTGCTCGCCCGCCTTTTCCGTAAGAAGGCCCAGCTGCCAGTACTTCTCCGGGACAAACTTCTCGATCTCTTTTTCCCGGTCAACGATCATGGAGAGCGTGGGGCTCTGGACCCGGCCCACGGATAAGATATTGTTGCCTCCCCTCTTTGCGGCAAGCGATATAAACCGGGTGAGCGATGCGCCCCACATGAGATCGATGGACTGGCGGGCTTCGCCGGCAGCGGCAAGAGCAAAATCAAGGTCAGTTGTGTTTGCAAAGGCAGAACCAATCTCCTGCGCTGTGATCGCGGAGAACCGGGCCCGGTCGATCTTTACGTTCTTATTGACCGCACGCACCAATTCATAGGCCTCTTTCCCGATCAGTTCCCCCTCGGTATCAAAATCAGTGGCAATGGTAACCCGGTCTGCATGGCGGGCAAGTTTCTGGACAAGGGAAACGATCCTTTTTTCGGTAGGCACCTTGATGGTTTTTGCATCGATCAGGCTGCGGGGTGTGTACTTTTCGCTGCGCCAGTTCTCATAGCCGGGCTCGAAATCCACTTCCACCACGTGGCCGCGCAGCCCCACCGTGATAGTATCCCCAAAACTGTAGGTGGATACCCCGGCATCCTTTTTCTCGATAACCCTGGTACCTCCGGCCAGGATCTGGGCAATCCGGTGGGCCGAGATGTTCTTTTCAGCAACGATCAGGTGCACGTCAGATCACTGTCCCCCATCCTTCAGGGCCGCGACTACCAGACGGTTGAGTTCTCCGGGATCGGCGCGGCCCCGGGTCTTTTTCATTACCTGGCCGACAAGGAAGTTTATCGCCCCGTTCTTTCCGGCCTTGTAATCCTCGATTGCTTTTGGATTTTCGCTTATTACTTCTTTTACCGCAGCGGCAAGGGCCCCGTCATCCCCGGCAGTCTTTGCAAGGTTGAGCCGTGCTACGATCGCTTCGGGCGTCTCCACGGTCTCTCCTTTGAGCTGCTCATCGAGCATGACCCGGAGGACTTCGACACCGCTTTTATCCGTGATGGTTCCGGCCCTGAGAATGGCAAGCAGGCTGCCGAAGCGGTGCGGGTCTACACAGTCGATCCCCATGTTCCGGTAGTTAAGTTCCCCGGCAAGAGTGTCGGCAATCCACGTGGCCGCAAGGCTGCACAGCCCCGCCCGGTCGCCGGAAACCACGCCCTCAAAGAAGTTGGCCATTTTGAGTTCGCCGGTCAGGGTCCGGGCATGGTTCAGCGAGCAGCTGTACTGGGTAACGAACCGTTCGCGCCGGGCATCCGGAAGCTCGGGGAGCGCGATATCCTTTACCCATGACTGGACCCGGAGGGGCCGGAGGTCGGGCTCGGGGAAGTACCGGTAATCGTTCTCCGTCTCCTTGGAGCGGGCCGACTGGGTGATCCCCCGGGCCTCAAGGTAGTGCCGGGTCTCGCGTTCCACGGGAAGGCCGCGCCGGATCAGGTTCTTTTGCCGGGTCACTTCGAAGGTGAGCGCCTTTTCCACTCCTTTATAGGAGGTGATGTTCTTGACTTCCACGCGCTCGTTTCCCCGCAGAGAGATGTTTGCATCGACACGCAGCGATCCCTCCTTTTCCGAATCAAAGACGCCAAGGTATTCGAGCGTGGCGCGGAGCTTGTTGAGGAATTTCCTTGCCTCCTTTGGCGAGCGCATGTCCGGCTCGGAGACAATCTCGATGAGCGGGATGCCGGCACGGTTGTAATCCACAAGGGAGTACCGCCCGCGTTCGGCATTTCCCATGTGCACGAGCCGGCCCGGGTCCTCCTCCACGTGGATGCGGGTGAGCTGGATCTTCCGCTCCTTCCCGTCGTCGCCCTCGATCTCGACATATCCGCCCTGTGCAAGCGGCTTGTCGTACTGCGTAATCTGGTAAGCTTTGTCAAGGTCTGGGTAGAAGTAGTTCTTCCGCGAGAACTCGGACTCAGGGACAATCGTGCAGTTGAGCGCTTTTGCCACTTTCATGGCGTATTCGATTGCACGCTTGTTTAAGGCCGGCATCGTGCCCGGGAGGCCAAGGCAGATCGGGCAGACATGGGTGTTGGGGCCATCGTCCCGGTAATCCGTGGAGCAGCCGCAGAAGAGCTTGCTCTTTGTATCCAGCTGGCAGTGGACCTCAAGGCCAACGATCACATCTGCATCGATCATGCCTTCACCGCCTGCTCGTACGCATAGGCAACGTCCACCACGCGCTCGTCTTCAAACGGCCTGCCCATCACCTGGAGCCCGACCGGCATCCCCTGCACCTTCCCGCAGGGCACCGAGATCGCCGGTATACCGGCAAGGTTCACCGGCACGGTCAGGATATCGGAAAGGTACATGGAGAGCGGGTCGCTCTTTTCGCCCAGCTTAAACGCGATGGTTGGCATCGTGGGACCACAGAGCACGTCCACGTCAGTTAAGAGCCGGGCAAAGTCCTTCCTGACATTCTCCCGGGCCACCTGCGCTTTTGCATAATACTTCCCGTAATATCCCGAGGAAAGGGCAAACGTCCCGAGCATGATCCGGCGCCGGACCTCGGGGCCGAACCCCTGCTTCCGCACGTCCTGGTACGCCGCATGCCACGACTTTTTGGTATCGGCAGCCGGGCCGTACCGGACCCCGTCGAACCGCGCAAGGTTGGAACTGGCCTCGCTGGTGCAGATCACATAGTAAGCGGCGAGTGCATATTCCATCGACGGGATGCTGCACGGGACGGTGACGGCGCCGAGCTCTTCAAGCCGGCCTATCGCCCTCTTGACTACGGATGCAACCTCCGGGTCAACCCCTGCCCCGAAGTACTCCTCCGGGATACCGATCCTCAGCCTTTTTATCTCAGCGGACGGGGTGTGCTGGTACGGCCGGTCGTACGAGGTGGTGTCCCGCCGGTCGTGCCCGGCAATCACCGACATCAGCAGCGAGACATCGGACACGTTTGCTGCCATCGGACCGATCGTCTCCAGCGAATTTGCGTACGCGATCAGGCCGTACCGGGAGACCCGGCCGTACGTAGGCTTCAGGCCCACGATCCCGCAGAACGCAGCGGGGCAGCGGATTGAACCCCCGGTGTCAGTGCCAAGCGCCATCCGCACCATGCCCGCTGCAACCGCGGCAGCACTTCCCCCGGAAGATCCGCCGGGAACCCTTCCGGTGTCACGGGGATTTAAGGTGGGACCAAACGCCGAGTTCTCGGTGCTTGTGCCCATCCCGAACTCGTCCATGTTGGTCTTGCCGGCCACCGCTGCGCCGGCATTTTTGAGCAGGGTCACCGCGTGCGCATCGTAGGGCGGAACATAGCCTTTGAGGATCTTTGATGCGCAGGTAGTCTCGATGCCCAGGGTTGAGATATTGTCCTTGACGGCAACTGCGATGCCGGAGAGATCTCCTTTGCCATGGTCCGGGTGCGGGCAGACGGTCAGGAACGCGTTGTACCGGTCGTCTGGTTCAAAACGGATCGTATGCTCTGCCACTACATCACCCGTGGGGCCTTGATAAACCCGTCTTCCTGTGCCCCGGCATTCTTTAACGCTTCTTCCTGCGGGAGCGACGGTTCGATCTCGTCATCCCGGAGGATATTATAGAGATCCCGGCTGACCGCTCCGTCTCCCTTCACCCGGTCAAGCACGTCAAAATATTCCACAATTGCATTGAACTGGCCGGTAAAAGTGGCAAGTTCATGGGTATCGATGCCGATATCGGCAAGTTCACCGATATGCTCTACGTCTTTTTCAGTGACCATGTTCCACCCGTCCGATGTGGTCTATGTAATCTTGCACGGACGTTTTATAACCATTTTTACGGGCAAGCTTCTTTAGCTCTCCCCAAACCCCGCTCCCGTACTGCATGGCTTTCTTCTCATAGCCGGCCAGTTCCTGCGGGATGTGGTGCGCTGCAATTTCCCGCAGGGGGATTTTACGCTGCCCGTCCCGTACTTTTTCGCAGGCCGGGATGGCGCGTGCAGCGCGCACAACCCGGATATCCAGGTAGGGCATGGAGAGATATGTCCCAAACAGGGCGGCAACTGCCTGGTCGCGTGCGGCCTGGAATTCCAGCCCTGCAACATCCCGTGCGAGATCTTCTTCAAGGGTAGGAGAGGTGAGATACCGGGCATAGCCGCCGAAGAGCTCGTCTGCCCCCTGCCCGGCAAGGATGCGGCGGTACCCGTGCTCTCCTGCCCACCGGGCAACAAAATACATGGTGAGGGCGATACCGGTATTGACCGGGTCTTTTTTTGGTATAGCCGCAATTACCTTCGGGAGGGCTGTCTCGATCTCAGGGGAAGTGATCTCAACCTCAGTACAGGTAAGGCCAAGAAGGTCTGCCGCACGCCGCGCACGGGCAAGATCATGGGAACCCTTCATACCGACAGCCACGCATTCGCGCTGTGCAAGCGCAGCCACAAGACCCGAGTCCACGCCGCCCGAGAGTGCGGTAACACCCTCATCGCTGCGGAGCCGGACCGCGGTCACAATCGCTTCCTCAAGGGTGCACGGTGCCGGGTCCGGCTCGATCAGACTCAGCACCTCGCCATTGCAGACAAGCGCACCCTTCGGGCCCGGGCCCGGGATGATGCCAAAATGATCGCGTGCATGACACGTATCCCATGAGAGGAAGAATTCGCCGCCGAACGTCCGGACCCCTGCCGGATCGGCCCGCACCACCTTCTCGATCTCTGCCGGGGAAAGCCGGGTACCGTCCCGTTCAACCCAGCCGGTACAGGTAAAGGATGTCATGCACTCGCCGGATACAGTATGGATACGGCAAATGATATAATGCGTTCGCGCTGGCACCAACCCCTGCGGGTAAACCCGGCCACCGGCTCAAAGGATATCCTCGGGGACTCCGGATGTGATGTATCCCGGCAGGGCAGGTTCTCTTTTTGCCGGACCCGCAAACGCCACGATTCTTTTTATCCTACAGGCAAATACTATAGGGCGCGAGGGTACGAAAGTGGCCAACTCGGCTGGACTTAAGATCCAGTTCCGCAGGGATTCATGGGTTCGACTCCCATCCCTCGCACTTTTTCTGAAGTTTTACTTGCAGAATCTTCTT
Organism: Methanoregula boonei 6A8; assembly: GCF_000017625.1. Lineage (NCBI taxonomy): Archaea > Methanobacteriati > Methanobacteriota > Methanomicrobia > Methanomicrobiales > Methanoregulaceae > Methanoregula > Methanoregula boonei. Next base: position 831,591 of record NC_009712.1, on the reverse strand, counting down.
TTTTTAAGGTAGCATTTTCTTTTTTATGGGTTCCGGAAACTGCGGATTCTAAAAAAGTTAATCCTTTCCTTTAACAACGGTGATGTACGAAATACTGACAGCCACGAGAAGAAATATATCCGTGAGTACTCCTTCTACGATTCGTAATGGGTCTGTTAAAGCGATTACTTGCAGAGTTATTGAAGCAAATGCTGCAATAGCCACAACCCAAGCCAGAAATTCCATCCATCTTTCTTGGTGAGTCCTTTTTCCTACAGATTCTGACATGATCCCATTTGAGACGTCCCACTTTATGGATTTTTAGAGGCACTGGGATCCCGGTAAGTGCGTAGCGCAAAACCCGACGAGGCGTTTTGCGCGTCGGGCATCAATCTCTTTTCAAAACCCCAGAAATATTTTATTGCGATTCCTTCCCCTCCTCGCTTTTGCTCATAGTCGCTCGGGCGCCTCATCGGGCCCTCTGCTTGGGCAAGTGCGGTGGATGATTCTATTTCAATGCCGCCGCGGGGGCGCCCCGTCGGGGGCGGCGGCTCTCTCGCTCGTGGGGGTGTGGGGGCGACAGCCCCCACGATATCCCCACTGATGCAAAATGGGAGGGTTTAGTCCGGAAGTTTCCTTTCGATCTTACTGACTGCTTCAAGAATATCGCGGAGACGATCACGATCAGTTCTCATAGCGGCACGGCTTCCTGTAGCACGATCCTGCGGAAATGTTCGTTGATCCCGTTTGCCGATGCAACATCAACACTTCGCCCGAGCAGTTCCGAGAGTTCCTGCTGGAATGCAGCATGGGTGATGAGCGATGTGCCCGGAGGAAACTCCACTAAAAAATCGATATCGCTTTTTTCTGTTGCTTCCTTGCGGGCAACCGAGCCGAAGATCCGGATGTTTTTTATGGCAAACCGATCTGCGAGTGCAAGAATGTCCGGTCTTTTTTGTGCGATAAGCTCGTAGATGTCCATGCCGGCCGCCTCGTTGCTCTCACAGAATAGATTAGCAAAAGAGGATATTAATTCCTAGTACCCTGACCCGGGTTTTTGCACCCTTTTGAGCACTCCTCTCCTCCCCGCGTGCTCCCTGCGGACCTCATCCCATCCGGCCCCAAATTGAGCCCGGATGACCCTTTTTTGGGGTACCATCGGAGCCCAATTTGGGCTCCGTTTTAATCCAAGCCCAAATAAGCCGTATTTTTGCAATCTGACGATTTTAATGAACCTCATAAAGGCCCTTTCCTGCCCTGATCTCACCTCAAACGGGCATTTGTCCCTTTCCGGGAAAAAAGTGCCGAAAAAAGGCCATTACAGGCCGATTATGGGCATTATATGGGGCTCAATTTTGGCGTATTTTGCCAAATAAGCCGATTTACTGCCCTTATTTCCACGAGAACCGAAAAGAAGCGTTTTATGGGAGTATTTTGGGGGCGGGATGAGGAAGAACCGGTACCGGATCAGGTTCCGGTTATTCGTGGATCTGTCGCAGGTAATCTTCCCGCGTCATGCCAATAGTTTTCATATTGTTGAGGATGATTGTAACCGGGACTTCATCATACCGGGGAATCACGACAGCCCGTTTTGCAGAAGGGTGATGGAAGATAAGATGATCGCCACTCTGGCGGATGAATGTACATCCCGCTTTTTCAAATATCCTCACCTGCGTCTTCCAATCCGTGGGGGAAATTTTTTTCACCGGGCATCACCCAAGACAGGTTGTTTTAGAAAAGAGATCGAAAGCAGATGCTCTCGTACTTTTGAGCGGTTTTTCATATTACTGTATTGAAACCGGGATCCTGATCTCTTCAAAGCAAACAATTTTTTTGCCGGTCTTTATGACATTCCCCTCCCGGGTATACCCGGATTCATTGAGGAGATCATCGAGAGTTCCCAGTTTTTCCGTTTCTTCCAGCTGGATGGCGATGACTTCCCGTAAGTTCTTACGCGCCTCTTCCTGAGTGTGACCGCAACTGGCAATATCAAGTTCCGGGCAGTAGGATGTGTACATGCTGCCTTCCTTCCAGATTTCAGCAGTAGTGATGAGATCCCGCATACACCATCTCTCCAAATACCGGTATATCTTTACCGGGTAATGAGGTATGCGGTGGAACGATGATCCCGGAAGCCCCAAAATATCTTTGCTATAGAAAAAGCAGCAATGCAAAATATATGGCGTGCAAAAGACACCCTGAATTTTTTTTACCCGCGTGATGCATGCCATCCCAGCACCCTGAAGGCGGGATCCAATCTCTTCAATTCATCAACCCGGCAGATGAGGTTTTCTAAAAAAAAGATCGCATCACGATCTCCGAAGCTTCCGGAAAAAAAAGACTCTGCCCGACCGAGGGGGCCAGGCTCCCTCAAAGCGCATTTCGCATCCGGCCATTCCCACCCGGAGAGAAAACCGGAGAGTCCTTATTGGATCAGAGGGAAAATACACCGGCATGACATTGATCAAAAAGCATCGGGTACGGACAAAGAAGACCCTGGTAGATACCCTGCCAGAGATGCTCCTTGCGGCTCTGGCCAATCACGAGGATTTCATCGTGACGTACGAGACCGACCCGGAGACAAAGAAGCGCTCCCTCTATATCATGAGCGGGAGCCTGGTAAGCCCGGAGATGCTTGCCTCCCTCAAAGCGGAGATTGAGCGCAAAAAAGAAGAGGGCAGTACTATCGTCTCACGGGACTGGAAATAAGGAGAATCTTTTTTTAACGGTTGCGGCCGGCCCCTGCGGCGTCGATCAGTGCCCGGTGCCGGAGGACTCTTCAGTCCCGATGACACAGGCTACCCGCCCGACTCGCCCGTCCCGGAGCCGAACCTTGATGCCGTGCGGGTGCGTCGCGGAGTTGGTCAGGAGATCCTGGACTATGCCCCGGGTCACTTTTCCGCTCCGCTGGTCCTCCTTGAGAACGATATCCACTATGCAGCCGGGACGGATGGCGTCACGGCGCGTTCCGTTTGCCCGGGTATCGGATCGTTTATCCATGGGAATCAGTTCCTGAGTGTGAGAAAAAAAGGATCAGATTGAGGGGACATCGTACGACCCGATGCCCGCCACTATTCCGCCAACTGCGTTCACCCACCCGTGATTCTCCCCGTGCAGGGTTGGCACGCTAATCGTATTCCGGTACCCGTTTGAGGCCGGCGAGAAGATCTTCCAGGAATTTGTCCCGGTGACACCTGCACTGATGGCAAGCGATGCCGTTGGTGCGGCCGTATAATCCGCGTAGATACTTGTCTGGTACTGGTAACAGGACAAATTACCGGCGAACGCTGCTGCATCGGCAGGACAGGAAACCGTCTGGATATTCTGGACCGGGCGGAACACCGCAGCATGTGCAACCGGCGATGCAGTATCAATAAGAGCCGGTGATGACACATTCACCGTAAGGGATACCGTAACTGGCTGCGCATTCCCGTTAGCCGGGGATTGCCCGATCACCGGCGCTGCCACCTGCAGGAGCGTTCCCTTGCCGGTATCAAAGAGCGTCAGGTTCCAGTTCGCAGGAACCCCGGAGATATCCTGGCTGCTGATCTGTGCAATCACCGGCGAATTTCCCTGAATGTCCGCGGGAACCGGCAGGAAAAGCGTGACATTGGACAGGACGCCCTCAGTCGAGATGGTGCAGGAGTACTCGTAATTGCTGGAAAGAGAATCCCGGTACATCGTATCCACATAGATCATGTACGAGACAATAGAAACAAACACGACCAGAATAACAATAAAGAGCCCGAGCGCGACTTTGATTACCTTATCCATAAACTCCCCCATAGCGCCGGACCTCTTGCAGAGGATTCGGGGATTTTTTTCTCCCCGGTTCCGGCCACTAGATCTTTATTCCGGGACACAGTTGAAAAAGGATTGGATTGATTCCTGAAAAGTCCTGCACCGGCTTTTTGCAAAACAGCATTACTATATGATTCCGGTACCGATCGTATTGCATGGAGAGCGCTCCCGGTCTTGTCCTTGTCAATGTCCAGCTTCCCGATGGGCGCAGGACAGATATCACGATTCGCAACGGCCGGGTCGTCCACGCCGGCGCCGGAGTGGCGGCAGGAGATAAGAAAATTGACTGCACCAGCCTTTTTGTCCTGCCGGCTGCCGTGGATATCCACGTCCACATGCGGGGAGGGAGCCAGTCGGCAAAAGAGGACTGGGAGACCGGGAGCAGGAGCGCGCTTGCCGGCGGAGTAACGGTCGTTGTGGACCAGCCAAACACGATCCCGCCCCTTACATCGCCGGAATTATTTCTTAACCGGGTCCGTGATGCTCAGGCACATTCATCCTGCAGCTTTGCCGTCAACAGCGGGATTACGCCGGGCACTCCGATAGAAGCAATGTGGATGGCCGGGGCCATGGCATTTGGGGAGATCTTCTTTGCCCCGTCAAGTTACGGTGAAGCCGTGGATAAAGCCGTGTTCTCCCGCGCGCTTAATCGCATCCAGGCTTTGGGGGGTCTTGCCACGGTCCATGCAGAAGGGATCACTCCCGGTGAAGATACGGGTCTTGCCGCCCACGATGCCCTGCGCTCTGGAGTGCAGGAAAAAGAAGCCGTGATCGCAGTCCGGGAATGCAACACCTGCGGGTGCCGGCTCCATTTCTGCCACATGAGCACGGCAGGATCGATAGATGCCGCACAGGGATCCGTGGAGGTTACTCCCCACCACCTCTTCCTCTCCCGGGAGATGACCGGTGATGCAGACTGCCGGTTCAAGGTAAATCCTCCCGTGAGAACTGAACGCGAGAGGAAGAGCCTCTGGGAGAGATGGGATCGCATCGATGTGATCGCATCCGATCATGCACCTCACACCGCAGCAGAAAAGGCACTCCCCTTCCCGGATGCGCCCTCAGGAGTTCCGGGTGTTGGGACGCTCGTTCCCCTGCTCATGGCAAAGGTGCTGGATAAACAGATCTCCCTTGCGGATGTAATCCGAAAGACTTCAACAGCACCCGCAGCGCTTATCGGTATTCCCCCGGCCGGTTTTTCCCCGGGCGACCGTGCGGATTTTGCCCTGTATCCCCGGTCTTCCAGTACCGTAGAGCCGGAATTCCTGCACAGCAGGTGCGGATGGACACCGTTTGAAGGGCTGCCGGCCATCTTTCCCCGGACAGTGATACTTGGCGGGGAGATCGCATTTTGTGACGGGGAGTTTTTCGACACACATCCGGCCTGGTATCCCGGCAAAGGGTATCTCCCGTCACCGTGATGAGACGAGTAAAACGGAGGATTTTGGGGAGCAGGAAGAGGTGAAAGGGAGACAAATCCCCGATCGGGCTCGCAGAAATGCTAAATACCCTGTGCAACAGATGAAACAGGGTGCCGACACAGCGCACCCATAGGTCCCCGGGTGATCGATTGGCAAGTGCCTGGATGTGATCCATGGGACAACCCGGGTGCGCGACAGGCATCGCCCGGCGCAAGGGTTATTTCCACCGGTGAAGAACGGTAACAGCCACTGGTGATCCGCGTGTGTTTACGCCGGGCGACACTTCCTTTCCCGAGGCAAAAATGTCCACGATCGCGGATGCAGTCCTTGAAGATCGCGATGGTGTTCTTGTCAGTATCGAAGTCACCGCCGGTGCAAAATCAGATCTCTTTCCTGCAGGCTACAATGAATGGCGCAAGGCTATCGGCTGCCGGGTTGCCGCGCCTGCGGTAAACGGTAAGGCAAATAAAGCGGTTATCGGAATTATCAGTGCAGGTACCGGTGTACCTGCTGCTTCGGTCACTATTGTTGCCGGACTTACCTCGTCCCAGAAGAAGGTGAGGATTGCCGGCATCACAAAAGAACGGTTGTCCGGGCTCCTCTTTTCAAAAGATTAGCAGATAAGAGCCACGGGTTTCCTGCTGAAAAGACCGGGATAATACCCTGCTGCCGCCACCCGGGCGATACAGATAAAAAGGTATCCCTGAACCTACACTTTAAGTAATTCAACACAGTATATATAATTTATACCTATGATCAGGCATTTCATCCATCGCATGATACATGGGGGTGCGTTTACGTGTATTCACCGGATACTACCAAGTACCTTATTCACATCAGCCTCACTGCAGAGGGGGTGGTCGAGAAACCTGACGTAGTCGGTGCCATTTTCGGGCAGACTGAAGGGTTACTCGGCGAAGACCTTGACCTGCGGGATCTCCAGAGAACCGGGCGGGTCGGCAGGATCGATGTCCAGATAGCAAGCAAGAAAGGCGAAACCAGCGGGGAGATCCTGATCTCCACTTCCCTTGACCGGGCAGAAACGGCCATCCTTGCCGCATCGCTTGAGACCATAGACCGCGTGGGCCCCTGCGTGGCCCATGTCTCGGTAAAGATGGTCGAGGACATCAGGGTCAGCAAGAGAAAAAAGATCGTTGAACGGGCAAAAGAGATTCTGGTTGAACGATTCGATGACGGGACGATCGACAGCGATGAGCTGCTCGATGATGTCCGCCAGACACTCCGGGTAGAGAAGATCGGAACGATAGGGGAAGAGAAGCTGCCGGCCGGCCCCAATGTCCTTGAGTCGGACGCAATTATTATTGTCGAGGGACGGGCAGATGTGATCAACCTGCTGCGGTACGGCATCAAGAACACCGTTGCCGTGGAAGGGACCAACATCCCCAAATCCATCGTGGAGCTGACGGAAAAGAAGACCACTACCGCGTTCTTTGACGGCGACCGGGGCGGCGAGCTGATCCTCCGGGAACTGCTGCAGGTAGCAGATATCGATTTTGTGGCATTTTCTCCCCGCGGAAAAAGCGTAGAGGACATGTCGAAAAAAGAGGTCATTAAGACACTCAGGAATAAGGTTCCGGTCGAGTATGTGCGGGACCAGTATTTTGAGGATTCCGCAGAGCTGCCCGGGGACCTCGGCGGCCGCCCGGCCCGTACTGCCCCGGCTCATGACGAGGGGGGAAACAGCGACACGACAGGAAAACAGGCGGTCAGCCAGAAGCGGATCCGGGACGGTACATCCAAGGTCCCGACAACACTCCGCGACCACATGGATGACGTGAAGGGAAAAAACGTGGCCCGGTTCCTCAACCAGGATATGGTGGTTATCCGGGAGAGCCGATCAGAAGAAGTGGAAAAGGCCGTCGAGACACTGGAGGAGCCTGCTGCAGGTGTTGTGGTGGATCGCACGGTAGACCAGAAACTGCTTGACCGGCTTGTCTGGAAAGGGCTCGAATACGTAGCAGCAAAAGATTTTAAAGGCATTATAAAAAGGCCTTTAAACATCAGATTAATGAAAATGAGCTCGTAAAACCGGGCCCGGACAAATATATTTATGCAGGATGCACCCCATGTAACACTTTGGTGTGGTACTTTTGCATAAGGAAGAACTTATCAGCCTTCACAAGATTCTCTACGAGGTCAAGGATTATTTTGAAGAGGCAAACCCGGATCTGAAGTTTTCCCAGTACGGTGCCCTGAAGATCACTCCGTCCCAGCTGCACAAGAGCAAACTCGAGCACAAGTACGCCATATTCGTGCTGGGAAACGAGATCGCAAATGCCATGAAGGAAGTGGACTATAGCTCGTCCTCCCGGATATCGGCACGCATGAAGGATCTTGCAGAAAAGACCCTTAAGGAAATGGAATACGCCTGATCCTCAGGCAGCCTTTTTTTACTCCCATAATACGCTGGATGCGGGATTGCGAGGCAGAGCCTTGTACTCCCGTAATGATGGTCACGTATAACCGGACTTTGCACCGCGGGCATAACCCTAAATCGGATCAGGTGAATCACTTCGGTATGAGGTATTTCCCTGATCCGGACCGGAATCTCGATCCTGGCGATATAAACCGGGTTGTTGAAGCTGCATTTGCCGATCACGGGAGAGGCCTGGTGCAGATGCCCCCCAAGGTCTACATCACCCTGCCGGCCGGGGACTTCCGCACCATGCCCGGGTTCCTCCCAACGCTGGGGATTGCAGGAGTAAAAATCGTTAATGTCCACCCGGATAACCCAAAGGCCGGCCTCCCTACGGTAATGGCACTCACGATCATCCTGGATGTCGCCACCGGCAGACCCACGGCAATCCTGAATGCAACCCGGCTTACGGATCTGCGTACCGGGGCTGCCGGGGCAATCGCGGCCAGGTACCTGGCTCCAAAAAAGGAGTGCGTGCTCGGTGTTATCGGTACCGGCCGGCAGGCTGAAGCGCAGGTACTGGCGACCGCGCTTGAGGTATCCCTGTCCGGGATCCGGGTATGGAGCCGGGACAGCACCCATGCAGCGGCGTTTGCCGCACGACTGGCCCCGCTGCCTGCAGAGAGTGTCTCCTTAGAACGGGCCTGCGACTGCGATATCCTGGTTACCACAACGCCTTCCCGGACTCCCTTTGTCAAAAGCGAATGGATACACCCGGGTACGCATATCAATGCGATCGGTGCCGATGCGCCCGGTAAAGAGGAACTCGATCCAAAGATCCTTTCCCGGGCCCGGGTCTTTGTGGACGATCCTGCGCAGGCATTCCACTCGGGCGAGATCAATGTCCCGATCAGCACCGGGCTGTACCAGCCGGGGATGATTGCCGGTACTTTGGGAGAAGTGGTGATAGGAGAAAAAAAGCGTGAGAGCGCAGAAGAGATTACGGTCTTTGACTCCACAGGTCTTGCCATCCAGGACCTTGCAATCGCATCGCTTGCCATGCGCCAGGCAACCGGTACAGAGTTGCCATTCCCGTAAAAGACGGATTCTGACGCCGGGATTTTGATACCTCTTACGAGGTCTCCTTAGCAGGGCGGAAAAAAAAGGAATTACTGCTGCTTTTTTGCATGTTTCTTCCAGACCTGCTCGCGGTACACCGGGCCGCTGTTGTAGGTACAGAAAGGAATCAGTTTGCCATCCGGCGTGGCGTAATGGATGCAGCAGCGCTGTACGCGCTCGATATCGTAATTGTACTTGTCCATGAAATGCATGGTCCCGATAAAAAGCGCATTCCAGTGGAACTCCCGCAGTGCATCGAAGTTCTGGCCGATCAGGGTCTTTCCAATCAGTTTCCAGAACTCCGCTGTGCTCCCCTTCTCACCTTTCTTGAACGAGGCATGGAGCTCTTTTACGCCTTCAAGCAGGGTGGCGTACTTGTTGATCGTCCCGCCTTTTTTGAGTTTGTTTGCCATCTGCTCGATCGCGGAAAAGAGGCTTTCCACGTCGACCATCCGGGTCACCGGGGTCATGCCGTCTTTGGTGACAAAGACATACGTTGCCGCACCGCAGTGTTCGTGGGCGGTGAAGCGGACCTGGGGCCGGCCCGTGTAGGCCTCAACGAGATCAGAGAATGGCAGGACACAGGGCACCGGGTAAAAATCGCTCTTATTCAGGACGCCATTTGTCTGTGCCTCGATATCGTCGATAAGCTCGGGGATCGTGATTCTTTCCTTATCGATATCCTCATCATTTTTTGCCCCGGTAAAGGATACCGGCTGGAAGTTGACACCCCGCACAATCGAGATATGGTCGGCGGCAAATTTGAGGATCTCGCCAACCTCTTTATCGTTTCTCCCCTTGATGATGGTCGGGACGAGCACTACCCCGAGGCCGGCCTTGTTAAGGTTCTCCAGCGCCTTGAGGTGGATCTTCAAAAACGGGTTCGTGGCCGGTGTGACCCCGTCGAAATGGAGATACACGGTAGACAGCCCGGCATCCTTGAGCTGCTGGGCAAGCACCGGGTTATTGGCCAGTTTTACACCGTTTGTGGCGATCTGGACCTGCGGGAATCCCAGTTCCTTTGCTTTTTTGACAATCTCCACGAGATCGTCCCGCATGGTCGGCTCCCCGCCGGAGAACTGTACGGCAGGAGCAGGTACCGGTTTTTCGCTCCGGAGCACCTGCATCATGCCGACGATTTCGTCAAATGAAGGTTCATACACAAACCCGCATGCACGGGCATTGGCAAAGCAGAAGTCGCAATCCAGGTTGCACCGGTTGGTCAGGTCGATATTTGCAAGCAGCGTACCGGAATGGTGGTTGCTGCACAGGCCGCATGCTGTCGGGCAGGTATCGGACGCCACAGGGTTCTGCGGATTGGTCACACCTCGTCCGACTGCATCGTAATGCTCGAACCGGTGGTACATCTCCGCATCTGACCAGTAAAGGTGCCGGAATGTTCCGTGTTCAGGGCAGGTCCGCACAAGCCAGATCTTTCCCTCTTCCTCTACGATCTCTGCTTCGAGAACCGACCCACAGACTGGGCAAAGGCTGCGTGTTTTCTTTATTGCCATTTTTCCACCCGATGCACCAAGGACAGGATACTCATTGGCATTTGGAGTAACCTTAATCTTTTTTGCTGCTCTTTATTAGAGGTATTGGAGTGCTACATTATTAGTGCTGGGTCATTCATAATACCATTGCTCTCGACACTGCTCACTGCACTGCTCGCCGCATTCTGGATCATGGTGCCCGCGTATATCCCCAATCCCGTCGCAGCACTCTGTGGTGGCGGGACACCGATCGATTTTTGCCGGAACTATACGGACGGGCGCAGGATCCTCGGGAACGGTAAAACCTACCGGGGACTTATCTGCGGGGTCCTTGCCGGTGTCCTTATAGGACTTGTCCAGATCTGGCTTGTGGGCACGTACCACTGGGACCTCCCCCGGCAAACCATACTCTCGGTCACCCTTCTTGCCCTCGGTGCGCTTCTCGGGGATATGGGCAAGAGTTTTATCAAAAGGCGCCTTGGGAAGGAACGGGGAGAAGCGTGGCCGGTGGCAGACCAGTACGATCTGGTCGTCGGGGCATTCCTCTTGACGATCATCTTTGATCCGGCGTGGTTCTTTGCGGTTGTGACCCTGCCGGTCCTTATTGCGATCCTCGTCATCACCCCGGTACTGCACCGCTCGGTCAATATCCTCGGGTACTGGATCAAAGTCAAGAAAGAACCCTGGTGAATACTGATGAATGCGATAGCAGATCTTCTTGTCAGGTACAAAGCCATCGAATTTGGTGACTTTACCCTTGCTTCCGGTGCAAAGAGCCGTTACTACGTGGATGTAAAGACCGCGGTCACGCATCCTGAATTCCTCGCCGCAATCGCACAGGAGATTGCCAAACGCTATGAATTCGATGTGGTTGCGGGGGTAGCTGTCGGGGGAGTACCGCTCGCGGTTGCAACGGCTCTTGCCGCAAAAAAGCCCTTTGCCATAATCAGGGCAGAGGAGAAGGATCACGGCAAGAAGAACCCGATCATCGGGGAAGTGTCGGGAAAAAATGTCCTTCTCGTCGAGGACGTCACCACATCGGGGGGATCGGCCCTGTACGGGATTGCCATGCTGCGTACCGCGGGTGCGCGGGCAGACCGTGTGGTTACCGTAGTGGACCGTGAGCAGGGTGCAGAGTCCTTGTTAAAAGAGCAGGACGCTCATCTCATGGCCCTTGTACGGGTCAGCGAGATCCTCTGACGAGAGGGCAAAGGGAAAGAGTAAACCATTTTTACGCAAGACAACCCATGTGATGGATAATGAAAATTCTCGTTGTCGGTGGCGGGGGTCGGGAGCATGCGATTGCAGCCGCCCTTTCCCGGACCACCGGGACCGAAATCTATGCCGCGATGGCACGGAAGAATCCCGGTATTGCCCGGCTTGCAAAGGAGATCTGCCTTACACCGGAGACCAACCTGGATCGAATCGCGGCATTTGCGCAAAAGACCGGTGTGACCCACGCGTTTATCGGTCCCGAGGCCCCGCTTGAAGCAGGTGTAGTGGATCGGCTCTCTGCTGCCGGTGTTGCCTGTGCAGGCCCCACAAAAGCCGCAGCCCGCATCGAGACGGACAAGGCATTCTGCCGCAACCTCATGGCGGAGTATAAGATTGAAGGGAACCCGGCCTACCGGGTTTTTTTTGACCCAAAAGAAGCGATCGCGTTTGTCCGGGACCATGACGGGGATCTGGCAGTAAAACCCATTGGCCTTACCGGCGGAAAGGGTGTCCGGATCATGGGAGAGCAGGTGGATCGCGCCGGGGCCATAGAATACATCCGGGAGATCAATGGCGGTGTGGTTCTCGAAGAGCGGCTGACAGGCGAGGAGTTTACCCTCCAGGCATTTGTTGACGGCACCCATATTGTTCCCATGCCGCTTGTGCAGGATCACAAGCGGGCGTTTGAAGGAGATACCGGGCCAAACACCGGGGGGATGGGGTCGTACACCATGCCGGACCACATGCTCCCTTTTGTGACAAAAAAAGATCTCACCGCTGCCCTCTCCATCATGGTCTCGGTGGTGGCTGCAATGGCACACAAGGGATATCCCTATAAAGGGATCCTGTACGGCCAGTTCATGAATACCGCACAGGGACCAAAAGTAATAGAGTTCAATGCCCGGTTCGGCGACCCCGAGGCCATGAATGTCCTGACCCTCCTTTCTTCTGACCTGGCTGAAGTGGTTACCGGGATTACGGAGGGCACGCTCTCTGCCTCAAACGTCTCGTTTGAGAAGGCTGCCACGGTCTGCAAGTACCTCGTGCCCGAAGGCTACCCGTCTGCGCCGAAAACCAACAGCCCGATTTCGATCGGGGAGACCGGCAGCGCCATCACGTACTATGCAAACGTGGAAGAGAAGAACGGCACCCTGCAGACGCTCTCCTCGCGTACGCTTGCCTTTGTGGGAAAGGCCCCGACCCTTGCAGAAGCAGAACAGATCGCAGAGAATGCGGCATCTTCGGTCACGGGGGAGGTTTTCCACCGCCGCGACATCGGGACGCAGGCGCTTCTTGACCGCCGCATTGCGCACATGAAGGAGCTCTAAATGAAGAAAGATTTCCTCTCGATCCTCGATATCACAAAAACCGAGCTTGATGAGATCCTCATAGACGCCGAACGGCTCAAGCGCCAGAAAAAGGCCGGGGTCCCCCATGAGCTCCTGCGGGGCATGTCCCTTGCCATGATCTTCGAAAAGTCGTCAACCCGTACCCACATCTCGTTTGAAGTCGGGATGCACGAGCTTGGCGGCCATGCACTCTTTTTGAACGCAAAAGATCTCCAGATCGGGAGAGGCGAAGAGATCCGGGACACGGCCCGGGTCGCATCCCGGTACGTCTCGGCGATCATGATCCGCGCCTACCGGCACAGCACCGTCGTGGATCTTGCAGAGAACGCAACCGTCCCGGTGATTAACGGCCTTTCTGACATTGAGCACCCCTGCCAGCTCCTCGCCGATATCCTGACTATAAAGGAACACTTCGGAAAGGTTCGTGGACTCAAAGTTGCCTGGGTGGGAGACGGGAACAATGTCTGCAACTCGCTTGTGCTCTCCTCGGCCCTGACCGGGATGGAGATAGCAGTGGCAGGCCCGAAAGGCTACGAGATTGCACCCGAGCTGGTGGAAAAAGCACAGGCCCTCGGGGGCCGGGTCACCCGGGTAAAGACCCCACAGGATGCAGTAAAGGACGCACACGTGATCGTCACCGATACGTGGATCTCGATGGGCGACGAAGCAGAACAGGAAAAGCGGCGTGCGGCTTTTAAGGGATTTACCGTGAACGATGCGCTGCTCCGTCACGCATCGCCGGATGCCCGGGTGCTCCACTGCCTGCCGGCCCATCGTGGCGAGGAGATCACCGGAGATGTCCTTGACGGGCCAAAAAGCCTTGTCTGGGATGAGGCGGAAAACCGGCTGCACGCCCAAAAGGCGCTCTTAGTCAAACTTCTCAAACGATAGCAGGGAAATTACTAAAAAAAAGAATAAAAGATTGGAAAACGGGATTTACGAGCCAATAAATTTCCGGACTTCTTCCACCAGACATTTTTCAACTTTTTCTGCAACATCGCGCTTTGCCCGGAACGCCAGGAGATCGCGCTCATCGCCATCCATATTGGCAAAATAGAGTTTCTGCCTGCATTCGACCACGTCGACGTCGAACTTCCGGGCAATATCTATAATGATCTTGCGGGGCACGCCGGGCGGAATAACCACGTCAAAGAGTTCTTCCTCTACGGCACTGTTTTGTGTCTTTGCATTGCCTGTCTCATCTGCCATGTGTATAACCACTCTTCACTTACCTATTTTGATCCGCCGGCTCATAATACAGGGCCCGCCCCGTACTCCCCCGATGGGGTTTTTTGGTTTTCCAAGGGAGTTCATGCACCGGCCCATCAGGGAGGCGCCGCGGGCAAGCCCGTCATCCACGAAGACGAGGTGATCGTTTGGATCATCAAAGAGTTTGCGCTCAATGATCCCGTCAAGGATGTACTCGGGTTTCCTCCCGGAGATCGCCGCCCGTCCGGTAAAGCCTATGGACGCATTCTTCGGGACAAGATTTTGGAGAGCAGCAACATCGATCATCCGCAGGGCCATCTTCGCGCAGACCCGGTCTACCACTTCGTTTAAGGTCGAAAGGTTGTAATTTTTATGGATCTCGGCACCAATCGCGGAGAGCTTGTCGAGATCGCTGCTGTTTTCGCCGCAGTCGCACCCGATCATGGCGACACGGGATTCGATTGCCATTTTCGCGTTGACCGGCACTCTCCCGAACCGGTCCCGGTCCGGCGGCACGATCCGGATATCGATATGCTCGTGGCAGCGGTCCACAAAATCGTCGATAACCTTCCGGTTGCCCCCCGAGAAGAAGCCCCCGGTCACGCTGTGTTCGCCAAAGATATCAAGGGCTGTACCGGTCCGTTCCTGTACAAGGCCCGTGCCCCTCACAATGGCATCGGGGATTGCCCCGGCAAGGCCGCAGAAGTTCCCGATGGTCTTTGCAAAGGGATTGAGTGCATCGGCCGGCACATCGCTTGTGATCCTCCCGTCAAGCGTTGTCCCGAAATCCATAGAGATGCAGGGGTTCCGGAAATCGACCGGGGTCCACTTTGCCCCTTCCTTGATCCCGGCCATGGCCAGTTCTCCTTCCATCTCGTTTGCAACCATCTCGACGCCGGTTGAACCCACCGGCGGGATCACACCGGCCACAGCACCGACAAAGACAACCTTGTCGGCAAAACTGAACGGCTGGAGTTTTTCGGGCTGGTTTGCCTTTGCCATGGGAGGCGTCATCTTCCGCGGGGGCACTCCTGCGGCAAGGCAGCCGTTTGCAAGGGCAATTACAAAGTCCCCTACTTGGTCCGGGGACTCCATCTCTGCCACAACACCGGTACTGCGGACCACAAAATCCAGGTCCTTTTCGATATCAAGACGTGCTTCCTTGTGGCACTGGACAAGCGTGTCCCGGACAAGTTCGGTCACGGCCTGGCGCGACAGTTTTGTCCCGTCAAGGGTCTCGCCAAATGTCTCTTCTCCGGGGGCGGGAGGCCGTATGTCCCGACTCATGCTCACGGTCTTGTTGATCACATAGGATTTGCCGGTCTCAAGACTCACCCCGGTAAGGATACATTTGGTGGTAGTGTTTCCCATCTCAACGGAGGCAACGATAAAATAGGGTTTGTTCTTGTACTCCGGCACATTCATCCCGGCGCCATGCGCAATAGAGGGCGGTTCGGGACTTTCAACGATATGAGGCCTGGGTTTGGAGAATCGGGAGAGAAAACCGGCACACATATGATCCGATCTGACTGTCATAGGATATATGTTTCTTTTTTTTCGTGAACCCGGAGGATTGTAATAAAAAAAAGCATGCCGGCCCGGATGGCGGGCCCGACGGTTTCCGGGAGTAAAAAAAATTATTTCCTGCCGGCCTTTTCAGGCTTCTTCCCGCCCATCGCGTGGACAATGCGGGCCTGGAGACCGAAGTACCGGGAGACGCCGATCGCATCGCACTGGTCAATGGACGAGCTGTCAAAGGAGACAAGATCGCCCGAGTAGATCGCCTGCGGGGAGCTGCGGCCCAGCACCCGGACTGCACCTTTGTAGAGCTCAAGGTCAACAGAGCCGTTCACCCGCTCCTGGGTGGTGTCGATAAATGCGTTCAGCGCCGCGTAGAGAGGCTCGTACACGAGACCCTCGTAGGCAAGCTCCGACCACTTGTCGTCGACCATGCGCTTGAATGCGAGCTCGGACCGGGTAAGGACCAGCCCTTCAAGGTCGCGGTGGGCAAACAGGATCACAGTCGCTGCCGGGTGCTCGTAGTTCTCCCGGGCCTTGAGGCCAAGGATCCGGTCCTCGATCATATCGTTCCTGCCAATCCCGTGCTTACCGGCAAGGACATTGAGTTTCTGGATCAGGTCATAGCCGGGCATCTTCTTCCCGTTGATTGCCACCGGGACGCCCTTTGCAAATGTGAGGGTGATCTTCTCGGGTTTCGCCGGTGCCTTTTCAGGGGAGACGGTCCAGAGGAAGATCTCTTCTGGCGGGTGGAAGTCCGGCTCTTCGAGCCTTCCGCCCTCGATGCTCCTGCTCCAGCAGTTCTCGTCCATGCTCCAGGGCTTGTCCTTTTTCACGGGGACCGGGATATTGTGCTCTTTTGCATATCCGATCTCCCAGTCGCGGGTCAGGTTCTGCTCACGGATGGGGGCAACGACTTCAAAACCGGCGGCACGGATGATGAAATCAAAGCGCAGCTGATCATTTCCTTTCCCCGTGCACCCGTGGGCGATCGCTGTTGCCTTCTCCTTTTGTGCGATCTTTACTACTTCCTGTGCGATTAAAGGCCGAGCAAGCGAGGTGCCCATAGGGTATCCCTCGTACGACCCGTTTGCCCTGATAGCCGGGAAGATGTGTTCTGCGACAAAGCGTTCCCGGACATCGATGGTATAGTGCCGGTCGGCAAGTTTTTTGCCTTTCTTTGTGGCAACATCGATCTCCTCGTCCCTTTGTCCGACATTGACTGCAACCGTTACGACACGATCGTAATCGTACCGCTCTTTTAACAGCGGGATGCAGATGGAGGTATCAAGACCCCCGGAATAGGCAAGAACGATAGTTCCTTTTCCCATTATGGACACTTCCGTTATCAGATCATCATGTTTGATCTGACACCATATATTTGCAAAGGATCATCAGAGAACAGGCGAGATACTAAAAATAAAACCGGGAACGAAAAAGGATAACGTTCAGGAACGGGCCTGAACGCGGGGTATCGATCGATTTAACTTACCACAATCTTCCATGCCTTATAAGGCTGGAATACCGTGACATAATCGTAAGCTCCCTTGGTACTGAAGGTGACGTTATATGCCGACTGGTAGGGGATCTTCACGGTACCGAAATTGTACCCGCTGTTGGTACCAAGGGACTTGACACCGTGAGGCTTGTAGGGATCATTGTTAACCCATGAAACCACGGTTCCCACCGGCACATAAATTGTTCCGACCGGGGAAATAGTCAGATCTTTGTTAAAGGCCAATGTTACCACATTCGGGGTGGGGACTGCGGTGGGCACTGCGGTCACATTTGCCGTCACATTCGCCGTTACGTTAGAGGTAACATTGGGGGTGGCAATCGTGGTCGGGATAGCCGTGGGAACCGGGGTGGCCATCATGGTCGGTGCCGGAGTAGGTGTCGGGGTGGCTGCCGGGGTGGACGGCTGGGATGTGCATCCCGCAAACAGGATCCCGATGAACAGGACCACAAGAACAACAAATACTTTCTTCATGCATGTTTTTTTTGTTATCTCGGTATATAAGGGTATTCAATTACAATACCCGATCAGAAACCCCTTCAAACAACGGGAGTTTCCTGCTATCCGGACAAAAAAAGGGGAAAAAACGGACAAGACCGTCGGTATCAGCGGAGATAATGGCTCAGCGGTTCGAGCGTTATTTTTTCGCGCTTGATTGCATCGATCGCAAGCGCTGCGGCCCGCGCTGCCTGAAGGGTCGTAATATAGGGGATTTGGAAATCCACTGCCGCACGCATGATCTGGTAATGATCCTGGCGCGACTGCCGGTCCTGGGGCGTGTTGATGATCAGCCGGATCTCGCCGTGGTGCATCATGTCCAGCACATTGGGGGAGCCTTCCTGGACTTTCCGTACCAGGTGCGCCTCTACGCCCGCTTCATGCAGGTAATCGACCGTCCCTTCCGTCCCGTACAGGGTGAGGCCGAGATCACGGAGACGCCGGGCAATGGGGATAACCTCGTCTTTCTGGCCGATATTAACCGAGACAAAGACATTTCCCTTGAGCGGCAGCTCGTTGTCGGCCGAGATGCAGGCTTTGTAAAAGGCAAGCCCGAAATCGTAATCGATTCCCATGACTTCCCCGGTGCTCTTCATCTCGGGCCCAAGGATGGTATCAACACCGGCCAGCTTGTTAAAGGGAAGGAGCACCTCTTTTACTGCCACATGCCTGATCTTTGCTTCGTGGAAACCAAGGTCACACAGTTTCTTTCCGATCATCACTTTTGCCGCGATCTTTGCAATGGGGAGACCGGTGGCTTTTGAGACAAAGGGAACGGTCCGGCTCGCCCGGGGGTTTGCTTCGAGGATATACACGACATTGTCCTTAACCGCCATCTGGATGTTGACCAGGCCCACAACCCCAAGGCCAAGTGCGATCTTTTTGGTGTATTCCCGGACCGTGGCGATAACTTCAGGGGAAAGCGATTGCGTGGGGATGACACAGGCAGAATCCCCGGAATGGATGCCGGCCTGTTCGATGTGCTCCATGATCCCCCCGATAAGGACCTCTTTGCCATCGCAGACTGCATCGACATCGAGTTCTATGGCATTCCTCAGGTAGGAGTCAATCAGCACCGGGTGGTGCTGGCTCACCCGGACCGCCTCCTTCATGTACGTTTCAAGTTCGGCAGTATTGTGGACGATCTCCATTGCCCGGCCGCCCAGCACATACGAGGGCCGGACAAGGACCGGGTAGCCAATCCGCTCGGCCTTCTCCCGGGCTTCTGCCTCCGAATACGCAGAGCTGTTCGCGGGGCTTGGGATTTGCAGGGTAGTGAGGAGAACGCTGAACCGGTCACGGTCCTCGGCAATATCCATGGCATCCGGGGAGGTACCGAGGATCCGTGTGCACATCCCCCGCCGTTTCAGCTCTTTTTCCAGGGGAACTGCAAGGTTTACCGCATTCTGGCCGCCAAACTGCACCATCACCCCGTAATACTCATCGGTCATAAGGATGTTTGTGACATCCTCAAGCAGCATGGGCTCAAAGAACAGGCGGTCGGAGGTGTCGAAATCGGTGGAGACCGTCTCCGGGTTGTTGTTCACGATATGGACTTCAACACCCTCCTCCCGCAGTGCTTTTACCGCATGGACCGTGCAGTAATCGAACTCGATTCCCTGCCCGATCCGTATCGGGCCGGAACCAAGGATGAGGATTTTTTGTTTTTTGTCCCTGACAATCTCGCTCGTACCTTCCCGGGTCGAGTAGAAATAGGGGGTGCTTGCCGGAAATTCGGCTGCGCAGGTATCCACCATCTTGTAGGCCGGGGCACCCACCAGAGCCTCGATGGTATCCGCACCCCTGCCGGTGAGTGCGGCAATCTCGGTGTTGGCAAACCCGTACCGTTTTGCAAGGAAGATATCCTCATCCGTGCACCCCGCAGCAAGGCGTTTTTCCAGGTCCACGATGTTTTTGATCTTTTCCAGGAAAAACGGTACAATGGAGGTAAGGCCGGCGATCTCATCAAGGGTAAAACCCTGACGGAATGCATCAAAGAGACAGTGGAACCGCTCATCGGTCGGGCGGGAGAGGATCATCCGGATTTCGCTTGGGCTCGTGTGGGTCCGGACATCGGTATCGATCGACCTTTTCGCCTTCATGAAGGATTCTTCAAGAGTCCTTCCGATGGCCATGACCTCACCGGTACTCTTCATCGAGGTAGTAAGCGTCCGGTCCGCACCCTTGAACTTGTCAAAGGGCCAGCGCGGGACCTTGACTACGATATAATCGATGGTCGGTTCAAACGACGCTGCAGTGCATCCGGTCACCGAGTTTTTGATCTCGTCAAGGCGCAGGCCGATGGCGATCTTTGCTGCGACCCGGGCAATGGGATAACCGGTGGCCTTGGAGGCAAGTGCCGAGGACCGGGAGACACGCGGGTTGACCTCGATAACCCGGTAGTCTCCATCTTTAAACGCGAACTGGATATTGCAGCCGCCCTGGACATCGAGCGCACGGATGATATGGATCGCAGCGCTGCGCATCATCTGGAACTCATCGTCACGCAGCGTCAGGATGGGGGCAACAACCACGCTCTCCCCGGTGTGGATGCCCATGGGATCAACATTTTCCATGCTGCACACGATAATGCAGGTGTCAGTCGAGTCCCGCATGACCTCGAATTCCAGTTCCTTCCAGCCCATCACGCTCTCTTCGATGAGCACCTGGTGGATGCGGGAGCGGGAAAGCCCCAGTTCCACGATGCGGGTCAGCTCTTCCCGGGTCCTGCCGATGCCGCCCCCGGCTCCACCCAGGGTATATGCGGGGCGGACAACCGCAGGCAGGCCGATCTTTGCAATCGCGTCATCGATCTGGCTCAAGGTGTTAAGCACGATGCTCTTTGGGACCGGCTCGCCGATCTCGTTCATGAGATCCCGGAATTTTTCCCGGTCTTCTCCCTTGTAGATTGCCTCAAGGGGAGTACCGAGGATCTCGACCCCTTTGAGCGCCCCCATCTCCGCAAGCTCCGCGGTAAGGTTGAGGCCGGTCTGGCCGCCCATGCCGGAGAGGATCCCGTCCGGCCGTTCTTTCTCAATAATCTTTGCGATGATATTTGCCCGGAGCGGCTCGATGTAGATCTGGTCGGCCATGTCCGGGTCGGTCATGATCGTAGCAGGGTTCGAGTTGACCAGCACGACCTCAATTCCCTCTTCCTTAAGGGAGCGGCATGCCTGTGAGCCGGAGAAATCGAACTCTGCAGCCTGGCCGATCTGGATGGGGCCGGACCCGATGAGGAGGACTTTTTTGATATCTGTGCGTTTGGGCATTATGCGAGCCTCCTGAAAAGGTCATCGAAGAAATGGGCTTCTGTGTCCCGCGGCCCGCCATGCGCCTCGGGATGGAACTGCACCGTGGTGAGGCGCATGTCCCGGTTCTCGAAACCTTCCACCGTGCCATCATTGACATTGGTGTAGGTCACGCGGCAGCCCTCCGGCAGGGATTCTGCATCCACGGCAAAACCGTGGTTCTGGGTAGTGATGAAGATCCGCCCGTCAGTAAACCGTACCGGCTGGTTTGCCCCGCGGTGGCCGAACTTAAGCTTGTAGGTGTCTCCGCCAAGGGCAAGTGCCGAGACCTGGTTACCCATGCAGATCCCAAAGATGGGAAGCTCCCCGAGTAGATTCTGGATGCAGCGGATCGCGTCGGGTGCCTGCTTGGGATCGCCCGGGCCGTTGCTCACAAAGAGGGCGTCAGGTTTGCAGGCCCGGACCTGGTCGGCGGTGGCATTGTACGGGAAGACATAGAGATCCCCGTTCCTTTTGGAAAGGCTCGTGAGCATATTTTTCTTGATCCCGAGATCGATAACCGCGATGCGTTTTCCGCTGCCGGGGATGTGGTAGGGCTCTTTGCACGACACTTCCGGAATGGGAATGATATCGCAGATGGTGGGAGATTTCTGTGCCAGCGAAACCGCGTAAGCGCTGTCGTCGCTTCCCACAACAAGGGCTGCGCGCATGGTGCCGTGGACACGGGCCTTGATCGTCAGGGCGCGGGTGTCGACGCCGGTCATGCCAAGAAGGGAATGTTCTTCAAAAAAGGTTCTGAGGG
Source organism: Methanoregula boonei 6A8 (assembly GCF_000017625.1). Taxonomy (NCBI): domain Archaea; kingdom Methanobacteriati; phylum Methanobacteriota; class Methanomicrobia; order Methanomicrobiales; family Methanoregulaceae; genus Methanoregula; species Methanoregula boonei. The sequence continues at coordinate 810,046 of NC_009712.1, read as the reverse complement.
TGGGTCCGTGTTCGGGTTTCTCGCAGATCTCTTTTGCGATACACCCGAGCGCACAGACACGGGGGTTCTGGAAATTCCGGGTATCAACCCCGTAATTGCCGATCTGGGGGAAGGTAAACATCAGGATCTGCCCGAAATAGCTCGGATCGGTGAGGGATTCCATGTAACCGGTCATCTGGGTGTTAAAGACCAGCTCGCCGGCACATTCACCCTTTACCCCGAATCCTTCCCCGACAACAAAATCCCCGTCCTCGAATCCCAGAACCGCCTTCATGATGTCCATATCTTATGTGCCGGAATAGTTATTAACGCTGATGCAAAGAGGGACAGAACTGGCCGACTGTGTCTCTTTCCGCACTAGAGCGAGTGAGAAATTCTCCGGCAGGAATGCTATCCCCGGGCTCCCCGTTTCCCGGGAATGATCCAAAAAACGGGGCAGCGTACACCCGCCGGATGAAAATCGCCCGTATACCCATTTTTATATAGTAACGACCGCTATTTTTTCTCTGGAAGTGAGTTCTTTTGCCGACGCACGTAAACGGTAAAAACCGGGGATCTGTCATGCTGTATGCCCTCTCGACCTGCCAGTGGTGCCACAAGACCAAGGTCCTGCTGGAGGAACTGGGCATTGCCTTTGATTACGAGTACGTTGATCTGCTCGAAGGCGGGGAGCAGGACAGGGTGATGAACGCGGTGGAGCACTGGAACCCCAGCGGATCGTTTCCCACGCTCGTAATCGACAATAAACGCGCCGTTGTCGGTTTCCGCGAGCATGAGATCCGGGAGGCCCTCGCGGTATGAACGTCCCCGAAATTCTGGAAAACTCTGTCGAACCCGCATACCTTGCACTTAAAACCGATGCCGAAAAGAACGGGTACCGGCTGAACCCGGATACTGAGTTCACCAAAAACCTGGTCAGGGGCCTCTTAAAGAACGAGCAGCGGTACGGGTACCGTTCCTGTCCCTGCCGTCTTGCCTCCGGCAAAAAAGACGAAGACCTTGACATCGTCTGCCCCTGCGATTACCGGGACGCCGACCTGGAGGAATACGGGGCCTGTTACTGCGCCCTGTACGTGAACGAGGCAATTGCCCAGGGAAAGAAGCAGGTCGCACCGGTACCCGAGCGCCGCCCTCCCCGGTCCCAGCGGGGCAAAGCCGCATCGGTCAAAATCGCTTCAACCACAGCGATGCCGATCTTTCCCCTGCCGGTCTGGCGCTGCAAGGTCTGCGGGTATCTCTGCGCACGCGAGCAGCCACCGGGGGTATGTCCGATCTGTAAGGCCACGAAGGAGAGGTTTGAGAGGTTTGTGTGAAATTTTTTAAAGGATCTGACCCGGACGGGTAGGTTTTCTTATGTTTGAATCTACTCACTCGCACTTTTCTTTTGGGTTATAGGTATCTCAGTTTTTGCAACCTATCACATGCGGCATCTATTTTGATATCACGTTTCTGAAAAGCAGATCTTGGGCTCGCACACTGATTTAGGCAAGGCGGTTGCGGCTGCTGAGGTATTTTTTCGATCTTTTGAAGAATTAACAAGTTTAATAAATTATGATTTTTTTTCATGTTTTCTCATGGTACCAGTGAAAAATTTAGCAAATTCGTTATTTGTATATCCAAATGATCTAAAAACTTGATTAATTAACAGCAGGTAAAACATTAAATTATTCTCTTCAATTTTAACGGCGTTCAAATTGTAAAGATCAATTTTTATACTCTGTTTATCAGAGAATATCAGACCTTTTTCTTTGATTACCTGCCGATATTCTTCCAAATCAAAAAACAAAACAAGTCGTTTAATATTTTCGAGTTCAATAATAATAAAAACTTCACTAAAATCCGGGATTACTTTTTTTAATATTTTGAAATAACTGCCCAAGCATAAGATTATAGTCTTTATAAACGTCTCTCCATCGTAATATTGAAATTTTGAAAATATTTCGGAATTTTCATATTTTAAATCGTTTTGTTTGATTGTCCCTATAATGGATTTTTGGTTGGGATAATATGATATAGGAATGTGAAATTTTGCGCTGCCGTTAAAAAATTGCTCCCAAGCCACTGTATTTTGAAAATAATCTAAAACATCGCTTGAACGAAAAATAATAGACATATAGGATTGAGTCGCTTTCTTAAACTCAATATTCATTTCACAAAAAAGATCATTACCTGAAAAATATGGTTTTGGTATTTTTGATTCGGCTAAAAAGAGGGAGATAATGTCCTCTTCAGTTTCTAAATGTTCAAATAAATTTAGATTATACACTGGAATTATGTAGATATTGCAAATTCCCCCTTTATCCGGAATACCCAAGTTAGTCGGAATATCATTGGAAATTGATATTTTTTTATTACAGAAATCAGCAATCTCCTGTTTACGAGCTTTGGATTTTTGGTATAGACGATCCAAATAAAATCTGTCTTTTATTGCGACAAATAAATCTTCATCATTTTTTAGGGGAGTTGATGTACTTCCAACTCTAACAAAAATATTACCATTAGCTATATAGGGTGGTTCGATCCCTTCAGGAACCCAAATAACTAAAATTCCAGTTTCTCTTGAAGAATCTGATTTCAAAAATTTTATTTCAATTTTGGGTATTGGACTCGTATGTTCTTTTAACAACTGTTGAATTATTTCCTCAATGCCGTTATTTTCAATATAACAAAATTTTCTGGTTTTATTTTCGATTCCTACAAATATCCAACCGCCAGACTCATTTGCAAACGAAGAGATAATTTTCGGAATTTTCTTCTTAACTGATGAATTAAATTCAACTTTATATTCAATGTGTTCGCCCTCTTCTATTTCTTTTGTCTGCAATTGCTCTAAATCAGTAAAATTTAGATTAAATATATTTTTTTTATTGCCATTATTGTCTGTAAATGGAGAGTATCCAAATTCAAACATGATAATATTAAATTGAAAATTACCTATAATGAAGATATCTGTGTATCCGCTTTTTCTAAAAATCATCTGTAACAAGCAGTGATTGCTTCTCGATTTTGTTGGCTTCCTTCCTTATGATCAATATCCCATCAACATTGATCCTCTTACGAGTCAACAATCCCTCTTTGCCCACATACTTATGTTCGGAGCGATCAACGTTTTGCAAAATCGTTCGGCTCAGGGATTTGAAGTAGCGAGATCTTATCGGAGGTCTCCCCGCCTCAGGGCCCCTCACGGGGCACGGCGGGACAAGTGCAAGTTATTCCTCCCTGATCCGCCGCGGGGGCGCCCCGTCGGGGGCGGCGGCACTCCTCGCTCGTGGGGGTGTGGGGGCGACAGCCCCCACGATATCCCCACAACATTCTCCAGATCAAACCGAACCGCAGATTTCCGGAAAAGTGTGGGTCGTGAGCCGCTGATTTTCAAAAAAGTGTCGCACATGAGCTGAAGATTTTGAAAAAAAAATCTATTGCTCAGTGAAAGATTTTCAAAAAAAGAGCAACTCAGCAGCTGAAAATCCCTAAAAATATGCACCTCCGCTGCCAAAGATTCCTGAAAAAAGCCCGGCCCCAAAACCAGTCCTTCCCGGAATTTATCGCCTTGACCATGAGCAGGGTATACCCCCACCCCCCCAAATCATCCTGAATCACTTACCCCAATCCGGGCCCAGATTGAGCCCGGATTACCCTTTTCCGTACCCAATCGGATCCAATCGGAGCCCTATACGCGCCCCGTTTCCGGCCAGCCAAAAATAAGCTCATATTGGCCGTATTTCGGCAAACGGACGATTTTAATGAGCCTCATAAAGGCCCTTTCCAGCCCTGATCTCATCTCAAACGGGCATTTGTTCATTCCCGGAAAAAGAGGCCGAAAAAAGGCCGCTATGGCCTGCTAATGGGCATTATATGGGGTATAAATTGGGCGTATTTTCGCAAATAAATCGATTTAATAGCTTCTTTTCCACACGAACCAAAACAGACGGTTTTACGGGCGTATTTTGGAGGGGATATCAGGATCTTCCGGTCTCATCCATAGATCACCACTTCATCACGGTGGATGGAGGAGGAAAGGTACGGACTGACCGATTTTTCTGTGACAAGATCGACCGGCGTCTTAACTGCTTTTGCTATTTCATCCTCGATCTGGACAAGCTGGATGAGGCTTTTTGGCTGTGCAAACCGGACAAGGATATCGATATCGCTTTTTTTGCCGGCTTCACCCCGGGCAAAGGACCCAAAGATGGCGATCCGCTCAGCATCGTACTTCCTGAGTATCGTAACGATGGACTCCCGGATTTCTTTTTTGATCTTGCGTGCCGCCATAAGATTGAATCCAGCCCTTTTGTAATCCGTAATTGTTTTAGTATTATTGCCGGCCCTTCATCAGTCTTTTTCCCTGCCTCCCTAATCTGCTGACAGGGCACCCCAACCTGTCACCATGATCGGTCACCCCGCCATTCCGGAAAAAAACCCGGCCGCCCACCCCCCTTGTAAAAAAATCGATCACCTCCCTCCCCCCCCATCCGGGGGTCTCGCAAAAAATAAGCCGGACCCCCTTGACCCGATCCTAAAGGGGACCCCCTGTGCCGGTTTCAGTTTCAAAACCCCTGTTTCCACTGAAATGTCAGGCGAGAGGGGATCGGAGGTCTCTCTTTACTCAATGATCAGGAGGACCCCCTTACCGTGATCTGAATGGGGAGTCCCTTTCACGATTCGCGGATCGAAAGTACCCCCCTCCCCCCCATCCAGGGGTCCGCACAAAAAAAAGCCGGACCCTCTTGATCTCATGTGAAGGGAGACTACCCCCCTCTGCCCGGATCCGGCATGGTTCCCTTCCCCATTCACTCACATCACTCCCCGGGACCCGGTGCCTCATCACAATCCTAAAAAACCGTCCGCACCAACCTAGCAGTATGAGCGACACGATTCTTGTCGAGATTGTTGGCCTGAAATACTCGTCCTGTTCGCCGTTTCCCTGCGATGAAAACCGCACCTGCGGGTTGTCGGCGTGTTATCCTTCGGGGAAACTGGCGCCGGCCTTTGACGCACTCAAAAGCCGGATCCAGGAAACCTACGGGGACCGGGTTGAAATGAAGCTGACCCTGATCGACGAGAAGGTCCCGGATCATATCCGGGGAATCCTGGAAAAAGATTACCCGCCGATCCCGCTGGTGCTCGTGAACGGGAAACTCACCCGCATCGGGAGGATCGTGGCCGACCGGATACTAAACGAGATCGAAGCCTGCCTGTAACCGGGAAGTGCCAGCGTATCCAGCTCTCCACGCTTGCAGGGAATAACAAATAAGGCACCTGAAATGGGAAGCCACACTACTATCTCTTTTCCTAAACCATGAACACTTTATAAGGGAAGGAATAACCAGATACCTGTATGAGCAGCCCGGTTCGGAAATGGGGAGCAGGCCCGTACTCGGTCGCGGTCATCCACGGCGGACCGGGCGCGCCGGGCGAGATGGCACCGGTGGCACGGGAGCTCTCCACGGTCAAGGGTATCCTTGAACCCTTCCAGACCGAGACCACTCTTGAGGGCCAGGTCCGGGAACTCCGTTCGGTCCTGGAACGTGATGCCCGGCTGCCGGTCACGCTGGTGGGTTTTTCCTGGGGGGCATATCTTTCATGGATGGTTGCTGCACGGTACCCGGCACTGGTGGGAAAGGTAATCCTCGTGGGTTCTCCTCCCTTTGACGACCAGTATGCCGCAGCAATCACCCGGACCCGCCTCGAACGCCTGAATCCGGGAGACCGTAAGGAAGTACAGGAGATCCAGGCGCAGATGGAAGATCCCGGGCCGGGAACTGGGGGCCCGGACAGGAATGTCCTGCTTGCACGGATGGGAGACCTGATCTCCCGTGCAGACAGTTTTGCCCCCCAGGCAAACGATGAAAAATCGTTTGCCTGCCAGTACGAGGTGTACCGGGGCGTCTGGGACGAGGCCTGCGAGCTTCGCCGCAAAAAAGGCCTTCTCCATATGGCACGGGAGATCACCTGCCCGGTGCTTGCAATCCACGGCGATTACGATCCTCACCCGGCAGAAGGCGTTGAAGTCCCGCTGGAAAAGGAACTCAAAAATTTCCGGTTTGTCCTCCTGCCCAAATGCGGCCACCGTCCCTGGGTCGAGCGGAACGCCGCAGAAGAGTTCTACCGGATCCTTACCGGGGAGATCTGATTCTCCGCCCCCAAAGGTCACCCGCGTGCCGGTTTTTTTTAGAGATACACAAATCCGGGTATCACCTGTACCTGCGACAAAGACCACCCGCTCATGCCGGGCGATGACCGGGATGAGGGGGGCTCCTGTTTTAAAAAAAATCCGGACCGGGCTTTTTGTAAAACAGTGAAAGGTTCCCTTAGGGAGGCTACGATCTTAAACGGGCAGAGCCACGGGATGCTCACTTTTTCTTTTTGAGCCGGTCGAGTACCCGCTGCTTCTTGGCAATGGCCGCCTCAGATGCCTTGAGGACGCCTTTTTGCATCTCCTCAAATGCCGGGACATCGGTATCAACCACCTTTTTTACCGGTGTGTAGGCCGATTCCCGGAACCGGGGCTGGAAGTCGGCCTCTTTACCGTCACTGACCAGCACAGATTCCGGTTTTCCTTTCTCCACGTACCCGATCTCGCGGCACTCCACACCGGTTGCATGGATCGTCCGGATAATCTCTGGTGCATCCGCCTGGGGTGCGACAATGAGCAGGGCGTCAAGCGAGACGCCGAGGAAGTCTATCTGAAGGGCATCGAGCATCTTCTGCACCCGGGGATTGACAAGGGCCTTTGCATCCTCTTCCCGTACCACCATCCGGCATTTTGCAGTCTCGGTCATCTCGAAAATATCGCCGCGGAGGCCGCCGTTGGTAACATCGGTCATCGCGTGGATCTTATCAAAGACCGGGCTTTTTATCAGCGCCTCGCAGGTGGTAAGGAAATTGAGGTTGATCGTCTCTTCCACGACATCAGGGAAGCCGGAGTAGATGGCGGCAGTTGCAATCGTCCCGCCTCCTGCCCCCTCGGTCATCAGGATCGCATCACCGGGTTGCGTGGACTTCCTTGCGGTCAGGTGCCGGGCCACACCCACACATCCCACGCAGCCGGTGAGCCGGCTGCCAAGCACCATATCCCCGCCGATCCGCAGCGTGGAGCCGGTCACGAGCGGCACGTCCATTGCCTCGCCCACGGTCGTGATCCCGGCAGTGTAATCGAAGATCTTTGCCACATCCCCGTCATCGGCCACATGGATATCGGAAAAGAGCATCACCGGCTTTGCCCCCATCACGTACAGGTCACGCAGGGTCGCCCGGGTCACGTGGAACCCGGCAAGGAACGGGTAATCGGAGAGCCGGGAGTGCATCCCGTCAACCGTGCAGACAATATAGTCCCCGCCGGCCTTTACTGCCCCGGCATCATCCATCTCGTCCACGCCGACTGATGCGGAGGTCTTGCCGATAATGCGGGCGATCTGGCGGTGGGCAAAAAAGTCGCCTTTCCCCCGGGAGCCCACACCGAACTCCCCCATTTTTGCCCCTGCCGGTTCAAATGCAAAAAAATCGCCGGAGAGGCCTTTTGTGTGGTTAACCTCTTCGACCACAGCCCGGGCAAAGGCCGCAGTATATTCCGGCCGGGAGTGTTTTATCCCGGAGATAAGCCCGGCCAGGTGTTGTACAACAGATGCCTCATCCTCGCCCGCTGCGAGGTGAACACGGGCATATTCCTCAACATCCATATAATCCGTATTCGCACCGGTGCCATAAATACTACCGGGATTTTCCTCGTACCCACTGTCGCCGGATCAGGAGGGATCCCGCCGGGCAGAAGGTCCCCGCAGGTGTCCGTTCTTTTCAGGAAACCCGGTACCCGTGTCCGGTAAGGTACTCCCGGCGGCGCTCTTCTGCCTTGGGAGAAGATTCCGGTATTGCCGTTTCTGCCTCTTCCCAGACAGAACCTAATCTGCGATCGTCTGAATGGAGATGGAGGGTCCCGGTTACCGTGCCAAGCTCGTTTCCCTCATGGTCCGCGATCCGCATAATCACACAGCGGTAAAACTTGCACTGGGCCGGGCTGTCGCGGTGGATTGTGCACCGCAGGAGGGGGCCGTCAGGACGGAGGAACCGGCAGGCATGGGGATGGCTGTCGGGAAAAGATTTGTCCTGGAAGATCTCCCGTTTGTCCTCATCAACAGATGCGGTAAATTTCGTTCCGGTGGACACGGATTCGCAGGCAAATGCAAACGGCCCGGTCTGCTCTTCGATAACAATGTAATCGCCCAGGTACATGCAGCAGGTACCGCACTGCCGGCAGGAAAAAGTCAGGGAAATACCCCCGTAGCGTACTTTAACGGATGCGGGATGCGACTCATGCGTTGTACCCCAAAAAAGCCACTTCCTTCACACCCTACTGGATCCTGTCCGATGCGGTCTGGGCCAGGGATTTGAGCAGTTCGAAATCCGTGGTTGTCCCGCTCATGTTAATCTCCTCGAACACGTCCTTCCTGGTAAACAGGATCGAATACGACGTGTAGGAGTACGGATCCGATGAATCCCCTGTACGATAGGCAAAAGTATGGTCCCCCATGCTGGGACAGGGCAGTTCATAGATCGGGGAACTTCCTGTACCCTGTCCGGTAATGCTGTCTTTACGGACATTGAACACGGTGTTCATGGTTATAGGAGTATAGAGATCGATCTCCTGTGAAATCGTGGTCATATCGTATTGCTGCAGATCCAGGTGGTAGTACGTAACTTTGTACCCGGCTTTCCAGCCCAGGTTCCGCTCTATCTGGTCCGTCTCAAGATAACTGATATCGGATCGGTCCCTGAGGATATAACCGGAGGGCAGGTCTGTGGGCTGGAGGGCCATCTGCGATACCGGAACAGTTGATGCCGGGTTCACGGTTGTCGGGACAGGAGTTGGAACGGTAGTAGAGGCAGGTTCCGGTACCGAAGGAGAGGAAAAAAGGGCCGAGAGGCAGCCGGAACCCATGAGTGCTGCCACACACAGGCAACAAAGGATACCGTATCCGGCGTACATACCGTACGATTGACAATTGCGAGATAATAATCCTTCCCGGCCGGCGAATCGGCGGACAGATCCATAGGTATGCGGGTCGTTGTTGCATATCCGGGGATACCCGGCAGGAAAACGAACTGCCGTTTTTCTCCCGGATTTCCCTCTCCGGAACGCAGATTCCGACAAATATCTTTTTCTCGGCAGACATCACACGGTTGAACGTATAAAAAGGAGGGAGAGGCACATGGCTGATCCAGAACTACAGGGAGACGAAGAGATCCTGCTGCGGACGCAGGGCGTTCATGTCAAGTCGATCTCGTTTGAGGCAATCCTCACCAACAAACGCATTATCCTTGTTGACCGGTTAAAAAACCTCCTGCCGCCAAAGGAGATCCCGATTGCTACGATCCAGTCCATTGAGCCCGGGGAAAACGCGATCCGGGATCTCACCCTGTCCATGGGCGTGATCACAAAAACGGGCGGCGTGCGGCAGATGGTCCTGACCTTCTCCCGGGAAGGCGGGGGAAACCGGGCAGAAGAGCGGGATGAGTGGATCCGCCAGATCCGGGCATATCTCACCCCCTCCTTTGAGCAGGTAATGAGAAAGGTCATCCCGGGTATCGAATCGCCGGGTGCAGGACAGGCACTAAAAGGCAGGCGTCCGGTCCCCTCACCTGCGGACAACTCCCGGATCCCCCTGACGGTCAGGCCGGATTCACCGGAACAATGGAACACCACTCCTCAGCCTGAACCTGCAGCAGAATCCATTCTTGGTACGTACTGCACGCATTGCGGGACAAAAGTGCCGGAAGGTTCGGGGTTCTGCAACAAGTGCGGCGCACAGATCACACCGGCCCGGGAGATTCCCCCGGTCCCGGTCTCTCCGCCACCCCCGGCCATGCAGCCGGGAGCCGTCCCCCGCCCGGCCCAGCCACAGTACCGCGAGGCCCCGCCCGGACCAGAATATGATCCGGAAGCATCTCCGCGTGCACCGCCGGCACCGTTACCCCCCCGGCGGACTGTCCCGGTCCCACCGGCCCAGGCAAACCCTGCCCCCCAGTATACGGATGAGCGGAAACGGCAGAGCCCCAGACTCTTCTCCCCAAAGGATATGCAACCTACGCCGCTTGTCCCCTCATCAATGTCAACGGCAGTTCCGCCACCCTTAAAAAAACCCCGGAACACGAAAAAGATCTTCCTTGCGGCAGGTATCATTGTGATCATCCTTATTATCGCGGTTGCCGGAGTAGTGGTTCTTCCTAAACTTGGAATCTTAAGTTTCCACAGTTCGGGCAGCGCCTCAACGAGCAGTACAACGCAAACAACCCCAGCCATTGCAACCACGACCACCGCTGCTGCATCGGCGTCATCAGCAGGTACGGGTACGGCAGTTGTTGTGGCAACAGCGACACCGGCCGACATCCCGTCTACCGGTGTTGCGGTAAGTGTCAGTTATATCGGCGGCTTCAAGGGATCGTACACTGCGAATGGAAATACCACCAGCATTTCTAATTCCGGAAACAAGGTGTATGAGATCGATAATGTCACCGGACCGGTCAGCGCGACATTCCAGAAAACAGACGATACCGTAACCCACGCTCTGACGGTGGGGATCTACAATAATGGCGCAAAGCTTGTTTCGAACTCCACAAGCGCTTCATATGGTACGGTAACGGTCACCACATCGGTATAAGGTGGGGTCCGGCCCCTTCTTTTTTTGCAGAGAACTCTGTCATGGCGAAAAACCGGCACAGAAACAGTAGGTTCTCCGGCCGGCCCCAACGATTCAAAAAACAGGAAATTTTCCTTTTTTGTTCGGGATGATCATTTCCCAAAGAAAACGATATTTAAATTGTCAGGATCAAAATGGTGCTGTGAACTCCATGACCGATGCGAGCAAGCCCCCGGTCCCTGAAGGGGCAGAGGATCTCGAGCGCCAGGGAATTGTGGTCCTGATAACAACCCTGCGGGACGATACCGACCCGGCTGTCAGGAGATATGCTGCATATCTGCTGGGAAGGTCAAAGACCCCCGGGAGCATCATGCCCCTGATCGCCGCGCTGGGAGATGACGACAAATCCGTACGCGAGCAGGCGATGCTTGCACTTGTTGCAACAGGGAAAGCTGCAGTCGAACCTCTTACCGAGTCAATGAAAGATCCCAAATGGGAGACACGTTACCGTGCGGCTGAGGCACTGGGGAAGCTTGCCGATGAAAAAGCCGTAAAACCCCTTCTCCGGGGACTCCATGACAACCGCGATCACGTGCGATACATGGCAGCAAAAGGGCTGGCCGTGGTGGGAGACTCCGATGCCGTGGATCCGCTCATTATCCTCTTAAAGGACGAGAACCCCTTTGTGAGGACGATGACGACACGGGCGCTTGCTGCGATCGGGGGAACGAAAGTCCACACAGCGATCCGTGCGGCCCTTGCAGAAGAGAAAAACGAGCAGGTCCGGGCTGCAATGAATGAGGCGCTGCAATAAGTAAGGCAGTACCTCTACCTGCGTTCCCCGTTGTCATACCCGACTACCCAAGGGATGTCACCAGGTCTTGCAAAAGAGAATTTGCAGGAGAGTAGTACTCCCCTGAAAATGTTTTTTTTTAGAAGATCATTTACGTATCTTTATGTCATCATCTGAGCGATTCATAAAAGTGCGCTCGTTAACGAGTGCCGTTCCTGTTATCCCGTGATGCTACATGAAGGAACAGAGACCAGATCCTGGAAACAATCACTCGTTCTCCCGGTCACTTCTGGTCACTATGGTCCTCATTGTCGTTGTCCTGGTCACCATCATGACCATTTACGACTATTTTAGTCTCAAAACCAGCACAGATGCGGAATTTTCAAACCTGCAAAACCAGACGGAGGACACCATCGGCGCTGCATTACGGCTGGACGACTCGGCTACTACCGTCCTCGACGATCAGCTCAACACGCAGATGAAAGCCGGATTTGCGGTTCTCTTTACAGAATACAACCGATCCGGTGAGAACCCGCAAACCATGAACCTCACCAGAGTCCAGGCTGCGCTCGGAGAGGGATACGATATCTATATCATCAACGAATCCGGGGTGATCGTTTATACCACATATCCTGCTGAGCAGGGTGTGGACTTCCAGAGCATTCCCTATTTTTATGCGTACCTGACAAAAGTCCGTATGTCACAGGGTTTTTTCCCGGATCGGGTGGTCCGCGAGATCCCTGACGGCAGGTTCATGAAATATGCCTACGAGGCAACGCCGGATCACCAGTATATCCTGGAGCTGGGGTACTCGCCCCCTGATTTTAACACAACCAACCTCAGGCTTGATGACCGGGATAACATTGCCAGGTTTGTGTCCTTTAATCCGTTCATCAGTCAGTACCAGGTCTTTGATACGACGGGACATAGTACTGCCGATGACAGCTTGCCGGACACGGTCACCGAATCATATATCCAGCAGGCAATTACCAGCAGGTCAACTATTGAAACGGACGATGCGGCCAACCATACCGAGACACGGTACCTCTTTGTCGATCTGAATAACCCCCAGTACGGCTCCGATATGAGCAGGGTGGTTGTGCTCACGTACGATACCGGGCGCGTCCGGAATGACCTCAACCACCTCGTTCTTTTCCACCTCCTCTTTGGAGGATGCGCCCTCGGAATTGGATGCTGCCTTGCTTTTTTACTGTCACGCAGGATGACCCGCCCGATAGAGAAAATAGCACATGATGCGGATATCATCGCAAACGGGGACTTTGACCACCGCATCGGGACAACAGACGCACGGGAGTTCGTGATCCTGGAAAAGAGCATCAATACCATGGTGGATTCGCTCAAGTCCGCTACAGCCCGGCTCAACGACGAGGAGATCTTCCACCGGGACCTTATCGACCAGATGCCGGTGGGGATCTTCCTCAAGGAGACAGATACCGGGACCTATACATTCTGGAACCGGGCAAGCGAAGAGATCTTCGAACGCCCGGCAAAGGATATGATCGGGAAGACCGATGCCGAGATCTTCTCTGCGGCAGTGGCGGAGCAGATTAAAAAAGAGGAGACCGGCGCCCTTGCATCACGGGTGGAGATCAAGTACAGAAAGATCCATTCGAAATCGCGGGGAGAACGCCTGATCCATATCATCATCGTCCCGATCTACGATTCAAAACGTTCCGTGCGGTATATGCTTGGGATAGCAGAAGATGTAACTGACGAGGCAGTAACGCTGAAGCGGGACCTGATCTTCTCTATTACCCGGAGCGATATTCTCGACCAGCTCGCAATCATCATTACGTATCTCGAGCGTGCCCAGCTCAAGACCACCCACGAGGCCATGCAGATGTTCTTTGATAAGACGATTGGCTCGGTGGAATCCATCAAGAACCAGATCGCATACGAACGGGCGCTCCAGAACCCCGGCGTTATCGCGCCCCGGTGGCAATCCGTGAACCAGGCATTTGCCGAGGCCATACAGATGCTGCCCGAACATACGGCAGATATCAGCACCAGTGTGGGGAAGATCGAGATCTTTGCCGATCCGCTCCTCCCAAGGATCTTCTTTAGCCTCCTTTCGCTCTCTTTCCGGCGCGGGGGCCCGGTTCTCTCGGCTATCCGTATGACCGCCCGCAGGAGCAACGATTCCCTTGTTCTTGTCTATGAAGACGACAGCCCGGGCATCCCGGCCCATGAGAAGGAGAGGATCTTTGAATTCGGGTACAGCCACGATGATATGGTCAGCCTCTTTTTGATACGCGAGCTGCTCGGATTTACCGGAATCGCCATCACCGAGACCGGGGGGACAGGAGAAGGTATCCGCTTTGAACTTGTCGTACCCAAAGGACGGTTCAGGGAAAGAAATTAGGGAGAGATACCCCCGACATTTACCGGCTCGGCCCGGGTGAGCCCCTAAGGGGAGGACCAAGTTCTGCCGTTAAAAGGAGGGATGCCAGAAAAAAGGATGACAGGCCGGTTTATCGTATCTTTGTTCCCGGCTCCACCGGTTTTAAGGGAGTAAGCAAAGAGGCCGCATCCCCGGCTGCAAGGATCATACCATTGCTCTCAACGCCGAAGATCTTTGCCGGTGCAAGGTTGGTAAGCACGATTACGTCCTTACCAACCAGTTCGTCGGGTTTGTAGAATGCGGCTATCCCGCTCACGATCTGCCGGGTCTCACCGCCGATATCCACCTGGAGTTTCAAGAGCTTGCTCGATTTTGGGATGGATTCTGCTGCGAGCACTTTTCCGGTTTTTATCTCGACTTTACTGAAGTCTTCTATCGATATCATCGGTGTCTTCTCCGTTTTTTTGTCTGCATCGCGGACACGCTGCTGGAGGACAGCATCCAGCTCTGCGATCTGCTTTTCTTCGAGCCGGGCAAAGAGCGGGGCCGGGGCCGGGATCTGCCGTTCGGGCACGATCACCACTCCCTCATCAACCCGGTGGGCGGCGACCCTGTCGATATAGCCAAGCTGTGCCCAGCACTCCTGAGCTTTTACCGGCATCACCGGTTCAATAAGGAGACAAAGTGCCTTTGCGATCTGGATGCCATTTTTGATGACCTGTGCTGCCGCAGCCCGGTCGGTCTTGATCAGTTTCCACGGTGCATTGGTCTGGATGTAGGTGTTCCCGAATGCTGCAAGCCCCATGACAGTATCGACGGCACCCTTGAATTCGTAGGCCTGCATCTGGTCATCCACGCTCTTTTGGCACTTCTCAATCTCTGCAAGGATTGCCGGATCGACACTGCCACCGGGGACACCGCCGAACTCCTTGTGCGCAAAAAAGAGCGTGCGGTACAGGAAGTTCCCAAGGATATTGACCACTTCGTTGTTGATCCGCTCGCCAAAGACCTTCCAGGAAAAATTGAGTTCTTTTGTGTGGCTTGTGTAGGCGAGCAGGTAATACCTCAGGCAATCGGCGGGGAGTCCCTTGTCGAGATAATCATCGTTTGTCCAGACCACGTACCCGCGCGACTTTGAGAACTTATGGTCATCCACTTTGACCATCCCGCTTGCCACCACTGCATACGGTTCCCCGTATCCTGCGCCTTTTAAGAGCCCCGGCCAGAATATGCAGTGGTGGTAAATGATGTCACCACCGATAAAGTGCGTTACCCGGTTATCTTTGCACCAGTACCGCTTCCAGTCCCTGCCGTTTTCTTTGGCCCACTCTTCGGTAAACGCGATATAGCCGATCGGAGCATCGACCCAGACATAGACTACGAGATCGTCCCTGCCGGGGAACTTCACCCCCCATTCGAGTGTCCGGGTAATGCACCAGTCATGCAGTTCGTCCTTGATCCAGCCGATGGCATAGTTCCTCGCATTGCTCGTGCCCTTGAGATTGTCGAGGAAGGGGAGGAGGTAATCCCTGAATGCGGAGAGCTTTAAGAAGTAATGCTCCTGGTTGCGGAACTCCGCTTTTGTCCCGCAGATCTTGCAGACCGGATCCTTGATCTCACCGGGCTCAAGGTGTTTGCCGCACCCCTGGTCGCACTCGTCTCCCCGTGCCTGCTTGCCGCAGTAGGGGCAGATCCCCTCCACGTACCGGTCGGGAAGGAACCGCTTGCATTTCGGGCAGTAGGCCTGGTTGACGACCTGCTTGTACACGTAACCGTTGTCCACCAGGCGCTGGACAATATCCTGTGTCCTGTGGTGGCAGGCCGGGTCATCAGTCATGCCGAAATGATCGAAGGATACCCCCATCCGCCTGAAGGTCTCATCGAAGTGCCGGTGGTACTGCTCGGAGAGTGCCCGGGGGGTGGTCCCCTGCTCCTCTGCCGAGACTACGATAGGTGTCCCGTGGTTGTCCGACCCGGAGACAAACACAACCTCTTCACCGGTCCGCCGCATGTAGCGGACGTAGCAGTCGGCAGGGACGTACGTTCGCAGGTGCCCGAGGTGGCAGGGCCCGTTTGTGTACGGGAGCCCGCAGGTAACAAGCAGCGGTGGTTTTGTCATTGATGGTACTTTTTAGCATTCGATAGGTAATAATTCCTGTACCATGCCAAAGGTTGTTCCTCTTCCCACGCGGGCGCTGGGTGCAGAACCGGGCGCGCCGGATCCCGCCGCGCTTGCCACGTGGGTGGCGGATCACCGGGGAGCAAAAGCCGATCTCCACGCGTACCAGCTCGACTGCTCCCTTGCCCCCCAGCTCGCCTCAGGTATAACCTTCCCTTGTGCCGGCGGGCTCTTCTGCCAGGATCGGATCCGGGAATGCCTTATCGGCCTGAATGCTGAAATGGAAGCCGCAGTAGAGGAGATCCATGTGGAGACCCGGGCGCTTGCCGAAGATGCCGCCCGGCTTGCTGCAGAAAAAAAGGGCATCTGGTGCGCCCTGCCTGCCCCGTCCAGCCTGGGTATTGCCGACCGCTATTACCGGGACAACGAGGAGTGGTGCGCCGCGATGACAAATGCCTACCGGACCATGATGCGGGCCATGCGCGATGCAGGTGTCAGCGGACATGTCCTCATCTGCACGACCGTGGACGACCAGGAGGTCGCTTCTCTTGCCGGAAAGAAAGCCTTCTTTTTTGCACCGGAGCCAAGAGGTACAGCTCTTGAAACCCTGATGGAGTACCAGCGCGAGATAGCCGTGAGTCCAAAGATGCTTGAAACCGCGATCGATTTGGCAAACCAGTACGAAGTGAACCGCTGGATTATCGTGGACCCGGATAAAGAGGCGATCCGTCTTGTCCTGTCGCATGCTGATGCAGACCAGGTGACCGGAGGCGGGTACTGTACGGAAGAGTGCGGCTCATACTGGGAGCAGATAGTAAAAAAGGCCGCATACATTATGTGATTTTTGCCAACGGACAGAGAACCCTCCCTCCAAAAAACAGGGTACGGTAACCGGAATCCTTCCGGCAGATCGCACCGGAAATTTTGTACATGACCCGGATTGCCGAAAAACCGCATTAATCTGCTATAATGGGAGGGGAAAAATTAATTACGGGAGATATGAGCATTGGTACTATGACAGGAACAGGTGCAGCGGGATGCACCTGATGTCCGGGAGAATCTCCTGGAAAAGTAAACGGTTGATTCATTATGAAAACAAAACATGTGCTCTGGATTTTCCTCCTCTTTGTTTCCCTCCTGTTTCTTATCGCCCCGGTCATGGGGGCGGTGCCGGTGGCATCGTTTATCTCGAACGCCTCCACAGGAACGGTTCCGCTCACGGTGCAGTTCGTTGACTCATCGCAGAATTCCCCTACCACATGGACCTGGTTGTTTGGTGATGGCGGGATCTCTACCCTCCAGAACCCTGCCCATACCTATACGATACCGGGCACGTACACGGTAACCCTGATCGCGACAAACTCTGCAGGTACCAATACCGCCACGTACCAGGGATATGTCACCGCAATAAAGGCTGCGGCCGTACCTCTGGTCTCTTTTGTCACCAATATCTCCGGGGGTTCCCCTCCCCTCACCGTGCAGTTCCTGGATACCTCCACAAACTCCCCAAGTTCCTGGGTCTGGTCCTTTGGGGACGGGGGATCCTCAGGTGGCGCAAATCCCGTGCATACTTACACCTCACAAGGGTCGTATACGGTCACCCTTACTGCCACAAACTCCGCAGGGAGCAATACAACGTCCCTGGCCAATTACATCACCATAACCCAGGTCACTGCGGCGCCGACAGCTCTCTTTAAGGCAACGGCAACTTCGGGATACGGGCCGCTGACCGTCCAGTTCGTGGATGCCTCGACAAACTCTCCGAACTCCTGGGTCTGGTCCTTTGGGGACGGTGGAACCTCTACTCTCCAGAACCCGACCCACACGTATACTGCGGCGGGCACCTATACCGTCTCCCTTACCGCCACCAATGTAGTGGGGAGCAGCACGGCAACCCAGACGGGATATATCACCGTGAATGCGGCAACCCCCTTTTCATCATTTACCTCTAATGTCACTGCCGGCATCAATCCCCTGAGTGTCCAGTTCACCGACACCTCCAACAACACCCCGACCGCATGGTACTGGACCTTCGGGGATGGGAGTACCTCCACCCTCCAGAACCCGGTCCATACCTTTTCCTCCATAGGATCCTATGCTATCTCCCTTGGGGTTTCGAATACGGCGGGCAGCAACACGAGTACCATGCCGGCATACATCAATGTCACCAATGCCCTGTCCCCTCCGGCCAGTTCCTTTTCTTCAAATGTCCAGTCGGGAAGCGCCCCGCTGACAGTCCAATTCACCGACACATCGGGGAATGCTCCGATCGGCTGGCAGTGGTCCTTTGGGGACGGTTCCCAGAGTACTGATCAGAACCCGACCCACACCTATACCACAAGCGGCACCTTTTCGGTCAGCCTGACAGCGGTGAATTCCGGGGGCCGCAATACGACCACAGTACCGGGATACATCACCGTTACCTCACCTCTTGTGACCGCAACACCTGCCCAGGTGATCAGCCAGTCGCCAACTCCTGTCGTAACAGCGACGCTCCAGACTGCAACCCCGGTCACAACGTCAACTACGGCCCCGCCGGGAGGCCAGGGCACCCTGCCGTCATGGATGCTGCCCCTGATTGGCATTGTGATCCTGGTAATTGTGGTCGTGACCCTTCTCCTCCGTCGTGGTGGGGGAGGGAGGTCCGGTGGCAGGAGACACCAGGGACGCAGGGAACTGTAGCGGGAGACCGTTAACCGCCTTTTTTTTAAAGAGACTAAAAAAACAGAAATGAAAAAAGTGGCCGGGATACAATCCCCGGTCAGACCATTTTTTCCCGGCTGATACACTCGAAATCGATAAAACCGTTATAAGGGTCGGTTTTTAGGAGTCTTACCCTGACCTTCTGCCCGACCTGGAGATTGCGCTCACCTTTTACCACCCTGCCTTCTGCAGGAGGAGTAAGGAGCCTTACGTATGTTCCCTTGTCCGCGGCGCCGGTCACAAGCGCTTCAAATGTTTTTCCGATACTGTCAGCAAGCAGCATGGCAGCAACAGATTTTCGCATGAATCTTTTTACCTTCTTTGAAGCCTTTTCCCGATCAGTCAGCCAGCCGGCCCGCTCCCGAAGGTCAGCAGCAGCATAGGGGCCGGGACTCTTTGCAAGGATTGCCTTTATCTGGCGCTGGTTAATGATATCCACGTACCGCCTGTTCGGAGCGGTTGCATGGGTATAATCGATAACTGCGAGCGCAAAATGGCCGGTCGGACTCTCGCCCGGCTCGAGCAGCGTATATTCGCCCGGCCCCAGCAGTTTGATGACGGCAAGGGAGAGATCCGGAAAATGAAGCGGATCGGCAGTTTTTTGCCGTGCAAGGAATCGTGCAAGCGCTTTTGCATCCGGTTTCTCGGGCAGTGTCTCACCAAGGACTGCGGCGGCAAGGATGATACCCGGCCAGTTTTTCGGGGTCTTTACCACCCTCTGGATCATCGGGACACCGGCAGCTCCCAGCCGTGCAACCATGGTCCCGTTTGCCGCAACCATGAACTCTTCGATCAGGGCCCGGGCGGGATTGGGCGTCCGTGTAGTAAGCCCACTGACCTCGCCATCCTCTAAGACTACCTCGGCTTCCAGGGTATCGAACTCAAGTGCACCCTGGTCCCGGCGGAATTTCCGCAGGAGTTTTGCAGTTTCATCCTGAATACGAACCTGCTCTTCAAGCCCGGGGATCTCCTTTATCCCGGGAGGGATCGGGCCGGTTCCTTCGAGCCAGGCTCCCGTACTCTCGTACACCAGTTTTGCCTTGTTGCGCACCAGAGCCCGGTGCACCTCTCCCGGAGTAAAACTCCCCTCCGGGTGTACGGTAAATTCGATGATCACGGCCAGGCGATCCTTGTCCTGCAACAGGGAAGTGAGGTTATAGGACAGCCGTTCTGGCAGCATGGGATAGGTAACGATACCGGTATACACAGAGGTCCCGTTGTGAGCCGCGTACTCGTCCGTGGGAGAGTGTGCTTTCACGTACGAATCGACATCGGCTATGGCGATCATGACCCGGATCGTACCATCCGGCTTTCGCTCGCAGTACTCCAGCTGGTCGAGGTCCTGGGAATCATGGTTGTCTATGGACGACCACAGGAGCGCACGCAGGTCACACGCATCCCCGGGAAAATCAACAAAAGTCCGCTCCTGCATCCCGTTTACTTCATCGGTTACCTGAGGGGGAAACCGGGCCGCGAAACCGTATTTTTCCATGGCATGCAATGCAATGGACCTGAGATCGATATCATGGAGATGCGGCCGGTGTTTTTTCATGCTATGGGGTGTTGTTTTCGCTGAATGCATAAATATCTCTTGAAAAAATCCGGCATTGCCGGATTCCGGCAGTGTTCCTGTGCTTAAAAAAAGCAACCGTTCCGGGAAGATGACATTCATTCCCGCCAAGGGCGCCGGGTTACCGGGACGGGGGAATATCCATACTTTCTCCGGGCCCGAGAAGGAATACGGATAAATCGGTTGATCGTTCGATTGCAGTCTTGAACCCATTCGCATCTGCCGCGATCTTCTCCCAGGTATTGTAATGGATGGGGATCACGGTCTTTGCACCAATAAACTGCGCTGCCACCATTGCCTCTTTTGTCCCCATCGTGTACCTCCCGCCTATCGGAAGAAGGGCGACATCGGGATGGTAAAGTTCGCCTATCAGTTTCATATCCGAAAAGAGGCCGGTATCCCCGGCATGATACACGCACACCCCGTCCATCCGGACCACAAATCCCGCAGCGGTCCCGGCGCACCCGGCGCCGGCCGGATCATCGATCCCTGAGGTATGGAGGGCCGGGGTCATGGTAACCATGATCCCGCCGGATTCGATGGTGCCGCCAATATTCATCCCCTCGGCCGGAACTCCCTTTGCCTGGAGGTACCGGGCAAGTTCGCCGATTGCCACGGTCGGTTTTTTGAGCGTAACAGCCTCGCCCATGTGATCAAAATGACCATGGGTGACAAGGACAAGGTCCGGGTCGGTACCGGCAACGCTCCCTTCAGGAATGAACGGGTCGATAAGGACTTTTTTTGTACCGGTAAGCAGAACACATGCATGGCCAAGCCAGGTAAGATGCATATATGCCGGTGGGAGTGCCCGATGGATGAAGATTGTTATAACGGCTGCATATATCTGGAAAAGGGGATCGGCTATTACCGGGACCCGGCCGGAAAAAAAGGGGGATTACGGGAGAGGAACAGAAAAAAGGCTTTTTTTAGGTAACATCGATCATCTCGGCTTCCGTGATATCGATGGATTCGCCCAGGTTGTCTGCGGTTGCGCTCCGGGTCATCTGCTCGGAGAGATCCCGGTCCTCCATGACATCGCGGATCCGGCGGAGGTACGGATCGATGGTAGGATCTTCCTGTTCCTCGATCACGTGACGGTATTCCCGGAGTGTGGAAGGGCTGATACCGAGTTCATCGGAAACCTCCTTCATGGTCTTTCCCGATGCAATCAGTTCCTCCATCTTTGCCTTGTCAAAAGGCATCCGGTAATCGAGATCCCGGAAGAGCTTGAGCCTGACCCGGGCCCGGGCAACGGTCTTGCTTAACTTTTCATCACCGAGCTCGCGGGCGATCTCGGTGTCGTTCTTTCCGGCGTAGAATGAAGTGACGAGCTTTGCGAGCTGGATCGGCTTGAGCGAGGTCTTGAAGATCCCCTGCTCGATGATCTCTCTCATCACCAGTGCAACCTCGCGTTCTATTGCATCGCTGTCCCGGAGGGTGCCATGAATGTTTTTCATCGGTTCGACAATTTTTGTCTTGCCGGACATGGTGCTGAAAAGTTCCAGCAGCTGTGATTTCCGTTTGTCTTCCGTCATTGGATACCCCGTCTTGGGATTAGGATATACAATACTTCGTTAACTATTTAATGCTATCTTTACGGTGTTTTTGACCAGAAACCTTTTATTTCGGTCTGGATTGCCATTTCCCACCCGCCCGTTTTTTTCCTGAAATTCGTAATTTTGCGGCAATCCGGAAACTTCCCCAGACAAAAGACCTGCGGGGATCCGCCGGGAAAAAGGCACCCCGAAAAGATCCCTTGCGTACGGGAGCCCGGACGCGAGCCTTTTTGTCGGGAGTGGTGCAACCATATAAGAGAAGATTCCAGGGATCCTGCATGAGTGATGTTTTTGAGAATGTGATGGATCTGGCCAAGCGCCGGGGCTTTATCTGGCCCACTTCGGAGTGTTACGGGGCGGTGGCCGGTTTTATCGATTACGGCCCGCTCGGTGCCATGATGAAGCGGAGGATAGAGAATATCTGGCGGCATTTTTACGTTGTCCAGGAAGGGTATTACGAGATCGAGTGCCCGACAATTGCCCAGGAGGCGGTCTTTATTGCTTCAGGCCATGTCAAGGGCTTCTCCGACAAGATGTGCCAGTGCCCGCACTGTAAGGAATACCTCCGGGCCGATCACGTGGCTGATGGCGGCGGGGTATGCGGAGCTGCGACAATGGATAATGCAACCCTTGCTGCTGCCATTGCAGGCTGCAAATGTCCCGCCTGTGGGGAAGTGCTCGGGAACGTCGAGGTATATAACTTCAACCTCATGTTCCAGACAACCATTGGCCCGGGTTCACAGAGGGTTGGCTACCTTCGCCCCGAAACCGCGCAGGGGATGTTTGTGGACTTTGCCCGGCTCCTGAGATTCTACCGGGACAAGCTCCCGTTTGGCGCCGTCCAGATCGGCAAGTCCTACCGGAATGAGATCTCACCCCGGCAGGGCATGATACGGCTCCGCGAATTTACCCAGGCTGAGGCCGAGATCTTTGTCCACCCCAATGAGAAGAACCGCCACCCGGCATTTAAGCGGTATGCAGATTACCGGATGCCGCTTCTCACATACGTCCACCAGCAGAAGTGCGAGCCCGCGGTCGAAATGTCGATGCGCGAAGCAGTGGATAACGGCATCATCGCAAACGAGTACGTAGCCTACTACGTCGCCCTCACCCACGAGCTGCTGGTGACCATCGGCATAAAGCCCGAACGGCTCCGGTTCCGCCAGCATCTTCCTGACGAGCGGGCGCATTACGCTACAGACTGCTGGGACGCCGAGGTGTACTCGGAGCGTTTCGGCTGGGTCGAGACCGTTGGGCTTGCCGACAGGACCAATTATGACTTAAACGCCCATGCAAAGCAGAGCGGTACCTCAATGACGGTCTTCATCCAGTACGAGGCGCCAAAGAAAGCAGAGCGCCGGCGTATTATCCCGAACATGGGGGTGCTGGGCAAGCAGTACCGGCAGAAGGCAAAGGCTATCTTTGCCGCCCTTGAAACTGCGACACCAACTCCCGAAGGCGCCGATGTGACTGTTGATGGCGAGACAATCCATATTCCTGCAGATCTCTTCGAAGTAAAAGACGAGGTAGTGGATATCCGGGGCGAGGAGATTGTGCCCCACGTGATTGAGCCTTCGTACGGGATCGACCGGATGTGCTACGCGGTACTCGAACAGGCCTACGATGAGGACACGGCAGATGGCGAGAAGCGGACCGTGCTCCGTTTCTCCCCGCAGGTCGCCCCCGTGCAGGTCGCCGTATTCCCGCTCATGGCCCGCGACGGTCTCGATACCCTTGCCGGCGAAATCACAGCCACCCTGCAGAAGCAGGGTATCCTTGCGGAATACGACGATTCCGGGGCAATCGGCCGCCGCTACCGCAGGCAGGACGAGATCGGCACACCGTTCGCGATCACGGTTGACTACGACTCGAAGGAGAACCACACGGTCACACTCCGGGACCGGGACAGCATGAAGCAGGTCCGGATCGCCGTTGACAAAATACCAGAAACTGTAAGCGCATTGGTCCGGGGCGACAGGAAATTCGCGGAACTGGGATAAATTTTTGATAAAACGAATCTTTTTTGTTTTAATAAATAGCGTAATCTTATTTTTTCATTATCGAATTCCACGATAAAGCAAGTCCGAAAAATGCAATTCCGATTGTAATCAGAACTATTGGATTAATGTTTTTTTCGATGAGTATTTGAGAATAAATCTTATGATAGATGACGCAAGTAAAACCGTAAATCATTAAAAACAGTCCACAAAGAGACAAAATTGTAAGATACCAAGGCATCTTGTCCCAAATCATTCTATCCTCTACACATAGCCTATTATTTTGGTAATAGAACAATTTTGCTATTATCTAATCTGGCCTCAATTACCTGCCAGCTAATAAGAGAACGGATAATCTGCCCAGCGAGGCCCCGACGAGGCGGCCGAGCGACCCCCGAAGGGGGTGGGAAGACTCGTATTTTCAATTTTAATAGCTGAATTAGTGGGATACCTGATATTCCTCCCTTCCCCACAATTCCCTATATTACCCGGAGAGTCAAATCCTCATCAGAAATATGCCCTGCATCAGCCACCCCCTCATCCGACCTGACAGCATTGAGTCGCGGGAGTACCAGCTCGGGATCGCAATGAAGGCGCTGGATGCAAACACGATGGTGATCCTCCCGACCGGCCTTGGGAAGACCGCGATCGCCCTGCTTGTGGCTGCATCCCGGCTCTACAACGAAGGAGGGAAAGTGCTGATGCTTGCCCCCACAAAGCCGCTCGTGGAACAGCACCTCCGGTTTTTCGAAAAATACCTGATCGCAAAGAGCCCCACCGCTCCCGATGCCTGCCAGTTTGCGATGTTTACGGGAGAAGCACCGCCCACCGAGCGGACAGCGGAATGGGAGCGCTCACAGGTAATCTTTGCCACCCCGCAGGTAGTAAAAAACGATCTTATTGCAGGACGCTACACCCTGCAGGATGTGGCACTCCTCATTGTGGACGAGTGCCATCGGGCTGTAGGAAACTACGCCTATGTTTTTCTTGCCCGGCGTTATCACGACACGGCTGCAAAACCCCTGCTCCTTGCCATGACCGCATCTCCCGGCGGTTCGCAGGAGAAAGTCAGCGATGTCTGTGCTAACCTCGGTATCGCCCATGTCGAGAACCGGACCGAGAACGATCCCGATGTCAGCCCCTATGTCCACGAGCGCGAGGTCGAGGTCCACCAGATCGATCTCCCGGCAGAACTAAAAAGTGCCATCCATGCCATCCACACGCTGATCGATGACCGGCTGGGTCTTCTGGCCTCGCTGGGTTTTGCGGTCCCGAAAAGAGACCGGCTGTCGATGAAGGAACTTGCCGGGATCAATGCGCAGATCCAGCAGCGGATCCAGAACCGTGATCCGGCAGGGTACTCCGCTGCCTCGGTGTACGCGGAGTGCCTCAAGCTCAAGCACGCAGTAACCCTTGCAGAATCACAGGGAAGCGAGGTCTTTAAGGGGTACATCGCAAAACTGGTTGCCGAAGGTAGGGGATCCGGGGGGAGCAAGGCCAGCCAGCGGCTGAGCCGGGACCCGGCCTTCCACTCCTTGTACGAACGGACGATCTCCTGGGCCGGGGAACTGCATCCCAAACCCGCAGCAGTTCTTGGAATCGTAAAAGAGCAGATCGATACTCATCCCGACAGCCGCATCATTATCTTTGCCACCTTCCGGGACACGGTCCAGCTCCTTGTCGATTACCTCACCAAAAACGGGATCTCCTGCGAACGGTTTGTGGGCCAGGCCACAAAGGACGCGGAAAAGGGTCTCTCGCAGAAGAGGCAGATCGCTGCCCTTGCCCGGTTCCGAGCCGGCGAGTTTAAGGTTCTTGTCGCAACATCGGTCGGGGAGGAGGGCCTTGATGTCCCCTCCACCGATCTCGTGATCTTCTACGAGCCGGTCCCCTCCGAAATCCGATCCATCCAGCGCAAGGGACGGACCGGCCGGTCGGGGGCGGGAAGGGTGGTGGTGCTCGCGACAAAAGGCACTTCGGACGATGTATACCGCTACGTGAGCCAGACAAAGGAGCGGCAGATGCAGAAGAACCTGCGGCAGATGAGCGGGCAGGATATCACGGCACAGCAACCGGTCATGGCCGATCAGACCCGGATCGAAGAGTTCACCCCGCAGGGCCCGGCGATACGGATCGACGACCGCGAGACCTCCTCGAAGGTTGTCGAGGAACTCTCCGGGATGGGGGCAGCGATCCGGCTTGAGCGGTTGCCTCAGGGGGACTATGCGATCGGTGACCGGATCCTTGTTGAGCGCAAGACCGCTCGGGACTTTGTCGATACCCTCATCAACCGTGACCTTCTCGGGCAGGCCAAATCTCTTGCGGATGCCGTGCCCCGGCCGGTCATGGTGATCGAGGGGGGCGACATCTACACACAACGGGACATGAACCCGAACTCACTTCGGGGGGTGCTCGCGGCGCTTGCCATCGATATGGGCATCACCCTCCTCTTTACCCGGGACGAGCAGGACACGGCGCAGATGCTCTTTGTGATTGCAAAAAGGGAAGAAGGCGAGCGCGGCGAGCGCAAGCTCCACCCGCACAAATCATTTACCTCGGCAAAAGAGGAGCAGGAATATATCATCTCAGCGTTTCCCGATATCGGCCTGAAAAATGCACGGCTGCTGCTCGCGCATTTTGGATCTGTTCAGGGGATTGTGAATGCGACACTCGAGGAACTTGTGGCGGTGAAAGGAATCGGGGAGAAGACCGGCGGAAAGATATTCGAGCTGTGCCGGAGAAAATACGGATAATGAGTGATTACCCAAAGACTTGTTACAAATTATTCTCGAATATTCAATCCCCTGCCGCCGCCCCGAAGGACGCCCCGCGGCGGCCCCAATTATCGGTTCTCCCCCAATTCCCCTATAAGATAATCTGCCCCGCCGTGCCCCGCGAGGGCCTGATGTGGGGAGCCATCGTTTTGGATTGAGGAGAATCGCCATTTACGTCACACCAGCACCCGGCAAAAACCCTAATAAGAACCGGACCGGCGGTCGCGCAATAAAAAAAGTATCCCTGAAAAAGGACCTGTTCACAGCCGGCACAAAATTTCAAGCGCTTCTGTCCCGGTCTTTATTGCAGACATGAGGGTCAGGATGTGGTTGGGGTCTTTTTCATTGTTGATCCGTTCGCAGAGCGCGTGGACGGTCATTGCGATTTCCTCGGCAAGCATTCCCCCCTCCTCATCTTCACATGAGCAGGGCTCAGCATCATGATCCCCGCCGCATGAACATCCTGCATCGTGTTCGTGGGAATGGGGCGCTCTGGGAGCAGCAGAAGGGGCCGTGGCAGCAGCCTTCGCGAGCTTTGCCGCGTCCTCTTTTTCGGAGCAGACCACACAGAGGGTCTTTTTCTTGTATTCAAAGAGCGGGCAGCCGCATACCGGGCAGGACTTCTCGAGCATTTTCCCCCCTTTAAGGAGATACTCGGCCATGATATCATCGTCTTTTCTTTCGGGCATACATCACCGTCTGTCTGATATTCAAACTATATATGCGAGTTCTACGTATTAACTACAGGTACACGGTAGGTGATACCATGCCAAATCCTGAAAAAACCATGGAAAACTGTATCCTGATGCTGCAGCACATCCAGGAGGACAGCACAATCCCGAGAAACATCCGGCGCGTTGCCGATGAGACCCGGGCGCTGCTTGTAAACAACGGCAAGGCAATGGGCCTGCGCGCTGCAGAAGCAATCTCCAAAATTGATGAAATATCCAACGACCCCAACATGCCCATCCACGCACGGACAAGAATCTGGGAACTCGTATCCCAGCTCGAGACCATCCCGCTGGACTAGAGGCACGGGGAACTGTTTTTCCTGATATTCACTCCTTCTTTTCGTTTCTGCCCGCTCTCCTTTCAGACGCTGGCGTCTCCTCCCTGCACACACACAGGTGAGATAACGGGGGAAAAAACCCCGCCTGGAGAGAGTTTGCCGGTTCGACTAAAAAAAAAGAAACGAAAAGAGGGAGGGATCTCAGGCTTTCGAAAGGGCGCGGATGCTGTACCCGAGAGCAATTCCCACAATCCCGTAGATCACCAGGATCGCGCCAACCACAATTACCATCAGGGCAACGCCAACTACCGGCACAAGAGAGATCAGCAGGCCAAGAATAATTGCAAGGATACCCTGAAGGGCAAAGAGTCCCCGGTGGACCATATGCGGTTCACCGATTGCGAGGACAAGCCCGGTAAGGCCACCCAGGAACAGGGCAATGCCTGCGATCACAATGATAACCTGCCCCATAATGACAGGCGAGATGACCGTAGCTATCCCAAAGAAGAACCCGATGACTGCAAGAACCGCAAGGAGGGCCGATCCTGTCCAGCCACCCGGCGAGAGAGCAGCAAGAATGAGGGCAGAAAACGAGAAAACAATGATCAGGATCCCGATCAGTTCCACGAGCACGGTTGCAGAAAGGCCCGGGAAGAGGACTACCAGGAGACCGAATATCACTGCAAGAAGACCGAGGAGGACAAGAGCTCCCCACTTTATACCGGTGGCTTGTTCGCCAGAAGACACATTTGTGGCCATAAAGGGCACCAATGATCCCGTTCGGCAGTAAAGAGAGATAAATATTATTCTCTTATAATTTCCCGCAAACCTGGCTAAAAACCAAAAGAAGAAAGGGAGTCCTGCCGGGACTGCACCTTTTTTTGCTCCTTACTGGATTGTATGAGAGACCGAGGGGATGCTGATCTGGTTATAGTAGGTTGCCTGGTACCCGTCCGGGAAGGTGATGGTCGTTGTCTGGGGTGCAAAATCTGCAGAGATCAGCGACCCGTACCACTCGTTTTTCACTTCATTTTGTGCATTTGCAAACGAGAATGACGGTGTGGTGAGGGTAGTCGAATTGCCTCCCTGCGACGTAACCGTTGCAAACGAGGAGATGAGCACATTTGCCGATGACATGTCAGCACTATTGACCGTGACCTGCCGGCCGAGGTTTGCCGAAAGGGCGCTCTGGAGCGTGGCCGACGGATTTGCCGCGTGGAGGAAGATGGCTGCCTGTTCCATAAACGAGAGATCATACTGCATATCCGCTTGTGCGTCACCATTCCCGCTTAAGGTAATGGTAAGCGTCTTTGCGGTGAATGCCTGCGCAGGCATAACCGCCAGTAAAACGATGAGGATAGCCCCAATAATCAGATAACTGCGCTTCATAGGTGTCAAGTCTACATTACAATTTTATCTATAAAGGCTTGCTGTCAACAGCGTAACCACGCCGGAGAGGAGACGGTTTTCACAAAAAAAAGAAATGTAGCCCGGCGGTCCTGAAAGACACCGGCAGACTTCAGAGCGCTTCTGCAACCTTTACCAGTTCGTCGAAATGCCGGCTTTTCTTGAAAAGCCACCACGTGAACCGTTCGACCACCGTAAAGGAGAAACTCCCCCCGGATGCATGAGGATGGCCGCCGCCACCGAACTCCCGGGCAATAAGGTGGCTGACGGGGGGGACCGACCGGATCGAGAACTTCCCGTCCTTTCCAATGATTACCTCGATATCGGTCCCTTTTTCCTTTCGTATGAAATGCGCAGTCTCGCTCGGGTACCCGTAGAGCGGGGCAAAGACGATACGGTATTTCTTCCCAAGGAACGTTGCATGGGAGAGGCTGCGGGCCATCATGGTTCCCATCTCGGCCTGGATCTCCGCGTACTCCCGTTCGATGATGGGATCGGAAAAGACCCCGGCTGCCAGGCAGTCCCGGACATGCTCCCGGTTCTTCTTTCTCTGGAGCACTTCCCCCAGCACCGCGGACCGGGGATCGGCATGCCTCCAGAGGTCGTAATCACAGACTACTCTTGCCACCTCGGCAGCCAGGGGGTTCTCCGGTGCAAGATCCTTTGCTACAATCCCGGTGGCACAGACTTCCGTATCGATATGAAGGAGGGATACGGTATTCCTGACACCTGCGATCTCCTCCTCACGCCAGCGGTGGTGGTCCCGCCATTCGATCACCCAGCCGTTTGCGCGGGCCCGGGCGGCTGTTGCCGCGGTGTCCCGCTGGCAGCCCAGGTCGGAGATGGAAAGAAGGTCTCCTTTCCCCGGGGAGGAGGCGATGAGCGCAAAAAGGGAGGGGAATTTTCCCACCGAGCTCCAGATCGTAAACACGCCATCATCCCCAAACCTCATCCGGTGGATAGCATCGGCACCAACGGCATCGAGATCATTGTGGGTCAGGTGGACCACGTGGGCGCTGCGCGATGCTACGGCGCGGGCCAGGCCGGCATCATCATCGGAGGCAGAAGGAGGGGGCATTTAGGTAAATAGTGGCATGGCGGGACATATATAAGAGCCGCAGGAAAAGCAGGACAGGCGTATTATTTATTAAGCCCAAATGCCAATATTTGTGTCCTGCCCTAGTAGCTCAGACTGGGAGAGCGCCAGACTGAAGATCTGGTTGTCCCCGGTTCAAATCCGGGCTGGGGCATAAAAACGCTTTTTATTCAGATTTTACTCTTCGGCAGGGCATCCGCATTTTCCATAAAAACCGGGTGCAATAGGAGAGATGGACTTCCTGCACGGAACAGGTAAGATTTTTTTCTCTGGTGCCGGTTTTTGTGCAGATGGTTACCAGATAATGACGGTCTTGCCGTACGATCTTAAAAAAGGGTAAAATGTGTTTTCTGTACTGACCCTCTTAACCGGTACGGGTGTATTTCAGGGCCGGGTACGCGGCATTATATGCCGTAGTGGTTGTGGCATCGAGCACCCAGTTTGCGGGCGCTGCCTGGCCGGTGATAGTTACCGTATACTTACCGCTGCCGGCACTCTGCCAGGTCCCTGATTTCATTACCTGGGTCCCCCCGTTGAGATAGCCGGTAAAGCTTCCGTCAGCACCAAAAACAACCTGTGCGCTCTCACCCTGGACCGTGGGAGTTGACCATTTGCCGACAATGGGGTCCTGCGATGCAGCCGCTACCGTACCTGAGGTTGCAGCCGGCGTTACCACACCGGGTGTTGAAACCTGAGTCGTGGCCGGAGCCGATCCCGTACCGGCCGGGGCAGTGGATCCGGCCGTGCTGCCGGTACACCCGGCCGCAAGGATCATCGCAAGACAAACAAGAGCAAGAACTACAAGAGCATCTCTTTTCGACATATTCTGGGATAGATCACTTCAGCCTATAACCGTTTCTTTTTTCACCGGCTGCGCGGATCACGCAGTCAACCCGCCAGCCGGTCCATTCACGGGGGGGCTTGAACGCCATTATATCCCGGAGGGAGGGCAACCTGCACGTAGCCAGTCCCGGTAAACCCCGGGCTGCACCGGTTCCGGATGTGGTGAACTTTGCGGTTCAAATATCCGGTTTCCGGGACCATGTTTTTCCCGGGAGGATGTGGTCAATATATATTGATACGGGACGGTGATGTGTATCTGTCAATACCGCGAGCGTGCCGGTGGGGAACAGGCCGAATGGTGGTCACCCATGCAACCGGCCCGGTGAGCACCGCGGAAGAACCCACAGTAAGGAATAATCACCATGGATGTAATTCTGGCCGTTGTCTGTCTGGGGATCCTGACTGTCGCACTCCTCTTTCTGGGCCGGCGGTTCAAGATTCCAAGTATTGTCTGTTTTCTTGTTATCGGCATGCTTGCCGGCCCCTACGCGCTCTCGATTGTAAGCGATCAGTCCACGATTGAGACGATCGGCGAGATCGGGGTCATCCTCCTGCTTTTTACCATTGGCTTAGAGTTCTCCTTCGAACGGCTGCTCAAGGCATGGCGGGTTGTCGTGATCGGCGGGGCATTCCAGGTCTGCACGACCATTGTTGTTGCAGCCCTGATCCTGCACATGATTAACGGTGTCATGTTCACCGAGGCAATCTTTTTTGGGTTCCTGGTCTCGCTCTCCAGTACCGCTATTGTCATGAAGATCCTCCAGGATCGCGGGGAAGTCGAGACGGTCCCGGGAAGGACGCTCCTTGGGATCCTGATCTTCCAGGACCTTGCCGTCATCCCGATGCTCCTCCTGACCCCTGTCCTGATGGGCAGCAGTATCTCCACGGCATCCCTCCCCTTTGAGATCATAAAAGTCATCGCCATTCTCGCGATCCTGATAGTCTCTGCTCACTGGGTGGTACCGTGGGTCATGTACCGTGTGGCACGACAGAAGAACCGCGAACTTTTTGTTTTTACCATCGCCGGGATCTGTTTTGCCGTTGCCTGGCTCACGAACGCCGCCGGTCTTTCGTATTCCCTTGGCGCGTTCATGGCCGGCCTTATTATCGGGGAATCCGAGTTCAGCATCGATGCAGTCAGCAACATCATCCCGTTCCGCGATGTCTTTGCCGCCATCTTCTTTATCTCGATCGGGATGCTCCTTGATACCAGTGTTATCCTGTCGCAGCTCTCGATCGTCATAACCCTTCTTGCGATCATCCTTGTCGCAAAAGTACTGACCGGATCGGTTGCTTCGGCAATTCTTGGAATGCCGACCCGCGTCTCGATCTTTGTTGGCCTTGCGCTTGCCCAGATCGGGGAGTTCTCGTTTGTGCTGGCAAAAAATGGCGTGGACTCAAACCTGATGGGGCCCGGGCCGTACCAGTTCTTCCTTGCCGCGGCTATCATTACGATGGCACTTACGCCGTTTACCATGAATATGGCATTCCCGGTAACCAACCTGCTGTACCGCCTCTTCCCCGACCGGATCAAACGGCCGGATCCCCGGAAGGACGCATCAGGGCCCGCTCCCGAGGAACTCTCTGGCCATATCGTTATTGTCGGGTATGGGATGACCGGCAAAAGCGTTGCCCGGGCCGCCGAGATCCTTGGCATCCCCTACAATGCTATTGACATGGATCCGGATGTGGTTGCACGGGAACGCGCTGCTGACACCCACCATGAGATCATCTTCGGGGACGCCACCCATCGGGAGATCCTTGAATACGCCGGCATAGAGCGGGCCCGGGCACTCGTCGTGGTCATTTCGGAACAGAACGTGGTCCCCGGGATCATCCATCTGGCCCGGGAGATGGCGCCCTCGATCTACATCGTTGTCCGCACGCGCCATGTCAACGATGTACGCCAGCTCCTGGATCTTGGGGCAGACGAAGTGATCCCGGAGGAGTTTGAGACTTCGGTACGGATCTTCTCCCGGGTGCTTGCCAAATACACCCTTCCCGAGAGCGATATCGACACCCTCACCAAGGTGGTCCGGGGAAACGGTTACCGGATGTTTTCCCGGGCGCACGACCCCCTGCCCTCGGGTAATCAGGATCCCGAAAGAGCGTTTGGCGACCTCCACATCCATACGCTCGAGGTCGGGGCCGGTGCGCCCTCGGTGGGAAAAACCCTGCGGCAGCTGGACCCCTGGAATACCCGGGGGGTAGGGATCCTTGCCATCCGCCGCGGGGCAGCATCAGTGACCTCCCCCCATCCCGACCTCATCGTACTGCCCGGGGATGTCCTCATCCTTTACGGCAGCGAGACCAACATCAGCCGGTTCCGGCCCCTTGTGGCCGGCCCGGCAAAAACGGCCTGAACCGGCGAGCACCGTCATAAAGGGGAGATTTTCCCGGAAATTATAATACTTCTCCTGACGGTACCTATCTATCCCATGTCCGGGATCGCGGGTGTTCTCTGATGGACTTTATGCTTGCCGCCGTTGCTGTCATCGTTTTGTCCGTCGTCCTTTTGTACTGGGGCCACCGGTTTGGCCTGCCAAGCATTGTGAGTTTCCTTGTGATCGGGATGGTTGCCGGACCCTTCGGGCTTGCGCTTATCACCGACCAGACTTTCATTGCAACGCTGGGCGAGATCGGCATTGTGCTCCTGCTCTTTACCATCGGGTTAGAGTTCTCGTTCCAGTCCTTCCTGCGCTCGTGGCGTGCCGTTATCATCGGGGGCCTTGTCCAGATCTGCACAACCATTGTTGCAACAACCGCGATCAACCTTGCATTCCAGATGCCCTTTAACGAGGCGCTGCTGTTTGGGTTCATTGTCTCGCTCTCCAGTACCGCAATCGTAATGAAGATCCTCCAGGAAAAAGGCGAGGTGGACACGCTCCAGGGACGCACACTTCTTGGGATCCTGATCTGCCAGGACCTTGCCATCATCCCGATGATGCTAATTGTGCCGCTCCTTTCCGGGAACAGCTCGGGCTTTGACCTGGCCGAGGCCCCCTACGAAATTGCAAAGATCGCCCTGATCTTCCTTATTATCGTCGTTCTTGGGTACTGGCTTATTCCCCGGTTCCTCTTCCGGGTGGCAAAGGAGCGCAGCCGCGAGCTCTTCCTCTTTACCATTGCCGGGATCTGCCTGGTCATCGCGTGGCTCACCAGTGAAGCCGGCCTCTCGTTTACGCTTGGGGCATTCATCGCCGGCCTGATTATCGGGGAATCGGATTACAATATCGATGCCCTGGGCCACATCATCCCGTTCCGGGATGTCTTTGCTGCCATCTTCTTTCTCTCGATTGGGATGCTTTTGAACACGGGCACCATGATCGATAACTTCTATTTCGTCATAGTTACCATCCTTGGGATCTTCCTTGTCAAGATCCTGACCGGTTCCTTCTCTGCCGCGGTACTGGGGATGCCGGCCCGGGTCTGCATCTTTACCGGCCTTGCCCTTGCCCAGATAGGGGAGTTCTCCTTTGTCCTTGCCGGGACCGGGCGGGATGCCGGGGTCATTGCAGAGCCGGTGTACCAGGTCTTCCTTGCGGGTGCAATCGTAACCATGGCGTTCACGCCTTTTGCCATGCGGGCATCCCCGTGGGCAGTTGACCTCTTCTACCAGCTCTTCCCGAAGCGAAAGACCCAGGCAAAGTTTGCGGCAACTGACGAGATCTCACCCACGGAGAACCTGTCAAACCACATCATTATTGCCGGCTACGGGATCACCGGGAAAAGCGTGGCCCGGGCAGCAACCCTTGCCGGCATCCCCTACATGGTCATCGAGCTCAACCCCGAGATCATCCGGCAGGAGCGCTCCCCGTACCGCCCCAACTTTATTTTCGGTGATGCGGTGCAGGAAGAGGTGCTCGAACATGCCGGGATACAACACGCACGGACGCTGATTGTAACGGTGTCCGAAGAGGATGCAATCCCCCGGATCATCCGTGCGGCCCGCAACCTCAACCAGACCGTGCATATCCTTGCCCGGACCCGGCATGTGAGAAATGCCCAGCACCTGCTCGACCTCGGGGCCGACGAGGTGATCTCGGAGGAGTTCGAAGCGGCCCTTGAGATCTTCACCCGCGCCCTTAAGCGCTACCAGATCCCTGATGAAGAAGTCACGAGGATCATCGAGCGGTCAAAGCGGCTGGGAACCGCCCTTTTTACCCGGTGCGCCGATCCCACCCAGCAGCGCAGGGTGCAGAACTTCGAGACGCTCTTTAGGGCCACCCATGTCCACACCGTGCTCGTGGAGGAGGGGTCTGCGGTGGCAGGAATGACAATTAACGAACTTGGCCTACGGGAGCGCTTTGGCATCCGGGAATACGGGTTTCGCCGGGGGACGCTGCGTTTTAGCACGCCCGATCCCGGCCTGCGCCTTGAAGTGGGCGACACGTTTGTCTTTTTTATCACTGATGAGCTCGCGGGAAAGATCATCCCCCTCTTTTCGGCCCCGCACTAGTCGCCCTTTACCGTAAACAGGGGAATATAAGTACGCCGGGTGCCAGACGTTAATACGATATGCGCCCCCGGGTTATCGTGAACGTGGCAATGAGCGCGGACGGGAAGCTCTCGACCCGCGAACGCCGGCAGGTGAAGATCTCCGGGAACGAGGACTTTGCCCGGGTGGACCGGCTCAAGGCCGGGTGCGATGCGGTGGCAGTCGGGATCGGGACTGTGCTTGCCGACGACCCGTCGCTCACGGTAAAAAGCCCGGATCTCAGGGCGGAACGGCAGCGTGAGGGGAGGCCGGAGCACCCGGTCCGGGTTGTGATCGACGGCAGGGCACGGACACCGCCGGATGCTTCGATCCTTGTCAAGGGAGACGGGCTGCGGGTCATCGCGGTCTCAGAGCGGGCCGACCCGGCAAAGGTAGAAGCGCTCCGGGCAAAGGCAGCGGTCATTACTGCCGGGAAAGACGAGGTGGATCTCTCCCGGGTGCTTGACGAACTGGGGCAAATGGGCATCCGGAGCCTGATGGTGGAGGGCGGAGGAACACTGATCGCCGGGTTTATCCGGGCCGGTCTCGCAGACGAGATCTACACCTACATCGGGAGTATCGTGATCGGCGGGAAAGACGCACCGACACTTGCCGATGGCGGGGGCTGGATCCGGGAATCGGATTTCGCCCGGCTCGTGCTTGCGGATGTGACCCGGATTGACGATGGAGTGCTCCTCCACTGGATGGTAAAACGGACCTGATCCTCCGCCTTCCCAAAACCAAGGCTTATTTTCCCCGGCACAGGAAATGATCTGCTACGTATCTTGCAATCATCGTCCTTGCTGCGGTTTTTCTCCTGATTGCCGTGCGGCAGGTGGGCCGGTTCTCCTGGCGTATCTGGCAGGTCATGCTCGGCGGAGCACTGGCAGTCCTCATCCTTGGCCAGATCGCCCCTGCTGACGCCCTTGCCGCAATCAACATCGATGTGATGGTCTTTCTCTTCGGCATGTTTGTCGTGGGAGAGGCACTCTCGCGGAGCGGGTACCTCGATCTTCTTGCCCGCCAGCTCTTCCGGCACGCCCGCACACCGGGCCAACTCCTCTTTTTTGTGATCTTTGGTTTCGGGCTCCTCTCTGCACTGCTCATGAACGATACCCTTGCCATCATCGGCACACCACTTGTACTCGGGCTTGCCACCCGGTGCCGTCTCCCGGCAAAGCTCCTGCTCCTTGCCCTTGCCTTTGCCATCACCACCGGGAGCGTGGCAAGCCCGATAGGAAACCCGCAGAACCTGCTCGTGGCCCTTGACAGCGGGATGGGCGCACCGTTTGTCACCTTTGCCTCCCACCTCCTCCTGCCAACGATCCTGTCCCTTGCCGCTGCGTGGCTGATCCTTTTTTTCTTTTACCGGAAAGGCTGGTCCAGTCTGCTGGATAAAGAGGCCGGCGCTGACCCTGCGCCGGAGTCGGACCCCGCCCTTTCCCGGATCGTGAAATGCTCGCTTGCAGTCCTCCTCATTCTTTCCGGCGCAAACATTGCCGCATCACTCCTGACCGGCGCGATTGCCCTCCCCCTGCCGCTCATTGGGATTGCCGCTGCACTCCCTGTCATTCTCTTCTCCTCACAACGGATCGCAGTGCTCAAATCCATCGACTGGTGCACGCTCGTTTTCTTTGCCGCGATGTTTGTCCTGATGGCCGCAGTCTGGGAGACCGGGTTTTTCCAGTCGCTCGCCGGCACCGCAGGAGTGACCTCGGTCCCCACAATCCTTGCGACAAGCATTATCCTCAGCCAGTTCATCTCGAACGTACCTTTTGTCGCCCTCTTTACGCCCCTCATCCTCCAGGCAGGGGGCGGGACCACCCGGCTCATGGCGCTTGCTGCCGGGAGCACGATTGCGGGCAACGTTACGATCCTCGGTGCTGCAAGCAACGTGATCATCATCCAGCAGGCCGAAAGCCGGGGGGAAACACTGACGTTTATGGAATTTATGAAGATCGGCGTGCCCCTGACACTAATACAGGTGGGGATATATGCGGTGTGCCTGGGGGTGGTGTAAAAGGGATAATGCTCCACAGTTGGTTCAAAAAGGAACCCTGGGGAACAAAATTGAATCAATAATGCCGTTGTGCTTCCTGAAATTACCGACAGCCGGACAACAGGAAAAAGAATTATGCCGGCACGGTCTCGCAGAGATGCTTACGGGAAATACGAATGGTTTTTGCTTTTGATACCGGGGTTGGAATCTCCTGATTGTCTTCAAGCAGTCCTTCAAGATGGAACGTTATTGCAGATTTCATATTCTCAAAGGTTTCTTCCTGGGTGCGCCCGGTAGCGATTACCCCGGGAAGATCCGGGCAGTACGCAGAACAGTTGTGTTTCCCGGTTTCGATGATGACGGTATATGATACCATTATGTATCCTCCCTTTTGATCTGAGCTTGTTTTAACACGCTGTTTAACGTGCCGGGTCTTACTTCATCGTCAGGGTGTCCCGATATTGTCACCAGACCCGGCTTTACAGGATGCCTGAACTGTTGCTGATCCCCGCTCTGGCGATGGAGACTCCAGCCATCGGATTCGATAAGTTTGATCAGCTTTCGAATCTTCATCACGCGTATTTTGAGTACAATAACAGATGGGTTACCTTAGTCTTAAATTGGTATGCCTTTTTACAGATAGAGCAAGCCGTATCAAATGGTTTCCCCCGTGGAATCTCACGATCCTCGGTGCTGCAAGCAACGTAATCATCATCCAGCAGGCCGAAAGCCGGGGGGAGACTCTGACGTTTATGGAGTTTATGAAGATCGGCATGCCCCTGACACTGGTGCAGGCAGGGATTTATGCGGTGTGCCTGGGGGTGGTGTAGAGAGATGAGAAAAGTGCCCTCACAGGATAGGATACAAATGCCCGCCACAAAATCATCGTTTCACCCCTTGTTCTCTTGGATAATCCGCTCGAAGTAATAACGGGGGCTGGTGCCCATCCCCCCGCGGCGCGGCATGCGGGACACTTCCACTCGCCCCACCGTGCAGGGGCCCTGAAGTTTACGTAAAGAATCCTGAATTTCCAGGTAGTGGGGAATTTTTAAGCAAAACCCAATAATTGTATAGTGCCGCATAAAAGAGAAGTAAAACGAATTACCAGAAGTGGAGACTGATCCATGAAACCTGAATCCGGAGATAGTTTCTCTGTCCGTCTCGTTCTTGTACTGGTTTGTCTGGCGGTTTTGGGAAGTCTCATCGCCGGCATCGATTATGCACAAGAAAATAGTGCAAAGGATAACTCCGGGATTTCCCCCCCGACCGGGGTGGCAGCACTTTTCTCCGACCAATGCTATCATACCTGTTCAACGTATTACCAAATCTGCATGAGAAGTAATCCCCACAAATCACTGTTCCGGGAGATCCCCTGCCAGAACGAATGGAAAACGTGTAATGCCTCCTGCGCAGATTCCCCGGCACAGTAATTATCGCCCGGTCACCCGGGCTGTACGTCCGGCAAAAAATTATTGCTGACCGCTGAAGGTCAGGAGGGATGAACTGTTGTTATCGGTAAGAACAAGCGAGCTGCCATTGATCTGGTACCCCTGGACCGATTCAAGGGCCGCCAGGTACGCGGATTCCTGGCTCATGATACCCTGGTCATGGCACATCATCCGTGTGGACCCGATACCACTGATCGTCAGGGATGCCCCACGTACCGTATATCCGGCGAAATAGTTGTTGCATCCGGCCGATCCTGTCATTTTCCCGCTGGCATCGAAAACTGCAGTGACCTGGCTGCCTGCAATAACCGAAGATGACGCATCGCGAGTTTGGATTGATGAGAGAGTCCAGTTCGTCCCGACGAGCGGAAGAGAGGCAGGAGTGATGGTTTTTGCAAATGTGAGGATGGCATTCCCCGATTTGTCCGAGATGACGAGGCGGTCGCTGTTTATGGCAAAGGATCCTGCTTCTGGCAGCAGGCCAAGGTAGGCGCTTTCCTGATCCATTACGCCGGGCTCGCCGCAGTACATCATGGTTGACCCGGCCTGACCGATGGTAAGCGAGCTGCCCGAAACCTGCCACGAGGCAAAGTAACGGTTGCACCCGGCAGATCCGGCGAGATTCCCGTCATTGCCAAAGGTGAGGGTGACCGGGTTACCGGCAAGGGCCATAACGGGCGTTGCATTCTGCGAGTACTGGACAAGCGTCCATTCCGTGCCGTTGAGCTGGACTGCCGGTGCCTGGCTGGTGCATCCTGCTG
Source organism: Methanoregula boonei 6A8 (assembly GCF_000017625.1). Taxonomy (NCBI): domain Archaea; kingdom Methanobacteriati; phylum Methanobacteriota; class Methanomicrobia; order Methanomicrobiales; family Methanoregulaceae; genus Methanoregula; species Methanoregula boonei. The sequence goes on along the minus strand of NC_009712.1, from coordinate 770,498 downwards.
CCAGAAGAAGAAGCGCAAGGAAGATCGTGCTTCCTGCAAGGGCAAAAAATCCGGTCCGCGTTCGTTTCATCATCGCTTGCATGCAAGAGTCCTGTACTCGGGGACATTATATTCATTCCCTTGAATAAGGAAATCCTTGCTATCACCGGCATAACGATCGCCGAGACCGGCGAACCGGGAAAAGGCACCCGGTTCGAGATGACTGTACCGGAAGGGGAATGGCAGCGGCTCCGGATCCATGATCTGTCCGTGGGCAGGCTCGAATAGCGGGGACCTGACGATTACACAAAACCCGCACGCCCGGCAGGTACCCCCGTACCCGGGCAGACCCCGCGTATAAAGGAGGGCCCGGTCTGGACCTACAGTCTCCCATGATCGATTCTCCGACGGAGGGTTTCCGGGCCGGAACAATCTCCCGGATGTTCCTGGGGAAATTGTGCCAACACCCGGTAAAATTCCTTTTAAAAACCGTTATTTTTGGAAATAAGCCATTTTAATGAGGAAAAGACCGTGCAATTTAGCGGCCTTTCCTTCAGCGTGAAAAACAGAAGGTTCCCAAAGGTCATCCAGCCCTTCGGGCATGCCCAAAAGGGCAATACGGCCGAAAAATAAAGGGGGTTTTCGGGCGGGAAAAACAGCCCGGTTTTTTCTGGAAAATGCATGAGATCTGCCATCCTGTCGCCACCTGTGGGTCAGGGAGAGCATCCGGAGAGCGGGATGCTGGCTTTTTTGGAGATTTGCCCTAACTGCACCTCCAGATAACAAGCTTTAATGGATTGAGGATAAAAAGGGAAAATCTAATGGACTGGATACGATCTTCCATTTTAACAATCCTTATTTTTTTTCTGCTGATTATCCCCTCAGGCGCAGAACTTACTCTTGGGAGCAATATGTCATTTCCCAATGGGACAAACCGCATTTATCTGGATCCGGTTGAAAACCAATACTTTGGGGGAACCCCCTTCACGGTCAATGGTACCACAAACCTTGAGGTTGGTACCGCGATTACTGCTGCTGTGTACTATGACGATTGGTCGCCCTGTTCACACAGTGGCTGTGGACCCACATCTGGGATGACCGAGACGATATACGTCGCAGAAGGCGAAGGATTTTTGAATAAAACGTATTTCACGATAAATACTTCAGAGTTCATTGTTGGCGATTATCTTGTCTCTGAAAGCACAAAAGATGGAGAAGTAAATGATTCTAAGAGTTTTACGTTATCTGTTCCGCCAGACGCATACTTCACCATCGATCCTATCGGAACCCGGTATGCCGGGGGGATTTTTTATATAAGCGGTACTACGAACCTGCCATTATCAGACCTCTGGGTGGGTTGGATCTACTCAAAGTCCAACCCTGATAATCTCATGATAATTGCCCCGGGAATGTCGGATTTGTCAACCACCCAGGAATCGTCGGGAATAATCCGGTGGTCGGTAAACGCTACGAACACTACTGAGAATCTTGAAGAGGGAGAATACTACGCAGTCGTGGGTATCAATCACGTTGCATCGAAAACAATTGGATTTACTCTTCTTCCTGCGGCAAATGAAAAAATTTCAAATTACACTCCAACAACAATAACAGCCATGGAACTCCCAACACCGGTAATTGCTCCCCCTTCAACCGCGACAACAAGAATCCCGCCAGCCACGACAAATGCTTCAGGATTTTCAGGCGTGATAACCGTAATCGGACTCTTGGCAATTACCCTCATTACAACCCGGAGATATTGAATAAAACAGGATTCTTCAGACTGTGGGGCAAGTGAATATCAGAAGTGCACTCTTTCGCCGTGGGGGGGGCGGATCTTCTCGTTCGTGGGGATGTGGGGGAGATAGCCCCCACGATCTCCCTATCAACCAATCCAGATCAAACCGGCTTGGCCAAATATTTCCGGAAATGTCCGGCTCAGCAGCTCAACATTCCCAAAAAGATCAGCACCCACCCCCTTTAAAAAATTACAAAACCCCCCTGCCCCCCATTTAGCGCTTTGCAAAAAAAATGATCGTCCCGATCAATTTTAAAATCGGTCAGGGTGACCCCATGTATTCCAGTATCACAGCCTGTGCTTCCACTAAATCTTCAGACGGAACATGGTGATCGGTCCGATCGTTTTCAAAACCGGTCGGACCGGCAAATTTCAAAAATGATCGAGGCGGCCCCCTGCGGCATGAGTCAAAGGTAGCCTCCCCCTCCCCACTTAGCGCTCCGCAAAAAAACCGGTCAGACCGATCAATCTCAAAATAGGTTGCCCCGACCCTCCCGGGATACTAAAGGATCTCTTGCTTTATGCGAAAAATTAGGGAAAACTGGTTCCGGATCTCAGAGCCGGACCAGCTCGTAGTCCCGGGTGCCAAGACCAAGTTCCTCTGCGTACCGCAACTGGCGCGGACCATCCGTGTTCGGCCGCAGGCCACTGAACTTGTCCTCGCCCGGGTGGTGGTGCCGGGCAAGGAGGGACTCTTTAAAGCCCGGCTGCTGGTTGACCAGATCGCAGGCTGCCGCATCTATCGCCACCGGATCTTTTGAGGCCAGGATACCGATGTCCGGGACAATGGACGCATCGCTCCAGGGCACACAGTCGCAGTCCGGCGTAATCCGGGTCAGGAAGCTGATGTACCCGATCTTCCCGGCCTTCCCCTGCACCGCCCCATAGGCGTACTCGACCATCCGTTCTGTAAAGAGCGGGATCTCGGTCTCCCAGTCCACCTCGATCGCGTGCACCGGGCAGACCGTCATGCACTCGAAGCACCCGATGCAGAGGTCCTTATCGATCACCGATTTCTTGTTCCTGAGGGTGATCGCCGATTTCGGGCATACCTCGGTACACTTCCCGCACCCGGTACAGACCGCGGGCATGGAAAACGGCTTTGCCTGGTGCTGGGCCCGTTTGCCCGCCGGTGGTGCGCAGCCCATGGCCAGGTTCTTGATGGCCCCGCCAAAGCCGGCCACCTCGTGACCCTTGAAATGCGTCATGACGATCATGCTGTCTGCCGCGACAATATCCCCGGCAAGCGTAACCGTCTTGAAATGCTTCTTGTTGATCGCCACATGGGCCATGTTCTTCCCGGTAAGGCCATCGGCAATGATCACCGGCGCCCCGACCACCGCGTAATCGAAGCCATGGAGGATCGCAGTCGTGATGTGGTCCACCGCGTTTGAACGGCTCCCAAGATAGAGCGTATTTGTATCCGTCACAAACGGCAGGGCGCCTGCGGCCTTTACCTTATCGACAATCTGGCGGACAAAAACCGGGCTGATGTACGAGTCATTGCCCTTCTCCCCGAAATGGAGCTTGATGGCCGTTTTGTCACGCGGCTCTATACATGCCGCAAGGCCGGCAGTCTCAAAGAGCTTCCTGACCTTTGCCTCGGTACTGTCCTCGGGCGACCGCGCCCGGAGGCTTGCAAACCAGACCCTGCTTGTCATATCCGGATTCTCCCGGATCGATCATTGTTTCTGCCGCATATCTACCATTCGTTCCCGAAGGTCAGACCAGGGATTCCAGATTGCGCCGGCGGATCTTCTCCTTATTATAGCGCCGGAGATCCTTTGCCCGCTCAAAGTACTGCCGGGAGAGATCGTCCCGGCCCATGGCCTGGACGCAGATCCCCATGTTGTTCCAGGCATCGGCATCGGACGGGTTCTTGTCCAGCAGCTGGTTGTAGGCGTCGACTGCCGCCGAGAGGATCTGGTTGTCGTCCCGGAGGATTCCCAGTTTCTGGAGGGTTGCTCCGCAGGTAAAGAGGATCTCCTCATCGGACGGGGAGAGTTCGAGCGCCTTTGAGATGGAAGCAAGGGCATCCTCGTTTCTCTCCAGAGCCCTCAGGCAGACTCCCCGGTCGTGCCAGGCCCATGCATGCGAGGGCTCGATCTCGAGTGCCCGGTCAAAGGCAGCAATCGCCTCCTCGTACTTCCCCTCCCGGTAATAGAGCCGGAGCCCCTCCTGGTAGTTGGATTTGGACTTCCCGAGCAGCCGGTCAAACATCTTGCCCTGCCCGGTGGGGACATCCACCTTCTCCACCTTCCCGGAACTCTCTTCTTCTTTCTGGAGGAGGAGATCGGTACCCACGGAATGGGTGATATCGCGGATGGCCCCGATGATCCCCACAAAGATCCCCCGCCCGTCGTACAGGGGCGTGGCCTTCATCCAGAGGATCCGCTCGCCACCCTCCTTTGCCGGCGCCTTTGCCCAGGCAAGGATCGTGCCTTCCTCCTTTGAGATAATGGAGAAGTTGTTCTTCCGGATAACATGTTCATCCTCAAAAACCATGTCAACAAGAAGCGGCACTTTGCGGCCAAAGAAGGGAACGGCATACACGCGATCCCCTTTACCCACCATGTCTGCCGCGGCAACCCCCGAGAACATCTCCATACTATGGTTCCAGGCGATCACCTTGCCGTCGCGGTCCAGGGCAAATGCAGGTTCGGAGATAAACCGGACTGCGTCGCTTAAGATCTTCTGGGTAGTGCCAATGCCCTTTCCCACCACCTTTCCCTCAACTGCCCGCCGGATCATATGAACCATTTCGCGGAGCTGGGGCTGGATCTCCTCGCCTTTTTTTAAGTAGAAGTTCGCGCCGTTGTTGAGCGCCTCGATGGCTGCATATTCCCGGCCTACCCCGGTAAAGATGATAACAGGTGTCGCATCCCCCTTGGAGCGGAGGATTTTTAAAAACTCGATCCCGTTGATCTCGGGCATATCGTAATCAACAATGATCGCATCAAAGGTCTGGTTGTTTAAGAGGGAAAGGGAGTCTTTTGCAGATCCCGAGGTCACCACCTTCATGTCGCCGAACCGTTCCAAAAACATCCGGGTGACGGAGAGAACTTCTTCCTCGTCGTCGATAATCAGCACGGAGAGCATGTCAGACCGTTATGTCGTTGATATGACTGCAAAAGATAAAAAAGGATGTCCCTGTCACTTCCGCTTGGAAAGCTCATGGTCAAGGTAGAAGAGGTGGCCGGGAATATCTCCAAGGGTCTTGATCTTATCAACGATCAGGGCCGCATTTGCTTCCTCTTCAACCTGTTCTTTTACAAACCACTGGAGGAACTCAAACGTTGCATGGTCCTTTTCCTTTGTGGCAAGCTCGACCAGGTTATTGATGAGGCCGGTCACCTTCTGCTCGTGGGCATACACCTCTTCAAAGACCTTGCCGGAGGAGGTCCATTTTGACTTTGGAGCCTCTATGGCATCAAGGACAACCTTGCCCTGGCGTGCATAGACGTAGTCGTAGAACTTCATGGCATGGCCCCGTTCCTCGTTGGACTGCACAAGCATCCAGCTTGCAAATCCCTTGAGGTTGACCGATTCGAAATAAGCGGCCATTCCCAGGTAGAGGTACGAGGAGTAAAGTTCGCGGTTTATCTGGCGGTTCAGTGCTTCTTCCAGGGTTCTGGACAACATACGAAAATCTCCTGTATGCGCTTGAGATTGGTGTGGATTTAAATAAGGGTATCTCAGCGGGCAACAATCCACGGAAAGGACCGGGAAGGCCGGCGGGCATTTCACCGGAAAAAAAGGGATCGGCTTTTTGTTATCTTCCGACCCGGTCTTTCTCGGCCTTGATGTCGAGAAGGATCTCCAGTTCGAGCGATTTTGCGTACGCGATCTCCGCCTCCTCGCTCTTTCCCGTCTCCTCAAGGCAGATCCCCTTCACATACCACGCGGTGGCGTCGTTCGCATTGAGGGTGGTGGCCCGGATGGCGGCGGCAAGGGCCGGGACAAACTGTTCAAGCTGGGAGAGGGCAAGGGCTTTTCTTGCCCATGCATCGGAGTGGTTGGGGTTGAGGAGAAGCGCCTGGTCGCAGTCCGTTACTGCCTCTGCATAGCGCTCCATCTCGATCTTTGCTCCTGCACGCTGGCTCCAGCCCTCGGGGTTTTTGGGTTCGAGCCGGATCGCCTGGTCGTACAGTGCAAGGGCCTCCTTGAACTTGGTCTGCTTTACGTACTGCTCTGCCCGCTTTAAGATGCGGGGAACTTCGCTTACCGGCATCCGGTCCTCCCTTGGGGACTGCATTTTTTCCAGGTATCGCAGGGGTCTGTCATGATCACTGGTCTTCGATTAAATCGCCGAAGATCTTCCTGAGCGCAGCCTTCTCGTACGTGACTGCCTGCTGCTCTGCATCAAGCAGGTGTTGGGGCTTCTCCCAGATAAACCAGTCCTTCATCGTCATATAGGCAAGCAGGGCATTGGTCAGGTTCACCCCTACCTTGTACAGGTTCCCGTAGTATTCGAGCGTGGGTTCGGCCCCCCAGTCCACGGCGAGGTGCTTTTCCATGATCGTGAGCATGTTGTCACCAAAGACCTTGGACTGGTACCAGGCCGTGTGCGTCCAGCGGGTGGTGAGCATCTCTTTTACCTCCAGGTGGTCGAACTTTTTCATCTGGGGAATGTTTACCACCGGCATGAGCTTGTCGGCAGGAAGCGTCTTTGCCAGGTAGAAGTCCCGGGCATAGAACATGGACTTGTCCAGCACAAAGTAGCGCCTTGGGACGATCTCTTCCATGTCGATCATCTCGTCCATGTCCGCCTTCCCGTCCTTTAAGAGGATATAGAGCTGGGTTTTTCTCAGCTGCTCCATACGGTGGTAGATCCGGGCGTTCACGATCGGATTCCAGGGCAGCTCGTTGATATCCTCGTGGAACTGGCGGTACAGGATAAAGAGCATCCCGAGGAGCTTGTTCACCGGCAGCTTCTTGTCCTTCTTTGCCTCATCCTTGAGCGCGTCCAGGTACACCTGGCGTATGCCGGCATAGACCGTATCCGGGGTATAGGAGAGGACATGGTATCCCCCCGTCTTTGCCGCCGCCCCCTTGACCCTCAGGTGGGTGCACTGTTTGGCGATGACAAAATCTTTTAAAAGCCCGATGTAATTTGCCGGGAAGATGATGATATTTTTGTCCAGGTTTTTGTAGGTATAGACATCAAGGAGCGTCCCCCCCGGGGGAGCTTCAGGTTTGCGCAGCAGGGTAATCTCGGTGTCAAGCAGCCGCTCGGTCTCGGCAATGAACCGCCGGATGGGTTTTGTGAGCGGCATATTGGTCTTCATGCGCCCTCACCAGCCATGGCCCAAAAACGGCACTGCAACCCCATGCGGTCTCACATACCTCTCTGAAAGGGAGTCTTATTTAAAGAGGGAAAAAGATTGGGATCGTGACCGCAGGGAAAAAAAGCAGAAGCACACGCACGTTCCGGTTATACCCTTTTCCGGGGCCGGGCAAGGGTGTGGATAAAGCCGGTGAAGGGGTTCTGTTTTTTGGGCCGGAATACCCCCTGGTTGACGTAGCGCACGTCCTCGATGGAGAAGAACGCCCCGGGATTTGTCTCCTCGATATGCCGGGTGATCCGCGGGACATCGTCGCGGTTTACCAGTGAGATGATCATCTTTACGCCGCCACGGGCCCCCTTGGCATCCAGGCAGGTAGTACCATAGTTCTCCTGCTGGAGGTATTCAGTGATCCCGTCCCCGCTCCCATCGGTGGTGATGATGCGCATGATCACCATGCCAATCGAGAGTTTCTCCTCTATGACCAGGCCCACGTAGGTCCCAAGGGCAAACCCAAACGCGTACGCAAGGAAGTACGCGATATTGGAGAGGTTGTTGAGGACCCCGACAATCGCCAGCAGCCAGATGATGATCTCAAAGAACGCGATCACCGGGGCAAGGTACTTCATGCCCTTGGACAGGAAGACGATCCGCAGCGTCTCCATGCAGACGTTTGCGATCTGGGCAAGGAAGATGAGCACCGGCAGGACGATGTAGTTTAAAATATCGGGTGTGAAGAGGAAGAACGTCACGGTACATGCCTTCTGTTTTGCCGGGGGTGCATGAAACCCCGCCGGGGGGCCGGGGTTAAATTGCACAATTTATGCCGTCGTTTCTATATCAAGATTACGGGGAAATCCGGCCAAAAAAGAGAGATCTGGTAAGATCGGGGCGATCGCGCGGAGGGACGCGCCCGGTTTTTTTCCTTTACACACCCGCGTACTTCGCAGGGTCACTATCGAACTTCTTCCTGCAGCCCGGGGCGCAGAAATAGTACTTCTTCCCCTTGTAGTCACGGGTAAATTTCGCCGTCTTCTCATCGACGGTCATACCGCAGATCGGGTCGATTGCCATGCCTTTCTCCTAATGATCGATCTTCTTTGCTTCCGGTATATACCCTTTGAGGAGGAGTGAGAGGGTAACAACAGTGACCGAGCTTGCGGCCATGGCAAGGGCGGCAAGCTCCGGGCGGAACATGTAGCCGGTAAAAGGGTAGAGGATGCCGGCCCCTACCGGTATGAGTGCGGCATTGTAGGCAAAGGCCCAGAAGATGTTTCCCCGGATCCTTCCCATCACTTTTTTCGAGAGTTCCAGCGCCGCCACCGCATCAAGCAGGTCGTCACGCACAAGCACGATCTCCCCGCTCTCGAGGGCCACATCGGTCCCGCTCCCGATTGCAATCCCCACGTCGGCATGCGCAAGCGCCGGGGCATCATTGATCCCGTCACCCACAAAGGCAACGACCTCGCCTTTGGCCTGCAGGGCCTTTACCTCGGCTGCTTTCTGATCCGGCAGTACTCCTGCCACCACCCGGTCGATACCGACCATACGGGCAATGGCCTCTGCCGTCCGCGGATTATCCCCGGTCACCATCAGGGTTGAAAGGCCGTGCGCCTTAAAGCGCCGGACCGCCTCTGTGCTTGTCTCCTTGAGGGTGTCGGCGATTGCAATCGCCCCGGCAAGCCCGCCGGAGGAGGCCACGAGCACGACTGTCTTTCCGTCCTGCTCGAACGCGCTGATCCGGGCCTCAAGATCGGCCGGCACTGCAATGCCCCGGTCCTGCATCAGGGCCCGGTTGCCCACAATCACCGGCTCGCCCAGCACTTCGGCCATGACTCCCCTGCCCCCGATCGTATCGAACTTCTCTGCCGGTTCAAGGGCAACATGCCGCTGCTCTGCGGCCCGGACCACGGCCTGCGCAAGCGGATGGGCCGAGTTCTTCTCCACCGATGCGGCAAGGGAGAGGAGCGTCTCCCGGGTTACCCCGGTGGCTACCAGATCGGTCACCTCCGGCTTTCCCTTCGTGAGCGTGCCGGTCTTATCGAAGATTACCGTGGTCACTTTCTCTGCGGTTTCGAGCGCTTCGCCGTTCCGTATCAGGATCCCCAGTTCTGCCCCGCGCCCGACCCCGACGGTAACTGCGGTGGGGGTGGCAAGGCCCAGCGCACAGGGGCAGGCGATCACAAGCACCGAGATGAGCGCCGTGAGGGCAAGCAGGAGGGTTGCGTGGAGCACGAAGTACCACACGACAAACGCAGAGGCCGCGATGAGGAGAACTACCGGGATAAAGTACGTGACCGCAACGTCGGCGACGCGCTGCACAGGCGGCTTTGACCCCTGCGCTTCCTCCACAAGGCGGATGATCTGCGCAAGCACCGTGTCCTGCCCGATCCGGGCAGCTTTTACCGAGAGGACGCCATTGGTGCTGATCGTGCCGCCGACAACTTTGCTTCCCTTTGTTTTTAAGGGCTGAACCGGTTCACCGGTGATCATCGACTCGTCCACGTAGCTCTCGCCGGATACCACCTCGCCGTCCACCGGGATCCGGCTGCCGGGTTTTACCACCACGAGATCGCCGACCGCCAGGTCCGCGATCGCCACCTCGACTTCTTTTCCCTCGCGGATCACGGTCGCCGTCTTTGCCTGGAGGCCGGCGAGTTTCTTTATCGCTTCCGAGGTCCGGCCCTTGGCCCGGGCCTCGAGGTACCGCCCGAGCATCAAAAACGCGGCAAGCATGATCGCGGTGTCGTAGAACATGTAGTCGCTCGTCAGAACGATCGAGAACGTACCCATCACGCTTGCGACAAAAGCAACACCGGTGCCCATCGCGTACATTACGTCCATGGAGAGGACCCGGTTTTTGAGCGAACCCCATGCTGCCCGGAAGATCGGGGCTGCCACGTACACAAAGACCGGGGTAGAGACCACAAGCATCCCGTACGCGAGGATCTGCATAGGGATCCCAATGGGCACCCACATCAGGATCATGAGCGGGATGGATACGGCAAACCCAAGGGAGAACCGGAGCAGTTTGTCATGGAGGTCGGCATCCCGTGCCGCCTTTTCGGCCTCGTCGCTTACCTCCCCTGCGATCCCGAGGTACTGGTAGCCTGCGTCCTCGATCGCGTGCCTCATCTCCGCGATCCCGGAAAGCGATGCATTATAGGTGACATAGGCCTGCTCGTTTGCCAGGTTGACATTTGCCGAAACAACCCCGGGCAGCGCTGCGAGCGCTGCCTCGATGGTCTGGACGCAGGTGGCACACATCATCCCCCCGATCCGGATCGTCACCTCGCGGTTGGTTACATCGTATCCCGCGTCACGCACGGCCTTTTCGAGTTCGTGGATCGAGACCACGTCCGGATCGAACTCCACCCGGGCGGTCTCGGTTGCAAAGTTCACCTGCGCCTTTTTGACCTCTTTGACGTTTGCAAGTGCCTCTTCAACCCCTGCAGCACACATGGCACAGTGCATCCCGGTGATTTTGAGTTCCGCGTTCTTCTTGTCCGCCACGGGAAAAGAACCCCCGTTTGTTCCTGCCTGCATCTCTCTTTTTGAGGAGATATAACGGTTATGAAAATGGCACGAGGGTACGGGTGGAATGTTTATTAGAGAGCACGCCAACATGCAGGATATCCAAAAGGGGATATCCATGAAAGTCACCATCGACCGGATGCAGTGCGTGAGCTGTGGTTCGTGCTGGGAGGCCTGCCCCGCGCTCTTTGTACAGAATGAGAAGGACTCGTTCTCCCAGATTGTGCCCGAATACCAGGAAAAGGGAGACCCGGGGGCAAGCATCGAACTTCCCGAAGGCATGGACTGCGCACACGACGCAGCCGATCTCTGTCCCTCGTCCATCATCACAGTCGAAGAGTAAAGAGAAAAAACGCGGCTTATTCGCGGATCATGGTCAGGAGCATCTTAAACTGCCCGTGCGCATACACCGCGTGCGGCTTGTTTGCCGGGAGAATGATCAGCTCCCCGGCCTTTACCGTGAAGGGGGTGCCGGCGATCTGTACGTCTGCCACACCATCAGTTACCATCAGCACCGCGTCGTACGGGGCGGTGTGCTCGGAGAGCCCCTCTCCTGCGGCAAAGGAGAACGCGGTGATGGTGCCGGCTTTTTTAAACACGATCATCCGGCTTGCCACCGTGCCGGGCTGGTACGCAACAAGGTCGTTTACGGCAAGCACTTTTTCCCTGAGATCTTCCCTTCCCGTACCGGTCATGTCAGGTCACTTAATCACCGGGTATGTTTTCGGGACATGATAGTGCTGCCGTTTTAATATCTGCCCGCGGTCTGGCCCGGCATCCTCTATCCGACCGTGTATTCCGGTTTTTTCCCCGGATAAACCGCGAATTATATAAGAGGGAGAGACGGACTTCTCTTTCTCACAGGATGATTGAATGAAATACAGTACTATTCTTTCCCTGGTACTCCTGCTCTGTCTTCTCTGCCTGCCGTTTGCAACCGCAGAGTCACAGGCCGGGACTGCCACCCTCTCTTCCGGGGCATCCGGTATTACGGCGTTAAGAGCCTCGGACATATCCGGTACCGACACCACGACCGAGCCCACGATGGAGCCGGTCACGGTGCCAACCGAGGAGCCGACCATTGCTCCTACAACTGAAGTGACCACGCAACCAACCGAGAATCCAACGATAGCGCCCACAACTGAAGAGACCACTGTGCCGACCACAGAGACGCCAACCCTCGCTCCAACGACCGAGGAAACTTCTGTACCTACGGTAATGCCGACGGATACTGTCACAACGGCTGAGACCACCTCACCGGTCCCGGGGCCGTACGCGCCGGTTGCCAGTTTTACGGCCTCTCCTACCTCCGGTAACGGACCGCTTACCGTCCAGTTCACGGACACATCCATTAACAGCCCGACCATGTGGTACTGGGACTTTGGCGATGGTTCCAGTGCAGGTACGACTGCCTCACCAGCCCACACCTATACAGACCCGGGCACATACACGGTGACCCTGACTGCAAGCAACCAGTACGGCTCGGATACGATCACCCAGTATGATATTGTTACGGTGAACGGGCAGGTAATGAGCAACGGCGCGATCTATGCCCAGTCCGTCCCGTACGGGGCTACGATCTACGTAAACGGCGATAGTTACGGGACTGCGCCGGTCACCATCAACAACCTTTTTGCGGGCACCTATTCGGTTATGGCCTACATGAGCGGCTACACAACCGATGTGCGCACGATCACGGTATACTCCGGCCAGACCACCGGATATTACCCGTCCCTCCAGCCCTCGCCCAACCCGCCGGGAACGCTCGGCTCCATCTACGCCCAGTCATCCCCTGCCGGGGCAACCATCTACGTGAACGGGGTATCGTACGGGACCTCGCCGCGCACGATCAACAACCTGCTCCCCGGCACGTACTCGGTCATGGCCTACCTGAGCGGCTATGCCGCAGACTCCCGGACCATCACGGTTACTTCGGGCCAGACTACCAGTTACTCGCCGGTCCTCCAGTCCCTGCCCAATCCGGCAAATACCGGCGCAATCTTTGCGCAGTCGACCCCGGACGGCGCAGCGATTTATCTAAACGGCGTATACCAGGGTGTCTCCCCGCTCACCATCACGGGTCTTTCCCCCGGCACCTACACGCTCAAGGCCACGCTGAGTGGGTACTCCGATGATGTGCAGCGGATAACGACAAGCGCCGGCCGGGTCTCGTTTTATTCCCCGGCGTTCTATCCGTCCCCGCAACCCGTTGGCTCCGGCCAGGGGATAATCGCGGTGTACGCAAACGTGAACGGCGCCCCGGTATATTTCGACAATGCCTATGAAGGAAATGTCACGAGCGGCGTACTCTATGTGACCGTGTCAACTACAGGAACACCTGTCCAGACCGTCCGGGTCGAGAGCACCGGCTATATCCCGTATACCACAAGCCTCACGCAGTGGCCCGGGAACGGCGAGACCGTGAAGGTCCAGGCAACGCTTGTTCCTGCACCGGTCCCCACGACCAAAAAATCGCCCGTTCCCACACTACTTTCCCTGGGTGCACTGCTGGGTGCCGGGGCCCTTGTCCTCCTCGCACGGCAGCAGAAGAAACGTTAAACCTTTTTTTCGCGGGAATATTCATGAGCGTCCCGCGCTGATCCACCATCGCAGCATACGACAGGATCTTCTGCGGTAACGGGAACAAAAAAAGAAAAGAACGCACGGTCTTTTTCCGGTGGCTACACTAAAAAGGAAAAAGGGAGACCGCCCCCCCCGAATATCAGAGGGATGCAGGCGGGTTTGCCGTTCCCCGGGGCGCCCGGATCTCCCGGATGATCAGGTAAAGAAGATCGGTCAGGTACCCAAAGAAGGGAATGATCGCAAAGATCGTCCAGACCGGCGCAAGCATCTTCTGCTCTTTTGCATCCCGGTAGAGCAGGAATGCGATGAGCAGCTGGATTACCCAGAGCCCGATCAAAAGGACCGGCCCGGCAAACGACTGGGTATGATGATACATCATGTACGGTGCCATGGATGGAGTACGGTATGTTCCTGTATATACATTCATGTGCATTCGCCACGTACCGGACCGGTACAGGCCCGGCGGGATCCCTTCGCAACCGCAACCCTTTTGCCTGTCCGGTGAACCAGAAGAGTATGATGAACCGGTACCTCTCCTGTTTCCTGTCCGGGGTTCTTGTCCTCCTCGTGCTCCTTGCGGCAGGGTGCACCGGTACCACGCCCACGGGAAATAGTACGGAACAGACAACCGTTCCAGAAGGAGTTAATGCCACGGCGTCTGCTTCCCCGGTGGTGACAACCGGCACCACACTTCCTGTACCTGCTGCAACAACGGAGAGGAGCGTGACAGTCACCGGGCCGGTTGCCACCCTGACCACCAAACCCATCCCTCCGCCAACACTATCCTCCATCTATGTGTATGGCATCAATTACCAGGTCTTTGCGCTCTCCCGCGATACCGCCGGAGTAGTCACAACAGGAAATATCACGCTTTCGGGGGTGATTGATTCTCTTTCTTCTTATCCGCTGACGGTTGTCATGAAGGGCGAAATGTACGGCGCCCATTCCCTGCCCGGCCAACCCAAGGCCGTAGCCTATGCCACGGTGAACCTCACCCCGCACGGGACCGCGGGTTTTGTCATGGAGATGGACAATTATGTCTTCAATGACTGGCCCTCATACGCGGTCGAGCCCGACACCTGGAACCTGACCGTGGAAAATGTCTCAGTGACCCCGTAACAGACCGAAGGTGCCGTGACCGGGTAAAACGGGGATCGGCATCCTACATTCAGGGGGAAGTGCCGGAGGTTTTGTCGCCCACGAACCGCTCCAGCCAGACGTACTTCTTTTCCGGGGTCATGCCCCCTGCCCGGAAATACTCTGCAAGAAAAGGGTCCGATTCTGCCACAAGCGTGGACAGGTACGCGATCTTTTCCCCCTGTAGCAGGTCAAGAAGTGCCTGCATCAGGAGCCGCCCGTGTCCGTGGCCGCGCACACCGGGCCGGACATAGAAGTTGTCCAGGTACGCCCAGTGGGAGGACATGCGTTTTGCAAAGCAAAACCCGCAGATCTCCCCGGCATCACCGATTACCAGCAGGAAATTTTCGCCCGGCTCTGCGATCCATTCCGCCAGTTCCTCACGCTCGTAGAACCGGATCCGGGGGCTCACGCCAAAGGCCGGGTCGGCGGTGCCAAGCGCGAGGATCGGGCCGATATCGGCTGGTGTGGCCCGGCGCACGATCGCGGTCATGGTACAGGTACGGTAGGTGGAGAGGGCAATGAAGGTTGTGCGGAAAAAGGAAAGGGAGCGGGTGCACCGGGATCCCGTTCAGGGCCGTGGTGCGGCCCGCCATTTCAACCATCCGACAGCAAGCGGGAGGAACACCATCAGGACATAATAGACGTACACGTCCGCTTTGTAGTACGCCTCCTCCGGCCGGAACAGGAGCACGATGAAAACATAATCGCAGGCAATGGCAATTGCGGTCCAGGATACCGCAAGCAGGGCGTAGTGCCGGAGATCGCTTCCGGTTATCCTTGTCAGGAGAACATACAGGGTGATGACAATGCCGACCGGCAGGATCGCCCAGCCGATGAGAGCCGCCGGGAGAACAAAGAAGAGGAGGATCCCAAGGATATAGCCAATGAGCCAGAGGGTAAAGCCCCAGCCGAGTGCATCGATAAACGTCTGCCCGTCCATACTTCCCGCAAAAACACGTGTGCGCCGGCACCCTATAAAAGCAGGTCATTCCCGGCCTTTTTGAGTCACGGCATACCGTGAACCTTTGGGACCCGCGGTGACCGGCCGACGGTTATATATCATACAAAAAGAGTGAGAGTACATTAAGGGGAAACAGATTGACCGCGGCGGGTATATCACAGCGAACTATCCTCATCACCGCGGTCATCATCCTTTCTTTCGCCGCACTTGCCGGGGGGGCATACTATTTTTTGGCCGCCGGTGCCCCGCCCGGGACCGGAGGCCCCGGGACAACACCGGTAACCCCGGTCACGCTTTCCCCCGATGAGCAGCGCTGGATCGCCCAACACCCGGTCGTTGTGGTCTGTCCTGATCCAAACTACCCTCCCTTTGAATTTTACGACCAGACAGGAAACTATTCCGGCATTTCTGCGGACTATCTCCACCTGCTCGCACAAAAGACCGGCCTCAACATCACCGATACCCGGCAGGATAACTGGTCGGTCTGCGTTTCCATGATACAGGCCAACCAGAGCGATCTCCTGGGCGCGGTATATACCTCGGACCTCCGCACCGGGTACCTGAACTATACCCTGCCGCTCTACCAGCCGCCGCTGGTGATCATCACTACCAGAAATGTCACGGGCATGCTGTCGCTTGATGACTTCAAAGGCATGACCGTTGCGGCGGTAAACGGGTACACCTCCTACGACCTGCTCAAAGAGAAGTACCCCGGTATCGAGGTCAGGACCGAGCCCGACATCCGGACCGGCCTCCTGGATGTTTCGCTGGGGAGGACGGATGCCTACCTGGGCGATCTCCCGACCGCGAGCTGGTATATCGAACAGGGGGGTCTTTCCAACCTGCGGGTTGCCGGGGAATACGTGCCGCCCGATCCAACGCAGTTCCAGCTTGCCATCGGTGTCCGGGCAAATGAACCGGAACTGCGCGATATCCTCAACAAGGCAATCCTTGCGATCACCCCGGAAGAGAGAACACAGATCGCCAACCGCTGGATCCCGCAGGAGTTCCAGACGTCCCCGTTCGATACCCGGATAATCTGGGCCATTATCTCCGGCGTTGTTCTCCTTTTTGTTATAATCGGTATCATCATCCTCTGGAACAACACCCTCCGCCATGCGGTGGCCCAGAAGACCCGGGAACTCTCAGAGGAACTCTCCGAGCGGCGCAGGACCCAGGAGTTGCTCCGCGAGAGCGAACGGACCTACCGTTCGATCTTAGAGGATATCCAGGACGTGTTCTACCGCACCGACCCGGACGGGAACCTGGTAATGCTCTCGCCGTCGGGAATAAAACTCTTCGGCTATACCTCCGCAGATGAGATTCTCGGGAAAAACATCCGGGACACGCTCTATGCGGATCCCGGGGAACGGGAAAGTGTCCTTGCCGCGATCCGGAAGAACGGATCCGTTCAGGACTATGACATCATGGCAAAAAGGAAGGACGGATCCGTTATCGCGGTCTCCACCACAAGCCATACCTATCCTGCGCCCGACGGCACACTGGCGGGCATCGAGGGGATCATCCGGGACATCTCACAGCGCAAGGGGTTCGAGCAGGAACTGGTCAGGAAAAACGAGGAGCTTTCTGGGGCACGGGAGCAGCTGCTGTCAGCGCAGGCAGAACTCAAAGAGAACTTCAACCGGCTCAAAAAGAACCAGGCCGCGCTCGACCTGGCCAGAAAGAAACTTAATTTCTTTAACACGATCACCTTCCAGAACATCCAGAATGCGATCTTCACCCTCTCGGGATATCTCGAACTGGAAAAAGAGAGCACGGATGCAGAGAAGATCCTTGAGTACCACGAGAAGCAGCACCGGGTCATACAGACGATCCTCAGGATCCTCCGGTTTGCCGACAATTACAAGAACCTGGGGCTGACTCCCCCCAGATGGCAGGACGTAAACCAGTCCTTCCTCTTTGCCGTCTCCCATCTCGATATAAAAAGGATCTCCTGTGTTTCGGAGGTAAGGGGGCTCGAGGTCTTTGCCGATCCCCTGCTTGAAGAGGTATTTGTGACCCTTGAAGAGAACGTGATCCAGCATGCAAAAGAGGCCACAGAGATACACCTCTCCTGCCGGGTTGTCCCGGACGGGCTTGTCCTCATCTTTTCCGATAATGGCCCCGGTGTCCCCGGGGACTTAAAGGAGAAGATCTTCGAGAAGGGGTACGCAGAGTACCATGACATGGGGCTGTTTTTTACCCGCGAGATCCTCTCCATCACCGGGATCACAATCCATGAGACCGGCGAGTACGGGAAAGGGGCCCGGTTCGAGATCCTTATCCCAAAAGACGGGTACCGGTTTACCGGCACGGGCGGGCAATAAGGCAGTCTGGCAAAAAACGTTTGGAGCCTATACGGGACTTTTAAAAAAAATACGGGGATGCTGACCCTATTATCAGGGCCTGCCCTTTAGAGCACGTACGGAATGAGCGCCTTTACTTCCCGCCGGTATTTCGCGTATTCTTCGCCGAATTCCTCTTCCAGGAATTTCTCTTCCATACGTGACTTGATCACAAACAGGACAAAGATGAGGATGACGCAGAGAAAGACGATAAGGTACCCGATACCGATCGCGGTTCCAAGGAGCCCAAGGACGATCCCGGAATAGATGGGATGGCGCACGTACCGGTACGGGCCGGTCCGGGTAAGGGTGTGCTGTTCGCGGATGACCGGCATCCCGCTCCAGTTCTTCCCCAGGTGGACCCGGGCCCAGATGGCAAATGCAAGGCCGGCAACGGTGATGAGGAGACCGGCAAGGGTGTACCCGATGCTGTCGGGAACGATTCTCTCCGCAAGAAGATCCGGCAGGAACAGGTTCATGACGATAATCCAGATGGCAACCCAGACAACCCCGTACATGAGAAACGAGAGCCGGGACTGTTTCCGTTTTATAGGGGAACGGGTCTGCCATGCAGAGATGATCCAGTACGCATAAAACACGATCCAGATGAGGGCAAACAGGAGATAGGCAGCCGGCATGGTATCTTTCCTTTGTGCCCGGATACAAAAACCACCGGGCACGAATTCCTCACCGGAGTGAGCGCCGCAAGATAATGAAGATATGCACACCGGAAAGCGGGATCTCCTGTAGATTTCCTGATGAGTACCAACGGATTAATGAGACACCACGACAAGACCGGGAAACTAGTGGCACCATGCAGATCACCCCTCATATCCATGCCCTCAAAACCCCGCTCGGGCCGGACCCGGGCCGGTTCGTGCACGTGTACCTCATCTACGGTGACAACATTACGGTTATCGACACCGGTTTTAACGGGACAGAGAAGCTGATCACAGAGTACATCCTCTCGACCGGCCGCAACCCTTCCGAAATCCGGTTGGTCATCCTGACCCATGCACACCCGGACCATACCGGTTCGGCAAAGGCGCTCAGGGACCTCACCGGCTGTACGATCGCCGCCCACCCGCTGGACGCGGCCGAAATCGAGCACCCGGACCCGGCGTTCCTTAAACCCCCGGCTCCCGGGATGCAGCCGATGGTCAGCGGGGGGACCCCGATCGGCCTGCTGATCGAAGAAGGTGCCATCATCGATCTGGGGCAGGGGCTCGTACTTGAAGTGCTGTCAACCCCGGGACACACACCGGGCTCCATCTCCCTGTATCTTGGAAAAGAGAAGGCTCTCTTTACCGGGGATACCGTGCAGGCACCCGGGAGGTCGCCGATCTTTTCCGATCCGGTTGCGCTCGTCCGTTCGTTACGGCGGCTCGCCGCGATCCAGGGGATCCGGCATTACCTCCCCTCGCACGATCTTCCGGCGCAGGGAGAGGAGACCTACCGCAGGCTCAACGACTCTGTCAACTATATCCGGCGCATTCACAAGGTTATCCGGAAAGCCGTTGCAGACACGCCCGGGACACCGGACCCGCTGGCACTTGCCGGCCGGGTCAGCGCCGATCTGGACCTTCCCCTGGGCCCCGGGCCCCATGCGGCGTTCATTGCCCGGAGTATCCAGGCCGATCTTGCCGCACAGGGACTCGACGAGTTGCTCAGGGAGTAAACGCTACAAAAACAGAAGGTGCCGGAAAGAGGCTATCCCGGTCCCTTTACCGGGATCTCGCAGATCCCCCCGGGGATCTGCCTTGCAGTGATGACAGGATTCTTGCGTAGTTACGGTTTCAGGCGGGGCGTACCTCTTCCGAAGATGCCGTAAGAAAACGTCCGTAACTCCCCGCCCCGGAGGATCCAAAAACAGGAATCGCGCGCATTACTGCAATTATTTTTTCATTTAACGCTCGGCTTATGTGGTTTTTGGAATGATGTACTGGTAACCTGCAATCATCCAGGTAAGGAGCCTGCTTCCCTTCGCGGGGCGGGATCCAGAGAGATGACCCATGAAGAGATCACGACTGGTATGTATTGTCGTTGCCGCGATCTGCCTGCTGGCAAGCCTGCAGGGAGTCGCAGCAATGAGTCTTAAGCTGGAACCCCTGTCCCCGGGACAGGGTGTAACAACCGCATCCGTTGCATCTGCCTCTCTTGCATCTGCATCGGCAAACGACAACTATCCTGTTTCTGTTGACCAGGCAAAGAACAATATCCGGGTGTTCATGGGCGACCTCAGCCTTGAACCGGTGCTTACCACCACCGGCAGCCTCCCGATCGGGAACTATTACTATTTCACTGCCGGAAATTCGAGTTTTGAGGTAAACCAGAACAGCGGTGCTGTCGAATTTGCGCATTTCGGCGATAATACACAGAACGCCGAGGATATAGTCCTGACCAGCAACCAGGCATATGCCGATGCAACAACCTATGCCGGCGCGAAGTTTGCGGATTTCTCCACACGGAACTGGAAACTTGTTGTTGACCGCGTGGACACGCAGTACGAATATTATTTCAACCCTTCAACCGGCAACTGGGACTATTACACCGTTATTGCCTACAATTTCGTCTTCCGCGAACAGAAGGACAATGTTCTCCTGCCATCCCTTGTCCATGTAAGCGTCAATGCAAAGACCGGGTCTGTTATCGATTACTGGGGCGTTGACCGGCTCCTGACCGTATCCGACCTGCAGGGCTCGGTTCCCCTGTCAGATGCGGTAAAGACTGCTGAGAACTATTTCGGTGGCGACTTTGCTTCCACGGAAGGACACCGTGAGGTTATTATCCAGCCTCAGAACTTCGAACGCCTGGTATGGGTGGTCTCCCTGACCGGGAATCACGGGGACATGTACACTGCCATCGTGGATGCGAACGACGGCACGTTTGTCGGTACTCACTGGGACAACGACATCTGGCCGGTATACTGGCTGCGGTACTATCTCTGATCGCACCAAAAATACGGGCAGGAATCCCTGTCCTTTTTTTTCTTTTTTCCCGAACGCCCTGATCGCCAGTATTTGTTTATCCCTCGCAGGGCATGTGCTGCAGCAGGATGAGGGCGCCAGAAGGCCTTTTGAGGGGTTTGTCTTGCAGATCCGAAAGGTTAAACCTCGTCAGACGGATACTCCCTGTACCGTAAAGATCTTAAAACCGGCTTAAACACCGGCAGGTGCAGGCCCTTACCCGCACCCCCGCCGGATCCGTTATGTTACGTTCCGGTTATTCCGGGGGGAATGGTTTTCGTATGCAGGGGATTTGTCGTGCGGGATATATTCTGGCAGTCTGCCTCGTCATTGCCGGAACGGTAGTGCTTTCCGGTTGTACGCAACAGGCGCAGGACCCGACAATTGTTAAGACTGACGCCGGTGCTGTATCGGGAATAAACCAGAGCGGTATCCGGGTATATCTCGGAATCCCGTTTGCCGCCCCGCCGGTCGGGGAGCTCCGCTGGAAACCCCCGGCACCGGTTACGCCATGGGAAGGCGTGAAGAATGCAACGGCATACGGGGCAACCTGCCCTCAGGCACAAAAAGGCTCCGTGCCAGGAACACCTGCGCTGAACATGAGCGAGGACTGCCTGTACCTCAATGTCTGGACCCCGGCAACGAATGCAAGCGACAAGTTACCGGTCATGGTTTTTTTCTACGGAGGGGGATTTACCGGTGTTGAAGGTTCCATGCCGATGTACAACGGGACCACCCTTGCAGAGAAAGGCGTCATTGTCGTCACCACAAACTACCGGATCGGGGCGCTGGGCTTTCTGGCCCACCCGGATCTGGACCGTGAGTCGCCGCACAATGCCTCGGGCAATTACGGGATCCTCGACCAGCAGGCTGCCCTGAAATGGGTACAGGATAACATAGCCGCGTTTGGCGGGGACCCGTCAAGGGTGACGATCTTTGGCCAGTCCGCCGGCGGCGAAAGCAACTATATTCACCTGGTCTCTCCCGGGAGCAGGGGATTATTTAGCCAGGCAATCGTGGAGAGCGGCCCATTCTTTGCCCATGGGGCGATCATCAACGCCACTCATTCGAAGGATGATGCCGAACAGTTTGGCGTCGGGTATGCCCAAAGCCTCGGGTGCGCAGGTCCGGATACCATTGCCTGTATGAGGAATGTCAGCCCCGATGCCCTGGTCAATGCAACACCTTCATCTCCGTCCGAGTTCTGGAGCACCCATACCGTGATGTTCGAGCCCAACATTGACGGGTGGGTTCTCCCGGACACCCTGGACAACCTGTATCTCACGCACCAGGAGGCGGCGGTTCCGGTAATGATCGGGAACAATGCCAATGACGGGACAACCCTCTCTTCGGATGCCAACATGAACGTTTCAGAATACCGGTCCTTCCTTGCAAGCCGGTTCGGCAGCAATGCCAACGCGGTCTTTGCGCAGTACCCGGCCAATTCCACGGCGGAAGTCCAGCTCCAGCTCGCACAGATCATGGAGAACGCGGATTTCATTGACTCGGTAAAGTTTGCAGCAGGCTCGGCAGGCGACATCAGCCAGGACACGTACATGTACCGGTACTCGTACATCATTCCCGGGCAGCCCGAGGGAGCATTCCATGGCAGCGAGCTTGTCCTGCTCTTTGGGGTTCCCGGCATCAACACGGATCCGGCGGTGGCGGACAATATCGTGGACCTCTGGACCCGGTTTGCAAAGACAGGAAACCCGAACGGCGGGATGAATATCACCTGGCCGAACTACACGCGGGCAACGGGGCAGTATCTCGATATCAATATTACACCGTCCGTGAAAGGTCCGTAACTGCTCGCCTTACTCTCCTGACCATCAGGAGAAGGGGAGATGCGAAACCGGGCCGCGACTGGTGGCGACAGGATCCGGGCACCGGCAGGACAAAAAAGGTATCCTATTGGTTACCAAAAACACACAAAGACCTCCAAGTAAGAACGTTCATATCCCCACACTCCGACTATGAACAATCCCATCTCCATCAATCGGGTGGTGCTCTTATGAAGAAACTGATCTTCTGTTTCCTTGCCATTATTGTCCTGTTTTCGGTGATCCTCGCAGCCGGGTGCACGGGCAGCACGATGACCAGCACACAAGGGGCGCCGGTGGTTACCCCGCCCCCCGTAATAAACGTTACATCCATCCCCGTCCAGTACGCCGATGTCAACGGCGTCCGGCTCGGGTACCGCGAATTCGGGTCCGGCGAACCGCTTCTTATGATCTGCGGGTTCAACGGCACCATGGATACATTCTGGAACGGGACGTTTTTGGGGGTCCTCGCCTCTCAGTACCACGTGTACATCTACGACAACCGGGGCATGGGGTACAGCAGCGATACGAATGCTACACCTGAGATCTCCCAGTACTCGGACGATGCAGCCGCCCTGATGCCGGCGCTTGGGTATTCGAGCATGAACGTGTACGGGGCCTCGATGGGGTCATCGATTGGCCAGCAGCTGGTAATCGATCATCCCGAGCGGGTCCGGAAGCTGGTGCTCGAATCCGTTACCTACAGCATACGGATTCCCGACACCAGAGTGCTCTACGCTGCGATCGTGGCAACTGCTCTCGATCCCTCCGCCCCTGCAGGGGTGAAAAAAGAGGCCGAGGCAAACCTTGCATGGAACGGTACCTGGGACCAGCTCTCAGGGATCAACAAGAGCGTGATGCTTTCGGTGGGTACCGATGATATCCTCACGCCCCCGAATGTCACGCACCAGATTGCAGGCCAGATCAACGGGTCATGGCTTGTGGTGTTCAAGGATCTCCCGCATATCGGCTCGGGATACGCACCGGTTGAATATGGAGAGACCACGCTTACATTCCTCGGGAACAACGAGACGCCGCCATACTAAATCCTCTTTTTTGAAAGAAATTGCCGGATTTTTTTGGCGGGAAAAAACTTATCCAAAAATCCAGATCGGGAATTCTTCGTTGCCGGCTCTCCTTAAACCACTCACATCAGAATCAGCAGGACCATCGTGGCCGCCACCAGGGCAAGCGCCAATGGAGTACGTTCCCATACTGGGAAATCCCCATCCACCCGTACGCATCACCTCCCGTTTGAACCTTTGTTACCGGCATTTCCTTTCAAAACGTCAGATACCCGGCGATGAGTGCAAAAAGTTTGGCGCTTACGGCAACCGGGACCGACCCCCGGGGGAGAACCTGCCAAAACCCCCGTACCTCTTCTCCCACATACCCTCCATTCACCGAATAACGGGGCCTGGCGGGCGGATCCGTGAATTTTCCGGGAGAAAAATTCCCCCGGATCCCCGTTAAGGGACCCCCGTTATTTTCGGGCCGTATCCGTGTTTTTTTGGCCAAAAAATGTTCCGTATGACCAATGGATCGTCCCTTTTTTGGGAGCTGGAGAATCGCCGCTAATTTGCACGGTCTGTTCCCGATTAAAACGGCCGGTTTCGGAAAATAACGATTTATACGAAAAATCGCGAATTGGGTTGGCACCTTTGCCGCGGGAACCGTCCGGGTCAGGAGCTGATCCAGAACTCCTCCGACGGAGAACCGATCCCTTGGGAGCGCAGGTCCGGCCATCACCCCCCTTTATAAAGGGTGCAGGGAGGGGGGTCTACCGGGAGTAGGGGTTTGTGTAATCGTCCGGCCCCCACCATTCAAGCTCGCCTACCGAAAGCTCATGGATCCGGAGCCGGCGCCAGGTCCGCTCATGCTGGGTACGAAGCCAGATCTCCCGTGGGATCACCTTCGGGAACGGCAGCGCCCGGACATCGCTGAGATCTTCCGGGATCAGGTTTTCGTAGATCGCGTCCGGATCGATCTGGTACCGGGTCTGGCGGACCCGGACAATGCAGGCCATCTGTGGTTTGAAGATGAAGAGGTCGTACGCGAGATCCGGGTGCGTGTTCTCCTGCCACCGGTATCCCATCCGTTCCGCGAACTTCTTTGCTTCGGCGATCGCGGCCACCGGTTTTCTCCCGCGGGTCATTCCTACCGCTGTGGCATGTGAAGGGTTGAATAATTTGTGGTTGGAAGGTTTGCAAGGACCCTATACCGGAACCAAACGCTAAAAAAATCTGTCACGATATGGCAATTTTTAAAAATCCGGAACGTTCCACATCAATGGTTACTTCATCTCAAAGAGTATATAGTACTGTGGTGATACGGCCTGTTGCCCCATGAAACCGCTCGAATGTTCATTATCACCAGGGTTTAACCATGAAAGAAGCCACCATGAAAGCGATATCCTTTGCACCTGCTGAAGTGTTCGAACCAACCCCGGTCCATCTCGATATACTCAAGACAGTCGGGGACATGAAGAGCTGTCACATCAGCCAGGTTGTCAGCGCACTCCAGAGCCTCCACAGCGAGAGCCGTGTCCGCTCCGATATCCGGGACCTTCTCTCCAAGCGCTATCTTGACGGGGGGAAAGCAAGCAGCGAGATCATCCTCCGGCTTACCTCGCGGGGACGCCTTCTTATCCTGCCCCCGCAAACCAGTTGAAATTATATTTTTTTATCGTATACTCATAAAGTGGCGTTGTTTTGTGCGTTCTACGGAAAGTGATGGTAATAATTCCGCGTGCCACTGGCACCTGTGAGTGACGGATTTTTCCGGAATTCTCAGATCGGGATCCGCAATCGTAAATACAATCTGGAAATTTTCCCCTGCCTTTTTTCCACATTCTTTGCCGTTTATGACCCGGCTGGATCAATAACCGAGTAAGGCCCACAAGGATATGGGCAGGAGATTTCCCGATGAACACAAACATTTCTGCACAACCGGCCCCTGATGGATTCAAAGCGCTTTCCGATGCGGATAAGCGGTGGTTCCTGATCCGGGTCCAGGAGCTGTCGCATACCCCGGCAAAAGAGAGCCCGGTTTCCCCCCGATTATGGGTTACGTGAACAGATACACAGGTCAATTTTTGTTCCATAGGGTCGGTTCATTTTTGAACCGATCCGCAAAGGGCATACCGTGAACGGCGGGTCACAGAATTCTTTAAAAAAAAAGCGTATGGGAAAAATGGGTGGTTTTAGAAATCAGTCATAATCCGGAACTGGTCGATCTCTTCCCGGTTGAGCTGGTCAAGGAACTCATCGGTTGCATGCCCGATGTCCTTGCTCGCTGTGATGCTCCGGCCGACCACAAGGATATCTGCTCCTGCCTTGAGGGCGTCTTTCACGACTTCGACCCGGATGCCGCCGGCCGTTGCAACCAGCAGTTTCCCGCCTGCTGCCTTCTTCATGGCCGGGATGTCGCCCCACGCATGGGCGGTCTCCTCGGTGTCAATGGCACGGTGGAGCTCGACAATGTCAGGCTTCACTTTGAGCTTCTCGATAAGCTTTGCCGGGTTCTGCACGTTGAGCATATCGATGATCGAGTATATGCCCACCTTGCGGGCCTCGGAGATTGCCTTCTCGATGGTCGAAGTCGGGGCAAGACCCGAGACCACGACCGCGTCTGCGGTGGCATCTGCTGCCATGCGGGCTTCGAGATTGCCGGTGTCGAGAATCTTCATGTCCGCGATGATGAACGCATTCGGGCGGAGTTTCCGGATCTCGCCGATAACGTTCAGGCCGAACTTCTTGATGAGCGGCGTTCCCGCCTCGATGATCACGTGATCGTTCTGCGGCACTTCCTTTAAGACCTGGGCGACCTTGCCCATGTCCACGAGGTCCATGGCGACCTGCAGGTACGGCGGGTCCCAGAGGCGCTGCACCTTGAATCCCATAATACCGTGCGCAGCCCGGTCCTTCTCGTACACAAGGGTCTTCTCGTCCGGGAACTTGTCAAGCGCCCGGTGGAGGGCGAGCTTGGTGGCACCGTAGTTGTACCGGTAGATCCGGTTGTAGTCCTTTGCCTCAGGGTGGACAAAGGCCGACGCGATGATCGCGATCCCCTCGATGTCGATGTCCTTGAACGCGCCTTCCTCAAGGCTGTCGGCGATTGCCTTTGCAACCGCTGCCTGGACAGGCCCGAACATCTCGTTGACCTGCTCCATGTCCTTTAACGTCACCTTGGGGATGATGACGGTTGCAGGCTTGGTGAGCAGATTGGGGCGGACAACTGCAAGGAGCGGGGTGTGTCCCATGGACAGCTGGGATACCGCGTTTGCAAACGCGGATCCGACCGGGCCTTCCTTGCTTCCGAGCAGCAGGTCGATGTGCGCGAGTTCTGCGCCCTCGCCGATGAGTGCTTCTCCGACAAGATACATGTGAATCTTTTATCTCCTCTTACTTATGTGACCGTCAACCATGATAAGATTACGCGGGGGTGACCGGGGATGCCGCACTCACACGTGGAGCTGTCCCGAGAACACGTCCACCGCATGGCCGCCAAGGATCACCCGGTCTTCCGCAAGCGCGACCTTCACGGACCCGCCGCGTTCAGAGCACTGGAACCCGGCAAGTTCGGTCTTGTGGAGTTTTGCCCCCCAGTACGGACCAAGGCAGCAGTGCGCGGAGCCGGTCACCGGGTCTTCCGGTATCCCGACCGACGGAGCGAAGAACCGGGAGACAAAATCGAAGTCCGGGAGATCGGAAGCTGCGGTTACGATGATCCCCCGGGCGGGAAGCGCCGCAAGTGCCGCCATGTCCGGTTCGCAGTCGCAGACATCCGCAGCGGTGGGAAGTTCCACGAGAAGATCGAACCTGCCCTTTCCGGTAAAGACCGGGGCGGCCCCGAGCGCTTTATCGAGCCCGGAAATAAGCGGGATCGCCTGAACCGGATCCGCCGGGAAATCAAGGGTGATCACTGCCCGGTCCCGCCGTGCGGTAAGCGTTCCCGAGAGCGTATCAAAGGAGATTGGCGATCCTGCTCCTGCCCGCCCGGTCTGCCAGAGCACAAAGGCGGAGGCAAGGGTAGCATGGCCGCAGAGCTCAACTTCCCGCGTAGGGGTAAACCACCGCAGGTTCCAGCCCTTGGCACCGGGATGGAGAAACGCGGTCTCCGAGTGTTTGAGTTCGGCCGCAACCTCCTGCATCCAGCCCGGGTCGGCCGGGCCATCAAGGATGCAGACCGCCGCCGGGTTCCCCCGGAAGGGATGACCGGTAAAGGCATCAACAACGTGCAGTTCGCAGCTCATAACAGGGGATTGGCATCCCGGCCGATAAAGTATCCGGGAAACAAAACGGACGCACCGCTAAAAAAAACAGTTCTGGAAAACGTGGGGTTGGTGAGATTTGAACTCACGATCGACGGGTCTCTCCGACATGCGCATCAGTGCTCCAACGGGTCATCATCAATTTCAGCAGACCCATTGTTCATCATCTGCGAGCACGTTTTTTGAACGCAAAGACCGCTGGAGCCCGTCGCCATTCCGGGCTTGGCCACAACCCCGCCCGTCATGCAGCGTGTTGCCACAGCTGACTGTACAAAATCGCGCTGACGAAATTTAATGGTTTTCCCTTGGTCAGGGACTTTTAATCAGTCCTGGAGTTCCGGCCATCAGCCATATATTCTGTGATTGCTCCATATTTTACGATGGACAAGGGGAGCTATACGTGCGGGACCTCGGAATTCCCCCTGCTGGGAATGACGATGGGTGAGATGATCGACCATATTGCGGCCAGGTACCCGGAGAACGAGGCAATAGTCTCCGTCCACCAGAACATCCGGTGGACCTATAAGGAGTTCCTCTCCCAGGTAAACCTCGTGGCCCGGGCTCTTATGGGCCTTGGGGTCGATAAAGGCGACCGTGTCGGGATCTGGGCGATGAACCACGCCGAATGGATCGTTATCCAGTTTGCCACCGCAAAGATCGGGGCGATCATGGTCAACATCAACCCGGCCTACCGCACATACGAGCTCGAGTACGCCCTCAAGCAGTCCGAGATCCAGACCCTCATCCTGCAGGGCCGGTTCAAGACCTCCGATTACGTAGGTATGTTCTACGAGGCCTGCCCCGAGGCTTACGAGCAGAAGCCGGGAAGGATCTCAAGCGAGAAGTTCCCCTTCTTAAAAAATGTCGTCTTCATGGGTAACATCCCGTACAACGGCACCTTTACCTGGGACGAATTCATCAAAAAGGCCGATGACATCACCATGGACGAGCTCGTGGAGCGCGGCGAGGCCCTCACCTTTGACGACCCGATCAACATCCAGTACACGAGCGGCACAACGGGATTTCCCAAAGGCGTTGTCCTCACTCACCACGGGGTCTTGAACAACGGCTACATCATCGGCGAGGGCATGGGCTTTACCGAGAAAGACCGGCTCTGTATCCCCGTACCCTTCTACCACTGCTTTGGCATGGTCCTTTCCAACATGGCCTCGGCCACCCACGGCACGACCATGGTGCTTCCCTGCCCTACCTTTGATGCCGAGGAGGTCTTAAAGACCATAGAAAAGGAGCGCTGCACGGCAGTCCACGGTGTCCCCACGATGTTCATTGCCGAGCTCTCGCACCCGAACTTCTCAAAGTACAACCTTTCCTCCCTCCGCACCGGCATCATGGCCGGCTCGCCCTGCCCGATCGAGGTGATGAAGCAGGTCAATACGAAGATGAACATGCGGGACATCGTGATCGTGTACGGCCAGACCGAGACCTCGCCGGGCGTCACAATGACAACGACAAAAGATCCACTCGAACGCCGGGTCACCACAATCGGGAGGGCTTTCCCCCATACCGAGCTCAAGATTATTGACCCGAAAACCGGCAAGATTGTTCCCATGGGGGAGGTCGGGGAGATCTGCGCCCGCGGCTACTGCGTGATGAAATGCTATTATAATAACCCGGCTGCCACCCACGCAACGCTCGACAAGGACCACTGGAACCACACCGGCGATCTTGCCACGATGGACGAGGAGGGCTACTTCAAGGTTGTTGGCCGGTTAAAGGACATGGTGATCCGGGGCGGGGAGAACATCTACCCGCGGGAGATCGAGGAGTTCCTCCACCACCACGAGAAGGTCTCTGATGTGTACGTAGTCGGCGTGCCGGACATCAAGTACGGCGAGGAACTCTGCGCATGGGTCAAGGTCAAGGCCGGCCAGGCGCTCACGGAAGACGAGGTTAAGGAGTTCTGCAAAGGGAAGATCGCCCATTTCAAGATCCCCCGTTACGTGCTTTTTGTTGATGACTTCCCCATGAGCGTGACCGGCAAGATCCAGAAGTTTGTCATGCGGGAAGAGTCGATCAAAAGGCTCGGCCTTGAAGCAGCAGACAAGATCAAGACCGCGTGAAGGGCAGGGGAGGTTTTTCTCACCCTTCATTGGAGAGCCTTTTTTGATTCCTGCAATCGTGTAACAAATCTCCCCGCATATCCTCACAAAAAACCGGATAATCCTGAAAGATTCAAAGCACGGTTATTTCTGCACCATTCGTTGCGATTGCTCCCGCGGCAGCGAGGAACTAAAAATACTCCGAAGCCCTGTTCCGGGTATTGACAGAAAAATTTTCCAACGTATTGCAACAACCCCCTTGCCCCGCCATGCCCCGCGAGGGGCCCTGATGCGGGAAGGAATCGTTATCCCGGGAAAGAGTTCTTTTGTTTTTGGACTGCAACGCCCGGGCACACGAGGTTATATTCCCCTCAAAAAGTGATGAGAAGTTATCCCTCCACCACCGTCTGTCCCTCCTGTTTTCCTCGGGCGAGGGAGAAGTAGATCCCGGCCACGCACATGACCGTGAAGAGGACAAACGCCCAATGGAGACTCTGGGTGAACTGAGGGTAGTTTGCAGGCGTGATCTCCACCTGGCCGATCACGATGGCAAAGATCATCATCGCAATCCCCATGGAGAGCATCTGGCCCAACAGCCGCATCGTGGAGTTGATGCCCGATGCAACGCCATAATACCGTTTGTCCACCGCGCTCATGATCGCATTGATGTTCGGGGAGGAGAAGAGGCCAAAACCGATTCCGAGAATAATGAGCACCACGATGATGTACCAGAGCGGCGTAGACTCATTGAGGAATATAAAGAGAAACAGGCCAAGTGCGGTCAGGCCCATACCCAGCGATGAAAGTACCTGGGAATCGTGCTTATCAGAGAGTTTCCCCGCAAAAGGGGAGACAATCATCTGGAAGAACGGCGAGGCGATCAGGATAACCCCGGCATATTCCGCTGAGAAACCCTTGGTGTACTGGAGATCAAGGCTGAGCAGGAAGGCGACCGCGTAGGTAGCCGAATAGTTGATGAGCGCGGCGACATTGGAGAACGCGAAGATCCGGCTTTTGAAAAACAGCTGCATGTTGAGAACCGGGAATGCCTGCCGCTGTTCGTACCAGACGAATGCACCAATGAGGAGAAGGCCGGCGACCACGAGCGCACCTCCGGAAATATCGGGGAGCACCGAGAAGCCGACCATGAGCGCGATCAGGCCAAGGTTGTAGATAAGCGATCCGGCGAGATCGAACTTCTCGCCCACGCATTCAGCCCATTCGCCCCGGAGTTTCCAGACGATCAGAACTGCCGCCGTGATCGCAATGGGGACATTGATGTAGAAGATACTCCGCCAGCCAAAGGCATCGGTCAGGACACCCCCGAAAAACGGCCCGAGGGAGAGGCCCAGGTACACGGAGGTGATGTAGATCCCAAGCGCCTTGCCCCGTTCGCCCGGGGGAAAGACCGCGGTCAGGATGGCGATCGCGGTACCGAAGATCATGGCGGCTCCGATACCCTGGAGGACCCGTACCGCAATCATCTGCTGTTCGGTAGCAACGAACGTCATGATGAGCGAGGCTGCACCAAAGACGCAAATCCCCCACAAATAGATCTTCTTCCTCCCGTAAATGTCTGCGAGCTTCCCGAAGGGGACAAGGAAGAGTGCGGAGGCAAGGAGGTAGGCAGTCGCTACCCAGGAGAGCGAGATCGCGTCCATGTGGAACGCGGATCCGATCGTGGGGAGGGCGATATTGACCGCTGATCCGTCAAACGGGGTGAGGAAACCGGAAAGAATGGCAATTAAGAGAACGATCCGTTTTTCCGTGGCGGTGACCGGCAGGGCCGGCATCCGGCAGATGGCCGGGTCCTGGCATCCGGCATCACAGAGGGCAGGAACATCGGGGGACATGGTGTGTATTTCGGTAAGAGACTGGGGGTACAGGTTCCGGGTGCCGCAGAACGGGCAGGAAAAAGGCCGCTATCCCGGGATTCCCGGGACAACAGCCCGTTGCCGCGCAAACCAGGTGTGCGAGTTAGTACACCCCGAACCACGCTATATACGATACAATTACCATGATGACCACAAGACCGATCAGGATCTTGTATGCGCACTTCTCGCAGATGCCAAGCGAAGAGGGGTGGCAGTCATGGCAGTACTCGGATTTGCATACACGGCAGGTTGTGGAGTGTGCATGTTCCGGGTGGTGTTCGCAGGAAGTCATACCTCTCCGGTTCGAGGGGATAGAGTAAAAGAATATCGGATTTGGCCGGTGCAGGGAACACCAGAAGGTTCAGGAAGGAGTCTGCGCACGTCTCACCAGTCGTGCGGCTGCACCGGCAGCCTCCGCAAGGACCTTCTCCTCGCCCGGGATCTCCCGGTCGAACATAAGCACCCGGCCATTGCAGATGGTGGTCTCCACGGCAGATCCGCTGCAGGCATAGACAAGGTTTGAAGCGGCATTATGGAGCGGGGTGTTTGCGGGGGTGCGGGTGGTGACAAGGATGAGATCGGCCGGTGCCCCTGCCACAAGCGCCCCGTCGCCAAACCCGAGCGCCTTTGCCCCGTTTGCGGTTGCCATACCAAGCGCTTCCGGTGCCGCAAGGACGGTAGGATCGTTCCAGAAGAACTTCTGGAGGAGCGCTGCGATCTTCATCTCTTCAAAGAGGTCGAGGTTGTTGTTCGAGGCACAGCCGTCAGTCCCAAGGCAGACGTTTGCCCCTGCAGCCACGAGCTCCCGGTAAGGCAGTGCCCGGTGGGTGGCAAGCTTCATGTTGCTTGCCGGGTTGTGGGAGACGCTTACCCCGCGTTTCCCGAGAAGTGCACATTCTGCATCATCAAGCCAGCACCCGTGTGCCGCGATGGTCCGGGGGGAGAGAAGGCCGCACTCGTCGAGCAGTGCTGCCGGCCGTTTTTTGTGCCGGGCAACGCAGTCGTTTACTTCTTTTTCTGTCTCTGACAGGTGGATATGAACGGGGATATCCTGCTCGCGGGAAAATTCCCCGCACCATTTCAGGCCCTCGGGTGAGACGGTGTATGGGGCATGCGGGCCTGCTGCGGCGTGAATCCGGGAGTTTTTCAGGCCCCGTATATGCGCAACCAGCGCTTCGGTGGCCCGGCACTCGCGCTCCCGTTTCTCCGCATCACCCAGATCGATAAAACCATAGCAGAGCAGGGCCCGGATCCCGGCTTCGTCCACGGCCTTTGCCGCGGACTCCATAAAGAAGTACATGTCGTTAAACGCAGTGGTGCCGGTCCGGATCATCTCAAGGCAGGCAAGCCGGGTCCCCCAGTACACATCATCTGCGGTCAGGTGGGCCTCAAGCGGCCAGATCTTCTGCGCCAGCCAGTCCTGCAGGATCATGTCGTCAGCATAGCCCCGGAGAAGCGACATGGCCGCGTGGGTGTGGGTGTTGGAAAGGCCCGGCAGCGCAAGCGCCCCGGCCCCGTCCACGATAAACTCGGCCTCGCCCCGGTGGCGCTTGCGGATCTCGCAGCCGATATCGGAGATTGTCTCTTCTGCGTCAATGAAGATGTCTACCGGCCCGGTGCCGTCGTTTACGTTAGTGATGAGAATCGATTTGTTGTTCCCAAAGATATCTGCTGATTCCTGTGTGGTCATAACTAAAACCCCGGTGATTTATCCCATCTCGCGGATGATCGCCCCAAGGACCTCCTCGGTGCGCCGGCTGTGGGCTTTTGAGATGGAGAGGATGTGCTCGAAGGTGAGTACTTCGGCCCCGAGGCCGTTTGCATAGTTGTCGATCGTGCAGAGCGCGGCAAACTCCATGTCCAGTTCGCAGGCGAGTGTAGCTTCGGAGGCCACCGTCATTCCCACAACATCGGCGATCTGTGCCAGGGCCGCTACTTCTGTTACGGTCTCGATCCGTGGCCCCCGGGTCTGGACATACACACCCCCGAGGCGTGCCTCCGGGACCACTGCGGCGAGTTTCTCTGCAAGTGCCCGGGAGAGTTCGGGGCGGACATGCTCGATCGCGTGATCGTGGATAGAGGGAATATCTGCCATGCTCACGTAATCGGTCGGGATCAGGGTGGTGCCGGGCGGGATCTCCTTTTTGAGCGATCCCGATGAGCCAAAGGCCACGATATGATCCACACCGGAGATAGCCATGGCAGCAAGGTTTGCCCGGTAATTGATCCGGTGCGGCGGCCTGCCATACTGGTGGCGCATGAGCATGACAATATCCCCACAGAGGAGTTCAGCCTCGCCAAAGGGTGTCGCCACGGTCTCTTTTTTCAGTGCCGGAAGCGTGGAGAAGAGCAGGCTTGTCCCGCCGATGATGCCAAGCATCAGGCACACCTTCTGCACCGGCTGCCGGGAAGCGTTATTACAAGGGGAAGCCGCGCCATGGTTTGTCGAAGAAAAGGTTGTGTGCCCCGGCACTAATAGATAGCGTACGCGGCTGTCCCGGGCCAGTAAACGTAAAGAGCGTGCCTGCCCCACACTCTTCATGGGCATGTTCGATACCGTCAGCGACGAGACGATAAAACGGGGGGAGTGCACGGACATCTACTTTGTCCGCACCGAGGAAGTGCTTGCACGGGAAAAGATAAACCCGCTCGTTTCCATGGAGGTGACCGCGGCAGCCCTCCCCGACACATGGGGGATTGTCTGTGGCATGGCCGATGTAATCGCACTCCTTGAAGGACTGCCGGTCATGGTAGACGCCATGCCGGAGGGAACGCTCTTTTTTGCGGGCGAGCCTGTGCTGCGCATCACCGGGCGGTACCGGGATTTCTGCCGGTACGAGACTGCGATCCTCGGGTTCCTCTGCCATGCCTCCGGGATTGCGTCGGCTACAGCCCATATCATGTGCGAGTCAAAGGGACGGCCCGTGTACTCTTTTGGGTCCCGGCGGCAGCACCCGGCCATTGCAACCATGATCGAACGGGCCGCATGGATCGGGGGAGCAGATGGTGTCTCCAATACCTGCGCGCCCGCGGGAATGCCGGTGGTCGGAACCATGCCCCACGCAATGGTGATGTGCTTCTCTGTTCCCGATGACGCTTGGCGCGCTTTTGACCGCGATGCCCCAAAAGAGGTGCCGCGCATCATGCTCTGCGATACCTACTGCGATGAGAAGACCGAGTCGCTGCGTGCCGCTGCGTGCGGAGCCACGGCAGTCCGGCTCGACACCCCGCGCTCGCGTCGGGGGAACATGCGGGCTATCATCGAGGAGGTCCGCTGGGAGCTCGATTCGCACGGCTACCCCCAGGTGAAGATATTCCTCTCTGGCGGGGTCACAAAAGAGGACGTAATCTTATACCGGGACTGCGTGGATGCGTTTGGGATCGGAGGAGCGATCGCAAATGCCCCGGTGATCGACTTTGCCCTGGACATTGTGGAGATCGAGGGAAAGCCAA
Source organism: Methanoregula boonei 6A8 (assembly GCF_000017625.1). Classification (NCBI taxonomy): domain Archaea; kingdom Methanobacteriati; phylum Methanobacteriota; class Methanomicrobia; order Methanomicrobiales; family Methanoregulaceae; genus Methanoregula; species Methanoregula boonei. The sequence continues at coordinate 735,428 of NC_009712.1, read as the reverse complement.
AGGCAAAGCGGGGAAAGCGAAGCGGGAGAAAACAGGTGTACGAGCTGGTCTGCGGGAAGCACCGGACCCTGCCCCTGGGCCAGGTCCCGCCCGCAAACGCCATCCCGCTCCTGCAACCCTGCATCGTGGACGGGAGGATCGTGCATAAGGCCGATCTGCAGGTGGCACGAAAAAAGGTGCTCGCGTGGATCGGCCACGCCTCAAAAGAAGGCGAAGCAACAAAGGAGCCGGAAAAAAAGAACGGGAAACACAATCCGCCGAGAAAGGCACCCGCTGCCCCAAAGGCCTGACCCGGCAGGCACGGGCAATAATGGCCCTGCGCCACCCAATTCTTTTAACCTATGCCGTGCAACATGGTTAGAGCGGGCTGGTGGTAAAGTGGTATTACGCTCCCTTGGCATGGGAGAGGCCGCGGGTTCAATTCCCGCCCAGTCCATTCCGCGTTTTTGTGAACTCCTTTGCCAGAAAGATCCTTTCCCGATCACAGGGTATATTTCATACGATTTAAGGAAAAATCCCTGATCGGCGGGCGTCTCCGCAGATACTATAAATACTACCAAATCTCTCGTTATCTTTGAGATTATGCGCATCCGCGACCTGATCCTTCCCGAAGACCAGATCTTTTTTACCCTCTTTGGGGATATGGCAGCAAAGATCAAAGAGTCTGCCGAAACCCTCAACGAGATCACCCACGAGCTCCCCAACGGTACCGAGAAGTCGCATAAGGTGCGCCAGATTGAGCATCTCGGCGACGAGACCACCCGGCACATCTATGAGCGTCTTAACGAGTCTCTGATCACCCCGCTCGAACCGGACGAGATTGCCCGGCTTGCCCCTGCTCTTGACGATGTGCTGGATAAGATCGACTGGGTCACCCACCAGATCGCCACCTACGGCCTGACACAGTCGGACGATGTCCTCAAGGAATACTCGTACCTGATCCTGATGACTGCCCAGGAGATCTCCGATGCCATGGATGCCCTTGCTACCCTCCAGAAACCGGCCGATGTCAACAGCCATGTCCTTGAGATCAGCCGGCTCTATAACCTCTCCGGCGAACTCCTCTCCCGGGCGGTGCTCGACCTCTTTAAGACCCAGGATCTTTTGATGATAATCAAGCTCAAGGATATCTACGAGAGCATGGGAAAGGTGATGGAAAAATGCAACGATGTCGGGCATGCACTGGTTGATATCTCGATGAGCCACTCATGACCGGTTACGATCCTGTCATCCTGTTTGGCATCTTTGTGGCCCTGGTGCTGAACTTCTTTAACGGCCTTACCGATGCAGCCCAGGGTGTGGCAACAGTAGTGGCCACCCGTGCGCTCTCCCCGGGTAAAGCGGTCTTTCTGACCGGGGTCTGCAATATGTTTGGGCCGTTTGTGTTCACGACTGCTGTTGCTGCCACCATCGGGACTGCCATTGTCTCTTCCGGCGCTATGACCCCGGCAACCATCATCGTTGGGATGCTTGCCTCGATTGCGCTTGTCTTCTCTGCTACCCGGATCGGCATTCCGCTCTCCAGCAGCCATGCGCTGATCGGGGGACTTATCGGTGCAAGCATTGCCGGGTTTGGTTTTACTGCCGTCATCCTCCCTGCAGGAAGCATGGTCCTTGGAGCGCTTGGCTGGGGAGTGCTTGGCGCAGTTACCGGGGCCGTGGTCCTTGCTGCCATCACCGCTGCCCTGCACGGGGATTACCGGTTTGCCCTCCTTATCGGGGCGATATGCGGGGCGGGCCTCGCGATCCCGCTCGCCATTGTATTTGGCCTGCTCAAGCTCACCGGCCTCTTTGCAGTTGTGCTCTTCATTTTCATCTCCCCGGTCCTTGGGGCCACCATCGCGTTCCTGTTTGATCTGCTTGTCTCGCACCTCTTCCGGACCTCGCGCCAGAACCGGATGAAGCGGGTCTTTACCCCGCTCCAGATCCTTGCCTGCCTCTTCCAGGCAACCGGTCACGGGGCAAATGACGGGATGCACGCAGTGGGTGTGATCACCGCGCTCCTTGTCTCCGCCGGCATCCTTGCCACCTTTGCGGTGCCCACCTGGGTTGTCCTGCTTTCTGCCATTGCAATCGGCCTTGGCACCTGCTTTGGCGGATGGAAGGTGGTAGACAAAATGGCAAAGGGGATCACAAAGATCCGGCCCTACCAGGGTTTCTGCGCAGGGACCTCAGGGAGCACGACGCTTGCGTTTGTCACCATGCACGGTATCCCGGTCTCCTCAAACCATGTGATCAGCGGGGCAATTGTCGGGGTCGGGGTCACCCGGGGCAAGAACGCAGTCCACTGGAACGTAGTGCGCGAGATGATGACGGCATGGGTGATCACGATCCCGCTTGCCGCTGCCTGCGCATGGGCCGGCTACATGGCCCTGACCCTTGTTTTGCCCCTCCTCCCGTGAACACTATATTTCGCTATATTTTTTAGTTCGCCTGCGCCATTAGCAGTGGGTTTGTGTTATGGGTTTACGGGAACTGCTGATTCCGCAGGACAAGATCTTTTTTGAGATGTTTGAACGCCAGGCTGCAATCACACGGGAAGCAGCGTACCAGCTGGTGACCTTAAGCGAGGACTTCACCAACGTAAAGGAGAAGCGCCACGCGATCGAGCTCCTCGAACACCAGGGGGACCAGATCACCCACGGCATCTACGAGCAGCTCAACCGGACATTTATTACCCCGCTTGACCCGGAGGAGATCTCCCGGCTTGCCTCGGCTCTGGACGACGTGATGGACAACATCGACAGTTCTGCCGAGAAGATGTTCTACTACGGTATCGATGATACCGACATCCACATGGTAGAGCTCGCAAAGCTCATCCACCTCTCCGTGGTTGAGATCGAGGGTGCGGTCAAGGGAATCCGCTCGATTAAAGACCCGCGCTATATCGAGGAGCGCTGCATCGAGGTAAACCGGCTTGAGAACCTGGCAGACGATGTACTTGCCCAGGCGGTCACCGACCTCTTCAAGACAAATGACGCGATCGCGATCATCAAGCTCAAGGACATTTACGAGAACCTCGAAACGGCGACCGATTACTGCGAGGACGTGGCAAACGTACTCTCCGATATCGCCATCCGGCACTCGTGAGGCGAAGGCGTTGCATACTGTGCATAACGGAGGGAGGCTATGATCCCTGCCCCGCTCATCCTTATTGTTGCGATTATCATCATCGCACTCGTCTTTGATTTCACCAACGGGTTCCATGACTCGGCAAATTCAATATCAACGGTGGTCTCCACAAAAGTCCTCTCGCCCCGGAACGCCGTGATCTTTGCTGCTTTTTTCAACTTTCTTGCAGCATTCGGCTTTGGTGTGGCAGTGGCAGATACAATTGCAAACATCGTCCAGCTTAATGTGGTTGCGGCCGGAATTATCCCCTATATCGTCCTTGCTGCCCTAACCGGGGCGATCAGCTGGAACCTGATCACCTGGTTCTTTGGCCTGCCCACCTCCTCATCCCATGCGCTGATCGGCGGTCTTGCCGGCGCCGGTATCTCCGCGGCCGGGCTTGTAGCCATCAAGTGGGCAACGGTAGGCCAGGTGGCCCTTTTTATGGTCCTCTCCCCGCTGATCGGGCTTACCTGCGGCTTTTTGTTTATGGCCGCGATCCTCTGGATCACAAGGAAAGCAAGCAAACCGACAGCAGAAGGCCATTTCAAAAGACTCCAGCTCTGCTCTGCGGCAGCCTATAGTTTCAGCCACGGGACAAACGATGCCCAGAAGACAATGGGGATCATTGTCCCGCTCCTCTTTTCCCTGGGATATTATGGTGCAAATGCCAATTCCAGCCATCTGTCGGTGCCGTTCTGGGTGATTATTATCTGTTATACCACAATCGCTCTCGGGACCCTCGCCGGCGGATGGCGGATCGTGCGGACCATGGGATACAAGATCACCAAGCTCCGCCCGGTGCACGGTTTTGCGGCAGAGACCGCCGGGGCGGCAACCATCCTTGGCGCATCGGCAGCAGGCATCCCGGTGAGTACGACGCATGTTATCTGCTCGTCCATCATGGGGGTAGGTACGACCATGGGCGCAAGTACAGTAAAGTGGGGCGTTGCACGCAGCATAATGATAGCCTGGATCCTGACTATCCCCATAAGCGCACTGATCGGGTACGGCGCATTCCAGGCGATCCGGCTCGTGGTCGGGAGTTAATACTCTCTAGAATAGGAAGAGACAGACAAAAAATTCAGTCCTCTTTTTTTTTAAGAATTAGTCCTTTTTTTGGTCATCCGGTAAATCCCGGTAGTACCGGCAGTACTTCCGGATCACGCAGTCACCGCAGAGCGGTTTCCTGGCATCACAGGTTGCCCTCCCGTGGGCAATGAATACGTCGGTAAGGTCGCCCCAGTCCTTTTTCGGGTAGAGGGCCATGAGATCCTGCTCGATCACCTTCACGTCATCGGTGTCCGAGATCCCGATCCGCTGTGCCAGCCGGCGCACGTGGGTATCCACCGCAATCCCGTGGTTCTGGCCAAAACCATGGTACAGCACAATATTTGCGGTCTTCCGGCCCACCCCGGGGATGGAGAGCAGCTCGTCCATAGTCCGTGGCACCTCACCGCCGAACTCGTTTTCCACGGATGCGGCCGCCGCAACAATGTGCTTTGCCTTTGCGTGGTAATACCCGAGGCTGTGGATGATCGGCTCGACATCGGCGGGATTTGCCCGGGCAAGGGCATGGGGTGACGGGTACGCGGAAAAGAGCGGCTCTTTTACCTGGAGGACGGCTTTGTCTGTGGTCTGGGCGGAGAGGATGGTAAGGATGAGCACCTCAAAAGGCGTGCCACGGCAGATCGTGGTCGGCGACTCGCGGGCACGCGGATAACGCTTGAGAAGGGCAGAATAGATTTTTTTTGCGTCCTGTGCGTCCATGCATGGGGTAGGGCGGATTCGAACCGCCGTCAAAGCGTCCCAAACGCTCTAGGATGGACCAGGCTACCCTACTACCCCGCTTCCTGTACTATTTCCCATGATCGCTAAAAATACCTGCCATTAACCCGGTGAGAAATGATCAGAGTGGGAGAACCTTCTTTTTTGTGCTGCTGACAACTGAGTATTCGCCCTTTCCGCGGAGCAGGACGTCAGAGAGGTTCTTTGGCCGGGTTCCGTCGAGTACAACGAGCGGGATGCTGCTGCGCTCCACGATCCGTGCGGCGATGATATCGAGAACGTTATGGGAGCCGGCCCCAAGCCCGCCCTGGCTTACGATGGAAAGAAGCTGCTTCGGAGTGAGGGTCGCATGATGCTGTGCAGCGGGGTGGCTCTTTGGATCCTTATCGTAGATCCCATTTACCGAAGTCACGTTCACAAAGACATCAGCCTGCACGCGTTCAGCAAGAACTGCCGCAACGGCATCTGTGGTCTGGCCAGGGGTGATTCCGCCCATCACCACGATCTTTTTTGATTCGCCAAACTTCTTTGCCTCGGAGTGGCTCTCTGCCACCTTGGGATAGGCAGCATCCCCAAGGGCAGCGATGAGCAGCGTGGCATTGAGCCGGGTCACAAGGATCCCGATCTCGTCTGAGGTACCCTCATCGATGCCGAGCTTTCGCGCAACTGCGATATAGTCCCGTGCGCCTCCCCCGCCCCCGACGACCACGAAAACCCGGTGCTGTCCGGCAATCTCTTTTAGGACCGGAAGATAGGCCGAAATCCGGTTCTTTGCAAGTTCCGGTATCAGGATCGAACCGCCCAACGATAATACGACCGTCTTCATTGCACTAGTTTTTGTACCGGATACTCATATAGAATTGTTCGAAGGAGCACAGGAATGTTGTACTGTCCGGTCTGCAAAAGCCGTAATATCTTCCCGGTGGCCGGGGGATACATTGGCCAGGTGTACCTCTGCAAGGACTGCAAATACCGGGGATCGTTTGTCCTTGAGGTGGACGACGATGTGCCCGGGAATGAGACCCCGGACAAACCGGAACAATAACAGGGAATTGTGTATGCACGAGGCGCGCCAGTACACCAGAAAAGAGAAGAACGCGGTGCAGTGCTCGCTCTGCAGCCACCGCTGTACGATAGCTGACGGGAAGCACGGGATCTGCGGGGTGAGAGAGAACACTGGCGGGACCCTGTACGCAACCACCTATGGCCTGGTGAGCGCAGAAGCCGTTGACCCCATAGAAAAAAAACCGCTCTACCATTACCTGCCCGGTACCCTTTCCTATTCCCTTGGCAGCATCGGGTGCAATTTCCGGTGCGAGCACTGCCAGAACTGGCATATCTCGCAGGCGGATCGCGCGCATGCCCGGCTCTTTTCTCTCTCCCCGGAGGAGGGCGTATCCCGTGCCCTGGCGAGCGGATGCGCGAGTATCTCGTGGACCTACAACGAACCCACAATCTGGCACGAGTACACCCTTGATATGGGTACAATTGCACGGTCAAAGGGGCTTGGGACCTGCTATGTTACCAACGGGTACATCACGGAGGAAGCCCTCCGGGAGCTCTCTCCCATGCTTGCCGCATACCGGGTAGATCTCAAGGCTTTTTCCGATGATTTTTACCGCAAGGTCTGCGGGGCCCACCTCCAGCCGGTGCTGGAATCGGCCGTGGTGGCAAAGGGACTGGGGATGCACATCGAGACGGTGACGCTCGTCATCCCCGGGGTAAACGATCGCATAGAGGATCTGGAGGCGCTGATCCGCTGGGTGATCGAGAACCTGGGCCCGGGGACGCCCATGCACTTCTCTGCGTTCCACCCGGACTATAAGATGACGGACCGCGGTGCTACGCCGGCGGCCCTGATCGAGAAGATCTGTTCCCGGGCAATGGAACTGGGGCTCCGTTTCCCGTACGCAGGAAACGTGGCCCGCAGCCGGTTCGAAAATACTATCTGCCCTGCCTGCGGTGCACTTCTGATCGAGCGCCGGGGTTTTTCGAGCCGGATGGTGGATCTTGATGACCGGCAGTGCCGGAAGTGTGGCGAAAAGATCGAGATCGTGCGCCATGCCTGAACATACCGAAACCCGGTTTTTGGCCGATCGCATGCTCGGCACCCTCACCCGTTACCTCCGGTTCATGGGCTATGACACGGTCAGTGCAAACGGTTTTGCGGCCGGAAACCCCGACGAGGACACACGGCTCCTGGAACTGGCAGGAAACGATCACCGTATTCTCCTGACCCGGGACCACGAGCTGGCCCGACGGGGAGGTGACAGCGCCGTGCTCATCGTGGAGGGGGACGTGCTCGCACAGGTGCAGCAGCTCCTGGATCTCGGGCTTGTCGAGCCACGACTTCCCCTGAGCCGGTGTTCGCTGTGCAACTCAGTGCTCCGTGAGGCCACGGAATCCGAAATTGCCTCCGCACGGTATGCCCCGCATGCCCGTACGGGGTATTCCTTTTTCTGGTGCGACCGGTGCAGGAAACTGTACTGGAACGGTTCGCATGGAAGGCACATCAGGGAACGAATAGAATCCTGTATTTCATCCTGAACCGGCGGATTTCCTCATAGAGGAGAGGATTACTCCCGCTCCCTGCAGACCAGGTGTCTTATACATCCCCTTTTTTTCGGGCCGGTCCCGCCTCCCACGGATCGCGGCCGCTATTCTAAAGGAAAAAATCTGCATACAAGCGGGAAGCAGTGCTGCGATATTGTTAACCGGGCGGTTAAGAATATCCTGTTTTTGAGTTATAATTCGCCGCCGGGTATGCTGCCAATATATCCCTCCTGCCGGGGATGGAGAGGGAAAGAAAAAAATCCGTACAATAGGGATTTTCGCGAGGGGTAATCCCAAAAACCGGGAAAACTCCCTCGAATGCATATTACCGGAAAACGGATACGAAGGAAAAAACATGAAATGGAAACTAGGTATTTTGAGTTGCCTGCTGATACTTTTGATGGTATCAGCGGTATACGCGGATGACAGCTCATCCACAACATCGAGCACGTCAAGCAGCACTACCAGCAGTTCATCCACCTCAAGTTCGACTTCAACGGTCGACCAGGCAGCCCTGGTGTATGTCTCGAACATAAGTCTGGATACCAACGAGTACTTCCCCGATGACGAAGGTACGCTGAGCGTTACCCTCACCAACGGTGGAACATCGGCTATCGGGCTGGAAAACCCGACCCTGATAAGTCCCCATATCTCTACCGAGAACAATGACTGGGTGGGCATGAGTTTTGTTGGTGCAGGTTCCTCGCTCACGTACTCGATCCCCTTCACCGTAAAACCCCCGTGCGGCACCTATTTCGCGCTCTTTACTATCGGGACACAGAACGGCAACGCCATCCATTACCCGGTGAAGATTAAGATTAGTTCAAACACGCTCACGGGAGCAATCACCTCTCAACCCACTTCATATGCTCCAGAAGCCGAGCAGAACGTGACACTCACCCTCATGAACACCCGTAGTGGTGACATTAAAAATATCGTGATCACTCCGGTAGGGTCGGGTATCGACGCGGACCCGTCCGTGGAACTTATTCCCACCATCAGTGCCGGCAGTTCCTCTGCTGTGACCTTTGGCATAACCCCCCACCAGGCCTCTGATCTCACGTTCAATGTCAGTTACCAGGATGGGGACAACACCCATTACACCGATGTCGTACTGCCAATCACCCTGGGTCAGGACAAAACCGCTGCCGTGCCCATTGTCAACAATGTGGAACTCACGTCATCAGGATCGACCCAGGAAATCACCGGGGATGTCACCAATGCCGGGATCACGGACGCTTACGGAGTGACCGTCACGGTCGGGTCCCCGGCCATTGCAACCGGAACCTACCCCGTGTATGCGATCGGCAGCATTGCCTCCGACGATTCCGGGAGCTTCGATGTCACCTTTTCCGCAAATGATCTTTCGGCAGTCCCCCTGGTAGTCAGCTGGAAGGACTCGTCAGGGAATGATTACAACATCACAAAGACTCTCGATCTCAGCTCCGGCACCAGCAGCACCACAGGCAGCAGTACTTCAAAGACCTCCACCACCTCCAGCTCATCAGGTTCCATGTCGGGAGGCCCCGGCGGGATGAGCGGTGGCCCGGGCGGCGATATGGGAGGACCGGGTGGCAGCAGTTCGAGCAGTGTCACCTCACTCTTCTCGGGGAGCAAAGGCGGCGGGATCAGTTCGTTCTACCCGGTCATAGGAGCAGTGATCATACTCATTGCCGGCATTGTCCTGTGGAAAAAGCGGAAATGGATCCTTCTCAAACTGAACAAGAAGCAGTGAGGGATCGGACATGACCGATATCCCTGTAATCCAGCTTGCTGACGTGACAAAGACCTATCATCTGGAGAGCGGAGACTTTACCGCTCTCAATCATGTCTCCCTTGAGATCAAGGAGAACGACTTTGTCGCCATCATGGGGCCGTCAGGATCCGGCAAATCAACCATGATGAACCAGCTGGGGATCCTCGATGTCCCGAGCTCGGGAAAACTGTATATCTCGGGCAGGGATGTAGCTGAAATGTCGAACCTTGAGCGGACGCATATGCGCAGGGACACCATCGGGTATATCTTCCAGAAATTCTACCTGATCCCTCTCCTCTCGGCATACGAGAACGTGGAGTACCCGCTTATCCTGAAATACAAAAAAAGGGATACGACCGGCAAGGCCACCATCCTGCTCGAACAGGTGGGTATCAACAAGGATATGAGTGCACACCGGCCGACTCAGCTCTCAGGGGGTCAGCAGCAGCGGGTAGCCATTGCCCGGGCGCTCGTTAACGACCCGAAGATCCTTCTCTGCGATGAGCCGACCGGGAACCTGGACAGTAAGACCGGGTACCAGATCATGGACATCCTCTGCGGCCTGCACCGTGAGGGAAAGACCGTGATCATTGTGACCCATGACCCTAAGATCGCGGAATACGCACAGCGTACTATACGGTTGGTGGACGGGAGGATTGCAGAATCATGATAAAAGGGGATATCTTCTTTAACCTCGCTGTCCGGAGTGTGCGCCTGAACTTCCTGCGCTCGATGCTTGCCGCGATCGGCATCGTGATCGGTGTGGTTGCGATCTCATCGATGGGAATGCTTGGCACCAACATGCAGCTGGAAGTCAAAGAACAGCTTTCGGCAACCGCAAACACCATTGTCATATCCTCGGATACCGTCAGGATGGGGCCGCCGGGATTCACTCCTTCGTCGTCGTCATCTTCCGGCATAACCAAGACCGAGCTGACGAAGATCACTTCGGTCGTGGGATCGAACGGAACCGTGATCCCCATCTATTCCACAAGCGGTGAATTCACGATAAATTCCGTTGCCGGCAGGGGATCGATCTATGGTATCGATCCTGGGGATATAGGAAAGTTCCTTTCCATAAACCAGTCCTATGGCAACGGAACAACGGAGATTGGGACAGGAGAGGTTCTCGTCGGGTCAGAACTTGCAGAAGAGTTCAACCTCAAGGTGGGCACCCGGATCAGGATCGGATCGTTCTCGTCCTCATCCCGGCCGGAACTCCGCATAGCCGGAGTCCTCCAGCCCCGGGGAACCGTTGCTGACGGGGTCTCAACGGACAATGCGGTTGTGGTGAACAGCAACTGGTATACCAACCAGTACGGCGGGAAGAACGAGTGGACCCAGGTAAACGTGATTGTCAAGGATGTGGACAACATCAGTGACATTGAAAGTGCCATAGATGACAAGGTCAACACCAATGCAAAGTCCCCCTCGGTGAGGATCACGGATGCGTCATCGCAGCTTGCAACCGAGACATCCACCTTAAGTACGGTGACCACGTTTATCATGGCCATCGGGGGGATATCACTCCTCGTTGCGGCCGTAAGTATCTTCAACGTGATGATGATGTCAGTCTCCGAACGGATCCAGGAAATTGGTATCCTGCTCTCCATAGGTACGGAAAAAGGCGAGGTGCGCCGGATGTTCATGTATGAGTCCTTCATCCTGGGGCTTCTCGGTGCCGGGATCGGGGGTGCAAGCAGCCTGATCATCGGGTACTCCGTGGTGGACGCGATGATAGGTACTACGGCGTACTTCTTCCAGCCGGCAAGTATCCTGTATGTCCCGGCAGCCATGCTCATCGGTGTGGTGGTCTGTGTGATCTCCGGTGTGTACCCGGCCTGGATGGCCTCGAACATGGACCCGATCGATGCCCTCAGGAGCGAGTGAGGGGGAAAGCAGCGTATGTCCGTACTGATGAATTATTACCTCAAACGGGTGCTCGCAAAAATTGTTGTGCCAAAACCCGTGCGGCCTGCACGGGTACAGGCACGAAAAGCGCACCGGTCCCGGTAGGAGAGACCGGATCCTTTTTTTCTTCCCGATGCGGATACCTGATACCCGGCAGTTGAATCAATCACAGAGCCGGGTACATATTTTCACCCACGCCATGCAGGGATTATATGACTGACCGGCACCCTCCCGATATCATGTGAGTGCCAAAAAAGAGACACTCACGATCTAAAGGAGGTGAAGGCGGGAGATCCAACAGACGGCAGGCAGAACACCCCGGCATAGTAATCCCCGGCGCGGGGACCCTCGTCACAAAAAATCACATGGAAAGGACCGGACCAGAAATGTCTTTCCGCGCCCGGCACTGCAGCAGCACCAGGGATGACAAGGGAGATTACCCTCTCGAAAACAAAGCAGAGCACGAGCATGCAATCAGGAAAAAGCAGGAAAAACCCGGGCACCTGTGGGGTGCCAGACAGCACAATGGTAATATCATCCGCTGCCCGGAAACGGTTTTACCCGATGACCGTCCGGCAGATGGGGCAGATACCATAACCGGATCCGGACCCGGCGGGGGAAACTTCTGGCAGTGCCCACGGGGTACCGGATCATACCGGAGACCGGCTGGCATCCGGTCTCCCCTCTTTTTCAGGGACAGGACAGGTCAGATCCATTTCGCTTCTGAATCCGGGTGTGACAAGTTTCCGGGATATCCATAACCGCGTGGTATGATACTTCACCATCCCGGGGAATATTTCACCGTTCTCATGTTCTTAAAATAAATACCTCCAACGGGGACTGGACATACCGTAAAAGGTGTAACCCATGCAAACCCCGTTCATTCATGCATACAACCGTCTGCACTTCCCGGGGGAGATCCCATGAAATCGTCTTCCCTTGCAGCGGGTCTTTTCATCCTCCTGGCCGCCATGGCGTTTGTCCTGCCGGCATCAGCGGCATCCACGCCGGTAGCCGCCTTTGTATCGAATGCAACCTCCGGGACTGCCCCGTTTGGAGTCCTTTTTATCGATGAATCCACCAATACGCCGACATCATGGCTGTGGTCGTTTGGCGACGGGAGTACCTCGGTTGTCCAGACCCCCACACATACGTATACGAGTGCAGGCACCTATACCGTGACCCTCACTGCAACCAATGCAGCGGGTAGCAACACCGTTACAAAAAGCGATTATATCACGGTCAGCAAAACGGGGTCTGCCCCCGGTGCAGCATTTGTTGCAAATGTCACAAGCGGGACTGTGCCGCTCTCGGTCCAGTTCGTGGACTCTTCCTCAAACTCCCCGACTTCCTGGGCCTGGTCCTTTGGTGACGGTGGCACCTCGGCGGCACAGAACCCGTCACATACCTATACGAGTGTAGGTACCTACACCGTAACCCTTACCGCAACCAATGCCGCAGGCAGCAACACCCTCTCAGAATCCGGCGAGATCACGGTGACAAAGGTGGCCTCGGTGCCCTCTGCCTCGTTTACCGCTGTGGAGACGTCGGGAACCGTGCCATTTTCCGTCCAGTTCGTGGACACGTCATCCAATTCCCCGACTTCCTGGGCCTGGTCCTTTGGCGACGGGAGTTCATCCGCCGAAGAGAGTCCCACCCATACCTATACGAGTATCGGCACGTACACGGTGACACTCACCGCAACCAATACTGCCGGCAGCAACACGGTCACCGAGACTGATTATATTACCGTGACTGCCGCGGTTCCTGTCGCTTCATTCTCAGCAAATGTCACAAGCGGGGCAAATCCCCTGACCGTTAATTTCACCGATACCTCGTCTGATTCCCCCACTTCCTGGTACTGGACGTTTGGGGACGGGTACACGTCGTCTTCCCAGAATGCAACCCACACGTACACCAGTATCGGGAGTTATACGGTAACGCTGACCGCCTCAAACTCTGAGGGAAGTAATGAGACAAGCGAATCTGATTATATCACCGTGACCTCATCAGTGATCTCACCTGACGTCTCATTTACCGCAGATGTCAGCGAGGGTAGCTCTCCCCTGACCGTCCAGTTCACCGATACCTCGTCTGATTCCCCCTCTTCCTGGCTCTGGTCCTTTGGCGACGGGAGCTCATCGACTCTCGAAAACCCGTCCCATACCTATGCGGAGGAAGGAAGTTATACGGTCAGACTCACGGCAGCTAACAGTGCGGGCAGCAACACGGTCACAAAAAGCGGGTATATTACCGTGACAGGAGCAGAGGTCACGACACCCCCGGTGTCCGCTCAGGCTGCTACCCCGGCACCGGTGGCCACGGTCCAGACTGCACGGGCCGCGGTCACCCCCGCAGCTGAAGCGACCAGCACACCATCCTCCTCCGGGTCCTCCGGCATTCTTCCCGTTGCCGGGGTCCTGCTCCTTATCGCAATCGGTGTGGCTGCATGGTTCTTCCTGAAAAGGCCCCCGCGCGGCCCCCATCACCACAGCGGACGGCAGCTCTGATGCAGGGGGTATCCCTGCCTTTTTTAAAAGGAGCGATCAAAAACGGTCCCCGCATCCGGGAGCGATTCCGCTTTATCCTGCAAATCAGGCAATCATCTTTTACCCTCGTATCAGAGTTCCCGGGTATCTCGTGGGTTCCCCTTACCCGACGGGGCAGAACCCGTACTCACCGGGATGATCTGTGGAGATTGTATGAACTTACGAGTTGAATTAATCGCTTTCCTGTGCAGGATATCACAAACGCCATACGGCACATATAAAAAGGTCCGGACGTAAAAGTGGTTGACCTTCCCCACAACGGAAAGGATCACCAGTGAAAATAAATCGTGATCCTGTAGATGAAGGTGCACACGGTCCCATGAGGGAATCTCCCGGAATATCGGGATTGCACCGAAAATACAGGATTTCCCGGCCTTTCCGGATGTCCCGGAGGCAGGGGCACTAAACGGAACACCTCACGAGCGAGGGAGTTCCCTGTAGTTCCAGGTGGTAAAATCCATGAAGAAAAGCACTATACTTATGCTGATCGGATCAGCACTCCTCATCGCGGGGATCCTGATTGCAGGTTGTACACAGAGTTCGACAACCACATCGTCATCCTCAAGCACCCCGTCCTCATCGGTGACGGGAAATGATCAGGCGGCAGCCGGAACACCCTCCGGTACACCCATGGCAGCAATGAACAGCACTGCAATGGCCGGGGCAAACGGTACTGCACCCTCCGGGACTCCGCCGGCAGGAATGAACAGTACGGCCCCTTCAGGCGGCTCAGGGCCGGGCGGAATGGGAGGCATGGGAAACGGTACTGCACCCTCAGGTAATCCGCCCTCGGGGGGATCAGCTCCCTCCGGGACCCCACCGGCAACGCAGTGAGACAAACGGATCCGGGCCGGATAATGCCCGTGATCCTTCTCTTTTTATTTCCTTACCCGGAACTGCCAAGAGTACGGAGATCGGTTATGAGATCCGCTACCGAGGCATACCGGTCCTCCGGACGCTTGCGGAGACACCGGGCAATAATGGTGTTAATGATCTCCTCATTTTTATCCCCGGTCACAACCGGTGCCGGTGCATCATGCAGGATCGCGTGCGTGATCTCGCCCACACCGGCGCCGGAGAAGGGCACATGTCCCGCAAGCATCTCGTAGAAGAGGACGCCCAGCTGGTAGATGTCGGTCCAGGGGCCCGGCTCCCCGAACAGGTTGGGGGCCAGTTGTTCCGGTGCCGCATATTCCAGGGAAAATCCAATGATACCTGACTGTTTTGTCCCCTGGGCCTTGGAAAGACCCCAGTCGGTAATCTTCGGGATGCCGTCAGGGGTCAGGAGGATATTTCCCGGCTTGATGTCCCGGTGGACGATACCCTGCCCATGGGCGTACCGGAGACCTTCGGCAACTCCCATAAGGATTCCCACTGCCCGGGTCTCATCGATAGGGAATGGTACCTCCGCAAGCGACCGGTGGACGTATTCCATCTCGATAAACGGCAGGGGGAAGATATTTGCCGCGTAGAGCTCGACGATATTTTCGTGGTGGAGCCCCTCCCAGATGGAGAGTTCCTTAGTAAACTGGGTCCCGGTTACCTCATCGAACCGGATCGGGACCTTGACTGCAATATCCCTCCCGTTCTTCTCGTCGCGGGCCTTGAAAACCCGGGAAACCCCACCCTCGGCAAGGTACTCCGCACCGGGATACTTCCTCTCGAGAGCCGCAGGCAGGCGGATCGCGTACTCGTGCCCGGGCTGCGCCGGGGAGGCATATCCCTCATTTTTCTGCACAACGGTCGCATTCCGGGTGTCCCGGGCCGGTTCCGGGTGATCCGGCTTTTTCCTGCGGGAACGCTCAAACCAGATGCCGGCAGCAACAGAGATGACCAGGGCCACCGGGATCAGGTACCAGAAGTTAATGAGAAAGCCCACCACGGGGTTGGGAGGCTGGATCTGTTGGTTAAGATCTGATGGCAGGCTGCCGGAGGGGAGACCTCCTGAAAGTGACTGCCCTGCTCCGCCTGATGTGGGTACAGGCTGGATAGCCCCACCGGATGTGGTTCCGGGCTGGATACCTCCCGACTGCTGGGATGCAGGGAATCCTGACTGCTGCCTGAGGCCGGCACCCGAAATATCGACAAACGGCACCGCTTTTGTGATCGTGTAGGCCGAAAGGGATGCCACAAGAGGTGCTGAATCGGTGATCGTCACCGCACCGGGATATGCCTGACCCCCCGGCACAAGGGAGAACGAAGAGTCTCCTACGCCGTCACCGTTGTTGTCAGCGGAACCGGCTCCCGGCCAGTGGTTCCCAAGGGGACCGGTCAGATTCTTTCCCTGGTACTGGTACTCCTGGCCTGCCGAGAACCAGATATTGTCCATGGACTGGCTGACGGCATCGAGCGTGTTGTTAAAGTCGTTAAAATAGACAAGGTTGGAATCCGAACTGCGGTCAAGACTGATGCCTACACCGTTCCCGACAATGGTGTTCCCGGAAAGGACATTATGGGAGCCCGAGGTAAATGCGATCCCGGTGGAGTGCCCCGAGATCGTGCTCCCGGTAATCCGGTTGTCGTTGGACGCCACGAGAATTCCCGTGGATGCGTTCCCCAGCACAGAGATGCCGTTGATCGTGATATCATCGGCAGAGAGCGTGAGGCCGGCGCCGGCACCGCTCGTGACAATACGCGGCGGGTCTGCCGAATCAATCGCACCAAAGACAATAGAGCGATCGATGACAAGGTTGCCTGCGTACGTGCCCCCGTAAAGAAAGATGCTGTCCCCGTTGCTGGCATTCTCGATTATTCCCTGGATCTCACCAGGGGCACCGGTCCCGTTATAGGTGACAACCTTTGCCGCTACCGGCCAGGAAACAAGGAGGGCAAAAAGGAGCAGTACAAAAAGTACCCGGTAAAAAAAGGTGGTCATTTGTGCCCCCGGGGCTGAGATTCTCATCAATGCTCCTCTTTCCTGTACGGGAAGGCCTTGTGATGAACGTATGGGTTATTTCTCTGCGATAAACAGGAACCGGGCTGCGCTCTCCCCGAGTGCACAGTCAATGACATCCCCGTCACGGAGCAGGGTCCGGTGCTGGGGGGAGGAGACCTCCGAATTCACATAGGTCCCTCCTGAACTCCCGCGATCCTCGATCTGCCAGCCGTCCGCCGACCGGGAGAGGATCGCGTGCGGTTTTGTTATGCGTGTGACCATTCCATACTCATCGGGAAGGACAATATCCGTTTCGCCAGCCCTGCCGGGGTTATCGGGATCGGCCCGGCCCACAGCCACATGGTCTTTTTTTAAGAGAAACGTCTGGCCTGCCTTACTCCCGCTCATGAGGTGGAGGGCCGGGCCGGTGGTACCGGACTCCTCGAGAACTGCGGCCCGCACCGCTTCCATTTTCTTCTGGATCTCGCCATACCCCATAGGGATATTTACCCGGGAAAAAACCCCGAGGTTTTTGATGAGCATCTCAAGGCTGCCCTTTGCAAGCGAGAACTTCCAGACCGGGTGGATCCCTTTTACCGTCTCACGCCCAAAGCCGGCCTCTTTCTGGACAAGGCCGATATGGACCAGCTGGTCGATATGCTTTTTCGTGTTGGCGTAGCTGGTGTTGATCTTTGAGGCTATCTCGGTGATCTCCTTTGGCTCCCGTTCTATCACCTTGAGTATCTTGAGCCGTACGGGATTGGAGAGGACTTCGAGGTACTCGGACAACTCCTCCAGGAATTCCGGATCCGACGAGATGCTGACCGTTTTTTTGTCTGCTGCCATAAAGACCTCTTTTAGTCCGGATACACCGGGGATCTGCCGGTATCCTTTACCATAGTATCAGTGCAGGCAATAAAATAGATTGGCATTTTTCCGGGGGCAATATATTACCCGGCAGAGTTGAATATATCCCGCCCGGGGATCAGGCTTGACCAGTACCATGACACCAATATATCTGTCCCAGTGACGGGAATCTCCCGGAAAGAGGGTACCGCTATGGATATGGAACCGGAGATCAGGCTGCGGCATGCGTGGCATATCATCACCTCTGATGAGGTTGCATCAATCCAAAAGCTGCTTGCGGAAATCGAACAGGATGCAGCAGGATACGGCAAGGTAAATGCTCAGGAGATCTCCCGCATGATCACCATGATCGAACGGCGGCGGGTATGAATTTTCCGGAATTTTTCTACCGGTACCGGGCTGAGTGCCTGCTCTCTGGGATCCTCATTCTTGCGGCGTTCTTAAATCTCTGGAACATCTGGAACCAGGGGATCTCGAATACCTACTACGCGGCAGCCGTAAAGACCATGCTCGTGAACCCGGCGGCGGGTTTCTTCAACTCCTTTGACCCGGCCGGGTTCATTACCGTAGACAAGCCCCCGGTCGGGCTCTGGGTCCAGGCGGCCTTTGCTGTGGTGCTCGGGTTCTCCGGCTGGGTTTTGGTCCTCCCCCAGGCGCTTGCCGGGATCGGGTCGGTGGCACTTCTCTATATCATCGTCTCCCGCCCGTTTGGGAAACCGGCAGGGCTCGTTGCAGCCTTTGCCCTTGCGCTCACCCCGATCTTTGTGGCGATCGCCCGGAACGGGACCATGGATACCCAGCTGATCTTTGTTCTCCTCCTTGCCGTCTGGGCCGTGCTTAAGGCAACAAGGGAGCGGTCCCCGGTCTGGCTCCTTATCTCGGTTATCCTTGTCGGGATTGGCTTTAACATCAAGATGATCCAGGCATTCATCGTGGTCCCGGCCATTCTTGCGGTTTATTTCCTTGGTACCACCGATTTTTCCTGGAAAAAACGATTCCTCCACGTGGGGCTTGCGGTTATCGTCCTTCTTACCGTCTCCCTTTCCTGGGCCGTCGCCGTTGACTCGGTTCCGGCAAGCGAACGCCCGTACATCGGCGGGAGCGGGGACAACACCGTCCTTGGCCTGATCGTCGATTATAACGGCCTCCACCGCCTCGGGATCGATGATACCAGCGGGGGCCCGGGGGGATCTGCAAACGGTCAGGCAGGATCCGGGCCGGGAAGCGGCGTAATGCCCGGTACAGGTGCAAGCGGATCCTCGTTTGCAGGACCGGGCGGCAACGAAGATTTGTCCGGCACGCCGCCGGGCAGCCTGTCAGATAGTCAGGGCGAAGGCCCCGGCGGGATGACACCACCCGGCTTGGGATCAGGGCAGGGATATTCCGGTTCGCAGCAGCAGGGAGCATCCGGGATTTCCGGCGGAGTCCCGGACAGTATGGGCGGTGGCGGCGGGATGAACAGCGGAGGGACCCCGAGTATCTTCAGGGTCTTCCGCGAGGGCCTTGCCGGGGATATCTCCTGGCTGCTACTCTTCGCTCTGATGGGGGTGTTCGCCTGGGTCCGCAGGCCTGCGACCCTCACCCTTCAGGGACTACAGGATGCAGGGTCCACCGGAGAGAAAGGTCTTACCCTCATTGCGATGCTGCTCTGGCTGATCCCCGGCCTGCTGTACTTCAGTTTCACCAGCGGGTTCTGGCACGATTATTACATAGCCACCCTGGCCCCGCCGATTGCAGGACTGGTGGGGATCGGGGCGATCGGGCTGTACCAGAAATACGTGAGCGGTGGCCTTGCCGGCTGGCTCCTTCCTGGTGCAGTGCTCATCACCGGCCTTGTCCAGGTCCTGTTCCTTACCTATAACGCGGACTTTGCCGGGCCACTCATCCCGATCATCCTTGTAGGAACACTCGCGGGAGCCGGGCTGCTTGCATGGCTGCAGCTCAAAAAGACGGACGGATTGGTACGCCACAGGATGCATATCGTCGCAATCGCGCTCGGCATCCTCTTTATCGCTCCGCTGGTCTGGTCCTGCACGCCGATTATGACCGGGAACGGTGGCACTATCCCGACCGCAGGCCCGCAGGGTTCCGGTGGCGGCATGGGGGCCGTGGGTAGCGGGATCACCGGCGGCATGCCCGGTGGATCCGCACTCACAGGAGCGGAGGAGGCCCGGGCAGCGGGCATGGACAGTGCACGCGGCTTTGCGCGCAACCAGACCAGTGACAGCAATGGCATAACTGGCGGGCCGCAGGGTATACAGGGCGTTCAGGGAGGTTCACAGGGTATGGGACCGGGCATGGATGGGGCGGATACCGGGACAAGCAAACTCGCGGAATTCCTGATCTCCCATTCCACAAACGAAACCTGGATCCTCGCGGTACCAAGCGCACAGGACGGGGCAAACCTGATTATTACAACGGGTAAGCCGGTCATGTGCCTGGGCGGATTTACCGGGAGCGACCAGACACTTTCCATCACCACCCTCCAGGAGTACATCCACGAGGATAAGGTCCGGTACTTTGAGACCGGTGGCATGGGCGGGGGACAGGGAGGCAGCGGGAACAGCGAGATCTTCTCCTGGGTAAGCGCCCACTGCACGGCAGTCCCCGCATCGGAATGGGGAGGATCGACGGCTGGCGCGGCAAACCAGACCGGCACAAATGCCGGAAACGCGGAAGCAGGGTCCGGCACCCTCTACGACTGCCTCGGGGCTGCCTGAGTAGTAACCCATGACACACGGAACAGGAGCGGGATGCAGGACTATGGCGCTTGAGGCCCGGGGACAGACCCATTCACGGATCATCCCCTTTTTCCTTGTCGGGGCACTTTCGTCCCTTGTGGATATCGGGCTGATGTATACCTGCACTACGTTTTTTGAGGTCTGGTACCTGTATGCGGCTGCATTCTCGTACTGCTGCGGGATCGTGGTCAATTACCTGGCAAACAAGTACCTCACCTTCCATGACACGAGCACGAAGACCGCCGTGCAGTTTGCCACCTTTACCGCGGTCTCGATCTCCTGCCTGATAGTCAACCTCGGGATCGTGTGGCTTGGGGTCACGTTCTTTGCCCTCACCCCGCTTCTGGCAAAGATCATCGCCACCTGCCTTGCGTTCCTGTGGAGCTACCACGGGCAGAGCAGGTTCACATTCCGGAACGCTGCCTGACGGGGCTGTGCCTATCGGTCATCGTGATGACAAGAGATCTCAAAAACGGGAAAAAAGGAATTAATTCTTTCTTGCGAGGAAAATGGCAACGCAGATCCCGATGGCTCCAAGGGAGAGCGCCGCGGGAAGACCGGCTTTTGTGGTCTGCGGAGCGGCATTTGCCGGGGTAGCGGCAGGTACCGGTGTTCCTGCACTGGGAGCTGAAGCGGCTGTGATCTGCGCGACAGGTGAGGCTGCGGCGGACTGCGGAACGAGTGTGACCGACTCACCGTTAACCATACCCGCATTTACATAGATGGAGTCGGTGTATGGCTGGTATCCGCTCTGGGTGATCGTGAGCGTGTGGTAACTGTTGCCGGCAAGCGAGTAAAATTCGAATATGCCGTCTGCACTGAGATCGAGCGGGAGATTCTGGCACTGGGTCCCGTCGATACATGCGGTCCCTCCCTTCGGGGATACCGTTATTTCAAGGTTGCCGGTGGGGACCGGGGTCGGCGTCGGAACGGGCTGGAGGGTGACATCGATGACCTGGGTAGTATCCGAAGAAAGGTAGAACGTCTGGGAATAATCCTGGTAGCCGGCAGCTTTTACCGTCACGGTGTGCCAGGTGTTGCTGTCAAGCCCGTTAAACGTGGCGGCTCCTCCATCAGAAGATGAGGTAGTAACCTGGCAATGCTGGTCAACACAGGTAGTGGCAGTAACCGTCGAAGGTAGTACATAAAACTGAACACCACCGTCAGCCGCAGCTGCTACCGGAGGTATCCCGATAATGAGAATACACAAGAGCAGGGCCGCGATGAAAACAGATCGAACTGATTCGGAAAGGCTTGGCATAGGTAACAATGCACGAAACAATATATATTGCTGGCGATATGCGGCCCTGTCCAATCTTCAGGAGAGAGAATATCCGGCGAACCCCTGTCAACGACCGTGAGATACCAGCACAGATGAGATAAAAAGAGGGGTTCATATGTGTTGTCTTAACATATTCACACGTATGAAGTGTGTAGTTCTCCTGATTCTCCTTGTTGCATTTGCTGCCGCAGTCATCGGCTGTATACAGCCTGCATCTTCCGGCGCTGCTACTGCCCCGGTGCAGACCACGGCAGAAACCCCGGCTCTGACACCCGCACCTGACACATCCCTTGGGACTCCAACGCCGTCACCGACCGAGGAAATCACTACAGCTCCTACACTGACATCGGAAATCCCGGCGAGCGCCGGTCTGACTACAATCCAGACAATTACCGGAACCGGCGATGAAACGGTAACAAACGTTTCTGTTCCGTCAAGTTACTGGGAACTCTGGTATACTGCAGATCCCCTGACCATGGGAGGGCAGGATGCCCAGTCAGTGGCCTCTGCTTCTGCGGTTTTCCCCAGCCTTACTATTACGATCGTGGATCATGATACCGGAAAGGTCTTTGATACGGTACAACCTCCGGGCGGCCTGGACTCCGCCCTGTGGCAGAGAACCGGCGACCCCCGGCCCTGGTCACAGAAATACTATTCCGGGAATTCGGTGTACGACTTTGAGATCAGCGGGAAGAATCTCCGGTCGTATACCATTGACATTCGTGTCCGGTCGTAGCTGAACTGCGGGTGGATCCTGATACCACGCGATGTCCTGATACTGCACCACTATCGCCACATCCAAAAAGTGTCGCAATGCAAACCCTAAATCAAAAACCTTAAAAATGGCAAAATTTCACTTTTCGCGTATGAGATGCGAAGCGATTACGCGGAAACATGTTTTCATCGTCATCTGTGCAGCGCTGCTGGTGGCGGCCATGGTGCTGGTTGCGGCTTACCAGTCGGCCGCATCACAGGCCGACTATACCAGGGGCTACGAGATTGGGCTTGAAGCCTACACCTACGGCCTGCCGCTCATTGCGACCAACACGACGTTTGAAACCATGACCAGCATCAATGTCTCGAACGGTCCGTATGGCCCGGTCAACCAGTTCAACAACGTACGTTCCCTGAATAACGCCGGGAGCACGGCGGTTGTGGCGCCGGGCTCGACCGGGCTCTCGTCCATCGCGTGGCTCGACCTGAGTAAAGAGCCGGAGGTCCTTCATGTGCCGGACGTACAGGGCCACTTCTTCGTTCTTGCCTTTATCGATCCCTACACCACCAACATCCAGAACTTCGGCAGCGTTGCCAATACCCCGCCGGGAGATTACGTAATTGCCGGCCCCGGCCAGTATAACCTGTCTATCCCGGCGGGGACACACCGCGTCGATGTGGACTACAACCGCATCTGGATTATCGGGTCAACCCAGCTGGACGGGAGTTACGATATCGCAAACGTTACCCGCATCCAGGATGGCTATACCCTGACGCCGCTGAGCCTGTACGGGACAAACTTCCGGCAATCGAACCTGACCGATCCCAATGCAACCCCCATCATTTACCAGGCGCCCGGAGGGCTTGCTTTCTATGATATGCTCGGGCAGCAGATGGCGCTCTTTCCCCCGCCGGCTGCCGACCAGCCCGAGCTTGCCCGGTTCGCCGGGGTCGGGATCGGGCCCGGGATGGAACCTTCGCACAATACGAGCCTGAGCAGGGATACCCTCAGGGGGCTAAATGATGCAGTGGCTGCCGGTCCCGCACAGATCAAAAACGATACCATGGCCCTGTATCTCCAAAGTTTCGATCAGCACAACGGCTATCTCCTGGGAGGCTTCGGACAGTACGGGACAGATTACCCGCTGCGTGCGGTCATAAGCCAGATTGGCCTTGGGGCATTTACTCCCGATCAGGCGATCTATGCCATAAGCTGGGCAGATCACAACAAAAATCCGCTCAACGGATCGAACAACTACACCCTGCACCTCGCGTCTGCTCCCCCGGCAGACGAGGGCTGGGCGCTGACCGTTTACGACCTCAAAGGGATGATGATCCCCAATGCCCTCAACCGGTCTGCGCTTGGCAGCACATCGCAGCTCACGCAGAACACTGACGGCTCGGTGGATTTCTACCTGCAGCCTTCGCCGCCTTCAGACCCGGCCCTGGCAGGCAACTGGCTGCCGACCGCGGACGGGCAGGGATTCGAGGTGATGTGGCGGCTCATCGGTCCCGAACAGGCCGACATCCCGGGCATGCTCAATGGCACGGGCTGGCAGCCGCCGGAAATCATCCCGGCGTCGTGATCCGTGAGGGGCAGGCAGGGCAAAAGAGTTCCCCCTTATCCGGGAACTTTTGCTCATGGCCTGCTTTTTTTTCATCTTCGATCAGCCGATCCGGTCATTTTTCGGGAAAACAGGGGGATCTCTGCGTCCGGATACCTCTCCCCACCACACCAAAGGCCACCATCGGCAGAT
Source organism: Methanoregula boonei 6A8 (assembly GCF_000017625.1). NCBI lineage: Archaea > Methanobacteriati > Methanobacteriota > Methanomicrobia > Methanomicrobiales > Methanoregulaceae > Methanoregula > Methanoregula boonei. Next base: position 711,524 of record NC_009712.1, on the reverse strand, counting down.
CCGGATATTTTTCCAAAGAAAAAACCGATCCCGGAGACCCCCAAAAAGAGACCCGTTATTTTCATGCGGTAAACCCAAAATTACGGCCGAAAATCCCCAGGAAGACCAATTCATCCTCCCCATTTCGGGCCTTGAAAAAAAGGCCGCTAATTTGCACGGTCATTTTTCGATTTAAACACCCCGTTTGACAAAATATCGATTTAAACACAAAATCCAGAATTGGGTTGGCACCTCTTCCACGGGAACGACCCGAACCCGGATCCTGCCCGGAAACCCTCCGTCGGAGAACGGATCCATGAAAAGCCTAAGTCTGCCACCCGGGTCCCCTTTATAAAGGGGGGGGGGTGTACCGGAACCGGGCGGGTTGCAAGAGGGAGGAAGAGGTGTGGTGTGGAGAGGGAGTCCCCTCCTCTTTTGCTGATCTGGGACCCCCCCTTCATTTTTTCCGGATCCCAAAATGAGCCGGAGAGGGGTACGTTCGATCCACGAATTTCGCAAGGGACTCCCTCTTATGATCATAGTAAGGGAGGCCCCTTTGATTTTGTACGATAATCTGGAATTTTCCGGAGTAGTCAGACGAAGGGGTGTGGATTTTTTTGAGGAAATTTTGGAAAGGGGGAGAACTTTTCAAGAATAAGTATCTGCCGGGGAGTTCTTTTTCCGGAATTGCCGGCCCGCGACCCGCACTTTTCCAAAAAAGAACGGGTCCCGAGCTGAGGATTCCGGAAAAAGAGCGGCTCAGCAGCTGAAGATTCTCAAAAAAGATCGATGCGGTTCCGCAGCAAAATTTGCCAAACCACGAATAATCCTCAAAATCTCCGTCGGAGCCTGTGCGAACCCTGCGCTTGTGCAGGAAAAAGATCGCATCAGCAGCTGAGGATTTCAAAAAAAGAGCGTGCCGCAAGCTGACGATTCCGGAAAATGTGTCGCTCAGCAGCTGAAGATTGTAAAAAAAGAGTGGATCCCGAGCTGAAGATTCCAGAAAATGTGTCACTCAGCAGCTGAAGATTTTTGGAAATCTTTGGCAAGGGCCTGAATGGATCATCCGGATTTTGGAATCGGGATGATGATTATGGGGGCTGATGCCCCCATACCCCCACGAACGAGGAATGCCGCCGCCCCCGACGGGGCGCCCCCGCGGCGGGCAAGGGGGAGAACTCCCACATAGGATCCAACTATCTGAAAGATTAGTGGCTGATGAATCAACCCATATAACCGTTCTCTTTAATAATAAAACAAATAATATCCCTCTGATCAAGGATTATGCGATGCCCTAATTGTAATACAGAGATTGCTGATCACCTACAAGTTGCTGGGTATGCAATTCAAGTTTAGTCACTCTTGAAAATTTCCTGAACAAAAAGAATAAGATTCTCGTTATAATCGGTGTTTTTGGAGCTTTATCATTATACCTCCTGCAAACCGCAAATAGTAATGGCTCAAATTTTTTCCTTCAACTGGGAAGCGGAATAAGTCTGCTCGTTGTGGTTGTGCTAACCTCAATTATAATTTCAGATTGTTATGCTTACATTAAGAAATATCCAAATGATCAAGAAGATATAAAAGAGGCAAATTACGCTAGATGGACGAGAAATACAATAGAATTATTATATCTTTGGGCATTTCTGACCGGATTATGTATCATCGTTTTTTCAATTTTGTTTTTCATGCTGTTTTTTTCTCAAATCAATGAAATTGTAATGAGTATTACATTCGGGTTCATTTTCATTTTCATTTTTGTACCTTTTATTCTCCTTCCCTCTAATGAAATTATGAGAAAGAAGTTATTTCCAAGTCAAATGATTGTAATTTTCTTTTTTTCATTTCTTGGGGTTTTGTGGGGATTATATGTAATAAGGGATGTAATGCCATTCAAACAGTTTTCATTTACATTAGATTTGGTTGTTTTTTCTCTAACATGTATCGGATGGATCAATTCCATTCACATTGTCATAAAACGATCAGATGAAAATTGGAAATATTTCACTTGTAAATTCACATCTTGCCCCGCCGTGCCCCATAAGGGGTCCTGAGGCGGGGAGGATTCATATTAGTGCCCACTGCCACAAAACCACGCTCCAACTCATAGCTTATGAAGAAATTTATAGAGTCGACAAAAATTTATTAAATAAGAGGTTATCTTAACAAAATTGAGGAAAATCCGTGAAATTTTGGAAGTATGAAGTAAATCAAAGGGATGTTATCTTTTGGGCAATATTCATTTTTGCAGGGATCACAGCTTTAATTCTAATTATAGAACTTGCCAATCATTTGAGTGTCGAGGTGGTGAATACTTTACCTCAAGATTTTTTCTCTAATGTCGCGAACGCATGTATTAACACGTCTTCGTTTTTCCTTGCAACAATTTTTGCAGTATATGCTATCCTTGTTACTCTTGATAAAACAGTTCCAAACAAACTTCTATATGTTGCGATATTTCCAATATTGGCAATTATTTTAGGCATATTTGCATTGATAGGTTCATATTTTGCAGCAACACTACCAATTGCAATATGTTTTCTCGGGATATCTTTGATGTTTACGATCGGAACGTTAGCTTGGATATACCTTTTAATCGATTTTCCTGTTCGACAAAAAGTACCATAATCAAACGATATTGACTGGAAGGATTGACTCATTACTCAACATAATTTGAAAATTGAAAAAAATTACTTCCCGACCAGCACCTTCTCAATCTCTTTCCTCAGCAGCTCGCTCACAACCTTCCCATCCACCGAGCCCCGGACCTCCTGCATCACCACGCCCATCAGCGGCCCGAGAGCGCCCTTCTGCTTCTCGGTGACAAACTCCTTGCGGTCGGCAACAATCTTTTTGATCACTGCTTCGAGCTCATCGCGGGAGACGGTCGGAGCGAGTTTTGCCATCGCGTCTTCTGCGGTGCTCCCATTAGCAACCGCAGTAAGGATATCGGGAATGGCCTCTTTTGCCACCTCTACCGTAGCAGAACCAGATACGTTGATATGTCCAGTAGCACTGACAAGCCGTATCCCACTAACTGCCCGAAGCACCGCTAGGATTGCGTCGTCTGTGATCTTATCGGTGTCCGCACCGTCGCGTCGGATCTTCGTGAGGTGATCAAGGAGCGTGCGGGACGCGAGGGTTGGCTTGATCCCTTCGGCAACTGCTCGCTCAAAGAGAGGCCGGTACTCGGAGAACGCCATCTGCTTCGCGACCGCCGGGTCAAGGCCGAGATCCTTTGCAAACCGTTCGGCCTTCACGGTCAAAAGTTCCGGCACGGTCACCGCGTTCCACCGGGCCTCATCGATCCGGACGGGGAGCACATCGGTCTCGGGGTACATTCGCTCTGCACCGGGCAGCGGGCGCATGTACGCAGTGCTGCCCTCTTCGAGCATCTTCCGCGTCTCTTCGGGAACGGGCTTCTCGGACAGGGCAAGATTCGCCCGGGTGTGGACCTGGTTCCAGGCGCACGCGGCCTGCTTCTCGTTTGCGCCGGAGACAAGGATCACGGCGTCCTGCTCATTGGCTCGGACGAACTCACGGAGCTGTGTGACTTCTTCTTCGGTCACGCCATACGCGGGGAGCTCGTCCGTGTGGAAGATTCCGCCCACGCCGCACTTCTTCGCGTAGTCCGACATCTCGCTCCCGAGCCGGCGGCCGGGCTGGATCTCGCGGCCGACAAGGCCGGCAAAGCCCGGCAGGACAAGGGCGAAAATCTTTTTGGATTTTTTGAGCACTGCGGACTTGGTCTCCTTAAAAAGGGCAGTAATATCGATCTGATCGGAACCCACGCATGCGTGGCGCTGGATGAGTTCTTTCTGGATCGCGAGGAGAGCCTGCTGCCGCTGGACTTCGCGGCGCACGACCTCGGCGATCAGGGCGAGGTCCTGCACGCCCTTGATCTCGACCCGGGCGCCGTCCTTAATCGAGATGTTCACGTCCTGCCGGATCGTGCCAAGGCCGCGCTTAACCGCGCCGGTCGAGCGGAGTACCATCCCGATGTATTCGGCCACCTGCTGCACGTCCTCGGGGGTGTGCATGCAGGGCGAGGTGGTGATCTCCACGAGCGGGATCCCGAGCCGGTCAAGCGAGAAGATATCGTCCTTGACCCTTTGGGCCGCCTCTTCTTCGATACAGATCGTTTCGATGCTCCCGCCGTTCGGGAGTGCGCCGTTGATGGCGACAAGGGCCGTCCTCTGGAACCCGCTCGTGTTCGAGCCGTCGATCACGAGCTTGCGCATCGTGTGCACCTGCGGGATCGGGGTCATGCCAAAGGTCTTGGCGATGGTAAGGCCGATGTCGAGCGCCTCATCGTTGAGCGGCGCAGGCGGCTCCTCGTCGTTCTCGACAAGGCAGGTAGTCGGGTAGGTGTAGTACACGAACTTTCTCGCCCGCTTCATCTCTTCCTGTGCGGCCCGGTCGATCGCACCCATCTCGCTCTCGGTGGCCCGCAGGTACCGGAAGAACTCTCCCGAATGATCCGCGTTGTCCCGGATCGTGGTCGGGCAGTGGCAGAAGAGCTTCTCTTTTGTGTCCAGCTGCTGGTGGATCTCGATTCCCGCTGTGAGGCCGAGTGCCTTATAATCCATGGGCGCTCCTCCTCATGCACTCGCCTTTGAGATCGGTGGCCATCATTGTCGCCGCCTTTGCCGGGTCCTTTTCGTTCCCGAGCACCCACATCTGTTTGACGAGCGCCACCTCAGGAAGCATATCGCCGCCCTCGATCACGCCCGCCGCAAGGAGGTCACGGCCCGTGTCGTACACCCGGTCGCAGACCCGGCCATGCATGCACTGCGAAGTCATGACCACCTGCGTGCCGCCCGCGACAAGGTTTTTGATCTGCGGGATCATCGCGGTGCTCACGTGCCCGAGGCCGGTGCCGGAGAGGATAAGCCCCTTGTACCCTTCGTACGCCTTCAGGAGGTCGGGGGACATGCCGGGATAGAACTGGATAAGCCCGCAGTGCGGTTCGAGCTGGTCATGCAGGGCAAGTTTGTGCGTGCCCCGCTTCACCGCGTCACCGGTGAGGGTGACCGTGCGGGACGCATAATCCACCGTTCCAACCGGGGGGATCCCGATGCTCTGGAACGCGTCGCGCCGGGAGGTGTGCATTTTGCGCACCCTCGTGCCCCGGTGGATGGCACATGCATCATCGTTTGTGGTCGCGTGCATGACAACTGCAACTTCCCCGAGATCGCTCTCTGCGGCAAGCGCTGCACAGACCCCATTCATCGCGTTGTCGCTCGATGGCCGGTCGGCCGAGCGCTGCGACCCGACAAAGACCACCGGCACCGGTGTGTCAAGCATGAAACTGACCGCTGCCGCACTGTAGGCCATCGTATCCGTGCCGTGGGTGACGATCACGCCCGTGACGCCGTGTTTGATCTCATCGTGGATCGCCCGGGCCAGCTCCTGCCAGATGGCAGGGGTCATGTTCTCGGAGAGGATGGTGTATAGCACCTTCGTGCGGTACCGCCCAATCTCGGCAAGCGCCGGGATCGCGGTCAGGATATCATCCGCATCGAACTGGCTCGTGACCGCACCGGTGCGGTAATCGATCCGGCTTGCGATCGTCCCACCGGTGGAAATGATGGCAAGCTCCGGGAGTTTTGGGTCCTGCTTTATGGGCGCCGAACGGGGCGTGGATGCCGGCGCCGGGGAAACGAGCGTGCAGCACGCTTTTTCCACCCCGATATTGTAGCCGCTCGCGAGTTTGACCACGGCCATGCCATCGCGGTCGGTGATGTAAGTCCCGGAAAGGGTCTTGTTGCCATACGTGCAGGTGACATGGTCGCCTGAGGAAAAGGATCCGGTTATGCTACCAGCCTCCGTGCATCTGATATCAGGTCCTCTTTGGCCTTTGCGATCTTTGCCAGTCGCTCGTCAATGAATACCGAATCGGTATCGAGCAGTTTCTTCCGGTCTGCGATGGCAATCTTTGTTGCAAAGGGAGCCGGCCCACCGGTCGCCCGCCGGACTTCCACCGAGTGCGTCACATCGAGTGCCTTGTCAATCTGGTCCTGCGTAAGCCCTTTTGCGGTAAAGGAGATCCCGACATCAAGCTCCTTTGCCGCGGCTTCAAGCATCTCTAAGGAGAGGCTCCCCTTCTGGACGGCCCGGCCCACGATATTGTGGGCCATGCGGAAAGGCAGGCCGTAGTCCCGAACGAGGGTGTCGGCAAGTTCTGTTGCGGTGGAGAAACCTTTGCCGGCCTCTTCCTTCATCCGCTCGGTGTCGAACGTGGCGCTCGAAAGCATGTCGATGAGGAGGCGCAGGCTCTCTTTTGCGTCCCGCATCCCGCGCCAGATATTGGGGGTGAGCTCCTGGAGGTCGCGGTTGTAGCTCATGGGCAGGCCCTTAACCGTCATGAGCGCTCCCGTGTAAGCCCCAAAGACCGAGCCGGTCTTTGCCCGCATGATCTCGGCGGTGTCCGGGTTCTTCTTCTGTGGCATGATCGACGAGGTCGAGCAGAACGCGTCATCGAGCACCACAAATTTCACAAACGAGGTACTCCAGATAACCATTTCCTCGCAGAGCCGGCTCACGTTCGCCATGAGAATGGAGAGATCGGCAAGGGTTTCAAGGGCAAAGTCACGGGTGGCGACCGCATCCATTGTGTTCACAACAGGGCCATCGAATGCGAGCAGTTTTGCAGTATACTCGCGATCGATGGGGTAGCCGGTGGAGGCAAATGCAGCAGCGCCGAGCGGGCAGAGGTTGACCCGGGCATAGGCATCGCGGAGCCGGTCAAAGTCCCGGGTGAACTGCTGCTCATAGGCAAGGAGATGATGGGCAAGGGTGGTGGGCTGGGCATGCTGCATGTGGGTAAAACCGGGCATGACCGATTCCCGGTGCTGCTCGGCAAGGGTAACCAGCACCTCGCGGACCTTGAGAAGTGCAGCCAGTTGCTTGAGCAGGTCTTCCCGGAGCTTGAACCGTATGCAGGTTGCCACCTCGTCGTTCCGCGACCGCCCCATGTGCATGCGGCCACCGACATCGGCGCCCACAGCCCCGATAAGCAGGGTCTCAATCCCTGCGTGGACATCCTCGAACCGGTCGTCAAAGACCTCTTCGGGAACACCTTCGCTGTTGAGTTCCAGGAGCGCCGGCAGGAGCTGCTTTGCCGTATCGGTGCTGATGATCTTCTGGCGTTCAAGCATCAGCACGTGGGCGATATCCACCAGCACATCAGCATCGGCAATACAGCGGTCGGATCGCATCGATGAGAGGAAGCGCATCATTTCTCCCGTCCTCTCGCCCGAAAGGCGTCCCAGTCTCACAACATCGGTCCGCATCCGTTCTCCCTCACCTTTAATTCTACACTCATGTGTGTGCGCGGATCGATTAAATCCACGCCTTCCGGGCCGCAAGTTCAATCGCCCGCTGGACCGATTCACGCGGGATGATGGTAGTTACCGGCACATGGACCAGCTGCTCGATGATGCTTGAGACAATCGGGGCGCAGACGATTGCAATCGCCCCTTCCCGCTCGGCCCGGACTGCAGCCACAATGGCATCCTCCATGGTGTACACCGGGTACTCCCGCACCTTGAGGGGGCGGCCATCCACATCCGCGAGCCGCTCTTCCACGCTCTCGAGCACCGGCCGGGCCGCGATCAGGCCGATGAACTTCTCATCCCCTGCGTGGTAGAACTGCCGCAGGGCTTTTACAATCTCCCGGAGAGTGGATAGATTGGGTGAACGTTTCCCGTTGATGATCTTATACAGCGAGCTCTGGGCGATTCCGCAGTGCTCTGAGAGATCGCGGACGCTGATGCGCAGGTCGTTTTCCATGAGATCGTTTAAGGTAGCCACGAATGCCTCATCGGAGGTGAGCGCTGCGCGCATAAGCCGGTCAACCGGGTCCGCATATGCCATAATATAGGTACAATAGGACAAAATATTAGATGAAATTTCCCTTTTGTCCAAAAAAACGATAACCGGGACGGGCGTATATGACAGTATGTGGACAAGACGCACCTATAAATTATCCAATTGTCTATTTTTTGCCCCAATTTTTGTTGAATAGGATAAATTATTTGCCGAAATGGTGCACTTTTTTATTATCGCCCGGATAATCCGTGCATATGAAAGCTGTAAAGATTTCTGCAATCGCACTCCTGGCGCTTGCCCTTGTCCTTGTGCTGTTCACCGCCGGCTGCACGCAGTCTGCGGGTACCACCTCAGGGAGCACCACTGCCGGTTCCTCAACCGGTACCACGACCACATCGTCCAATGGATCTGTCGGGATTCTCGAAACCGCGGGAGTCGGCCCGATGCCCTCGCTTCTTGCCACCGGTCAGGTTGACGGGTACATTGCCTGGCAGCCGGTTGTCGAAGCCGGTGTGGAAAGCGATATAGGCCATGTTGCAGTCTATTCCAAGGACCTCCCGCCTGCAGGCGAGTGGAACAACCACCCGCAGAACGTCTTTGTGGTAAGAAAGGACTTCTACGCCCAGAACCCGGACTTTGTCAATGACTTCTCTGCGCTCAACCTTGCAGCAACGCAGTACATCAATGATCACCCGAATGAAACGGCCGCACTCGATGCTGACTGGCTGGCCGGCAAGCAGAACTTCACCTACGGGAATGTAAGTGTCTCATCGGTAACTGCAGTCAGCAACTCCCTGCCCACCATCGCATTCACGAACAATCCGTCAGATGCCTGGAAGGCCAGTACCGGAAATTTCGTGCAGGCACTTATCCAGCTCGGAACAGTCAAAGGCTTTGTTGCGAACAGTACGAACCAGGATGCAGTTCTCTACAACTTCCAGCCGTACACCAGCGCAACATCTATCCTTGCTTCAAAGAACGTGCCCACACCTGCACCCATCCAGAACACGGTAGGGGTCGGGTACCTCAATGCCGTTGATCACTCGGCACTCTTTGTTGCGGTCAAGAACTGGCAGTACTTCAATGACACCTATGGTATTGCCCTTAAACCCGAAGATCTCACCAAGGCAAAGCCGGATGTAGCTGACTTCATGGTAAACGGCCAGAAAATTGCCACCGTCAACCTGGTACCGGCAAATGCCGGGCCAAACCTGATGCAGCTCGCGGCAACCAACTCAATTCAGATGTCTTATGTCGGAGTTCCGCCGGCAATCAACGCGATCGACCAGGGTACCCCTATCACCATCGCCTACCCGATCGATAACCTCGGTACCGGCCTTGTGGTGGAAAATGGCGCACCCGCACAGGACTGGCAGAGCTTTGCCGCATGGGCAAAGGCGCGCTCGGATGCAGGAAAGCCGCTCGTGATTGCAGCGCCCGGAAAAGGCTCCATCCAGGATGTTATGATCCGCGCTGCCCTGCAGAGCAGCGGTATTACCGTAACTGAAGTGAAGGTTTGATGAGGATCGCCGCTCATTACTATAAAGAACAATGACACGGCGCCTTGGACTGGTATTGCCGATCCTCCTCATCATCGGGTGGGAGGTTGCGGCTACCATCGTCAACAACCCTTTTTTTCTGCCCAAACTTGAAACAGTTATCCCGGTGCTGCTCTCCCCGTTCTCGGATATCCTGGGTACGGGCAGCCTCGTGGACAATGCGCTGGTAAGCATCGAAAGGGTAGTGCTTGGGTTTGCGCTTGCCGCGGCCGTTGCCATTCCTCTGGGGATCGGGATGGGCAGATTTGCCGTGCTCAATGACTTTTTCGACACCACTATTGAGCTCCTCCGCCCGGTGCCTCCCCTCGCCTGGGTGCCGCTTGCTCTTGCATGGTTCAAGATCGGGATCGTCTCGATCGTGTTTATCATCTTTATCGGGGCTGTGTTCCCGATCCTGCTCAACACGGTTGACGGGGTGCGTGGGGTAAAGAACACCTGGATCGAAGTATGTACTACGCTTGGGGCAAGCGAACGCCAGATCCTCACAAAAGTCATCCTGCCAGGCGCCGCTCCAACAATCTGGACCGGCCTCCGTGTGGGTTTTGGGATCTCGTGGATGTGCGTGGTTGCCGCAGAGATCCTGCCTGGCCCGACATCAGGGCTTGGTTACCTGATCATGTACGCCTATAACCTCGGCCAGATCAACGTGATTATCGCCGGCATCATCGTGATCGGCCTTATCGGCCTTGTCATCGACCAAGGGTTCAGGGCGGTGGAAAAACGCTGGTTCGGGTGGAGGGGGCTTGAGCGATGACGCTTGAGATTAAAAACATCTCACGGACGTTTGTTTCTGAAGACCACCAGACCATGGAGGCACTCTCGGACATCTCCCTTGCGGTAGGTAACGAGGAGTTCATCTGCATTCTTGGGCCCTCAGGGTGCGGCAAAACCACCCTGCTCCGGATTATTGCCGGCCTCGAATCCGCTTCCTCCGGCTCGATACTGCTTGATGGGGCAGCAATCACCCGCCCCAGCCCGAAAATGGCTATGATCTTCCAGGAATATTCCCTCTACCCGTGGCGGACCGTTGAAGAGAACGTGACGCTCGGCATGGAACTCCGGGGGATAAAAAAGATCGACCGGAGTACGGCAGCTGAGAAGTACCTCGACCTGGTGGGACTTTCGGGATTTGGGAAGCGGCACCCGCACGAGCTCTCCGGGGGCATGCGCCAGAGAGTGGCCGTGGCACGGGCGCTTGCCATCGAGCCCTCCATCCTCCTCATGGATGAGCCGTTCGGAGCGCTTGATGCCCAGACCCGTAACCGGATGCAACACGAGCTGCTCCGGATCTGGGAGAAGACAAAAAAGACGATCCTCTTTGTCACCCACAGCGTTGACGAAGCGGTCTTCCTTGCCGACCGGATTGTGGTCCTTACCCACCGCCCGGGCCGGATCAAGGAGATCGTGCCCATCCCGGGCCCTCATCCACGCGATCGGACAGGAGAAGAGTTCGGCCAGATCCGGCGCCACCTGCTCGATATGATCCGCGAAGAATCGGATCCTATCCAGTAAGGTTTAATACGCTCAATCTCTATTTTATAAAAGCAGTTTGTGAAGTGTGCAGGTACGGCAGCGAATCACTTGATCCGCGCTGCAATGTGCCTGTTTTTACGATACATACGAACTAGGAGAAGGACGCGATGGTAAGAAAACCGGGGAAGATGTACCGGAACCTTGCAAAGAAGGCCTACACTCGGCGCGAGTACATGGGCGGGGTTCCCGGCAACAAGATTGTACAGTTCGAGATGGGGAACCTCTCCCAGGAGTTCCCGACCGAGATTGACCTGATCGTTGAAGAGACCTGCCAGATCCGGCACAGCGCCCTTGAGGCCGCCCGTATCTCGGTCAACAGGAAGCTCTTAAAGGATGTTGGCAGAACAAACTTCCACTTCAAGGTTCGCGTCTTCCCGCACCACGTGCTCCGGGAGAACAAACAGGCAACCGGCGCAGGTGCAGACCGTGTGTCGGAAGGCATGCGGCTTGCATTCGGAAAAGCCGTGGGAACTGCAGCCCGTGTCGAAGCAGGCCAGCTCCTCTTTACCGTCTTTACCACGGCCCAGTACCTCGACAAGGTCAAGGCGGCGTTAAGGAACGGCTCCCATAAGCTTCCGACCCCGTCCCACCTTAAGGTCCACACGATCAAGGTCAGCGGCAGGATCGTTGCAGCACCCAAGATCGCCGGCGATAAGATCGCGGCACCGGTCAAGGTTGAGACCGAGGCAGCGGCAGAACCGGCAGCAGAACCGGCAGCAAAGGGCGCGAAGGGTGCAGAGCACAAGGGTGGCAAGGGTGCCGAACCCGCGAAAGCCGAGCCTGGAGCAAAGGGAGCAGATGCCGCAAAAGGCGGAAAGGCTGCCCCGGCAAAGGGCGGCAAGGACAAGAAATAACCGGTTTCCCCCGGTTTTTCTCTTTTTGGCATTTTTCAAAAACACTCTTTTCCTGGGAGCGGGAGCCAGTGCTCATCTTCAGGGTTCCGGGATTTTTTACCGGTGGCACAGTTTATAACATCCCCGCCGCTTAATTATGGATGATGCAGCGAGGGGGGGAGATGGGGGACCTGAAAGGGGCGCTTGCGGCTGCCACCTGCAGGGCCATGCGGGAGGCCGTCATTTACCTGCCCGGGGACGTAAAACAGGCACTTTCCAGGGCCCGTGACTCCGAAACCGATGCTGTAGCTTTGGGAGAATACGAAAACATAATACGAAATATCGAGGCTGCCGAACGACTGGGCGTGCCCCTCTGCCAGGATACCGGCGTACCAATAGTCTACCTTACTCTCCCCCCACGGGTACCTTTCTCGCCTACCCTCTTCGATGCGGTTGCCGAAGGGATCCGCCGGGCTACGCAGGAGATCCCGCTGCGCCCCAACGTGGTCGATCCCCTGACCCGGCGCAACTCCGGGGACAATACCGGCGCCGGGATGCCGGCGGTCCATGTGCAGGCCGGCGAACACTTTACCGTGACCGTACTTCCCAAAGGTGCCGGCGCAGAGAATGTCTCACGGATCGCGATGCTTCTCCCCTCGCAGGCCGAAAAGATCGAAGAATTCGTGGTCGGGACAATGCTTGCGGCCGAGGGCCGGCCCTGCCCACCGGTTGTACTCGGGATCGGGATCGGGGGGACATTTGATTCAGCTCCGGCACTTGCAAAGGAGGCGCTGCTCCAGCCCATCGACATGATGGACGAATTCGAACAGAATCTCTGCGATGCCGTGAACCGGCTGGGGATCGGCCCGATGGGGCTTGGCGGGAAAACCACAGCGCTCGCGGTCAAAGTAAAGACTGCCGCCTGCCATACTGCGTCGCTGCCGGTTGCCGTGAACGTGCAGTGCTGGGCAAACCGGCACGCAACCGTGGAGGTGGAGTGGTGAGTAAAAAGACCCTGCAGCTTACCACCCCGCTCGGCGACGAAGTCCTCTCCCTAATGGCCGGCGACCGGATCGAGCTCTCGGGCACGGTTTATACCGCCCGTGACGAGGCACACCTTCGCATGAGAAAAGAGGGGATCCCGTTTGATCCCAAAGGAGCGGTGATCTACCATTGCGGCCCGGTAATAAAAGACAACAAAATCATTGCCGCCGGCCCGACCACATCAGCACGGATGAACTCCCTCTCCGGTTTCCTGCTCGATGCCGGGGTCCGTGGGCTGATCGGCAAGGGCGGGATGGATGCCACGGTACGAGAACAGCTCAGGGGCCGGGGCGTGTACTTTGCCTTTACCGGGGGCTGTGCCGCACTTGCCGCCTCCCACATGATACTCAAAGGAGTCCATTTCCCGGATCTCGGGATGGCAGAAGCCGTCTGGGAGATCGAGCTCGACCGCCTGCCTCTCGTAGTCGGGATCGATGCGCAGGGAAACGATCTCTTCGGGAAGGTACGGGAACATGCACAGCATGCTGCGGAAATGGAAAAGACCCGCCGTTCTGCATAACACATAGATTTTTTTCGCACCACCCGCAACATAGATAGGACAGATCCATAATGAAACTCGCCATAGACGAGACCCGGTGTAAGGGCTGCAATCTCTGTACAAAGGTCTGCCCGTACCGGATCTTCAAAGAGGGGAAAAACCCCAACCGGCGGGGGATCGTGGTGCCGGAACTGGACCGGCCCGAACGCTGCACCAACTGCCGTCTCCGCCACCTGTACGGGCGGCAGCTCTGCGGTGTCTGCCAGCTCACCTGCCCTGACCAGGCAATCCACTGGATGGATGAAGAGCCCTACGAACTCCACAAGGTGGCGATTGAATATTGACGCCGAGACTTGAATTCTGGCAGGGAAATATTGCATCCGCCGAGGGTGCACTTTCTGCAGGCTGCCGGTTTTTCGGGGGTTATCCCATCACCCCTTCGACAGAAGTAGCCGAGCATATGGCTGCAAAGCTCCCGAAAAAAGGCGGGGTCTTTATCCAGATGGAGGATGAGATAGCAAGCATCGCATCCGTTATCGGGGCTTCCTGGACCGGGGCACGGGCAATGACCGCGACGAGCGGGCCGGGTTTCTCCCTGATGATGGAGAACATCGGGTACGCGGCAATGACCGAAACTCCCTGCGTTATCGTCAACGTCCAGCGGGGCGGACCCTCAACCGGGCAACCCACCATGGCGGCACAGGGGGACATGATGCAGTGCCGGTTTGGTTCGCACGGGGATTATGCGGTGATCGCCCTTTGCCCGGCAAGCGTGCAGGAGATGTACAACCTTACGGCAAAGGCATTCAATCTTGCCGACCGGTACCGCGTACCGGTCTTTCTGATGGCCGACGAGGTGATCGGGCACATGCGGGAGCGCATCATTGTGCCGGATGCCGTGGAGCAGACCGGACGACCGGCATTTGTCCCCGGCACCCCACCCTTCAAACCAGCGGCAGGGAGCCTCATCCCGGGCTTCCCCCGGTTCGGGAACGGGTACGGGACGCACGTGACCGGGCTCACCCATGACGAACGGGGCTTCCCCAGCGCAACGGATCCCGGCCTCCATGCAGGACTGGTGAAACGGCTCGTTGAAAAGATAGAGTCGGCAACCATTGAGCTCGCGGATTTCGACATCATTAATCCCGATGCAAAACAGGTCTTTATTGCCTACGGCGCCCCGGTCCGCACCGTCCAGCAGGTGCTCCATGACCACCCGGACAAGAAGATCGGGTTTTTGCGGATCCGTACGGTCTGGCCTTTCCCGGCCCATGCACTCGCGATCTTCAAGAACGCACAGAGGTTCATCGTACCTGAACTCAATCTTGGCCAGATCGCCCGGGAGATAGAGAGACACACGTGCGTACCGGTAGTTTCCGTACCAAAACTGGGCGGGGAACTGCATTCACCAAAAGAGCTCTTTGCTCTCGTGGAGGCAGGCGCATGAGCTTCAATGAGTGGCTCCGGCAGGACAAGCTGCCGCACATCTACTGCGCCGGCTGCGGGAACGGCACGATCATCAACTGCACACTTGCGGCTGTGGATTCCATGGGCTGGAAAAAAGAGGATACCGTATTCGTCTCGGGGATCGGCTGCTCTTCCCGGGCCCCGGGCTATATTGTCACCGATTCTCTCCATACCACCCACGGGAGGGCGCTTGCTTTTGCCACCGGGGTCAAGATGGCAAACCCGAAGCTCCACGTAGTGGTCTTTACCGGAGACGGGGACCTTGCAGCCATCGGAGGTAACCATTTTATCCATGCCTGCCGCCGGAACATCGATCTCACAGTGGTCTGCATGAACAACCAGATCTACGGCATGACCGGCGGCCAGGGCAGCCCGACCACGCCACGCGGCTATCTCTCGACAACCACGCCGTATGGATCGACCGAGACGGCATTTGATCTCGGGGAGCTTGCCATCGCTGCCGGGGCAAACTATGTGGCCCGCTGGACCTCATACCACGTTAAGGAACTCGAACGGGCGGTAAAGATTGGCCTGGAGACCCCGGGATTCTCGTTTATCGAGGCACTGGTCCAGTGCCCCACCAACTTCGGGCGCCGGAACAAGTTCCGGCAGGTAGCCGACCAGATCGAGTACCTTAGGGCCCACTCGCTGTTAAAGGCAAAACGGGACCGGATGATCGAGAAGGGAGAGATTATCCCGGAGGATGTGTTTGTGGTCGGGGAACTTATACGGCGCAACCGCCCCGCCATGGGCATTGTCCCCGCGGAGGCAAAGCCATGAGGCGCGAAGTCAGGTTCTCCGGGTTTGGCGGGCAGGGGATCATTCTCTCCGCGGTTATTCTCGGGCGGGCGGCCGTGATGTATGACCACAAGTTCGCCGTCCAGACCCAGGTGTACGGCCCTGAGGCCCGGGGCGGGGCATCGATGAGCGCGGTGATCATCGATGACGAGGAGATCCTGTACCCCAAGGTGGCAGACCCGGATATCTTTGTGATCATGTCCCAGGAAGGCTTCGAGAAATACGGTGCTGCGGCCCGGAAGGATGCAATTATGATCCTCGATTCCAGCCTTATCCATTCGCGCCCGGATTGTACCTTCCATGAGATCCCGGCAGCGGAGGAAGCAAAGAAAACACTGGGCCGGGACATCGTGGCAAACATTGTCATGCTCGGTGCCCTTGTCGGATATACCCGCGTTGTCAGTGAAGAAGCACTCAAGAAAGCTATCCTTGATTCCGTGCCTAAAGGTACAGAGGCACTCAACACGAAAGCAATGGAGCTCGGGATTGCACTTGCAGGAGGGAAAACAACATGAAACTACTGGAATACGAGGCAAAGCAGCTCTTTTCTGAAGAAGGGATCAGGGTGCCAAAAGGCATCCTTGTGGGTAAGCACGAGGAGATCCTTCTCCACATGGATGCCATTCCGGCGAAGGTCGCAGTCAAGGCACAGGTGGATGTCGGCGGCAGGGGAAAGGCCGGGGGCGTCCTGATGGCCGACCGCGACACGGTCATCGAGACGGCAAGGAAACTCTTCAACACCACCATCAAGGGTCTGCCGGTGCAGCGGATCCTGATTGAAGAGCGCCTGGAGATCCGGCACGAGTACTATGTGAGCATCACCATAGACCGGACCAAAAAACAGCCGGTGATCCTTTTTGCAGAGACCGGCGGGATCGATATCGAGGAGACCGCGAAAACCGACAAAAAAGCGATCCGCTCGATCAGTTTCTGCCCGCTTCTTGCCGATGTGCCGGGATTTCTCCTCCGCGAGCTCTGCGGCGATGCCCCGGTTGAGATCCAGGCAACGGTGAACCGGCTGTACCACGTCTTCTGCCACAAAGACGCCCTCCTTGCCGAGATAAACCCGCTGGTGACTACTCCCGCCGGAGTGTACGCGGCCGATGCAAAACTCATTATCGATGACAACAGCCTCGCCCGCCAGGGGATCGTGCTCAACCGGGACCTCACCGAACGGGAACGGGAGGCGGAGAAACACGGGTTTTCGTACGTGGAGCTCCAGGGGAATATCGGCGTTATCGGGAACGGCGCCGGCCTGACCATGGCAACGCTCGACCTCATCGAATACTATGGCGGACGTGCAGCGGATTTCCTTGACGTTGGCGGGGGAGCAGACAGCGAACGGGTAATGCACGCTGTCCGGCTGGTGTCCGGGGTACCTACGGTAAAAGTGATTGTGGTCAACCTCCTTGGCGGGATCACCCGCTGCGATGAGGTGGCCCGGGGGATTATTGCTTCAGGGGTACCTGAACCGGTTATTGTGCGGATTGCCGGGACCAATGCCGAAGAGGGCAGGAAGCTCCTTGCCGAGAAAGGCTACGAGATGCTCGATACCATGGATCTTGTCGTGAAAAAAGCCGTGGAGGTTGCATCATGATCTACGGTGACAAAAAGACCGGTATCATTGTCACCGGGGCAACCGGCAAGCAGGGCGATTATCATATCGGCCTGATGAACGAGTACGCGCGGCAGGTCGGGGGTCGTGGGGTCGTTGCCGGTGTCACGCCCAAAAAAGCCGGCCAGTCCGTACACGGTGTGCCGGTCTACGATACCGTAAAAGATGCACTCAAAGAACATGATGCAACGGCAAGCGTCATCTTTGTCCCCGCAAAAGCGGCCGGGGACTCCATTATGGAAGTTGCCGACGCCGGGTTAGAGCTTGCGGTTGTCATCACCGAGCACATCCCGGTCCACGACACCATGAAGGCGATTGCCTATGCAGAGATGGAAGGCTGCAGGGTGATCGGCCCCAACTGCCCGGGCCTCCTCTCGCCCGGGGAGGTAAAGATGGGGATCATGCCGGCAAGCCTCTTCTCCCGCGGCCATGTGGGGGTCATCTCCCGGAGCGGGACACTCACATACGAGGTTGTCGATGAACTGACCCGGGCCGGGATCGGACAGAGTACGGTAATTGGGATCGGTGGCGATCCGGTCATCGGTCAGACCTTTGAAAACGCTCTTGCGCAGTTTGCGGAGGACAAGGAGACAAAAGCAGTTGTCCTGATCGGAGAGGTCGGAGGCAACCTTGAAGCAGAAGGAGCAAGAAACACCGATGTGCCCCTTGTAGCCTATATTGCAGGAATTTCTGCACCGCCGGACAAAAGGATGGGCCATGCGGGGGCGATTGTGGAAGGCGGGGAGAGCGATGCCCGGTCAAAGATTGCAAAACTCAAAAAAATGAATATCCCGGTGGCATCCCGGCCTTCGGAAATTCCCGATCTGATCCGGGACCTGTTCCGGTGCCACTGTTAATGGTCACGATAATAATTCATACCTTTTTTTGAAACAGCCCGGTGAATGGCTGGCCCGAAAAAAATGGACTCTCATGGATTCCCAAAGTCACCGTACTACTGCCGATGCGTTTGTATCGAAGGGATTGGTCCGCATTGCAAGGGAGAACAGGTACGGGTAATGTTTCTTTAAATGGCGCATGTACATGAGCCAGTCTACGATCAGGAGGCCATAAACCCGGTTGATATCCCCGGAAAGGTGGGCATAATCTGATGCCGGAAGGTCAGTGAGATTCTCGCGCGCCGCCAGTTCCTCGGCAAGGTGGAACACGGCCTGGAGAAGCGGGGTGAAATCTTCGTGTTCGATGATCTGCGGGTTCCCAAAGAGCGAGAGCAGGAAATTCCTGTGCCCGGAAAGGAACTTTTTGAGATCGGGCAGGCTGATGCTTCTGCTATCCAGTACCGGGCGGTGTGCATTCAGAACGGTGATGGCCCGGGAAAAATCTTCATCCGACCATTGGTTCGAGACCAGCAGAACAGATCGGATCTCAGCAACATGCGGATCATGGCCCGAGAAACACCGGAGCAGGCGGGTACCTGCTTCCGAAAAAAAGACGCCCACGATCATATTGAGGTTACGCAGCCGTAACGTCCGTTCACGGTTCTCGATCATCAGGTCAAGGGTTGAAGCCGCAAGGCCCACAAAACAACCGACCCCGGCAAGAATGATACCGATCGTGAGCACCTTGCCGGCAGCAGTCACCGGGTGGATATCCCCAAAACCCACCGTTGAGATGGTCACCACGACAAAATAGAACGCATCGAGCGGGGTACGGTTTTCAAAAATAATCATCCCGGCAATGCCGGCGACCACCACCACCATAAGGATGGTGAGATACAGCTGCAGCCGGAAGGAGATGTTGTCGGTCACATCCGTTCTGTTTTTCTGCCCAGATATAAAAATGAATTCTTCCTGATAACGGATATACCCCCGACCAGATTCGAACTGGTGTCGCCGGATCCAAAGTCCTGCATGATTGACCGCTACACTACGGGGGTGCTCGACGATACCACAAATCGGATATGGATTCGATTTTGGGGATATGTCCCGGTTATATCAATCGCTGTACTCAAAAAAGCATTGATGATCGGGTGAACCTCAACTCATAATGGGAAAAATAATTTCAATTCTTTGATTTTTCAGATTCTGATGCAGGCAGGCGATCAACTGCTCCGGGTCGTGCTTCGCGGGCTTCGACATAGATCCTGTTCAGGATATCTTCTGAAGCGCCTTCCAGCTGGATTTTCAAACCATAATATTTGAGATGCTTATACAAATCCGACAACTTTTCTGTCTGGAAAATCTCATTTTGGGGTATTTTCCAGACAGAGTTGTCAAACTGTACTGAACATATCGGATTCCTCTGCTGGATCTCCCTTGTTATAAGGCCCAGGAAGACCGGCTTTTCTACCGGGACAAATTCTACAACATGGATAACAACAGGTTTTTTTCCCTGTTCGGATTCCTTGCCGGAATAGCCGGTGTCCTCTGCGTTATTTTCCACGGTGGAGTAATTTGCCGCCTTAATACAGGATATCATCCGGTTGATTTCTGCACGTACAGGGTCTTGCCTAATTAATGATCCAAATGAAGCGAGGACCGATCTATCATTTACCTGTGCCATACTGCAATTCTTCCAGAAGATTATTTAGATCTACAGGATTTTCAGATTAAGCCTATATTCAAATTCAAGAGTATATAGAGCTTATTTGAAATGGATATTCGGAAATACACGATTTATTTTTAGCTCTTTTAGAGCCCGTAAAAAGCCGGATGATCTTTCGGATTGTCAAAAAAAGCGCCTGTATTTGTTGGGGTAAAGAAGTGAGCGGGGTTTTGACGACAAAAGTAAAATGGGAAAATTTCGGAAACAAAACGACAACACTGTACCAATTTACGAGATACACGCTTTTCCATTGTACTTCTGCCAATTTGGAAAAATCAGGGAAATCCGGATTTTTTTGGCTTGCGGGTGCGGTATTTCCCGCATAGAGCCCTCTAAAAAACGGGTACCGGGTGCAAGTACTACACAATTCCATTTTCTGGGGGTACTGCCTTTAGGGGAATTCTCGTTTTGGAAAGAGAATGAATTCCGGAACGATAGATCTCAGATCGAATGTCGGAAAAGAGTGGTAGGAAATCGCAGGTAAGGAAATCCCCCACAATAAACGAAAAAAGTGGAAGTTTTTGGAAGGAATTACACAGATTAATTCCATCTCACAACGGCAGGGGATTCCTCATTATTCCCCATAATTCTCGAAAAAAAGTGGAAATCCGAATTTCTTTCTTTATAAAGGAAGATAATGTTCCGAATATTTTGTGCCGCAAAAATATCTGCCAATATGAGCATACTGCTCATGAGATCAGGAAATCCAGAATGCTGAAAACGACTGCCAAAATGTAAACAGATCAGGCCTAAATGGGAAAAAAATCCGTGAAAATTGAGGGTTCACGGAGATCATTTAGTATATAGCATCATAGGGTTTATTAAAGATAGACGCGACAATCTCTGAACCCACAAAGTATCTGCAATAATCAGTTATTTTAAGAAAATAACGCTATTTTAAAGGATTTGTGCAATTTCAAAAAGATATTGAAAACGCATCAGGTCCCCTTTAACGAGTGGGGATACCGCCCATTCACGAGGATTCATTATCGCTCGAAAGCGGGAAAAACTGCTGGTACACCTGGCGACGTTCATCGATATCGGTGTGCAGGTATACCTCTGTTGTCTTGATGGAGGTGTGGCCCAGGTTCTCCTGTACTACCCGGAGGTTCTTGGACCGGCGGTACAGTTCACTTGCATAGCTATGGCGGATCTTATGGGGAGTGATACCGGCCGGGGCATAATGTTTGAAAATATGCTGGATTGCCCTTGGCGAGATATGCTTGCCCTGCTGCCCGATAAAAAGGGGACCTGCAATACGGTTGCCCACAAATTTTTGAATACCGGCAAGGGTCTCATCGTCAACAAAGACAATCCGGATCTTGTCGCCCTTCCCCCGGATCCGAATGGTATGCTCGTCGAAATCGATATCTTCCACATTCATATTGCAGAGTTCGGAGACCCGGACACCCGTGGAATAGATGGTCCTGACAATCAGTTTGTCCCTGGGATCCTCAATCGAATCGATCAGACGGAGCACCTGATTATGCTTGAGATATTTTACCTCCTGCTGCTTGATTCGCGGGCGTTCAATTCCTGCCAACGGATTTGCAACTACTGCCCCCTGAACCGAGAGGAAACGGTAAAAGGAGCTGAGGGTGGAGATGATCCGGTGAAAGGTCTTGGGTTTATACGTGCGCATGGTCGAGACAAACGAGAGAAAATCCGTGATCATGGACGGCGGGACATCAACGCTGGTGTCAAGCCGGGCATTTTCCAGATCTTTCCAGAAGAAGACAAGTTTAGTCACTTCAGTATGCCGGCGGAGCCAGACATAATATCCAAAATGCCGGATGACCTGTTCGTAGCTGTCCAGGGTTCGGGAGGAATAGTTGCGCATACGCAGGTAATTCCGGTAGCTTTTGAGCCAGTCAGAAAAATACCCGCTCCCCATGGTCTAATCTTTTTTATCTCAAATTTATAAAGGTTTGCGCAGAATACCTATTCTGCGAACTCTTCTTTTTCCAAAAGAAAAGCAGTTTCACGACATTTTTGTTGGGCCATTGTGCAATTCAATTCAAACTATTCTCACAGCGTATGACAAGCTGACTGAGATCTGATATATTTGATCGCGAAGGCTAAAACGGCTGTTTTTTCACTTATTCTATAGATTTACCCCTCGAACACACAAAACGGCAAGGAAACCCCCGTTATTGCGATTTACCGTCTGAAAAATCCAATAAATGGAGGAGCTGGGGAAAAATCTCTTAAAATAACCCGGAACTGACAGGTCCCGGAAATTATAATATAAAAGATTCCATTTTCATGCGGAACAATGAAACGGACACGGTTTGGAAAATTCCGGATTTTTCCACATTTGATCGAGAGGGAGTCCCACATCCTTCCATTTTAGCGACATTTTCTTCATTTTTCTTAATCAAAAACGAGCGATTAAAGATACCAAAAGGTTAATTCATTTTTGATAGCATTATTTTATCAAAAGGCTGGATTTATGATAAAAATTGGCTATGTCCGTGTGTCCCGGGATGATCAGAATGCTGATAATCAGATCAAGCTACTCCTTGACGAGAGGCTTTCACGCGAAAACATCTACGTGGATCACATCTCTGGTATTTCCACTATGCAGGACCGCGAGGGATTTTCCAGGATGATTCAGTTTATCAGGGACCATCCAAATGAACCGATTACACTCTATGTATTCGAGATCTCCCGTCTCGGACGATCATTTCTGGATACACTCAATATGGTCCGCAGTCTTGAAGAGTCCGGTACCCGGGTATGGTCCCTTTCTCCTGCTGAATCATGGAGCAGGATTGACGACAAGAAACTCCGGGACCTGATGCTCTCGATCTTTTCGTGGGTAGCAGATCGGGAACGCGAGAACCTGATCGAACGTACCAAGCTGGGGATTGCCCGGGCAAAAGCGGAGGGTGTAGTGCTGGGCAGGCCAAAACGGACGATTCCCTGGAAACGCGTGAGAGAGTTACAAGAAAAAAAGATCCCTCTTGCAGCAATCTCCCGGATTCTGGATATCCCCTATACAACACTGTACCGGCATAATTCAAACAAAGAGAAAAAAGAAAACTCTGATTGAATTCGCACCACTAAACCAGAATTAGGGAATTCTGGAATAAATGGAAAAATTCGGAAAACAGGATAAATGCACTGTCGGAAAAGAGAGGCAATCTTCCAAAAAAATCCGAAATACTTGATTATTGGAGGGGTGACAGTTTCCCTGCCATAATGTAGCTTTTATGGGAAATGTTCCGAGACTCATAAAGAAAGCATACTATAGAATGCGCAAAAAAGGGAGCCTTGAAAAAAGACTGATGCAAAAGGAAGTCTAGCAAATACGCGAAAAGAGGAGTGCATACTTCTAGTTAAAATGGTACCATTTTAAGCTATTCAGCCAAATAAGAGGTCAATCGTTCGAACTTGCGAAAACAAGTAAATGTCTCCGGTTCGAGGAAAGGGATACATTATGCCAAAATACAGATTCCCATTCACTCTACATGAGCGAAAATATCATTTAACAATGTTAGTTTAGGATCTAATCTGTTTTCTTAACATAGCAAGATCTTCGCATTTTAACAGACCTGTGTAAGTGTAAATAGTCAGAATCAGAGGGATTTTGCCGTTAAACACCTGTTTTGCAGCACTATAATATACGCTTTCCCATTTTTCAAATGGTAAATTTGTGATTTTTAAGAGAATCTCTTCAATCGGGTACGTAACTGTACCCCAAGAAAAGAATTTTCAATAATTGTGGAATCAGAGGGTGTTTTTTTATTACTATAAACCATATAATGCTATACACTAAAACGATTGATCTTCACTTAATCGATCTAAAAAAAACGGAACAATGGGAAAAGACAGGGCCGGTAACGGGTAATAGTCCAAATAGAAAGTGCAAAAAATCTGGAGGTTTGAAAATACCGGCTAGAATCCCGGATGACGCAAGTGGATCGGACTACGAAAAATAAACCTGAAAACATTAAGGACAGTATGCTAAAATGAACGAATAGATCAAATACCAAGATCAACCCTACAAAAAACCAAATGATTATGGCAATAAAGGGAATCATTGGTAATGTAGTTATGACCACAGATACACAGTTTCTGAGTACGAAAGAGGTGGCGGTGATCCTTGGTGTCCACCAGAAAACCGTCCATATCTGGCTCCGTACCGGAAGGCTTGCAGGAACAAAAATATCCTATCGTGCCTGGCGGATCTCCCGGGCCGCACTGGATGAGTTTATCGAAAAGAACAGCAATATTCCACAAAAGAAAGGACACTCGGCATCCGACAACGCTGCCAGTCAATCCCGCTCCCAAAGCACAAATGAAAGCATACCCACCCCAACAGATGGCAATATCCCTGAGGCCAAGATGAAACATTATATCCGGGAAATAATGGGGGAAACAAACACTCCCCCAGACAACGTATAGCACCCGGGGCATTTTTCCCATCAATACCGGGTAACAATGACCATGATCCTGTGCCGATAAAATCACAACACTACGAAAACATCCATATCGTTCTCATGTATCCACTCAAGGGGGTCGGCACCCCAATTTTCCGGACAAAGCAGCTTTGAGAAACGTGAAGCAATTTTTTTTAACGTATTTCCAAATCAGGTTCTCCAGACCCGATTGATACCTCCTGTAAATGGATCGGGAGTTATCAGGATATTGAAGAGAGGTTTGATTTATTTAATATGAATATAGAAGCAGCCATTTCGCATTTTAACCCCGATTTATCCACCAATTGTCAGTAGATCCGAAAGTAAACAGCGACGGCATGGGACGGATATGCCAAGGTTTGCTTATGGTCAGATGCAACAACGCGCTCAAACCTAATATCTCGGGCGCGCAAAACACGATCATGAAATATACGGTCATTCTTGACCCGGATGAACGGGGTGGGTATACCGTTACTGTTCACGGGTTGCCCGGGTGCATATCTGAGGGGAAGACAAAGGAGGATGCCCTTGCCAATATTAAGGATGCCATTGGCCTATACGAGGAGATGTTGGACAAAGATCTAAAAAAGAAGTCGCCTAACGCAACGGAAATCGAAATTGAGGTATAAAATCAGTCGATAGTATTGCCTGGCGGGATAATATTCTTCTTGTTATGACCTGCCAGATAGGGTTGTATTTTTGAGAATGATTACAAGAAAAAGAGGCAGGAACCCAAAAAAGGGTACGCGCACTACCCGTGGATGGAAAAATCATCCTGCTACAGTCGTACCCGAGCCAGAATATGGTGCAATTAACCACTTCGGCGGCCCCGAATCAAACATTCGAAGACAACCCAGCACTATTGCTCCAAAAATTCTGGCAGGCAACTCGTATTTTTTAACCTTTTGAACAGGTGATTCGGGTAATCTCATGTTGGCAAGCTGCCACAGGTTGTAAAGACATACTGCCAAGAGCATGTAGAATAATCTGACAACAGGATTCTTCGAGGTTGTTTTTGCTAGGAAATCGTGTTTGGTTACCCTGTAGGTTGTTTCAATACCCCATCTTTTGGAATACTGAGGCGACCCGACTTTGAAAATTTCATCCGCGGTCTTGCAAAGCGCCGTTGCAGCATTAAAATCCTCAATGTTGGTAATAAAAGCACATTTCTTGCCTTCAGTGTCATTAACAACCACAAGATTGGCATATACAAATTTTGAGCGGGTTCCAATTTTATGCCGTTTTATCGCCGGTACATCTTGCTTCCTTATCAGATCTACAATGGGCGGGGTCATTTTTCCGGGAATAACGAACTTGTAGTCATGCTTTTTCAATACTGTAATCACATCAACGGTATAGAATCCCCGGTCAAGTAACACGTGACTAATCTTTACCAGCTTGCTTGCGTCAAGAAGTAACGCACTGACTACGTCGGATATCAAGACATGTTTGCTCACAGCAAGGGTTTTTAATGTATATCTTAACCCCCCTTCAACGATAGTAATGCTCGCATACCTATGTGAATAATTGGTACCTTTTTCCGGTTTTTTCCCAACTACCATCGGATCGGTTTTCTTTCCGTAGTAGGGCACATCAGTACAATCTATTGCTACGGTGACCATTGGAGGTATTGTTCCAGCCCGGATTGCTTGTTGGACTATTCCCTCATTTATACTGTCAAAAACCGGATACAGCTCATCATCGTTGAATTTTTTAATGTGGTAAAGTAATGTATCTCCGTCAGGGCAATTTTTAATGAATGGTTCGAATCCGTAGATCATGCCATCGAGATTGCACTTATGCTTGAAATCTGCCGAGCCACCCTCTGCATAATTTTTATTTATTGCAGTGTGAACTAGGAGTTTCAGGTAGGTATTTTGCGAATATCTGCAATTCGCCTTAATTTTTAAATTTAATCGGCCATCGAGGTATTTTTTAACTAGTGGCATGGTCTTGGCGACCAACTGCCTTGTCGTAGGCTTTCGTTGCCTGCCGCAGTTGACGCCAAATTCTTCCAATGTCGCGTTGCTTTCGACCAGAGGACCACTGCATCCATGAGAGGGCCTGAAGCTGACGATAACCCTGCTCTGCTAAATATCGCATAATAGAACCTTCTACGCAGGGTTATAAAAGAAATGGAAAAAAATGGAAGGCGATGAAAAAATGAAAACGGACAGAGATAGGTGGTTATATATACATTAATTCTCTGAAAAAGATCAAAAATTGATATTTTTCACGTGAATTGTTATCACTAAAAATCCATAACCGCGCGCATTGAGGATTTCATATCATCAATGGGTGGCCCAGTACCACATCGCTCAAAACCGTGCACCAATATTGTTCCAAACAGGGATGCTGTTATGGATGAGATACCTTTCCTGTCTTTCTTAGCGGCAGACAACACCATTGCCAGATACTCCCATAGGTTGTAGAGACAGACGGAGAACAGGAAATAGAAAAGCCGGACAGCGTAATTTTTGGATGTCGTTTTCGGCCGGAATCCCTTTGTCACCCGGTACGCCGTTTCGATCCCCCATCTCATGGCATACAGTTTATTCAATTTCCTCGTGTGCATCCGGTCAAGTTCCATGTTGGTTACATAGGTCATCCGGTCCATGTCCTCATCGAGAACGATGACCATATTTGTTGAAACCTTTTTGCTGCCTTTATAACCTCCAATAGTAATGGGGATAATTTTTGGCGGCTCCTGAGCTCGCATGGACCATATTATTCGCGGAGTCATCACTGCAGGAGTCAGGTAGTTGATCCCCATAGAATCCAACAGTGCAAAAACCTCGGCACTAAAAAATCCCCGGTCCATGCACACTACACCAATCTCGATCCTCTCGTTTGCAAAGGAAATGAGATCCGCAACCACCTCGTGCTTTTTTAAACCGACATACACCGGTATTGCCCTGATGGTCAGGCGGCACTGCTTTTCGATGATGGTCAGAGTAGCATAGCGAAATACTCTGTCAGTACCTCGTTCCGGATTTGCCCCGATCACCATAGGATCGCGCCGGTTTCCGTAATACGGATTATCCGTATAATCGATGGCAACATTTACCGGCCCTTTTAGAAGCCCGCGGCTCTTTGCCATCCGGATGATCTCATCTATTGCTCTCTGAGAGGACTGGCGTAGTTCGGTGATCCCGAATTTTTTCAGGTGATGGAGGAGTGCTTCGCCGGTCGGGCTCGCTACATCAGAACTGAATTTCAGGTCGTTTCCGCTGCCTTCTGCACAGCAATGCTGCGTTGCCGCATACGCGAGGACCTTGAAATAGTCGTATTGTGTGAACCGGCAGTTATGATGGGTTTTGAGTTTGAGATGGGGCATGATGACCGTTTGTGCTAGGGCCATTACGTCACGGGTTAATCTGCTCCGCTTTTCAGCGGTGCCTTTATTATCCTTATATTGGACATTATTCTTATCAGAGTGGATGTCTTTCACGGGGCTTTCCTGCGCTTATGCAGAGGGGTACAGATGGAAACGGGCCATCTCCATTTTCACCATTTATGGTTAATTCACCACAATCACCTATTATCAAGTTATCTATTAATAGATTATGGTGAAAATGGGTAGTGTGGTGAACATGGCAAAGCCATTCATTGTCCAAGTTAAGGACGATAAACAGAGGCGGATTGTAATTGATAAAAAAACCTGGGATGATGAAGGATTAATTAAGGATGATTACGTCGAAGTCACAATAAAAAAAATTAAAACCGGCTAAGATCGTTTTCAAAAATCAAATTTTATTCTTTACGTACTCCCTTGAAAGGTTTTTTTGAAGCTGCCATAAATTTCCCATCTTCGCCTCGTTTAACAAATGTACCCGCAGCAGGATTTTCCGTTTGACTGCGTTTTTTTACTGGGCCTTGCCTATATCCCTTACCCGTGTTAGTTGCCATATAATACACTAACAGAGAATCTCTATAAATACATATCGGCATTTCCTATAATGGAAAAATTATCTTTTATTGGCGGGAGTATGGTTTGCTCCAATTTCCCGATTACATTCGTCACATAGGGGAACACAATTTCTTTTAACATTGTCTGAACCACCACTTGCTGATGATCTTATATGACCGGCATGCCAATGATGGACAGAATCAGGACCTGCATTTCGATAAATTGTCTTCGTACAACCTTTTCTTTTACAGACGCCTACGTTATTATCGCCAAACCATAATTCCCAGCATTTCTGTCTCGCGATTTGTGAAAAAGGGCACATCTTAAATAACCTTCAATGGAGTAAAATCGTTATTTCACAATAAACGTTGCGTTATGTATCTATCGGGATATTTTTGAATAAAAACCACTTTCGGATCTACTGAATTGTCTTATTTTCAACCTGAATAAACCACATACTGCTATATACAAACGGGATCTACGCTATCTACAGGATACGAGAGAGAATCCATATTACCGCAAATCTATCCCATCAGGAAGATCCACATGGAAGATAACAGCCAAGATGTGATCAATAAATACAAGAAATTCAAAAAAGTCGACGGCGCCACATACCGAAAAGTAAACCAGTTTCTGCGCAAACGTACCTATATCACGGCCCGAGAATGGGCGCTGGCCCGGTTGTGCACGGACTTTCGGACGTCCGGAGGGGCTGAAATGACCTTTATCGGGAGACATCTCCCGGAACTGGTCCCCTTCATGGAGGAACAGTACTCTCCCCAGGCTGTGAACCAGGCACGCCATTCATTCAAGAAAAAAGTACGAAAAGCAAGCGCCACCTTTTTCTACGGGGCAATGTGCGGATTCTTTACCACGGACGAACTCGATGACCTCCTCTTTGAGGCAAGCGAAGTTTCACGATTTCTTCTGGAGGTTGAAGGAACGACACTGGATATCGATGAGGAGATTGATATCGAGGACAGGATCACCAGAGTTATGCGAAGCGTCGGGGAAACCGCAAAGACGATCCTCACTCAGAGAACCGAAAATACTCATACTGATGAAGAGGATACCCCCTCAGAAAATCCTAAAGAACCTCATGACAAGGAGACAAGATTTCCTGAAACAAACAAGCCGCCCAACCCAGAAAATTCTCCTGTTCTTCAGCCAGAGGATAACGCAGTCGAATTCCCTACTCGTCCAGATCAGATGGCAAAAACACAGTCACAGTCTCCCCGACAGAATGGACATGAACTCTTCACAACCACTCAGGCTATCCCCTCTTCATACCCTGATGAAAAAAATTCTGATACTCTTTCGATGAACTCCTCCGGGAACACCAACGAGGGTTTACAACCATGAAGATAATTCCGGTTACTGGCCGTTCAAATTCGGGAAAGACCACCTTTATCTGCAAGCTTATTCCCGAACTCAAAATTTATGGAACGGTTGGTGTGATAAAACACCTCGGGGATCATGAATACCGGCTAGAAGAAGGGAAAGATACTACCCTCTTTTTTGAGAACGGTGCAGATCTCACCACAGGAATTGATGCCGGTAAATCGGTCGTAACGTTCCGTTCCAACTCTCTTGATATGATGCTTTATCTGTATAAACAGCAGGACATCGATTTCGCAGTTATTGAAGGATTCAAGAAGTATCCGTTCCCGAAGATTGTTATTGGGGATCTTCAGGATGATACCGGTATCCTGCGAAACCCGACAGTCGATCAGGTAATCGCCTCCCTATCCTCCTTCGAAGATTATTAAAAGACAAAGACCAGATGGATCTTAACGAAAATGGCAGCAGAAAAAATACAGAAACAGTTGTTCGGGACAAATGGCGTGCGGGGGATAGCAGGAACAGAAATTACTCCGGATCTAGCACTTGCCATCGGAAAGGTACTCGGAACAATGAGACCAGGCAGGATCGCTGTCGGCCGGGACACGCGCACTACCGGGCCTGCACTTGCCAATGCATTAAAGGCCGGCCTTCTTGCCACCGGTTGCAGGGTGATAGATTGTGGTGTACTCCCCACACCAGCCCTTCAATATATCATAAAAGAACACTATGACGGAGGAGCAATGATCACTGCCTCCCACAATCCCCCGGAATATAACGGGGTAAAAATTATCGAACCCGACGGAACCGAGATGGGGGATGAAGAAACTGTCAGGCTTGAACATCTGCTCTCAAAGAATTCAACACCAGTTAAACTCTGGAGCGAAGTCGGAACAGAAACAGCAGCACCAAACCTGATTGAAGAATATGTAGAAGCGGTTGTCAGGCATTTCACGGGAAAACCCGGGAGTGGGATGACCGTCATCGTGGATCCCGGATCCGGTCCTGCCTGCCAGACCACCCCTGCAATCCTACAAGCCCTGGGATGCAGGGTTCTTACCATTAATGGTGTTATGGACGGAACCTTCCCCGGGCGCCTGCCGGAACCATCACCGGAAGGTCTTGCAAATCTGGCTGCGCTGGTGAAGGCAAACAATGCTGCCTTTGGTGTTGCCCACGATGGCGATGCCGATCGAGCCGTTTTTGTAGATAACAAAGGAAATTTCGTCGAAGAAAATCACGAATTCGCCCTTATTGCACAATATATATGTAGGAATGCAAAGGGTGCCATCGTTACACCGGTCAGTACATCGCAGCTGGTTGAACAGGTAGCCAATGCCGAAGGATGCACCGTTCAGTACACCCCTGTGGGTAGCATTTACGTTGCCCGAAAGATGCGGGAGCTCATTGATTCCGGGATTTCCGTTGTTTTCGGTGGGGAAGGCAATGGTGGACTAATCTTTCCCGATCACCAGTTCTGCCGGGACGGGGGGATGACTGCAGCTTCCATGGTTTTTCTTCTTTCCCTATCGAATCAGAATCTTTCCACACTCATTGAACATCTGCCAAAACGGCAGATGATAAAGGAAAAGTTGGCAACCCCACATGGGGTAGAGCTTATCAAAAGGCTCGGGGAGCAGTACTCAGGGGAATCTATAGATTATACTGACGGTCTCAAGATCAATAGGCCTGATTCTTGGGTATTGATCCGGGCTTCGGGCACAGAGCCACTTGTCCGCATCATGGTTGATGCCGATGAAAGTGCAACAGCTATTGCCCTGCTTGCAGAAATTAAAAAATCTGTACTGGAAAATCTTGAAGTATTATCTCATACTCATTAACACAGACTATATCCAATGAAATGCTTTTTTCCGTTAGCTTTACATAAAGGTTTTGAAAAATTCAGTTTTCTTAAAATGGGAAAATCCAAACAAATATCAATTTAAAACAATTTTTTTCGAATAAAAAAAGGGGAAAATCAAAAACAGACGCAAAATGAGATTTTTTTAAAACAAAAAATTATATATATTATTTAAGTCAATGTCACATTAACTCACAAGTATCCATTATATCAGTGTCACATAATGTTGTTATCCGGCCTGGTTACTGAACGAATTCGTCAAAGGCTTGCCTCCAAAGACTGGGAGGGCATTGATACTCTTGTTTCCGATTCGGCACATTTTAAAGAGAGGAAAGCCCGGGCGTTGATGTATCAGGCACTGAATGCAACCATCCTTGATTATGCCTTTCAGCACAATTCCCCGGAGGTGCTAGTTGCAATCAGGACGATTCCACCAGATGGAGCTGAGGAGTTCTTCTCGCGGCTTGTAAAACAATATACGAAATCGGGGAATAGAGGATGGCTCGACGGCATTTTTATTCTTGCGGAAAAACTGGGGAAAAAAAGTCTGAAATCGAAAATAATAGCCGGCATTGTTCAAAACCTCATTTCAGCAGGTATTGAAGAGGCTAATCCCCTATTTATTGAAACCGGTATTGCAAGCCTCAATAAAATCTCATTTAGAAAATACCGGTCAGAATGTACAACCGAAGCTGCATCCAGACTCACCAGATGGGCCCTCCAGAAGGGGAACAATACCCTGCTCTGTGAAATCTATGATCTTACCAATGAGGTCACCGATATTTCAAAACGAGCAGCACTTCATGCAGAAATAACGGAGGCTCTTGCAACAAATGCCGTGAAAACGGAAGATTTGAACCTTCTTCTGAAGAGCTTACACTTAACTGCCCAGATACACCAGAAGATTCGAAGACGGGCATGCATGGATCATATCATAGGTCTGGGAATGCGATCTTCGCTGGTAAAAGATCTTACCGATGTCCGCCTCCTTATTCCCCGATTTGAGGATCTTTTACCTGAAATTCAGGGTGAGCTGATTGATTCCCTGACTGAACAATTCCTGGAGCGGATAAAAAATAAAAGTCAAATTCTGGAAAATCTTCTTTTTCTCAGAGCAAAATTCCCTTTTATCCAGGAAAATCTCGTTCAAAATCTTCTTATTAAGGCGGAGCGTTCCGGTGATTCATGGTACCTGACTACTGCAATAGGATTTATCCAAGAATTCCAATCGGAAGAAAAGGTTCCGGTACGAGAGATCATCCGGGCGGGCATAGGTATTGCGCGGCGTACCCGCTCAACCTCAATTATCGGACAGCTGATTCCATTTGCCAATGAATCCTGCAGCCATAGCGAGCTAACGGAAATCTATCTGCAATTTGTAAGCGTTATGCTCGAACTGGAAGCTTTTGAGCAAGCTGCCGCACTGTTTTCACAGATCACTCCGGATCATGAGAGGATGCCCCAGTATACATTCTGCCTTGCCCACATGCTCAAAATGGGAATAACACTGGAATTGGGTTCCGCCCAGTTCCGTGAAATCCTGGAAAACAGTACTCCCGATAACGTCTCTCTTGCTGTTTCCCTTGCAATGCGCGAGATGGGACAAAATACCTCGTTTGAGGAGATTGCAAAACACGGTGATTCCTTAAAGCGGCTCCTTGATCTCAATGACAGAACAGATTCTGTGATCACTGATTTTATCATGACTCTGACATCCAGAGGCTTCCTTGATTCGTTTGATGCATTATTTCTCGTGGATCTCGCAAAAAGGATCCGGACTACGTCTGCCCGTGAAGAAGCAATGTCAACAGTGGTCATGAAACTGGCAGAAATCGGAGTGAGAACCAAAAACCGCGATATTCTCCAGCAGGCCGTTGGCATCACTTGCATGATAGAAGGGGAAAATATCCGGTCATCGACACTGAGCAGTATTATTGACGATGCAGCCCTTCTTGCAGCAACACAAGGAGATCTTGATCTTCTCTTACGAATGAGGATCTGGAGTTCCGCATTTTTGGACAGCAGCATCGTCACATACGCGATAAAAAATATCGTTGACGGAGTAATAAAATATGCTCTCAGCAAACGGGACCCCGATGCCCTCGAAGAAGCATATCGTATTGCGCAGGATATTGAGGACCCGGCATTAAGGATACAAATAAGCGAGCGGATTGCAGAATCATTTGTCAGAATTGGGTGCATCCGCATACAGAACGCCACCGAGGGGCAGAAAAACCATGCAGATCACGATGCTCTGTTACATCCCTTCAGGAAAAGTCTGCAGCTTTTGAAAGCCGAAGTGAAAAAACCCCGTATATCACTAAAAATTGCAGGGATGATCGATATCATCCTCTCCTTTTCGAAAAAAAGTACCGATCGGGACTTTGTCCTTCCCTTAGCTTTGTATGCCCTCGAGATTGACGATCCCTTAGAGCGCAATGCCATGATGCTGCGGATAATTGCCAAACTGGGAGAAGATATCGTGTATCCGGATTCGGCAGATCCCTACGAAATACTGGCATATATTCTCCAGAATCGGTACAACGTGCGATCAACCCCTGCAATCATTATCCTGATACACCACCTTCTCGATCTCATTCAAAACCCCTTTATCCGTTTGAAAGGACTGTGTGCACTTGCCGAATCAACTCTTATAATACACGATGAGCAGGGGTGCCAAAGAATGCTCTCCGAGGTAACCGACGGCGTAAGCAGTCTTCCCACGGAGCATGAGAAGATCCTGATACTCGCAGAACTGACTGTCGGGTACCATGATATTGATCCGGAGATGGCGCAAAAATGTCTACAGGAAGGATTAGATCGCCTGCACAATGTGGAACCTGACCAAAGTACCCTCGTCCACAGGAAGATGGTAGCAGCAATAGTCCGGGCAGGCGATCTCCTTCCGGAGAAGACCCGCTTGAGTCTGATTCTGGAAATTATTGCCGATATCTCAGATCCCATAGAGTATGTAACTGCACTCATTTCCGCCTACACCCTTGATGGAGAGGATCAGGGAAGAAGTACATTGCGTCATATTTCAGAATCACTTGAAAAAATCGATTCACCCTATAATCAGGCACTGCTCACTCTCAAACTGATACCGCTTGCTGTAAGGAAAGGGGAGATCGCATTTGCACTTGATCTTCTTAACCGCGCAGAACAATTGTCAGAAACGATAAATGTTCAGCATGTAGCCGATTCCATCCGTGACGAAGTTGCACGTATCCTGGAAGATCTCTTCCGAATGCAGGGAGATGAACGATATCTGAAAAAATCTGCAGAGATCCTTGCATTGATAGAAGATGATCAGCTTCGGCAGGATAGCCTGGCCCGGATTGGATGCGAAGATACAACGGAAAAGAATCTGCCCTCTACAAAGATCATGGCAACTATGACCCGGCTTATTGACACCGGTGCCCCGCCGGGCCAGATTGCATCACTCGAACAGACAGTTCATGCAGTTCCTGATCGAGGGAAACGGGCCCTTATATACTGCCGTCTCTCCATTCTCTTCCGTGAAAACGGTGAGATTAAAACAGCGAGACGAATGTTGCAGAACGCGATAAATGAGTCGGAGATCATCAGGCCACTCTCAAAAAGAGCATATATACGATGCGACATGGCAATAAAAATGTTCACTGCGGGATACGAGAGTGTTGCGCAGGATATTCTCGACCAGGCAATTGATGCCGCCACAAATATCCGGCAATCGATCTTAAGAGACGAAGTCTTCAATGAGCTGGGAATGGCCATACGAATACTCCAGGGAGGTGAACCGGAATGAAAACCGTAGAGATTCTCATTACGGGCCGGGTGCAGAAAGTGGGGTTTCGCGCCTGTGCCAGAAAGATTGCCAGCGATCTGAACGTAACCGGTACTGTCATGAATCTTTCCGATGGAAAAGTTCAGATATTTGCTACAGCAGAGCCGATCATTCTGGAAAAATTCATCTCAATGCTCTATAGTTGTCCACGGGCGGTGATACGGGATATGCATACTACAGATATTCCGATCAGGACCTACACCGAGTTCTCCATTATCAAGATCAGCGGGCCGGTCAGTACAGTATTGTGAGATCTTCCTTGTTCGAAAGAGCCTGCAGGAAATTATGTACCTGGCAATCCAGTTTTTGATTATCAATGGATTTCCGAAACGAAGACATTAAATTCTGAATCAGGTTGTCCGAAAGTATACACCGGTTTGATGTTATCTCAAAATCCCCGACATTCAATGAATCCCGGGCAATGCTCCATATAACCCCGTCAATCATCTGGGCTTTAAATGAGGCCATAAGATCCTGAACAAGAGCTCCCGATCCCTCATAAAGGATCCCGAGATCAGGATCGAGGCGGGCTCCGATAACGGGGACACAACAGTTCCCAAAAAGCATGGCATAGCCAAAAGAGAGCATAGCGTTGATGGGATCGCACTGCGGCCTGACTGTGCGTCTCCGGAAATCGAACTCACGGGGAATATCACGCGAAAGAATCTCGTAATACATATTTGCAGTCAGATCGGAAAGACGCCGGATCTCGTCCAGTTTGACCATATATTCGAGATTATGAAGTGCATTGTGAAGTATTTGCAGCTCTCCCTCATAGAAAAGGGATGACCCCTGCTGATCCTGAATGTGTTCAATTGCAATCAAACGGGACTTAAGAGCGGCTTGGGCGAGTGCTGTAGCATAACGATCCCTGGGGGCCCCTTCCTGAAGGGCCCGGATGGTGGTATCGCAGGTACTCCCCCAGGGTTTTAGGATTCCCAAGGGGGAGCCATCCGGCTCAAAAAAGGAGATGTACGATCCATTTCTGAGCAGGTGAGAGAAAGTGGTAGAATTAAGGTGATGCCCACCAACAATGAGGAGATTTTGTATCTCTTCAAGCGGGTACTCCTCGACCTTTCCTTTGGCAAGGATACTAAGTTTTTTTTGTGTGGACTTGATATGAGCGCCAAACCCATACACTGCCACCCAGGGAATCGCTCGTGTCATAGAAGCCCGCAGGAAAGCGCTTGGTGTAATTTACATAGTGCCCTTTTCCTCCTGATTAAGGCATCGTTTTGGTCAAATGGCGCCATAAAGAGGGCATGACCAAGAAAATCCGGCTGTGGTGCAAGCAAGGGGAGAATGAAGTATAAAGAATATAACGTTGCATACATACAGTGTCATGCAATAGCATAACAGGTGCTACGGATGTTCTGGGATAAAAAAATGGAAACTCTGAAACCCGCAGATCTCAAGGCGCTCCAGTTTAAACGGCTGAAAAAAACCCTTCGCGCTGTACAGCATGTGGATTTTTACCGGCAACAGTTTGAAAAGGCCGGGGTTTCTGCTACGGATATCAAAACCCTTGAAGACATCCCGAAGTTGCCTTTCACCAGAAAACAGGATCTCCGTGACGGGTATCCCTTTGGATTTTTTGCAGTTCCCATGCAAAAGATTGTTCGGATCCACACAACTTCAGGTACCACCGGCAAACCTACCGTTGTCGGTTATACCCGCACGGATCTGGAGACGTGGGCCAGCCTCATCGCACGGAATATGACCATGATCGGTATCGGGAAGAATGATGTTTTCCAGAACATGGTCAATTATGGAATGTTTACCGGTGGGCTGGGGTTCCATTACGGTGCAGAACTCATAGGAATGACGGTGATCCCCAGCGCTACCGGAAATACCCGACGCCAGATAGAGATGATCCGTGATTTCGGTGTGACTGCCATCCACTGCACCCCCAGTTATGCCATGCATCTGTCAGAAGTCGCGGAGGAGATGGGTGAACCTCTGGAAAGCCTGAAAACCGGCATTTTTGGTGCCGAACCCTGGTCAGATACCATGCGCCATACTCTCGAAGACCGTCTGGGTGTCACGGCATTTGATTCGTACGGTATGAGCGAGCTCTTCGGACCGGGAGTTGCTTTCGAGTGCCCCGAACGGGATGGACTGCACATCTGGCACGACAGTTATCTGGTAGAGATCATCGATCCGGTCAGTGGGGAAAATCTCTCTGATGGGGAACGGGGAGAACTGGTGGTGACGCCGCTTGTCAAGGAGGCGATGCCACTCATCCGTTACCGGACTGGTGATGTCACCATGCTCATGGAAGACGG
Source organism: Methanoregula boonei 6A8 (assembly GCF_000017625.1). NCBI lineage: Archaea > Methanobacteriati > Methanobacteriota > Methanomicrobia > Methanomicrobiales > Methanoregulaceae > Methanoregula > Methanoregula boonei. Next base: position 674,155 of record NC_009712.1, on the reverse strand, counting down.
ATGCCTCTGCAGGCGGGGAAAAAAGATCGCCCGGTTAACCGGCAGGAGCGACGATATGCTCATTATCCGCGGCATCAATGTGTTCCCCTCCCAGATTGAACATGTACTTCTCAGGATCCCGGAGGTAGGCAATCAGTTTATGGTATATATCGACAGAATCAATCATCTGGACGAGATGACCGTGGAAGTCGAGATCAATCGCAGCCATTTTTCCGGGGAACTTGCGGATCTTGCCAAGATCCAAAAAAAGGTAGTAAAAGAACTGCACGACACACTTGAACTGCGGACTACAGTAAAACTGGTAGAACCCGGCTCCCTGCCACGATTTGAGGGAAAAGCCAAGCGGGTCATCGACCGCAGAGGTGAGATCTGATGCAGTATTGGGATCCCCGAATAGAAGAGATGCCCGTTGAGGATCTCCGGAAAACCCAGTATAAACTGTTAAAAAGTCTTGTCTACCGGCTCTATAGTTTTTCGTCTTTTTACCATGACCGTATGAAGGAGCAGAAGGTCCACCCGGATGATATCAAGAAATTATCTGATATCAGGAAACTGCCCTTCATGTTCAAGCGCGATCTCAGGGACAATTATCCTAACCGGATCTTCACTGCTTCGCAGGAAGAACTGGTACGGTATCATGTCTCTTCAGGCACTACGGGGAAGCCGACAGTAGTCGGTTATACACAGCGGGATCTTGACCTCTGGACCACCTCACTTGCCCGGGGACTCACTTCCGTTGGTCTTCGCAGAGGGGATGTCATTCAGGTAAGCTATGGTTATGGCCTGTTTACCGGGGGACTTGGGATGCATTACGGGGCAGAGAGGATCGGTGCAACCGTGCTCCCCACCAGTGTCGGGAATACCGAACGCCAGCTCGAACTGATGCAGGATCTCGATGTCACGGCAATTGCCTGCACTCCCTCATATCTCCTCCACATCGGCGAAGTTGCAGAAAAGATGGGAATCGATATTAAAAAGGACACCCGGCTCAGGACCGGCATTCTTGGAGCGGAGCCCTGGACCGAAAATATGCGGGCCAGAATCGAAAACTGGCTGGGGATCAAGGCATATGACATATACGGGACAAGCGAACTCTCCGGCCCCATGTTTACAGAATGTTCTGAGCAGAACGGGTTCCATATCTGGTCCGATATCGCTTATGTGGAAATCGTTGATCCCAAAACCGGTGAACCTTTGGATACAGGCGAAAAGGGTGAACTGACGATCACGATGCTCCAGAAAGAGGCGCTCCCGATGATCCGATACCGGATCGGAGATGTCTCCTCGATCGAGGATGAAGTGTGCCCCTGCGGCAGAACAAGCCCAAGGATAAAACGGATCCAAGGAAGGGTGGATGATATGTTGATCATCCGCGGCATCAACGTCTTCCCATCACAGGTTGAGTATACGTTGATGTCGATTCCCGAGATAGGAGAGCACTTCCAGATCGTAGTCGAGCGCTCGGGTGCACTTGATGATATGCTGGTCAGGGTGGAGCTGACCAAAGAGTCCTTCAGCGACAAGATCAACGATCTCATGAGGATCCGGCAGAATGTAGAACACCGGCTCAGAAACACACTGAATGTCGCTGTGGATGTCGAACTTGTGGAGCCGGGATCCCTTCCGAGGTTTGAAGGGAAGTCAAAAAAAGTGATTGACAAGAGGGTGTTGTAAGATGGACAGGAAAAAGTACATCATCAAACAGATCTCGATATTTTCGGAAAACCGACCGGGCAGGCTCGCTTCCGTCGCCCACGCTCTGGGGGAGGAGAAGATCAATATCCTTGCCTTCAGCATAGCCGAAGCAAGTGGTTTTGGTGTAATCCGGGCTCTGGTGGATCACCCGGAGAAAGCATTTGAAAAACTCTCATCACTTGGTTTTAATGTGGCCTTTACCGAGGTGATCGCCGTCCAGATGAAAGATCAGCCGGGGGGCCTCTACGAGATTGCAAAGATCCTTGGCGATGCTGGCATCAACATCGAATATTCCTATGCGTATTCCGGGAAAAAAGCCGCAGTGCTTATTCTCCGCGTGGATCAGGTAGAAGAAGCGATCGATAAGGTTCTGGCATCCGGGGCAACCTTGCTTGAGTACTCCGTATTCCATTAGCATCTCTCATTTTTTCTCCCATTTTATCAGATCTGCAACGGTGGAGAGCGTACTTCCCCGGCGGATCTCCTCGCGTATCCTCGCCTCAGTCTTTTTGACTTCAAGCGCCCGTCGTGCCACTTCGTATCCCCGTTCACCGGGAATTGCCACAACGCCGCTCTCGTCCCCAACAATCCAGTCACCAGGCCGGACAGACTGCCCGCAGCACTGGATCTCCGTATTAATTTCGCCATACCCTTTGGGTTCACCGGCATTGGGTACGACAGCACGTGCAAAGAGAGGAAATTTCATAGCCCGTATATCATCAATATCACGGGCCGCACCATCAATCACGACACCTGCGATGCCCCGCTGGAGGCAGCTCAATGTAGCAAGTTCTCCCCATGGAGCTACATGGACTCCTCCATCGTTGTTAATGACAAGAACGCTTCCCGGGGCTGCACCATCGATAGCCTCCACTGGTTTAGCCCAGTCACCGGCTATCGTCCACACAGTGACAGCCCTGCCGGCCATCTTTACATTTCCGCAAAGTGAAACCAAGCCAGGGAGCGCACCTTTCCGGTGCATTGCATCACTGATATTGGGAGTGGAGACCTGAATCAGGAGCGATCGGATCTCTTCGTCCCTGCTCTTTTTTTCCGGGGCTGCAGGGGTGGGTGAATCCAAAGATGTCCGGATCTGACGGGCAGATCCCTCGACATCGGCAGAGCGGGCGATCCAACCACCGACAATCACGATATCGGCGCCAATATTTGCTGCCTCCCCGGAGGTGACAGGATCCAACCCTCCTGCAACGGCAACCGGGATATGGATCTCTTTCCTTATCATCTGGAGAAGATCTAGAGAATCCTTCCCTATCATCTGCTGATCGATGCCAACATGTGCTGCAATGATATCCACCCCCAGCGTCTCAAGTTGTCGGGCACGCCCCACCGGATCCTCAACATTGATAAGATCCGCCATCAGCTTGACTCCATACAATCGGCCGGCCCGTACTGCTTCGGCAATCACTGCATCGTCCGCGTCAGCAAGGATGCAGACAATGTTTGCCCCGGCTTTTGCGGCCATCTCGACTTCGAGAGTACCGGTATCAGCGACTTTCATGTCAGCAACGATGACAGCATCCGGGAACTGCTCACGCAACGTACGGATCGCCCGCATTCCCTCGCTTTTGATAAGCGGGGTCCCGGCCTCGATCCAGTCAGCTCCACCGGTCAGCGCCTCCCGTGCAATCTGTACGGCCCGGTTAAGCTCAAGGAGGTCCAGCGCAACCTGCAGGACAATCTTTTCCATAATCTATTGATGGGACGCACCGGGAGTTTAAGGATTGTGGGAATGCCTGGTTCGGATTTTTATTGAAGTGAATACGTCTGCGCTGTCGAAAGCCTCGGGGTACAGATAATGCAAGAGAGCACGGGATCTGTTGATTGCCGGTACCGTGGAGAGCAACCGGGTTGATGTGCCGAAAAAAATATGGCAAAAAAATTTTTGCGCGAAAAAAAGGTGTTAGTTAACAAGCCAACTGTTGGATAATTGACCAACGGTTGGTTGTACAACTAACGTAACAGTTATTGCTTCGCCGTGAATTTTTAGGCAGTTCCGGTTTTTTAAAAAAAATCCGGATCGCCTGGGCTGACAAAAAAATTCGGCCAACGAAATGCCGGCATTTTTTTGTGCTCGGGAAAAAGATCCGGGCTGGAACCAGTACTCAGGGCAATGCCGCAGTTCATAACCCGGTAACAACCGGTCATTTTCCTGGAACTCGCCCTGAAAATTACATACATCGGGTTAACTCGTTTTACCAAAACCGGGTATGCATGTTTAACTTTCGTACTTCTGGAGTGAACTCCCGGTTATGTACGTTTCAACAGAGCCAAAAAATGAGAAAGGACTCAATTTTTCTTGAATGTATCGGAAAAGATCATATTCTTTGTTTCTTTCTTTGTTGCCGGGGTGACTTCTTGAGGAATTCCGGCGGGAACCAGAGAAACAAGGGTGTATTTTTCCGGCACGTTCAGGAGCTTTCGCAGGTCCTCCGCGTACTCTTTTTTGTCTCCCGCCACCCAGCAGGATCCCACGCCGTACGCATGCAGACCAAGAATCAGGTTCTCAGTTGCCGCAGAGCAGTCTTCCAGATAATATTTTGCATCACGCTCTCCGAAAACAGCAAAACAAACCGCGGCATCTGCAATGAACTTACCGTGATCGGTCACTGCTGCAATTTTGGAAAGCAGATCCCGGGAATGTATGACACCGATTAGCCAGGGCTGCAGGTTCATCGCAGTCGGAGCATGGACTGCGCATTCGATGGCATCATGGATAAATATCTCATCAAGGGGATCCGACCTGAATTTCCGGATACTGTGCCGTCCCTTGATGACCGCAGTTATAACGTTCATATTCCGGATATGGCGAAACAGCGGATAAAAAGGTTATGGAGGGAACATTCAATGCCGACGGCAAAACCCCAGAAGGCTTATAGTAACTATTGAGACCACTGTCAGGATCGTTCCAAACCCACTGGCCTTTGGAGTTGTTGTTTCCACAGGAGCGGATGTGGTAGCCACAGAAGTGACCGGGGTGGTTACGGTGGTTGTGGTAATAACCGTTACCGGTGTTGTGACGATTGTTGTCGGAAGCGTAGTGGGCAGGGGTGTATTCTGTGTTGTGGAAGTCTGTATGGCATTCGATTGCGTAGTGGTAACAGTTGCAGGACCATTTGCCGAGATCAGAGGATTCTGTTCCTGATCGAGAACGGTAACCTGCTGGCTGATCGTTTTACCGGTGGTACCGTAATTATCATACATGCCATTTATGTCGCACTTGGCCCAGATCGTATAAGTCCCCGTTACGTACTGCGAATTGCCGGTGTCCCAGCTCCAGGGTGTCTGGTACGATGGGCTCGAGACGATAAGGTTACTGAGGGGGTGGGCTACACCCGAACTATCGAGAAGGGCTGAATAGACTCCTCCTGAAGGAGCCTGTACATAAAGATCAATCCCTTCAGTGGAAGAACTGCCTCTTGTAAACAACTGGTTTAAGTTGGTATCTATCTGGAAAGCTGCCTGATCCCCCCGGGGAATCCACTTGTTTGTCATATCGATACTCACGGTTGTATCGATTATCCTGACAGCAAGAGAGGGATCGGCAACGACAAAAGCTACCCCATCGGGTTTTCCCTGAGAATTTATCCGATACCAATTGCCTGTATATTGCCCGAATGCAGACGGTGATATGTAGAAGTTAGAGGGGGTGGTCACCGGCATCTGGCTATCGGGGGAACTGGTCGCAATTGCCGCCCCCGAGGCCCACCACCCAATGGTGGAATCACTACCCAGTGCGGACGTGATATCGAGACCCTGTTCACCGATAAAGACGGTCCCCCCCTGGGGGACGGTTGTATAGGCTCCGGCCGCCAGCGCCGGGCCGGCAAGCACACAGAGGCAGATAAACACAAACCCATACCGGGCAGCTGATCCGATTCGCATATTGTTCAATGCTGTTTTTGGCTTTAAAAACGTGATGTTCCGCCGGGGTCACCACGGCAAAAAATGGGTAACTCACTCAATATGGACGCTATTCCGTGCAGATCGCATCGAAATTTTCATACACCCGCTTCCCACCCACAGTATGACTAACCTCAGGATGCCACTGAAGACCGTAAATCCGTTTCCGGGGACAAGCGACTGCCTCCACTTCGCAGATCCCGGAACTGGCCAGAAGCGTAAATCCCTCAGGGATCCTGCAGACTTCGTCCGCATGCGATGCCCATACAGGGATTATATCTGGATACCCCGACAGGATATCGTCATGTTCACGGATCGTTACCTCGACCGATCCGTATCCTCCGGATTTTCCCGGATGAACCACCCCACCAAATTTTCTCGCAATTATGTGAAGCCCAAGGCATATCCCCAGTACCGGGATTCCAAGATCCAGATACTCCGCACATACCCCTGCCCGCGCAATATCCGGCCCACCTCCAAGGATAATACCCCGGTACTGAGAGGCAATCTCCTCCCTTGGAGTAGTATTGGGGATCAGCACCGCATCGATGTCAAGATCCCGCAGGGCGCGGTGAATCAGATGGTTAAACTGCCCGTAATTATTGACTACACAGATAGGAAGCATTGTTACAGATCCATTGGATAACCGGGGTCTTAAGTCTGTTCAGCGGTAAGCCAGCACAGTATTATAGATCTTATCCTTGATCTGCTCCGGGGTAAATCCCATCACTGAGGCCATGAACATAGCTCCCCCTGCACCGGTCCCTTCTTTGACTTCCCCGGTGCAGTAGCGTGCGAGTCCATCGTGACCAAGCTCACCAAATGTGGGATCAACATAGTAAACGGTTACACCCATCATATCGGCAAGTTCCTGCACGTTTGCCGAACCGTCGTCACGAACATAAACAGTCGTGGCCACAGAAGGCAGGCGACCGTTCATTGCCTTGATCACACCACACACGGCAAGCATCTGGGTTCCTCCGGCGAGCACCAGGGTTCCGGAGTATGTGCTGGCAATACCTACCGCGACCGGGATCATTGGATCGCCGACACGCTGGACAATGGCCAAGGGATCGCGCCGCATTTCCGGGGTGAGGCCGGTAAGGACCTCCCGGCATATCCTCTCTTTTTGGTCACGGGGATTGTCGACAAAACTGCTGCTTACAGCGGCAGGATACCCGAGTGCCCGGAGAACGCAGAGCGCTGTTGTGGTTCCACCGGGCACGCACTCTCCCAGAATCAGCAGGTCTCCCATTCCTGACAGGATCTTCCCAATATTCCTGCCTTGGGAAAAAATCTGGTGGGCCCGGGGGATGGCATCACCGGTCCGGGGATCGTTTCCCACGCTTCCCAAGGCATCCAGGTACGGGACGGTCAGAGGATTATGCAAACCTGCATTGATAAAGACCGGGGCAATACCGGTCAGTTCTATCATAGCACGGGTGATTGTAGCAGGAGTTGGACACCCGGTGGGGGTATTTGGCTTAATATCCGGGTTTGCAATCCGACCGTTTGTGACCAATTCAGCATCAAGATTCGGGGTGAGCAGGGTTTGTTCCGGTGTCGGACCGGCACCGGAAATACCGGGGATGGTTGAGAGCAGTGTATTTCCCAGAATGACACAAAATGCAGGTCTTTTCCCGGAGAAATTGGGTACACCGGTGAGGAATGCCATGGATACTGATAGAATCATCTCTTATCCATCTGCTTTGAAGATATCGTCATCCTGTTTCACAATCCTATAATAGGATCGTACCCCCAGTACATGGCAAGGCATGTTTGAGATCGAAACCCGGCTGGAAAAAAAGGGGATTACCCTTGATGCAATCGTGGATGCTGCCATGGGGCTCTATGTCTCTCATGGGATGCCGGAGGAGCAGGCCGCGGAAGATATCAGGAAAAAAATCCTGAAATACCTTGCAGACCCAAACGTCGCCTCTTTGCTCCTTGGTGCCGTGTTGCTCGAAGAAGAACTCTATGAACACCGGAAAGATTCCGAAATTGCCGAAGATCCGGTTTTTTTATTAAGCGACGAGATCATCGGCATGGCCATTGCCGAATGCATCGGAGGAACCTACGCACGGTTCGAGTTTACACGGTACGACCAGAAGAAACCCGGGATCCTTGCCACGCTCGGACCGTTTCTCGATGATGCCGTGGCAGGCCTGATCGCCGGATGTACCTCCCGCCTGTACAGTGAGTGCGTATGAGGCCGGTTCTTTCGCTTTTGCAGTTTACTACGCTTCTTCCTGTGGGAAAGCCGCTAGATTTTGATCTTTTTGCACGTCACTCATGGATATTTCCGATTGCCGGCTACGTAATTGCCCTTCTGGTTGCCATACCGGTATTTTTCATAAGGGACACGGTGCTTGCCGCGGCAGTAGCCGTTGCCGGGGTGATTCTCTTGTCGGGGGCCCACCATTTTGACGGCCTGCTCGATCTCGGTGACGGACTCATGGCGCAGGGTGACCGCGAAAAACGGACGCGCGCGCTCACAGACCGGTGTGTAGGAGCAGGGGGAATTGCCGCGGGTATTGTCGTCACTCTTCTTCTTTTTGCCGGTCTCCATGCAGCGACGTCCCTGATTTCTGCCCTTATCATAGGCGAGGTTGCGGCAAAATTCTCCATGGCGTTTCTTACAACCTACGGGGCGCCGTTCAAGGAAGGAATGCACAGTTATCTCCACCGGTTTTCAAAGCCTTGGTTTCCCTTCCTTTCACTCTTGCTCTGTATCCCTCTGGTGCTTCTCCCAGTATCTCCCTTCCGGCTCGCAGTTGCCGCTCTCATGATGATCCTCTGCCCGGTCGTGCTTCTTACCATTTCAGAAAGAATTTTCGGCGGAGTCAATGGCGATGTGGTCGGGGCATCAAACGAGATCACCCGGGCACTGGTTGTTGTTGCACTGGCACTGGTCTGAATGTTTTTTCTGATATACGCTGCCCTGCTTGTGCCTTTCCTCTAATGAAACAAAAAAGAGTTATTGGGGGGGGGATAACGTGAAACAACCAAGTAAAACCCGTTACGGTACCCGCTGCAAAATTGTGACTGTGGGCACACAACTACACGGATGAAGAATATCAATACCCGCCTCACTGTTCTGCCCCATAAATAAGGGTGAAAAAGTTCAGTACAGTTTTTCAAAACCCTGACTTGTATCATCATCGCACTCAACGGCAGATCCATCCCTCACCAGTGCATTGAACATCATCCCGGCGGTCATGAGGGTTTCATCGGCAGCACCCTGATGACGCAAATTCCTGAGTGCCTGGATCTGTGGGGATGGCAAGAAGCGTTCGCCCACCTTGATCGCTTGACAATGCCTGCAGTACGCGCATGAACTGTACACTGAGACGCTGCCCATGGCACAGGCAACGGTAACCCGGTTTTTTGCAGTATCGCGCTGGAAAGCAAGGGTTTTCATACCCATGAAAATACTCGGACAAACGATATGAGAATATCGATAAGAATTCTCACCTGAAGAAAGGTGTGCGGAATCGAAATACTTTAAATAGATGCGTCTCATATATGTAATACTCGCATAGACAGACGGTATGCGTATTACCCCATTTTGGGAGGAACAATCAAATGGCAGCTGATAAGCCCCATATGAACCTGGCCGTTATCGGACACATTGACCACGGGAAGTCAACCACCGTTGGCCGCATGATGTTCGAGACGGGTGCAGTACCTGCACACATTATCGAAGCCTACCGCAAGGAGGCTGAATCGAAGGGTAAGGCGACTTTTGAATTTGCATGGGTCATGGATAACCTCAAGGAAGAGCGTGAGAGAGGTATCACCATCGATATCGCACACAAGCGGTTCGACACCCCCAAGTATTATTTCACGGTCGTAGACTGCCCGGGACACAGAGACTTCGTCAAGAACATGATCACCGGCGCGTCACAGGCCGATGCAGCAATTCTTGTCGTTGCAGCCCCTGATGGCGTCATGGAGCAGACCAAGGAACATGTGTTCCTTGCCCGTACTCTTGGCATCACGCAGATTATCATCGCCATCAACAAGATGGATGCAGTCAAATTCGATGAAAAGCGCTTCAACGAAGTCAAGAAGGAACTCTCCGACCTTATCAAGATGGTAGGGTATAAACCGGAAGAGACGCTCTTTATCCCGATAAGCTCGCTTCAGGGTATCAACATCAAGGCAAACAGCCCCGAAACCCCATGGTACAAGGGCCCGGCACTGATTCCTGCACTCGACACATTCAAGGAACCCTCAAAGCCCACCGACAAGCCGCTCCGCTTACCTATCCAGGACAGTTACAGTATCAGCGGTATCGGAACCGTACCGGTCGGCCGTGTTGAGACCGGTATCATGAAAAAGGGCATGAAGGTCTCATTCATGCCGGCAAACAAGGATGGCGAAATCAAGTCCATCGAGATGCACCACGAAGAGATCCCCCAGGCAGTCCCCGGTGACAACGTCGGGTTCAACGTCCGTGGTATCGCAAAGGGTGACATCCGCCGCGGCGATGTCTGTGGCCCTGCCGAGCAGCCCCCGACCGTTGCAGATGAGTTCACGGCGCAGGTCGTTGTTCTCCAGCACCCCAGCGCAATTACCGTTGGTTACACGCCGGTTTTCCACTGCCACACCACCCAGACAGCCTGCACGTTCATCGAGCTCAAGAAGAAACTCGACCCGCGCTCCGGCCAGACCAAGGAAGAAAACCCCACGTTCTTAAAGACCGGAGACGCAGCCATCGTCCAGATCAAGCCCACAAAACCCATGGTCATAGAGAACGTCAAGGAACTCCCACAGCTGGGCAGGTTTGCCGTCCGTGATATGGGCTCAACGATTGCTGCCGGAATGTGCATTGCGATTCAGCCGAAACAGATGAGATAATATTTTTTGGTGATTGTGATGCAAAAAGCCAGAATTCGCCTGACAGGAACAGATTTCAATAAAGTAGAGACGGTCTGTGACAGGATCCGAGAAATAGCCGAACGCACAGGAGTAAATCTGGCTGGACCCATACCACTCCCGACAAAAAGACTCGTTGTACCCATCCGCAAAAGCCCCGATGGGGAGGGGACCGCAACTTTTGACCGCTGGCAGATGCGCGTGCACAAGAGACTGATTGATATTGATGCAGATGAGCGTGCACTCCGCCAGCTGATGCGGATTCAGGTGCCAAAAGATATCGGAATTGAAATTGTACTGGAAAGTTGAAGGGGCGGCACATGGAAAAGGCCGCTTTCTTTTCCGATAAGATAAAACACATTTTTACTTTCGAGAGACTTTTCCTTCTTGTTTTTCTAGTAGCCATAGTCCTCCGGTTCTGGCACTTGGATCTCAAATTGTTCCATCATGATGAGGCCATCCACTCGTGGTTTTCTTTTACCCTCTTGACCAAAGGGACATGGATCTACGATCCCAGCTACCACGGCCCGTTCCTTTACTACATCACCGCCGGGATGTTTTCCCTCTTTGGTGCATCTGATCTGGTGGCAAGGCTTGCCCCGGCACTATTCGGCACCCTGCTCATTCCGCTGGTGTACTGCATTTACCGGCTGGGGTATATCACTAAAGCACAGACACTGGTTGTTGCACTGTTCCTTGCCATATCTCCCGACATGGTCTATTTCTCCCGGTTCCTGCGCCATGATATCTTCATGCTGTTCTTTACGATGCTGCTCCTTGTCGCCCTGCTCTATTATTTCGAGCGGGGACAGTTGAGGTATGTGCTCATCGGGGCGCTTGCTGCAGGAGGGGCACTGTGCTGCAAGGAAGAAATGCCGTTTATCCTGTTGATATTTATCACATTCTTCGGATTTGCCATCTGGAGAAAACGGATCAGCCTGCCACCGCAATGGAAATACGATCTCCTGATCGGACTGCTGGTGATCACAGCGGTACTGGTAGCTTTTTATTCGGCATTCGGGATGCATCCGGAAACGCTGGTCGGGCAGAACTTCCAGGTAAATACCACTGGCTGGTACCAGGCAGTCGATCACTGGGTGTCGATGTCCGATGAACAGCGTCTGGGTGGGCCGTTTTATTTCTATATCCCCCTCTATTTGCTCTACGAAGTACCAATATTCCTTCTGGCAATAGTGGGAACCCTTCAGTTTATCGTAACGGACTCCGGCCTAATCCTCGCAGGAAGACGTCTGAAAAACTGGATTTCGACGCGCCAGTTCGAATTGTCAGTAGGTGATCTTGCTGCAACGAGCCGTGACCAGCTGAAATGTTCCAGAACGGCCTCATATAAATCCGACTTTTTCTTCCAGCTCTGTATCTACTGGATGATCCTGACCATGGCCTTTTATGCCTACGTCGGGGAAAAGGTGCCATGGCTTATCATCCACCAGCTCCTCCCGATGTCTTTTGTTGCTGTGTACAAACTGAACTGGCAGAAGGTTGCCTTTGCGCTTATCGGCTGTCTGTTCCTAGCCCTGATGACCTGGCATGTAGCATTTATTCCAGCAGATATTAATGAGCCCATTGTCCAGGTCCAGAATTCAGAAGATCTAAGAAGCGTCATGGGCATTATTGACAATTCGAGCCATGTAGTTCTCGCATCACAGGATTACTGGCCACTGCCCTGGTATTACCGGGGTGATCGGTGGAACAAGATAACTTTCTACGGCCAGAAAGAAGATATCGCAACTCTTACTGCGGAGCATCCGGACACCATCATCCTCCACGATGCCGAGAGTTATGATTCGATACCGGGGTATGATAAACAGACCTACAAGCTGGATTACTGGTTCTCCTTTTATGATAACCAGGATCGGTTGCTTGACTACTATTTCCACCGGGACGGCACCATGGGGAGCATTAACCTTGACGTGTTCACCCGGGATCGTTAATTTTTACTCGGTTGAAATCCTGACCCCCATATGATATATTTATCCTGTTTTCGATCGGTTTTTTGCAAAAAAAGTGCATATTTACCCTTTTTCCGGATACACCATTTTCAAGATATGCACGCTACCAAATGCTAATATCGGATTTTTGAAGTTAAAAAATGGAAGTGAACGGGAAAACAAGTTGCTACCGGGTAAGATAAAGGATCCGGGGTGCGTGGGAAGATGCAATATGAGAAGGGCTCGGCATTTAATGCAGGTATCTTACGGTCTCCATCTTTACGCATACCATAACTACTTCGATAAGAAAGTGACGCGAAAACGAGGTGTTGCCACCCAAGTCACGGAAAAATTCTTACAGCCTTCCACGATGTAAAGAAATCACTAAAAGTCCCAAGCCAACGGGAGTTTACCTGCTACATAAAAAAAGGGAGTGAGATTGGGGATTTTCACAATCTTCAACCCAGTTCATCCCACCGGGAGCGTTTGCGGTAGATGATAATCCCAACAACAATCAATACCACAACAACTACCCCAACCCCTATGATCAGAACACCTGAGCTGAACACAGAACCAACGCTGGTACCTAGGCCTCCCAAAAGATTAGAGAATGGATTTGCAGCTAATGCTGCCTGAAACGCAAGAGCATCGTTGTAGGACTGGTTTCCCTCGGTATATGCCTGTTCAGCCTTCGAGCGGGCCGATGCATAGTTACCGTTGGTCACAAAGTCATTTGCTGCCGAAATATAACTGACCGCAATTTCCCTTTCAGTTATAACCGTCGACAAACGGGCATCATTCGCCGTACTTGTGTTGCTCTGGAAAAACGCAATCAGTTGATCAACGTTATTAATGGGACCCTGCGCATTTGAGATCTCAGATTCAGCCCAAGATTTATCAAGAAGAGTTTCTCCGTTAGTGATTGCAGATGTGGCCGAATTAATCGCGTTCAACGCATCTGTGTACTGGCTTGATGGCATTGCCTGAGCCTGAGAGATCTGGCTCTGGGCAGAGTTGTACTGAGCCTGTGCTGCAGACGTATCAATACCAAGTGCTGATTTCTCATCGATATCTGCCTTGAGCTGAGCAAGTTGGGTGTTCGCATTTGCAATCGCGGTTGTTACATCATTAGTATTGACGATAAGTGCGGTCTGGGTATAGGGAGTCGCAACCTGATTACCATTTGAATCCTCCTCCCATATAGAGATTAAAGTTTGATTAGAGGTTTGGGTCACTGAGGGAGCAGTACCGGACAATGTCACACCGACTGTGACATCATCTGATGATTTATACTCTAGTAAAAAGCTACTGATGTCAACAGTAGCAGATCCTGACTGGGTAGGTGAAGTCGGGTTTCCGTTTACATTGATGATATAAGACCATTGGGGGTTTTTCAATGCAGTATTCAATATGAGATCGTTCATTGTCGATGAACCACTGGGTTCTTGTACCGTGAATGAAAGACTCACTGCCGTTCCCGGAGTCAATGCACCAGTACTTGGGTTTATCGTCATTGAATTTACTGTATATGCCTCGGATACTGCAGGCAGCAGGAGAACCAGCAGGGCCAAAATGATAATTAACCGTTTCAATCCCATTCCCTTCATCATCAACCTCACTCATTCGAACAACGGTTCGATACCTTCCTCAAACATAGTGGATTTCTTCTCCTTGGATTTAATAACCTCTTCTTTTGTTTCCTTGGCAATATCCAGGAGTTCCTTGATACGGGGTGCATTACCTACGGTTGCAAGCATCACAACTGCAGCAACGTACTCGCTGTTGACCGGATAGTCCCCACCTCTCACTTCAACACCGGCAATATTCTCTTCAACCCAGCTCTTGGCCTTTTCGACACCTTTCCGGTCCATCTCGTCCGGCGGGCCTGCCAAGAGAACAAGTGCACGTTCCGCGGTTGAATAGTCGCAGGGCAGGGTGAGGCGGCCAAGCATCGCCCGCCGGACAAGACCGACAATCTTTGCCGACCGGTCCTCACCCATAAGCACTTCCTCGTTTGCTTCCTTCTTACCCCCGAAGGTATCCTTGATGTTCTTCTGGATACCTCCGAGAAGCCCCCGCTGCTGCTTGGTGCGGGTACTGATCACTTCGCTGATTGCGTACCCCACGGAAGTGATGCCGCCGCCGCGGAGGGTGTTGATGATCTCACTTGAGTCAACGACCATCTCACCAACACCCATCCGGCCAACTTCACCGGCGCGGAAGAGAATAGCAAATCTCCGGACAACTTCGTTATTAAGACGCTCGAATGCACTCTTGACGCTCTCGCCCTCGTTTTTCCATGCACTGTTATCGAAGATGAATGTGTTATCAGCCTCATTAACAAGCGTGGTCAGGCTGCGGGCTGCGTTATAAGAGTAGAGCCGGCCCTCTTCCGGTGCCGGAATAATGCCCAATGCATAGACAGGTTCCCGGTAGATCCGTTTGAGGTGGCGGGCAAGTACCGGGGAACCACCGGATCCGGTTCCTCCCCCCAGTCCTGCGACAATCACAAAAGCATCGATATCATGGGTTCCGCGTGAGTCAACAGCAGAGATGATGCTGTCAATCTCATCAGCAGTAACCCGGGCGCCGGTCACGTTATCAGTACCGACACCGTGGCCTTTGACCATGGTCTGCCCGATGAGGATGCGATCTTTCAATTCAATATGTTTAAGCCCCATCAGATCTGTCCGTGCGGTGTTTACGGCAATCCCCCGGAAACTGTGGGTCCCGAGCTTTTTGTCCTGTTCAATGAACATGTCGACAATTTTGCCCCCCGCTTGACCAAATCCGATGAAAAAGACCCGCATCTCGCTACACCATCCAATGGGCTGACGAGTTAATATTTTCTCTTAATTCTTTTAAGTTCTTTCTCTGTTTTAAGAACTTTAAATTCATCAATACAAAAACTTTCTTACAAATATCGTCACAATTCGTCGCATTTTCTCAGAACGGTTCCGGAGCCTTTTTCACGTGATCCCGAATAAATAATACCGGTATCCCAGCATGAAGATAGGTATACTCGGAGGAGGCCTGACCGGGCTGGTTGCTGCTCATGCGTTAGCCGGAGAGCATGATGTTCTCCTTTTCGAACAGATGCCGTATCTGGGCGGTTGTCTCTCCTCATACCACATCGATGATTACTGGATTGAGCGATATTACCACCATTGCTTTTCCGGCGATAAACAACTGTTTAGTCTCCTTGGAGAACTTGGCCTGCTGGAAAAACTGGAATGGTGGTCAGGGAGTACCGGTTACTTTTCGGGAGACACTCTCTACCCACTCACGACGCCATTACAAATCCTGCGCTGGCCGGAACTTTCCCTCATCGATAAAACAAAACTGGCCCTGTTAACGCACCGTGCAGGGAAAATGGATCCTCTCGCACTCGATGATATCCCGGCTGAAACATTTATCATTGATAATCTGGGCCACCGCATCTATACCTCGTTTTTTGAACCGCTCCTGCGAAGCAAATTCGGAAAGAACCGGAGCAAGGTATCTGCAGCCTGGTTGATCAGCCGTATCGCCATCAGGTCGAACAGGGGAGTACATGGGGAACGTCTTGGCTACCTGAACGGGGGGTTTCACCAGATTATTGACCAATTGGAAAAATCTATCGGAAGTAAAAGAGGGAAGATCAATCTGCAGACCCCGGTCACGTCCCTTTCGAAAAATGGCAACCGATGGAATGTCAATGATGAAATCGTGGATGCAGTCGTTTCCACGATCCCCCCTCAGGAGCTGGGATCCTTGTCCGGCCTTACCCTTCCGGAGATTCCCTATCAGGGCGCGGCCTGTATGACCTTAGGATTCGAACGTGATGTGTGCAGGGGCGTGTATTGGACCAACATGAAAGATGAAGGCCCGTACGGAGCGGTAGTTGCACATACCAATCTGATCCCGCATGAACGGTACGGTGAGCATATCGCGTATCTGGCATCGTATTTCAGTGGCAGTGTTCCTGCGCGGCTCGACCAGAAGATGAAAGAGGATTTCTGTTTGAGATTTGGCCTTGCAGAAAGGGAAATCCACTGGAGCCGGATGGCCATCGATCCCTGGGCGGGCCCGGTGTATACGACGGGATACCGATCCCTGATCCCTGCCTGCGAAAAGCATGGTATCTTCCTTGCAGGCATGTTTTCGGAAGAGAATTATCCGGAACGAAGCATTGAAGGATCTGTCCGGGCAGGCAACCGGATTGCAAAATGCATTCAGGAGAGAACGCACCGATGACAACATCTGAAGTTACCGCAATCATCCCGGTGTTCAATGACCGCACCGCGCTTGAACGTGCAATTCCGGAATCTCTGGCAGTCCTTTCTACGATCACGGATCAGTTCGAAGTGATCGTTGCTGAAGACGGGAGTACCGATGGCAGTGCGGAACTGGTCCGGGAGTATGAAGTACGAGATATACACGTGAAACTCCTGCATTCCCGTGAACGGCTGGGACGGGGAACTGCACTCAACCGGGCAATCAGCCAGGCAAATGGCCCTATTGTCTGTTACTATGATGTCGATCTGGCCACAGACATGCAACACCTCCCACAACTTATCGATGAAATACGAAAAGGTGCAGACATTGCCACGGGATCCCGCCTGCTCCCGGAAAGTGATATTCGCCGGACTGAAAGTCGCGAGATCGCCAGCAGATCCTATAATTTCCTTGTACGGTCTATCCTTGGAAGTAGCCTCTGCGATCACCAATGCGGGTTCAAGGCATTTAATAAGGCTAAAATTCTCCCCGTCCTCCCGAAAATACGGTCGAACCACTGGTTCTGGGATACCGAACTCCTGGTGCGGGCACAGAGGGCAGGATTTAAGGTAACGGAATTTCCTGTCCGATGGCGGGCAGGCAGGGGAACAACGGTACGGGTAAAGGATGTTTTCGGGATGGGCTCATCCATCCTGCGCCTCTGGTGGCAGATCCATGTATCGAAAGATTAGCGCAATCCTGATCCCCACCCTGATCGCTGTCGGGATCATTGCCTATATGCTCTACCATGTCTGGGACGAACTGATCACCGCACTTCAGCACATCGTTCCGGTTTACCTGGTGATTGCAATCCTTGTCTGCCTTACTGCATGGTGGCTGCGTGGCTGGAGATACCACCGGATCCTTCTTGGCCTTAATTACCGGATCGGGGTCACCTTCTCAATGGCGTGTGTCTTTGTCAGCCAGACGGTCAACCTTATTGTCCCCGCGCGCCTGGGGGATTTTGTCAGAATATTTATCCTGAAACACGATTACCAGACTACCTACTCGGAAGGTATCTCATCTATCGTGGTGGAGCGGGTCTTTGATATCATTGCCATAGCGATTCTGGGAGCTGCATCCCTGTTCTTTATCCCCAATCTCCCAAGCTGGCTCAACCTCTATATCTATATCATGATCGCTATCCTTGCGGTTGGATTTGCATTCTTTATCTTCCTGATATTTGTGGGGGAGCTGACCTCCACGAACAAGTACGTCAGATATATCCTGACCATGCTCGATGAGATCAGGAGAGCCTCGCTCTCTCTCAGTTCAATCCTGATTCTCGGAATTTCATCCATGGTGATCTGGATGCTTGACATTCTTGTCTGCAATTCGGTTGCAATGATGTTTGAACAGCAGATACCTTTTGCGGTGATCATCCTTGCTATTGTCCTTGGAAACCTGGTCAAGGCGGTACCCATTACTCCCGGGGGAATCGGGACCTACGAGCTTATCGTATCGGCAACGTTTGCTATTACCGGTGTCTCTCCCGGGGTGGCGTTCCTGATTGCCGTGATCGATGACCTGATCAAGAACCTAGTCACTCTTGCCGGGGGGATTGTTTCCATCTATTACCTCGGGGACTGGGTGATCCCAACCATCAAATCGGCACTCTGGACAAAACTGGACGGAGGGGAAAAACCTGACACCTGAATTCCAGGCCCTGTCCGTTGCAAGCTGGCTCCTTGTCGTAACATTTTTGCAGCTTGCGCTCTACCCCTCCCTGAAAAATAGTCTGCGGCAATACGCCTTCCCGGTTTCTTTTGGCGCGTCACTTGTCCTGTTTACCCTCCTCACCTGGTACTGCGGCCTTGCCAGTCTCCCGGTGCAGATTGGGCTTGTTCCCTTTGCCCTGCTGTTCGGGTATCATCTCTACCGGCGGGATTATGCGTGGAGTGAACTGAAAAAAGAATGGCACTGGGAGCTCATCTTCCTCATCTTCTTCTTTTTGATGCTCACAGTCAGGTTTGTCAACCCGACCATATCCTATGCAGAGAAGTTCATGGACCACGCATTCCTTGCATCCATTATGCGCAGCCCGGTCGTGCCCCCTCTCGATCCCTGGTTTTCCGGGGGGACGATGGATGTCTATTATTATCTGGGTTACTGGATATTCGGCTGCCTGGGGATTGTAAGCGGGGTGCCGTCGAATATTGCGTTTAACCTCTCCCTTCCAACGGTCCTTGGGGTTGCAGCGGTCACGGTGTACGCAATCGGTACGCTCGTGCTCGACCGGTTCCGCTGGCTACCGCTCCTTCTCTTCTTTCTGCCCAATCCCTCATTTATCTACCAGCTTAGTATTGGGAGCAGTATCAGCTCGGCGCTCTGGAACAGTACCCGCACGATCACTAATACCATCAATGAATATCCGCTCTTCTCCTTTACTTGGGGAGATCTCCATGCGCATGTCATCTCCATCTTCAACCAGGTACTGCTGATCTTCCTGCTCCTCTACCTCTATAAATTCTGGGATTCTCTGGAATCGCGGGGAAGATGGCTGCTCTGCGGGCTTGCGGCACTCAGTCTTGGTTCCATGCCCCTAATCAATACCTGGGATGTCCTGATCTATGCCCCGATCACGGTACTGGTTGCAGCGCTGATCATGCGGAAGGGCTGGAGAAAGGGACAAGGGATCCGGACATGGAGTCCGCTTGCCGCAGTTCCACCCCTTGCCATCATCATCTACCTTCCCTTTTACCTGATGCTCAAGACTAACACCGGGGGATTTGCCCTTGTAAGGACACCGTCCGATCCCTTCCAGTTCCTGCTGGTAAATGGCTGGTTTATCGCCATCTTCCTCCTGTTCCTGGTAAAAGAGATCCGGGATCGCCCGTACCTCCTGCTTGTTGCGGCTCCCTTTATCCTGGCCGGGTATACGGCTGCCGCGATTGCCGTTATCCCTCTTATCTATCTCATTGCAAAAAAGGAGCGCAGCATCCCCGATCTTCTGGCCATCTTCGGGCTGGGAATCCTTCTCGTTGTGGAACTGTTCTATCTCAAGGATAACATGGGTGACACGTATTTCCGGATGAACACGGTCTTTAAGTGTTATGTTCCGGCGTGGATCCTTCTGGGGATCAGTTCCCTTGCAATGGTGGGGGGATGGCTTGCCCGGCCGGGACGCATACCAATACTGCCGGTAAGAAAAGGCGCGGCCCTTGCCGTGCTGGTTATCGGGTTCCTCTTTATCGTCCCGTTCCTGGTGCCCCTCGATCTCAGCTATGGGGGCCGGACACTTGACGGGCTGGCCTACCTTGATTCCACACACCCGGGGGACGCCGGGGGAGTTGCATATCTCAGGAACCTGACCGGTAATGAGATCATTGTCGAGGCTGTCGGTGGGGACTACACGTATTACTCCCGGATCTCGTCGTTCACTGGCATCCCAGCGATCCTGGGCCAGCCTTTCCACGAATATATGTGGAGGCAAGATACGACAGGATGGTACAGCACCCGGCCCGGGGATGTCAGGGCAATCTACGAGAATCCCGATCAGACTGTGGCGCTCATGAAAAAATACAATGCGACCCTTCTCTATGTCGGGGACACCGAGAGGGAAACCTATAATGTAAGTCTTCCTTCCACCGGTTTGGAACAAGTGTACTCCGGGGAAGGTACCGAGATTTACCGGCTTAGTGGGTGATGCGTGGCAGCCCGGTTTGATTCCCTGCCGGGCAGTGGTCTCCCCTCACGCTCACAAACCTTTATTTCTCCTCCTGATGAAATGATATGGCTGCATCACTGCTGACTGATGAGTAATGAAGGGGCAAATCGGCTCCTGAATGAGGTGAGTTTATGGCAAAAGGCTACGTAAAAACCGAGGCTCCTGAGGAGCTCCAGAACAAGGCGCTTGAAGCCCTTGAAGTTGCAAGAGACACCGGGAAGATCAAGAAGGGTTCAAACGAGGCAACAAAAGCCATTGAACGCAGCGCCGCACTGCTTGTTTTAATCGGCGCCGATGTGGAGCCCGCAGAGATTGTTATGCACCTGGCCCCCTTATGCGAAGAAAAGAAGATCCCCTACGTCTTCATCAACAAACAAAATGACATCGGTGCCGCAAGCGGTCTTGATGTCGGTTCTGCCGCGGCAGCGATTGTCAAGCCCGGCAAAGCAAAAGAAGTGGTTGAAGATCTCGCAAAGCAGCTGACTGCATTGAAGGCATAAGGTGCATTCATGGCTGACGACGCAACGCCCGCAGAAGTCATCGAGGTTGTCGGTTCCACCGGTATGCACGGGGAAGCGATGCAGGTCAAGTGCCGTATCCTCGACGGCAATAACAAAGGGCGCATCATCACCCGCAACACGGTCGGCCCCATCAGGGAAGGAGATGTTATCATGCTCCTTGAGACCGAACGCGAAGCAAAGAAACTGTCGAGGCGGTGAACCGCATGGTTGAACAGCACATCTGCAGTTTCTGCGGTGAACCGCTTGAGCCGGGCACCGGCAAGATGTTTGTCAAGAGAGACGGTACGATCTTCTATTTCTGCAGCACCAAATGCCAGAACAACCACAAGCTGGGCAGGGTCCCGCGCCGGGTTGAGTGGACAACTGCAGGGCAGAAGGGTACAAACAAGGAGTGAGATCCTCCATGGATCGCACCTTTGTGATGATCAAGCCGGACGGTGTCCAGCGCGGGCAGGTCGGCGGGATCGTCTCCCGGTTTGAGGCAAAAGGTCTCAAGCTCGTGGCAGCCCGGTTCGAGGTATTGCCCGAGAGCCGGGTTATCGAGCAGTACCAGGAACACCTGTCAAAACCGTTCTTCCCGTCACTCAAATCCTATATCAGGGGAGGCCCGTGCTTCCTGATGGTCTGGGAGGGCAGGAATGTGGTTGCCATTGTCAGGAAAATGATCGGTGCCACAAATCCCCAGGAGGCAGCTCCCGGAACCATCCGGGGCGATTTCGGGATAGACATCGGAAGGAACGTGATCCACGCTTCCGATTCTCCCGAGAGTGCCGCACGGGAGATCGGCATCCACTTCAAACCGGCTGAACTGTTCGCATACACCCGGGTTGACGAATCCGTGGTATACGAATACTAAAAACCTCTTTTTACCGGAAACATCTATTAGCCATAAGGTTGGTCTCTCTTTATGGTTGATGAGCTGCTCAGTTTTTCCCTCCTGTGCTTATCGTCCATCATTATTATCATAAACCCCCTGGGAGCCACGCTGACCTATATCTCCCTGACGGGCAATCTGGAGAAAAAAACAAAGGACCAGATCATCAGGGAGGCCTGTACCATCTCCCTTGCGATCCTTGTCATCGTGGGAATTGCAGGCACCATTATTCTCCAGATTTTTGGCATCACGCTTGAAGCATTCCGGATTGCGGGGGGCATCCTGCTTTTTGGGATCGGTATGGAGATGGTATATGCAAAAACATCCCGCACAAAGCTGACGGCAACCGAGAAGTACGAGTCGCAGGACAATGAGGATGTGGCCGTGATGCCCCTTGCCATTCCCATGATCGCCGGCCCCGGGGCGATCACGACAACGATTGTGCTCACCAATGAGGCTTCGGAAATCTCTCCCTATGCCGGGATTTTCATCTTTATTTCAATCGGGATATCTATCGCAATCACCTATTTTATGATGAGGAACGCTGAATATATCATGCGCAAGGTCGGCCAGCGGCAGTACCGGGTGATAAACCGGCTGCTGGGTATGCTGCTCATTGCAATTGCAGTGCAGTTTGTCATCACCGGGATCAAACTTGCGTTTCCCCTAACAGGAGCTTCATAATGTCAGAGTGGGACGGTGCAACCGTGGGTCTTGTCCTTGTGGGTTGCAGCATTATTGCGGCAGGACTCATTATCGCTGCCATGATCCTCGGGATTCTTCATTCATCCACCCAGTTTCTCCTGCTGACCACAATCATGCTTGTCGTGATGGGGGCAGTGCTCATCCTGTACATTGACCGTAAAAGCGGGACGGGGAGCTAAAACGGAAACTCCGGAGATGCCCCGATGCGATGCTGCAGCGCCCAGATAAGCGGAGTCTGGGAAGCCCCGGACGAGACCCTTGAACAAGTAGAAACGTGTTTTTTTCGTGCTGCCCGTGAGGGGGCGGCACTTATCTCGTTTCCCGAGCAGTTTGCCACAGGGTGGGATCCCTGTTCAACAAAAAACACCGGGGGCATCTCCGGGACTGTGGTGAACGGCCTCAGGGAGCTTGCAAAAAAGCACAAAATTGCCGTCATCGGATCGTTTCGCGAGACATGCTTGCCCAAACCACGAAACACGGCAATCGCTATCGATCGCAATGGCACGATCCTTACAACGTACGCGAAGATCCACCTCTTCACACCCGGCCGGGAAGATCAGGCTTTTTCCCCGGGTACCGGGCTTGCAACCTTTGCCCTTGAAGGAGTGCAGATCGGTCTTGCTATCTGTTACGATCTCCGGTTCCCCGAGATCTTCCGGTTATACCGGCAACGTGGTGTCCATGCGGTGATTGTTCCTGCTGCATGGCCCAAAAGCCGGTTGAAACACTGGGAGCTGTTCATCCAGTCCCGTGCAGCGGAGAACCAGATGTACATTGCGGGAGTGAATACCTCCGGGACAAACCCGGTAGATCAGTATGCGGGAGCGTCAATGACCGCAGATCCTCACGGGACCATCATTGCACGGGCAGGTACAGAACAGGAACTGCTGTACTACGAGATCGATCCCTTAATCGTGGAACAGGCCAGAAGGGATTTCCCGGTGGAAAATGACCGGAAGGACGAGCTGTACCGTTCCCTTGGAGAAAACGCCCGCACGTAACGATCTCTTCTCCTGACATGCTTCTATATGTACCCGGAAAACCAATAGGTGACCATGTACCATCTCGTGTGCGTTCACTGCGGTGCCACGTATTCCGCTGACGAGATCCTCTATAACTGTAAAAAATGCGGTCACCTGCTCGCGGTAAAATATCCTCTTGATACAATAACCGTGAAGCGTTCCACCTGGGACGCCCGCCCGCTCTCGGTCTGGCGCTACAAGGAGCTCCTCCCGGTGCATATTGAGCCGGTTTCCCTGCAGGAAGGAGGTACCCCCCTCTACCACTTAAAACGCCTCGGGGAAGAGATGGGGCTGAAGCACCTTTATGCGAAACACGAAGGGATGAACCCGTCGGGCTCTTTTAAGGATCGCGGGATGACCGTGGGCGTCTCCATGGCAATCCAGCTCAAGAAGAAGAGCGTTGCCTGCGCAAGCACCGGGAATACCTCGGCAAGCCTTGCAGTCTATGCCGCAAAAGCCGGGATCCCGGCAGTCGTGCTTCTCCCTGCGGGACACGTTGCTGTCGGAAAGATTGCCCAGGCACTGATGCACGGTGCAAAGGTTATCTCGATCCGGGGCAATTTCGACCGTGCACTCGAGATGGTCCACGATCTCTGCCTCACGCATGGGCTCTACCTCTTAAACTCGATCAATCCCTACCGGCTGGAGGGCCAAAAGACGATCGGGTTTGAGGCAATCGATCAGCTGGGATGCGTCCCCGACAGGATTGTCCTCCCGGTAGGAAACGCTGGAAATATTTCCGCGGTGTACAAAGGGCTGCTGGAACTTGAGGCACTGGACTTTATCAATAGCCTGCCAAAAATGACCGGCATTCAGGCCACCGGTGCAAGCCCTGTCGTCAGGGCAATAAA
This sequence comes from Methanoregula boonei 6A8, assembly GCF_000017625.1. NCBI lineage: Archaea > Methanobacteriati > Methanobacteriota > Methanomicrobia > Methanomicrobiales > Methanoregulaceae > Methanoregula > Methanoregula boonei. The sequence goes on along the minus strand of NC_009712.1, from coordinate 649,812 downwards.
GGAGAACCTGCCCGTTGTCCAGACCGAGGAGAATCCCGAGACCCTTGCCTCAGCAATCCGGATCGGTGCACCTGTAAATGCAGAGAAGGCGCTTGTTGCAATCCGTAAGACCGGAGGAACAGCCGAATCGGTGACTGATGATGAGATCCTTGCGATGCAGCGCGATCTCGCACGCAAGGAAGGAATCGGCGTGGAACCTGCATCTGCCGCATCAGTGGCCGGCATCCGCAAGCTCGTAGAGATGGGTGCGATCGACCGCGATGAGAAGATTGTCTGTGTGGTGACCGGTCACCTCTTAAAAGACCCGGAAACAGTGATTAAACAATGCGAACCCCCAATCGAGATCGATGCGGACCTGCCCTCGCTGCTCTCTGCGTTGCACTTGTGATCATCCTTGGTGTCCCCCCTGTCGGGGCACTTGATGCCACGTACCAGGTGCTGCCCAACGCTACATCGTATGCCGCCCGGGTTGATATCACCGGTGCGTCGGACTATCTGTTTGCCGATACCGACATGCTGGGAGAGAATGTCCCTGTGAGCGTCACCAATGTGACCCTGATCGCGGAGAATGGCACTCCGGTGGACGTTAACTGGACAAAACCGTGGAACGCCCCCTCGTCAATTTCCTTTCCCAAAGGGAATTACACCGTTGCCTACGTAGCACCGTTAAGCAACAACCAGATTCAGGAATCGTATTTCTCACCATACAACGTGAGCGTGAATCTGCCCGGGGAATACGATGTACGCAACCCGCTCCTTGCGGGGTTGAGTCAGGGTGCAAACGTGACCCGGCTTCCGGACAATTCCACGGTGGTATCCTGGAACCAGACCACCTCTTTTGAGATCCGGTTCTATGACCAGGCCCGGGAAGACCTGCTGTACCTCTTTGCCGAGTTTATGGTAATTCTTGCAACCATCCTGTTACTGCCTTTCTTCCTGACAAGAAAACCGCCGGAAGAATAGCGGGAGCAGGACTCCGGCATAACTACCTTTTTTTTTAGAGAGAAACTATCAGGATCCCTACCGCCGGGAGGAATGCCACCGGAACAAAAACCGCAAAGATTATTGTAATACTGCCCCCAGATCAGGAGCGATGAAGCGGGTTACCGCGGTGGCAACCGGCAACGTGCAGGGGGTGGGATACCGGCATTATATATCCGAATGCGCCCACCATCTCGGGCTGCATGGCTCGGTGCAGAATATGCAGGACGGCTCCGTGCACATGGTTGCAGAAGGATCCCCCGCAGCGCTCGATGATTTTCTCCGGCTGGTATGGGCCCGGGGAGATCCGCGGATCCATGTCGAGAACCTGCAGGTGACCGAGGGAGGGGCCACCGGGGAATTTAAGGGATTCTGGGTTGTGTGGTAATTTTTCCGGACGATACGGAAGTGTACCGGGCATATGCCAAAAAACCAGTCCAAGGACCGGGTGGAAAAAAGAAAAAAATTACTGTAACCCGAATGACTTTAAGGTCACATCAGTATTGACCGCGCCCACACGGTAGACGCTGCCATCGGAAAGTTCGTTGATGATGACTTCCGCGGGAGAGAAGAGCGAGGTATCGATCTTGTAGAAGTCGTACCCTGCTTCCTTGAAGATGTCGTTGAACGGCTTGCCGTAGCCCTTGGATTTGCTGCTCGGGATCTTCTCAAGGTAGTCCTTGATCTCCGGCGCATTCATCGTGAGCTGGATCTGGCCGTGGTAGATGGTTGCATCGTTTGTCACGCCCATCGCACGCTTGGCGCCCCGTACCGGCGGGATTGGGGCTGTGCCTATGGCGGATGCGATCTTCCGGGTGTCAAAGCCAAGTTCGTTTAACTTGTAGATCGCTGTTTCCACGCAGCGGCCCGACACCTGGATCGAGCCGACAATCGAGGAAGTCGGCGCAACCACGGCACAGGTGTTTGCCACATCCACATGGCATTCCTCTGCGATCTTATTCATGACTTCTGCGTTTGGCAGGTGATCGGATTCGAGGCAGATCACAGCGCAGTCATAGTCGTCTTCGTAATCGATCACTTCATAGGTGTGCTTGGGCTTGAGGGAGAGCGCCCGGGCCGGGCCGCTGCCCATCGCAAAATAGTTCCCTACCTTGACCGTCCAGCCGGCTTTCTGTGCGCCGAGGCAGGCAATCGAGGGAAAATCGGTATTTACATCGATGAACGGCTGGGGGAACTCCTTGATCTGTCCCATCCGGAAGTTAACCTCTCCAAGACCGCCCATGCAGATCTCGGTAAATGCCCGCCCTGCTGCATACCCGCCCCGTGTGCTGACTCCGCAGTCAACGATGCGTGCGCCATTGTCGAGCTCGTGGTATACTGCGTTGAACTCCTCCGCCAGATCGGCGAGGTTGTCAAATATTTCAAGTGCCAGTTCGTTAACACTTAACATAGAAAAACCCCTGTCTCATAAGATGAGGGGGCTCAAATAGATAAGATTTTTGAAAATATTCCGTCGGCCTTATAAAAGATATTCCAGCACCCGGGCCGGTTCGTACCGGAGCGTGATCACCCGGGTCCGGCCCTTCCCGTCGCGGTAATGGAGATTGACCAGCCGCATCGCATCCATCTTTTTTACGATCTCGTAGAACCGGGTATACCCGAGCGGCACCTTCTCCTTGATGGACTTGTACACTTCTCCGGCGTTCATCTCGGTACCACCGGCACTTGCTGCGGCCAGCTCCCGGAGAACCCTGCGCTCCTCGTCTTTGAGGGTCCGCAGTGTGTATTCCAGGTGGAGATACTTCGAAACCGCATATGCGCCGCAGATATCCCCCCGCTCGATGCTGCGCCGGGCGGCCCGCTCTGCATTGAGCGCAGCCCGTTTGAGGAGATCGATTCCTACCCGTAGATCGCCGCTTTTCTGGGTCTGCTCCACGACAAGATTGAGCATCTCGTCGCTTAAGACCCCGGTGAAAAAACCCTGCATCACCCGGGCGGTCATAATCTCCCGGACTTCTTCATTACCATACGGCGGGAAATAGATCTCGGTGGGGCGGAGGACCGAGGAGACCCGTGCATCCACTGCCCGCGAGAGGTCCACATCCGGGTCGCTGATAATCACGATCACTCCGATCCTGACACCCTCGTAGGATTCGTGTGCCCGGAGCAGGGTATACAGTACGGTATTGAGCTCGTTCTCGTAGAGAAGGTAATTGGCATCATCGAGGGCTACCAGCAGCACGCATTCCTCCTTCTGGAGCATGCGGGCCACCGCATCAAAGACCTGCTTGAACGACGTTCCCGATGCAGGAGGGAGATGACCCGAGAGTTTCTTGTATATCTGGGAGAGGATGGCAAACTTGGTATTGTCCATCTGGCAGTTGACGTGGACCGGTACCAGTTTCTTTGTAGTCTCCTCGATCTCCTGGAAAAGTTTCTTGATACTGGTGGTTTTGCCGGAACCAGGCAGGCCCTTGCAGATCGTATTGAGGGGACGGCCGCCCCGGAGTCCGGGCTTTATCTGGAACGCGAGTTCGCGCATCTGGGCATCACGGAACTCGAACTGCTCGGGGATATAATCGATCTCAAAAACATCGGGGTCCCTGAACAGGGATTCATCCCACATCAGCAGGTTCTTTTTCATCGCTAGTACTCCATCAACGTTGCAAATGATAACAGCTCTGGTAAACCGGATCAGCCCCTCATCCGCCAAACTTATATCCGCCTGTACAAGAAACGAAGATGCGGATGAGGCAAATGATGAAAGTTACCCCCACTGACATTCGTGATGAAGCAGGGGACTGATGCCACATCGCCTTTTAAAAAAAATTATGCAAAGAGGAATGAGAGGAGCTCAGTTGCCTTCCGTGTCCCAAGCATCCCCGACTGTGCCTCTTTCTCGGAGAACTGTGTGCAGGAATCCGTACCTTTGCCTGTCACTACGAACGGCACCGGTTCACGGGAATGCGTTTTAATCCGGATCGGTGTCGGGTGATCCGGGAGAACCGCAATAATGCCATCAAACTCTGCTCGTATGGCACCGGCCACCCTGTCCACGTTCTCGATGGCCCGGACTTTCTCCTCTATACTCCCTTCGTGCCCGGCCTCATCGGGAGCTTCGATATGGACATAGACAAAATCAAGGCGCCGGATTGCATCGAGTGCATACCGTGCCTTTGCCATATAGTCCGTATCGAAATATCCCGTGGCGCCGGGGACTTTGATGACCTCCATGCCGGCACAGCGGGCAATGCCGTTTAAGAGATCGACGGCCGATATCATGCCTCCCCGGCGATGGTACTTTTCAAAGAAGGAAGGAAAGGCCGGGCGCCGCCCGCCGCTCCACGGCCAGATCTGCGTTGCCGGCAGTTTTCCTGCCCGGACGCGTGCCACGTTTACCGGGTGGCCGGCAAACACCTCGCGGCTCTTTGCCATGGCAGACAGCAGGATATCGGCGTCGCCGTTCCGGGGCAGGTAGGCTGCGATCGGCTGGCCCACGATATCATGAGGTGCGGAGGAGTCAGCTGCCGACCCGTTGGGGACGACAAGGAGGTTGCGGTAACTGACCCCGGCCCGGAGGAGAACACGCGGAACCGCGGGGGCAAGAGACGCAAAAAGTTCCGCTGCTTCTGCACTGCTGATGTGGCCTGCGGAAAAATCCGCCATAATCTCATCCCTGACAGTCACGATGTTGCACCGGTATGCAACATCGGTCGGAGCGAGATCAACGCCCATGCTCAGCGCTTCCAGGGGCCCGCGGCCGGTATAGTACTTTTCCGGCGCATACCCGAGGATAGACATGTTCGCGATATCGCTTCCCGCCTCAAAACCATCAGGAATCGTGTGCAGCATGCCGCACGCACCTTCCTGTGCCATCCGGTCCAGGTTGGGCGTCTTTGCGTACTCTAACGGGGTCTTTCCCCCCAGTTCCGGGATCTGCTCATCTGCCATGCCATCCCCAAGAATAAGGATACACTTCATAAAAATCCCCTTATCCGGATCGGACCAGGTCGCGGGCAGCAAGCCGTACGCTCTCCCGGGATCCAAGTTCGGGCTTCCAGCGCTTGCCTTTGATCCGTTCGATGGACAACTGCATCCGGGGCACATCGCCCACCCAGCCGCGCTCGCCTCCCGTGAATCGGAACTTCACGTCCGGCAGGTGCATCTCCTCGGCCACGATCTCGGCGATGCTCTTTACATCGATCCAGTCCTCGGAACCGATGTTGAAGATATTGACTGTCCCCCGTGTGCGCAGGGCAAAGAGCATGGCGGCAACGCACTCGTGTACTTCAAGATAGGACTTGGCCTGTTTCCCGTCCCCAAGGATCTCAAGTTCGGCCGGGTTTTCCCTGAGTTTCCTGATGAAATCCGTGATAACGCCATGGCCGCTGCGCTCGCCCACGATATTGGCAAACCGGTAGATCCAGGATTTCATGCCAAAGGAATAGCAGTACGAGGAGATCAGCGCCTCGCAGGCCAGCTTGCTTGCCCCGTACACGGATATAGGAAGGAGGGGGGCATAATCCTCCGGCGTGGGAATAACGGTTGCATCGCCATATACGGTGGATGTGGAGGTAAACACGAGCTCCGTGACCTCGTACCGGCGCATTGCCTCAAGAACCCGGTACGTGGCCATGATATTGTTCTGCATTGTGGGATCAGGATTAATGGCGCTCTGCCGGACATCCGGGTCCGCTGCAAGGTGGAAGAGGCGGTCCGCCCCATCGATATGTTCCTGCCAGCCGTCGTCCAGCAGGTCAGCCCGGACAAACCGGGCCGCGCCGTTGTCGATGTGCCGGGCAATACATTCCCGGCGTCCTGCACAGAGCGAGTCGATGACCAGCACCTCGTTACCCTGGGCAACGAGCGTGTCAACCAGATGGGAGCCGATAAACCCGGCCCCGCCTGTCACCACATCAAACATCAATACCTAATATGTAGGTTATGCTATAGGATTACTGCTATGTTCATCGGGATCGATCACGGCACGACCGCCATGCGCTTCTCCTCAGAGACCGGGCAGTTCAAGCTGACGCGCGAGGAGGCCACCGGCTTTTCCGTTGCAGATCTCGGCCGCCTCTGCCCCCCCGAAGAGATCGAGGGGATCGCCCTGTGTTACTCGATGGGCGACAACTTCTCCCGGATTACCGGGATCGACAAGATAAAAAACCGGGGCATTGTCAGCCGCGAGGGTGCGGGCAAGCATGTCGGCGGCGGTACAAAGGTCTTTGACGAGATCAAAAAAAGCGGCCTGCCCACTGTGGTCATCCCCGGCCTGCACCGGGACTCCCCGACCGATCCCCGATTCAAGGCGTACTCCCACCAGTCCAGCCCGGAAAAGATCGGGATTGCATTTGAGGTCTGCCAGGACCTGGGAGACGATGTCGTAGTCTCGGATGCCAGTTCCAACACCGTGACCCTGCTTGTTTCGGCGGGAAAACTGGTCGGGGCATTTGATGCCTGTATCTTTGCCCCCGGCACCCGGCACGGTGCGCTGGATGTCGATGCCATCCGCCGGGTGGATGCGGGAGAATGCACCGCAAACGAGGCCTTCCAGCAGGCCGGGGTGAACTATTCCCTTCCCGATGACGAGTCCCTGCGTATCCGGACCGTGGCCATGTTCTCGGCCATGGAATGCGCGGCACTCCTGCTGCTCAACCCGCGCGCCCAAGTCGCGCTTGCCGGGTCACTTGCCCCCCTTCTTGCCCCTGAAGTTGAATCGCTTCTGGGCACGGATGTGGCCGTTTACGATGAATGGTGCGCATCCCGCGGTCTGGCACGTATTGCCCGCGAAGTCTTTTCCGGGGCAGAAGAGATCCTTGGCCTCGATGTGGATCTCTAGATTTATATCGATTTATCATGTAAAATTACTGAGGGGTTTTTCTTTGAGAGAACTTCGTATCCACGGCAGGGGTGGCCAGGGATCGGTCACCGCTGCGGAACTTATTGCTGTTGCTGCGTTTGAAGGGGGCGTTTTTTCGCAGGCGTTCCCGGCCTTTGGTGTCGAACGGCGCGGTGCCCCGGTGCAGGCATTCGTACGGTTTGACGACCGTAAGATCCGGCTCCGGAGCCAGGTGTACGAACCGGACTATATCATTGTCCAGGACAGCACGCTCATCAAAGACGTGAATGTTTTTTCGGGAGTAAAAAAGGGTGGCATCGTGATTGTCAATACCGAAAAGGCACCGGATTACCAAGTGCCCGAAGGCGTTAAGCTGATCACCATCGATGCGACATCCATTGCGCTCAAGGTGATCGGGCTTCCCATCACCAATACTTCCCTCATGGGAGCATTTGCCGCAGCAACCGGCGAGATCAAGTTCGATGCACTCAGGAATGCACTCTACCACCGGTTCCCAAAAGAGCTCGCGGAGAAGAATATCGAGGCAGCGCGGCAGGCGTTCGAGCACGTGAAGGGGGCGGCGGCATAATGGCGCTTGCAATCGGCTGCCGGGCCCGGCCCGGAAAATCACGGGACAACAAGACCGGTTCGTGGCGGGTCTTCAAGCCCATCTTCGACCACGGCAAGTGTTCCAAGTGCGGGACCTGCCAGATCATCTGCCCCGAAGGTTGCATCACCGAAGATACCGAAGGGTTCTTCGATCCCGATTATGCCTACTGCAAGGGCTGCGGCATGTGCGCAACCGAGTGTCCGAAAGATGCGATCGCAATGAAACAGGAGGAGAAGTAGATGCTTGAAATCACCGAAGGCTCGATGGCTGTCGCCGAGGCGGTCCGGCTCTGCCGCCCGCAGGTCGTCTCCGCGTACCCGATCACCCCCCAGACCCACATCGTCGAAGCGCTCGCCGAGATGGTTGCAAACGGGAAACTTGACGCGGACTACATCACGGTCGAGAGCGAGTTCTCCGCGCTCTCCGCCTGCCTTGGGGCGAGCGCCGCGGGATCCCGGACGTACTCCGCCACCACCTCGCAGGGCCTTGCCCTGATGTACGAGGTCTGCTTCAACGTGGCCGGCATGCGCCTGCCCATTGTTATGACCATTGCCAACCGGGCCATGGGCGCCCCGCTCTCCATCTGGAACGACCAGCAGGACTCGATTTCCCTGCGGGACTCCGGCTGGCTCCAGTTCTATGCCGAGGACAACCAGGAAGCAACCGACCTCCACTATATCGCCTACAAGGTAGCGGAAAACCCCACCGTGCAGCTCCCGGCGATGGTCTGTTTTGACGGATTTATTCTCTCGCATACGTACGAGCCGGTGGACATGATCTCGCAGGAGGATGCGGACAAGTACCTCCCGAAGTTTTCGCCAAAGGAACGGCTCGATGCAGCCGACCCCATCAGTTTCGGGATGTACGCAACGCCCGAGTATTACCTTGAGTTCCGGTACGAGATCGACAAGGCCGTCAAGGAAGCAGCGGTCGCGATCCGGGCAGCAGGGGCCGAGTTCGGGAAGATGTTCGGCCGTGACTACAGCGCTCTTGTCGAGGGCTACCAGCTTGAGGATGCAGAGACCGTGATCGTTGCCATGGGTTCGATCTGCGGTACCGTCAAGGACACCATCGACGAGATGCGAAAAGAAGGAAAGAAAGTCGGGCTTCTGAAGATCCGGGTCTTCCGCCCGTTCCCGTCAGAAGATGTGGCAAAGGCCCTCAAAGGCGCAAAGCACGTTGCCGTGCTCGACAAGAACATCTCGCTTGGCGCGAAAGGTGCCACCGCACTCGAAGTAAAAGACGCACTCTACGGTTCCGGCATCCCGGTGTACGATTACATCATCGGACTTGGCGGAAGAGATGTGCGCAAGAAGGACATCCGCGAGGTTGTCGCGCTTGCCGAAAAAGGTAAGGGAGATCAGTTTATCGGGCTGCGTAAGGAGGTGCTCTAAATCATGGCGGACAAATCCTGCGAACTTTTCGACGCCGGCCACCGGGCCTGCGGAGGATGCGGGGCGGCACTTGCCGCACGGCTCATGCTCAAGGCGGCCGGACCGGAGTCCATTGTCGTCTCTTCAACGGGCTGCATGGAAGTCTTCTCCACGCCGTACCCCGAGACTGCGTGGAAGGTCCCGTGGATACACTCGCTCTTTGAGAACGCTTCGGCAGTTGCCTCCGGGATAGAGTCCTCCCTCAAGAAGCAGGGCAGGAAAGAGAAAGTCATCGTGATGGCCGGCGACGGCGCGACCTTTGATATCGGGATGCTCTGCATCAGCGGCGCGTTCGAACGCGGCCACGATATCACCTACATCTGCTACGATAACGAGGCCTATATGAACACCGGTATCCAGCGGTCCGGTGCAACGCCGTACGATGCGAGTACGACCACGAGCCCGGCAGGCTCCCAGTCCTTCGGGAACAAGCGCCCGAAAAAGGACATGCCAGCGATCCTTGCGGCCCACGGTTCTCCCTATGTGGCAACGGCATCGATTGCCTACCCAAACGACCTGCTCCAGAAAGTGGAAAAGGCGCTCAACACCGTTGGCCCGACCTATGTCCAGATCCATGTACCCTGCTGCACCGGCTGGGGATTCGAAGGCGAGCAGACGATCGCGATTGCAAAACTCGCCATCGAGACCGGCCTCTGGGTGAACTACGAGATGGTGGACGGAAAGGTGACCAAGGCAAAGAAAGTGGTCAGGAAACCCGTCGAGGAGTACCTCAAGACCCAGAAACGGTTCCGCCATCTCTTCAAGCCCAAGAGGCAGGACGCCGAGATCGCGGCGATCCAGGCCTTGGCCGACAAGAATGCCGAGAAGTATGGCATTGATATCAAGATAGCGAAGAAAGAGTAACCTTTTTTTTTGTGAGGATATATGGCGTCGGCTGATTGCGACGATCCGCCATGAACCTGTCAGCACCTTATATGCATATCCTCATCGCTCCCCTCATGCCCGACAGGCTTTCCTGCCGGCATGCGGCTGCCCCTTTTATCTCCGGAGCCAGAAGGTAAATGGTTCGGCATAGACGGTTTCATGCGCCTTCCTGACCGGGTCGTAGCCGGGACCGTCCCTGAGGAAATACTTCACAACCATGGATCGGTCATGGGCATCAGTGACCACGGTCCAGACAGGCCGGAAGATCTCGCCGGTGAAATGAGGGTCCGGCGCAGTGTCCATGTTTGCCTCGACCAGAGCCATGGCATTCCAGACATCATCCGTGGTAAACTTCCCGGCGTGGCCGGCCACGAAATCATGCAGTTTCCTCCTCCTGACCGTGTCATCGTAGGGCTCATCAGGATATTTCGGGACCATTGCGGTGACATCCGGGTGCAGGTGAACTGCATAGTTGGTCAGGGGGACCGGGATATTTTTGTAGTCCGTAAAGACTACCCGGTTCTTCTTCGTGTCGATCTCCACAATGACAGCGTTCCCTGAGGTATCAAAGATCAGGGCATGCATGGCGGCCAGGCCGAATACCGTCATGGTGACTGCCCGGAGTTTCTCTTTTGCTTCGGCAACCGTGGCGCACTGCTCCAGCACCATCCTCATCGCATGGCTGAAGCTGATTGCGGTGCTCTTACCGCCCCCGAGGGGGGCTTCCGGATCCGCGGTGTTCACATCTTCGTCATCCTGCAGGAGCTGAACAACCAGTCCCATCTCATTGATCCCGTCGGTAAACACGTTCGCGAGTTCCGTGCTCCCGAGCACCAGGGTCGCGTAGCCGTTATCGGGGTAAAGTTCCAGCACGTAGGCCTGTCCCAGGAGGTTGGTCATGATCGCTTCCAGGGAATTCTTCGGGAATTTCTTTTTCCCGTCTTTGCCAGGAGCGGCAACCCAGTCGGTGTTCCTCCCGGACGTGGCATGGCCCGACGCCGTCATCGATGGCGGAAGGAAGAGGGCGGAACAGGCCGGGGTCATGACCGTGAGGGGCAGGATCGAGGCATCGACCGAGGTATCGGCGGGGTCGATTCCGTAGGCCCTTTTGATCCCTCTGATCTTTTCCGCCAGACAGGGGTAAACGGACCTGATGTACGCTTCCTTCTCCATTCCCACCGCCGGGCTGGTAAAAGAAAGGAGTTTTACCCCGTATTTTTCCTTTGCAAGCTTCCCCAGCTCGTATCCGATTGCTTCCCAGGTTCCCCCGCGGATGACAATGTGGTCCACATCCCCCCGGGATGCGGTAAGCAGCACGCGACGGGTTACACGGGGGGCTGGGGAGGCCCGGCCCGGGTGTACGCCGGCAACCCCGGCAAAAACCGCCGGGACCATAAGAGAAATGGTCACTAACCCTGTCAGGAGATCCATATGTTCCTGTAACCCGCGGGACTGATGTTCCTTGCGGTGCGGGGGTGCGGGATACGTCACGCACATTTGGTATTTCCATTAGTCTGGCCCGGACGGTTCCGCCACCTTTTCAAGCCCAAGAGGCAGAATGCCGGGATTGCGGCCATTCAAGGCCTTGGCCGACAAGAATGCCGAGAAGTACGGTATTGATAGCAAGAAAACGAAGAAAGAGTAAATTCCTTTTTTGCATCCGGTGAAATTCAAAGAAGAATATATCCCACCTGTCAGAAAAGAAGGGACGAAATATCATAAAAGTTCAGGAAATTGTTCAACAGAAAGATCGGTAACCTTTATGGTGATCCGCCGGGTTCCCCGGGCAATCTCCGGGTGAGGCTATCACGGGCGAGCGCGCTTAAATGCAGTCCGATGGCTTCTGCACTATTTTTCTTCGCCTCTGACTCGGTCTTTCCCTGAGAGACACAGCCCGGGAGTGCCGGTATGGTGACGATAACCCAGCCATCCTCATCCTGTTCAATCGCGATTTCGAAGTCAATTCCTCCTTTTCGTATTTCACTGATTGTTTTCATGTTTATGCCGAGGATACCGTTGGAAGGGCAATCCCCTTCCGGATCGTGACTGCAATCAGGGATTTTTGATCCCGGTATTCTTCCGGAGTAACGTGATTACATCAAGGGGCACTTTGAATTTTTTTACGGTATGCATCTCTGCATCTTTTGTGAGAAGTGCCCGGTCAAAAATATCCCGGTTTTTAAAATCCTCGGAGATTATTGCGATATCAATATCACTTCCCATTGTTGCAGTACCCGTGCTCGATGAGCCGAACAGGATAAGGTTGTTGATGCGGACTCCGTTATTCCGGAGTTGTGTGCCAAAAAAATTTACTGTTTCGAGGACTTTTGCATCAACCATGTCAGGATCTCCTTTGTTTAGGATATGATTTTTTGTGTCTTTGCTTTGGCATATTGTTCAAGGACTTCTTCAAGGTTATGGGGATAGCGTCCGGTTACTCCGATACGGTTGATAACAAACAGCGAAGAAAGAGTAATTTTTTTCTTTTTTGATTCGATAAGGGAAGAGCGTAGCTTCCCAACGGAACCTAAAAAATTATGTAAATAAAGAAAACATCTCATCTATGCCAAATAAGGGTATTGTTCAAACTGAACCTCTTGATAATCTAATCGATCAATGGAATAAAACTATCGAAGAAATTAGTGAAATTCCATTATCACTGAACCGAGCGAATAGATATCGTCATAAATTAGAAGCGGATTTAATAAAGTTCGGCTGGAATGATAATAACTATTCCAAATATACAGAAGAAGAAAAAAATAGAAAGATGGATGAATTGAGAACACGCCTATGCTTAGCAGTTGACAAGAGCATTAATCTCTATGACAGCAGAGAACATGAGAGAGAAATTGACAAACTAAAAAATAAAAAAGGGATTTTTGATAATGCAACGATCACCTTCGAAAATTTCCTGAACTTGTTCAATTTCTCCAAAAAATGACAAAATAATAGAATAAAAAAAATATCCATCAACCCTACTCTAAACCCAATCCCGACACTTTTAATAGATCTCAATCCGACATTAGTAGGTTATCGGGCTCGTGGTCTAGCGGTATGACGTCGCCCTTACACGGCGAAGGTCACCGGTTCGAATCCGGTCGGGCCCATCTCCTCTCTTTTCTCATGCGTGTGCGCGGGATCCCTCTTCTCATGACTTCCGGCGCAAGGTAATCCGGTTCCGGCCTGCTGCACAATGTTCAAAAACGTTCGTAAAGGAGGCGGCCCTTGGGGAAAAAAGTCCGGTTGCGCTGCCCGAGATTTCCAAAAATAGCGAGACGCGATATCGGCCGTTCACAAAATACGTTCGCGAAAGTTGCCGGACTTTTGGAAAAAAATCCGGCCATGATCCGGGGCTTCCGGGAAAAACCTGCTCCTGCCGGGGGTGCTGGTCCGGCTGACCCCCCATCCTCCTGATCAGGGTTACGCTTATCCGGGCCCGTATTGAGCCCGGATGGTCACCTTTTGATCCTATCGGAGCCCGAATTGGGCCCCGTTTAAAAATAAGCCAAAATTAGCCTTATTTTGGCAAACGGACGAAATAAAAAGTTCACGTAAACGCGTTTTGCGGGCCGATCCGGCATAAAACGGGCAATTGGTGGATCCCGGAAAAAAAGGCCGAAAAAAGGCCATTACAGGCCCATTATGGGCATTATATGGGGCTCAAATTTGGCGTATTTTGGCAAATAATCCTATATTTAGGCCCGGATTTATTCCCCAGGGAATCGGACGGTTTTACGGGCGTATTTTGGGGTGGCGGGAAGGCATCGCACGCGGGGGTAGGGGGACGGCAGCCCCCATCCCACCATCCATCTTTCCCTCAATGATCAGATAATTCCGGAAATGTCCTGGTCATGTGCTTGAGGATTCCGGAAAAACTTCGGCTCTGCTGCTGAGGATTTGTAAAAAAGAGCAGGACACGAGCTGAAGATTTTAAAAAATGTGTGGCTCAGCAGCGGAGGATTTTAAAAAATGAGCGGGGCGGGAGCGGAAGATTCCGGAAAATCGGTCATTCGGTTGCCGAGGATTTCAAAAAATGATCGATACGGTTCTGCACCAAAATCAGCCAACCCACGAATAATCATCATATTTTCCGACGGATGGTGAGAGAGACCCGCACATTTGCAGAAAAAAAAGCGAACAAGGAACGAAACATTTCCAAAAAAGAGCACGTTAGGAGCTGAAGATTTTGGAAAATGTTCCACTCAGCTGCTGAAGATTTTCAAAAAAGAGCGCGTCGGGAGCTGAGGATTCCAAAAAATTGGTCATCCCGCTGCTGAGGATTTCTAAAAATGAGCGGGGCGCGTGCGGACAATTCCGGAAAAAGTGCTGCTTTGCAGCCGTAATAAGAACAGGAAAAAAGGTTTTATGGAGTTACCGTTGCCGTGCTGGCGGAACTTGCCTTCTGGATGGAATCGATCTTAATGGCAAACGTCAGGTTCTGGCCGGCAAGCGGGGAGTTTGCGTCAATAGCAACACCTGCATCCGTAACATTGACCACGTAGACAATGTGTTCACTCCCATCCACCGAGCTCCTGAATCCCAGGGGTTCGCCGGGATAATAGGTCTGGTTGGCCGGGAGCTGGCTCGTGGGAACAATCCGCACAAGCGCCGGGTTATAGGCACCATATGCCTGATCGGGAGTAAGGGTCACATTCTTCTGCTCGTTAACCTTCATCCCCCGTACTGCCGCATCAAACCCGGGGATCATCTGGCCGCCGCCGACCGTGAAGGTGAGCGGGGATTTGCCGGCATTGGAATCAAAGACGGTCCCGTTATCGAACGTTCCGGTGTACGTGACATTAATTGTATCCCCAACTGCCACTACCGCCGGGGCAGCAAAATACACAAAATATACCGCAATACAGGCGATGATAATGGCTGCGACCGCCACGATGATTCCCGCAGTCTTATACTGCTGGCTGCGTGCAGCCACCTTCTCCTTTCCCTTGACTTTCTCAGATTTCTTCATAATGCTCCACCCTACCATTGGCCGGTAAACAATATACCCTTGTGTCCCGGATAGGTATAATCAGGCATAGGTGCCGGGCGCCACAAACCTTTGTGTCCGGCAAACGCGGAGGAATCGACATGGACCGTAACGATCCTGCAAAGGGCCAGGGACCCATCACCTCCCTCCACAGGACACTCTGGACAGAGATCCACAAGGAGCGCCAGCGGCACCGCGAATTGTACGCATCGGGTACCTCCGGCAGGATCACCCTCATCATTCTTGGAATGGCGATCCTGATCAATATCCTCCTCTTTGTTTCAAACCCGCTCTACCCCCTGATGTTCACCTCGGCAAGTTTCTTTTTGTTCATGTTCTATTTTGTTACGCTCCTCATCCCTCACAACTTAAAGGAAGCACCGCTCCCCCAGACCGAGATCTCCCGGTACCTCACCCGGCTGCGCGAGAACGGCATCATCGTAAGCACAAAAAAGTTCACCCGCGTCTTTCTCAATGCGTTTTTTATCAACTGCCGCCCGCTCTTCTACGGCTTTGCCCTGATCTTCTCTATCGATATCGTCCTCGTACTCGCAATGGCCTCACGGGGCGTGCTCTCCTTTTCGAGCACCGGTATCGTCCTCTTTGAATCCGTTGCCATCATCCTCTTCTACTTCCTTGTCTGGAGACTGGAACCGTACACCATAGAGTTCTTCTCCGGGGTTTCCGGCGTAAAAGAACACCTGATCAAAAAAAGAGTCCCGGAACCGGTGGTCTCCTCCCTGGTTTTTCTGGGCGCGGGCCTTGCCCTTTTTGGCATCCTCTCAACCCTTGTCCTGCTCCCCGGCATGTCCGTAAACAATATCCTCTCGGTAACGGACTTAAAGCAGCTCAGCCATTTCTTCCTTGCCATCGGCGTGATCCTGGTTACCCAGTACTTCATTATGCGGTACATCCACGGAATCACCAGCCGCGACCTGCTCGCACGGTTTTCACAGGGAAAGGCTGAGTGCCTCTTCCGCCAGATCGAGATCACCGGGCACTCCGGCCTGTCCAATGAGGATACGGCCCGCACCGATGCAGAGACATCTACCCTCTGCCGGGCCGCAGAACTCCTGCTCGAAACGCAGATCTATCAGGTGGACAAAAAAACACTCCTCGGGATGTTTCCCGTCTACATCGTTAACCCCGACTTTTCCCTGGTTCTCTTTTCTTCATCCAGAGAAGACACCGGGACATGCCCCGGATAAGGATCCCTGCCGCTTCCCGGGCCGGGCAGTTCCCTCAGGACACCTACCCCGATTGTACTTTATTTATAGATGGACATCGCATGTACGTCGTACTGCCTATGTCCGACGAACTCAAGACCGCAGACGTGGCCGGGAAAAAGGTCCAGTGGGACCCGGCACAGATGCGCAAGATCCAGGAGCATCCCTGTTTTTCCGAGAAGGCATGCCACACATTCGGGCGCTGCCACATCCCGGTTGCCCCGAAGTGTAATATCCAGTGCAACTACTGTATCCGCGACTTCGACTGCGTCAACGAGAGCCGGCCCGGCGTCACCACCAAAGTCCTCAATCCGGAAGAGGCCATGGAGATGATCGGGAAGGTTGTCAAAAAATACGATTATATCAAGGTCGTTGGCATTGCGGGCCCGGGCGATCCGCTGGCAAACGAGGAAACGTTTGAGACCCTCAAAAGGCTCCATGAAAAATACCCCGGGGTCATCAAGTGCATCAGCACAAACGGCCTGCTCCTGCCGGACAAGATCGACCTGCTCCAGAAATACGATGTGGGCAATATCACCGTAACCCTCAATGCAATCGACCCGGAGATCGGCGCAAAGATCTACCAGTTCATCGATTACAACGGAAAGCGGTATACGGGAATTGAGGCGGCAAAACTACTCCTCTCCCAGCAGCTCAAAGGTATCGAGATGGCCGTGGAGAGAAACATGATCGTGAAGGTGAACACGGTCTACATCCCGGGCATCAACGAGGATCATATCGTTGATATCGCAAAGAAGGTAGGCGGGATGGGAGTATACACCTTCAACATCATCCCCCTGATCGCCCAGTACAAGTTTGCCGATATCGCCCCGCCGACCCCCGAGATGAAGAAAAAGATGCAGGACGCCTGTTCCCAGTACGTCAAACAGATGCGGCACTGCCAGCGCTGCCGGGCCGATGCTATCGGGAAACTCGGCCACGATGTGCAGTCCTGCATGTACGAGAACAAGTAACTCCCGCCTCTTTTTTTTAGCGTTTACGGTTCTGCAAAAGGGACACTTCGTTTTTTACAGACACCCCTGCGTCTCCTTGTCGTATTCAGGTGCCGGAGTAAGCGGGAAAAGGATGAAAGTAAACACCATCGCGGGGAAAAATGTGGGATTTATTCCCAAAAAGGATCCCGGATCCGGTACCAGACCTTTCCTAGGAAGTAAGGCTGAACGTCGGGTACGAGGACTTCTGCGGGCTGGCACCGGCAAGGAGGGTATTGAGTTTGTCAATAAGCGTCTCAAGCGACGGGGGGATATCCGTGTCCTGGGCAGTCACGGTCTTTCCCCCATAGGAGATCGTGTAGGTCATGAGCCCGGGAGACTGGTACGGAGCCGGGTAATTGGCCTGGAGCTGCGAGAAATCGGACTCATTGAAGAGCACCGAAAGGAGCGCGAGAGCCGAATCATTCAGCCGCAGCTCGGTATTGGATGACCCTACTGAGACTGCTGCAACTCCGTTGGTGAAGATCACCAGCCGATCGTTTGCCCCGTTAATTCCCCCGCTCCGGTGGTAATCGATCAGGATCGCCGGGGGAGCGGTCTGGTTGACCGGGATGGTCTTTGTCCCAAGACAGCCGGCACCGGCAAGTACCAGCGCGATAAGGAAAAGGGGAACGATAAACCTCACGTTAATACACATCACCCCGACCATTCAGCCCGGATCCTGTCATTTCCCGGGTTATAATTGCAGTACGTCCGCCTTTTTGGCTTTCCCTGCCGATTTGCGCTCGGGAAGGATCTCCTCAAGTGCCTTTACCAGGCTGTCAGCCTTTTCGTTATTGAAGAGGGCCCGAAACGCGGCAAGTTCTGCGGCATTCATGATCATGATCCCCTTCTTCTTCATCGGCAGCCCGTTCTCCCCGAGGGGATTGACATCGATCGCAAGGGATGCCGGGCGGTTTTTGGTTGCAGGGAGCCGGATTATGGACACACCGGGAAGCGTGGTCTGCTTGCGTTCCCAGTCCGCGCCTTCCTCGATAAAGGCCTTGAGGGTTTCTGTTAGTTCCATGAAAAGAACTTTCAGCCGGAATATTAAAAGGCTATCCGTCCGCTGCGAAACTGGGTGCGGGGCCCTGCCATAGTCTAAAAGGGTCAAAAGCAGATATCTGAAAAGGACATTTTCCATGCCGCGGATTACGCTTGGCAACGATGAGCCATTCTCCCTTGACCAGACACTCGGATGCGGGCAGGTCTTTCGCTGGAATCACTCACCGGACGGGAGCTGGACCGGGGTCGCAAGCGGGAAGGTGATCCGGTGCCGGCAGAAAGGACGAACCCTCTCCTTTACCGGCGTGGACGAACCGTTTATCCGGCACTATTTCTCTTTTGATCTTGACCTTTTGGCCATCCTCGAATCCGTTGATCGCGACCCGTTCATCCACGCGGCAATCGGGCAGTGCCGGGGCCTGCGCCTTATCCGGCAGCCCCCGTGGGAGTGCCTCTGTTCGTACATCTGCGCCACCAATACCAACATCCCTGCGATCCGGCGCCGGGTTGCGACCCTTGCACAGCAGTTCGGCGATGCAATACAAGAGGGTGAAAACACATTCTTTTCGTTCCCCGACCCGTCACGGATCTCCTGCACCGGGACAGCATCCGCTCTTGCAGAATGCGGGCTCGGGTACCGCGAACCGTATGTTTTTAAGACTGCCTGCGATACCACCGCACACGAAACATGGGCAGAGAACATAGCGGCCCTGCCATACGAGGAGGCCCGCCGTGAACTTATGAAGTTCTCCGGTATCGGCCCCAAGGCAGCGGACTGCGTCCTGCTCTTTAGCTTCCAGACGTTCGAGGCATTCCCGGTCGATGTCTGGATCCGGCGGATCATGCGCGAGCATTACCTGCCGGAGCTCCCGCCGGATACTGCGCTGACCACACGGGAGTACGATGCCATACGAACCTTTGCCCGGAAGCATTTTGGCCCGTACTGCGGGATAGCACAGGAATATATCTACGCGGCACGGGAAGGTTCAAAGACCTGATTTGTCCCATATATCAGAAAACCCGGTGCTCCCTGCCCGCGCACCGTACCAAAAATACCCGATACCATGAACTGTTTCTCTCTTCCCCACCTGCCAAAACCGCTCCTTGCGATCACCGGAGCCACCCTGCTTTTTGGGACGGCAACGCCACTTTTAAAGATCCTTGTTGACGGGATGTCACCCCTGCTCCTGCTCACCATCCTTGCGTTCGGGTCCGGGGCGGGGATCCTCTGCTGGCGAATAGCCCGGGGCCACCGCCCCGCGGGGAGCCTGCCCCCGGCCAACAAGAGGGAACGCTGGCTCCTTGCCGGAACTGTGATTGTCGGCGGCTTCATTGCCCCTGTCACCCAGTGTTTTGCCCTTACCATTACCCCGGCGGCAACCGCGGCGCTTCTCCTCAACTTCGAGATCGTGGCAACCGTCCTGCTCGCATTCTGGGTCTTCCACGAACCGGCGGACAAACGGATCGGTTTTGCCCTTGTCCTCATCTTTGCCGGGAGCATCATCCTTGGCTGGAACGGAGAGAGCGTGCTCGGTATTTCCCTGGGGGCGCTCGGGATCATCCTGTCAGGGTTATTCTGGGGCGTGGACAACAACTGCATGGCGCATATCACGGCCTATTCCCCCGAGCTCATTGGACTGTACAAGGTGATCTTCGGGGGAAGCATTGCTGCCGTGCTCGTTATCGTACTCGGGGAACCCCTGCCGGGAATCAGCCTGATCGTCCTTGCCCTCCTCACCGGCTTCTTCTCGTTTGGCTTCGGGCTTATCCTCTTTATCGTGGCCCTGCGGGACATGGGAGCGGCACGGGCAGGGGCGATCTACTCGGCAGCTCCCTTTATCGGCTGCATTGCCTCGCTCTTTATCTTCTCTGATGCCCTTGGCAGCCAGTTCTGGCTTGCGGTGCCACTCTTTGCCGCAGGGGCGCTGATCGTGATCCACGAACAATGGAAACTGGGGTGCACTGCCGACATTGGGGATGAACCGGCAGGGAAAAGCAGATAGGAACAGGGTAGGGGAAATCCTGACGGGATAAGCAAATAAAAAAAAAGTTTTGGGAGAACGGGGAGTTTACGTCCCGATATCCCAGCTGCACTGGTACTTTTTCTGGGCTGCAGAGAGCTCATCGATGGAAAGGCCAAGCGACGCGAGCTTCAGCCGGGCCACCTGCTCATCGATCTCCTGCGGGACGTCGTACACACCGCCTTTGAGGGAGTCTCCCTGCTCCGCAATATACCGGGCGCAGAGTGCCTGGAGGGCGAAACTAAGGTCCATCACCTCGATCGGGTGACCCATACCCTTTGGTGTGGCAAGGTTCACAAGCCGGCCTTCGGCAAGCACGTGGACCGGTTTTCCCTTGAGGATGTAGGTGATGATCCCGTCGCGCTCAACGGTCGAGTCCGCGTGTTTTGCCAGCCACGCAATATCGATCTCCACGTTGAAGTGGCCGGCGTTTGCAAGGATCGCACCGGCTTTGAGCTTCCCGAAGTGATCCTTCCCGATCACGCTGGTGTTGCCCGTGGTCGTGACAAAGATGTCACCAATCTCTGCTGCCTGGTCCATGGTCATGACATGGTACCCGTCCATGTGCGCTTCGAGGGCCCGGCGGGGGTCAACCTCGGTGACCACGACTTTTGCACCCAGGCCGTGGGCTTTCTGTGCAAGGCCCCGCCCGCAGTAGCCATAGCCGGCAACGACTAAATATTTCCCGGCAATAAGCGTATTTGTCGTGATCATGATCGAGGAGAGGGCACTCTCGCCGGTTCCGTGCACATTGTCAAAAAACCGCTTCATGGGCGTATCGTTGACCGCCACTACCGGGAACTCGAGTTTCTTCTCGGCCGCCATTGCCCGGAGCCGGTGGATACCGGTAGTTGTCTCCTCGCAGCCGCCGATCACTTTCTTCAGGAGTTCGCGGCGCTTGGTGTGCAGGTAGTGGATGAGGTCCATCCCGTCGTCAATGGTAATCGACGGGGCCGCATCGAGCACCTGTTCGATTGCCGCATAGTACTCATCAACGGTGCACCCGCGCTTTGCATAGCAGTGCACGTTTTTTACCTCGTTCAACGCCGCCGCCACATCGTCCTGCGTGGAGAGCGGGTTGCAGCCGGTGATGTAAACCTTTGCGCCTCCCGCGGCAAGGGTCTGGACGAGATTTGCGGTCTTGGCCTCGACATGGAGGGCCATGCCGATCGTCATGCCCTTGAACGGTTTGTCCTTCTCGAACTGCTTTTTTATCGAGGCAAGCACGGGCATGTACTGTGCCGCCCAGTCAATCTTGAGCTTCCCGGTACTCATGAAAACACCTGTGCGGTACCCTGCCTTGCAGCGGGGACCACCTATCACTTACCCTGTACATAATGCAACAATGGCACATAAACTTCCCCGCAAAAACCGGGTCGCAGACAGGCAGATAGGTAGATAGGTAGATAGGGATGCGAGGAGAAACCGGAAATGACATGGTGCTCACGCGACGGATCATCCCCTGCCTTGACTTAAAGGACGGCCGGGTGGTGAAAGGGACCAACTTCCTTGGGCTCCGGGATGCAGGCGACCCGGTGGAGCTTGCGGGGCGCTACAACGAGCAGGGAGCTGACGAGGTGGTGTTCCTCGATATCACCGCTTCAAAAGAAAAAAGGGGTATCATTATCGAGCTTATCCAGCGTGCGGCAGACCAGCTTTTCCTGCCGCTTACGGTAGGGGGCGGCCTGCGGACACTTGACGATATCCAGCAGATCCTCCGGGCCGGCGCGGATAAGGTGAGCCTGAACACGAGCGCCGTCCACGACCCGTCAATTATCACCAAAGGTGCGGAGTCGTTCGGGACGCAGTGTATCGTGGTTGCCATGGACGTGCGCCGGAACTTCACCCTGAACCCGGAGGCAGTGCCGGTCCGGCTCTGCGATGGGACAACCTGCTGGTACGAGGTAGTCATCTACGGCGGGAGCAAGCCGACCGGGATCGACGCGGTGCGCTGGGCAAAAGAGGCCGAGGAGCGGGGCGCAGGCGAAATCCTGTTAACCAGCATGGAGACCGACGGAACGAAAAACGGCTTTGATATCGCAGTCACCCGGGCGATCTCGGAAGCGGCCAACATTCCGGTGATCGCAAGCGGCGGGGTCGGGACGCTCGAACATTTTTATGAGGGGTTTACCCGGGGAAAAGCGGATGCCTGCCTCGCGGCAAGCGTTTTCCATTATGGCGAGATGAGCGTCCGCGATGTAAAAGAGTACCTTAAGGGGAAGGGTATCCCGGTACGGCTCTGAGATCGAGCTCGAATGCGGCCACCGGCTGTTCCAGTTCGAACGCCGTGAGCACGGCGGGATGGATCTCGCCAAACACTCCTGCTTTTTTCCCGCCGACAATGATATCCGCCCGCCTTCCTTCGATAAATGCAGCGTCGTCCGACACTTCTGCGCTGTAGGCAACCCCTAACTCGCGGAGCACCGCGTCTGCATGGGCGTAGGCTTCAGAAAAGTCCGCACCCGCGTGGGTGCTGACAAACGCAAGGCGCTGGGTGGTGAGGAGATCGGCGATCACATCACCGGTGGCAAAGAGCCGCTGCGGGAGTTCCCGGTGCCGGTTGACCTGCAGCATCTCCAGGAGAAGCGGCACAATATCGGTCCTGACCACAGTGTATTCCTCGCTGATCGGGTGCATGAGACGGAGCGTCGCCGGTTCGCCGGGCCGCTGCATCCGGTCGCAGAGTACACGCTCGTTTGTCAGCGTAAAAGGCATCATCTCCAGGTACCCGAGGCCGGCAAGGATAGCCCGCGCCTGGCCGGCGATCCGGTTGGCCGGGTGCTCTTTCCCGATGGAGAACGTGGGCGGTACTTCGACGGCAAAGTTTTCGTACCCGTAGGCTATCGCAACATCCTCGAAGAGATCCCAGTCATGCATAATATCGGCCCGGTAGCAGGGTACCTGCACCCGGACCTGATCCGGCCCGGCCGGCTCCGCGCCAAACCGCATCTTTTCGAGCAGTTCCGCCATCTGCGGGGCGGTCAGATCGACCCCGATGAGCGCGGAGCATTCCCGGACGCTGACCGTGCGCACCGCGGGAGCCAGATCGGGGAAAGGAGCGCCATTTATCTCCACGCTCTCGATGGTCGCCCCAGCCTCGGCAAGAGCAGTACAGATGATGTTTGCCGCCACATTGACCGCCCGCTGGTCGGTGCCGGTCACATCAAGAAGGATATTTTTTGTCGCGGTCGTCACCCGGGTCCGCTCGCCATTGATGATCGGCGGGAACGAGCAGACATGATCCTCATTGTCAACGATCAGGGGAAATAGCGGGAAGTCTTTTACGATCTTTGCATAGTCCCTGCCCTTCGGGTGTTTTTCGAGAATGCCGTCAAGGGTGAGCTCGTCAGTGAAATCGAGCGGGACAAACTTCCTCACCCGGGGGGAGGCAACATAATGGAACGGTGGAGTGATGGTGTCGAGGTCGTGGATGCCGATGGCAACCTTGCTCCTCCCTCTCCCGACTGCCCAGTGCAGGGCTTCCTGGAGCGCCATGACCGAGAGGATAGACTCGTCGTCGAAGGAAACATTCCGGATGACCGCCGAAGCAAGGCAGGGCCGGATCGCGGCAAGCTTCGAATCTATCGTGAAGCGGATCCCGGAGGGTTTCACCATGTAGCGTGGCAGGCCGGTTTCGATCCCTAAAAATCCCCGCATGGCCCGGGCTGCACCTTCGACTGAGAAGAGATCGGGGCGGTTGGGGAAGAACTCCACGTCCGCGTGGTCCTCCTCCAGGCGTTCGACCTCGGAACCGATCATCGGGAGGCGTTTGAGGATTGTCTCCCGGTCGGTGCCGGTGAGCCGTTCGAGGTACTTGTAGGAAAGGCTGATGATCGCCATGTTACGCCTTCCTCCCCGCTGCGGCCGGGGCATGCACGGGGCTGTTTCGTATCCATTCAAGATCGCTCAGGTACAGCTGCCGCAGGTCCTTGAGGCCCAGCCGGAGCATGGCCACCCGGCTCACGCCAAGCCCCCACGCGAGCACCGGACATTTTACGCCCCACGGGTCAGTGACCTCCTGCCGGAAGACACCTGCCCCGCCCATCTCCACCCAGCCAAGGCCGTCCACCCAGATCTCGGGCTCGACCGAGGGCTCCGTGTAGGGGAAGAACCCGGGCCGGAACCGGACATCGGAGAAGCCCATCCGCTGGTAGAACTCTTTTAAAAAGCCCAGCAGGTGACGGAAGGTAACATCCTTGTCCATCACGATTCCTTCAAGCTGCTCGAATTCGGGAGTATGGGTGGGGTCGATCGCCTCGCGGCGGTACACCCTGCCGATGCAGAACGCCTTGACCGGTGGTTCCGGGTGAGCGGCGAGGTACTGGATCGAGAGGCTGGTCGTGTGGGTACGGAGCACGCACTGCTTTGCTTTTCCGGGGTTCCACTTCCCGCCCCAGCCGGTAGACGAGGTATTGCCGCCATGCTCGTGCATGTCGCGGAGGCACTCCCATCCTTCGGGAAGCGGTGCATCCTCTTTGAGGTAGAACGTGTCCTGCATCTCGCGGGCCGGGTGGTCCTGCGGCTGGAAGAGGGCATCAAAGTTCCAGAACGCGCTCTGGACGATCTCCCCGTGCATCTCGGTAAAGCCCATCTCAAGGAGGATCTGCCGCATCTCGTCGATGAGCCGCTGGTACGGGTGGGACTTGCCCGGGTAAACCGTCTTGGGCAATTTTTTGATGTCGTACTTCCGCAGGCTCGCGTTCTTCCATGAACCGGAGAGGATCTGGTCCCGGGTGAGGGTGCCGATCTCTTCTCGGATGTCAAGACCGGCATTTACGCGGAGTGTTCCTTCGGATGTGATTGTGAGAAGGTTTTGAACGGTTTCGGACTCCCGAGCTATCCCTCGTTTGACAAACTCCTTGATGCTTTGATTGTAATCTTCCCCGAATTTAAGAGCGGGATCCGCGTGTAATTTGCCAGTTTCATCAAAACAGAGAAGGATGCTATTTTCTTTTTCCGTCGAAGCATTCGGCACTTTAACAACATAAGTGCCGTTGAGCTGTATGAGCCCTCTCTTTCGCAATTGACCAAAACCGATCTTAAATGCATCATTTTTCTGGAGATCTGTAAGCGTTGTGCCTGTTTTGATTGCATCGAGAATCTGAGTTTCGGGAAGCTGATCGGATTTGCGGTATTTTATTCCTTCTTCGGTCAAAGTGGGAATTTTCTTGACAATTCTTTCGACCTTCGCAAGCCCCTTGTCTTCAGCAAGGTGCCCCCACTGGACAACCGCCTCGGGGGTCGCATTCAGGAGAGATGCGAGATGTTCCGCATCGGCCTTCTTCTCCTTTGCCAGCGCAGCAAGCAGCCGTTTCTCGTTTAAGGTCAGTTCCGCCATCGCCTTTCACACCTCAATCGTCTCTGCCGCCACGTCCATCTTCTCCCGGAAATCCTTTAAAAATGCCACGACGCGCTCCGCGGTCTCCTTCTTGCACTGCCCGCAGGTGATCTCGCCCGACCGGCACTTCCGGTGAAGTTCCGCGAGTTTTGCATCGTCGGTGATCATATGGAACATGTTGAGGAGATAAAGCGTGCACTTCTCCGGTTCGCCGCCAAGGCGCCGCTGCTCTTCAAGCGTCATCCGGCCTCCGGTTAGGGCGCTCATCACCTTCTTTCGCACGGCTGCCTCGGGTTCGTAGAATGAGATGAGGCTCTCGGGAATGCTCGACGACATCTTGCCACCGGTGAGCCCGGGCAGGAAGATATGATATGTGGATGAAGGCGTGTAGAACGCATACCCGCCGCATGCCCGCTCGATATCCCGGACCTTTGTGCTCACATCGGCACAGGCAGCGCCTTTGATGTCCACGTGGCCCTCGTATTTTTTTGCGTGCGGGAACGCTTTTTTCACCGCATCGAGCGCAGCCTCGGGAGCGTTCTTTGAGCGCACGCTGACGTAATCCTCGCGTTCCTCAACCGTGAACATCCGGAACTTGTGGGCGATTCCCCGGGTAAGCCGGATATGGGGATCCTGATCTATCCCCACGGGTACAAGCGTCGGGGCAGGTTCACGCTCTACCTGCGGGTACAGGATGTCGGCAACCTGCGTGATCACGCTGTCCGCGTGGGCAAGGGCTGTCTCCGGGGTAAAGCCGTAGATCGCGGTAAGTTCGGAGAAATTTACCTTGGTTGCCGCTTCAAACGCAAGGTCCTTGAGCCGGGAGTTTTTGCTCTGGAAGTATGTCTGCCCTTCAAAACCCAGTGCATACAGGCATGAAAGGTATTCCTTACCATATTCCCGGCATTTCTCCCACGACAGGCCTCGGACTGCATACGCTTCGCGGTCAGCAATCGTCACATACCCGTTTGCGCCCTGCTGCACATGCCAGACTACTTCCCTCATGAGCATCAGGTGCCCGAGATGCGG
Organism: Methanoregula boonei 6A8; assembly: GCF_000017625.1. Taxonomy (NCBI): domain Archaea; kingdom Methanobacteriati; phylum Methanobacteriota; class Methanomicrobia; order Methanomicrobiales; family Methanoregulaceae; genus Methanoregula; species Methanoregula boonei. Next base: position 623,502 of record NC_009712.1, on the reverse strand, counting down.
GTGGCCGCTGGGCATGAACCCGGTGAGAAGATGAAAGGGCGTGTGGTTCCGGATTGCCCGGGCAATCGGGAGATAGTCGCGCTGGCCGACCACGATCCCCCGGCGCATGAAGTACGGGACCTCAGGCAGCTCAGGCAGTACCGGCGCAATCGGGTCAATACCGAACTCGGCAAAGGTCTTCTCGACATCGAGCGTCGGGGTGCTCGACCACGGGTTGATCTGCGGCTCTGTCATGATATAAACGCTCTTTTTGCACGTTGTTAAAGCACGGGATTATAACTTGATCCGCGCAAATTCGACGAACTGGATACCGGTAGTATGTACACAGCCAAACAACATCTTCTTTTTGACGCTATGCGCCATCCTCACTGACCGTGAAACCACGCTGATAGGCATGACGGCTTCCTTTTCAATGGCATGCACCAGGAGATCGGAATGCACGTTCTTCCCGCAGTAGACACGGAAGTGGTGGCCGAACTTGTAACCGGTCCGGGGCGTGAAATCGTGCCGGCGCAACTCGGCGTACACTTTTTCCTTTGCGGCAAGTTCCGGATCCGACTCCGAGGCGTATGCGAAATAATCTGCCGTGCTGATGAAAGCCCCGTCCCTTTTTGCCTTGAGGACCCCGCAATCCATGAGATAGAGCAGCTCTACCGGGGCAAGCATGAGCCGTTCGTCATCAAGCCGCTTCCCAAACCCGGCTCGTTCAAGATCCGATTGCAGGGGTACCCGGATCATGGCAGATCTTCCCACGAGAACAGATTCTGCCTTTGCAATAGGGGGCGCATGGACTGATGCATCGGCGAGTTTCTGGAGCTTGATCTCGTAATAGGTGAGCTCCTCCTCGTCGTCTACAACCGCGAGCACGTACTGCTTGCGCATGTTCCTTGATGTGACCACCTCTTCTATGAGTTTGGTGAACCGGACCGGATCCCGTTCCGAGAGGACCCGCACCAGGTAGAGCGACTCGCCGGTCCCGGGTTTCTCCCCGCGCCGGAATACGCGGAAATCATGGGGCCCGGTCTGGACTACGTACCCGCGTTCGCGCAGATCGCGGTACACAAGGAAACTGCGCAGGAAATTGCGCTGATCCGCATACTCGGCAAGGAGCGAATCGAAGGTATACCCGGGAACATCGAGTTTCTGGCGATGAAGAAGGTAGAGAGCTTCCTGCGGCGCGAGGCGGATCCCCTCGCCCTCGGGGCGCCCGTACCCGCTCTGGTCATAGAGAGTCCGCCCGTCCTTTCCGGTCAGCACCGAGGTGCCGTCAAATATCGCCTTCACTGCAGGAACTATTGGGAGTACAGTATAATAAGGACGTAGGGGGGACACCCGGCCGCGCGGAATGATGACCGGCGGAGAGCCTCATACTATCGGTTTTTGGGACGTAGGAGGCGCAATATTTCATAAGAATTACGTTTGCCTTGTCCGACATTATTATGATTATAAAAAGCTAATATTTTTAGCCATATTGTATCCTTTAGGTATGTCGCTGTTGCACGTCCCCCGGATCCTCTACCCGACCGGGAAGATTAAAGCACTGCCGTAAGGCATGCAGATGGTTCCCGGTACCGGGAATTTTTTAGGCGGCCAGTTCACGGACCTTTGCGATATTGCCGCGATCATCCCTTCGTTCGTCCACCGGTGTTTCGCAGACAAGCGGGAGGCGCGCAAAGACCGGGTTGTGCAGGATGTGCCGGAATCCGTCTTCACTAATAAACCCCATCCCGATGTGCTCGTGCCGGTCTAGGCCGCTCCCGAGATCACCTTTGGTGTCGTTGAGATGGATAACGCGAAGACGGGAAATCCCGACCTGCTCATCGAACTGTGCAAGGGTGGAGGTAATTCCCTCCCTGGTCCGCAGCTCGTAACCCGCGGCAAACGCGTGGCAGGTATCGAAACAGACTCCGATCCTTTTCTCATCGGAAAGCCCCGCAAGTATCGCACCGATGTGCTCGAAACTGCTGCCAACGCTGTTCTTCTCCCCGGCGGTATTCTCTAAAAGCAGCATTGTTCCCGATTCCGATGAGGCAAGGACGGTATTTATGGCTTTTATGACCCGGGCCCTGCCACCCGCAATCCCGTCCCCAAGATGGTGGCCGAGATGGGTGACCAGGTAGGGAATGCCCAGCCTGTTGCACCGGTCAAGCTCGGCATTCAGAGTCTGGACGGACTTTTCCCAGATCTCCGTTTTTGGCGAGGCCAGATTCGGAAGATAGGGCATATGGTCAACCGGGAGGAGGCCGGTGGCTGCGATCTTCTTTTTGTAGAGATCACAATCTCCCTCGGACAGGGGTTTGTATCCCCATCCCCGGGGATTACGGGAGAACATCTGGAAAACGTCGCAGCCTGCATCTTTTGCCCGGTCAACCGCGAGATCGAGCGAGCCGGCAATGGAGACATGCACGCCAACTTTTACCGGTGCCATGGATTAATCGTGCTCCTGTAGGGGGATCATCGTACCTGATTAAGGATTGCGGCTTCTCGGCACATGGAAGTTGTGATCGGACAAAAAAGAAAGAGCGTGATCCGCAGGGTTCTAGTCCCTGCGGCGCCGGCCGGCAATACAGAGAGCGGCAATGCCCAGCCCAAGAGCACTCAAGGCCGCAAAGGGGAGGGCAGACTGGGGGGTGGTTGCTGCCACAGGAGCATACGATTCTGTCGCGGCCGGTGTACCTGATCCCGGATTCGTTGCCGTGACAGAAAGCGGGGGAACCACGTGCACGATATAATCGGAGATTGGCTGGACACCACCGATAAGGCCGGTATTCCCGGGGCAGGATGAAGAGAGAGCCTGTCCCCTTACCAAGGTGACGTTCACGCTCGATGCATCGTTCCTGCCGTTGAAAAAGAGCGACTGGCCGGCACTGAGGGTCTGCTGCGCCACGGTTATGTTCCCGCTCGCGATCGTCACGTTCGAGGAAGTCGCCGTGCAGGTCGTGCCGGTGCAGGAAGAGCAGTTGGGGGAGGTGATTTCGCTTACGGCGTAATCTCCGATGAGCTGAACAGGGAGACTCCCGATATCGCCAATTTCATCGGTTGCCTCATCCGCAGATGTCCCGGATCCGTAAAGTTTCGCAAGCGAAATCCAGGTCCCGCCCGTTCCGCCAAGGCTGACGGCCACAGCCTGATTCCCGTTGGCAAAAACGGTAAATGCAGCCGGATCGGGGACGGTACCAGAAATGGTCGTAACGTTGAGCGGCGTCCACGAGCAGACAGGGGCTGATGTGCCATTACCATAATCACATCCATACTGGGACGGGGAGGCAAGGGTCAGGGTATTGTTTACAGGAGAAAGATCAGACACCGTACCTTTAACCGTAACTTCAAGGACAACCGCACCGGCCGGGATAACGCATGCAGCGAGAATAAGCAGGGCAGCACACAGGACAAGACATACGTGGTTTTTCATGAGAAGTTCCTCCGGGGCCATTTGCACCGGACCTGATTTTACTATCCGCCGGGTGGGATAAAAATCCCGTTCATCTGTTCCGGTAAAAATGAGAGTACCTGCCATCTTGATGAGGGAAGAGGGTTAACTTCCGTTCATGCAGGTCACCTTCCTTGGGACAAACGGCTGGTATGATTCTCTCACGGGAAATACCGTATCCGCGCTGATCACGGCACGGGATTACGATATCATCCTTGACGCGGGGAACGGGATTGCAAAAGCCGACCGGTACATGACGCAGGACAAACCGGCCTTTTTGTTTCTCAGCCACTTCCACCTCGACCATACCGAAGGTCTTCACACGCTGGTAAAATTCCGGTTCAAAAAAGGCCTCTCCATCTGCGGGGGAGTGGGGACAACCGCAGACCTTGCAGGACTCCTCCGCGAACCCTACACGGTACCGCTTGACCGGGTCCCCTTTGCCGTCACCGTAAAAGAACTAAAGGAAGGCGTGCATGAACTCCCCTTTAAGGTAACCTGCCTGCCCCTTGTCCACCCGGTGCCCTGCACGGGGTACCGGTTCGAGATCGATAACAAGGTAGTGACCTACTGCACGGATACAGGACTCTGCGACAATGCAGTCTCACTCGCGCGTGATGCCGATCTTCTTATTACGGAGTGCGGGTTAAAACCGGGGGAGAAAAGTCCGCTCTGGCCCCATATGAACCCGGAGGATGCAATTGAGGTTGCCCGGCGGGCCGGGGCAAAACGTCTGGCGCTGACGCATTTTGGGGCAGAGGTATATAAGACGCTGGAGGAACGCCGGGCGTTAAAGGCGCAGTTCGAAAAGGAATGCCCGGGACTTCTGGTATCGGAAGACGATCTGACTATAGAGGTCTAAAAAAACCTCGTAACCTGATGCCTGCCGCCAAGACCGCGTTGTTTTTTTAGAGGGGACGGAGGTCGGAAATCTCCTTTTGTATCTGTTCCCGTTACGGATTCCGTTTCTTCTATTAACCCGGACGCAGATCACTCAGGTAGACCTATGGATCTACGGGCGCTTATCCCGAAGGGTACCCAGGCCTTCAGGACCAAGACCATTGACAAACTCATGGAGTGTACCAGCGGCGAGCATGCGCTCAGGAAAGTGCTTTCGCCCCTCGATCTCACGCTCATGGGCATTGGCGCCATTATCGGTACCGGTATCTTTGTCATCACCGGGGTAGTCGCAGCCAATTATTCCGGCCCGGCCCTGGTCATTTCCTTTGTCATCGCCGGTATTGTCTGTGCTTTTGCAGCCCTTGCGTACGCGGAGTTTGCCGCAATGGTCCCGGTTGCCGGAAGCGCATACACGTACAGCTACGCGTCGCTTGGTGAGATCTGGGCCTGGATCATCGGGTGGGACCTGATCCTCGAATACGCGGTCTCGATAGCGGCAGTTGCAGTCGGCTGGTCGGGATATGTCACCAGCCTTGCAGCAGGGGCCGGGATCACGTTACCTGCAATGCTTGTGAATCCCCCCGGGACCAGTGGGGGACTTGTCAATATCCCGGCAATGGTAATCATCGGCCTTGTAACGCTCCTGCTCATCATCGGGGTACGTGAGAGTGCCCGGGTGACCACAGTAATCGTCGCCATAAAACTGGGGGTAATCCTCCTTTTCCTGTACCTGGCCTTTGGTCACATCCAGCCGGCCAACTGGGTGCCATTCATGCCGTTTGGCTGGAACGGGGTTATCACCGGGGCCGCAATCGTCTTTTTTGCCTACATCGGGTTCGATGCAGTCTCAACCGCGGCAGAAGAGGTTCAAAACCCAACAAGGGATGTGCCCCTCGGGATTCTCTCTTCACTTGCCATTGCGACAGTACTCTATATTGCGGTCTCCGCTGTGCTCACCGGGATAGTTCCGTACTCGCTCTTTGCCGGGACAAGCGCGCCGGTTGCATTTGCCCTTGAACAGATCGGGATCTCATGGGGATCGGCGCTCATCTCAGTCGGGGCAATCTGCGGCATCACTTCGGTTATCATTGTCCTCCTGTACGGCCAGACCCGGATCTTCTTTGCCATGTCCCGTGACGGGTTGCTTCCCGGGATATTCCGGCAGATCCACCCGGTATACCGGACACCGGTCAAGGTTACCCTTCTTGTCGGCACGGTCACGGCACTCCTTGCCGGATTCCTTCCGCTCACCACAATAGCCGAGCTAGTGAACATCGGGACGCTTGCCGCATTCATCATCGTGTCTCTGGGTGTGATCGTGCTCCGGTACACGAAACCGTCGTTTCCACGGCCTTTCCGGTGCCCGCTTGTCCCCCTCGTCCCAATTCTCTGCATTCTTTCCTGCGGACTCCTGATCCTCGCACTCCCGCTCGTCACTCACCTGCGCTTTGTGCTCTGGCTCACCGTCGGCCTCGTAATCTATGTCATCTACAGCCGGCACCATAGCAGGATCAACGACAACACGAGTGCGCTTGAATGCTGGAAAGGATAAGCAGCCGGGACATTCCCGGGGATGCAATGCCAAAAAAGTTATTTATTAAGTTTTTTCATGGCCCATGCCATGTTTTCGCCCAGCACCTTCATGGTCTCAAGCCCTTCATTGTCTTTTTCCACATCGCCAGGTGCAAGGCCAATCCCTACGTTCCAGTAGCATGAGCCCGGGACTACCATCTGGCTGATGAAGAAGAAGTGATTGATCGTATCAAACGTGTGAATTGCCCCGCCCCGGCGGACTGCCACAACCGCTGCCCCTACCTTGCGGCGGAACATGCTGCCGTTTGCCATGGCAACAAAACCGGACCTGTCGATCAGGGCTTTCATCTCCGCAGTCACATCAGAGAAGTACGTCGGGGAGGCAAGGATGATCCCCTCTGCCTCATCCATCTTTGCAATACACTCGTTTGCAAAATCTTCGATCACACAGCGGCGGTCCTTCTTCTCCATGCATTTCATGCAGGCCGTGCACCCGTGAACTTTCTTTCCCGCAAGCTGCACGATCTCGGTTTCAATTCCAGATTTTTCGAGTTCCTTAAACACTTCCCGCACAAGAATTGCCGTGTTCCCGTCCTTGCGGGCACTCCCGTTAAATGCAACAACTTTCATGGATCTCTCCGTAAATCTGAGAATACTTCCCGTTGGCATCACCCGCTCATAATACCGTTAGTAGCCCCGGAGATACTTGAGGATCCTGAAGGAAACTCACGGACCGGGAAGACCCGGGGAAACGAGCAAGCGTTAAAAATTCGAAATCCGGCTTCATCCGGATCGCAGAACAGGGGTACCATCTTAAGAGCCCACGCGCCAAATAGTCGTGCGATATGAATACAAGATTGCAGTTTTCCGATCTCTCCCTCTCAAAAGAGATCGCGAAAGCCATAGAAAATATGGGCTTTGAAGAGCCCACCCCCATCCAGGCACTTGCCATTCCCCTTATCCAGGCCGGCCGCGATGTGACCGCGCAGGCACAGACCGGTACCGGAAAGACCTCCGCGTTTGGCATCCCCGTTATAGAAAATATCGATGCTTCACAACGGGTCGTGCAGGTCATCGTTCTGTGCCCCACCCGGGAACTCGCCATCCAGATCGCCGAGGAATTTTCCCATCTCCTCGCCTACCTCCCAAAAATCTCCGTTCTCCCGGTCTATGGCGGCCAGCCCATAGAACGCCAGCTCAAGGCCCTTGCAAACGGTGTCCACATTGTGATTGGCACTCCCGGGCGTGTGATGGATCACCTCAAGCGCCGTACCCTCTCACTTGACCATGTCTCGATGGTTGTGCTCGACGAGGCGGACCAGATGCTTGACATGGGATTCCGGGACGATATCGAGCTCATTTTAAAGCGCGTACCCCAGAAACGCCAGACGCTTCTCTTCTCTGCAACGCTCCCCAAGCCGATCATCGAGATCTCAAAAAGGTTCCAGAACCGTCCCGAATTTGTCCGGGTCGAGTACCAGGAGCTCACCGTTCCTGCGATCGAGCAGTCCTATATTGAAGTCAGGGACCGGGACAAGCTCGATTCTCTCTGCCGGGTGATCGATGTCGTTGACCCGCAGCTTGCTATCATTTTCTGCAACACAAAACGGGGCGCAGAAGACCTTGCCGGCCGCATCCGGGCACGGGGTTACCGCGCAGAAGAGCTCCACGGGGATATGAAACAGTCCCAGCGCGACCGGGTCATGGGAGGGTTCCGGAAGGGTACCATCGATATCCTGATCGCAACCGATGTTGCTGCGCGCGGAATAGATGTCGAAGATGTGGACATGGTGATCAACTATGATGTCCCGCAGGACGTTGATTACTACATCCACCGGATTGGCAGGACGGGGAGGGCAGGAAAGAGCGGGCGGGCGATCACCTTTGTTACGTCCCGCGATTTCACCAAGCTCCGCGAGATCCAGAAATACATAAAAGTCCAGATCCCCAGAAAACCCCTGCCCACGGCTGACGATGTGGTCGAGCAAAAAACAAAGACTATACTCGAAGAGGTACGCGAGACCATCCAGAAGGGAGGTACCGAGCCGTATGCCCGGATTGTTGAGCAGGAGAGCGAAGGGGATCTCACCACGCTTGAGATCGCTGCAGCCCTTTTAAAAATACGCCTGGAACAGGGAAGCGATTCCCATACCGAGCACGCGGTTCCGAAGGATTTCGGGGATACCGGTGCAGAATCAGGCATGGTAAGATTTTTCCTGGGTATCGGCCGCGACCACAAGGTGGCACCCAAGGATATTGTCGGGGCCATTGCCGGGGAAACAGGTATCCCGGGAAAATACATCGGCGCAATAAGGATCCTCGATACATATTCCTTTGTCGAAGTACCCCGGGAGTATGCGGGTGAGGTCTATACGATTATGAAAGAGCGGACGATCCGGGGACTCTCCACGGCAATAGAGCCGGCACAGGGCCGGCACCCGTAACCGGGAAAAAACAGGATCTTTTTTTTTATAAACATAAGGGAAACGGCACAATCCTCAATATCTCGCAAACCGAACCCTTTTGCATGAATGCAAAGATGATCCTTGGTGGCATCGTATTCCTGATGCTTTTGCTTATCGTTGCCGGCTGTACCCAGCCGACCGCACCGCAGGCAACCCCGGCCCCCACAGCCGAGGCGACTACCCCGGTGCCGGTAGCCACGACCACAGCGGTTCCGACAACCTTTGTCCCCGCCACACCGGGACCCACCCAGACACTGCAGGCAAACTGGGCTGTCCAGGTTCAGGTAAACAGTAATGGAAAGGCCATCGATCCGGAGGTAGTTTACACCTTCAATGGCGGCATGGGCATGAATTTAATTCCGGAAATCGATGTCCAGCTCACCCGCTCCGATGGTACTGTGGAGAACGGCAATTTTACACAGCCTATGTCCGTAGGCCAGACCGTCAGTCTCCCGGGCACTACCGGGAATAATGACCGGGCAGAAGTCTGGGTGATCACTCCTCAGGGCGACCGGGTTAAGATATACGATCAGTATGTCCCCTTCCGATCTTACAACTAATCTTTTTTTTATCCCCTGTATTGCGAGAGGTAATCTGACTCCCGATTCGCAAGAGACCAAAAGCATCAGAGGTATCATTCCTTCTTGATGCGATTTGGCGATCCTATAGATAGACGAGGATGTTCTTTATTGGTCCTTCAACGTGCGCTATTTATCCGGAACTTCCGGTCATTCATCCTCCAGATGAAGGGTCTGCCAGGTAACCGCCTTTTCCTCCACGGCTTTCTTTATCACCCGCTGGGTACGGGAGAGGGTCGCACTTCCCTGTTTCACATCCATAAAGATAATCCGGATATCCGATCCTTTTTCATCGGCAACCGATGAAAGGCCATCAAAAATAATGTAATCTACAGGAGATCCGATGAACCGGGCATCGGCAGGAAGATACCCAAATGAGGGCAGCAGGGGTGCCATCTGCTCGGCAATCCTGCCTTTCAGGGTGAAACGGGAGCGGTTGACAGAGTCTTTGCGGATCTCGGCGGCAGATTCTGCTTTCCAGCGTTCAAGATCGGCACGGTACCGGGCCTCGACTGTCCGAAACTGCGCTCTCATAAAAAGCAGGCCGAGGAAAAAACCGATAACCAGCGCGACACTTACGTATTCAAGGATATCTTCAAGCGCCATGCACAAAGGTACAGGGTCGGCTCTTTAGGCAGTACTGCATGCAGGGTGAAAATGAAGATCCGATACCTCCCGGTCGTGATCCGAACGTCTGCCCCCGTTGCAACCCTATCCTGACTTCCCTGAGGCAAGGACTGATTTGGCGACCCGGGGAAACTATGGAGGAAAAACCCGTACCCCCAAACCACAATTCTTTTTTCCCGCAAGGGATGACTTAGAGACTGTATCGTTATGCAGAAAAATCCAGCCAGAAAATACCAGGTGGTCGAGGAAGCAGAGATCGACCTCGTCCTCAGGTCCAGGGACAGCCGCGAATTTTATGAGCAGTACCTCAAGGTATTCCCGGACACAAAAAAAGGTCTCGACAGCATCAGCAAGATATGGAAACGGCGGAGCGAATTTGCAAAAAAAAGGCAGCTGACCCTTCCCCAGGCAGAAACCGGAACCGCAGCCACACGGGAGATTCAGTCCCTCATTGCCGATCAGACAAAAATTATGACAGATATTGCGGCGCTCACCAGAGAAAATCTTGAAATAAGCAGGCAGATTCTCCAGGCACTCGAACACCAGAACCGGCTCATGACCGGGCATCCTGATGAGAAAGCCAAAGATCCGGTTCACCCGGAACATCTCCAGAAACCCCCGGTCCAGAAGAAGATCCCCGAGAAGCAGACGCCCATAATGGTAGGTTCCTGATATACCACCATTTTTTTTTTAGAGCCGTTGTTTCCCGCGCGTATCTTTTTTTAATTCCGGTTTCCCGCGGGAACTCATATATATGCAGTTTTTTTGGGAAATATCCTGCGCAAATGCGATTAATTTTTCAGGGAGGCCCCGGCGAATGTTTTGTAGTGTATATTGCGGACAACATCGACCTCCGCGATAACCCTATTCTTATATATAGATCAAGACAAAATTTCTTAAATATGCCACGAGGACGCCCAAAAGGTTCCAGAAACCTGAGTGCTTACGAACGCGGGAAAGTAAAGAGAATACGGGAACTCCTCTCCCAGAAAGGGATCGGCGATTTTGATCGACTCAGGGATAACCAGGTTCTGAATACTATCTATGTTAACACGGACGGCGAAATATTTGTAAAATACGGCCTGGAAACCGCTGGAGCAGAAGAAAAAGCCCCAAGGAGCCGTGCCAGCGAGAAAATAATTGCAAAACTGGAAAAAAATATTGCTCTCTTACGGGATGTTCTCTAAAACCATCCAAAAAAATTTATGGGAAATATATTCAGGAATCTTCGAAGTTTATTGGATTATTATTCCGGTATCATTCCCCTGATTTATCACTCCTGCAATTTCCGAGCGCTCCCGTGAAGTTAGTGAGGGACAGACCGGCTGCACGAACCATTATCTGAGAAGACCGTGTGTGCAGCAGATCCTCGTGGAAAGCACCTGCGATCAAAAAGAAATAGCATAAAAGTCATATCTCCGGCATCCCAACCCATGCATAGACCGGGTGGTTATCGTATCTCTTGTTCCTATCCCGTACCGCATCGCTGCACTTACTGCTGAAAAAAATGCCCTCTTTAGTTACCCCCCTGACCGTCTTTCAGGTATCATCCGGGATGTAGGCTTCCGGTGCACATACTGTGCGAAATGCTGTACCCGGGCATTCAACGGTCACGTCTTCCTGCTGGAGCAGGAGGTAGCCACGGCACGTGCAATCGATCCTGATGCACTCGAACCCGCCCCGGATCCCGAGTTCTGCGACCAGCACGGTACATTCTATGTCTCCGGCTATGCCCTGAAAGTCAAAGACGATAAAGAGGGATCCTGCTGGTTCCTTGAAAATGGCAGGTGCACAATCTATGACCGGAGGTTTGCCATATGCCGTATCTACCCATACATGCTCCACCGGGAGCCGGATGAAGACGGGATCATAGACTGGCGCCAGATCTCCGGTTTTGAAAAGCATGGTAAATACAACGCAAAAATTACCGATGAGGAAAGCCGTACCCTGGCCCGGGAGACCATGGAATACGAACATGCCTTCCTCGACCACCAGATTGCATTCCTGGAATGTGTGCAACAATGGTTTGCGCGGCACCAGCTCCGGCATGTCCAGAAAGTGTACGATGACCGCATGCGCCAGTTCAAAAAGGGCAGTCCTCTCACCGTCATGGTATATACCGGCGGGCAATTCGAAAAATGCCAGGTTTTCCCCAAACCCGCACCCCGGGAATCATAAGGCCAAAAACAGGATTCATGATGTGTGAACGGAGAGATTCCTCCGCCCTTATACAGCGTGCAGGATCAAAAGCGTGATATCGTCATGCTGGGGGCGGTTGCCGGCAAATGTACTGATAGCATTAAGGATCTTCTCGAGCAGTTCTGCGGCAGGAAGTGTGCGGTTCTCCATGATAACGGAAAGAAGGCGCTGCTCGCCAAATTCCTCTTCATGATCGTTGATTGCTTCGGTCACGCCATCCGTGTAAAGCACGAGCACATCGCCGGGCCGGAGATCCATCCTGGCAGACTGGAGATCCATCTCATCGGTTAACCCAAGCGCGATGCCCCGGGCTTTGAGGAGGACGACATCCGACGAGGTCCCCTTGAGAAGCAGGGGAGGGTTGTGACCGGCATTCACATAATCAAGCGTCATTGCGCGGGAATCAAGGATCGCATAGAAGAGCGTGACAAACATGTCTGTCTTTGAATCCTCACAGATCAGCTGGTTTGCATGCCCGATCGCCACCGCCGGGTCTGCATTTGCGAGGGTACTTGCCCGGATAAGGGTACGGGACAATGCCATGAAGAGCGCGGCGGGCACACCTTTGCCGGAGACATCAGCGATCACCAGGCCCCACCGGTCCTTCCCGAGCGGGATGAAATCGTAGAAATCACCGCCAACCTCAAGGGCAGGAATATTTTTTGCTGCTATTTCGATGCCGGCAATGTCCGGTGCGGTATCCGGAAGGAAACTCTGCTGGATCCCCTTGGCAATCTCAAGTTCCTTTGCAAACCGTTCTTTTTCGGCAGTGGTCCGCTCCAGTTCGTCCATGTGCTCCTTGAGATCGGCAGCCATCGTATTGAACGAATGTGCAAGGTCCTCGAACTCGTCCCCGGTGTGAATCTCAACCCGGTACCCGAGATCCCCTGCACCTATTGCTTCAGAGCCGCGCTTGAGCGCCGCAACCGGGCGGGTGATTACCTGAGAGAAGAGAACGGACAGACCCGCAACCATGACAAAGAGCAGGACAAAAAGGGCGATAAAGAGACCTTTTGCCGAGTTCATCGTCTGGTTTAAGTGAACCCCGGTATCACTGGTAGCATTGACGATCTGCCCCCGGGTATTTTCTGCCGGGGCAATCACCTCATCCACCGGCACAACAAGGGCAACGCTCCAGTTGACACTCTTTACCGGGGCGTAGGCAACGTACTTTTCCCCGTCGCTAAACGGTACCCGGGCGATACCGGTCTGGCCGGCCATCATATTCTGTGCAACAGCAGCAAGAGCGGAGTTATTGCTTGTCAGGAGATTTTCCATCTCAAACGATTCATCCCACCCTTTCTCACCTGCAGAGATTCCCGGGCGTGCAATGACATTGCCCCGGTCATCGATCAGCATGGCATATCCCTGGTCCCCGATCTGCGTATTGATGATCTCCGCATTCACTGTAGAAAGGGTGACATCGGCGGCAACGACCCAGGTGGAGTTCCCGGTGGAGGCAGGAACCGGCCGCGAACAGGTGACCATCAGGCCCTTGCCGGAAGCATCGATGTACGGGTCGGACCAGGAAAGATCACCGGACTGCACCGCACGGATATACCAGTCCCGGGTCCGGGGATCGTACGACGAGGGGATTGTATTGAGCCACGGATGGACATACAGGATACCGCTTCCCGTGCCAACATAGATCTGGGTGATCCGGGGATCCGATGCAAGCATCGGACCCATCACGTCATCAAGCGAAGCAAGGGAATAGAGTTCGTTTTCAACACCAGCCCTGGTGACACCGGGAGAGAGGACATATGCCGAGGAAGAACCGGGATCCTGCGGGCGCTCTGACTGGTCATAGAGCGGACGGGTTGTGGCAGGTCCGGCCCTGACAGTTGCTGCATACCCGGCAAGCGTATCCATCTCCCCGTCAACCTGGGAAAAGACAACGTTACTTATATCGGCCTGGTCGGTTGCAAGCCGCACAAGCGAGGCCTCGGCATTTGCTTCAAGGGCTGTGGTGCTGTCGGATACCGCACGATCACCCAGCTGCCCGCTGCTCGTAAGGGCATATGACCCCATGTCGCTCATGGTCGAGAAAGCAGCGTACCCGAGGATACCGAGTGCGACCATGGAGAGGGATAAAAAAACAATCAGAATCTTTGTCCTGATCGATATTCTCTGCCACGACCCCGGTATGCGCATCATGACCCTGTTTGTCACACGATACGCAAAAGTGTTGTTCTTTTGTTTTCTGGCCAATGATGGTCCCGGGAATCCGGTGAAACATTCTTCCTGTTAATCCCTGACACAGGTAGTAAAAACGAAAAAAGGATATTCAGATGTTACCCGGGCCAAACTGCTGCTGGGCTGAGGGAGCAAAGGCACCTTCGACCGAGCCTGGCGGGAAAACACCCGGGGCTGAACCGGTCTTTGCATACGTGTACAGGGCAACGGTGAAAATTCCCTGCATGGCAGAGGCCAAGATGGCAAGGACCACGATCAGGACAAGGAGGAGAACAAGTGCTGCGATAATGAGTGTCGGATTACCTATAAAGAGAGTCGCAAGGAAGAGGAGAACCCCGACAAAACCGACTGCGGCAAAGACGAGCGTGATCGAGATCGTCCCGACAACGCTCTCTCCCCAGGTCTTCTTGAAGAGTTCTAATGATTCCTTCATCGCGGCAAACACTCCCTTGTCCTCGAATGCGAGCACCGGCACCACAAAGAGGGTCACCAGGCTCCAGACACCACCGACAACCGCAGCGGCGATCTGGCCAAGGAATCCCGCCCGGTCTTCGATCATGCGCAGGATAAGGCCGACCGTTGCTGCAACGATTGCCCATGCAAGGATGGCTCCAAGGTGGCGTCCTGCCGCAGAGAGTCCTTCCCCTACGGACATGTCTTTCCCGTTCAGCTTTGCCTGGACGCAGCTGATAAGGCCGACGTTAAAGAAAATCACGACAAAGTAGCTGACCACATAGAAGAGGAACAGCAGCACGATACCGGCAACGCTGTTTGTCGAAAGTGAATAAGCGCTGTTCGAGAGGATCAGCGGTATGACAAATGTTGCAATGACAAGGAGGGTGACAAGGCCGGAAAGGATGGGGAACGCAAGGAGTTTTTTATCCTCCATCAGGATCCGCCAGCTCGCCTTGACGAGTTCGAAACTACGAATAATCCTATCTATCATATTCCACTATGTGCCATCCTACGGCATGAATGTTTTTTTTTGCTCCGTTCCCGCATTTTAGGCGGGATCGACGAGAAAAGCAAAAAGGGTAAAACAGAATTCCCACCCGGAACTACCAGGCGCGCTGGAATCAGCAAAAAAAATTTAAAAAACGTTCGGGGCGCAAGCTGATGATGCCGGAAAATCTACCACTCAGCGGCTAAGCATTTGTAAAAAAGAGTTGGACACGAGCTGAAGATTTTAAAAAATGTGTGGCTCAGCTGCTGAGGATTTCAAAAAATGAGCGGGGCGCGAGCTGAGGATTCCGGAAAATCGGCTATCCAGTTACTGAAGATTTTTAAAAAAGATCGATACGATTCTGCACCAAACTCTGCCAACCCACAAATAATCATCACATTTTCTGACGGAGGGTGATAGCGACCCAAACATTTGCAGAAAAAAGAGCGAAGAAGGAGCAAAACATTTTCAAAAAAAAGCGCATTGGGAGCTGAAGATTTTAGAAAATGTTCTACTCAGCTGCTGGGGATTTGTAAAAAAGAAAGGGTCACGAACGGAAGATTTTAGAAAATCTGTCAATCAGCAGCTGAAGATTTGAAAAAATGAGCGTGTCACAAACTGAAGATTTCGGAAAGAGTGTGACCCGGCTGCTGAGGATTTTAAAAAAACGGATTTTTGGGGTTCCCCAGCCAAAAGTACTCTTTATCGCCCGAACGTCTCCTTTACAAAGTTCCCGGTACGACCGACCGCATCGCGCGCCTCGGGAACCTGCATACCGAAGAGCTGCCAGAGATGGAACATGCCTTCCCAGATCTCAAACCTTACCTGGATCCCTGCCCATTTTGCATTCTTTGCAAACGCAGAGATATCATCAAAAATGAGTTCTCCGGAGCCTGCCTGGATATAGAGCCGGGGGAACCCGGACAGGTTCGCATGGACCGGAGATGCCCGGGGATCGCCGGGATCGGTTCCCACCAGATACTGGGCCCGGATCGCAGCAAGGCGCGCAATCGTAAGCCAGTCTCCTGCATTGTCAGCTGCCGAGGGGTCTTTGTCTAAGGAAAAGTCGACAAAGGGCGACAAGCAGGCGGCTGCCGGCGGCATCTGCAGGTGCTGCTCGCGCAGCAACAGCAGCAGATTAAGCACCAGAGTGCCACCGGAGGATATCCCCACCGGGATGATACGATGGGGGGGGCAGCCGTGGCTCGCCAGATAGCGGTACGCATCGAGTGCATCCTTTGCCGCTGCAGGGAAGGGATGCTCAGGTGCCAGCCGGTAATCTACAGAAAAAACCCGGGATTTTGAGGCCCGGGCAAGTTCCGCACAAAACCCCAAGTGATCCGCAGTGGACCCTGCCGAGAAAAAACCCCCATGAAAGAAGAGGAGGGTCTGATCCGGGACTCCTTCGGGAACCGAACACCATACACCCCGTAAATCGTCCCGGATCGCAACCTGCTCGACTGCCGGGCGTTCATCGGTCTGAAACTCAAGAAGAAATTCCGAGAATTCCTGCCGGGCCACGCCAACCGGCCTGTTGGGATCGGGGATGTAGGATTTGAGGACATCCAGGAAATCCTGTGGCGTTTCACGGATCATAATGTGTGGTTATGTCGCGGGGGAGTGATAAAGTCTGGGGCAAAAACCGGCATATCTTTTTGATCCGGCTCCGGTTCGCGCAGCCGGTACATTCCTTTTGGCACCTGCATCTCAAAACGTGCACCCTTACCCGCCCTGCCGGTCTCACGCAGGGTAATCCCCGTGATCGAAAGGATCTCGCGGGCAAGGAACAGGCTGTGGGTCTGGCCGCAGGCTTTCCCGGCCTCTTTTTCGAATATCTGTTCTTTCTTTTCCTGGGCAATCCCTATCCCGTTATCCTCGATAACGACAACCAGTCCCTCAGGGGATTCATGTGCACTGCGCTGGATTTTTGTAAGGGTTGCACCATAGCGGAACGCATTGTCCACAAGGGTCGAAAAGACCCGGTCGATAAGCGGGTCGGCAAAGATCTCCCAGCTATCCGGAGATGAAGAAACGATAACAGCAGGTATTTCCCGCTGCCGGCAGGCTCCGGAAAATACCTGATTCACGTTGAACCATGCCGGTTCTGCGGATCCGAGTTTCTGGTAGATCCTGATGAATTCCAGCTGGGCGGTGATGGCAGCAACCGTCTCGTTGATCTTTTCTGTATACAGGGAGAAGTACGGTTCTGCCGGGCAGCTCCGGAAAAGGTCGAGGTACCCGGTGAGCACAGCCAGTTTGTTCCGGATATCGTGGCGGGTAAGATCGGTAAGCAGGCTGAGTTTCCGGTTGGCAAGGGCAAGTGCCTGCTCAGCACGTTTCTGCCCGGTGAAGTCCCGGGCGATGGCATAAATCTGGTTTTTTTCAGACAGGAATGCCCGCCATTCAAGCCAGCGGGACGAGCCATCCGGCTGAACCACCCGGTTGACAAAGGTGCTTGCCTTACCCCCGGAGCCCATATGCATAAGGAGATAGTGCAGGTCAGCGCGATCATCAGGATGCAGGAGCTCCGGCAGGGAGTGCTCTGCTCCCGGACCGGTAGTACAGCCAAGAAGGGCTTCACCCGCCGGGTTAAGTCGGACAATCCGGCCATCGGTATTGAGAATGCAGAACATGTCGGGACCCGAAGCAAAGAACCGGTCAAGCTCGCCGGCTTTCTCGCGAAGAGCTGATTCTATTGACCGCAGGTCCGATATATCATGATAAATCCCGATACGGATCCGGCGGTCGCCTACCTGTAGTACCCGGGTACTGACAATAACCGGGATCGGGTTACCCTCCTTGTCCACGAGCACTTCTTCGCTTGTGCCCTGCTCGTCATTGTCGCGGAGCCGCAGGGGCTCGTCCGTTTGCCCGCTCCTTGGGGAAGAATACAGTGCGGACTCCTGCAGTGCACAGACTTCCGGGAGCGTCCGATTCACCAAGTTGAGCGCATTCCGGTTTGCATCAATGATTACACCCGTCTGTACATCGGTTACAAAGATAGCATCGCCGGCTTGTTCCAGCAGGGTTCTGGACGGCAGAAGGATATCCGGGGTTTTTTCCTCCGAGACGTCCCGCGCGATACCGTAAAACCCACAAAACGTTCCCTCCGCAGAATGCAGGGGTATCCCGGTGAGGGCAAGCAGGACCTCCCGACCTTCACGGTGCAACGCACGTACGATGAGCGAGTGGAACACCTCTTTTTTTGCCATAAGACCGGACAGCTCTGATGAGGCCCACAGGGCACACGCTGGTACCAGAAGATCAGAAAAACACTTTCCGGCAAGAGCTGCAGGATCAAATCCAAGGAGAGCCTGTACCTGAGGACCCGAATAGGTTATGCGACAATCTGTATCGATCTCCCAGATCCAGTCTTTGGACACGGCAGAGAGCATCTGGTACCTCTGGCCAATCTCCCGCATTGCATGATCGCTCTTTTTGAGATCTTCGAATTGCCGGTGCAGGTCATCTTCCATCTGGATCAACTGGCAAACGGCTTTCTTGAGGCTCTCCTCAGAACGCCGGCGTTCGCTGATATCCCGTACAAATACAAAAATCAGCGGATCCGGACCCTGCTCATTATAGCTGAGCACAAGTTCCACCGGCAGGGTGGAGCCATCCTTTTTAAGGAGCATCTCTTCGATAGAAGCACACTTCCGGGAGAGAATACGATCCCATGCAGAAGATAAGGATTGCCGGGACAATCCCGGCCTGATGTCTACAACCGAGAGCCCGGAAAATTCTCGTGGCGTATACCCAAGCATGGCGCAGATGGCCTCATTGAAATAGGCAATCTCGCCACTCCCCCTCAGCCAGATGATGCCTTCCGAAGCGTGGTCAACGGAAAACTTCATCTGTCGCAGTCCGGATTCAGCCTTACGCCTCCGCACGATCTGCCGGATGAGGTGGGAAAGCTCCTTGAACTGTGCCCGTGAATCGCCGCCTTTCTGGACATACGAGTCCACCCCGCTGTTAATTGCCTCGATGACAACTTCTTCCCGGCCCCGGCCGGTAAAAAGGATAAACGGCATATCCGGGTACTGCCGACGAATGGTACGAAGAAACGTGATACCATCAATCTCCGGCATCTGGTAATCGGAGATGATGGCATCAAAAGTACCGGCGGCAATGCGGGCGAGTGCTTCCTCTACCGATCCGGCGGTACTGACTGAAATGTCTCCTTCCTGCTCCAGAAACAACCGGCACAAATCCAGAAGTGCCGGCTCGTCATCGACATAGAGCAGGGAAATCATTATCGATTGTTCTCATCTGATCCCATTTAATTGTATATCCTGTGATCCCGGGATTTTCAGGTTGTTTGGTAAATGGCCAATGGATAATACCCGGATGTATAAAAAAGGCAGATGTTTTTCCCGTAGTAATTGCTCCCCGTCAGAGAACGATATCTCCTGCCGGCCCGGCAAATGAGACATAATAGTGCAGATCCTGAAGAGATCTCCATCACCATATTACGGAAAATCCCCGGTTCGGCGGTTCTTTTCTGCAAGGTCACTGTCAGAAATCCCCTCCCAGAACCGGGCCAGGATCTCCCGGATCCGGTCCTGTAACTCAGGAATCTGTGATTTCGTCACCGATAACCGGGAGGAGTGAATACTCTCAGATTCATACAAGGCCCGGTTAACCTCTATCTGGATCCAGGGGATACCCTTTCTCCAGTAATGAGCGTTGGAAATAAATCCTCCGGAGAAGGGCGTGTTGATTGCAACATTTCCCGGGCCGGGAAACTCCCGCTCAAACTCATCGGCAAGACTGCGAATCCAGGCCGCAGGACACGTAGTGATGCCCCCGGGTCGCGCCCGGCCCTGCCCGTCGCCATAATTTCCCAGGCAGATCAACGGCCGGTCCCTGCCCGCATCAGCCTGTTCGGCAGAGCCGTACGGCAGCATCGAATGGCAGTCAAACGAAATGCGTACAGGATGACGGTCAATAAGCTCATCAATGCGCTGGTGATACGGGAAATACCATTTGAGCATCATTTGGTGGATAAGGTTCAGATCCGGGATCTGGCCGGGCAGGTACACCTGTTTGCCGTCGATTGTCCGGACCTTGATAATCCCATCCGGGTCCTTGGGGGGAAGGGGCAGCGGCGGACGGTTGAGATCTACCACCATACGGGACACGGGAGTATCGATCGTACATTCCACGGATCTTCCAAAATCAAAGAGAATCCGGGTCTCAGGGTCACAGTACCACAGGAGTTCCTGGTCCGTAAGAGCAAACCTGCCTGCAACCTCTTTTGGGATCTCGGTTCCACCATGCGGAATCGATATGAGAAACGGATATTTCATTTCTGCGGTACTCACGTGAAACATGCGTGGGGATTTTTGTTAATCTTTGGGTCGGGACATAGGGTTGGGGGAGGGATCCCTCAACCAGCAATAAGCGGGCATGTTTCGTACCTTTCCCGGGCGTTGTGCATCCTGACACAGCCCGCATATAAACACTATTTAAACAAAGGCGGATCCGGGCATTATGCGTAAAACGGGGACATATCTATTCGATCTCCACTGGAAGCAAAGGGGTATAAAAGGATGATCAATTTGCCGGATTGGCATAATATTCATTATACAAATATAAATCAAAAAATGCAGCCCAATCCGGGAAAATAAATCCAGAGCTGTTATGTGGGGCACCGGAAATGCTCTGACTCGGCTGGACGCAGTTGATGCCGAAAAAGCAGAATGTTTATAGTACAAAATGTTAATTATAATTTACAAAAAGACGCGAGGAGTCACCAATAATCTCACTGAGGGTACCACTACAACCCGGCGTGGGGAAATTTATCGGGGACGTGACATCGCGCACAGGATTATGTAGCATGTTTGGCCTGATCACAGAGCACTGGATACTTGATGAAATTCCCGGTGATGGCCGGTGAATACCCGTTTCATTTTCCTCACGGGATTTGTGGTATTGGTTTGTCTTGCCTGCGTTGTTATACCAGTCGGTGCGGATAACAACACTACCGCTACTACTACAACTACAGCCGTCACTACCACGGCTACGGCTACTCCAACTACGACTGCCACGACTATAGTAACTACCACGGCTACGGCTACTCCGACTACAACCGCCACTACTGCAGTAACTACCACGGCTACGGCTACTCCGACTACGACTGCCACTACTGCAGTAACTACCACGGCTACTACAGTAGCAACGACAACTACGGCAACCCCGCTGGTTGCCTCATTCACTGCATCTCCCACTTCGGGTACTGCGCCACTCACCGTGCAGTTTGAGGATACATCCACCGGCTCTCCAACAACATGGGACTGGAACTTTGGAGATGGCGATTCAAGTACCAATGAAAACCCGTCATATGCGTACACGACTGCAGGAACCTACACGGTCACCCTCAGTATCGGGGATGGAGGCACGCTTCCCAGCGCAACCAGCACTCAGACCACCACGATAACGGTAAGCGCGGGGACTGTCACAACGACCGTCCCGTCCGTGACAAGCATCTCCCCCACTTATGGCCCACTTTCCACAGGCACTTCGATAACCATCACCGGGACAGGCTTTACCGGAGCAACAGGAATAACCATAGGGGGGACTGCAGTAACCAGTTTTACCGTTGTCAGCGATACAGAAATCACCGCAACCACGCCGGCCATCTCCACCGCCGAACAGGTTGATGTCCTCGTGACAACACCCAGTGGCACATCCTCATCAGTAGCCGGGGACAAATACACCTTTGCGGCTACAGCAACTACCGTCCCGCTACCCCTCTTTATCGCCTCACCCACATCCGGGACGGCTCCGCTGGAAGTAACATTTACAGATGAGTCAACCGGCTCCCCGGCAACATGGGACTGGAACTTCGGGGATGGCAATACCAGTACGCTGCAGAATCCGACTAATACCTATGTAACCAATGGGACGTACTCAGTGACCCTGACAGAAGAGAATTCGATTGGCACAAATGCAACAACCCTGACCGGATACATCATAGTCGGACCTACCATACCTGTTGCAGCGTTCACTGCATCATCGCTCAGTGGTGCCGCACCCCTCACCGTCCAGTTTACCGATACTTCCACGGGGTCGCCCACATCCTGGGTGTGGAACTTTGGGGACGGAAGTACCGGCACTGCCCAGAATCCCTCACACGAATATACGACATCAGGCACCTATACCGCCACCCTTACTGCCACGAACGCCGAAGGAAGCAGCACAAATACCGCTTCCCAGACCATAACGGTTGGCTCATCAGCGATGGCAACGGCCCCCACAACCGCGTATACAACGGCACCCACCTTTGCAGTTGCCGCTGCACAATCCACAACTTCTTCTGTGGATGCCTGGCTGGCAAAGCAACAGGCCATTGCCACGGCAACACCGACCCCTAAATCGCCGGGTTTTGACCTGATTGCAGCCCTTATCGGTTGCGGAGTTATTGCCGGTATTGACCTGTACCGAAAACAGTAATGACCCTCCATTTTTTTAACACCTCTTCCGAAGCGTAGCTAACTTTTGCTCCAGTCCAAAGAATTTTGCTCAATGTTAATCGAATGCAAACATCACATCCCGATGAAAAAAACGAAAAAAAGTATCCCTCCACGGCAAAAGGGGGAACACGTATTCTTTTCCCGACCTGTTTTCAGACTGCAAAATCCCTGGAAAGACTGGCGGATCTCAACAAAGATATACACTTTGCCGTTGAAAATCTACGTACGTACGGAGAGAGACCCGATGAGTGACGACTCCATGTATGACCAGCAGCCGCTGGGCCCCGTTACCTTTGCTGAAAATCCCGAGCCCCGGTGTCCCTGCCTCCTGTTACTGGACACCTCCGGCTCCATGGCCGGAAAACCTATTGCAGAACTCAATGCCGGCCTGCGAGCCTTTTACGAGGAACTCCAGGGAGACTCGCTTGCCGTAAAACGGGTTGAGGTAGCGCTCGTCTCCTTTGGGCCGGTCCGGGTCATCTCCGAGTTCAACACTGCGGACTTCTTCCTTGACCCCACCCTTGAAGCCGAAGGAGACACGCCGCTTGGGGAGGCGATTACAAAGGGGATCGACATGGTGCGGAAACGCAAAGACGAATACCGGGCAAACGGCATCTCTTTTTACCGGCCCTGGATATTCCTGATCACCGATGGTTCACCGACCGATGAGTGGCAGCGTGCGGCAGCAGCGGTCCGGGAGGGAGAAAGTTCCAAGTCCTTTGCCTTCTTTGCCGTCGGGGTCCAGAATGCGGATATGGCGGTGCTCCGGCAGCTCACGGTCCGCCAACCGCTTAAGCTCCAGGGCCTCAAATTCCGGGAATTCTTCCAGTGGCTCTCCAATTCCATGAAATCGGCCTCCCGGAGCAACCCGGGCGACCGGATCCTGCTTTCTCCACCATCAGGGTGGAGCGAGATATGAGCTGGAAGCACCTCTCCTTGTCGGTCACGGGAAAATCCCACAGCGACCGTAACGAGCCGGGACAGGACTATTGCCGTGCCGGAGCCGTTACGTTCGCGGACCGGGATTTTTTTATCGGCCTTGCCGCCGATGGAGCAGGCAGCACCACCCGGGGTGGTACCGGTGCGGAGATTGCCTGCGAAATCCTGTATCTCCAGATCCTCGCTGCGATCCGGAAAGGCGATCCTCTCTCCCGGGTCACTGACGATGATATCAGGACTTGGATCTCCGCCTCCCGGGAGGCGATACTTGCCCGTGCGCAGGAAGAGGGGCAGAGGCTCAAAGATTACGCCTGCACGCTGATCGGGGTTGTCATTTCCGGTGAGCACGTACTCTTTTTCCAGATCGGTGACGGATGCATCGTAACCGGGGATGATGCCGGGTACCATACCGTTTTTTGGCCGGAGCAGGGAGAATATGCGAATATGACCTTTTTTGTCTCTGACGATGATTTCCTGGACCATATCAGGATCGATCGCCGGGAAAACCTACCGGGCGAAATTGCGATCTTTACCGATGGCCTCCAGAACCTCGTGCTGTCGTTTTCCACCCGCACCGTGCACGAGGGCTTCTTCCGGCCCCTTTTTGCCGCGCTCAGGAAAAATTCTGAAAAAGGAGGCTGCGTGGATCTCACCACACATCTCGTGAAACTGCTTTCCAGTGACGATGTGAATGCCCGAAGCGACGATGACAAGACCCTTGTCCTCGCCGTAAACGTACCGTGAGCCAGAGACACCCATGAGCCCGTCACCACACAATCACCTCTTTGACAGCAGGGGCAGTCCCGTGAGTCTGGGTAAAAAAGTTGGCAGCGGTGGCGAAGGCGATGTGTACGAGATAGCACCTCACCGGAAAGACGTGCTGGCAAAGATTTACCACAAACCGCTCAGCGCGGAACGCCAGGAGAAACTCCGGGTGATGGTGAGCGGCTGCAACGAGGAACTGAAAGAATTTGCCGCCTGGCCCCTTGACCTGCTCCATAACGGCAGGAATGGCCCGGTTTGCGGGTTTATCATGCCGCGGATCACCGACTGCGAGCCGATCCACCGGGTGTACGGCCCTTCGCACCGCAAGGAGTCATTCCCGAACGCTGACTGGAAGTTCCTGGTGCGAACCGCTAAGAACCTTGCCGCAGCGTTCTATATCATCCACAAGTACGGCTATGTTGTCGGGGATGTTAATGAAGGAAACATCCTGGTTACAAAGAAAGCCTGTGTCCGGCTCATCGACTGCGACTCGTTCCAGGTCCAGGCCCATAACAAGACCTATTTCTGCGAAGTAGGGGTAGCCCAATTCACGCCGCCTGAGCTCCAGAAGTCAAAAGACTTCAAAATGCTCCGCTCCCAGAACCATGACAATTTCGGGCTTGCCATCCTGATCTTTCTGCTGCTCTTCATGGGCAGGCACCCGTTCTCCGGGGTGTACAAGGGAAACGACGACATGCCGATCGAACGGGCAATTGCAGAACACCGGTTCGCGTTTGGCAGGAATGCGGCGCAGAAGGCTATGGCCCCCCCGCCCAATGCGGTCGGGCTTTCGGTCGTCCCCGGGGAGATCGCCAGCCTCTTTGAGCAGGCATTCACCGAGTCAGGAATCCAGTCCTGGGGGAGGCCAAGCGCAAATGACTGGTGGAACCTGCTCGATGCGCTGGAAAAACGGCTCAAGAAATGCCCTACAGAGTCCATGCACACCTTCTATTCCGGCCTTGCGGCCTGCCCGTGGTGCGGTCTTGAGAACAGCTCCGGCATCCTTTTGTTCCTGAGTGCGGACACCATATCCCGGATCGATATTGCCTCAGAGTGGCAGAAGGTCCTTGCGATAAAACCCCCGGGTCCGATCCCCGAGATCAACCCCCGGAATTACCGCTGCATGCCGGCACCGTTCCCGCCCGGAGTTGCCCGGGCAGTAAGGCTGGGAAAGATACGGCAGGCATCCCAGGTACTACTCCTTGCCGCAAGCGCAGTCATTGTTCTTGCCCTGTTTGCCAACGGGCAGGGATTTTCCCGTCCGGACGATCTGCTCAGCCTAGTCCCCGCAGCTATCGCAGGGCTCCTGTTTGTGATCCCGGGCAGGGACAAGGCAGAGAGAAAACAGCGGAAAAAATCCTTTGAGGATGCCCGGTACAGCTGGCAGCTCTGGGAGAAGAAATGGAAGGCCGAAGCCGGGGATGCGGAATTTACGGCCCAGCTCAGCGCCCTCACGCACGCCAAACAGAGATACGAGGCAATCGAACAGGAGTACAGGAATGCACTTTCCGCGCTCCAGCGTACCTCAAAAGAGCGCCAGGAAAAGAAATTCCTGGAAAACTGCCACCTCGATGCCTGCTCCTCGCCCCGCCTTACCGAGAACCGGCGGGCTGCCCTGCGCTCTTTTGGTATCGAGACCGCAGCAGACATCGATCCGCACAGAATCCAGACTATCCCGGGCTTTGACGCTGCGCTCGCACATGAACTGGTGAGCTGGAGAAAGCAGCAGGAGGGCAGGTTTGTCTTTGACGAGGAGAAGCGTGCTTCCGCGTCCGATATCCAGGGTCTTATCCATACGTTCCAGCCAAAGATACGGCCGGCCGAGCGCGAAATATTAGGGGGTATCGAAAAACTGTACGCGATCCAGCAGAGGATCCTCAAAAACCGGGGCAAGTTCCAACCAATCATAGAGAAAAGTGCACGGGATCTTGCACAGGCCCACGCAAACCTGTCTGCGGTCACGCTCGCAGGAAAATTGTTCTGAACACAAAGGGCCGGAGAGGTTCCCTTTTTTCTCCCAAAACAAAGAGGGTGGATCCCGGTTTCCTGAGATACAGATAAGAAATCTCCGGTACAATAGAATGAGCAATGAAATACACGCCGCGGCATGTGAAAAAATTCCTTGAAGAAGGAAAGATCGACCCGGAGCTCTGGAAGATCCATTTTCCCCACCTTCTCCCCAGCCATGTCCCTGACTGCAGCGAATGCGAGGATAAAAAGAACGATCTCTGCCAGGGCAATAAGAACCCGGTTGACTGCTTCCTTGGCATCTACGCCGAGGAAGAGGCAAAAAAAGCTGCAGACCCCGATAAGAAAGCCCACAAGGAAAAATCCAAAGGATTCTTCCCCAAAGGCAAACGGTCAAAGGTCCCGGCAGGGGCAAACATCACCTTTGACCAGTCCAAGATGTAAGGGATATCGTTCCTTTTCTGAAACGATCCCACGCCACCGGGTTCCGGGAACGTACCCGGTTCTGTACTGCCCCGATTGAGGGAGGAGACTATATATTTAGAAAAAAGGGATATCCCCGGGGGCTGCGATCTGTAATGATCCTTCACGCCATCTATTTTGCCGCAAAAATACTTCTAATTTCTGAAAATACGCTTGTGTCAAGCGCAGATCAAACGGGAAAGATTAAATAATATTGCAGGCCATTCTCCGTCATACTACAAAAAAGGAGGTGACGGGATGTTCGACTGGACCTGGTTTTTGAATCTGATAGTTGCTATTCTCCAGACTGTTGTACAGCACCTGCCCTACGCATGAGCAGCAGGTACCTATCAATCTCTGGAAAAATTTCCCGCTTTTTTCCTTCTCGCCCTTTTGGTAATGTCCCTAAAAAAAGGAAATGATATTCCTGATTTTTCCCTTCCGCCCTATTCGTTAAACTTCTTATAAAGCCGGTTTGCCACGAACTGGAAGAGCAGGATGAAAATAAAAAGCGCAACAACATCCCACACCGGTGAGAAAAGCGATGTCCCGGTATATGCATACGTGATCATATCGTTGCCATAGGTCAGGGGAGAGAAGAGGGCAATGACCTGACCGATCTGCGGTATCTCCGAAATCGGGATGAACACGCCGGAGATAAAGATGAGCGGCAACCGGACCGTGTTGAGCATGGACATGACCTCCCCGACGTTCTCGGTCGGGTATGCGGCAAAGAGGGTCCCCAGAGTGGCAAAGCAGAACGCGGTCAGCGCCATCGCAATAATAAGGACCGGGACATTCTGGATCGGTGTACCAAAGGCAACGATCCCGATAAGGAGGGGGAGACAGGCGATCCCCAGGCTGTAGAGAAAACCGCTCATACTCTCCCCAAAAACCAGCGAATGGAGCGAGATGGGTGCAGAAAGGAGCCGGTCAAAGGTTTTGACCCGGCGCTCAATGGGGATCGAGACCGGTTCTATCGAGGATGCCGAGAAGAGCAGGGTGATCGCGATCAGGCCCGGGATCAGGGTGCCGGGCGGGGCGTTCTTTCCTATGGCAAAGGCAAGGAACATGAAAAGCGGGAAGAGGATACCCGAGACGATGATGTTTGGTTTGATATAGTAGGTGATCATGTCCTTGCGCGAGATCGCCCACGCTGCAGAAAGTTCATGCTGGAGCCGCAGGACCCAAGCACCTGCGGGATTCCTGCCTTCAGTCGATGGCATGGACAACCCCCCCGGTCCTTTGCAGGCCGGTCAGTTTGATGAACACATCCTCAAGACTCGGACCCAGCGTGGAGATACTGAGCACTCTCAGGCCGCCTGCCCGGGCGTACTCCATCACCGCTTCGATCACCGTTGCGGGATCCTCGGTATAAAGCCGGAACTTGTCCCCTTCCTTTACGGCATCGTTGACCATGGCAAGGTGATGGAGATCATCAAGCTGGCCGGCAGCGGTCCGATCGAACGAGAGCACAATCGACTGGACGCTCTGGATCGTCTTTTTCAGCCGTTCCGGCGCATCGATTGCAGCAATCGTGCCCCGGTTAACGATCCCCACCCGGTCGCACATCATGTTGGCCTCCTCGATGTTATGGGTAGTTAAAAACACGGTGACACCTTCACCGATAAGCCCCGTGACCACATCACGGATGATCAGGTTGCTCTGGACATCAAGGCCGGAGGTTGGTTCGTCAAGGAAGAGGAGGCGGGGGCTGTTGACCAGGCCCATTGCGATGGTCAGGCGCCGTTTCATGCCTTTCGAAAAACCCCGCGCCTTGTCGTTGCGCCGCTCGTACAGGTCAAACGTGGTGAGGAGTTCTTTTGCCTTCTTCTCGCGCACCTCCCGGCTCACGTGGTAGAGCTCAGCAGAAAAGATCATATTCTGCCAGGCGGTCAGGTCGTCGTAAACATTGGAAGTCTCGGAGACAATCCCCATGGACTGCCGGGCCGCAATGGTCTCGCGCCCGATGTCATGGCCAAAGATGGAGGCGGTTCCTGCGGTCGGATACGAGATCCCGGTGAGGATCCGGATCGTGGTGGTCTTTCCTGCGCCATTTGGGCCAAGGAACCCAAAGGTTTCCCCCTCCTCGACACAGAAACTGATATCATTGAGCGCGGTCAGGGTGCCAAACGTCTTTTTGAGGTGTGAAACCTCGATGGCATGCATACGATCCTGATTGGTAAATGTAACGTTTAAAGATCATCGCTTTGATGCCGGGCAAATTGGAGGCTTTTAACGCCCCGCACATATTTTTATGCAGTAAGGGCAGAAATGACACACATATGGAAAAAAACGCGGCCGGTATCCCGGGACTCCCGAACCACCGTATGCTCATCCTGTCGGCATTCTGTGTATGCCTGCTCTGTGTTTCCGTATCGGCAGATTATACAATTGCCGACCTGTCCGGGTCGATCGTCCGCGGTCACCAGTTCACGGTCGATATCACCGGGAACCCGGACACTGCCTATTATGTCTGGCTGACCGGGACCTGGTCGCTGTCTGGAGAGGCATACGATGAGCCCCCGGTGATCGTTGCCAACCAGGCAAATGTCCAGCAGGATCCGGATAACGGGCCGTACACGATAGGGTCGTACAAATATTACAACGGGAACGGGAGAACCATTCTCGATGATGTGGCGCCATCGTCCTCACTCGTGCCTTGCACCAGTTACTATGCGCTCGTGACCACCGACGATTCGGGCCAGGCAGTTGTGGCATTTGAGACATCGGTAAATACGGCCCTGCGCTCATATTCCGTGCGGGTAGAGAACCCGACCTCGGTCAACAACAATACCCTCCTTGTCCAGCAGGGCGGCACCACGGTGACCGGCGGATCGATGTCGATCTATGCCAGTGGCAGCCGCCCGCCGCGGCCAACGTTCCCGCCCACGACGGTTCCGACACCAACCCCGACACCCACGCCAACGGAAACAACGCCGGTCGCAACCCCGGCCACCACGGTCCCTGCGACCACCACAGCACCGCTGGATAGTGCTATACTCATCCTTGCACTCGGGGCCGGGGTATGTGCAGTGCGATACCGCTAGATCCTGTCATACGTGTACCGCCGGGCGCCGGTAACGGCAATTCTCCGGGTCCGGAATAGTTTTTCCTTTTTCTCCCTGATGGAAGGCAGCAGTGCGAGGGGGGCAGCAGCATACCCGTTATGGTCCGGGGTTACCGGGGCGATTTTCCGGACCGTGCGGGCTCTTCTTTCTTGGCAATCTTTCCGGGCCGCGGCCGATCCTCGTGTGTGCCGTGATCCTGGTTTAAGGCCTTGTTCTCCGGGCCGGTATGGGGATGGTGCCGGGGCGGGAGTTCTGCTTTCTTCTGCGGATGGTGGGAGGGATGGATGGCAGGGCCGGCCCCGGCATGATGCGCCTGCAACTCGGCATGGCGGGTTTTATCCGGGCTGTCAGGGTGATCCTCATGGGAGCTGTTATCGTGTTTCTTATGATCGTGGGGTGTTGGTTCCGGTTCGTGTCGTGGTGACATAGCCAAGGATTCACCGTTCCGCAAAGATAAAACCACGCTTGTGACCATTGCCGGGGCGGGACCGTCATCTTTTAACCTCCCCGCACCAATGCTCACCGGAACAGATACCTGAGATCCGCCGGGCCAGTGGCACCGCTCACTATTTCCACCCTATCCATGACTCTAGAAAACCCGGACTTTAAGGGGGATACACCCTGCCCCTCTGTCCACCCGGCGGATCGCATCCAGCAGTTCTTTGTCCGGCCGTTCTTTCTCACGCTGACCATCGGCCTTCCATTCTGTACTTTCAAGGGGCTCTTTGGCATAGCTGCCATCCAGGCCGGGACACTCTCAAATCCCCCCCTTGCCGCATTCGGGTGGCTGGTGCTCGGCTGGGCTATCGTTGATTTTGCCATGAATGCACTGCGGGCAACAGGCGATCTCCTGCATGTTCCCACGCCCTTAGAGTACTGCACACTTGCCGAGATCGGGAGGTTTTTGCACCGTCCGATGGTCTTTCTTGCTGCCGACACCCTGATCTCTTTTTCGATCATTTGCCTCATGCTCTGGTCGGGCTGGATCACGCAGATGACGCCGATCGAGTCCGCCCTGTGGTATGCGGCAACCACGCTCAACCTGATCAGCATCTCGCTTGTCTCGCTGTACAACGAGGCAAAGAGGACTGCGCGCGAGGAGGGGTCCCCGTAAGAACACCGGCGGGAGATCCGGTCAGTCCGGGACCGCCGGGCCCGGGCGCAGGTATGCCATGACCCGGTCCACTACCTCGGGAGCCCGGGGCAGCTGGAGGTGGCAGTACCGCCCGGGATCCTCTTTGAGGGCAGACGGGAGTGCCGGCACGATATCCAGCGTTGCACCGGGAAGAACGGAGTCCGCGTGCGGTACGATGCCGTCGCCGGCAAAGGTCATCTCCCACCCGCCATCCTGTTGTAACTCGAAGGTCTTCCCCTCAAGGCAGGGAAAAAACAAGGGGGTACGGGCGATGTTCTCCGCACAGATGACCCGGTAGGCGATATCGGGACGGAGGCCGGCTGCCCGCAGGGCAGCCATGGTCGCGCTCCCCGGGCGGCAGGCCTGGACTATTGAGTCAGCAGCGGGATCGAAGTTTCGGGGTACAAAGGTATCGGTGAGGCGGCACGTGATCTCCGGCCCGATCACCGGATCGCAGAAGAGTTCGGCAAGGGCAGAGCCGTTGTTGGGCGGGCCGATCGCGATGAGCTGGCGCACCCGCCCGCTTCTTGCGGGGCCATCGTTTACTTCAAGCAAAAAGCGGGCAACACAGGAGCCTATGGAGTGGCAGACCATATCGATGCTACCGGTATAGTTCTCCTCCTTTCTCCGTGCAGCGATAAATCCGCCCAAGGCTCCTGCAAGTTCTTCCATGAGGGCCCCGTCAAGCGAAGTGTAATCGAAGGTCCAGACCGGGATATCCTGTTCGCGGAGCCGGGGGAAAAGCCGGTTCCAGATTCCGGGATGGCTCTTCCAGCCATGGACAAGCACCACGGGAATACAGCGGTCGGGCATGTTCAGGTAAGGATAGGAGGCCGGGAAGCATAGGTTTTGTGAACTATACGTGTCCGGGCTAGGGTGTTAATCCGGCCGGAGTTCCCGTTCACCGGTGTTTGCTATCGGCACCGGGCCAAAAAATATTATGAGGGGCTGTCATCCCCGAGCGATTCCCGGCTCCGCATCTGGTAGAGCACCATGGGGTCCATCTCCTTAAACTCGTCCGGGGTTGTCCGCATGATGACATTGGTGATCCCGCTGTTGACAATCATCTTGGAGCACAAAAAGCAGGGCCAGATCTGGGTGAGTTCGCCGGTGGAGACATCGAAGCCCGCAAGGTAGAGCGTGCAGCCCCGGGCGAGCTTGCCTGCCTGGAGCATGGCGTTCATCTCGGCGTGCACGCTCCGGCACCGCTCGTAGTTAGAGCCCGAGGGGATATTGTGGTCCTTTCTCCAGCAGCGGTTGAGTTCCGTGCAGTCCATCTGCTTGCGCGGGGCACCAGTGTAACCGGTGGAGACGATCGTATTGTATTCGTCCACGATGATCGCGCCGAAGTTGCGCCGCAGGCAGGTGCCCTGGTTGGCGCACCGCTGGGCAAGGTCAAGGAAGTACTGGTGCCTGTTGGTCCGCATGCAAAGGAGGTTTGACCAGCACCGGTATTAAAGGAGCAGGGTTCCCTCGGGTGCTCCCCGCTCACGGCACAGGAAGAACAGGCACTCCTGCCAGGTACAGGATTCCGATGATATGGAGCATCAGAAAAACCGGCACCAGGAGAAATTTCCGTTTCCGGGTCTTGTGCCGGAAGAGGAGCATTGCCCCGAAAGCGCCAAACGGTCCGATGAGCGCAGAACCAAGCAGGGTGGATTCGGGAATCCGCCACCGGCCGGTCCGGGCAGCGTGCTTGTCGTACCCGTACAGGCAGAACACGCTGGCGTTTACGACCACATAGAGGCCAATCGCTACAGAAATAAGTGAGACAGGAATCATGTTAGCGTACTCTTTTTCGTAAAGGAGGGGTTTGTACCGGGCTGGTAAGATCTTGTGGAGGAAATGGGAAAGAAGGATCTCATTTCCGGTTTACAACCCGATGCCGGCAAACAGGAGGAGGATGCCGATCATGCAAACCTCCACCACGACAATCACGATCCACCGGTTCAGGTGCAGGAATTCAGGAAGTGTCTGGGCCGCAAACGGCGCCCGGCAGAGGATGGGTTTTATCTTCGGGTACAGGCTGATAAAAAGCCCGGAGCCCACCAGCATGCCGGGGATTCCCCCGACAAGCGCATCGAGCGCTCCGGTTCCCGCCGCCCCTGCCACCGTCCCGGGACAGAGCCCGAGCAGGGCAAATCCAACCCCGAAGATGAGCCCCCCGATCAGGTTCGATCCCCATGAACCGGGATGGACATGGAGTTCTGCGTACCCAAACCGGACCAGGAGGTGGATGCCGATCATCGCAACAATGACCGCGGAAAGCATCACTTTGACCACGGTGAAATTTTCGAGCAGGAGCTGGCCCACAATCACATCGTAGCTGGTCACGCCGCCTTTCTGGAGAAGGAAACCGAACAGGATGCCGATGCACAGGCCAAGCACCAGCTGAGTTTTACCGTCATTGTGGATCCGGGTGCATAGGGACATTGCTCCTCACACCCCCGAGCCATGGAAGAGCAGGAACGCAGTGATGATCCCGCCGATAAAGAAGCAGGCTGCAGAGACGATACTGGAGAGTGCAAGCTGGCTGGTGCCGCTGATGCCATGGCCGCTCGTGCACCCGCCGGCCCAGCGCGCCCCGAAGGCAAGGACGATCCCGCCAAGAAATGCCACGACGACCCGGAGGATCGCGTTGTTTCCAAATGCGCCCGCCCAGAGCAGGGGTACCAAGGAAAGGTGGAGCTGGCCCGAGAGCGCGGCCGAGAGGAATGCCCCGATAAGGATCCCGGGCAGGAGCATCAGCACCCCGTCCACCCGGGGCGGGATCTCCTCGCGGTAAAACTCCTTCTTTTCCTCAACCGCCGGATCAACGGCTTTCTCCAGGAGGCCCCAGGCCTTTGCATAGGCCGATGAGGTCCCAAGCGGACGGTTACACATAAGAAACGACAGGCAGACAAGGATGCCGATGCCGGCGCCGGCAATGTACGGCGACCAGGTGGGCGCAAAAAGCATATCGAACACAGCAACAACCTCAGGAAAATCCCGGTACCCGGGGTTTATACATCAAGAGATCGCGTACGCAGCGTTCATAAAGGTTTGTCCGGTCCCCATAACCGGGACATTCACTTTCATGCCGCGTTACCAAGGGATTTAATATCCCGGTGCGGATCTCTCTCCAACGCATGATCCTGGGCAAAGGGGCGTACTTAAAACAACTCACCGCTGCGACCATGCAGATGAAGTCGGTGGAGGTGGGAAAGGAGCTGGCTGGCAGTTCCCCACCATCAGTCTTTATCGGGAGCTACAACTACCCGGACATCTATGCGGGCCCGATGATCGCACCGATGCACGGTGACACGGGCATCATGGACCGGCCCGAGGAGTGGATTTCCCGGTGCTCGCAGGAAGAGATCATCGGGTACCGGATGAACCTGGTGAGAGGAAAACGGCTCAACAATGCCTTTGACCTCGACAACCGGTTCGTGGAAAAACTCCAGGAAATCGTGCTCTCGGAACACTCCATCGAGAGCGAAGCCTCGTTTGAGACCACCCCGGCCGGTTTCTCGTTTTCCGAGGAGCATACACCTTTTGGGCCCAGCGCCCCGCTCGAACGCTTCGAGATCGAGGAAGAGCGCTGGGACTCTTCCCTTGAAAAGGTGTTCTATGATACCGATCTCCTCTCAAGGGACGCCATCCTCGGCCTCCACCGGCAGGGCATGGCATTCTCCACGATCCAGAAGGCGTTCTCGGCCGGGACCATGGGCCATGGAGGGAACCGGCACCTTGTCCCGACCCGCTGGTCAATTACCGCATGCGACACGATGATCGGGGACCACCTGCTCAAAAACGTGAAGCAGTGCCCGGTAATCGATACCGTACGGCTGTACGAGTATGCGAGCCTGAACAACCGGTACGCGGTGATCCTCCTCCCGACCGCGTGGCAGTACGAGTGGACCGAGGCCTTTTTGCACGTGCTCGGGAACGAGGAGTACGTCTTCTCCGATTACGAGGGCTTCAAGCGAAAGACCGGCTACTCTTCGCTTGGCGGTTGCTACTATTCCTGCAAGATGGCGGTGCTTGAGGAACTCGCCCGCGAACAGCGGCAGGCAGGTGTGATCGTGCTGCGCGAGGCCCTGCCCGGTTATGTCCCGATGGGGGTCTTCAATGTCCGGGAGAACGTGCGGAGCGCAATGCAGGAGCCGCCCAAGGAGTTCGAGGATCTCAAAGGGGCGCTCGGCCATGTGGCGGAGCGCTTCACCCTGCCCGTACAGCGCTTTGTCACCGAAACAACGCTTTTACAGGACAGCCTCCGGCAGAAGCAGTGCACGCTCAGCGACTTTACGCCACACAAGAAGGTCCCGTCACTGCCAGACGGGGCAGAGGGGACCGGGTAAGAGATCCCCGCCGTGGGTATGGAGGTCTGGTGAATGGACGGACAGACGGGGGATGCAGGGCAGCGGATCGTCCTGCACGCCGACATGGACTGCTTCTATGCAGCCGTGGAGATGCACGACCATCCCGAAATTGCGGGAAAAGCGGTGGTCGTCGGTGCCGATCCGCAAGGCGGGGCCGGGCGGGGCGTGGTCTCCACTGCCTCGTACGAGGCCCGGGCGTTTGGCGTGAGATCCGCAATGCCCATCTCGCAGGCATACCGCCTCTGCCCTGGTGCAGTATACCTCCGCCCGGACATGGCCCGGTACGCAGCAGTATCCGCGGAGATCATGGGGATCTTCAAGGAGACCGGCTACCGGGTTCAGCAGGTGAGTATCGATGAGGCGTTCCTTGACATCAGCCCGGTCAGGAGCTTTGATACGGCACGGGATCTGGCGGTCCGGCTCAAGCAGACAATACGGGATCGGGTCGGGATCACCTGTTCGCTTGGGGTTGCCCCGTCAAAGATCGTGGCAAAGATCGCCTCGGGGCACCAGAAGCCCGACGGTATGACCGTTGTAACACCAGATTCGGCCCGGGATTTCCTCGCGCCGCTCCCGATCCGGAAAATCCCCGGGATCGGGGGAAAGACCGGGGCGCAGATTGAAGCGCTCGGGATTACAACGATTGGCAACCTTGCCACCTGCGATATCCAGGTCCTTGTCGGGGCATTCGGGAGGTCAGCGGGCCTGCTCCGGGAGGCAGCGCTTGGTCACGATAACAGCGAGGTGGTCGAGCGCGACGGGGTCAAATCCATCTCAAAAGAGACCACCTTTGCGAACGATACCGAGGATCCAAAAGAGATTGCCGCCACCATGGAACTCCTTGTCCGCGAAGTAGCGCAGGCGATTGCCGACGAGGCACTGCAGTTTAAGACCGTCACGATCCGGGTCAGGTACGCAGGGTTTGTCTCAAAGACAAAAGCAAGATCCCTCCTCCACTACCACAACGACGAGGCCGCGATCCGCGCCGCTGCCGGCGAACTGCTCCGCGAGCTCTGGGACGGAAAACCGATCCGCAGGCTCGGCCTGAGGCTCTCCACCCTGAGACACCAGGACTCCCGGCAGCAAACCCTCTTTGGCTCGTGTCGGTGACGGGAAAAAAACACGCATACGTGTACATGCCGCATGGATGCAGGGGCACGGATGGATATGTTAATTATTTGCAACGACGTTTATATACACGGAGTTGGTGGCATCACCGATAATAACAAGAAAAAAGCCGATACCGGCTTTGAAGAGACGGGAGCCGTAAATCCCGACGGTACGCCTGTGGTCCGTGTCCGGCTGCCCAAGAAATGGAACAACGAGATGTTCGGCTCTGCCGACCTGATGATGGGAGCAAACCATATCCGGGTGCGGTGCTTTGACGGGGTTACCCGGATGGGCCGGATCAAGGGGAAGATAAAAAAGCGTGTCTGGATCCGGGAAGGGGATACCCTGATTATTGTCCCCTGGAACTTCCAGGACGACAAGTGCGATATTATCTACCGGTACCTCCCGCCCCAGGTAGACTGGCTCCGGAAGAACCGGTACCTCTGAACCTTTTTTTCCCGATTTACGGCTTTTTTTTTAAAGCTGCCGTACTTTACCGCGTAACATTCCTTTTTGGAGTCAGGCAGCACAGAGTATGTACATGCAGACTAACGAGAACAAGATCCGCAGGATTCGGGATAAGCTGACCCGCATCGGAATAAAGGAGACCGATATCACCGACGAAAAACTCCTTGCTTCATATGACATTTCTGCAACCGGCCAGCTCTGCGGCGTCAAATCCCCGCATCCGCGCGAGCCCTAGGCGGGCAGTCTGCAACGGTATCGTTTCATTTGCTGCCGTTCCCCCTGCCCGGCCGGCGTATCCGTTTCCGGCAGTGCGCATCTGTTTTTAAGGAAGTCTCCATTTAGCGCAGCTGATTGGTCAGTTGAGCAGCAGGATGCCGGCATTTAAGCTTGCGGCAAAGCAGCACCAGACAAGATACGGGACAAGGAGCCATGCGGCCGGCACCGAGATGCGCCGGAAGACAAGCGTTGTTGCTGCGATAAGGACAATGAGGAGCAGGAGCACGGCAAGCGCAGCGGCAACGGCGTGAATGCCAAAGAAGACCAGCGACCAGCCAAAGTTGAGGGCAAGCTGGGCGAAAAAGAGGATGAGGCCCTGCCGGGCAAGGGATGTCCCCGTCCCTTCTTTTACGACAAAAAAGAGGGCGCATCCCATGAGAATATACAGGACAGTCCAGGCCGGGGCAAAAACCCAGGCCGGCGGGGTAAAGACGGGTTTATTGAGCCCGACATACCAGCCGGCAATGCTGCCGACCGTAAATACGGAGCCTGCAACCCCTACGATGAGGGGGAGGGCAATGCAGGCGATAAAGAGGATGGCGGTGCGGGACCGGGGCATATTCATGGGTGAATGATGGCTGACCGGAATAATGAAGATGCCGGTGGGGGCAGGGGCCGGGCGGAGCGCAAATAGGGGGAGGGGTTCCTCATCCCCCTCAGCAGGATCAGCCACCCCCACCCACCATCACGATCAGGGACTCCTCCTTTAAAAAAATAGATCACACCCCTCCCCCCATGTGGGGTTCTCGCAAAAAAATGGCCGGACCCCCTTGAACCCATGCAAAAGGGGACCCACTTTGCATATTCCAGTTCCATAACCTACGTTTCCACTGAAGGATCAGGCGAGAGGGGATCGGGGATCCCCCTTTACACCATAATCAGGGGGACTCCCTTACCATGATCAAAAAGGGGAGTCGCTTGAGAAATTCGCGGATCGAAAATACCCCCCTCCTCTCCATTGGGGGGGTCAGCACAAAAAAAGCCGGACCCCCTTGATCTATTGTGAAGGGGAACTACCCCCCTCATGTCTGGGAGCAAACGAGACAGGGATCAAGGCATACTGCACGTCCGTGCAATGAGGTATGGACGTATAATCGTTGAGAGTTAGAGAAAGCCGGCTCCCTTCCGGTTTTTCGGC
The DNA here is from genome assembly GCF_000017625.1 of Methanoregula boonei 6A8. NCBI lineage: Archaea > Methanobacteriati > Methanobacteriota > Methanomicrobia > Methanomicrobiales > Methanoregulaceae > Methanoregula > Methanoregula boonei. Next base: position 585,463 of record NC_009712.1, on the reverse strand, counting down.
TCCATAAAAATATTTTTTAGGGACCGCGCATCCCGCATACAAAAAAGAAAGCGTCCGGGCCGTTATCCCGCGAATACCCGCTCCCAGAGCATCACCACGATCTCAAAGGCAATAAGCAGGATCACCACCCACTCAAGGAAATGGGAGTGCTGGATCCTGACCTCATCGGAGAGCATCGAGTAGTTCTCCCGGATCACGTCGATCTTCCGGCTCACGCTCTCGCTCCACTGGCCACTTCGCAGGATCTTCAGGGCTGCTGCATAGACACGGGCATAATAGACATCCTCGGTCACCTTGATCAGGTTGTCAACCTTCTCGATCGTCTCCGAGATCTCCGCGGACGTTTTCATCTGGTGTTTCATGATGGCATGGTACTGGCCGCCCCGGTTAAACCAGGACAACCGGTCCGCATGCTCGATATCGTCGTACATCCGCGCCATCTCACGGGTCAGCTCCCGGTCATAGTACCGGAGTTCGAGCACCTGCACGTTTGCAAACTCGATGAGATCGATAATATCGGTCGGGCTCTCGGGGCCGCACAGCAGGGCAGAATCCCACGAGATCACGGCAAGATCCTCGTTTGAATAACTGAGGGAATTCTTTATGATATCCTCCCGGATCTGGGGCGAGACACAGGTCCGGTCCCCCAGCAGGAGCGGCACCGGGTCGATGGTGTCGTCCCGCCGGTCGGTCACGTAGATCGTGTAATCCTCGTAAAAGTCCGGATCAATCGCGAAATTCTTGATATGCGGCTTGATGATCTCCCCGAGTGTATTGAGGTACTGGAGGAAGAAATCCGAGAGCCCTTCCTGGCCGGCAAACCGGAACGCGATCTCCTCGAGTTCCCGGTGATCTGCCTGCTCGTCATCGTAGATGAAACAGAGGCTGATGACGCCGATATCATAGACACGGGCAACTGCGGAGAACTCGTACGAGCGCCCTTCCCGTTCCACCGTGACCGGCAGCATGCGGATCAGGAGCGGGGACGACTCGATCATAATGGACTTGGGCTTGACCCGGACAAAACTGGTACGGGCAGTAAAATAATTCCGGGCAAGGGACTTTTCCAGCCAGTCGATATCGATCTCCCGACCGATATCATAGATGCGGTAAAACCGGAGTGAAATCATGCTTCGCGCCTCCGTATGAAAGATTCGCGATATGGCAGTACCATTGTTCCCGAAGCACGATAAAACCTTATATCGCTCTTGTGCAGACCGGCCCGGGAGGTTACAGGTGAGGAAGTTACCCGGTTTGTCCCGCCCCGGGGTGCTTTATATGCCGGCAGCACAAACCAACGATGGAGAGATGGGAATGTACACGGATTTTTTGTCTGTTGGCATGGTCACGGTTATCGGGCTCATGGCAGGTACGGCAATAGGCATCTTTATCGGGTACCTCGCAAAGCTGCAGCGGCCCAGCTGGGCTGATATGACCAACCGCGAAAAAAAACTCAATATCGTACTGGTCATTGCCTGTTCTGCAATCTGTATCACCGGACTTGCGTGGCGCTTCCTCCTGAACTAACCCCCTTTTTTCCGTAGCACTTTTTTTTCACCGGTTCCGGATGCTGGTTGGCCGGGAAAAGAACGCCCGACCCCGGAGTGACAGATTGATGAGACCGGACATGCAACAGGTAACGGTACATGCGGTAACCCGCAAGGATCGCACCAAGAGGGCAGGCACGTGGAGACCGGGGCATTTATTAATGGCATTATCATCGGTATTGCGCTTGCGGCGCCGGTCGGGCCCATCGCGTTTGTCTGCATCCAGCGTTCGCTTGCCTACGGGCGCCTGCACGGCATTGCGTCGGGGCTGGGTATTGCCACTGCCGATACCATTTATGCAGCCGTAACTGCCTTTGGCCTCGCCCTCATCTCCGATTTCCTGCTTGCCCGCCAGTGGTTCTTCCGCCTGTTTGGCGGGCTTGCCCTTATTGTGGTGGGCATTAAGATCTTCCTTGCCGGGCCCCCGGAGATTTCCCCTGCACCGGAAAGCGAGTCCTTTATCACGGATTATTCCACGATGCTTGCCATCACGCTTGCAAACCCGCTCACCATCGTTTTTTTTACCATCATTATACCGGGTTTTGGCGTGGTGCTCAGCGGGACTACCGGGGTCACTCCTGCGCTCTTTGTCACCGGGGTCTTTTTAGGAGAGATCGGCTGGTGGATCTTTTTATGCGGGACGCTGGGCTCCATGCGGGAGTACCTGACCCGGGAGCGCCTGCACCTGATAAACCGGCTCGCAGGCTTTGTGATCGCGGCATTCGGGGGGGTAATGATCGCCTCCCTCTTTATCACCAGCGATATTCTCTGACTCAGCAGGAGCGGTAATGGGCAGTGACCATCGGGGTGGTCCGGCCCCCCCGGACCCGGTTCTGCCACAGCGCGAGGATAATTCACTTGCAAAATAGTTCACTTATTTAACCATTAAACCGCAAAACTACCTCAGGAAGTGGACACCAGATGACCCAGGACATGCGGGACCGCACAGCCGACGCACTTCTCGCGCTCATTCCCCTGTATTACAAGAACGTGATCCGGCACCGGCCCCCGATTGCCGGCATCCAGCTGGCCCAGGTACATACACTGGGGATCCTAACGAAAGCAGGATCCCTGACCATGTCCGAGATCGGCAGCCGCCTCTATATCTCGCGGCCTTACATGACGAGGCTTGCCGACCAGATGATCGCCGACGGCCTGGTGGAACGCCGGCCGGATCCTGACGACCGCCGGGTGATCAAGCTTGCCATAACCGAAAAAGGGAAAAAATATCTCCGGCAATCGATCACCTGGTTCAAAAACGATCTTAAGAAGAACCTGTCCGGCTTAAGCGACAGCGATATCGGGAAACTGTGTACAGCGCTGGAAGATACGTACCGGATCCTTTCATCACTTCAGGCAGGGTGAAAACGATGCCACTCTTTGGACACAAAAAAGATCTCGTACCGGCTGCGCCGGCGTTCCCTGAGTCCCCAACCGGGACATCAGTAAGTCCATTTGGGAACCCGCAGGTGCACCAGGTGAGCACGGATGGTTCGGAGATCATACGCATCGAACACCTTTCCAAGGTCTTCAAAAGCAAGATCAAAACGGTTATCGCCGTAAATGACGTCTCCTTTGAGGTAAAACGCGGGGAGATCTTCGGGCTGCTTGGATCAAACGGGGCCGGGAAGAGTACGCTTATCCGGATCCTCACAACCCTGCTAGCCCCGACCTCCGGCCAGGCATTTGTCAATAATTACGATATCACCAGAGATCCGGAGAGCATCCGGGCTATCATTGGCGTCTGTCCCCAGAACTATACAAGCGACCTGGAATTAACCGCATACGACAATCTCGAATTCTACGGAAAACTCCAGAACGTCCCGGACAGCACCCTGCCGGCCCGGATCATGGAACTTCTGACCATGGCCGGCCTTGCCGACCGGGCCTACATGCCGGTCGCCACATTCTCGGGAGGAATGAAACGCAAGCTCGAGATTGTCCGGGCATTCATCCACCGCCCGCTCATCCTGTTCCTGGACGAGCCCACCATCGGTCTTGACCCTGAGGCCCGCAGGGAGGTCTGGCAGCAGATCATGATGCTCAACCGGGAGAACACCACGATCATCCTTACCACCCATTACATGGATGAGGCTGAAAAACTCTGCGGCCGTATCGCGTTTGTGGAGCGCGGCAAACTGATCGCCCTGGATACCATGGAAAACCTCAGGAAGCTGATCCCCGCTGGCGACCTCATCGAAATCAGTATCGATCACATGGATCCCCTTGCAGAAGAAGAGATCCGCACGCTCGATCTGGTCAATGCAGTAACGGTTGTGGAGCACAACGTGACGATCTCGGCAACAAACGGCAGCCAGGCAATACTTTCCATCCTCGGCGTATTTGATAAGTACCGGATACCGGTGATCTCTATTTCGATCCGGTCCCCCTCGCTTGAGGATATCTTCATCTACCTGACGGGAAAGGGCCTGGATAACGGCAGCGGGGAAGAGAATGATGCGGCCGGCCCCGGCGGCAGGAGGCGAGGGCCATGATGCCCGGGATACTCAAGAGCGCCATTGCCATATTCCGGCGGGACATCAAGAAATTTCTGAGTAACCCGTTCATCATCATGATGACGCTCCTTATGCCCATCATGTACCTGGTGGTCTTCGGGAACGCGATGGGAGGAACCCTCACCCACATCCCGGTGGGGGTAGTTCAGGAAGTTCCACCGTATAACGATACGCCGCTCTTTACCAGTGCCGCATACCAGCTCAACCACATCAGCCAGGGAAGTAATAACGATGCAGAAAAACTGCTGGATGTCACCGTATATACCGATGAAGTCCAGGCCAAACAGGATTTGGCGAACGGGAAAATATCGGCAGTAGTCGTATTTCCCGCTTCTGTCTCAAACGATAACGCAGTACGGCTGTACGTGGACAGTTCCGATTCTGTGACCCCCTCGCTCGTTGAAGAGGCAGTGACATCGGTCCTGCAGGGCCTTGGGGCAAATAACCCGATTACTGTCGATAAAATCTACGGTGATATCAAGTATATCCAGTTCTTTGGCGTGGGCGTAATCATGATGGCGATCTTCTCCGCAACCTCATTTGGCGGCGGGCTCGCACTCATCAGGGACCGGGAGAACGGTATCCACGAGGGATACCTGGTCACCCCGATCAAACGCTCCAGTATCGTCGTGGGGATCATTGCCAGCGGCACCGTACGGGCATTTGTTGCGGGCTTTACCATCTTCTGGATAGACCTGCTGGTCACGGGTATCATCCTCCAGAGTTTCCAGGATTTCCTGCTGGTCCTGCTCGTGATCTTCATTGCCTGCGTGGGAGTGACAAGCCTTGTGGTCTCCTTTGCCTCCCGGTTCTCGGCCCAGCAGGAGTACCAGTCGGTCATTGTCTTCCTCAACCTGATCCTTTTCATGACCTCGGGCGCATTCTACCCAGTGACCGGCATGCCGGGCTGGCTGCGCTGGATTACCACCATCAATCCGGAATATTACGGGGTCAATGCTCTGCGGAGCATCATCCTCAGGAACCAGGGACTCAACGTGATCGGGATCGATCTTATTGCCCTCCTGATCTTTTCGACCGCCATGATCATCCTTGGCGTTGTCACTTACCGGCGCACGCTGGAATAAGGCCCCATCATCCTCTTTTTTTTTGGCTGTTGATGCAGGGCCGGTTATTGGAGGGAGTCCAACGGATCCCGGGCAGCTGTCCGACAGAATTTGGATAACCTGATATCGCTGGAGAAATAACCCATTAGAGCAGGGACATTTGCGCGCATGCCAGAGACTACCCGTACCATTGCACTCATCCAGATGGAGATCGGACCGGATCCGGACAGGAACCTCAACGAGGCACGTGAGCGTGTGGAAAAAGCGGCGCAAAACGGGGCACAATTTATCTGCCTTCCCGAACTCTTCCGTACCCGGTACTTTCCCCAGCAGATCGGCACTCCCGTACAATCGCTTGCAGAGACGATCCCCGGCGAATCAACTGACGTATTTACCCGGATTGCAAAGGAGTACAAGGCAGTTATCATTGTCCCGGTCTTTGAACGATCTCCCCTGGGTCACCTGGAGAACGCGGCAGTTGTTATCGATGCCGACGGCAGTCTCCATGCGCCCTATTACAAGGTCCATATCCCTCAGGACCCGAAATTCTTTGAAAAAGGGTATTTCTATCCCGGCAACCACTATGCCGTGCATGCCACCCGGTACGGGAAGATCGCCGTTCTTATCTGCTACGACCAGTGGTTCCCCGAAGCGGCACGGTGCGTCTCCCTTGAGGGTGCGGAGATCATCTTCTACCCGACGGCGATAGGGAATCCCTGCACCGAACAACCCTCCGAAGGGGACTGGCAGGAGGCATGGGAGATCATCCAGCGCAGCCATGCTATAGCAAACAGCGTGCATATTGCCGCTGTCAACCGTGCCGGCGGGGAAGGAAACATCCGGTTTTTCGGGGGATCCTTTATCTGCGACGCATTTGGGAAAGTGCTGGCCCGGGCCGGCGATGCAAACGAAACGATCACGGCTACGGCAGACCTGGAGCTAAATGAATCGATCCGAGACTCCTGGGGATTTTTCCGGAACCGCCGCCCGGACACGTATGGCGCCGTCTGCGCACGGGTACCTGAACACGATGCAACGGCACCCATTCCCCGCAAAGGGGATACGCCGAGAAAGCTGGGGTATTCCATGCCCGCCGAATGGGAACCGCATGAGGCAGTCTGGCTCTCGTGGCCGCACAACAAATTCACCTTTCCCGACCTTGACAGGGTTGAGGAGGCATACATCCGGTTCATTGCCGGGATAGCCCCTTCGGAACGGGTGGAACTCTTTGTTCCCACACCCATGGCAAACAGGATGGTAAAGGCACGCCTCCGTACTGCCGGGGTAGACCTGTCCCGGGTGACGCTGCGGACGATCCAGTATGCCGATGTCTGGATCCGCGATTATGGCCCGACGTTCGTGGTAAACCCGGCGCTGAAACGGTCGGCAATGGTGCACTGGAGGTTCAATGCCTGGGGAGAGAAATACCCGGACCAGATCGCTGACGGGCATGTTCCCGATGACATGAACCGGTGGCTTGGCCTGCCCGTCTTTACACCGGGCATTATCCTTGAAGGAGGATCGATCGATACCAACGGGCGGGGCACGGTGCTGACCACGCAGGCCTGCCTCTTAAACCGGAACCGGAACCCGGAGCTCACCAAAGACGAGATCGAGGAATATCTCAAAGAATACCTTGGCGTAGTAAAGATCCTCTGGCTCAACCGGGGAGTGGCCGGCGATGATACGGACGGGCATGTTGATGATATTGCCCGGTTTGTCTCTCCCACCACGATCGTCTGTGCCTATGAGGAAAACCCGAAGGATGAAAATTACGCTGCACTCAACGAGAATTACGAGATCCTCCGGGCTGCAACTGACCAGGAAGGCAACCCCTTTACTATTATAAAACTCCCCATGCCGGCCCCGGTAATGAGCGAGGAAGACCGGTGCCCGGCCAGTTACACGAATTTCTACATCGGCAATACCGTGGTCATTGTCCCGGTCTTTGATGATCCCCAGGACAAAGAAGCGCTCCGGATCCTCCAGGAACTTTTCCCGGACCGGACGGTCATGGGAGTAAATGCCCGGGCCATGGTGGAAGGGTATGGAACCTTCCATTGCGCCACCCAGCAGCAGCCCCGGACATAAGTTTTCCGGTTCATGCCGTAAAGGGGATTTTAAAAACCCTTCAGTGCCGCCGCATCAGGAGAACACACAGTCCGGCAATGCCAATACCAGCAAGAATGGTTGGGACAAAGACCGGCGACTGCGTGGTTGTCGGGGTTGCCTCAGGTGAGGAGGAGGAAGCGGCCTGCAGAGTTGGTTGCGCGCTAGCGGTAATTGAAGTAGTCGGGATCGTGGTCGGGGGAACCGTGGCAGGGGTACCGTTTACCGAGAGCGCAGCCGTGCCGGCCGCCGCGGTTGTTGCCAAGGGTACCGTTGTTGAAGAAGCCGTTGTTACCGTTGTGGTCACCGAAGAGATGGACGTGGCATTTGTCGTTGCGGTTGGAACCGGTGCGTTGGCTATAGATCCAACCATTGCCGATACAGGCATCGCAACTGCCAAGGCCAGAACAAGAGTGCATAACAGGATCCGTTTTAACGAGAAGTGCGGAGTCATACGGGAGCATTGGATGCCGGGAGATATGAGAATTATGGAAAGGGGTCTGCAAATCCCAAGTTCCACAGACGAGGTTTCCGGATGAAAACGGGAAGCGCGGAAAACTACTTACTCCCCCGACACGACATACCGCTGGAACCCCTGTCAAGACGCCCGTAAGTTCGTTGGATGCTGAAGGAACGTGATGATCTCCTGGATATCGGGAACGCTGTGAAGCGGATAGATCTTTACAAAGGTAACCTTCCGGTTCTCATCGATGATAATATTGGCCCGCTCAGAGAACCCGTTTGCATCCCGGAAGATCCCGTAGGTCATGGCAACATGGCCGTGGGGCCAGAAATCGCAGAGCAGGGGCGTGTGGGTGATCCCCAGGTTCTCGGCCCAGGCCTTCTTGCAGGGAACGGTATCAACGCTGAGCCCGACTGCCATGGTGCCAAGCGAGGCAAGGATATCCCGGTTCTCCTCAAGCGATTTCATCTGGGCGGAGCAGTAGGGCGTCCATGCAAGGGGATGGAAGGAGAGGAGGACTTTTTTCCCGGACTGTTCGAAGAGATCGAACGTGCTATCGTTCTGGTCTTTAAGTTCGAAATTCCGCGCCGGATCGCCGGTCCTGATCAGTTGCTGCTGCTCCATCATGTCACCTGTATAGGGGGAATCTACCCCATGGGATATGAGCGTTCGCATCGCGGAAGTACCCTGCCCCCGGCCCGCGGGCATGTTTATCCCCGCCGGATTGCAATAAGAAAACAGCACAGATATGCTCCGGATCTCACCGGAGAGACACAGGAGATGCCATTTATGCCGGAACAAGGCACACCATCCGAAGAACCGCAGGATACCCAAAAAGAACCATCCCCGCAGGCCATGAGCCCCGGCCCGCTTAACTTCTGCATTATTCTCACCAGGGACGGCCGGATTGACCGGCTTATCGACCGTCCGCTGGAAGAGTATTTTGCCGCTCTTCCCGAGGCGAGCATTGCCTGGATCGATTACAGCACCAAAGACGACGCCGGGGAGATAGAAAGGATCGCTCAGCAGGCTGGCTTCTCCAAGCTCCCAATCCCCAAGCTCTCGACCGGGTTTTACTCGGCCTACGAGGACTACGATACAGAGCTGGGGATTATGCTCCCCTCGGTGACCATGAAAAACGACAATATGACGGTCCACCCGCTCTTTGTCCTGATCCGGGAAAATTTTATCCTGACCGTCCATTCCGAGGATATCAACCGCCTGCTCCGGTTCTCCCGATATGCCCAGCCATTCTTCAAGCGCATCAGCTCCGCATGCACCTGCGACAAGATCACCCTCATGCTCGAACGGATCATTGACGAGAACAATGACCGGAACTTCGAGTACCTCCGGGAGATCGAGATGCATGGGGATGCGATCAGCAAATCCCTGATCGAAGAAAACATTGCAAAACGGCAGATCGCCCACCGGATCTACCGGATGAAGCACGTGCTGATCGATTACCTCAACGTGCTCTGGGCCACAAAAGACGTGATAAACTCGCTCCAGTACGGTGATGCAGACCTGATCACCAACGACGAGAAGCTGCTGGGAAGGATCGGGATCCTTTCAGACAATATAGAACGCCACATCGAGTTATCGGAACAGATGTCCAATGTCCTTGCATCAGGACTTGAAGTGATGCAGAGCATCTACAACAACCAGCTCCAGAGCCTCAACAACCGGTTCGCTCTCGTTACTGCCTATCTTACTGTCCTTGGCACAGCGTTCCTGGTGCCAAATACCATAGCCACAATAGCCGGCAGCGGCGTCATGGGCGGGCAGATGGCCGCCCAGTGGTGGTACATTCCGCTCCTGGCTACTTCGACGATTGTTGCGACCGCCGTTTCGTTCCTCTGGGTCGTGCACGTCTGGAGATCGAGAAAGGAGGAACTCTGACCTTCTCCCGCGGAGGCTCTTCCCGCCGGACCCGGGCCAGCTCGGGTTCGAGCCATGCCCCGATGCACTGCCGGACCACGCCAAGGCTGGCGTCGCTGTCCAGATAGACAGCACCGATAATGGCCTCCACGGTATCGGCAAGGATTGTATCCTCGCCCGATTTCCAGAGATCCTTTTCCCCCCGGCCCAGCCGGACAAACCGCCGGATCTTCAGGCGCCGGCCGATCTGTGCAAGGCTTGCGTTATCTTCGAGCTGCTCCTTTGCCCGGGTGATTGCGCCCTTCTCCTGGAGCCCTTTTTCCATCAAAAACAGGATCAGGCTGGTCTTGAGCACGGCATCGCCAAGCGTGCTGTAGGCATCCTGGGTCAGGCAGATCCGGTTTTTCTGGATCACCTCGTTTGCGTACGCGGAGTGGGTGAGCGCCCGGATCAGGTGCTGCTGCTCGAAAAAATGGTACCCGATGATACGCTCCAGTTCTGCCAGGTTCTCCTTTTTTTCCATGCTCTTCATTCATCGTCCGCGAAATAACGATATAAATACCGCGGACGAAATGGAGCCCACAGGGATACCGATACACCGGCATCTATAGGGGCAGGATATCTGTAAGGATCTGGATACCGATCAGGATGAGAATCACGCCACCGAATATTTCCGTCCTGTTTCCGAGAAGCTTCTCAAGCCGCATACCGCAGAATACGCCGGCACAGGAGACGACAAAACAGACGAGACCTATTGCAAGCGCCGGCATGAGGACGGTACTTCCGAGCACCCCAAACGAGACCCCGGCAGCAAACGCATCGATACTGGTGGCAAGGGACAGGAGGATAACCGGGATTGCGTGGAGACCGGAGAGGGTTGGCTCATGTTCCTCCCTGATACCATCATAAATCATCTTTATTCCGATACCGGCAAGCAGCAGGAACGCAATCCAGGAACCGTAGGAGGATATTTCCGTGTACAGGGATGCACCGGCAATCCAGCCGGCAATGGTCATCCCGGCCTGGAAAATGCCAAAACTTGCGGCAATGACCAAGGCGGATCTGACCAGAGGCAGGCGTTCTGATGTCCCGATCGCAAGAGCGACGGCAAAACAGTCCATCGAGAGCCCGATCCCGATAAGGCTGCTGGTGAGAAGATCCATGTACTACGGTTAAGAACTGGGATGGAGCGTCTCATAAAGGCTGGGGCAGACGGGGCCCTTAAACACAATAGTACCGAGTGCACGGTACACTGGAATCAGCATGTCTTTTCACCGGGTGCCACGTGGAGATCCAGCGCCGCCGAGTTCATGCAGTAGCGCTTGCCGGTTGGCTTTGGGCCATCGTCAAAGACGTGCCCCAGATGTGCCCTGCACCGTGCGCAAAGCACCTCCGTCCGGACCATGCCGTTGGACCGGTCGGTATGGGTACGGACATTAAGGGGCGATACCGGTGCAGAAAAACTCGGCCAGCCGGTACCGGAATCAAACTTGGTGTCCGAGGAGAAGAGCGGTGTGCCGCAGCAGGCACAGCAGTACGTGCCGGGCGCCTTGCAGTCATGGTATTTCCCGGTGAACGCATACTCCGTTCCCTGTTTTCGCGCAACCGAGAACTGTTCCGGGGTCAGCTGCGCCTGCCATTCAGCATCGGTTTTCTGGATGACCGTCCGTTCTTCCACGCGGCCGGTCTCTGGATCAAAGATCGGCACAACTCCTGCCCCGCCTTCTGTCTTTGGCGTATTCTGTATCATACGGGATTCCTGCCTTTAGGCAGGTAAAGGGAGGCGGGAATGATAGACCCTCCGGTCGTGACATTGATCTGTTTACATCCCAAAGAAACTGAGGATCCGGCGTTTGGGGTCCTGGTAAAAGATCCGTGCCCCGTCCTTGATATTCCGCACATCCTCGATAGTATAGAGGAGGTCCGGGTATTCCCGGGATATAATAGAGAGCAGGCGGGAGAGCTCCTTTCTCGGTACGATCATAAAGATGATGCTGACCGAACCGGAAAAACTGCCGGTGCCCTCGATCCGGGTCATGCCATACCCCAGCGTGGAGAGGCGGGACATGAGCGCCTGCGGATCGGAGGGGGTAATGAGTCGGACAATCACGTACCCGATCGAGATAAGGTTCTCGATTTCCATACCCAGCACCGTCCCCATGCCGTAGCCGGCAAGGTACGCAAAAAGGTTCCAGAACTGCATCAGGTCGGTGAGCACAAGGCCGGTGGAGATCAGCCAGATCCCCGTCTTAACGATGCCGACATATGCTGCGAGGTTCGCATGGCCTTTGCTGATGTAGATTGTCCTGACTGATTCAAGGCTTGCCTCGGCGATCCGGGCTACAAGGATGAGGAGGGGTATCGCGGCTACTGACCAAAAGGTACCAATATCCATGCGTCGTTCCTAACCACAATAATCGAACCGGATCGGTTGTATAATTTACGGATTGGATCTTTGGAGACGGATGGTCTGAAAGGGAAACCCCGGCCGAGTCCGCAACTGCAGGGTGGGGGTGACCTCACTCTCATATTAAAACGGGTGGGGGGGTACCCCCTACCCCCCTCGTCCGCAAACAACACACCTGCTCCATGAGGATCCACGCGAATCACAGGATCACCGTAATGGAACCATACGGAGGGGATCATTCCCGCATTCATTTCACCATCTTAATCCCTGTCCCCGCCACACTCACTAAAAAGGGCGACCCTCAATGGCATTCCGGTGTCAGCAGTGCGGCGAATGCTGCAGTTACATGGGAGAGATCATCGGGATCGAAGAGCGGATCGATCCGGTGAGGTTCCGGATCCGGTTCTCCGTCACCGGTGAGGAACGGAGGGTTACCCTTGACCCGGATAAGGCAGATCTCTTCTGCACGCAGGATATCATGGCAATCCGCCCGATGGCCTGCCCGTTCCTCAGGTTCCACAAACCGCACGAGGCCTGCTGCACGGTTCATGGAACCCGCCCCGATCTCTGCCGCCAGTATGACTGTTTCCGTGTTCTTATTCTCGACAGGGAGGGCGTCCCCTGCGGAAAGGTTCCGGACCGGTCACGCGTTCTCTCCACACAGGATGCCGGCCTCCACGGGATCTGGAGGCAGGAAGTGGCAGGCGTGGATATCCCAAGTGAGTCTGCATGGGAAGCACACGTAGAAGAAGTATTTTCCCGTGCAGGATACCGTGTGGTACGGTAGGCACACACTCCGCCCGTTTCCAGAATCTCCTCTTTCCGGTCCCGGTTTTTTCCCTTGTCTTACCCACTATGATCTTCAAAAACCCCAATCTCACGGTTGTTTTTTCAGGGGATGCGATTTCCCCTATCACAGGCAAATAAACTGTATGCAGGTTTATACAAAACCGGCAATGCCCATTGACGGCAGGGGGGCAGCGTGTGACGGCACCTACTTTCACGGCACCCGGCGGGCGTTTATTAACGCCCAATTAGAGGAAGATCTCTTGCAATGAGAAGAGGCGTACATCTTGCAATCGGAGTCCTGGCATTCTGTCTCTATGCCGGGCTGGAAAGCCAGCTGTACGGGATGTCCCCGGGGCTGGTGTTCCTTGGGTTATGTGCTGTTTTCACCGGTTCGCTGATGCCAGACCTGCTGGAGAGACCCACAAGTTCGCGGCACCGGGGATTCTTCCACAGCAAACGGGCATTAACAGGGTCGGCAGCGGTGTTCTGCCTTGCCGCACTGCTGTTTTTACTGCCGGAGATTCCGTACCGGACCGTAATCTATGCCCTATCCGCGTTTACCCTTGGGTACCTGCTCCATCTCTGTGCAGATTCACTGACCAGACGGGGACTTCCGGCATGATCACGGGATTACATCCGGATATCTGCTTAAAAAAAGGGGATTTTTCCCGTACAATGGCTCAGCGGCCAACCGGGCAATTTCCCAGAGCTTTGAGGACTGCTTCGCCAAACTCCCATGTCCCGGCCGATCCCCCGATATCCCGGGTCAGGATACCAGAAGAAATGACGGTACCTATGGCGGATTCAATCCGCTCGGCACCTTCCTGATCCCCGATGTGGGCAAGAAGCATTGCCGCGCTCCGTAAGGCCGCAATGGGGTTTGCGATGTTCTTACCGGCAATATCCGGGGCGCTGCCATGCACCGGTTCAAAGAGTGCATACCGGTCGCCGATATTGGCGCTCGGCACCAGGCCCAGTCCCCCGACAAGGTACGAGGAGACATCCGAGATGATGTCGCCGAATATGTTCGTGGTTACAACCACATCGTATGCGCCGGGATGCTGGAGGATGTCAAGGCCAAGGGCGTCGATATATTTGTCATTATATTCAACCCCGGCGTTCTGTGCCTCCGCTATACAGATGTCCCGGAAAAAGACATCGGATTTGAGCACGTTCGCCTTGTGCCCGATGGTCAGTTTCCCCCGGCGCTGCCCGGCGCACCGGATCGCGGCCCGCACAATCCTCTCGGTACCCGTCCGGCTTACCACCCGCAGCGTTGTTGCCCGATCCGGGCCGATCTCCTCAATCCCCGAGTACATCCCCTCGGTATTCTCACGTACGATCAGGATATCAAAACCGTCGCTTTTCACCGGCCGCAGGTTTGCGTACAGGTCGAGGGCCTTCCTGATCCGCAGGACAACGCTCTGATAATCCCTCATAGGAGGGGTCGTGACGGCCCCAAAGAGAACAGCATCGGCAGTTTTCAAGGCCGCGATATCGGCATCGGCACAGGGACAGCCGGTTTGCTCCCAGCGCCCGTACCCGACATCCACCGGGAAGTAATCATACTCGGGATGGAGCAGTTCGAGCGCCTGATGTGCTACCGGGATCACCTCATGGCCGATCCCGTCACCTTCAACAATCGCGATCCGCGTCATCGGGCACTCCACCGGCTGACCACTTCCTGTACCGAGCGGGCGATCTTGGCAGGGCTCGCGCCCCAGTGTACGATCGCCCCGAACTTCCCGTTCCAGGTACCCACACCTTCGCGCTCGGCCCGGCAGCACCGGGCAATAAAGGGTTCTTCTGCTATCTGCTCAAGAGGACAGATGTTTTCGAGCGTAAAGTCAGTACCATAACATTCCGTGCAGAACTGTTGTGCCGTAAGACACCCGGCCACCCGTTCGCCGCCCCGCAGAGGATCGGCATCCAGTGTCCTTGTGTACCCGGCAGCCCGGCAGGGATAGACATCCGCCGGCACGGTGGTGATATCGCGGATATGGTGATCGAAGATCACTGATAGTTCCCCAAAGAGACCAAGTGCCTCCATTTCCTTAAGGCTCGCCGAAAGCGTTGGCCGGGGAGGGAGAACATCATAGACATGGAGGGTGAGAAATCCCGAGAGATCGGGATCGAGAACAAAGGTCATATTCTCCTCAAGGCCGGTAAAAACCGTGCAGCGATACCCGCTTTCCTGTGCAAGCCGCACGAGCCGGGTCCTGTCGTTGAGCTGCACCTTTTCCGGGTAAGAAAAGATCTCTGCAGGTGTTGCCAGTACCCGCGACGAAATGATCTCCCGCATGACGCGGTCTTGTGCCGGGTCAAGGACCACTTCGAGGAGTTCGTACCCGCCTTCAGTCTCCCGCAGGAGATACCGGCTCAGGACATAGACCCGGTCTCCACAGGGCTTTTCTGCGGCAACCCCCACAAACTTACAGTGTTCGGGAAAGATCACTGGTGAGCCCTCCAGTACTCCACAAGGCCACCAGCCTCGAGGATCTCCTGCATACGGGCGGACAACGGGCGGATCGCATGCCTTTTTCCCTCAGTATCAACCCATCCCGCAGAAAGATCAAATGCCACCGGTGTCCCTTCTGTGCAGGTTAGTGTTGATTCGATGAGAGGAAGGCCGATGTTAATTGCGTTCCGGAAGAAGATACGGCCAAATGAGGGGGCAATGATCGCGATGACGCCGGCTTCCCTGAGGGCAAAGGCTGCCTGCTCCCGGGAGGACCCGCACCCGAAATTTTTACCCGCAACAATAACTGCACCCTTGAGCCGGGGTGCAAGCGTGGGGTCGAGATCCTCGAGTACATGAGTTGCCCATACACTCTTGTCCTTGGTCCGCAGGTACCGGCCGGCGATCACGAGATCGGTATCGATATCTCCCGGCAGGCATATGGCAGGTCCTTTTCCCTGCATTATCCCACCTCAGGTGACGCGATCTCCCCGACAAGGGCGCTCGCCGCTGCAGTAGCAACAGAGCCCAGGTAAATCTCAGCGCCTACGCCCATGCGGTTCTTGAAATTCCGGTTGGCAGTCGAGAGACAGATCTCTCCTTCGCCAAGCACGCCCATGTGGTAGCCAAGACAGGGGCCGCATCCCGGTGTTCCAATGGTGCACCCTGCCGCAACGATATCTGCAAGCACCCCGGTACGGATTGCCTTTTCCAGGATTGCTGCCGATGCCGGGACAACAAGGGTCCGGACCGCCACTTTCTTTCCCTTCACAAGCCGGGCAAACCGGGCAAGATCGGAGTACCGCCCGTTCGTGCAGGTCCCGACAAAGACCTGGTCAAGAGGCACGCCGGCAACGGCGTCCGCGGGTTTGACGGTGTCCACCCGGTGCGGGACGGATACCAGCGGTACGATGTCGGTGAGATCAAAATCAAGCTCCCGGCAGTACGAACATGACTCATATTCCTGACTTACCGTATCCAGTCCGTGCTCCTTGAGGTAACGGAGGGTCACCTCATCAGCATAAAAAAGCCCGGCCTTTGCCCCGGCCTCAACCGAGAGATTCGAGAGGACAAACCGTTCATCCATGGAGAGATGACGTACCCCTTCACCGATAAATTCCAGCGCCTGGTAGGTTGCGCCGTCAGTACCGAGTTTTCCCACGTAGGCAAGCGCAAGGTCTTTTGCTTCAGCGGCACCGGTCAGATTCCCGGTCAGGTGGATACCCACAGATTCGGGGACCCGAAACCAGGTCTCCCCGGTCAGCCAGATTGCCGCCATGTCGGTTGCCCCCACACCGGTCGCAAACGCCCCGAATGCCCCCAGCATAACGGTGTGCGAGTCCGCCCCGACCGCGATCTCGCCGGGCAGGACCTCCCCTTCAGCCATCAGCTGGTGGCAGATACCGCACCCGACATCAGAGAAATGCATGGATGAGCGCTTTGCAAAATTTCGCAGTTCATGCTGGAGGGTTGCAGTAAGGCCATTATTGGCCGGGGCGATATGATCGAACTGGATATAATATCCGGTCTCCTTTCCCATCCGGTCTCTTCCCATCTCTTTCCAGGCTTCCAGGGCAAGGACACCGGTTCCGTCGTGGGCATAGGCCCGGTCAACCTTCCGGTCAACATATTCACCTGCGGCAGCACCAAGAATCCGTTCAGACAAGGTACTCATGACGAAACCTCCCTTTGTGCCTGCCGGATCAGCTTCCGGAGAATCTCCGGCGTGATATTGCATTTCTGTTCTGAATGTTCCTTGACAAGGTCGAGAACCCGGCAGACCTGGGTCTCGGAAAGGTTTTCACCCAGAGATGAGAGCACATGCTCAAGCGCTTTTCTTCCGGTGTGTTTCCCAAGGATGAAGTGCCGCTCGCTGCCTACCATGTCAGGGAGGAAGTACTCGTAAGTCGCAGGATCCTCTAAGATCGCGGCGATATGGATCCCACTCTCATGGGAGAAGGCAAGTTCCCCGGTCACCGGCTTGTTTTTCGGGAGAGCAATCCCGGAATACTTTTCCACCTTTCGGGAGAGGGCAGTGAGATGTGAGAGATCGTACCGGTCTATGCCTCCCTTGGTCCGCAGGATAACCAGGACCTCTTCTAAAGAAGCATTGCCCGAACGTTCCCCGATACCGTTTACCGTGGTATGAAGCTGGAAGGCCCCTGCCTGTGCCGCCGTGATCGTGTTTGCAACGGCGCAGCCCATATCATTGTGGCAGTGGGCACAGAACGGCCGGTCAACCGAAGAGACAAGATCGGTCATAATCGTGCGCATCTCGTCCGGGATCAGGCAACCCACCGTATCGGCAAAACTGAGCAGGACGGCCCCGTGATCAGCCGCCTTTCCATAGACCTCCTTGAGAAAAGCCGCATCGGTCCGTGATGCATCCTCAGCGGCAAACCGTACGGCCACCCCCTGATCCCGGGCGAAATCGATCATCGCCAGGGCATCCTCAAGCACATTTTCCCGGGGCTTTTTGAACTTCACCCTGACGTGGAGATCCGATGTCGGGATGAAGATGGAGACCATGTCCACACCGCAATCGATCGCCGTTGCAATATCCTCTTTTTTTGCCCGTGCAAAGCCGCAGATCCGTGAATCCAGCCCAAGGCCGGCTATGGTCTTTACGCACTTCTTTTCATTTTCGGAAACGGCGGGGAACCCGGCCTCGATCACTTCTATCCCGATACGATCCAGGGTCCGGGCAATGTCCACTTTCTCTTCGCAGGAGAACGACACGCCCGGTGTCTGCTCCCCGTCTCTCAATGTTACGTCACAGATCTCAACATTCCACGGTTTCATGGTGTGCTCCTTTGGGGCAGTCTGCTTCCACGACAACGGTCATCGGCGCATCCGGAGCCCGGATCACCTCACGGAGCCGGTGTTCATCTCCTGCCGGGCAGACCACCGGGTCAGCCCAGCGAATATAGGGAACAGGATCGCTGACCGTCTGGCCTCCGGTCATGGCGGCGCAGTGATTCTTCATCACGATGCAGAGAAGAGGACGCCTCTTTTCATAGACATCGATAAGGGCGTTGATGCCCGAGTGAAGAAGGGCGTAGTCCCCGATCAGCGCTACATGCGTACTCCGGGCTGCAACGGCGATACTTGCACCCATGCCATAGCTCGCAAGACCCAGCTCGTAGGGAGGATTCAGGCTGAAAACGGAGCAGCCGGCATCGCAGATCACCTGCATTCCCCGCTCCTTTAAGAGCCGCAACAGGGGAAGGTAGGGACAGGTTATGCAGAATGTCCGGCTGAACCCCCGATCATTCCGGGATTCCGGTTTTCCCTGCGGACCGGGTGCTGCCACGGTGCGGTGATCCCGGACAAAGGGCCTTCCGATCTCATGAATTTCAGAAATCTCCCTTGCCCGGGAGGAAACCGGATTGACCGTTACAATCCGGGAGTCACCCGGGGCAGATCCGGCACCCAGAGTGCCACCTTTCCACCGGTTCAGGGGCGAAACGTCCGACCAGGCAAACATCGCCCGGTAGATCTCGTTTGCAGCGGTGGCCCTGCCGTGCATGGTCAGGGCCGGATCGGCAATTCTCCCGCTTTTGTTGTTTCGGGGAACGGGCTCGCCGTCAACCTCCGCATCCAGCAGATGCGGGGTGAGCCGGAGCAGGGCCACCCGGGAGAATGTCTCTGATGCAGTAAGCGCTGCTTCAACGCCGGTAAAACAGGTATTCTCATCGGGTTCGATCACGGGGAGTTCCGCCAGTTCCCCGTAATACCGGGAGTCCTGCGCGGTCTGGGAGCCTTTTGACTCGGGATCGTCACCGGCCACAAGGAGGACACCCCCCCGGATACCCTGTACCGTTGCCTGGACAAGCGGATCGGCGCAGGCATTCATCCCCACATGCTTTACAATCACTGCTGCGCGCCGTCCGGCAAGGGAATCGCCCAGCGCATATTCGAGGGCCGTCTTCTCGTTTATGACCAGCTCGGCCCCGGTCAATGCACCAAGTTCCGTGATAGGATACCCCGGGACGGTATACTGCCGGTCCGTCCCGGAGGATATGGCCGCGGCAAGCGCCTCGGTCCCCTTCATTCGTCCCTCCCGGGCACGAGATCGCAGCCTGCACAGGTTGTACACATGGTAAGGGCCCCGGCAGTGTCAAGTCCAGCCCGGGCAAGGGCCTGGCGGTGGATACTGAAGAGCCGCCGGAGCCGGTCAGCGGGCGGCCGGGGCATCCCGGCACAACCTGCAACTGGGTTGAGCGGCCGGAGCACCGGGATCACTCCGTGTGAGGCGAGCTGGTTGATGCAGGCCTCCATCTCTGCATCTGTCTCTCCAAGCCCGACGATGACATTGGAAAAGACCCTGCCTTTCCCAAAGAGTTCCACGGACCGGTCAAGGACCTGCCAGACATGATTGTAATCGAGCCCGGGACAGATCTTTGCAAAGAGATCCGGGGTGGCCGTCTCAATGTTGAACTTTACCTCTGCCACACCAAGGGCACGAAGCCTCCCCGGGGTCTGGTCAGTCGGGTAAACGGACACCCCTATAGGCAGGCTAAAGAACCGCAGGTGATCAATCACCTCGCAGACATAGGCCTCTTCCTCCTCAATGCTTCCCATTACACCGCTGGTAAGAGAGATAGCACTGATGCGGTGCCGGACCGATTCTACCAGCCCCATGATCTCTTCCACGGTCTTGCGTCGCGCCGGCATCTGAGGAACGGAGCAGTAGCGACAGGAAAAAATACAGCCCTCGGTGACCGTGATAAATGCCTGGTCAGGACAGTGAAGCCCCGGCCGCAGGAGATTTCCCGGGATCTGGCGTTCCCCGAAATAGAGATCGGCAACACCATTTCCCCGGTGGACAATTTCGATGGGTGATGTGGGATTGATCGCAAACTTGACCCGGTGGCTGCCCATAGTAAAGAAGACCGCCCCTTTTCCTCCGGCTCCCGGCCCTGCGGTAGACTGGGCAATATAATCTTCCGCGGGTTCGCCGCTCAGCCGGGCAGAGCCGGCTTCGAGCAGCTGTGCCTTTAGTTCTTCCCACTGCATAGTTCCAGTGCCTCCTCGTACCGGGTAAAGAATGGCAGGGCCGCAACTGCTCCCGTAATCCCCCGACCGTTCATGACGATACGGAGACGGGGATCCCTGATATTCTGCACGCGATCCGGCGCCACTTCGCCCCGTTTTACGCTCCTCCCGTATTCCACGAGTTCATCTGAAGGAGAGAAACCGGTATAAACTGCCATGCCGGTCTTTTGTGAGAGGGTGTACTTCTGGAGCAGTTCCCTGAACCGTTCGATAAGACGTTCCGGTTCGGTGGTGGCAAACTCAGTTACCAGGCTTACGCAGTTCTTGGTCCGGTACGCTACCGGGAAGAGCTGGACTATCGTATGAGAGAGATATGCGGATTGTTCATCCTCCACGGCCCGTGCGATATTGTGGACAAGGGTCCATGTGGCCCCCGCCTCAGCAGTATCCGTATCATCCACACCGATCAGGAGCCGCTGCCGGCGGGGCAGCCAAAGCGTGGCACTCGCCACTTTTCCTCCGCCGGATGGATCGCACTGTTCCCGGAGCACGCCCCGTGCCGCTGCACGGCAGCTGGTTGCCCCGACACCACCACCACCCATACCGATATAGGTCACCGCGATCTCGTCCCCGGTAACCGAGACCCCGGAGATTCCGGCCGGGAACCGGGATCCTTCGAGCGCAAGATCCACAGTACCTGGCCGGAGCAGGAACCGGGTAGAGGAGCCCACGCACCGGACGCCGGTAACCAGAGGGCTCTTGGCATAGTGGTGCTGGGTCCACATCGCCCCCCCGATACAATCGAAGAACTCGACAAGTTCAACGCTGCTTCCGGACTCATCCGCTACCGCAACGATCTGCGGGTAGCGGATCACATAGGGATCAGAGATGTTCACCATACAGTCCCGCCGCTTCGATTCCCCGGTCCGCCCAGAGCACTGCACCGAGCGCCCCGATCCGTCCCTTTCTGCCATTGTGATCGAGAAATTCAATGCCGAGCCGCTGTGCCTCTTCTTCGGCCTTTTGCACAGTAAGGATCTCGGTTTTGATGGCCGCATGGAAGGGTGACTCCTGCCCGGTCCTGATCCCTCGGGAGAATGCAATACCGGTGTCTTTGGAAAACGTATGCTCTTCCACAAACGTGCAGACAAATTCGCGAAGTGCTCCGATACTTCCCGGCCGGGCAGCAAAATTAAGAGCGGACCCGACACAGTTCGTGGTTTTATGGGGGACGGCTGGATTGAGCTGGATCAGGCGCATATCAAGGAACTCCACTCCTTCAAGGAGACAGGCCTCCGCACACTTTAAGGCCATCACCCATGTGGCACCCTCCTGTTTTGTATCTGTATCATCAATGCCAAACGATACCTTCTCGTATAGGGGTGAGACAATCCGGACATGGTTGGTCCGGGCTCCCCCGACCTTGAGATCATCCTCACTTGGGTATTCAGCCCGGATTACCCCCGGGGCCTGGGGGAGGCAGGCTGCGATTCCTACACCGGCACCGGCGATTCCTGCCCACGTGGTTATCACTTCATCACCGTTCACTTCCACCGCTTCAAGTGCCTGTCCGCCAATCGTGCCGGCAGCAGCCCCGAAATTGACCGGGTATCGCCCAAGCCGTGCCTGGATGGTCATCGTGCTTCCCTCAACGGCACACGCTGCCACGGCACCTCCGGCACGGGAACGGTTCATGGCATCCCACTCAATGGTACCCCGGGCATGACACTGCTCAAGGATCTCGGCCCGCCCGGCCGTCTCATCAACCATCACCAGAAATTTCTTTGAGAAGAGCGGACCGAACCGCTGCTTCACATCGCCGGGTGTAAGTATGATCATATTATCGCCGAAATTTTCGTTAACAGATGATTCGGCAATAAAATATTTATAAGATTCCATGAGTGAGAGAAAATTTTCACGAAAAAAAGGGGGTTAAATAACCTTGAAAAGCTCGATCTTGAACGGCCCAAGGCTCCCGCCGAAGTTGCCGGCCGAGATAAACTTCACTCCCGGCACCTTGACTGCTGCCCTGACACCGGCACCCATCGCCGCGGCAACACTCTTTTCGTCAACGCCATCGATCACAATCTCGTATACAGCTTTGACACCTGCCGGGATCTTGGTATCTGCCACTTTCTCACGGAGCGTGGGGCAGTACTTCTCGTTTGTTGATGCGGGCATGAACTTGTACTTCAGGCTGCCTACCTTGGAGCCGCTCGCCACGATCCCACCGGGGAAACTGGTGATAACTCCTTTGACCTCATCAATTGCATCTACGGCGGCCTCGGCTGCCACAAGGGCGGCCATCTGGTTCTCGCCCATGATAAAGAAGTTGCCACCGGCAACGCCTTTCACGATGCCGAATTCCTCTTCACCGACATATTCGCCGTTCATGATCGGGATAACCCAGCATTTCCTTCCGCCTACTTCTTTCTGGTACTCATACCCGTCACCAAAGAAATGCAGCTTGACCGGGATTTTTTCCTCAGCGTCGGTGATGCCGTTAAAGACTGCGGTCGTGGGGGCCGTCAGGACGCACTCGGCAAGGCGTTCAACAACCTGTTCCTTGAGTTTTTTCTTGCTTGCGCAGATAAGGATCGAAACGCCCGGCCTTCCATCGGGGGTCTCACTGCCGGAAAGGATGCTTTCGATGCCGGCTTCGCACGGGCAGCCAATCGCAGATGTCGCAAACCCGGTTGCTTCTGTTGCCGCCTTAAGAGCCCAGTCCTTTGTCACTGCGGTGATGATCACCCGGCAGACCCAGGTGGGGAATGCCTCCGCATAGGTATCGTCAATTGTTACGCCGTTGATTTCCATAGAATCAAAACCTCAGGTTTACCAAAGGTACCTTGATAATCAGGAATAAATTTTCTCATTTGATTGTACGGGATTACTAAGAGCGCACCGGAACCCACCGTGAATGTATACCAATTGTAATTAACCGGGTAAGGATGCATATAAACAAAAATTAAAAAAAAATAATAAAAAGACCGGGTTACAGCGATATATTTCAGAACATTTATCTAGATACTTCCACCACTCTTTTGATAATCGATTCTATAATCGATCATAGCGGGTGTGTGATTATGGTATTTGCTGTGCAGATCAAGACCTACCACCGCACCGGCTGTAGCAATTGTGTTGTTGCATGTCCTGTGGACGCGCTGGAACTGCATCCGGTAGTTCCGGAGCAAACCGAACCTATCTGCACCGTCCGGGAGAGTGTACCGACGCTCCCGGGCTGTAACGAGGTGCTCCCTGCCAGATGCAGGGTATGCGTCCAGATGTGTCCGCATGATAATATCAGGCTGACAGGGCCCTGGGAGACCAGAGCAAAGGCAAAGGTGCAATAGAGGAACAGCGTGAGGGTTATTTCATGGCATTGTTTCCAAAGTTTTCCAAAAAGAGGGATGGTGTCAACGTTGTGATGGAGCAGCGGCTCCTCCAGAACGTGAACAACCTGATTCTGAATTCAGAGACCTGCACGGGATGCGGTATCTGCGTCGACGCCTGCCCAGAGGAGGCAATTGTCCTCGGACTGGTCGGTGCATCCCGCCGTGGTGCCATCAATTACGCAACTCCCATCGATGTAGACGAGACCAAGTGCTCGTACTGCGGAGTCTGCGTGATCATGTGCCCGTTCAATGCACTGACTCTGAAAGTCGACAATCAGGAGCGGCTTCCAATCTTAGAAAAAGAGGGATTCCCGCAGTACGACATGAAGGCAGAGATCAACGAAGAAAAGTGCGTAAGGTGCACGATCTGTGAAGAGGTCTGCCCGCGTGATGCAATCGACCGGAATGTCCCGGCCTACGAAGGGACCTACAAGGGACCGGTTGCCGGGGCAAAGGACCGCCAGACCGCACTCAAGGCAAAGACCACTTTTACCGTAGACAAAGAAAAATGCACCACGTGTGGCATCTGCGGTGCTCTTTGTCCTGCCATCAGGGTCAAGCACAAGGAATATACAGCTGAGATCGGAAAAGTCGAGGGCGATGTAATCTGGGACGAAACCAAGTGCGACGCCTGCAAGGTGTGCGTGGAGGCCTGCCCCCAGGAATGCATCACCGTTGAACGCGAGATTGTTTCCGATAAGCTTGACGGCAAGGTCAGCATTGTCCAGGACAACTGCTGCACCTGCACCTGGTGCTCCCGGAACTGCCCGAGCGAGGCCATCACAGTCGAGAAGATCTTTGAGGGCGATATCGAATTCCACGCCGAGAAATGCCCCGGCGGCTGTTCGACCTGTGCCGAGATCTGCCCGGCAAACGCCATCTATCTCCCGAGCGAGAAGCCGGCAGCAGAAATGGGACACCATATCGAGGCAAGCATTGCAGTCAACAAGGATTACTGCATCCTCTGTGGTGCCTGCGTGAATGCCTGCCCCGGTGAAGACATCATTATCCTCAAGCGGACAGGTATCCGCACAAAAGGCAAGGAGACGGATCTCTTCAGGAAGATCAAGGACAAGCTCTTCACCAAGAGGACCTCCAAGGTTAAGGAAAGCGTTGCCGGACAGGTCGGAATAAAACTGATGGAGAAGGCGTGAGGGAGGACGAATATGGTAAGAACAAAAGGTTACCCGGAAGCGCTGGAGAAGAAACTCCACGATCAGCGCTACTACCGTGAAGACTCGACTGCCGATTTTATGAAGAGGGTTGAGGCTTCATCACGCACTATTGCCCATATGTGCTACCAGTGTGGTACCTGCACCGGCTCGTGCCCGTCAGCACCCCGAAGCACCTACCGGATCCGCAAGTTTATGCGGAGGGCAGTCCTTGGCTTTGAAACCGAGGCGCTCACCGACCCTGATCTCTGGCTCTGCACAACCTGCTACAGCTGCACCGACCGGTGCCCGCGGGATATTGCACCGACCGATGTTATCATGTCCATGAGGAATATGGCATTCACCCACGATATTATACCGGTAAACTTCCTCAAGACAGTAACGGCAATCTATGCCTCCGGCCACGGTGTGCCAAACAACGATGTCAACCGTGCAGCCCGCGAGAAACTCGGCCTGACCCGGGACCCGCCGACCACCCACATGTACCCTGAGTACATGCCCGCAATCCGGAAGATCCTTGACCACTATCATCTCAAGGAAAATGCGGACCGGATCATCAAGGAAAGGGAGGGATAAGGGAGCATGTCTGAATCTAAAGCAAACCACACGTTCGCATTATACCTTGGCTGCATTGCACCCAACCGGTACCCGGGCGTGGAATCTGCAGCCATCAAGGGTTGCAAGAAACTGGGCATCGACCTTGTCCCCCTCAAGGGTGCAAGCTGCTGCCCTGCCCCCGGTGCCTTCGGTTCCATTGACCTGAATGTCTTCTATGCGATGGCAGCACGCAACCTCGTGCTCGCCGAGCAGATGAAGACCGATATCGCACTGGTCTGCAACGGCTGCTACAAATCAATCTGGGAAGTCAACCACAAGCTCAAGCACAATCAGGATCTCCGCGACGGCGTCAACGAAGTGCTCAAGGAAGTAGACATGGAGTTCAAGGGCACCATCAACGTCTATCATCTCGCCGAACTTCTCTACAACGACAAGTATGCCGGTGTCGCAAAGATCAAGGATACGGTTGTCAACCCCCTGACCGGTGCCCGTATCGCCGTCCACTACGGCTGCCACCTCACCAAGCCTCACAAGGACCGTGAGTTCGAGAAAGAGGTCATGTTAAACACCGAGCACCCGGTCTGGATGGAAGAACTGGTTGCAGCCCTTGGCGCAACCCCGGTCGAGTACCGCAACAAGATGCAGTGCTGCGGTGCCGGCGGCGGTGTCCGCGGATACGACATTGTCCACTCGCTGGATATCACCAACGAAAAGCTGATCAACCTCAAAGAGGTAAAGGTGGACGCTCTTACGGATATCTGTCCGTTCTGCCAGCTCCAGTTCGACCGCGGCCAGATCGAGATCCAGGAGAAGTTCGGTGTCAGTTACGGCCTGCCCGTGCTGCACTTCGCCGAACTGCTCGGCCTTGCACAGGGAATGAGCCCGCAGGAACTCGGGCTTGACCTGCACGCGATCAGCTGTGAACCATTCCTGCAGAAGGTGCTCTAGAGGTGGGAATGATGGTTGAAAAGAAGAAAACTACTGCTAAAAAGACCGAAACCAAGAAGCAGGATACCAAAAAGGAGGCTCCCGTGAAACAGGAAGTCAAGAAGCAGGCTCCCGCACCGGCAGCAGCTGCCAGTGCACCAGCGGCAGCAGGCTCAACCACAAAGCAGGAGGCCCGGATCGGTGTTTTCATCTGCCACTGCGGTACCAACATTGCCGGGTCAATGGATATTCCGGCAGTCGAGGAATATGCCAAGACCATCCCCAATGTGGCCTATGTTGACAATTATAAGTACATGTGCTCAATGCCCGGGCAGACCGTCATCAGTAAGGCAGTCCATGAACACAAGCTGACCGGCGTCGTTGTCGCTGCATGCACCCCGCGTCTCCACGAGCCGACCTTCCGGACGGCAACCAAGGATGCAGGCTTAAACCCCTTCCGGTTCGAGATGGCCAACATCCGTGACCAGAACTCATGGGTGCACATGCACGACCGTGAGGGTTCCACCGAAAAGGCAAAGGACGCAGTCCGTATTGCTGTTGCAAAGGCTGCACTCCTCCAGGATCTCTACCCGAAGTCCGTGCCGGTCGAGAAGACCGCGATGGTCGTCGGCGCCGGTGTCGGCGGTATGCAGGCAGCCCTTGACCTTGCGGCAGCAGGGATCAAGACCTACCTCATCGAATCCGATATGAGTATCGGCGGGCGCATGTCCCAGCTCGATAAGACCTTCCCGACACTCGACTGCTCGCAGTGTATCTTAACCCCGAAAATGGTGGATGTCGGCAGGAGCGACAAGATCGAGCTCATGACCTGGTCTGAAGTCCACGAAGTCGAAGGGTACATCGGCAACTTCGATGTCACCATCAGAAAGAAGGCCCGTGGCGTGATGACCCCCAAGGAAGCGGAAGCCAGGGGTATTGTGGGCGGCGGCTGCAACGGCTGCGGTGACTGTGATACAGTCTGCCCGGTAGTCAAGCCCAACGAGTTTGAAATCGGCATGAAGCCGAGAAAAGCGATCTACATCAACCACCCGCAGGTCGTCCCTCTGATCTACACGATCGACTTCAATACGTGTGTCAAATGCGGCCTCTGCGTGACCGCGTGCGGTCCCGAGAAGCGTGCCATTGACCTCGAGATGAAAGACGAGTTTATCAAGGTCAAGGTCGGAACGGTCATCCTCGCTACCGGGTACGATATCTTCCCCATCGAGAAGAAAGAAGAATGGGGATACAAGCGGTACGAGAACGTTATCACCAGCCTTGAGTTCGAGCGCCTTATCTGCGCATCCGGCCCGACCGGCGGCCACCTTGTCCGCCCGAGCGATGGCGAGACCCCTAAACGGATCGCCTTTGTACTCTGTGCAGGGTCGCGTGACAACACGGGTATCGGCAAGCCGTACTGTTCCCGGTTCTGCTGCATGTACTCACTGAAGCACGCCCACCAGATCACTGAAAAGATCCCCGGCGCGATTCCCTACATCTTCTACATGGATATCCGGTCATTCGGTAAGATGTACGAAGAGTTCTACTACCGCATCCAGGACGAAGGCGCGAAGTTCATCCGCGGCCGTGTGGCAAACATCCTTGAGGATCCCAAAACCAAGAACCTGCACGTCTACGCGGACGACACCCTGCTCGACCGCCCGGTCGACATGGAAGTCGATCTCGTCGTGCTCGCAGCAGCAATCCAGCCCAAAGAAGACACCAACCGGACCAGGAAACTCTTCGGTGTCTCCTGTTCCATGGACGGATGGCTGCTTGAAGCCCACCCGAAACTCAACCCCTGCGGAACCACCACCGCCGGTGTCTTCCTCGCCGGTGTCTGCCAGGGCCCCAAGGATATCCCTGACACGGTAGCACAGGCAGAAGGTGCGGCGTCGGCTGCAAGTATCCCGATCCACATGGGAGAAGTCGAACTCGAGCCGTACTTTGCCATGTGTATCGAAGAGAAGTGCGCAGGCTGCGGCATGTGCGTGAATCTCTGCCCGTACAGTGCCCTTTCTCTTGTCGAGAAGGACGGGAGAACCGTCATGCAGGTCACCGAGGCCAAATGCAAGGGTTGCGGTACCTGTGGAGGGTTCTGCCCCGGTGGGGCCATCTGGATGCAGCACTTTACCACCCCGCAGATCGTTGCACAGATCGATGCATTCCTGCTCGGAGGTGAGCAGTAAATGTCTGCACCAGGAGATTTCCCTATCCCCAAGCGTGGGCCCGGTTTCTGGCAGCCCAAGATCCTCGGCATGGTCTGTAACTGGTGCTCCTATGCAGGAGCAGATCTTGCCGGTGGGGGGCGTATCCAGTACCCGCCCGATGTACGTATCATCCGTGTGATGTGCACTGGACGGTTCGATGCACTCTTTGTCCTCAAGGCATTTGCCGATGGGGCAGACGGTGTTCTCATATCCGGATGCCACTTCGGGGACTGCCACTACCTTGAAGGCAACTACAAGGCAGCAAAGAGAATGTTCATGGTCAAGAGGCTGATGAAGAGCATCGGCCTTGACGACCGCCGGTTCCGTATGACCTTTGTCTCTGCATCGGAAGGTGCAAAATGGGGAAAGGTTATCACCGACGTCGTAAAGACGATCAATGAGCTCGGTCCGAGCCCGATTACGGAAAACCAGCAATAATCCCCAACAGCCTTTGCAAAACCCTGTCAACACCCAATATTTTTTATAAGAAGCGCACCGGAAAACAGGTGCATTTTTTTGTTTTTATGCGATGAAGTGATACATTTTCTGATTTTAGTAATACTGCGTAAAAAAAGGAAAGCCCAGATATATGTAATATTTGAACATTCCTTCCATTTTATGTAATATTGTTGAATTTCTATAAAATAATCCTCGGAGATAAAAGCGGAATACTTATAAGCCGAAATTGGGAATTAATCAATGTCCCAATTTAGGGGACGTGCAATAGCGACTCTCATTCATTATCAGTGACTCCTGTTAGTGACTACCAGCGTTCAGATACTGTACGGTACAGCAATTACAATCCTATTTGGAGGAATTAAACATGGCAAAATACAAGGATACGATTGACCTCTACGACGATGAGGGTAAGCTCTTAAAGAGCAACGTCACGATCGATAAGATCAGCCCGCTGACCAACAAGGGAGCGCTTGAGCTTATCGACCTCACCAAGAGGACCGTGGCAGTCAACCTCGGCGGTATCGAGGAAGCACTCAAGACCGGAAAGATGGGCGGCAAGTCCAACCAGATTCTCGGCCGTGGCCTGAACTACAGCATTGTCAAGGATGCCGACGCAATTTCAGCCAAGATCAAGGACATGATCCAGGTCACCGACGGTGACAACACCAAGATCACCAAGATCGGCGGCGGAAAGATGCTTCTCGTTGAAGTCCCGTCTTCACGTATCAACGCATCAGCAACCTACGATGCAACCTCGACCTCTGTGGCATCCGCAACCACCTACGCACTGATTGACCAGTACAAGGTCAACATGTTCGATGGTTCCTATGTCAAGGGTGCAGTCTGGGGTACCTACCCGCAGACCATGGACATGCAGGGCGGCAACGTCGTTTCTATCCTGTCCATCCCCCAGAACAACGAAGGTCTCGGCTATGCACTCCGTAACATCCCGGCCAACCACGCGGTCATGATGACCCACCGGAATGCAATGCAGGGTGCAGCACTTTCGGCTACCTTTGAGCAGGCCGGAGAGTTCGAGATGGGCGCAGCAATCGGCCCGTTCGAGCGTGCACAGCTCCTGCTCTACGCATACCAGGGCTTAAACGCAAACAACATCGTCTACGACCTCGTCAAGAAGAACGGCAAGACCGGTACCATCGGTACTGTCGTGCAGAGCCTCGTCGAGCGTGCCATTGAGGACAAGGTCATCAAGGCAGGCAAGAAGGGCAAGAGCGGCTATATCTTCTACGACACCAAGGACCCGATGCTGTGGAACGCCTACGCCTCGGCAGGTACCCTTGCCGCAACCATGGTCAACTGTGGTGCGGGACGGTTTGCCCAGGCAGTATCCGCAACCCTGCTCTACTTCAACGACCTGCTCGAGCACGAGACCGGCCTGCCCGGCTCTGACTTCGGCCGTGCAATGGGTGTAGCAGTCGGATTCTCATTCTTCAGCCACTCGATCTACGGCGGTGGCGGCCCCGGTGGATTCAACGGTAACCACGTCGTTACCCGTCACGCAGCCGGTGTCGGTATGCCCTGTATCGTCGCAGCATGCGCCCTTGATGCAGGCACCCAGATGTTTGGCCCCGAGGCCACATCCAAGGTCTACCAGGACACATTCGGTCAGATTGACGCGTTCAAGAGACCGATTCAGACCATCGCAAAGGGTGTATAACCCTCATTTTGATGTAAATGACAGAAGCCACGTTCCCCCAGTGCCGGATCGTTACAGAACGGCTGCTTAATCCCGAGACTACCGAGCTCCTGCTTAACAGGCTGGTCGATATCCCCGGTATCCGGCGCATGGTCCTTAACGGACCCCGCCTCCCGGCTATCGTTACGTATGGCCCTGCAAAAGGAATGCCCAATCCTCATTCGATGAGGAGAGCAATCCACGTAGGCGACCAGGATATGGATCTCCAGGTTCATGTAGGCACGGTGCTTCTCGAGGTGGAGAGCCGCGATGTTATCCCGGCACTGAAGGCCGCATGCGAAGAGGTCTTTACCCATTTTGCCTTCCGTATTCAGGAAGGGAAATACATGAAGACCGAGCCCTCGCTTGTAGATTACTGCAAGTACGGGCCGGATGCGGATAAATCAGTCCTCGGGCTTGCTGATCCAAGCAGCAAGTCCAGGCCCACTATCATTCAGGGAATCAAATAATGCCGATAGGACGCGTAACCCAGGTTGTTGACTGCCGCGAGGCGATGGGCATGGGAAAAGGAGGCGGGCTCGCCCAGAGGGGCACCATCTCCGAATGCCGGTACCCGGACGTGATCGTGGTCGGGATGTCCCCAGGACGCCGCCACGTCACCAAGCCGGTGTGCGACATCACCTCGGGGCTGCGGCAGCAGGGCGTCGAATACAGTATCAGCACGCTCGTGCTGAACGCCGGCAGTGGCGTCCCCCCGGACGCCCCCAATATTGCCGGCGGGGTTATCGGCGCATATTTTGGGCTTACCGATAAGGAAATTGTGCAGATTGAGAGACACAAGGTTGCCATACTTCACCATGGGAACGTCCGATCCCATGTTGTCGCCAAGGTCCGATACGTTCTTGAGGCCTGTGACGTGAAGGCGATTGTCGTTTCCCAGTCCCCGATTGATTACGAGGATCTCGCAAAAGAGGGCGTGAAGACTGCGATGGTCATGCCGCCGGCCGACAAGATCCGTACCAAAGGTACGGTGATGGCGATCATCAGCGGCGTAACCCGGGGTCAGACCCCGACGCGAGAGAAAATGGCGGAAGTCATTTCATCGGTCATGAGAATCGTGAAAAAGAAGGAACCAACATTGGAGTGATTAGACAATGGCATACAAACCCCAGTATTGTCCCGGCCAGACGCAGGTCGCCGAGAACCGGCGCAAGCAGCTGGACCCCAACCACAAGCTGGAAAAGATTCGCGATGTAACCGACAAGGACCTCGTCCTTATCATGGGACACCGTGCACCCGGCTCAGCCTACAGGGCTGTCCACCCGCCCCTGTCCGAGCAGCAGGAACCTGCCTGCCCGATCCGCAAGATCGTGACCCCGACCGACGGCGCAAAGGCCGGCGACCGCGTCCGCTACATCCAGTTCTCCGACTCGATGTACAACGCACCCTGCCAGCCGTACCAGAGGTCCTGGCTCGAGTCCTACCGCTACCGTGGTATCGACCCGGGTACCCTTTCCGGCCGTCAGATCATCGAGTGCCGTGAGAGAGACCTTGAGAAGTACGCAAAAGAACTCGTCAACACCGAGCTCTTCGACCCGGCACTTACCGGCGTCCGCGGCTGCACCGTGCACGGGCACTCCCTCCGTCTCGATGAGAACGGACTCATGTTCGATATGCTCCAGCGCTGCATCCTCGACAAGAAGAGCGGCGTGATCAAGTACGTCAAGGACCAGGTCGGCGTTCCCCTTGACTCCGAAGTCAAGGTCGGCAAGGCACAGGACGAGAAGTGGCTCAAGAGCCACACCACGATGTACCACTCGCTTGTCGGTACCGGCTTCCGCGACGATGCGGAGTATGTTGAATACATTCAGCGCATCCACGCGCTGAGGGTAAAATACGGCTTCATGCCAAAGGAGTGATAAGACATGGCAAAGGCAAAAATCGAGAGAACCCAGAAGCTCTTCCTGAAGGCAATGAAGGAGAAGTTTGCAGAAGACCCCCAGGCAACCTCAACCGTGTTTGCCCGTGCAGGTCTCGAGCAGTCCCCGCGCAAGATGGAGTTCTTAAAAGAAGGCCAGAAAGTCGCTCTGGACCGCGGCATCTCCATGTACGACCCCAAGCGCTGCCACTGCGGTGGTATCCCGCTCGGTCAGCGCCAGCTCATGACCTACGAGGTCAGCGGCACCGGCGTCTTTGTTGAGGGCGATGACCTTCACTTCGTCAACAACGCTGCCATGCAGCAGATGTGGGACGACATCCGCCGGACCATCATCGTCAGCCTTGACCTTGCTCACGGAACCCTCCAGAAGCGCCTGGGCAAGGAAGTTACCCCTGAAACCATTAACGAGTACCTCCACGTGCTCAACCATGCAATGCCCGGCGCAGCCGTCGTGCAGGAACACATGGTCGAGACCCACCCGGCACTCGTCGATGACTGCTACGTCAAGATCTTCACTGGCGACGACGAAATGGCCGACGACATCGAGCCCCAGTTCGTCTTAAACCTCGACAAGCTCTTCCCGGCAAAGCAGGCAGCAGCCCTCAAGGCAGCAGTCGGCAAGTCCATGTGGCAGGCTGTCCACATCCCGACCACGGTCTCCAGGACCTGCGATGGCGGAACGACCTCCCGGTGGTCCGCAATGCAGATCGGTATGTCCTTTATCGGTGCGTACAAGATGTGCGCCGGTGAGGCAGCAGTTTCCGACCTTGCATTCGCCGCAAAGCACGCCGGTGTCATCCAGATGGCAGACATCCTGCCGGCCCGCCGTGCCCGTGGCCCGAACGAGCCAGGTGGCATCAAGTTCGGTCACTTCGGTGACATGATCCAGGCCGACCGCAAGTACCCCAACGACCCCGTCAAGGCAACCCTTGAGGTCGTCGGTGCTGGTGCGATGCTCTTCGACCAGATCTGGCTGGGCAGCTACATGTCCGGCGGTGTCGGATTCACCCAGTATGCAACCGCTGCATACACCGACAACATCCTTGACGACTACTGCTACTACGGTCTTGACTATGTCAAGAAGAACCACGGCGGTCTCGGCAAGGCAAAACTGACCCAGGAAGCAGTCAGCGACATTGCATCCGAAGTCACGCTCTACGGTATGGAGCAGTACGAGCAGTACCCGACTGCACTCGAGGACCACTTCGGCGGTTCCCAGCGTGCATCCGTCCTTGCAGCAGCATCCGGTATCTCCGCCTCGCTTGGTACCTTCAACTCCAATGCAGGTCTCAATGCCTGGTATCAGTCCATGCTCCTGCACAAGGAAGGCTGGTCACGTCTCGGCTTCTTCGGCTACGACCTGCAGGACCAGTGCGGTTCCGCGAACTGTATGTCCGTCCGGCCCGACGAGGGCTGCCTGGGCGAACTCCGTGGCCCGAACTACCCGAACTACGCAATGAACGTCGGACACCAGGGAGAGTACGCAGCCATTGCATCCGCCGCCCACTACGGACGCCAGGACGCATGGGTACTGTCCCCGCTCATGAAGATCACCTTCGCCGACCCGTCGCTCAAGTTCGACTTCTCCGAGCCGCGCCGCGAGTTTGCACGTGGTGCAATCCGCGAGTTTATGCCCGCTGGCGAGCGCTCGCTGATCATCCCCGCAAGGTAAGCACGATCGTCCCCAACCCAATTTTTTTTCTTTTTTGCATACTTCCAAAAAGAGGAGATTTCCTCAAGGAATACGAGTCTCACGGTTTTTACACGGTGCCTTTCCGTCACCTTTTTAGGGTTCTGCTCATATGGGTAATTACTCCGTTCGCAGGGAAGGAGGAGGAGGAGATGCGTTATGAGTTCCGAGAAAATAGCAGTTAATTACCACGAGGCTTCGGAGTCGCTTAAGAAGATCCTGAACCTGAAGGGATCGCCGGTTGCCATCCGGTTTGCACCCACCAAAGCCGATATCCCGGCCGGGATCCCGGCGCTGGACAAGACCATCCGGCACTGTTCCATGGTAAACATGGCCCGTATGGAGCAGAAGATCTTCTATGCCACCGCTGACCGGCATGACTGTAACGGGGGGGCGTGGTCCCTGGGATTAAAGGAGATCACGCCGACCCTTAAGAACGGTGAATTCTATTTTAAACTGGGTAAATTTGACAGTGATGCTGCCTGCAAGCGAACGATAGAGCGGATCCCGCACCTGGAGACCGGTGAGACCTATGCCACGCTCTATGCGCCGCTGGAAACAACGCCGTTTTCCCCGCAGGTGATCGTGATCGTGACAACGCCCCGGAACATGCTCAAGCTTGCGCAGAGCAGCCTTTTCCGTCTCGGGGGGCGGATCTGTGCAGAATTTGCCGGTATCCAGTCGGTCTGTGCAGATGCAACCGCATACCCATTTCTCTCGGGCCGGCCGAACTTCTCGCTGGGCTGCGACGGGTCCCGACGGTTCTCCGGCATCGGCGATGACGAACTGGTGATGGGATTCCCGGCCGAGATGCTGCCGGAGCTCGTCACCGCGCTGCCCATCGTTACCGGGGCTGCCGGTTCAAAATAACTTTTTTTATCAGGCAAAAAGGCCCCGGGTTACCGGGGGCAGGAAAGAGAACCCTTATCCCCTGCGGAAGGGAAAAAAGCATAATGAAAAACCCGTTCCACGTGATGATCATCCCGACGCTGGGCTGCCCCTCGAAGTGCAAGTACTGCTGGAGTTCCGAGGAGGGATCGCCAATCATGAGCGTGGAGACGGTTCATGAGATCGTGGTATGGCTCCAGGATATCCCCCGGGATCGGGTAACCTTTACCTTCCACGGGGGGGAGCCGCTCCTTGCCGGGGCAGATTTTTACCGCCAGGCACTGCCTCTCCTCGCCGACGGCCTTGCCCAGATGCACCCGGAGTTTGCGATGCAGACCAATCTCTGGCGCATGACCCCGGAGATCGCTGATGCCCTCGCAGCTTACCGGGTGCCAATCGGGTCGAGCATCGACGGGCCCGAGGCGATCACCGATTCCCAGCGGGGGGACGGGTACTACCAGAAGACGATGAAGGGGTACGGGATCGCAAAGGCCCACGGTCTCGATGTGCGGTTCATCTGCACGTTCACGAACAAGTCGGTGAAGAATAAGGAAGAGATCTTCCAATTCTTCCTCGACAAGGGCTTCACCCTGAAGCTGCACCCGGCGCTTCCCTCGATCCGGTCGGAGAACCCGAAGGAGTGGGCGCTGGAACCTTCCGAGTACGGCGAACTCCTCGTGTACCTCCTCGACCAGGCGCTCGACCACATGGGTGAGATTGAGGTAATGAACATTAACGATCTCTGCCGGTGCGTTTTTGTCCGCCGGGGAAGCGTCTGCACGTACGTGGACTGCATGGGGAGCACGTTTGCCATCGGACCCGACGGAAGCATCTACCCCTGCTACCGGTTTGTCGGGATGCCGGAGTACGTGATGGGAAATGTTGCAGACCGCCCGTCTCTGGAAACCCTGATGGAATCTCCTGCGGGAAAACTGATGCTTGCGTTCAAGGACTACGTTGATACGGCCTGCGCAGAATGCAAACATATCAAGTACTGCCGGGGCGGGTGCCCGTACAACGCGATGGCCCCGACACCGGGCAGGATCGAGGGCGTGGACCCGCACTGCACGGCGTATACGCGGATATTCGACGAGATCGGCGACCGGCTCAACAGGGAGATGTTTGCCGCACCACCCATGGAGATGGGCGGATTCGGGATGCCATCCGTGCAGAAGCCGGCGAAAAAGGAAAAACCCGGCGTGATGACGCTGATGCGCAGGAACGCAATGCGGTAACACCCGGGAAATGATCTGTGTCTTCCCGGAGACGGAGATCCCCACGTGAAAACGGATAAGAATCTGCTCCAACGAGAAATGCCGGATAAAAATGAGAAAATGATGGGAGGTTATGCACTCTTCTTTGAGTCCTTGGGGGCAGCCTTGTCATTTGCCGACACATTTTTCGCGGCGGCTGCCTTGTTGAGTTTCTTTGACGTAGTAATCACTTCCTTTTATCGTTTTTTGTGGTATGTGCCACATTCTCTTGTTCTCTTAATACCGGGATATACGCTTTGTTCTCGTGCAGGAAATCCGGGCGTATTATGCGCGGATTTTTGCAACCGGGACGCGGATAGCACACCGGGCAAAATCTCCCCGTTTCAGTCCGAACCCATAGGCGGGTAGCTGTCGGAATAGAGCCAGCGGGCAAAGAGCCGGGTGGCAAGCGGCATTACACCCCAGGTGAGGATGATCACAAGGAGGGTGATAAAAACCACTTTCTGGACCAGGAATGGCTGGTTATCGAGAAACGGGTCGGTGACAAGGGTGATGATGATCGAGACCGGCAGGGCGGCAATCCAGGTGACAACGGCCTGGCGGGCCTTTGTCGGCGGCCTGAGAACGTTCTGGCCGGGGAGCGTAAACCAGGTCTCAAGGCCGGAGAGTTCCTCTGTATGGGGCGGGGCGATCGTGAGTGTCTTTTCTGTCTCCAGCCATGCACGGTATATCGGCGTCGCATGCCATGCATCGAGTGCATCCCGGGACGCAAACTTGTAGACCAGCCGGTATATCCCGTCATGATACTCTCCCGGCCGGAAGATCGTGATTCCGAGGTTCGCCGGGATTGATGTGAATGCGCCCATGTATTTTCTGAGTTCTGCTTCAAACTGCGGTTCGCAGCCTGCCTTTACGTAGTGGATACGTACTACCGTGACCGGTTCGTTGGAAGATGCTGCCAGTCTCCTCACCTTTATCGGGATATTCCGGCGAGGTTCCCATAAACCTACCGAAAAACTCCCATAATTCCAGGAGGATGAGACCGAAGACGGGTGAGCCCCGGGGAATGCTCTTTTGGGGGAGAAACGGATCGGGCCAAAAAAGAGGAGAGTAAACCCCGAGAGAATTATTCAATCGGCGTCCAGATACCAATCAGGTTCCCTTCGGTATCGAGGATCATCGCGGTCAGCCCAACACCCGGGATCTCGGATACCGGCATCATGATCTTCCCGCCCAGCATCTCCACCTTCGAGACAACGCCTTCGATATCCTCAACCCTGACAAACGAGAGGATCGGTTCCTTCTGGTGCCGTTTGTACAACCCTCCGGTGTTGAGGGCACCGGGCTCCACCGGGCCGGTCGTTATCTCATGGTACTGCATCGCGGCTATCCCGCCGGGGTCACGAGAGGGAACAACCGGGTCGATCTTCCAGTTCAGGAGGGCGGCGTAGAACCGTTTTGCCCGGTCCACATCGTCAGCCGGGATCATGAAGTGCGTGAGGTTTGGCATGAAAATGCGTGGGGAGCGGAAGGTAATGAGTGCAACGGTTTCTGCAAGGGAAAACGGCCGGCCGGGAAAGGGTTACAAACTGTTTCCAGAATCGCTATAAACCATATAGAGGTGTACACAAAAAAGGTCAATATCGGAAGGGCAGGCCCCGGGCCACGGGAAAAGAGGGAGACCGCACAGGTGCCAAAGATCACAGGGGGGGGAGGGGGTGGGGGGTACCCCCTCCCCCTGATCCGGAAAAAACCGGGGCACCCACCCCCCTTCAAATACAAAAAACGGGCAATCCGGATTTTCCAAAATAATCCGAATATTTCCCATTCACGACGAAGATTCCACGCGAAATAGATGTCGCGGCCGTGCAAAACAGGTGCCGTTTTTCGGAAACTAATGGGAGGGGGGTGCCCCCCTCCCACCCCCCTTGTGTGATCATAGTGGGGAGATACCCCATTTCCCTGGTGAAACAAAATTAAAATGAGGGGATGCCAAAATCGATTTAGACATTCAGGATCTGTCAGTATTACCTATGAAGAAAGCCCAAAAACAAATAATAATGATTAAATACTATTTGTTTAGAATTCAATAAAAAGAGACTGTATACAATGGTTTTAGCAATTGATAAAACAAGGATATTTCCAGATGATAAAATACGAATTATTTTGAAATATGCCTTTGAAGAGCGCAAGAATACTCATTTCACATTTAATGATGAAAAATTGCATACTATCATCTATAAAGCAAAACAAGTGCACCCTGAATTATTTGAAGAATTTAATTTTAGAATGAATGGTACTTATCCATATTCTCAACTACTTGAGAGGATTATCCATAGAGCAAAAATCTCCAGAGTTATAAAAACGGAAAATCCAGATTTTTCTGAGATTCAAATTAGAGAAAACTCGAAAAACTACGTTGAACAAAATCTTCAACCAAAAATCGATTCGACGGATCTTTCAATTCTCAAAGATCTTGGCCATCAATTATCTTCATGATCTTTTATGACTTTACTTGATGAAGTCAATACATTAGTAAATAAGACCTATAACTCCATTGCAGTTCCAAACATTATAGAATCCAAAGTGGTTCATTTTGCAAAAACGGGAACACATCAATTCGAAAATTACGAAATCGCGATAATCGATACACCAATTGTACAACGATTGAGATATATTTCACAATTGGGATTAGCTTACAGCGTATTCCCAACAGCGCGCCATACTCGATTTGAACATTCTTTAGGCGTATCAATAATGGTAGATAAAATGTTCAAATCACTTGAAGAGAATCATCAATTAGAGCATATACGAGATCGCAATATTAGGAAAAACAATTATATTGAACTCCGAATTGCGGGGTTATTACATGATATTGGGCATGGTCCATTCTCCCATGTTTCTGAGATAATAATGAGCGAATATGAACCGATAGAGAAAGAAGCAATTAAAGAAGGTTGCAAACCACACGAATTATTAGCATATAAAATGTTACAGACCGAAAAATTTCAAAATTTTTTTGCGGAATTAAACAAACATTACAAAATTGATATCTCACCAAGTAATATTGCAAATTATATCATTGGAAAAGTAGATAATCCAAAGGATGATCAATATTTGGCGGATTTAATTAACGGCCAATGTGACGCAGATAAATTAGATTACATTGCAAGAGATAGTAACTTTACAGGGGTTAAATTAGCCCTTGGAATAGATCGTTTATTACTGTCGTTAGGGGTAGACAAAATTTCTTGTTTTGATGGTATGAAAAGAAAATTAATCGTAAACGAAAAAGGGCTGATGCCATTAGAACAAATTCTAATTGCAAAAATTATGTTAAATTATTCAATATATCTTCATCAAAAAGTTCGGGCTATTGACTATATGATCATTCCCTTATTACGGAAAATTGTTAGAGAGAAAAAGGAAATTTCTGGCCATACTATAAAATCACCATTAGATTTTTTGTTAATTGATGATTATGACATTTTGAATTTTGCATCAAGCGATACTGAAACTTCAAATTTATGTAAATCTATCAAAATGAGAAAAATTTTTAAACGGTCTCTGGTAATATCTCCCAAAACGATTGATAGAAAAAGAACAGATAATTTCCAAGATCTATTTTTAGATTTGATAAAATATTCCGAAAAGCCGCAAGATATGTTAAATTTAAACCAAAATTTGATTGAAAGAATAGGAGAGAATTGTACTCAGTTTGATGTTGCAATAGATTTACCAAAAACTCCAAAATTGGGGGAGTTAGATCAAAAAATAATAAAACTTCATGATGGCTTTGTCGCTGTTAGCGAAGATATAAAAACTGGATGGTTAGAATCGTATCTTGCCAATAAATGGAAGGGCCATATTTTTTCTAATGAAAAATATCGACAACGTGCACAGGATAAAGGGATAGAACTGTTTGAAGAGGAGTTCGGTTTAAAATTTAACGAATTTGCAACAAAAGATGCAAAAATTACATTTGAATATAAAAAAGATTCACGCGATTTATCTGATTTTGGAATAGGATTGTAGATTGAAAATTGAATACTAAAGAGACTATTACAGATCTATTTTAATTTCCCCAATCCCTCCCCTTTTACACTCTCCGCACACCAAACCGCCCGGATCCTCAAATCTGCCATTTTCCTGCCCCGGATCCAAAGCCTTTCGCAAGCATATATGCTAAGACTGCTCATAATTCCGTGTCAAAGGGCGCCCGAGACAAACAGGAAGAAAAGAACCAAAAAAGGAGGTGAAACAACCATGGCCGACTTTGTACAGAACCACAGCGTGAAATGTGCCATCCGGATGCTGGCCGGGCCCATCCCGGACATCGGCGTCTTAAACGCCATTGTCCAGTCCGTCATCGTGCATAACCCGTTCGGCTGCTCCGCATACATGACGCGGAACGGACACCAGGCGCCCGTAAAAAAAGTCCGCGAGACCTACACGGCGCGGATCGCTTACCGGGACAGCACGGCAAAGACCGTTGGCGTTGCCTCAGAGACCTACAATACCGTTGCGGGATTCAACGACGGTGTCGTTGCGCTGCTCGCAAACACCGCCAACACCGCCGCCCATAAAGGGAACCCGGTCCGTACCCCGGACGCAGACAGCTATTCCGCAACACTCCGCTGCCACGACCCAACCGGGGAGATCTACTACGTCAACCTCTCCCGCCGGCAGGTCACCCTCTCGTCGTACGAAGACGAAAGGATCAGGACCCGGATCGAGAACTGGGCGGACAGCGTCCCGGCACTGGGATGATAGTACTCCCCGCCAGTCCACTAGAGATGAGGAGAACAAATGCACCTTTCCCGAAGAGTTACCGGCCCAGCCCGGACCGGGCCAATGCACTATCTAAATAAGTGCAACCCGCCCGGCCCTGCACTCCGGCTTCCCTGTCGAACTCTGCTTCGTCGGACTGAACAAGACTGCTTGCCCCCAAAACAACCTGTCTTTCATTAACGAAAGTTCACATGACCCAAAAATCCGTAATCTGCCCCCAATTTTATAATTCGGGCTTTAAATACCCCGATTTTCCCGAATGTGATTTCGAAACCTTTTAATCAAGATCTCACTAATTTTACCATGACCACAAAGAGTTTAAGAGTTTAACTCGATGTGCGTGGCATTGCATTTTGAATACTCTCGTGTAAAAATCACGCAGGGAGGAGGCTAAATGGTAGATAATATTGTATTTGGCATTGGAATTACTGCATTGGCAGGAGCCCTTGCCACCGTAGCCGGTTCCGCGGAAGACACTGAATCCAACATCGGGTCGCAGGGAGACCCGAACTCACAGGTTCAGCTCGCTCCGCAGATGGGATTCGTGCACCGTATCTTCAACAAGGCGGTTGCAGGCGAACCCCCAGCGTACGGCCTGTGGTGTGCTCTGGGAGCAGGACTTGCATGGGCGTTTCTCGCTATGCAGATCAACGCGGTCCTCGCGATTGTCCTGGGCTCTCTTCTTGCAGTCTTCGTTCAGGGAATCTATGCGACAACCGCATACCTGGGCAGGACAGCAAGCCTTTCCAAGTTTGGCCAGCCGGTCTACGTGGACATCTTAAAGTCCATGACAACGGTTGCCATGGCTCATGCTTTTGTAGCAGTTTTCTGTACCGTCACCATCTGTTACCTGATCAACGTCGCGCTGGGACACCCGTTCCCGCTGCCGCTGCTCGGGTTCATCTGGGGAATCACCCTCGGGGCAGCAGGGTCAGCAACAGGCAACCCGTACTACGGCAAGGAACGCCAGTACCAGAACCAGAAGTTCGGTGCCGGTGTCCCGATCTCAGCATCAGGAAATATCGTCCGGTATGCTGAAGCCGGAGAGCGCAACTCAATCGACAACGGGTTCTTCACCGCAAAGTTTGGCGGCCCCGCATCGGGTCTCTGCTTTGGCCTGATCGTATTCCTCGAACTCTGGCGTACCATCCTCTTTGACAAGATCGGAGCAGGCTGGGGCGCAATCATCGTCGGTGTCCTGATCATCCTCGTCTTCACGGTCGTTGACCGGTACATCGAGGTCTGGGCACGCAAGAACTACGGTCCCTACACTGCACCCGTAAAGGAGGCAGCACCATGACCGCAGTAGCAGCAAAGCCGGCAGCAGGCTCGGCAATAAACCCCACCGCCATGGTGATCGGTATCGTCATGCTCATCATCCTGCTCGGGATCGCCTACGTGGTCTCACCGGGTCTCGGCCTCATGGCCCTGATCGGCGTGGTCATCGGCGGCGTCCTGATCGGATTCGGCGTCCACTTCGTGCCGGTCGGCGGCGCACCCGCAGCAATGGGCCAGGCACCCGGTATCGCAACCGGTGTCGCCATGCTCGCAGCAGGTGCAGGGCTTGCCGGACTCTTCGGAGGCGCCTGGGCAGCTGACCAGGGATTTGTCATCGCCATTATCACGGGCGGTGTCGGCGGCGGCATGATGATGGCCATCACCTGTATGATGGTCAACTTCGTGTACATCTTCGGCATGGGC
Organism: Methanoregula boonei 6A8; assembly: GCF_000017625.1. Classification (NCBI taxonomy): domain Archaea; kingdom Methanobacteriati; phylum Methanobacteriota; class Methanomicrobia; order Methanomicrobiales; family Methanoregulaceae; genus Methanoregula; species Methanoregula boonei. The sequence goes on along the minus strand of NC_009712.1, from coordinate 542,633 downwards.
ATTCCCGCAGCTTCAGGCAAGGTATTAAAGGACCCGATCACCGGGGACTCCCAGCCTGAATACAAGTCGCAGGGTACCGAAGGCCATGGCCTGCCGTTCGTCTCCTTTGTCGGCGGCGTTCTCGGCGGCGTTCTCGGCGGTGCAGGCGGCACGCTCATCTATCTCGAGCTTCTCAGCCTGTACAAGGCAACGCTCCCGAACATCATGAGCATCTCCGCTGCACAGGCACTCCCGATCGCAGTTGCCACAGCAGGTATCTTTGCCATCGGCATGTTCCTTGTAAACTCGGTGCTGACCGCATACAACATCACCGGAACCATCGAGGGCCCGCACGACCCCAAGTTCAAGCGCTGGCCACGGTCGGTTGTTGCATCCGCGGTTGCATCGGCACTCTGCGGTCTTGTGGCGATCCTCATCGTCACGTTTTGAGGTGTTGAAATGACCGTAAAAGTTGAAGTAATCGAAGGAGGCGTCCCGCACAACAAGATCCTCATCGCAGGAGTCATCGCTACGCTTGTGTGCCTGTACCTCTCCTATCTCAATGTGCTCACCAACACCGAGATGTTCTCGTTCTTTGGCGGCCTTGCGGCAGTCGCAGCCCTCATCTGGGGAAGCCACACCATCAAGGTGCTGTGCAGCTACGGTATCGGTACCGGTGTTCCCTCGGCAGGTATGATTGCGTTCGGTTCCGGTGTCATAGCAATGCTCCTTGCAACCAAGTTCGGCGTTGCAGCACCCATCGTTGCACTCGTCCTTGCAGCGGTCATCGGGCTCATCCTTGGGTACCTCGCAAATGAGGTCCTCAACATGAAGATCCCGGCCATGATCCAGGCTCTTACCGAGCTTGCGATTGTCGGTGCTCTCACCATCATGGGCTTTGCCGTCCTTATCACCGGCAGCTTCACATTCACCGGCCTGACCACGGGATCCGTAACCCTGTTTGGCGCACTGTCCATGCCCAGCTACCAGCTCTCGTTTATTGGTGGCGGACTGACGGCAGTTGCATTCCTGCTCGGCTCAATTGCAATCCAGCACCCGTTCAACGCGTGCCTGGGACCCGGCTGGAAACAGGACCGGATGCTCATGCTCACCGCAGAATGCGGATTCCTCTCCATGATTGTGGCAGCTATCATGTCGTTTGCACTCGTCAGTGCCGGATCAGCGATCATATCCCTGATCATTGCACTCATCGGCTGGGTATACACCTACTGTGAGTACATCAGGCTCTCGAAGCGCGATGCATATGCATGGCTTGACTCAAAACCGATTCCGGACGTGGAGGGACACTAACATGGGATATGTTGTTGTTCTCCCGGAATTCGGCCTGGTTGCCGACCCGGTTGTCGGTATCGTGACAACCGCAGGCGAATCGCTCTCCCCGGTCCTTGACAAGGTAGCAATCCTTGAGGCCTCGGCAGACGATCTCGTCAACATGCTCTCAGGCGAAGGAAACTATGTTGCATCCTTCCCGGGACGTGAGAAGACACTTGCTATCGGCGGCAGCATCAACGCCTTCTGGTATGGTCTTGCCATCGGATTACTCGTTGCAGGAGTCATTGCATTCCAGCTGATCAAGGTGAGCTAAGATGGCAGACAAGAAATCACCGGCAAGCGGCTGGCCGCTTGTCAAAGGCGACTTCCACTCCGGGGACGCAAACAGCCCCGTTGCGGTTATCACCATGGGTTCCCACCTCGATGAACAGGGTATCTGCGATGCCGGCGCTGCGATGTGCGGTTCCTGTAAGACCGAGAACCTCGGCTTGGAAAAGGTCATCGCCAACTACATCGCCAACCCCAACATCAGGTTCGTGCTCCTCTGTGGTACCGAAGTCAAGGGCCACCTTTCGGCCCAGTCTCTCATAGCCCTCCACAAGGGCGGTGTCAAAGACGGAAGAATCGTCGGTGCCGAAGGCGCTATCCCCTTCATTGAAAATCTCAATGACGCGGCTATCAAGCGCTTCCAGGAGCAGGTTTCCATTGTCAATATCATGGAGACCGAGGACCTGAACGCCATCAAGGCCAAGATCAATGAACTCAAGGCCAAAGACCCCGGCGCGTTCGCCGCTGACCCCCTCGTTGTAGAGGTCAAGGAAGCAGCAGCCGGCGGTGGCGAAGAGGCAGGCGGGGAAGTCCGCCCGATCTCCGGCGAGATGGCACTCATTACCGCACGCATCAAGGTCATCGAGAAGATGGTCACTGACATCGGGTACCGCGACAGGTTTGCCGCTGGTGTCTATGCAGGGAAGATCGAGGGGCTTATGATCGGCCTGATCGTCTCGTTTGCCCTGATCGGATTCATGTGGGTGGGGTGAAAAAGATGGCAGAAGAAGAAAAATCTGCAGGACCAGTCAGGATGGTCGCAATCGACAATATGGTCGAGAACGTCCGCTATAAATCGCAGATCCTTGCACGAACCAACAAAGTCGAGTCGGCCAGTTCAACAAACGGCCTTATCGCATTTGTTGCGGGACTGCTCGTCGCGGTGATCCTGATCGTGGTGCCGGCGTTACTGATCTGAGGTGAAGACAAATGGCAGATAAGAAATCACCCGCAACTGGATGGCCGCTTGTCAAAGGCGACTTCCACTCCGGAGATGCAAACAGCCCAGTCGCTGTTATCACCATGGGATCCCACCTCGATGAACAGGGTATCTGCGATGCCGGCGCTGCGATGTGCGGTTCCTGTAAGACCGAGAATCTCGGCCTGGAAAAGGTCATCGCCAACTACATCGCCAACCCCAACATCAGGTTCGTGCTCCTCTGTGGTACCGAAGTCAAGGGCCACCTTTCGGCCCAGTCTCTTGTAGCCCTCCACAAGGGCGGTGTCAAAGACGGAAGAATCGTCGGTGCCGAAGGCGCTATCCCCTTCATTGAAAATCTCAATGACGCGGCTATCAAGCGCTTCCAGGAGCAGGTTTCCATTGTCAATATCATGGAGACCGAGGACCTGAACGCCATCAAGGCCAAGATCAATGAACTCAAGGCCAAAGACCCCGGCGCGTTCGCCGCTGACCCCCTCGTTGTAGAGGTCAAGGAAGCAGCAGCCGGCGGTGCTGAAGTCGCTGCAGCGGGGGCAAACCCCCAGTTCCTCGAGATCGAGAAGAGACTCGACAAGATCGAGAAGAGACTCGAGTTCGTGGATGCTGAAGTGGCACAGCGTGTTGGACGAAAGATCGGGAGAGATATCGGCATACTGTACGGCCTCGTCGCTGGACTTGTCGTATTTGTCATGCTGCTGTTCATGCTCCAGAAATTGATGGCATTGGTGTAATGAGGTGTAATAAACATGTTCAAGTTTGAGAAAGAACAGAAGGTCTGGGACTTCAACGGCACCAAAATTGGTGGCCAGCCTGGCGAATACCCGACCGTATTAGGTGCTTCGATCTTCTACAACAAGCAGGAGATTGTCCTTGACGACCACACGGGAAAGATCGACAAGGTAAAGGCAGAGGCACTCTGGAACCGCTGTCAGGAACTCTCTGATCTGACCGGTGTTCCGCATTTCATCCAGATCATTGCGGAATACGGAGAGGCATTCGAGAGCTATTTCAGCTGGTTCGACAGCATCGACAACAAGACTGCGTTCCTGATGGACTCGTCAGCCCCCAAGGCGCTCGCTCACGCATGCAAGTATGTGACCGAGGTCGGGCTTGCACACCGTGCGATCTACAACTCGATCAACGGTTCGATCCCGCCCGAGAACGTCGAGGCCTTAAAGAACAGTGACGTTGACGCAGCCATTGTGCTCGCGTTCAACCCCGGCGACCCGTCCGTTGCCGGCCGTGAAAAGGTGCTCACCGAAGGCGGTGTCGCAGGACAGACCAAGGGTATGCTCCAGATCGCAGAAGAGTGCGGTATCACCCGCCCGATCCTCGATACCGCAGCGACCCCGCTCGGTCTTGGCTCCGGTGGTTCCTACCGTGAGATCCTCGCCTGCAAAGCGATCCACGGCCTGCCAACCGGTGGTGCATACCACAACATGACGGTCTCCTGGACCTGGCTCAAGCGCTGGAAGGGAACAAGCAAGACTCCCTCAGTTCAGGCAGCAGGCTACAAGGGCAAGGATGCGCTCCTCGAACAGATGGGCCACCACTATATTGGCGGCATGGACGGTATGAGGCAGGCAGCCTGGTCCGCACCCGATATCGGCTGCAACATGATTGCAAGCACGCTCGGTGCCGACCTCATTATGTACGGACCTATCGAAAACGTCGAAGCAATGATCACCGCGCAGGCCTATACGGATATCACGGTCCTTGAGGCCACCCGCCAGCTCGGCGTTGAATGCAAATCAGAAAGCCACCCCATCTTTAAACTCATCTGAGTCCCGGACAACCGGGTATCAAACTTTTTTTTGCGGACGTTTTGGCGGAATGGAGTCTGTCAGAAGTGTGTTCGTATGCATAATTCAGGATTCGATCCGGTTGAAAACGCACTGGTCGTCTTCATTTGTCAGAATGTTTCCTGTTCTGATCAGATGCATCTCTTCTCCATTCATTGAAACAACATAACTGCTGTTACCCAGATACGTCCATATCCCGTTGTCGTAAATGGGAGGCATATCGCTGCCCACTGAAGTGTGGCTTTCCGCAAATGTCCCATCCGGATAAAATGTCCAGTTTTCCACCAAATTGGTACGGACCTGATCTTGGTCCGGATCCTGATCTTTGTCCTTATCCGGAGAATGGCTCGATGAGTTTAGTTGCCACACACCCACAATTATGTTTTTCTCTGTAGCATTCTGGGAGATTTGTGCAGGAGGACCGGTACTCATAAGCCGGGTCATGGCACCTGAGCCAAAAAGAAAAGATGCAATAGCAATGGCTAGAATAAGTGCAGAGATTGAAATCTGGATTTTATGGGTGGTCTCCATACTATCGTTGAGATGTTCACATCACAACATAAAGATAATTTACAATATTATTTTAATTTATTTTATCATTGAATAATAAATATTTTGTTTTGTGAATTAAGTTAATTAAAGAAATGCTGTAATAAAAATAAGCTGAATTTAAATATTTATAATTAAATTTCTCTTCATGTTTCAGCCAACCTGTCGTTTCTGAAACATATACCCGTTGTCTCAGTTATGACATCGGGAGAGTAGGTGAGGAAAACAATGGCTTCATGTATCTGTAACACATGCACGTCGTTTACCAATGGCGCGAAAACGGCAAATGAAAATTCCTATTGCTCGCATGGATCAAGCTTTCAGTTCTCTGTATCCAAGAATTGTAAATGTCCGACCTGCGATCTTGGGAAACAAGCAGGGGTATCTCACATGCAATTCTGCACGAAAGGCAGTGACAAATCCCAAAAATTTGATGACACACACAAATAATTTTTTGCCGGTTAACAACAATCTCCGGTAAATTATCGGTTTTTGCCTTTGATCAAAAAAGGAAAAACCGGTTCTTTTGTGCGCGGCCTTCGTTCTATCCGGGATTATGTTCCGGATATATGACGGAGGCTCTCTTCGGCTTCCGCTGTCCGCCCAAGCCTGCGCAGGGCCTCGGCCCGGTGCTGCCAGACAAAGGAATTGATCGCATTGAGACCGATTGCCTGGTCGAACGTGGCGAGTGCCTCCTTGTTACGCCCGAGACCTGTCAGGGCAATGCCCTTTGCCGTCATCGCCCGGATATTGCTTGGACTCGTTTCAAGAAGGCGCTCAAAACAGGCAAGCGCCTGGTCGAACCGCCCGAGTTCGTTTAATGCGTACCCTTTGTTTGCAAGGGCGAGCATGTACTCCGGGTCAAGGGCAAGTGCCTGCTCAAAACAGGTGATCGCTTCCACGTACCGGCCGATCTTGCGCAGGGTATACCCCTTCTCGTACCACGTTGTCAGGAGGTGGGGGTTTATCGCAAGTGCACGGTCATAGCAGGCGAGGGCATCTTCGTGCCTCCCAAGAGCATAAAAGACCCCGCCTTTCCGCTCAAGGGCCGTGGTATTCGAAGGGTCGGATTCAAGAGCCTTATCATATTCCGCAAGGGCTTCGTTGTACCGCCCGATCCGGGCAAGTCGATGCGCTTCCTCAAGCAGGGCCGCAGTGTCCATATCGTATCAATAGAGAACCTGTGTCCCATTCATAATAAAATGGCCGGTGAATGGTCATAGAGGAAAGAGACGGCCCGCGCTTCTGACAGTAATGCGAAGCCCCCGCCGCAGCGGGTACATCTAAGGCTGACAGTAATCAATACAACCGGTATATGAAAAAACCGTCCAGGTAATGCTCGGCCTGATCGTAATCGGCAAGCAGGTTCTTGCGGTTGCCAAAGGCAAGCATCCGTTTTTTGAGCGGCTCCATCCCGCAGGTGTGATGGATCAGCTTTTTGATCTCCTCGTTTGCCTGCCGGATCTCCTTTGTCTTTATCTTTCCTACCAGATCCGGAGGTGTGGAATCGATATCAAAATAGGCAAAGAGGGATTCCAGGCAGATCAGCCAGAGCTTTTCCTGCACGGAGTTTTCTGCCGCCCTGGTGGCCTCTGCATCAGAGAGCACCAGGTATGCAGCATCATTACCATAGAAAAATGCCTTAAACCCGTACAGGTGCCCGTTCGAGACGCGGAGATCAGCTGTACCTACGCCAAGGAACCGGGCGAGCACCTCGCGTTTCTGCTGCATCACCGGATCCTGACTGTTGTGCATCTGGCACCCCGCACACGTGGGATCGTGCGCGTTTATGTATGCACATTCAGCATGGATGTATAAGATATTAAGATACGCCGTTCACACCCGGGATTTTACACGGGGTAAAAGAAAAAAGGAGTTTGGACAGGGAGACGTCCCAGTGTCTCTACCCCGTGTAGAGCGGCTCGAATCCTTGCTTGAGTACTTTTCCGAACTGGACATTGATCTTGGGATCCTGGGCACAGACAGGACATTTGTAATCATCCGGAAGGTCGTCAAATTTTGTGCCGGGTTTGATGCCCCGGTGCGGTTCGCCGCGTTTCTCATCGTACACGTACCCGCAGATGGAGCAGATGTACCGGGTGGGAGCCCATTCGTCAAAACCCCATTTCCCAATCTTTCCCCTGCCCTCGTACCCACAGACCGGGCAGACGTAATCCTCGGGAAGGTCTTCAAAGGGGGTACCTGCCGGGATACCGTTATGTGGTTCCCCGCGGAGCGGCGAGTACACATAGCCGCAGAGCCTGCACCGGTACCGCTTCAGTTTGTACGCCGGGATCTTTTTTGCCGGGGATTTTGTTCCCGGTTTTGCTGAGCCGGCTTTGGTCTTTTTTGCAACAGGACTCTTCTTTGCAGCAACAGTAGTTGTTGCCGCCGCTGCTTTCTTTGGCCGGGCCGATGATGTGGCCGGGGGTTTTGCCCGCGATGCTGGTTTTTTTCCGGCAGAACCGGTACTCTTCCTTGTTCCTGGCATAGGTGTTCTCCGATCGGGTAGTCCGGACCGCGCCTCTCCTTTGGCCTCAGAACACCCGTTCTCACGGAGGATAGCCGTTACCGGGTAATATATATTATGAATGATGCAAAACAGGACGGCATAAAAAATTCGAGATCGGGGATAAACAGTCTTCCCGGGCTTTCCCGCAGAGGGAAAACCCCTGAATTTATCCGTAAAAAAAGCCCATGATCAGAAGTATTGATATGACTGACATTATTTCCGGAATTATCTATGCGTTTGCAGCCCTCTTTATCATCCTCGATCCGATCCTGTCAGTCCCGATCTTTGCGGGTATGACCAAGGGGCAGTCCGCGAGGGAGATCCACAAGCAGGCATTCATCGCGGTCGCCGTTGCCGGCATCCTGATGTATATTTTCCTTGTCTTCAACACCGCGATCTTCTCTGTACTTGGCCTTACTCTCTCCACGTTCCAGATTGCCGGCGGTATCCTCCTGTTCCTGCTGGGGATGGAGATGGCACTGGGTATCGATCTCTGCAAATCAAAAGAGCAGGTCCCGACCGCTGCCGGAGTGGTTATAGGAACGCCTCTTCTCTGCGGGCCGGGTGCAATTACAACGGTAATGCTCCTTTCCAATGACTACGGTATTCTCATTCCCTTTATTGCCATATCCCTCTCGCTTGCGGCAACCTGGGTTATCCTCTATTATTCAGCCGCTATCCAGAATATCCTCGGGACAGTTATTACAGATATTATGGGGCGGGTACTGGGGATGCTTGTTGCAGGTATCGCAGTCAAGATTATCTTCTCCGGGATTATCGGGACCCTTGGCCTGTCCATCCATATCTGAAGGGATTTTCCCGACCTTGTTTAGACAGGCTAAAAAAAGGGTCGCCAGCCTGTTTCCGGTATTTCCGTGGATTTACAATTCGGATACCTGAAGAGAAGTGCGGTTTGACGCGGATGCATCCTCTTTACTCTTGAGGGACCAGACATCGACCATATGGTGAGGATGGTACCGTAATTTTGCCTCACGGAGGCCGGCTACACCGAGGTCGCTTTCCCGGTTGATGTACTTTACCTCATGGACGAGAAGGGCAGCGGTTGCCTGGTTTACAGCCTTGTAGATCCCTTCGCAGTCCGGGAGCCCTTTTTCGAAGTGGACAAGCGCCGTATCCTCGTTGAGGCGCTCGAACAGGGAGATGGCAGCGACCTGGGAGTCAACCCGGATCATCAGGCCCCGCAGGGGGAGTTCGGTGAAGTGCTCAATCGCATAAAAGACCGCATCTTTCTCGTGGGCAAGGACGAGATCGTTTTCGCACCCCTTCCACTCGCACCACTTTACCAGGAACTGCATCACCTCTTCCCGGTTTTCACCCGTAACTGGCTCGATCGTGTGTGAACAGTTCTTTCGGAATTTGTTGATCTGGTTACGGATCTTGAGATAGTGTTTTCCCGGCAGCTCGGCAAGGTCCGATGCGAGGTAGACATACTCGGAGTGATTCCGGTCCGGGACAAGGGTAAGGGAGGGATCAAGTTCTTTCATCCACCGGGCAGTTTCCGGATCGATAAGTACCATCGGAGTATCGTCGGCAAACTCCATTGCAAACCGGATTACATCCCTCATGAGGTCAGGGTCACGGGGTCCGATGGGTGGCCGGAAACGGGTTACCCCAAAGAGCGTGCTTGCCAGGATCACGCTCCCGTTCACATACGCATACCGGTACTGGGCGATGTGATTCCAGCAGACCATATTCGTGAACGTGTTGTCGCTGTGGCTCTGCGGATAGCGCGCATAATGACGTTCGAAGAATGCCCGGTCGGCAAGCGTTACCGGGCGGAAATCCTCCTGGGAAAGCATCAGGCCTCACCCCGATAGATCAGGGGAACATGCCCCACCATACGGGAAAACCCGAGCGGAAGGTAGAACACCTCGGATCCGGGCTCGGCAATAAGGGCAATCCACGTAAGACCGGCTCTCTGACAGGTTTCAAGCAGGAGCGCGACAATCCGGGTGCCGATATCCCGGTTCCGGTATTCCGGCAGCACAACGATATCCTGGACATACGCATCGGAAACACCGTCAGAAATCACCCGGCCCATCCCGACAGCTTTTCCCTTTGCCGGGTCAACGGCAACGGCAAATGCAAAACTGCCACGGATAAGCCGGGGAATCTCGCCGGGATCGTATTCATCCTTCCACCATCCCCCGGCCCGGTACAGGGCGACGATATCAGCCGGGTCCCATATGCTGGCAAGATCGACCCGGATCTCATAATCTGAATTCATTTCCCCGCTGCCTCGAATGAAAAAACTGTTAACCGGTATTTCCGCCGGGACTACAAATAAGGGTCGGTAACCCTCCTGAAATAAAGTATCAGGAATCACAGCGCTGCCCGATCACGTGCGTACCAAAAAAATCCTAAAAAGACAGGGGATACTGAATTCCGACGGGATATTCCCGAAATATCTGCACGGTCTTTAAGAGGCTGCAAAAGGTGTCTTTTTGAGCTGGTCTATCGCAGCGGCGACAATCTTTCCAAGATCATCGACTCCCCAGTGCTCTGAATTGAGGATAAGATGGTAAACCGAGTGATCGTTAATATCGATAGAATAGTACTGCTGGTACCTGATTGCCTCGCAGTGTTCGCGTTCAAGAGTGATGGCCTTTGCCGTTTCCACATCGGCAATTTGGTCGCGGAATACGATCCGGTCGAGCCGGCAGGAAATAGGGGCAAAGAGCCAGATCTTGAGATCCGCATTCTCCACCATCCAGCCCGAAAGCCGGCCCTCGACAATGATGTTGTCGCTTTTCTCGGCAATCTCTTTTTGCCGGGCATCGATCATCTTGTCATAGGCCGGGTCTTTTTCTGCAAGACGGCCAAACTCGGCGAGTTCCATGTTGTGCTCTTTTGCACACTGCCGGAAAACCTCGCCGGCTGAGATCATGGTAAAGCCGTAGCGCTCGGAAAGGTACCGTGAGAGCGAGGTGGTCCCGCTGCCGGGAAGCCCGCTCACGGTGATCCGCAAAATCAGATCCCCCCGATGTTAAGGGACTTCCTTATCACCTGGCTGATGGTTATCGAACAGATCATGTACCAGACCATCCAGACGGGGATGACCCAGATAAGGGGCGCTGTGAGGCTGAGGGTTCCGTAGTACGGAAGGGTGATGGTTGTGGTGGCCTCCTGGAGCCGGTACAGGAGCCAGAAGAAGATCGGGACCGTAAGAACAAGGATATAGCCCATGGGCTTGAACTGCTGTTGGGAGAGCTCGAGCTGCTCTTTCATCATGCGGTCCTTTTTTACATCCAGCTTCTTGATCCGCTTTTCATCCTGGGAGAGCATGGCTTCCCGGTATTCCTTCTGGAACTCCTTCATCCGGTCCTGGACTTCCGTCATCCGTTCGTAATCGATCGTGTACTTCTGGATAATGGAAGAGTACAGACCGGTCAAAGCAGAGAGGATCACAATCAGGATAAAGAACGGGATGTTGAACTCCGTAACAACCGGGGCAAAGACCCCGTCAATCCCTTTCCCGACTCCCGTGCGCAGCCAGGGAACCGTGTAGGTCCACATCATGACAAACATGAAGAGGAGCGCAACGTACAATCCGTATTTTTCCCAGAATTTCCCAAAGTCCATGCGAGGCCACCTTAACGAGAGTAATTACCGTAGGACATCGGCCATCTCTGCTGCCGCGAAGTCAAGCAGGTGGTCGGAATTAATGATGATCTTGATGGTGCATCCGGTCATCATAGCGTAGGCCGCGGCAATCGACCGGTTAAATTCCTGGTGTTCAGAAATGGACCGGGCACCTTCCTTATCACGGTTACGTGTATCATCTGTCAGGCGCCGCATAAGGATCTGGTCGTTGTCTGTCTCGACAAGGATAATGACATCGGGCATGAGCTCGCGCAGTACCCACTCGGGGAGTCCGGCAAGATATCCCTTGGGGGTCTTTACCGAGGCGTGCGTATCGATCATGACGTTACCGGGGATCTTGGCAATCGCCTGGGCCGCATGCTGCTGGAGCCGTTTCTGATCGGCCCGGTCAAGCGTTCTCATCTGGTCGCGGTTTGCCACAAGCCCTTCATTTTTGGCTACCTCGAACATGAATGAGCCAAAATTGATGGGCTGGTAATCCACCCCTTCGCTTTTGAGTTTCGCTAACGCCTCATTGATAACCGTGGTCTTGCCGACCCCGGGCACACCCGTGATAATGACCTTTTTCCCTGCCATTCCCAATTCCCTTCATTTTTATCATTCTTTACCAAAGAACGTCCGCATGAACGGATACATCTCCATGATCTGCTGGCTGGCGATCTCCTCGTACAACCGGTACGTGATACTCACCGTCAGGAGCAGGCCGGTTCCGCTCACCGCCCCGATCACACCAAACAGATTTGCCACTACACTGAGGATACCAATAAAGACCCCACCGATGATTGTAACACGGGGGATGTACCGGTCCAGGTACTTTTCCAGCACTTGGGGATTTCGCCGGTAACCGGGGATCGACATGCCGGAGAGCTGGATCTGCCGGGCCACATCCTTTGAATCAAGACCCGCGGTCTTGATCCAGAAGAGTGCAAAGATTGCTCCGCCCACCACCATGAAGGTCGTATCGATACCCATCCTGAGGAGAACCTCCCAGGGCGCATGACCAAGGTCCGTTGTCCACCACATCCAGTCAGTGGGGCCGTTAATCGGCGCAAGGAAGTACATCAGTCCGCCTTGGGGAGTCTGGCCATTGAATTTACCAAGGATAGTGATGCCGATATTGGACAGGAACATACCGATCATCTGGATGTTTGCCTGGAGCACCCTGACAAGGATCATCGGCAGAACACTGGCATAGATCAGCTTGACCGGGAACCGGGCCCGCGCACCTCTTACCTGGGCATGGGCAAGGGGGATCTCAATGCGGGTGGATTCTACATACACGATGATGAGGAAGATGATGATGGTGGTTGCAAATGCCAGAAGGTTTGTCCCAAAATACTGGAGGAAATTTGCACCATCAAGCACCACCGCCACAAGGCGCGGGAAGAACCCGACCGGGTAGGGGTCGCTGACAGCGGTCCAGTTGATGAAACCATTGACAAGGGCTTGGGAGATCCCGGCAATGATGAAGAGCCCGACACCGGATCCGATACCCCACTTGGTGACCACTTCATCCATGAGGAAGATCAGGACACCACCGATACAGATCTGGATGAAGATGAGGAGCGAAACCGCAAAGAGGTTGCCCCCGAAGAACTGCGCCGCGATAGTGGGATCGGGCTGCATAAACCCGCCGATGAGGTTGGGTGCGGCCTCGATCACGATCATGACAAGGATAAGGATCTTCTGGAGACCCATGTACATGACCTGACCACGGGCCTCGCTCGTGTCAATATGCAGGATATCTGCACCTTTCAGGAGCTGGAGGACGATGGATGCGGTGACGATCGGCCCGATACCGAGATAAACAATCGATCCGTTGGCACCGGCAAGCAGGGCCCGCCAGGCAGTAAACAGATCCTGCGATGAGGGGGCAAGCCCGAACAGCTGAATATTCGTAAGCGCAAAATACAGAATTAAGATTCCCAGAGTCCACAACAGCTTGTTCTTGAAATGGACATGGCCCTCAGGGCTCTTGACTGCGGGCATCGCAGCAAGAATGGGTTCCATTCGATCCAGCAGATCTCCCATTATTTCACCAAAAAATTACGGATGATCAGATGACCTGTGCCTTTCCACCGGTCTTTTCGATCTTTGCCTTTGCCTGGGCAGAGAACGCAGCTGCGGAGATGTTGAGTTTCCGGATCACCCTGCCGCTGCCCAGCACCTTTTCGATGCCGATGTCAGCAGCGTTGATGGCAACCGCATCTCCTTCCTGCTTGGCAATTCCCTGAGCCAGAAGCGAAGGCACAATCTGGTCGATAATCCCGACATCCATGGCGGAGACGGAAGTGGCGGGGTTATGGAAGAACCCGTCCTTTCCAAAGACCGGGCCTCCCATCTCTACGTACCACTTGACGAAGTGGTGGGCATTGATACCTGCCCTGCCCCTTCCGCCGCGGTTACCTGCACCCCGGCGGTTCTTATGGGTACCTCCGCCGCATGTCCGCGATCCGCGGTATTTTGAACGTTTGTTGGTTGGCATCTCTTCACCTCATCTTGTAGAGGAGAGTATTGATCTCCGGACCATAATAGCCAAGCGCTCCACCCTGAACAAATGTACGCTTGGTGGTCTTGTAACCTTTGCGCGGAGGGTGGAGACGAAGGACCGGCTTGAGGCCGGGAATGTCGCGGAGCCGGGACTCCCCCTTGGCAAGTGCCTGTGCAAACTCGACGATGCTGCTATAGGTCGATGAATTCGACTTGATATACTCGTCCGTTAAGGGGTCATCACCGATTACGCGACCACGTGTCTTAAGGATGGTCTCAAGTGTCGCTGCGTCCACTTCCCCATAGGCAACATAGTCCTTGACCTTGCGGATCATACCCAGGTTTTCCGGGGTGTCTGCCACCAGCACACAGTGGTTGATGTGGTGCAGACGGAGCATCTTTAAGGTGTCCTTGATGTCTTTGCGCGTGTTGACCACGCCGCGGACCTGCACGACTGCGTACATTTACTCCGACCTCCCGGTGCGGATCATGTTGGTCTCTTTTAATGCGTTGAACGTTGCCTTTGCGAAATTGATCGTGGTACGGGTCTGTCCGCGCGCGAACGTCCACGCATCCTTGATCCCGGCAAGTTCGAGCACTTTCTTGCTGATATCACCGGTAACAAGGCCGATACCCTGTGGGGCGGGCTTGAGGGTGACCCGGACACTGCCGGCCGTCCCTTCCACCTGCATCGGTATAGAGTGCAGAACCGCGCACCCGCATTCCCAGCTGCCGCATCCGCGGCGAACCTTGACAAGGTTCATCTTGGCCTTGGTGATCGCCTTCTTGATAGCGTCACCGACCTGAACGTCCTTACCTTGGCCAAAGCCAATGTACCCGTTCCGGTTGCCGACAATTACTACGGCACGGAACTGGACACGGCGGCCCGAGTCGGTCATCCTCTGCATCATGGCGATGTCAAGAACCTCGTCTTCGAGATCCGGGAGGAACATGTCCACAATCTCGGGTTCCTTGATCGGCCTGCCGCTCTCGAGAACCTGATCAATGCTCTTGATCTCCCCCGAGGCAACCTGCTTGCCAAGACCGGTGACCGGGCGCCACTCTGCTTTTTCGTATGCCATTTACACCAGCTCCTTCTTTATGGCGGCTGCCACCTGCTCGACATTCTTGACAATATCGCCTGCCTTCTCGTTGTAGGCGGCAATGTGCTCTCCCTTGAGCCTGTCCTCGGAGGGGAGGATACTCTCACCGTACGGGATCTCAAGACCGCCGTCAACGGCACCCTTGAGCGCAGCAAAAACCCGCGCACCCGGGGTGGCCCGGTTAAGGCCGATATCGAGGATTGCACTGTCCTGTCCTGCCTTCTTGGCCTTTGCGGCAAAGAGCAGGCCGGTCAGGTATGCTGCGGGAGTGTTCGCCGTAGCCCCGGTGTACCCGTACTTCTCAAGTTCAGCGGAGTTGGCCGACACCAGCGTCTTGTCCCCCTCCATTTCGGCAGTAACCAGCTGGACGATGATGTGGCGGTTGGTCCTGCGCACCACCATACGGGGTGCATCGGCGACAACGAGCTTGGTTCTCTGGTAATAATCGGTCCTGCCTTCTCTCCGCCTGCGGAAAGCGACTAGATACCGTGGTCCTGTCGCCATGTTACTTCAGCCTCCCGGCAATGATCTCCATCTGTGCTTTCATATGTGCGACACTCCGGAACTGTCCACCGGCTGCCTTGCGGTAGAGTACCCGGTACAGGTGCCGGTCGATAGTGCCTTCGTCACGGAGCGTGACCAAAACTTTTCTGATGGCGCGGATCTTCTGGATCCACGAGCGCTTGCTCGGGGTCCGTGCGCCCTGCGCACCTTTCCGTTTCCCGGCACCCTTGCGGTGGCCGTATGCCCGCTGTGCGGTCCGCACACGTGCCCGGCCGCGGCTCACACCTTTCTTCTGGTGCGCTTTAATGGCACCATCTGTGATAAGCCCGCGCAGGTCCTCGCGGGAGATTGCATTCTGGATATCGGAGAGACGCTCGGGATCGAACCAGACACGGTTGACACCGCACTTTAGGATCGATGCTGCGATGCGTTTCTGGCTGGCGACATCACTCATTCTTCTTCACTCCTGACGAGGACTTTTTCTTGGGAGCGGTCTTCTCTGCCGGGGATTTCTTTGCAGCTGTGGCAGGCTTCTTTTCGGCTTCTTTTGCCGCGGGCTTTTTGGCAGGTGCCTTTGCAGATTCCTTTGCCTTGGGCTTTTCGGCTTTTTCTGCCTTCTTTTCAGTTTCCTTTGCTGCAGGCTTGGCCTTGGATGGGGCAGATTTCACCGGCTTCTTCTCTTCGGTGCCTTTCTTTTTTGAGGAGGTCACCTTGGAAGCACTCTTCTTTGCCGGATTTTCCTTTGCGTCCTTCTTTGCCTTTGCCGCTTCTTTTGCCGGCTCAGCCGGCTTTTCTTCGGCAACGCGTTCCTTGATCACGCGGGCGTTGAGGATCTTGATACCCGACGCGGCGGCCTTCTCCTGGAGGGCCTTGCGCTTGCGTGCCCCGACGCCGGCTGATATCCGGATCGCCTGGGTTTTCACGTCAAGGTTTTCGAGATCCTTTTCCGTAAAGACCAGCACTTCAAAAAACCCACTGGGGTGCATGCCGCGCACCGCAATCGGGCTGCCAAAGCCGGGCTTGGGAAGATTTCCCTTAGCCTTTTTTTGCTCTCGCTGTTTGTTGTGCTGTCCACGGGGCTTTCTCCATGAATCGGAGAGTTGTGGTTTTGTACCAAACCCGTGGCGCTTGAAGACGGCACCCTTCTCGGTGCGCACACGGATCAGTCGCTTGGTTTCAGTTGTCATTGTTCAGTTCAGCCCCTCTGTACCATGTATATGCCGTCCTGGAAAACCCGCGGGTCCCGGTTACGGATATGGGTGGCGTGTTCGATGTTTGCCGCGGTATTTCCTACCTTTTCGCGGTCAATGCCGGTCAGCACGACTTCGTCGTTTGCCACCTTGGCGATGACACCTTCAGCGATATCGGCGTACCGGGCTTTCTTCTCTCCCAGGAAATTGGCAATCTCGAGCCTCTGGCCCTGCAGTTTGAGCTGGATAGGGAAGTGGCTGTATACTACCTTCATGCGGTACTCAAATCCATCCGTGACGCCCCGGCACATGTTCTTTGCGTGCGCCTCGAACGTCCCGACCATAGCGGTAATTTCCTTGCGGCCGGACTCGGTAGCGATCGTGATCTCCTTGCCATCACAGGTCACACTGACCTGCGGGAACCGGACGCTGCGGACGAGTGCGCCCTTGGGTCCGGTGATGGTGAGCTGCGATTGCTCGAGCTTGACCTTGACGCCGTCGGGGATCCTGACTTTTCTTACGCTTGCCATGATTCACCCCTAGTAGACGTACCCGAGCAGTTCGCCGCCGATTCCTTCCCTGCGGGCCTGCACGTGCGACATAACGCCGTGCGAGGTGGAAAGGATCATGAGCCCGAAGTTCTTGCCGGGCAGGTACTGCTTCTCCCAGTATTCCATCTCATCCAGCTGGACCGAGAAACGCGGGCAGATGGCGCCGCATTTGTTGATCTTTCCAGTGAGATGCACCTTGAGCTGGCCTCCGCGGCCATCCTCAATGAATTCGAAACCGGCAATGTAGCCGGCGTCCTGCATGATGCGCAGCATCGCGCCGAGGAGCTTGCTTGCGGGTTCGATAGTAACCTCGGACTTGCCGGTGTCACCTGCGTTCTTTAACGCACTCATCCCGTCTGCGATAGTGTTTAATCGTGTCATGGTGCAGTCACTCCTCAGTTCATCTTCTTAAAGCCCATCTTCTGTGCCCACTCACGGAAGCACTGCCGGCAGAACATGATGTGGTACCGGCGGACAAGGCCCTGCTTGCGCCCGCACATCTTGCACTCGTTTGCACCGCGACCGTAGATTTTCTTCCTTTCGCCGCCCATTTAGCGCACCTCCACGGAATATTCCTTCTTGAGGAACGCAATTGCATCCTCTTTTTTCACGCGCTGTTTCTCGGGAAGCTTTTTCTTCTGCATTCTCCGGCGGGTGATCCTGATGCCGTTCCTTTCGAGCACGACGTTGATGTCCATCCCGAAGATCCCAATCTGCGGATCGTAGGACATACCGGGGAAATCCGTATGCTCTTCGATACCAAACGAAAAGTTCCCGCTCTTGTCAAACTGGCTCTCGAAGATCGTCTTGTTGACGATGTTTAAGGAGGTCTTGATAAAGTCCTCTGCCGGTTTGCCGCGGAGCGTGACCTTGCATCCGATCGGGGCGCCCTTCCTGATGTTAAACGCCGGCTGAGTCATCTTTGCAACGCTGCGGATAGGGGTCTGCTTGGTGATCGTCTTCATGATGTTCTCGGCCTTGACGAGTTTTTCACCACTCTCGCCAACGCCCATGTGAACCACAACCTTGTCGATGTGGACATCGCGCATTGCGGTCACTGGTCAAGCCCCCAGCTGGCTTTTGAAACGGTCTCTTTTCCGATCATGTAGATATAGGGAGTGATGGTGTCAAACCGCTCCTTGGTTTTCTCATCCTCGAGAATCACCTTGTTGGGAACGCTCCCCGGGGTCTTGATGATCTCGATGATCCGCGCCACCTTGCCGGAGTGCCGGCCGCCTATAATCGTTGCCATGTTGCCGGCAACGAACGGATAGTGCTCGAGAATCTTAAACCGGTCCTCAGGCTTGAGCGAGATAACAACCGAGTCGTTTGACTTGTAGGTATTGTCGGCGATGATGTTTGCCCCGTACCTGAGGTTTAACTGGACTTTTCCACCGGGAACAATCGTCTTGTTCTCGATCTTGCAGAGCCGCTTCTGGGCTGCTTCCGCATCGATCTCAACGGTCTTGTGCCGGCCCTTGAGATCCCTGAGTACACGGAAGTACTTGCCGATCCGCGGAAGGGCGATAACATCGAAGATGCCGATACCCATCTTGGGGTCGCGAACAGGTCTGCCGTTAATAACAACATCCTTCTGCTTAAGGATCTGCTTGACTTCCTTCATGGTGCGGGCAAGACCCTGCTGATCCCTGAGCCAGACCGCAACGGGCATGGCATTTGCATTGTGCGGGCCCGGCGCGGTCTTTGCAACAAATTTCGTGGTCTTCTTTGTGATATGCCACGAGTCCGGCGCGTTGAGTCTCTTTAAATGATCTGACATTACTCCTTACCCCCAAGTTTTTCAACGCGGCGCTTGTCATCAAGCTTGAGCTTGGTGATCTCGACTTTGGATGCATCGATCGGGCGCGGGACTTCGGTACCATCTACCTTGGTTGATGAGACCCCGTGAACAATGATCTTCACGTTGCGGGTGTCAATCCCGTCAACGATTCCTTCCTCGCCGACATGGTCCCCGCGGGTAACCTTGACTGTATCGCCCTTGATGACCCGAATCGTCTTCTTTTCGTAGGTCTCACGGAGCGTTGCCGAGAGGGGTGCATTAAGGAACTTGGACCTCATGTGCGAGGGAGCGTCATACCGTGCCTTTCTCTGTTTGCGCGGCTGTGAACTTTCAATCCTTACCATTCGTTCTCACCTTACACAATGATGGTAGCCATCGACCCGAGCTTCGGGTACCGCTCTGCTACTTCACGGGCAACCGGCCCCTTGATCTCGGTTCCTTTGGGTTCGTTCTTCTCATCCACAACAACGACAGCGTTGTCATCGAAGGAAACGCGGAGTCCATTGGGGCGGCGCATCTCCTTTTTCTGGCGGATGACGACAGCCCGGACTAGTTTTTTCCTCATGTCGGGCGTGCCCTTCTTCACGGTTACCGTCGCGATGTCCCCAAGGCCCATCTTGGGCTGACGCCGGCGAACCCCATGGTAGCCGAAGACCGAGACGATCTGTACGATCCGTGCGCCGGTATTGTCGGCGCAAGTCAGCTTGGTTCCAGTCGCAAGCGCCCTCGGCGTCTTGGACTGCTTTGCCTTCATGGCTGCTGCACCTCGACAACGACGTACGTCGTGCTCTTCGATAACGGTCTGCACTCAGCGATCTTCACGAGATCTCCCACCTTTGCCTGGATGCAGGGCGGGTTGTGGGCGTGAAGCTTCGAGATGCGCTTCTCGTACCGGTTGTACTTCCGGACATAGTGCAGGTAATCCCGGGCAACTACGACCGTTCCCATCATCTTGTCGCTCACGACTTTACCGGTGATCACCTGGCCGCGCACCGGTAAAGTGCCGTGGAACGGACAATTAACGTCCTTGCACTCCTGCTTTGGGGGCTGAACGTTCAATCCAATGTTTTGTGCCATTATGGTATCCTCTTTGTTTACGCTCGCTTGAGCCTCTTTTCCGGAGCCAGTATCAGTGCGGATCCATGTATCTCAACAAGGGTGTTGTCAGGAAGAGAAAGGCGGAATAGAGATCCCGCTTTGGGGATCTTCTTTATTCCAACCTGCGTCCTGATGGCAACAAGATTCCTTGTCTCATCGATGATATGTCCGCTTACTCCCTGGTGAAGGGGGTTTGTGGCGCCGGCTACCAGAACATCAAGCCCAATCAGTTCGTGTCGGGTGACGTTCTGGCAGGAGATCATACGCGGCTCCTGCGATTCTTCTCGGTCATCAGGCGTGCAATGGTGCGTCTGAGTTCCCGGATGTGACCGGGATTCTCGGTTGCACCACCGGCGCTGACCTTGCCGTAGTGCTGGACAAGCTCCATCCGGAGTTTACCCATCTGTTCCTGCAGTTCGACATCGGTGAGCTGGCTGACATCGTGTGCACGTAAGATGGCCATGTCTCACACCTCCTCGTCAATGTTCTCGTCAGGAAGGGCGGGCTCTTCATTGTCAGTCTCGATGACCGCTGTGACTGTGGTCTTCGGAGCAGGGAGTTTCTTTTCCTGCTCGATAATCGCAAAGTGGTCAGGCATCTTTGCGTCTGCGGGAACAATCTTGACCTGAACTCCGATGACACCAAGCTTCTTGATGGCAATAGCGTAGCCCTTTTCCACGATGGTGTTGCTCGGTTCACCGCAGTGCTTGATGTAGCCTTCGGTGAATTTCTGGGTACGGGCACGCGCACCGGTGAGCTTCCCGGCGATAACAACCTCGCAGCCCAGTGCTCCGGAGTCCATGACCCGGCGCATGATGCTGGAACCTGCCTTACGGAAGTACCAGCCGCGTTCAAGGGCGTTTGCCAGCCTCTCTGCCATGATCTGAGCGTTGAAGCTGGGGTTCTGGACCTGCTGAACCTCGATCTGCGGTGACTCGACACCGTAGTTCTGGGCAAGATCCTGGGTCAGTTGGTGAACAAGCTTGCCACCCTTCCCAATCACGATCCCCGGTTTTTCCGCGAAGATGGTGACCTGCGTCCCCAGAGGGGTACGGGCAATATCCATGCCGCCGAACCCCGCGCGCTTGAGCTCTTTGGTGAGATATTTCTCAACCCGGGCCTTGCGGGCGCCTTCTGCAATAAATTTCCTTTCAACGGCCATGTTATGCCACTTCCCGAACCACAATCTCGATGTTTACGGTTTCCCTGACCTTGGGGGATGCACGACCCATTGCCCGAGGGAAATAGGCCTTTTGGGCGCGCCCGCGGTTGGCCGAGGCATGGATAATCTCCAGATTCTCGGTGTCAAGACCCGTGTATTCCGCATTCTTCTTGATCGATTCGAGGATCCGTATGTAGGCCTTGGAAGCCTTGACCGGGTACCGGCCTGCATCCCAGTTGCCGGGAAGGCCGCGCTTGTGGGCAACGTTCCGGTTGAAGTGCCGGAACGGGATTGCCTTCTTGAGCGCAACGACATCCGCAAGGTACGCGAGCGCATCGTTGACGCGCTGGTGCCGGATGAAATCCGCGATCTCGATCGAGTGCTTGGGAGAGATGGAAAGCTCGTTTGCTTTTCCTCTGGCGAGGTTGTCGCCTTCAATCTTTGTAGAATATGCGATGCGTGCCATTTCCATCACTTCAGCGGTACGTATTTGCTGCCCCTCGTTGCACCGATACCAGCGGAACCGTGGGTGACCCTCTTTCTGGTGAGGGCAAATTCGCCCAGATAGTGGAAGACCGACTCGGGCTGGAACTCGACTTTTAAGAATTCCTTGCCATTGTAGATCTCGATGCTCTTCCCTATCATCTCGGGCATGACGATCATTTCACGCAGGTGGGTCCGGATCTTCTCGTCCCCGCCCCGGATCTTTTCAAGCAATGTCTCTTCACCGCGGTTGAGCCCGCGGTTGAATTTGCGGCGTGCACGGGCGGGCATCAGGGGGATGAGTTCGCTTAATCCCATCGCCTTAAGCTCATCGATCTTGTACCCGCGGTAGGTGAACTCCTCACGCCGTCTGGGCATTCTCTTCTGGGTCTTTTTTGGTGCTGCCATACCGTTCACTTCCTGCTTCTACCTGTCTGGCGTGCTGCCACATGTCCGACTGTACGACCCGGTGAAGTACCCCGGGCAATGGTCTTGGGACGACCGGGGTGCTGGTGCCCACCGCCACCGAACGGATGGTCGATGACGTTCATGGCAACACCACGGACGCGCGGCCAGTTGGACGCGGTGTTCCTCATCTTGTGTGACTTGTTGCCGGCTTTTACAAACGGCTTCTCCACGCGCCCGCCACCGGCAACGATACCTACGGTAGCGCGGCAGCGTGCGTTGAACCACTTGGTCTTGCCGCTGGGCATCCGCACACCAATGCGGTCGCCAATCTTGTCAACCACAACGGCCTGGACACCGGTTGAGCGGACGAACTTGCCACCATCATTGGGGCGCGATTCGATATTGCAGATGTAAGAACCGGTCGGGATGCTCTGGAGCGGAAGCGTGTTCCCGTTCTTGACCTTGACATCTGCTCCCCATGCAACGGTCTCACCGATGCCAATTCCTTCGGTTACAAGGATGTAAACTTTTGATCCATCCTCGAGCTGCACCAGGGCAATCGGGGCATTCCGTGCCGGGTCGTGTTCGATATCGATAATTGAACCGGAGATACTCTTGGTTCCGTCACCGATGTGCTTTAATGCAGCCTTGTACCGGTGGGATGGGGCGCGATAGGTCGGGCCTCCCCTGCCACGGTTCTGTGTAGTAATTCGATGTCCCATGTTCCCCACCTTACATAATGCCAAGCCGGCTCAGGATTTCCTCAGCGGCCTTTGCGTTCTCGAAGCTCACTACGGCCTTTTTCTCACCGTGCATCGACATCAGCGTGTGGACGCTCTTTACCTTCTGGTCGAACGCCTTCTCAATCTCGCGCTTGATGTCCTGCTTGGTGGCCTTCCGGTCCACAAGGAACTGAAGCTTGCTTTCGTTTTCCAGAAGGACCATGGCCTTTTCTGTGACAAACGGGTGTTTCAGGGTTGCCATTTACCTTCCCTCCAAGCGGATAACGGCGCTCTCGGTCCAGACTGTCAGGCGTCCTGCCTGCATGCCCGGCGCGAGGTGCTCAACGTTGAGCTGATCTACAGTCACGACGTCTACACCGGCAAGATTGCGTGCGGCGCGGAATTCGGGGCCCGAGGTAACGATAAGCAGGCTCTTTCTCTGCTTGTACCTGCGGCCACGGAGCTTGCCACGGCCGGCGCGGACCTTCCTGCTCTCCTTTGAACGCTCGATATCACTGTACACGCCAATATTTGTCAGTGCGGATATGACTTCCTGGGTTTTTGCCAGGTTCTCGAACTTGTCCTCGAAGATCAGTGGGACTGTTCCTTCGAACCGGTGACCCCTGCTGCTGATGAGGTCGGCACGGATGCTTGCTGCAACAGCGGATCGGAATGCCTTCTGCTTCTCTTTTGCATTGATCTCTTTTATCAGCACCTTGGCGGTGACCGGCGGGTGTGCCTCACGTCCGCCCTTTGCCTGCGGAACCTTGGCGGCACGGGAACCGTTCTTGAGACGCGGTACATGAGATGCGCCGCGGCCGCTTCCCCAGCCCACTGCAGAAGAACAGATGCCGGCATACGGATAGGACCCGTGCGGCTGGCGCCGGGTGCTCTGGAGTGCCAGTACTGCCTTCCTGATCAGGTCCGGGCGGTACTCCTCGGAGAACATGGCCGGGAGTTCGATATCCTTTGCCACGCCGCCTTCGATTGTTTTAACCTGCGCTTTCATCTCTGATCACCCCTGCTTGCTCTGGACGCTCACGAACTGGATCGCGGGCGACCGGACAACATGTTCTCCCTGGCGGATTGCCGGGCGGATACGAATCAGGCGCTTTGCCGGGCCGGGAATCGAGCCCTTGATCACAACGTATGCGTTCCTGATAACGCCGTAGTTAAGGAAACCACCTGCCGGTGTAATCTCCGCACCGTTCTCACCGATCTTTAAAATGCGCTTGTTGAACTCGGTGCGCTGCTGGTAGCCCATTTGGCCACTCTGGGGAACTTCCCAGCGGACGTGGTGGGGATTCCATGGCCCAAGGGTTCCGACATGGCGTTCTTTTCCGCCGACGGAGTGTTTTCTCTTACGGAGGGTAACACCCCAGCGCTTGACCGGGCCCTGCGTACCCTTACCGATGGTGATTGCGGTAATATCGGCGTACGCACCAGTCTCAATCACGTTGCTGAGCCGGATCTCCTTTCCGAGAAGCCCGAAGGCGTACTCGTACTGCTTGGCAATGTCCCCGCCGGCAACCTTGATCTCCATGAGATCGGGCACCTTTTTGGGTACACCACTCATCGTGGCCGGCTGGGTGTACGCAAGTGCGTAGATCTCAGCAACCAGCCCGGCGGCAAGTGCATCTGAATACTTCTTCTTTGCTGCCGTGCTGTCGTAGTTCTTGGGTGAGGTTACCCTGCGGGAGAGCTGGCTGTCCAGCGGCTCCGCCCAGATCTCCGTAAGCGCGTGCTTGCCGTAAGTGTCCTTTGTGTATACCCGCAGAGCGGCAACCTTCATGGTCGGGATCTCGATGATCGTCACCGGAACCATGATCTCCTTACCCTCGGTCGGGCTGTCCTTGTGGTCATCGACCATGAGGACATGCGTCATGCCCACCTTATAGCCGGCAAAACCCAGCAGCGCGGGTGCGCCGCTGTGCTCGGGCCAGGACTTGTATTTGGGAATGGGGCTCTGTGCACGTTTCCGTGGGCTGAATGCCAGCGAGCCTCGGCGTGGTCTGTTTATCTTTGGCATGTGTCAATCATTCCTGTACATTCGTGTTTTGGATCTTTTTGACACGAACTAGAGAGATGAATCCGAGACGGAAGTGCTCTCACTTGCCTGTCCGGTAAGCCAACACGCGATCCGGTGTCATCTTGCAGGACGATTTTTCCCGCACGTGATGCGCGGGAGCATACTCACCCTGCCCGTGAACCGGTTAGCCTGGAGACCTGCAGAGGGAGAGAGCTTTCTCCCACCCTCAAGGGATCTCCGCTTTTTTCCTCGCGAAAGAAGACCCTGACACTGACGCATTCCCTGATGATTCAGGGAACCAGGCTCGTTTTTTAAACGTCCACCCATGCGTCGCGGTCAGATCCAACTCTGTCAGCCCGTTGTGACGGATCACAACTCCTTCTCGGGATCCTCCTCACGAAATGAGGAGGTCACCAATCGGGAAATACCCACGGCAGTACCGTTCCCGGTGTCGTTTCGGGCCCGTTTCCGCCGGAGCCACCTCATCTCTGAAGACAAGAGCGGCAGGGATATCCCCATATCGGCTTCCTTAAATATTGATTAAAATGGCATATATATTTATGCCAGCGCCCCGGGGGATCAGAGCCTCCACAGTAACTGGCGATTCTGCGAACCAATTTTTGTCCGCTTTATCCGAAATAAATCTCTCCGTCATCAGTGATATAGATCTGCACATCCTCGCAGATGCACCGGGCCTTGTAGGACTGGGGCCGTGCCTCCCGTAGCCGGTTGATAAGGGAGATCGTATCGTACTTTACCTTGATCTTGGCCTTTTCGGCTTCGGCAAAGATCATCCCGGGCACTTCAAACAGGTCAGTCCCTGACGGGATGGTGCAGAGATGCGTAGCATCAAGAGTGTACAAAAATTCAAGCGTCTCTTTTGCTCGTCGGATATTCTCCATTGCAGATTTCTCGATGGTGCAGACATTTGCTTTCGAGGTGTGAATAATATCTGCGATCTGCTGCTGGGTCATTCCCTGCTTTCGGTACCGGAGCACTTCCATCTGCCTGTCGGTGAGAAGACCATCCTTCATACTATCCATTCCATTCCGGGGATTTAAACACTTTTCGTTAACCTCCCTGTGCCCCCGGGAATTGGCCGGAAGAGGCAGGCTGCACGAAAATGCTGCATTTGCTTTCCCAAAGGGGCGAATATCCGGCGTAAAAGCGATTTCAAAATCTTTATAAGAATACCGGGTCATATTACGTGCTATACAACAATTCGAGGTGAAATTTCAATGGTTGTTAAAGTAGGCGTTGCCAAGTTAGGCAATATTGCAAGTGGTGTAATGGCAGAGCTGCTTCTTGATGAGAGAGCAGACCGTGAGGATATGCAGACATTCATGGCTACCAGCGGAACCAAGCTCCAGCCTGAGGATATCGACCGTGTCGTTTCCAACATGAAGGCATGGAAACCCGATTTCGCCATTGTGGTCTCCCCCAACGGTGTCCTGCCCGGCCCGACCGGTGCCCGTGAGCAGCTTGCCGCTGCCGGTATCCCGGTCATCATCATCACTGATGATGTAACCACCAAGAAGGAATGGGAAGAGGTCAAGAACAGCAAGTTCGGGTACATCATCATGAAGGCAGACTCCATGATTGGTGCACGCCGTGAGTTCCTTGACCCCATCGAAATGGCCGACTTCAATGGCAACCTTGTCAAGGTTCTGGCCATCACCGGTGCATTCCGCAAGCTCCAGCTTGCACTCGACAAGGTCATCGACCAGGTCAAGGCCGGCAAGAAGGGTACAGAAATTGAGCTCCCCAAGATCGTCATGACCACAGACAAGGCAGTCGACGGAGAATTTACTAACGACTATGCACTGGCAAAGGCACGCGCCGCCCACGAGATCGCGATTGCGGTAGCAGGCCAGAATGTCAAGGGCTGTTTCATGACCAAGGAGTGGGAGAAGTACATCCCGATCGTTGCAAGCGCCCACGAAATGATGAGGATTGCAGCCGTGCTCTGCGATGAGGCCCGCGAGATCGAGAAGGCCGGCGACGGTATTCTCCGCCAGCCCCACAAGAAGGATGGCGTCCTCGTCCGCAAGACCAAACTCGTAGCAAAATTCGAGTAAATTTTTTCCTTTTTTTTTAATTTTGATCCCGGTACATTTCTCCCATCTCTTCCGGGAGGGTCATAATGACCGGCTCACAATGCATCCGTTCCATGAATGCCGAGTCGCTGGTCGAGAGAGGATTTGGGTTTATCCGGGATATCAGCGAGCAGAATGCAGAAAAGTCTTCACTCTCATCCCGGCAGCAATAGATTGACATGTTAAAAGCCTGTGTTCCGAGGTTTCGGTAAAAAGTGATTATCCTGAGTATCCCTTCGGAAAGAGGTTCCATATAGTCCTCCAGTTCCTTAAGGCTTGAAATAGGAAGGATTCCCCGGACTTCCCGCTCTCCTACGGGAACCGCATGGGCAGACCAGAGGATCTCGTCCCCAAACAGGAAACGATCTGAAGAGCGTTCCTGTTCCCGCACGGCATCCCAGTACGATGCCCCGATCTTCGCCCGGTATTCTTTCCCGGCGCACAGGTATCTCTCCACGAGCCATGTGGGGCACCTGTCGCTTATTCCCTGCATATGGGGATGAAGGATACTTGCCCCGGCAGAAGGGAGATAGTTCCAGTTGATGCTGGGGTATCCCCCATAACGGAGAAGAGATTCAATCTGGGCCCGAAGCGCATCGGCGATCTGGGCCCGGGTAAACTCCGGTACGGTATGCGCACGGGTGATCACGGTAACGGTGTGCCCTTCAGCAAACGGGAACATGTTCGGGAATGTAACGCTCTCCCCCACGAGGATACGCTTTCCATCGGGAAAGACCGGGGTAATCGAAAAAATATTCTGTTCGCAGAATGGACAGTCTGCCGAATCCCGCGGAAAGGTGAGTGTCTGGGATGTATGGCGCTTGACCCGTTCAGGACTGATCCGGCATCTGATGCCGGTAAATCGCTCCTCACGGTACTGCAATATCCCTCTTTTGGTGGCTACGTCCGTTGTCGTGAACATATCGTTACAGGTACAAAAACACCGGTAACCTAGATAGACATTTGCACAGATCTCGCGAGGGAAGAGACAGAAGACAAACAAAAACACAGTGTGTGGATTGTTGAGAGAAAAAGAAAAAAATGGATTTTATCTATCTGCCCTGGCACCATGCCAGATCCAGCAGTATCGCTGGCAGATGAAAGATCTGCTTTATACGATATACTTGCCGAGGAGGCGGATAGAGGTGGTCATGTCGGGACCGAGTGGTGAACCAAAGATGATCTGGGTGACGCCGGCCTTGGTAAGGTCTTCGCACTTTGCCTTGACCATTTCAGGGGTGCCTGCAATGGTGAATGCATCGATCTCCTTGTCTCCCACAAGCTCTCCGACTGTTTTGAAGTCAAACTTCCCAAGTGCTGCCTTGATTTTGGCAACGTTGTTGAGGTCAAGACCGTGGCGGGTGAGCAGCTCGGGCGGGGAGCCTGCTGCAATGAATGCGGCAACGATCTTTGCTGCATTGCGTGCCTTCTTCTCGCTCTTGTCGATGGACATGGCAGTGTACGCACCGACATCGAAGCCCTTCTTTCCGACTGCTTCGGCGGCCTTCTGGATGATCGGGATCGCAACCTGGAAGTCCTTGGGGTTGGATGCATTAATTAATGCCCCATCGCCGATCTTTCCGGCAAGCTCAAGCACCTTGGGACCCTGTGCACCAATGTATACCGGGATTCCCTTCTTTCCGGGGAGGGTGACACCGGTCAGCTTTGCTCCATCGTAGTCAAAGAAGTGCAGGCCAGACTTGTTTACCTGTTCACCGGCAACAAGCTTCCTGAACTGGATGACTGCCTCTTCGAGGCGGGCCACCGGCTTCTCCGGGTGTATTGCAATCTTTGGCAGTGTCGAGAGGTCACCAGGTCCAATGCCGAGTACTGCACGCCCATCGGAAATTTCATTGAGGGTGCACATGAACGAGGCCATTGCCGCCGGTGTATCGGTAAAGGAGTTCATGATGCCCGGCCCCATCTTCAGGGTGGTGGTTGCCTGTGCAACAGCGGCAAGGACTGCATAGCAGTGCCTGTTGTTGTAGTGATTGGTGATCCACGCAAAGTCGATATCTTTGGATTCAGCAAGTTTACAGAAGTTAACAACCTGCTTTACATTGACATTCCCAGGTACAAATTCAATTCCATATGTCAAGGCTTGTTCACCTCATGGAGTATTACCGTACACGCATTTAAATAAATTATCATTTAAATCTGGGCGCAGAAGCGATAAGGCTCGGATTTGAGCCCGATAAAGGGGATTTTGGCACAATCTGCCGGAACGGAATCACTAATCCGGGAGAAACGCAAAGGATTTTTCGTTATCCAAGCCCCAATTTTGGATTTGCCGGACTGTGAAAGAAGGGAAACTCCTTTTTTCAATGGGCACAACGGGGAGGGCCGGTACACATTTTTAGGTAGGTTATTCCTATAAGATATTGAACTTCAGAGGAGAATAAGTACAATAACCAATAGATATCCTCCAGGATTTGTATCACAGAAAGATCATGCGGATACTTGCACTCGGCATGGGAGGGGCAGGCTGTCGGATTGCCGAAGCCCTCTATGCCAATGACCGGAAGAGCAGTAAGGTGACCTGTGTCCAGGCTCTTGCCATTGATGTCGATAGCGAAGCGCTTGCCAAGCTCAAGGCACTTCCCGACCAGGCAAAGATCGACTTTTCCGCACTTGAGCCCGGTATTCCCGGGGAGATGCCCGGGGCAGATCCTGCGGCAGTGGACATCGGGGAGGTATTGGCCCGGATCCAGAACATGGAGCATGGCGAGACCGATGCGATCCTGGTCTGCTGTGGACTTGGTGGCAGGATGGCGGATGCAGTGCCACGGCTCGTAGCTGCGCTCAGGGAATCCGTCACCGAACCGATCTTCGGGCTGGTCACCCTACCGGCCCTGTCCGAAGGGGAGAGGAGAGCGGCAAAAGCAGGAGATGATATCGATGCGATCTCCCCTCTTCTTGACGGGATTATCCTGTTTGATAACGAGACCTGGCTCAAAAAGATCGCAGCGCGGCGCGACGCGCTGGTAGAGGAACTCTCGAAAGGTCCGGGCCTCTTCGGGCTTGGGAGGAACTCGCCGAAACTAACCCCAAAAGAGATTACAGACAAACTCCTCAACCAGAGCATTATCCGGCGGATCAGTCTCCTCCTGCGTGCCGGGGAATTCCGGGCCGACGGTGGCATCGATCTTGCCGAAGTTGTGCTGGATTCAAGCGAAGTGCTCAACACCATCCGAGGGATGGGATTTATCTCTGTAGGGTATGCTGTAGAGAATATCTCCCAAGGACCGCTTGCCTTTATTGCGCGGTTGCGCGGCACCGATTCCGCCCAGGAACAGAGAAGGAGCGCCGAGCGGATTATTGAACTTGCCAAACAGGCCATCTACCAGGAGGTATCGGTTCCCTGCGACATGACCAGTGCCGCAAAGGCATTGATCCTCGTTGCCGGCCCGTCCCATGAGATCTCCATGAAAGGATTCATGACCGTCAGAAAATGGCTTGATCGCAGTATTGCGGGAATGGAAATGCGATCCGGCGATTACCCGGTCACCAATTCGGAAAACGTGGCAATTATCGTGGTCCTGAGTGGCCTTGAAAACATCCCGCGGATCACTGAGCTCCGCGAAATTCGCGATCAGAGCCGGGCCGGCATCTCCCGGCCAGCCTCTCATTCCCTTAATCTTCCACCGGCAGGGGGAGATCTGCGGAAAACCGGCGGAGCATCGGCGATCACAACGGTCTGGAGCGGCGCAGAGATACAGGACGAGATGATCACGTTCCCGGGAGAGCGATCCTCGAAGGGATTAGTTCATCGCCATCATGAGGAAGAAGAAGAGCGGGCGCTTACGCAGACACCCTCCCGGACGTCGTCTTCATCACCTGCGGAAAATCTTCGGCATGAATCAGTACGCCCCCGCATACAGGAAGAAAATCTGCCGAAGGAAAGGTTGCTGCATTCCCCCGCGCCAGTACGCAGTGATCGTTCCATAGATCCTGTTGCTTCGCGGAGAATCCTCCCGGGCACCCCTTCAGGAAAAAGCGAACAAATGGGATCCCCTTCTGTACAGAGATTTGGACAGGGCGCCACATCTTCCGGCCACGAGCCGGCAAGGCCATCGGCAAAAAGGACGCTGGAATCCGGCTATGAAGGAAGCCTGCCGTTAAGGCCGTCCCCGGTCCAGCGGAGGACACCGGTTCCGCAGATATCGCATCAGGATCTGCAAAAACCGGCGCAACCGGTACTTCCGGAGAGAAGAGACATTGCCTCACCGCAACGAGATTCCCGGCCGTCTGACACAAGAGCCATTGTGCGGAAGGTAGTGGCAAAATCACCCACGCACAACACAGGTTCCCCACGGGAAGGAGGTGAGCAGGTACAACCAGAGCAGCCACATAAAATGATCATTCGGCACAAGAAAAAAGAACCACTTCCTGAAGAGGGACCGGAGCGCCCCCTAGAATATATTGACAACACAGGTCTCGTCCGCCAGGAGGAACTGGAACCCGTACTCGGGGAAGATCACATTTCGACATCCACGCCAAGCGAAGAGACAAAAATCGGGATCAGGGATCGCCCGCAGCCGGCGCGCGATGATATCTTTCTGGGAAAGGCAATTCCCACAAAAGCACCGTTACGGGCAAAAGATGCCGCACTGCTTCAGGCAGAACTCAAACCCCGGAAGATCCGATTCGTGACGGATGAGGAGAATAACACCGGAGAGTCCGGACAAACCTCACCTTCCGCCTTCCAAAAAAAAGGGAGACTCTCACCGGATGACGACCGAACCTAAAAGATCAACGGTTGATATCGGCTACTTTTGAGAACGGGATGTTCCCAGCTCCGATCTCTGTCCGGATTGCAATCCCCTGTTCCACACAATTACCGATGTAATTGAGCCCGCTGTACGCTACAATCGAAAGCCGATACGAAGAATCGGGCAGGTTGAAGATGTGATTGCCCATCGTTACGGGGTAGATAAAGCCGCAGTCATTCATCAACCGGATGATCTGCTTGATCTCGCCCTGTGCCGATCGGGGAACTTCACGGACGTTTGCAAGAGCAATGCCGGTCTTTGTCCGGGTAAAGTCGTGAATCGAAGTCAGACCTGATGAAATAAAAAGTTCGAGAGGATCGATCGTGGTGCCACGGTAACCTATCAGGTCGCGGAACCGCTGGGGCACATTATTCTCGATCTCCAGTCTCCCGCCATACGCCATCTTTACCGGGATACCATTTCTCTGGAAAAGGCCATCCATGGTGATGCTGCACAGGGTGATCACGCCTACGCAGTCCGAAGGCACCCTTGGATCATCGTCAAGGATCCGGTAAGAGTTGAAAAAACCACAGCCGGCCCGGTTGACCTCGTCGAAAGCCACGAGGGCCCGGTCAAGGTCGTCTTTTTGTACAAACGATAGATTATAAGCTACATCCCCGGTTCCTGTTGCAGGATCAAAGGTGCTCCGGAAAGCAAGACGTTCGAGTTTGGAGATGACAAAACCAATCCGGTCGTCAACCAGGGCATTATCGGTCTCCAGAACCCCCGCCGGGGTCAAAATACGCCCCTGGTTGCCTATTTTCTCGGTAAATCCCATTGAATCCAGGTAACTCAGGTAGTACTGGACTGCCCGGTCGCTCAGGACAAAACCTCTTTCTGCCATCAGTTCCGAGAGCCTTTTGGCCCCGACCGGGTCACGGTGCTCTTTGAGGATGCGCAGGATTTCGATATACTTGCGTTCAGTGCGTATCATGCCTTTTTTGCTCCCACTGCACCGGTGCTGTCCTGGTAACGCCCGGCATAACGTTCGTTCCCGTTCCTCACTTCATGCAGGATCATCTGGACCACACGCTCGGCCTTGCGCAGGTGGATATCTTCCGGTCCCATGTTTGTCAGGCAGAGTGTCAACTGTCCACGGAAGCCCGGGTCGACAAAACCCCCTCCCAACAGCACCCCCCGACGGCCAAATGAGGACCGGCATCGGAGCGTCCCGGCAAGATCCGGGGGAAACTCCACCCGTTCCATACTCGGGACAAGGGTACACGTTCCCCGGGCGAGGAAGATATCATCAGCAACCCTCAGATCATACGATGCCGGCTGCTGGCACTCTTGGGTATAGGGCATAATAGTGAGTTTTTCATCTGCATGTGAACTTGATAACCGACGGGAAATCTCCGCTGCAGACAATATCATTCATTAGTCTATCGGTAGAGAATGCTTAATATCTTTTGATGGAAATAGGTTGGGAAGGATCCATGGGGTAGAGGATATCCTCTTGGGCTTCGAACCCAAGGACGCGGGTTCGATTCCCGCTGGGTCCGCTTTTTTGCCCCATCACATAATTGTCACGAATGATACCGGACAAAAAACTGAAACGGGCATCTGTGCTTTTTTAAAAACCGGGCAGTACTACCGGCACTAGAAAAAAATATTCCCTTATATCTCGTCACGTCTTCCTGACGAATGGTGGGGGGTCCTGCGCCCGGCAAGACGGATGATAACAAAGATGAAGAGCACGATAAGAATTCCTATCCCAAGAAGAGTTACAAATCCCCAGTCCATGTTCTTCTGGAGGGTGATGGTAAGCGGCGTGGTGGTATTCCCCAGAGGAACGATCTGCTGGACTGTCTGGGGGAGATACCCGTCATGGGTCACGGTGATATTATATGTCGTGTTATAGACCAGCTGAGTATCCAGCTCGCCCCGGGTATCCGTCGTTCCCGCATACGCCCCGTTCAGGAGAACCGCCGCTCCGGCAACGTTTTTCTGGTCAGAGTCCTGGACATAGAGTGTCTGGCTGACCGTGGCAAGGGAGAGAGTCACCGGGAACTGGCTGGATCCGCTGGAGATATCGATCTGCTGGTTTGCCGGGAGATAACCGGCCTTGCTCACCACAATGGCGTATGTACCGGGTGCCAGATTCTGGAGTGCAGCGCTGCCATATTCCGAAGTGGTTGCCACCACCGTCCCGTTGAGAGAGACATCCGCGCCGCTGACCGGCTGGTTCTGCTTATCGTACACAAAGACAAAACCACTGACAGGAACAGGGATCAGGCTGACAGAGTCAACAGCCTCGTTGGGACCGATGGTGAGATACTGGTTCAGGGTCTGGTAACCTGTTTTTTGTACAACGATGGTAAGGGGGACATTCCTGCTGATGGGTGTAATCAGGACCCCGCGTGAATTGGTTGTCCCAAGGAGCACGGAATTCACGGTAATACTTGCACCGGTCACCGGGAGATTGGTGTTCTGATCCCGGATAACAAAGGAGTACTGGTTTGTGGACAAAAGCCAGTACTGAACGTTCTGGTTTGTGGAATCCACCTCGACCGATTCACTGCGCGGCTGGTAATTCGGTGCGGTGATATTGAGGGAATACATCGTATATGCGGTAACACCGAACGATGCTGATCCGTAGGTATCCGTAGCCGCATTCTGGGTGGCGTTCGCCGAGGTCAGAACGAGAGTAGCTCCGGATACCGGATCGAGGGTATTGGAATCAAAGAGGGTGACGTTCAGGAGGAGAGACCTGCGGTTGAGGGTGACGGAAAGTGCAGTGGTATTGCTGCTGACCACTTCCGACCAGTCATCATAGCCGTCCATAGATACAAGGAGGTTGAAATCGCCTTGGCCGGACTGGAGCAGGAACTGGCCGGCATTATTGGTGAGGCCTACATTGGCCCCGTTAAGGTACACTGTTGCATGGGGGATGGAAGTGTTGTCAAGACTGTCCTGCACCGTGATCAGCAGGTTCGTCGCCTGTACTGCGCCGCAGAAGGCAAGAATGCAGAGCAGCGCAAAAAGGAAACGAATACGAGATGCATTCATAGTAAATAATCCCTCCCTGCTCGTATTTTATCCCATCGGTTTTTCTGTACCGTCTTTTTACACTTCAGACTGGGAAGGCACGCGGTCAAGCAGCATACCTTCCACCAGCACTGGTACAAGATGCCGCCCTTCTTCTACGGCCTTCTGGAGCCGCCACTCCCGTTCGGCATAGATCGTAAACAGGGGCTCGCCGGCTTTGATAAGGGTTCCTTTCTTTGCATGGAGCAGAATGCCCGCTCCCCGGTCATGAGGGGCTCCGGCAAGACGCGCAAGTGTGATCAGGGACACATTGTTCATCTCAACAATGTAGCCTGACGCCGGGGCATTAACCACGAACTGGTGCTCCCCGGGCAGTATATCCTCTGATTTTACTTTCGGGTCTCCTCCCTGTATCTCGATGATCTGCCGGAATTTCTCCAGTGCTTTTCCCGAGGAAAGGATATCCTGTGCCATCTGCGCACCTGTTCCCCGGGCTGCTTTTCCGGACATTTCAAGCGCGATTCCGGCAAGAGAGACACTTTTCTGGATAAACGAATTCGGTTCGGTTGCGCCTTCGAGAACGCGGAGTGCTTCCCGAACCTCGAGATTGGGGCCGATACTATAGCCCACCGGAATGTCTCCATAGGTCAGGGCGCACTCGACTTTCATACCCAATCGTTCTCCCAGTTCGATAAATTCCCGGGCTAGTTTTCTGCCCTCCTGTACTGTGGGAACCTTGGTATGACTCCCCACCGGGATATCGATGACCACCAGGTTTGCCCCGACGGCATATTTTTTTGCCATCACACTTGCAAGCATCTGACCACGGGCATCGATCTTAAACGGGTATTCCTGGAGGATAATGCGATCGTCTGCCGGGGCGATGTTGGTGGCTCCGCCCCAGACAATGGTTCCCCCAACCTTTTCTGTCATTTCCTGAACTTCGCGGGCGGAGAATTCCACATTGGCAAGTACCTCCATAAGATCGGCAGTTCCGCCGGCGCCTGTGATGGCACGCGAGCTGGTTTTGGGGATCTTTAACCCGCTGGCAGCAATAATGGGAACCACAAGAAGGGAGATCTTGTTGCCAGGTACCCCTCCGATAGAATGCTTATCGACAATAGGACGTGATGCAAATTTTATCCGTTCCCCGGTTTCGACCATAGCCCGGGTGAGATGTTCCACTTCTTCCATGTCGAGCGGATTAATGTAGGATGCAGTAATAAACGCAGTGAGCTCGGCGGCGGAGATCTCATCGTTGACCACATCCTTAATGATCGTCAGGGTTTCTTCCTTGGTAAGGCGACCACCGTCCATTTTTTTCTTGATGAAATCAAGCGATGCCGGCCGATCTGCTTCCCGTATTTCGATCTCCTCCCCTTCGGTGAGGTTTAGGCGTCGGTTAGTGCCCCGGTACACACCAGCAGTACCCTGTCCTTCAAGGGTCGAGGTTGTTGTCACGACCGCAGTAACGGCCAGACTATTTTTTGGGTTGATCAGCTGGACCCGGTCACCATCCAGAACACCAATGTTTCGGGCATCAAGGTAATTGAGCAGTATCCCGCTCCGCGTTGCAATATCGAGAATCCTTACGGAATATTTCATATGGTTCACCACGCCCCAGGGATATCCCATTTTTACCAGGAATATACACTGTCAAAGGATCATAGAACGGTTCATCATAAAAACTCCTCCCGATCCCGGATACACAAGAATGCGAGGGCACAGAAATACCGGGAGGCCTTTGCTAAAAACACCGGAAACGAGAGTCTGATTAAAGACTGACTGAAACTTTCAGAGCTGACAAAAAAGAAAAATTTAGATTTTAGTTCAGTGCTTGCGCACGACAAAGAGTGCAACTGCACCGAGACCAATCAGTGCAACCAGTGCACCAAACCCGGGCTGTGTCGGGGTCTTGGTGGGGGTTGCAGTGGTCGGAACCGGGGTTGGAACCGTTGTCTGAACTGCTGCAGTGGTCACAGATGCAACCGGTGTGGGGGTTGCAGTCTGGGCCGATGCCTGCAGGACATTGAACAGTGCAGTGCCGGTCGGGACGTTGTTCGTGTCCGGGAGACCGACTGCGGTGGCGGTAACGAGGTACTCGTCGGGCTTGAACGTGGATGCGTCAACATCGAACGAGAGAGCGTTAAGGCCGCTGGTGCCCTGCGTGACTGCTACAGTGCCTGATGCGCCGCTGAACTCACCGCTCTGGGTCTTGTCAGTCGGCTGGAATGATGATGAGTACACTGTGAAGAGGACGTTGTCACCTACTGCGAGGTTGGTGGTTGCCGTGATGGTGAACTTGTCACCAACGGAGTGGTCGCCAACCGGGGTGATGGTGATAACGGGGGTCTCTACGAGGAACTGGAGTTTGGTGTAGGTATCATCAACATTTGCGCTGTTGAGTGCCTGGACCAGTGCCTCTGCGGCATCGGAGCCCTGTAAGCTACCGGCACCGGTGAGAGCGAAGTCATTTGTTGCACCATTTGCAGTGAAGACACCGGGGTTGGACGGGTTGTCGTTCCACACATACACTGAAGCGCCGTTTGAGTTCTGCGGGTATGTCACGGTACCACTTGCGGTGGCGGGTGCGACATCAAATACACCGTTCTGCATCGGGTGCTGAACGACAACGAAGTACTGACCAGAGTACATGGTTGAGGTCGTTGCGCCCTTGATCTCGTACGAGAACGACGAGTCAGAGTTTACGGCTTCAGTTGCTACGAGTGCGTAGTTCTTACCGAGGATCCAGAGCTGGACACCCTGACTGGGCTGGCCCTCTGCGGTACCGGTAATGTAGATTGGGTCACCCTGTGCAACGGTGGACTGGGATGCAGTCGCACTGACGAAGGGCTTCTTGATGATGATGGAAACCGTGCCGTATGCTGCGTTGCTCAGGTGGTTTGCATCATTGGGCTGGCTCACTGCATAAACCGTGTAGGTACCTGCATCGAGCGCAACCGTTGTGGTTCCCCAGTTCCAGGACCAGGTGTTGTCACCGTTGACACTTACCTGCTGGAAGTCAGAGGCGTTTCCATTGGTGATACCCGGGTTGGCAGATCCTGCATACCGCGGGTTTGTGCTCCAGAGTGCTCCACCCTGGGTCGGCAGGTTGGGGCCGGTGATGAACAGGTATGTAGTCTGGGACTCAGTGTTGGTACCGGAGAACTGAACCTCTTCACCGAGGTAGTAACTCTGGGAACCAGCTGCGACGATGGTGACTGCGCCCTTCTGGACCTGCACCTTTACTTCATCGTACTTGTAACCGGTTGCGCCACCGAAATTCTGCTCAACACGGATGGTGTACTGCTGGGCCTTGGTCCAGTTGGTAGTTGTCCACTGGATGGTCCTGGTACCGGCGGAGTTGAGGGTCACGTTGGCGTACTCAAAGGTACCGTTACCGAGAATCAGACCGGTCGATCCATACGTGCCGTGGGCAACATCGTTCCAGAGCTGGACACCATTCTGGTAGGTGTAGTTACCGTTAGCGTAAGCCGTGTTTGCGTTAAGCGGGAACTCAGAGGAAGTCGGGAAGTAGGCGAATGCATTCGAGTCAGACTGGTTATCAAAGGTAACTCCAACCTGGTTGGCGGAGATGATGGGCGGCTGGTTGTCATAGGTGCCATCCAGCGAGCTGACGCCCTTGACCCACAGGTGGTAGGTTGCTCCGGGCTTGCCCGTGATAGTAACTGAGAAGGGCTTGCTGCGAACAACGGAGTCCACGTTTGCGGAGATCGAAACCGTGTTGGACGCGATCGTGACCGTTACAGGCTGGCTGATCGTCTTACCGGTATAGTACGCGCCACCATTCAGGTAGTTGTCGTACTGACCGTTGATGTCAGACTGGGCGGTGACGGTGTAGACACCGGCAGGATACGCATTGTTTCCGGTTGAATCAGTTGCACCGGTTGCCCAGGCATACTGGATAGCGCCAGCGCCACTAGTGGCAGTGGTCGAGGGCACACCGTTGCCAGCGATACCCCAGAACCAAAGGGACTGGTTAACCGGCTGGAACCGGATATTCTGAGTGTTGTAGGTGCTGCTTCCGCTGGTCGAGTTGACAAACAGCGAGGCATAGGTGTTTCCGGAAGAAGGCTTTACCTGAATATCAACGCTGCCGACAGCTGGGGTGACAGAGGACGTACGGTAGTTCGGGTCGATTGCCGACTGCAGGTTCGTGTTAATACGGAAGGTAAGCAGGTCGCCCTGAATCACGGTACCGCTGGATACGGTTGTCGAGGTGTTGATATCCCAGACATCAATAGCCAAGCTTGGGTCCACGACAGTAAAGAATGCAGCTGTCGTGTTCGGGGTACCAGATCCATTGATCGCGTACCAGTTACCCAAGTAGTTTCCATACCCGCTCGGCGAAGCATAGAACGAGGAGGGGTTAAGTGAGCTTACGTTATACTGCTGCGACGGTGCTGTAGAAGTGACAGACGCAGCGGAGGCCCACCAGCCGATAGAGACTGCTCCCCCTGCCGGGTAGCTATTTACAAGAGGCTGGATGTTCAACTGCTGTTCTCCAATATACACTGATCCGCCCGGGGCGTTAACGGTGTTGTTGACATTGTAGTACGTTGCCGAAGCCGGCAGTACTGCAACAAGCACCAGTGCCACGAGTGCAATAAGTGCAATCGTTAATCGCTTAGTCATTGTGTTTATCCTCCAAAGGTTACATCATACATTTCAAGCCGGAGAACCGTTTCGACATTTGCCGAATAACGATTCTGCGAGCCCCATACTCCGTTTAAACGGAATATGGAGGAGTATTTGTAAAAGAGCCAATATATCCTTTGTGGTTGGCGTTACTCGCTGTTTTCGCAATGTAATGCCCCGTTTTTCCAAATCCGGAGCGTGTTTGAGGAGTTTTTAGTCTCCACCTTGCCGGGATCGCAGAGAGTATCCGGCTCTGAATCTGTTTATAGGGTTAACCGGATTCGCGCACTGGCAAGAACTTATTGTTACTTACATTATCACCATTACTCATATTATTTATGACATTCAATTTTAAGAGCAGCTCTAATGAGTTCTGTATACTGTACAGAAATTTGTGCCTTAAAGTTGTTATAATATTTATAGTGGGTTCGATCTGAAAACGGAAATAAGAACTCGCAGATCCACCCTATTGCAACACATATATGATTCGGACACCAACTCCTGTTCCATGAGAGTCATCCGGGCCCCGTCAATCGGGCGGGCACATGAGCAAGTCGTAAAGATGATCCTGGAGAAAGGCCGGGTCCTCCAGACCGAAGATGACGAGGCTACCGTAGAATTTGAAGAAGTGGCCCTCCAGATCGATACCCCCCTTGCCGGGCCACTCGTAAGCCCACATTCCCGGTTCCAGCAGAAGTTTGTCGAGCAGTACGCAACCGATCTTCTCCATGGATCGCACTCGTCTTTTGAATATGATTACCATGGCAGGCTCTTTGACTGGGGAGAACGGCTCTTTGTAGACGGAGTACCTGTACATGTAGATCAGATCGAATATATAGCAACCAAACTCCGACAGTCACCGGTTAGCCGCCGGGCCATCGCCATTACGTGGAACCCCGTCATCGATGAGAAACTCAACGACTGCCCCTGCCTCCAGCTCGTGCAGTGCGTGCTCCGGGACGGGAAACTGTGCATGAGAGTGATCTTCCGGAGCAACGACATGCTTACTGCCGCTGGGGCAAACATGTACGCTCTTGTCCAGCTCCAGAAGTCCATTGCAGAGCGTCTTGGCGTCGAATGTGGTACCTATACGCACATCTCGCTTGTCCCCCATATCTACTACCTCAGGGACATGCACGACATAGAACCATTCTGCGGAAGAGGGGATCTGATCCAGCCGGTACAGGAAGTCTGCCGGGCCTGTGGCCGGTGCCCTCGGGCAAAGACTGCCTAAAAAAGCCGTCACTTTAATTAAGCAACAGCAGCAAAAAGGATAAGGCAGTTATAGCCCGGTAGTGTAGCGGTCAATCATGCGAGACTCTGGATCTCGCGACAGCAGTTCGAATCTGCTCCGGGCTACTCTTTTGTTGAATTATTTAACCGGGATCCGTAGTGATCCCTGTGCGGGTTACCGGATTTTCCGAAAAAACCAACCCGGCCGCTTGAGGATTTCTAAAAAAGTCCGAATCGCTGGCGGAAGGTTCCGGAAACTGATCGCCCCCTACCCCCGCATACTGCTCAGCAAAAAAATCGATCGGGCCGATCAATTTCAAAGCCGGTCGCCCCGACCCTTTGCTCATGCAGGAAGAGGAGGGTTCCGGAAAAAATCCAAAAGCGTGTAAAAAGATCGATACGCTCACACCAAAAAAGATCCCGCTCGCAAACATTCCCGGCATATTGTTCCTGACCGACCACTGCTAAAAAAATATCAGACTACGCTTTTGGTGCTGTCGCAATCTAATAAAGGATCTCCGTCAATGGCCATCCGGCGGGGGTTGGCTTTTGCGGATACTGCCGTTCTTCCGGAGATCGCTTATGCAGATCCAGAAGAGAGCAAAAAAGATGCCAAACTTGATCGTGTAGAATACGAAGGGAAACGACGGAAGGGCATTGCTCATAACAGAATATGTTACCCCGGAAGAGACACCCAGGGTAGGGGGCATGTAGACAATCCCGAATAATACCGGCGTTTCAAGGTAGATAACGATCTGGGCGAGATAAAACCCGACAATTCTCCAAGGAGATTGTACCAAGATCAGGGCAAGAAACGGCGTGAGCCAGATAATGTATGAAGCGCTGAAGACCTTGTTGATAAGAACAAAGAAGAAGATGCTGGCAAAAATGACGCAGACCAGCGTGAATGGTTCCCCATCCAGACCTCTGAAGTACCAGACAAACAGAACCAGCTCCCCGAGAGCTAGAAGGACAAAGAACCAGATATCCGAAGGGACACCCAGGAACAGAAACTGGGACACTGAATCCAGATAGTAGACGAAACTGTGGACTTCCGGGGTCCGGGTGACATGGGACAAGTACGTGTTGAGAAAACCGGATGCATTCAGGATAAGGAACGGGGCAATAACCGCACCGGCAAAAAGGACAGACCACGCCAGTGATTTTTTAGCCATACCCATATCGTGCCCATTTTTCCAGGCATAGACCAGGTAAAACGGGAAACAGCAGGCAGGGAACCACTTCAGAAGTGTGGCAGCGGTCGCGGAGAGATAGGATGCAACCGTTTTCTGCGAGAGAAGGAGCCAGATGGAGAAGACAAGGAAAAACGTCGGGACTGCATCGTACGAAATCGGGACCAAAAATGCGGCCGCTATAGCGGTTGCATACAGAAGGCCGCAGAGAAATGCCTTCTCCCGCCCAAAGAACCCGCAGGCAAGAGAATAGAGGCAGATCAGGGTTGCGGTATCGGTAATGATCATAAGTGTGGAAAACGAGAACAGGTAGCCGACGGGATTTTGCAGCGTGATAACCGGGATCAGCGCAAGTAACACCGGTACAAGAAAGAGCTGAGGGTAGGGGACATAATAGCTCACGTACGGGTATATCCCATGAAAGGGAGACGTAGCGTACCAGTGATACAGGGTCAGATCCCCGGTCAGGGTCGTAAAAGGCATATTGGGCAGGAGACCGGAGAAGAATACAACTGCTTTTACCAGAAGTGAGATGACGATGAGGGTAACAATATCACGGTTCCGCTGAGAGTCATCGAGCCACAGGCTCCAACTGCCATTTTCTCTTTTTCCTTTTCGGGTCCCCCCCGGGTCACCTCTTTTGTCATCCGCTTCAAAATCCGTAAAAATTCCCCAGATACCCAGAGTGATGATTGCCGGGATTCCAATAGGAATGCACCACCCCTCAGGTCCATGGAGAAAAACACCATACCGAACTATATCTGCAAGAAGAAATCCAAGGCCTCCGGCAATCGTGAGACCGGCAGCAGCTCTCTGGCAGAGGGTCTGCATACGGTAGATTCCTACTATATTGAGGATGAGGGCAGCTATGAGAAGGAGAACTGCGCTGCCCCAGATGAGCGTTGACAGGGCCCCGCTTCCTGATAACGCCCCGGATACAACAGAGCAAAGATCCGAGGTAAACGAGATGAGATGATCGCTTGCGATGGTTTGCTGGTACTGGACCAGGCCCCACTGGAGACCACACCGGATCCAGCCGGCACCATAATAGATATTGATCGGGAGGAGAAGGGCAAGGGAGGTAAAGATGAGCAGAGGATTCCGGGAACGGGTCATGGGGGATACCAATGCCATTATCGTGATTGGGTATTCAACGTGTCGAAATGGAGAGAGCGCGGGATATCCGGGTACCGCAATCTCACGCTATCAGCGCTGAAAGAATGCACCCGATAAAGATTGCGCCAAACATTCCTGATCCACCAATGCTAATCTGCGGCACTTCAAGGTCGCCTGCAATGGGCAGATGTGCAATGCCGGCACCCAGCAGGATACCAAACGTGGTACTGACAAACGCAATCACGCCCGCAGAAAGCCCAAGGCCCTGCGCAAACAGGATCCCGCAAAGGAGGGCCGCAATGCCCGGGACGAACAGGGGCGCACGCAGCCCGATCCCCACAACCGGCCGTGTCAGCACGTACGCTATGGCTGCAACTATCAGAGTTGCCGCCGCCACCTGAAGGTACAGCGTATCCCCTCCCATAAATGATGAGGCACGGTACAGGAGCATGCAGGCCATAGCCACGGGGATGATCGCCCCGCCGAGGTTCACGGCAATGGAGGTCTCCCAGAGACCACCGGTTTCGGTGGGCGCAAAGGCATCGGGAAACTGGTCTGCTGCACCATGCGGCATCCGGATCGTCTCTTTCCGGACCTTCCAGACAGGGATATTCACCAGACTGCAGAGCAGGATCAGAATCACAAGGGCTGTTGCCGTGAGCCATGACAAGCCGACAAGGTTGGTAAACGCCTTGCCCACGAGGCCCAAAAACAACAACGGTACAACAATGACCACAAGCCCGATGATGACCAGAAGCGCGATGATCGTCAGGGGACCGGCAGAATAAACGCGGATATTGTCTGGCATGGTACTTTTTTTCCGG
Source organism: Methanoregula boonei 6A8 (assembly GCF_000017625.1). Lineage (NCBI taxonomy): Archaea > Methanobacteriati > Methanobacteriota > Methanomicrobia > Methanomicrobiales > Methanoregulaceae > Methanoregula > Methanoregula boonei. The sequence continues at coordinate 499,185 of NC_009712.1, read as the reverse complement.
AAACTGGTGAGTGTTATCTTGTGCACACGATAGCGGCGTGATCCTGGTGGTACGGGGCAAGCCAGGTACTCTCACGTACTGTGATCCCGGCAGAGATGAGGATATCGAGCGTGTCCCGGAAGATCTCTGCCGGCTCTTTGCGGATATCCACACTCCGGGTCTTGAGCATAAGGATGAGGTGTCCGCCGGGTTTGAGGAAAGCGCAGTTTGCAAGGGCAATCGCCGCCTGGTCGGGCTGGGCCACATCCTGGTAGAGGAGATCCACCGCTTCCACAAGCGGGGCATACTGCTCCGGGCGGGAAGCATCAGCCATTATTGGTATAACGTTGGTGCGCCTGCGGGCCACTTCCAGCAGGTCCTGCATGGGGCGCGGGGCAAACTCCACGGCATACACCACCTCCACGTAATCGGCAACATGGGAGACCGTGGTCCCGTTTGCTGCCCCAAGGTACAGGACTTTCATGCCCGGTATAAGATCAATACCGGTTCCCACCAGGTACAGGGCGGCAAGCTTGCTCCGGTACGGGTCCCAGACCCGGTACCCTTCAAGCATCCGCTCACCGTAGACTCCACCCTCACCTTTCGAGACAAGAATGTTACCGATACGGATCATGACCGCACCTCGCCCGGGCCGACTCCTGCCTGGTCGATACGTGCCTGGGCATTCTCAAGGAAAGCGGGATCCGGGTATCCCCGGTAATAATCCAGACGGGCGGCAATCGCCAGTTTCCCCGCAAGGACCCGGGCAACTTTTCCCCTCGTTTCCCGGGAGGCGTTATGCACCCGCCGGTGCTGGAAGATGATCCCATGCTTGGGTGAGGGGGCATTTGTCCTGATATGCGCAAAAAGGGCGGTCCGGGCCCCAAGCACCTGGATTACACTTGCAGGCAGCCGGGAGAGTTCCTTTAATCCCCCTGCCTGGGAGAGAAGCCGAGCCGCAACCAGCCCTCCAATAAGAGCACTCGTGTTGGGCATCACCTCGCAGGCCCGGGCCGATACCACCTTTGCAAGGGCAGTCCGGGTATCGGCAAGGCCGGTGATACCTGTCGCAACTTTCCCGAGAGCGCCCCCCCTTCCACCCATGGATCTGACCAGCACATGCGCCGGTGTCCTGCGGTATTTGCGGGAGAACGACGGGTGCCGGATCTGGTACCAGTCCGCGACCCGTTCGGACAGGAGGTTAATGACCGTGTCCATCTCGTCCAGGGTCCGCACCATCTGGAGCAGCTCCACATCCTTTGCCGCGTACTGCTCTTTTACCGCCTGCTCCGATCCTGCAATACAGACCTTCTGGAGCAGGATAAGGTATTCAGCACGGTCACGGCAGATCCCGCAGACCACGGCCTGCTGCCAGTCAATGGGTACAATGGCATCCGTGCTGGCCCGGAGCTCTTGGACACGGCGGGCGTATGCGGCGGCATCACCGGTAAACGGGGTGCATTTCCCTGCATCGATATCACCAAACCAGCAGGACTGCATGATACAGACTAAGGGGCGTCCGGCTAAAAAAAGAATGGCTCACGAATATCAGGGGATGGACCCTGCACACCGGGAATCAGACCCAGGCAATCCCAAACGAGTACAAGATTACCGGTACCATGATGGCCCCCATGCAGTAGACCCGCGAAACATTCGCAAGATGCGGCACGAGCCCGAGGATCGTTGCAAGGATAAGGACAACAAGCCCGAACGGTCCGGTGAGGACAATGCAGAGGCCCACCACAAAAAGGATCACAGCACGATTGAGCAGCCGGCCATTAATCCCATTGAGCCGCCCGGCAGAACGGGAGAGCCCCACGGTGACGATATAGGCAAGGCAGGCAGCAAGGACCCCGGCGACCGCCAGTTCGCTCATGGAAGGGAGGGGCAGTTCCGCAAGGGCAACCATCACGCCATTTCTCATCCGGGAAAGGGCAAAGAGCGCGGCAAGACCGATAAAGGCGTTGGCCGTATTTGCAGCGCTGGTCGCAAGGATGTAGGCACGGCGATCTTTCTCGTACCCGATGATGGATGCCAGAGCACCGTTCGCGGTGGCAGTCGAGAGCCCGGGAAGCCAGCCAACCGCAATGCCGGCCAGCGTACCAAGGGCCGAACTTTTTGCAATGGTTTTTGCATCCACCCGGAGGCCTAGGAAGTGCTGGGCCGGGAGCGCCCCCTGCGCGGCAACAAGCAGGACCGAGATCCCAAAAAGGCCGGTCAGGAGCGGCATGAGCACAGCCGTCTCCCCCCCTATCGTGTGCCAGCCGAGGAACGCGTAATGGAGGGTGAAAGCACCCAGCAGGCCGGAGACGGAAAAGATCGCAAGCGCCCACCCGGGGGATTCACTCATCACGATCATGTACCCGATAACGGCAATGATCAGGATTCCAATGCCCCAGTCAAAGAACGGCTGGAGTGCGGGAAGGAACAGGAAACAAAGAACGGAGAGGGGGACTGCAATAACCATGGCGCAAGCGCTCCCGAGCGCCGCGGTCCGGACCGCTTCCTCGCCGTTTCCTTCCAGGCAGAGAGCATGGGCCGGGAGGACGGAGAGTGAGGTATCAGCGTCGGGAATCCCCAGGAACGTGGAGGGGACGCTCTCAACAAACGTGTGCGTGATCAGGGCGGCAAAGAGCGTCCCGGCAAGGGCGAGCGGTCCCAGTACGTCAAGGAGGAGGACCTGCGCACCGAGAAGGGTACCGGCCAGGGTATTGACATGCACCCCGGGGATGAGTCCGCTTATGGTACCAAGGAGGACTCCCAAAAGCGTCCCGATCACGATCTCGATCATTATCCAGAAGGTACGGGAGAAGGGACATAAATCAACCGAAATGCATATCCTCATATCGTTCCGGGGTGAAGAATCCGTAAATGAAGATCGCAGTCACCCGTCTTGCAGGAAAGGAGGGCCGGGATGTGGCCCGGTGCGCAGCATTCGGGCATGCGTGCTACAGCATCCATCCCCTTCGATCAGAGATACGGGAGGATGTTGTTGCGGCATTTGCCGACGCTACCGACCGCGGGGAGTTCGACTGCATATTCTTTACGAGTGCACTGCCGGCAAAGATCCTTGCCCCGCGGCTTGAAAAGACCCCCCGGATCATCGCGATCGGCCCCGAGACTGCAAGGGAGCTGACGCAGTGCAGCATTGCCTGCGAGACCCTGCCCGGGTTCTATTCCCGGGATTTTGTCCCGTACCTGGGTGAATGGATCAAAGGGAAAAAGATCGGTCTCCCCCGGGCCGATGTCCCCAATGCCCCCCTTATCGATGCAATCGCAAAGGCAGGGGGGATACCACGGGAGTTTCGCTGCTACCGGCTTGTGCCCACCAACGAGTCGCTTGACCTGCACCCTGCAGAAGCCGTACTTTTTACAAGCGCAATGTCGTATACCAGTGCAGTCTGGACGCCGCGGCCAGACCTGCTGGTAATGGCAATAGGGGAAATTACTGCAGATGCGATGAGATGCGGGGGAACATTCCCGACCATCGTGGGGGATGGCTCGCTTGAAGGGACACTTACGGCATTGAACGAGTACTGCGGGAGGACCAGGATCATACGATGACCACAACGGGAGACTGCGAAAAAGCAGAAAAAAAGCCTGCCATGCCGCTCCGGCATGGCGCAGGCATCATCGTGATCGATAAGCCCCGGGGCCCTTCGAGCCACCAGGTTGCAGCGTGGGTGGGAACGATGCTCGGCTGCCCGGTGGGCCACGCGGGCACACTCGACCCCCAGGTTTCGGGCATCCTCCTTGTCATGCTCGGTAACGCCGTGCGCCTTGCGCCGCTGCTCTTAAAACACGACAAGGAGTACATCTGCCTGATGCGGCTGCATAAAGAGGTTGACCGGCAGCGCATCGATGCGATGGCAGAGGAATTTTCCGGCCGGATCTACCAGCGCCCCCCAAGGAGAAGCGCGGTCAAGCGCCTCCTGCGCATCCGTACCATCAAAAAACTGGAGATCCTCGACGTTCAGGGCCGGCTGGTGCTCTTCAAGGTGGAGTGCGATGCGGGCACCTACATCCGCTCGCTCTGCCACCACATGGGCCTTGCCCTTGGCACCGGTGCGCATATGCAGGAACTGCGCCGGACACGTTCGGGAGCCTTTGACGAGCAGTGCATGCACACGCTTCACGCGCTGCAGGATGCCTGCTGTGCTGCGGCCGCCGGGGACCGGGTCGCACTGGACTCGATGATCGTCTCAGTCGATGCCGCAGTCCCCGATCTCCCGGCGGTTACCGTGCGCGATACCGCAATCGATGCGCTCTGCCATGGGGCAGCGCTTGCAGGGGTGGGAGTTATAGATTGCGACGAGTTCAGGAAAGATCAAATCGTCGCTGTCCTCTCCCAGAAACGGGAATTTATCGGCCTTGGTAAATCACTCGCCCCGTCCGCCGCGTGGAAACCGGGGACACCCGGCCTTGTCGTTGCCATGACCACGGTTTTTATGGCGCCGGGCACCTATCCCCGGGGCTGGAAGAAACACAGCAGGCCGGAACAGGCCGGTTCTGCCCCTGCGAAAGGATAGCATTAAAAAAATACCCGGCAAATACATGGGATACACTTTTTGCTGAGGTAGTCTAGCGGTAGGGCGCAGGCCTGGAAAGCCTGTGGTGCGAAAGTGCCTCGGGGGTTCAATTCCCCCCCTCAGCGTTCTGACACTGGGTTGAGTTCTAATCTCAATTTTGGGCTTAATTTGCTTTTATTTTTATTTTAAATTTATGTGCATAAAAATGATCAGAGATACGCCTCTGATCATCTAGCGCGTTTTATCTTCTGACAGTATAAACCCTAAAGAGTGGTTGCTTCATTCTAGGCATTTTTTCTCATCAATGCGGAGAAACGCCCACAGAACCGCATGGCGGGGATCTTCTGCGGATTGTATGGCACCCACCAAAAAGAAACGAGATGTTATGATGGTGGTGTTATTGTTAAAGTCCATGGGCCGTTTGCAGTTACTTCTGCGTAATATGTATCGGTATCCAGATGCACCATTTTCGAATCAGTACTCGCATCGACAGTATTTGCAGCTAAACCAACCTCATATCCATTACTATCCTTAATCCAAACTACGAAATTTCCCTGTCCCGAATATGTGCTTGTAAATATATACGCTCCCGACTGCGGCGTGCCAAATTCCGTAATGTTGTCTCCATTCCCGGTCAGAACTAGGGGAGCACTTGAGGCGTAGGATGGCAAATTGTTTGGATCTACCGTACCGATTTTATAAGGGTTTTTGTTTTCAAGATCTACCCTATCCCATGAATCAACCGCATAAATAGTCGGATCTGTCCCGTGATACCAAGTCCCATCTAAACTCTGATCCACCCATGTAACAACGTAAGTATCGTTTGCTGGATTATATCCCTCGATAAGAGTTCCGCCCCCGCCCTCATTATCAGTCGAAACTATATCCCCTCTTTGGTATATTGGAGCTGCATGCGGCCCAATTTGTGCGGGTGATGGTATCGTTGATGCCGCCGGGTTTTCGCAAGTGTTAGTTGTGGAATTGTACGTGCTACCGGGATAATTCTTGGAACAATATGAATTCCAATCTTGGTTATTCCAGAGAGATATTGCGCCCGCAATTAGTATAACGACGACGATACAAACAATTACCCCATATAATATAATTTTCCGTCTTTTTCCGGCAGAACATGACGATATGATCGTTTCTGGTTGGGGGATTGGTGCAACCGGTGCCGAACGGAGATCCGCACCGCAGGAATTACAAAACGCGGCGTTGTCAGGATTCTCCTTTCCGCATTTCTGACAGAACATTATTTCCCACCTATTGCAGCTATTTCGGCCTGGAGCTCCTTGATCTCATTCTCCAGTTTCTTTTTCTCGTTTTCCCGGCTGGAACTCCACCAGATAGCCACTCCGATCATAATCGCACCGGGTATAATGTAAAGAAGTAAGCATGGGAGACCGAGCAGGCATAAAAGGATCGGACCAGTCTGGCTGATTCCCGCTATCTGGTCGCGTTTTGTCTGAATTTTAGCTTGGATAACTTTGTCTTTTGGTGATTCGCCTAATCTTACGATTTGTGTTCCGCACGAATTACAAAAAGCAGCATCATCGGCATTTTGTGCCCCACATTTCTGACAGAACATATTTCCTCGATGAATAAATTTGCCTGATTGAGAATCACCCTCGGAAAATATTAATGTAACTCATGTTAGTTACTTAAGCGAAACTTATGGTGATTATGTTGTACTGCCTGTGTTGTACAAATGAGCCGCAAGATGTCCAATGAAAAATCAAGGACTTCAACGGGTTATCGGATTCCGCCAGACATTGAAAAAAAGATGAACCAACTTATTGAAAGTGGAGAGTTTGATACCCGCGCGGATGTTATCACAACGTCCCTCCGTTTTTACTTTGATAATCGAAACAAAAACACAAAAGATGAAATAAAACTATTTCTCGCATCAAAAGATGGGCGTAAATTCATAGCGGATATCGTTGGCCAAATAGATCAAAATAAGAAAGAATAACCCCGTTTTCATTCATGGAACCATACATGATTCAAATCTAGGACTGATCTATCGCACCGAACATAAAGTACACTAACAAACAAAATTGCTCAACATAATGCAGTGCTATGCCACGATTTCGTCCTGTAACATTGACGGTCTGCATTTCTGTGTTTCCTTTTTTATGTACCCGCAAAAACTCAGGGTAGTACAAGTGTAGCGCTATCGATCGATATTCAGGGTATTTTCTGGAGTGGAATGAATCGAACCATGCTCCCCCAAAAAATATCCTGATAATCGCTACTTTCTGTATATTAAATGGGGACTTCATAGGGACAGTGTACCGCTATTGCACACCGTTGCGCGGTTCCAATCCGGCCTTACTTTTTTTATGGTGCCGTATAAATTCGGGATAAGATACCGCGAAATACTGCACGTTCCTCGTCTGTAACATCAATGGTTTACCGTTCCAAGATTCTTTTTATGGCACTCGGTAATTCGGGAAATTGCGCGCTATTGCGCGCTTCATACGCCGGATAAGTTGTCGCGATATGTCGCGTTATTGAACGATACTGAATGATATTTCGGGATTGTTGTCAGAAGGTAAACATATCATGAAGTCTTTTTTCTTCTGCGATCTTTGCCCGAATTGATGCGGGATCTAAGCTCTCTAGCGATGGTGCGCTGCTCCCTTTCAGAAGGGAATCATGGAGCGCGATGAGACTAACGAGAGTGCGCAGATATGCAAGCCGCTCCCTGTCTCCCTCCCGAACCCTGAACCGTTCACCGGATACCCGGTTATACGTCTCTTCGATAAGATCATCTGTCAGTTCCAATAATTTTTTCCTGCCAGAAATTACCTCCGAGGGTCTTGTTTCTAGAATTGCGTCTAATACCTGCGTTTTTACCTCTGTCGTTTGGCTCTTACCTGCCATTTGTTACCTCCTTTGAAACTGTCCCGAAATACCGCGATATTCCGCGAATCATCAGACGTAAAAATGTGTTTATTTCGATCCTCATTTCGCACCGCTCCGACTGAAGTGTTTTAAAATGGTTCGATATGGTTCGATTCATGAGACGTGAATAGCTGTTCATTGAATCGCTCCTGATGCGGTTGCCGGTGCCGGTCCCTGCTCCTGCTTGATCTCTGTCCCGGTCCTGAAGGATGATACAGGGGCACTCTTCGCTTTCTTTGTGCCGGTCGTGGTGCTGGTTTGCTGCTTTCCATCCCAGACCTTTGCCGCTTTCGTGTATGCGAGGTCTGTTTTTTTCTCGCACCTTGTCAACCGTTCCTTCATCCCCTGGATCTCTTTGAGTGCTTCCAACCCCACAAGACCCCCGGCTAGGGCATGGAAGAGCTCCGTTACCTCCCTAAGTGGTACTTCCCGCCTGTCTGCTATCTCCACCCTGGTGTAATACCCGTGCTGGTACGCTTTCAGGAGTAAGCCTTCGATGAACTGAAGGGAATAACTTGAATCTATCCGGTGCCTGTAGCTATCTATGTTTAGCTCCAAAGACTTGCATATCCAAGTATTATCCATGCCAAAATTCTTCAGATTGCCGATAAGCAGAATAGCCGCGTCCGGGCTGATGGGAGGTGCGCCATTTGCCGATATGCGGATAACCTGAGTGCCGTTCTGGTAATCGTCCCATGTTACCAGATGCCCGGTTTCTGTCTTCCAAGGAAAGGGTACGTTGGGGTGGGGTGTTGGTTGCGATAGGTCCGGGGGTGTCCCTTTTGTCTGTCCGAGTGCTATTTCAGAAAGGGACACTGCCCCCCCCTGTGCCCCCAAAGAGACAAACGTTAGGTTTTCAATTTTCCAGTTGCCGGATCGAACCAATGCTTGTAAACTGTCCTGCTCTTTGCACGGGTCATACTGGTACAATCCGTGTCCGACTTTTCGCACCGGACCAGATCCTTTTCTAGATGATGATAGGCGCAATAAGGTGCGTTTGACTGAGTTATAGCATCCCCCTGTCTGTTCAACCAGATCCCTGATCACATAGGCGCGTTCCGGCTCCGCTCGGAGAACCTCCACAATACACTGTGAAAGGGACAGTCCCCTTTTTCCGCTTTTGAGTGCCCCTTTTTCGTCCCCTTCCATGTCCTTTGGTGATGTTGTAGGGGATGCGGGAAGTGATTCCACCATGTCCTCAATCCGAAGCAAAATTCTCTATCAGTCTCCACCGACCGGTCCTGATGGCGATCTCTGCTGCTGCACGATGGAGTTCTGGGAGATGTTCCAATGTTTCTCGGTCGATGGTGAATCCAACAATTGGCCGGGGTTTTGGCGGTGTATTTATTGATTCAGAAGAAGCATTCTTCATTGTCCCTTACTCCTTCGTGGTGTACTGGACGGTGCAGCGGGCTGACTGGTTGGCGCTTGTTCAACCCCGCTGCATTCTTGTTCCACCTGATTGTCAGTGCTAGATAGGCATGCCGTTGTCTCGGTGATGGGAGCATTTTGGCCCCGTGCATAGCCTTCTTTAACTTTCTTTTCAAGTGCCGTTCTCAGCTCTTGAGACATTGATACACCCAGCTCCTTTGCGAGGTCCCTAAGCTGCCGGGGAATACTCACGTTCGTATGGATGTATTCTATCCCGTCTTTTCCGATTGTTACCGTTACCATTTCTCTACCCTGTGGAACACTCAAACCACTGTGATATGTATTATATTTAGGAAAGGGGTAACACTTCCATCCAAGAGATGATGTGTTAGATGGGAAGCACAGAGAAAAGCCACCCGAAGTTTCTGAAACATCGTTCCAATCCTCCGATAGAATTACCGGAAGAGATCAATAAATGGGAACTTTTTATTAATTCTCGGCGTAATGGACGGAAATTAGCTGAAGAAATACGTGATCTTCTTAACAAGAGTGAAACGCGGTTTGGTTGGGAGTGGGTTTCGTTCGCAGATATAAGAGAACATGTTAAAAAGTCTAACGATGTCACTGATGAGTGGATAGAGGCGATGTTGAAGGACATGCAGGAAGCACATCTCATAGAAAAAATGGCTAAAAATGATAAGGTATCATACAAAGACAAGGAAGGGACTTGTTTTCGGAAACGGCCTTATTATAGGTGGGCTATTTACGCCGAATTGAACCAAAAGACCGATAAGGGTTACATGAATGCTTATCGCAGATTGTTAACCGAAGATCGTGAATTGAAAAAAAGTTTTGACCTAGACGAATTTATCAAGAATCTACCCCCAAAACTGAGGAGGGGGCTAGATCAAATAAAACTTGATACCGGAAAGAGCGATTCTGAAATAATAAATTGTATACTGCAAGAAAAGGGAATAAAGCCAGAAACCGTGAGACAGATTGCAAAACAACTGATCGACAAAAAACAGGAGTAAAATAATTAATTTCCCGGTCTCTTTGCCTGCATCTGCAATAGTTCTGCCTTGAACCTGTCAAACATTGAGAAACCCCAGCACTGTGCAAATTGTAATACCGTGTGGCACATCATAGAAAATAAAATCAGGCTGATCCTTTCTGCATTGCGATGATCTGCTCCTGAAGATCTTTGATCTGTTTCTGCATCATAGCAAATTCCGGCAGCTGCTCAGCCTGTTGGGTCGCCGTCTTGACCTTCTCCGCTGCTTCTGGTGTCAATGCACATGAACACACCGGGCACCATTGCTGGGTCGGGCCTGCGATAGTGCCGCAGCGAGGACACTGCCGGGGCTCCAGAACCTTTGACCGGGGCTTGTCGTCAATCTGCACACCGGCGAGTCTTGCCATCTCTTTCTTGACATCTGACGGCCCGACATGCCCGTAGCATTTGTCCATCATATCAGTGCTGGTATGACCCCAGCCAAGGAGCTTGATCATCGATTCCTGGCATCCGTCTTGGATAAGATGAGTTATCTTGCTGTGGCGGAACAGGTGAGGAGTGATATGCTTCTTAATACCGGCGCGCTCGGCGATATTCCGGATCTGCTTGGCGATGCCTGAATACTGGAGCTGGTTGCGACCAGTACGATTGCGACCACCACCGGATGTCAAGAACACAAAGTTTTCTCCTATCGGTTCGCCTGGATAATCGTTGCGCCATTGTGCAAGGTATTCCCTCGCCATGAACAACGGGATCAGCCGGGTTTTCTCCGTCTTGAATTTGACCGTGATAGTGGCGTCGACATCGGTGAACACCACCTGATTCCACCGGAGTGTACCCAGTTCACCACAGCGAAGTGCTCCATCGTACAGAACGGCGATAATCGCCCTGTCCCTGCTGGTCTGGCAGGCTTTTAGCATTCCGAAGATATCCTCTTTCGTGAAGATCATGTCTGCTGTCTTGGTATCATACACGTAGTTGGGTGGTTTAATGTCCCTCAGTTTCTTCTCTGGGATCTCAGACTTTCCGTTCTCCGACAACCACATGAAAAATCGTTTCATGAATCGGATAAAATCGGCGACGGTATTTTGTTTGAACGGTGTGCCGCGTGCGGTTTTGGCCTGCTCAATCCGATCTCGGGCTGCATAGACATCCTTGATGACGCTCTCCCGGAACGGCTTCGGGAAAAACTCTCTCAAGCGAATCAGAACTGAGATGATCTTAAAATATCGTGCAGTGGTGATCTTCTTGCCGGTGGCCTTAGCTTCCTGCACAAATTCAAGGATGAGATCTGCATCATCCTGGGAGATCCTCTTGAGGTCTATAGCCTTCGTTAAGGCGCTGGATGAATACTCCCGGTATTTTGCTTCGGAAGTGTGAAAACGGCTAATACCGTCATGACTGGTTGGCGTAGTCATAAAAGATACTATGTCCAAGCAACTATATAAACTGCCCCGTTAGAACATAACCGTGTGATCATATGCTCCCCCTCAGCGTACCGCTGTTTTGCTCTGTTTCCTGCAGACATCCCCTCTTTTGGTTTCTGGCATCGGCCAGGAGGATCACTCTCTTCCATTCCTTCCCGGCCCGGGCGTCCCTTATCCCGTACTGGGGGGAGGGGGTGGGGGGCACCCACCCTCCCCATGGGACAAGATCACACACCCCTCCCCCCCACCTATCTCTTCTTTTCAGGAAACCACAGTATCGTCAAATTTTTCACAAAATCACCCGGGGATCCCAAAAACGGTAGAGGGGACACCCCCTGTATTCTGATGGCACGGGGGGGTGGGTGGGGTTGAGGGGGGCCCGTTAGATGCTAATGAGACCTCCCCCCCGCGCCGAAAAACAAAACCTGGATCAGGTACGGCCCGCCCTCAGGGCATCCCGGGCAAACGAGACATATTCCGGAACTACCTCAAAGCCAAGGAAGTGCCGGCATTCGTTGCGGGCCACTACCGCAACCGTCCCGGAACCAAGGAATGGATCGAGAACCAGATCGCCGGGATTACTGGAATACCGGATAATCTTCTGCACCAGCTCTTTGGGGAGCTTTGTCGGGGTCTTCTTCTTTCCCTTCCAGTATTCCCGGTTGATCACCCAGACATCCTCGGGATAATGGTCGAGTTTATTGAAGGTGTAGCGCTTCCTGTCTTTTACCACAAAGAGGATGTGGTAGTGGCTGGTGACGTACTTGTTTTTGGTAAACACCCCGAACTGGTACTTCCAGATCAGATGGTTGATCGTGACCAGACCTGCCGCATCAATGCCTTCAAGAATATCGCGGAGCCGGTTCCAGCCGGAAAACACATACATGCTCCCGGAGGGCGAGAGGGCCCGCGTCGCCTGTTTTATCCACCGGCGCGTGAATTTCCCATACTCCGCTGCCGGGATCTCCCGGTAGCCTTCGATCACGTTGCCCCCGGTCCGGTTGTAGTTGAGCCTTTGCGCGGTAAAATCGATGGCAAACGGGGGATCAGTCACGATGAGATCCACGGATCCCGCCGGGAGCTTCTTCAAGAGAGCACAGGCATCTCCCTCGTATAGGGTATCGGGCTCGAACGTGCCAAGCAATCCCATCAGTTCTTCCTGCCGGCCGCCCGCCCCATTTCGAAGGCCCGGGTATTCGCCTCGATGGTCTTTGGCGGGACCAGTTTTTTTACCGCTCCAAGCAGGGATTCTGGCTTTAAGGGGATCGACCACGAGGCCACACCGAGAATCACCACGTTCTGGGCAAGGATGCTGCCTGACTCTGCCGCAATCCGGTCCGCATCGATCAGGCAGGGATCAAAGCGCGCGAGCTGCCCGACGATCTCGTCTTCTGTCAGCACCGGGGCCTTCTGGGTAAAGACCGAAGTAGGAAGGACCATATGCCGGTTAACTACCATTTTTCCGCCGGCCTTGAGATAGTGGGAGTACCGCAGCGCCTCGAGCAGGTCAAATGAGATCAGGAGATCGGCAGTGCCGGGCACGATCAGCGGGCCGTACTGCCCGTCGATCCGTATATGGGTCTCAACCGATCCCCCGCGCTGCGCCATGCCATGCGTCTCTGCCCCTTTTACGGGCCGGCCCTCGCGGAGGCAGGCCTCGCCCAGGATGTTGGACGCAAGTATGGTCCCCTGCCCTCCGATCCCGACGATCAGGATATCGAAACCCGCGCTCATCTCCGCACCTCCAGGGATATCGCCCCGACAGGACAGAGCCGGGCACAGACCGCACACCCGCTGCAGAGCTCGTTGATCCGGGCCTTCTTGTCCACAAGCTCGATTGCCGGGCAGCCAAAGCGCACGCAGGTGCCGCAGCCGGTACAGATCTCCGGGTTGACGGCATAGCGGCCCCGTTTTACCCCGGTGCGTCGGGCCACGATCACGCACATCTGTTTTGCGATGATCACCTTAACGCCCTTTTTGGCCTTTGCATCCTCAAGCACCCGGAGCATGCCGGTCATGTCGTAGGGATCGACCGTTTCGACAAAGGTCGCCCCACAGGCGCGGCAAACCGCATCAAGGGAGACCGGAGGAGTCTCCACACCGGTAGCGGTTACCCCGGTATTCGGGTTGGGCTGGTGGCCGGTCATCGCGGTGATCCGGTTGTCGAGGATGATCACGGTCATGTTTGCACCGTTGTACACCGCATTCATCAGCCCCTGGATACCCGTGTGCAGGAACGTCGAATCGCCGATTGTGCAGACCACATCACGCAACGGATCGGAATGCGCGATCCCGCTCCCGACCGTGATGGATGCACCCATACAGATCGTGGTGTCCACTGCGCCCAGCTGGAGCCCCAGCGTGTAGCATCCGATGTCGCTTGGGTAGACTGCGGTCGGGCCAAAGACCTTCTTTGCCGCATAGAACGCCGCGCGGTGGTGGCAGCCGGCGCAGAGGATGGGGGGGCGCAGGGGAAGGTCCGGAACAGGGATGGGAGCGGCAAACGGGTTTTTCTCCAAAAACCCGGCCTTTACCATGATCCCGGCGACCACGCCCGGCGAAAGTTCCCCTTCGTACGGCGCGTACCCGTTGATCTTCCCAAAGACCGGAACACACCCGGCAACCTGCCGGACAGCCTCCTCGACCACCGGGGCAAGTTCCTCGATGACCAGGATCTTCTCGTGCTTTTTGGCAAATTCCCCCAACCAAGCCTCATCAATGGGGTATGCCCCGATCTTCATGAACGAAACGTTGGGAGGGAGGAGCTCCTGAACGTAGGCTGCCCCGATCCCGCTCGCGATGACAGCGGTCTTTCCGCTGATGGTGTACGCGTTGAGCCCCAGTTCGACAAGGCGTTTTTTGAGAGCGGGCTGCTTTTCGTTGAGTTTCTTGTGCAGGATCCGCGTGTGGGCCGGAATCACGACATATTGCCGGGGATCCTTATGGAACTCACCTTTTCGCTCATTCGGTACAACAGCGCCCAGCGCCACATCACCTTTGGAGTGGCAGATCCGGGTGGTGGGACGGAACAGCACCGGCAGGCGAAACTCCTCGGAAAGGGCAAACGCGGTACCGACCATATCGTGTGCCTCCTGCACACCTGCGGGATCGAGGCAGGGGAGCCGGGCAAAATGGGCATAGCACCGCGTATCCTGTTCGTTCTGGGAACTGTGTGCGAACGGATCATCGGCACTCAGGATCACAAGGCCACCGGTTACCCCGGTATAGGCGCTGGTCATCAGCGGATCAGCGGCAACGTTAAGGCCTACGTGCTTCATCGTGCAGATCGCCCGCAGCCCGCACCACGCGGCAGCGAGAGCATTTTCAAGGGCAACTTTCTCGTTTACCGACCATTCGAGATAAAAGGGCGGGTCTTTCTGCGCACGGAGCACATCGACCACTTCCGATGACGGGGTGCCGGGGTACCCGCTTACAAACCCGATGCCCGATTCAAGACAGGCGTGGGCTATGGCTTCATTCCCGAGAAGATAGTGTCGTTCCATGATCCCAGATCCGTTCAAGATTACGTAATTTTTGGCACAAAGCCCTATAGCATTATCCTGTCCGCCCGGCCATTCACAACCTATAAAAACTCTGATGGAATATCTAATAAGGTAAATTTCAGGCAATCCTTTTGGGCCCGTAGCATAGCCCGGTGGTGCGCCCGGCTGATAACCGGGAGGTCATGCGTTCGAATCGCATCGGGCCCATATCCTTGTTTTAATCTGTTTTTTCGATAAAAGAGCACGGGCTGTGCCAGGATTTTATGCAAAACTTTTACGAGAAAGATTCCAAAAAAGGTTCCCCGGTCAGGCCCGGGGTTTCGAGGCAAAAACAAAACCGATGACCTTTTCGAGAGCGGCAACAAGCTCCTGCTCGGTCTTGAGATACTCGTGCATGCCCTGGTACAGCATGAACAGGACATCATAACCGTACCGCTCAATGGCTGCCTTCGGCTCGATCTGGTTGAGGTACGAATCAGTAAGAAAACCATCGTTGCTGTACATCAGTTCGTACAACCTGCCCCGCTCAGAGAGGACGCAGAACTGGTCAGTGATCGTCTTTGCCGGGTCATCAGGACGAAACGGCGCCGGGTCGCACTTACCCAGAATGATCATCTTCTCTGTGAAATAATTAGGATCGTAGAGCTCACCCTTGGTGTCCTGCTTGCCGATCTTGAGCAGGTTGAGACCGACCGATTTGACCACCGGTTTTGCAAGCACGGTCATGCGCCTGAGGAGTTCCCCGTCGTTGGCCCGGATCTCCTCGGACATTTGGCCCTCAGTCTTTTTTAGTTCCTCGATCATTTTGGTCATTTTCGTAAAGCCGGCCTCAATCTCGTCCATATCATATCACCTTCGAATGCCACATGAGCGTAAAACAAGAGTGTAGTTTTTTGTTCCGGCTATAAAATCACTCGTCTTAATCGACCCCCCGCATATGAGATGGATCCCGGGAGAGGAGATCCCCCATAAAGAAGTACTTCCGGTCTTTTTTGAGCCGGACAACTGCAGCAGTCCCGACAGACAGCTCCTCACCGATGACGAGGCCCTGGTACGAGGCGGTCCGGGCCATGACCGAGCCGGGCCGGATCTTCTCGGTGACTACGCAGAAGACCATAGTCCCGAGAAGAGGACGGTTGAGTGCGACATACTGCTCCTCCGCGTACGCGTTCAGAATACGGGAGCGATCTTTTTTTACTGCATCCGGAAAGTCCTTTTCCTCAAACGGCCCGGTGAACGGCCGCGGCGAATATCGTGTCACATTAACCTTGGCGGGCCGGATCCGCCCGATCAGCTCAAGGGATCGGGAGAAGTCCTCTTCGGTCTCCCCCGGGAACCCTACGATGAAATCGGTTGCAATGGAGATATCCGGGTATCGCCCGCGGAATGCAGAGACGATCTCCTCGAATTCCCGGACCGTATAGCCCCGCCCCATCTGTTCGAGAATGCGATCGGATCCCGACTGGACCGGCAGGTGCACGAACCGGAAGAGCCGATCGCTGGCAAAGGCATCGATCAGATCGTCAAGGATACCCAGGGTAGTAGCCGGGTTCATCATTCCGACCCGGAGCCGGAAATTTCCCGGGATGGAAGAGAGAGCGGTAAGCAGATCCGGCAGGCGCTGCCCCGTATCCCGTCCCCATGCGCTGGTATCCTGTGCGGTCAGCTGGATCTCGTATGCGCCAGCCCTGACATATTCTTCGATTTTATTTCGGATCTCCTGGACAGGGAAACTCCTGAGAGGCCCCCGGGCCCTGCGCGTGATGCAGTAGGTGCACCGCCCAAGGCAGCCCTGGGCAATCTGGACGATCCCTACGCTTTCGGAGCCAACGGTCATAAGGGCCCGGGAGGCTTCGCGGATCGTATCCGGATGAATAATAACCGGTGAACAGACCGCAAGGATCGCTTCGCGCTGGACAAGCGGCATGCAGCCGGTAACAAAAAGCGGTTTCTCCTGCAATGCAGAAAGGCGGCGGAGCATGCGCCGTTCCGTAGGACCGACCACCGTGCAGGTATTGACCACGACCGCATCCGCGTCTTCCGGGGCAGGGACAACGGTACTTCCGTAGTGCTTAAGGACGGCAACCAGATTCGCCGTGTCGCCGAAGTTATAGCGGCACCCGTAGGTCTCGATATACACCCGTTTGCCGGCAAGACCGGCAAACAGATCGCCCGGATCAGGGCTGCCACGCGTAGATCGGTTCCCGTCCATCTGCTTCCCCGGATCGTTTTGGGCCCGGAGCAGTTAAAAGTCGTTTTCCTTTGAATTTTTTAAGGAGGATAACCATTAATCCATGACACCCATAACCTGTTTACTATGATGCGGATCGGGCTTTTGGGCTGCGGCAATATCGGGCATATCATCGCCCGGCACGCGGAAGGGTTCACGATCCCGGCAGTCTACGACACCAAACCTGAACGGGCAAAAGAGATCGCAGATCTCTGCAACGGGAAAGCATACGGGGACTTTGCAGCGTTCCTCGAAGCAGACACCGATATCGTGGTTGAGGCCGCTTCGGTGGGTGCGGCGCGGGCGCACGCACAGGAAGTTCTCGAACACAAAAAGAACCTCGTTATTATGAGCGTGGGAGCGCTTACCGATCAGGAACTCAGGGAGGGCCTTGTGGCTGTGGCACGGCAGACCGGGACAAAGATCTATGTCCCGAGCGGAGCGATTTTCGGGCTGGACAACGTAAAGATAGGGCAGATCTCCCCCATCTCGAAGCTGCTCTTAAAGACCACCAAGAGCCCGCAATCCCTTGGCCTCGATGCACCAATCCGCCGGCGGATCTTCTCCGGCAAGGCACATGAGTGCATCAAATTGTATCCCAAGAACGTGAATGTCTCAGTTGCCATGGGTCTTGCAGCCGGCCAGGATGCGGACGTGGAACTCTGGGTGGATCCGGCGGCAGACAAGAATATCCATGAGCTCTTCATTGAGGGAGACTTTGGCGAGACCTACATCCGGGTGACCAATGTGCCCAGCCCCGAGAACCCGGCAACAAGTTACCTTGCGGCACTCTCCATCCTCTCGCTCTTAAAAAACCTTGACAGCCCGCTGGTCATCGGGACATAAGAGAGGAAACGATCCGCTATGGTTTCGCTGGAATACCTGCTGAAATTTATTGATGAGGATGCGCCGTCCGGCGATGTGACTTCGGATGCCATTATTCCCGAGATAACCTGTCATGCAGTGATCCGGGCAGAGCAGGAAGGTGTTGCTGCAGGTCTTGAAGAGGCCGGGACGCTTTTTTCTCATTTCGGCGTGGAGGCGCGGCCGGAGACCAGGGACGGTTCAACCGTTAAGGCCGGGGAGGTTCTTCTCACGCTGTCTGGCCCGGCAAAGAAGATCCTGCTTGTGGAACGCACCGCGCTCAACATCATTGGCAGGATGAGCGGGATTGCCACGCAGACAAAAGCCATGGCAGATACGGTGAAGGCGGAAAACCCCCGCTGCCGGGTGGCCGGGACGCGCAAGACCTGCCCGGGGCTGCGCGCGCTGGACAAAAAGGCGATCGTGCTTGGCGGGGGTGATCCCCACAGGACATGCCTGAGTGATGGCATCCTTATCAAGGACAATCATCTGGCCCTCGTCTCCATCAGCGAGGCAATCGCCCGTGCCAGGGCCGCAAGTGCCTACCGTAAGATCGAGATCGAGACAGAGTCTGCCCACGATGCTGTCACCGCTGCCCGCGCAGGCGCGGATATCCTGCTTCTCGACAACATGTCTCCGGACAGTATCCGGGATACCATTGGCAATCTCGAATCTGTGGGTCTCCGTGACCGGGTCACCATCGAGCTTTCGGGAGGTATCACCGCAGGAACGATTCGTGATTATGCACAGACAGGTGCAGATCTCATCAGTCTTGGGGCACTCACCCACACCGTCAGGAATTTTTCGGTAACACTGGAAATCCGGAAATAATCTTTTTTTGTGCTGGACACTGCAAATTCGGCGTATTTGGCGGGATCATCTCCCAGGACGAACCTGAAACCAGGTACACTACAACGGAATTTACCGGATTTCCACAATATCCTCTGCCGAGTTAACGACAATCTCTTTCTTGCCTCGGTAGGTCTGGACCGTCCCGTAGAGCAAAACCGGGGTCCCTTTGGCAAAGGCCCGGTCACCCGCAACGATAGCGGGGATGAAGACCGAGGTATTGTTGACCGTGAGGATCACGTGACCCCCATTGGAGAGTACGGTCACCTGGTCAATGCTGCCCGTAAGGCTGACCAGGGTCCCATCTGCCACCTCATTGGAATACACTGTGGCAAACGGTGTTTTCCCTAAGGATAAGAGCACCACCTGCGCAAGAACGACCGCAAGTGCCACGGCGATCAACAGCAGAAGTGCGACCCTTTCCTGGCGACAGAACATAGGTGATGGTTGAAACCGGGGATATAAATTACCGACAGGTTGATATGTTAACACTGTTAACACTACGATCATGTATCAGCAGACATTACCCCCCTCATCACGGACGGTACTGGAGATCCTGGACATCGGGGGCGCCATGACCCACAAGGATCTGGTCACGAAGAGCCACCTTGCCCCGCGGACCGTGAGATATGCCTTAAAGAAACTCAAGGAACGCCACCTTATCATCGAGAAATTCAATTTCCGGGATGCGCGGCAGATTATCTACCAGAACAGGCCCGTAACCACCTCAGAATCCCAGCCGGCCATTGTATGACAAAGCATACCTGCACGCTCATGCACTGCGACAGCATGGTTCGTAACCTCCTGCCACCCATGAGGGCGGAGATGGTATCCAGGCTTGTCAACAACCAGGGCCTCAGCCAGAGCGATGCAGCAAAGAGACTGGGCGTTACGCGGGCTGCAGTGTCCCAGTACCTGAGCAGGAAAAGAGGATACGGTGCGATTGCGCTTTCTTCCGACCTTGATGCGATGATTGATCGCTGGGCACTTGCCGTGGTCACCGGAGAGAGCGATATCAACCTCTGCGATGTGTGCCAGTGCGCACTTAAGAAAGAATAGAATCTATCCCATCATCCCACATCGTGCGGTTCCGATTGCTGTTTTTGTTTTCGCTCAAAGCCACCTGCCAGCCCGGGCGCTCCATATAATACACTCATTCAAGACTTATCGCATATGCCGGTAATAATAGAGGAGCATAAGAAGGCCGATGACCGTAATGACACAGGCAATTTTCAGGTAATCGGTCGGGGGATGCGGAGAACGCACCGCAGGACTCCAGTCGGCATCGAAGACTCCGCGGAAATACATGGCCACCCCCGGTTGTTCAATAATCACACCAGCCTCCCGGTTGAAACCGGGAGAGTTTGTGTTCCAGTTAATGCTGCTGACAAGCACTGCACGGCCATCGACAATTACCCCTTTGTTATGGATCTTTTCAAGACCGGTTGCACCAAGATCTGCACAGCGTGCTTCAAGCGGCAGGTTTTCAGTTGCGGCGATCCGGTTGATGAGCGCCACCATCTCATCGTTATCAGCCTCGTCCTCTGTATTATACCAGTAAGAATCAAGGAGCACCCGCACCTGAACCCCGCGCCGTGATGCATTGATTGCTGTGGCAAGGTATGGGTTAAGACGGGTTTTCGACTCGTTGGTAATGTATGCCTGCTGGATCTCGATACTTTCCTGTGCGGAATTGAGGAGACCGGTGATCCCGGCGCTTGTATCCGGGGCGATGACCGGGGTCACCCGGGCCCCGGTAAACGTCACAGGTTCAAAGACCACCGGCCGGGAAATTATGGTGTAATTTTCCCCGGGTCCCGCTGTTCCATATACCGGAGTGATGGCCGAACCCGATGTATCAGTCTGGTACAGATCGGCAAAGTATGCCGCAAGACGGGGATCCTCCATCACGACTCCCCATCCCCGGTTCCCGGTCTCCCCTGCCGGGGGAAAACCGCTGTGCCCGAAGTTCTCGCTGGTCACCAGCACTGCGCGATCATCAATAATCACGTATTTTGCATGATCGTACCGGTACGGCACATGCCCTCCCTCAGATGAGGCCATTGCAAGAACAGGGATCCCGCTCTGGTTCAACACAGAAATTGCAGATTTCTCCGCTGCCGGGATCCCCCCTACCGGTCCACCCTCGACAAGAACAGATACATCCACCCCCCGTTTCCTGGCATAAGTCAGGGTATGGGTAATATTTGTGCTGGTCAGTTCGTAGACATTTGCCAGCACCCGGTGCTGCGCGGAGTCAACAGCACCGGAAAAGACCGCAAGGGAAGAATCAGGGGAGACAAAGGCGGTAACGGTCACATTTTCAAAGCTCGTCAGGGCCAGACGGGACTGGCCAAGCATGAGCGGCCGGGGATCCCAGGTACCTTCTTCGAGATAATGCACCTGGCCTTCCCGGGGCTTCACATCACCGGGCCAGGTGATCTTCTGCACGAGCCGGCTGTTCTCGTACACCAGCAGTTCGTCACGGGTGTTAGCCAGTCGAAGCTGGTTACCGGAGACAACATCCGGTACACTGGGAGAATAATCCTGCCATTCAAAATCCGGAGAGGTTCCATGAGTCTTTTCAAAGGCCGCACCATTCCGCGCGATCGTCAGGGTTCCATGGATAACCGTACCTTGCGGAAACCGGAAACCGCCGTGATTATCGGAGACAGCGACTCCATCAAGGGATCCATCCCCGGACAGGACAATGTACTCATCTGCATCATCGGGGAGATAGGGGTCCGGGCAGAATTCTATGATCTGCACGGCACTGCAGGTCACGACGCAAAAGCACAAGAAGAGGAAGGCAGCTGACAGGCGGGAAAAGGACACGGTACTTTCCTTTTTATAAGCAGGGGATATAATGGTTGGGAGATGAGATCGCAGGTCACACACGGGGGAGAAGAGGGAAGCGCACACCTTACGGTCGTAAAACTGGGAGGGAGCCTTGCACGCCATGCCAGGGAAATTATCCCGGTCATTCGCGCTGCCCGGCGTCCCTTGCTGATCGTCCCGGGCGGAGGGGTATTTGCCGATGCGGTCCGGCAATCGGAAGCCGACAGTGATACAGCTCACTGGATGGCATGTGCCGCCATGGATCAGTACGGCTGGATGCTCGCCGCGCAGGGAATAAAAACAACATCAAGGCTGGCATGCCCGGCAGGACCGCGTATCCTCCTGCCCTATTGTACAATGCGCCGCCATGATCCTCTGCCCCATTCGTGGGACGTGACCTCTGACACCATCGCGGCATGGGTTGCCGGCAGGCTCGGGGGGGATCTCCTTGTTCTCAAATCCGTTGACGGCATCACCGATGAAGGGAAACTGGTTCCCCGCATAAATAAGCCCAGGGTAACGGATGTTGTTGATCCCCAGTGTATTCCTTATGTACTCGAACACCGGATCCGGACCTTTATTCTCAATGGAACCGATCCTGCACGGATAGAACGATGGCTTCGCGGGGTTAAGGTCCCTGGCACCTGCATTGGTACAACCTTTTAAAGGTACTAAAAGAGATAGTATAGGAATCCATAAAGGGAGAGAATATTATGTCCGATAAAAAGTGTACATCCTGCAGCGCTCCGCTCGCAGAAGAGGGCTCAACGGCGTTCGCGTGCCCCGCATGCGGTGTCGAGATCACCCGGTGCTACCGGTGCAGGGAGCAGAGTATTCCCTACGTCTGCCCGAAATGCGGATTCGGGGGACCGTAAGGCATGGGAAGCGTTGTAGCCATTCTCAGGGTTATGCCGGAGTCCCCGGACATTGACCTTGAAAAATTAAAGAAAGCACTCAAAGATGCGCTGCCCGGTATCAAGGATATCCAGGAAGAGCCGATCGGTTTTGGGCTCAAGGCCCTCAAGCTTGCGGCAATTGTCAACGACGCCGGCGGCGAGACCGATGCTCTCGAAGGAAAACTCAACGCGGTTCCCGGTGTCGAGAGAGCAGAGATCATTGAAGTAACGCTGAATTAAAGCACAGGGATTTTCTGTCGTCCCTGGTACCAGGCTTTTTTCTCAAACCCCATCTTTAAAAACAGATAATTACACGCGGGTTTTTTTCTGCCGTTTCGGTGCTGCCGGTCCTATATCCTTATCGTTTTCCAGCTCGCCGATAATCTGGTGGATGGTGGCGCGGATCTTCTCAACCGATTCCCGGTAGGCAATAACCTCGGATTCATCGATCCTGATGGTCACCGGGAACGCACCGTTTTTGTTGATCCGGGCAGGAACGCCGATACAGACACCTCCGATCCCATGGACCTCGCTCTTCACATATGCAGATACGGTCAGGATCCGGTTCTCATCACCAAGGATGGTTTTAACCAGTGTCGCGATAGCCTCACCGGGGCCATAGACCGTGGAACCTTTGTTCTTGATAATCTGCTCACCGCTGGTCTTTACAGACTGGATAAAATCCTGCACCGGCAGATGCGCAAATGCCGGCAGGTTGGAGATCTTGATCCCGCCAATCGTGGTCGCTGACCAGAGTGGCACCATGCTGTCCCCGTGTTCCCCGATGATACGGGTATGGACCTCGCTGACATGCACTTTGAAATAACTTGCAATAAGTGACTTGAGCCGCATCGAATCCAGGTGCGTGCCAAGACCAAAGACCTGGTTTGGCTTAAGGCCCGAATATTTCAGGGCAACACAGGTCATCACGTCAACAGGATTGGTCACCATAATGATCTTGGTATCCGGGGCAATCGTGCCGATCGTACGGGCCATCGGGGCAATGATCCGCGCGTTCCCGAGCGCCAGGTCAAGACGATTCTGGCCCGGTCCGCGGGGAGTACCCGCTGTGATTACAACAATATCCGAACCGGCCACATCCTTGAGGCTCGTGGTCCAGGTAACCCGGATATTGGTTCCCCGTGCCGCAAAGGAATCGGCAAAATCCTGGGCAAGCCCTTTTAAGAAGGCTTCGCGCCCTTCACGGCCGTACAGCAGAATTTCATGAACATGGGGATCGACAGAAACTGCATAGGCAGCAAAGGTACCGACATTGCCGGTTGCACCGATGATGGTGACTTTGGACATAATATCACAAGAAACGGGGACGTGTCATCGGTCGACTGTACGTTGCTCCTTTCACCAAAGCACCCATCCTCCGCCCCGTTACCCCATGGGCGCCGGATGTCTGCGGTAAGTCTGCTCCCTTCCGGGCCTGAACCGGTTCCCGCAGCGACAGGTCGCCACTCCCTCCGGAATTTTGATCCCTGGCCATCGACCTCATGGGACGAGGTTTCAACGTCAGGACACACAGGATCCGGGAGATCGTTGCAGCCTTCTTCAGACTTCGCCCCCCGCGTACCGACGGTTTCGGGTAACAAGTGACGCCGAGCCACCCGGGCTAGTCCCCATATCACTTGAACTGCCGGTCAATAAATCCTTGGCATAATATGCGGGGAATTTTTCCCAGATAACTCCAAAGATCCGCCGGTTTCTCCCGACATTTCAGGGAACAAAGACCTCGCCGCCCACCCGGTCCTGCCAGTCGTGAAGAAGGGCAGCGACAGTGCCCCGATCCTGCTTGTCAAAAATGTCCAGCGCCGTTACCAGGTGCGTATCCCGGGGGATCACTGACATGAGGTGCCGGAAGTCTCCCTGGTACACCTCAAGGATCTGCTGCCCCCGGGCCTCGGCAATCTTTTCCGGCATCTGCACAACCGGACGGGTCGCCATCTCTGCGTACTGCACACTGATCTTCACGTCATCGATAGCAAAAAGGGCACGGTTAACACCGATATTGACGGCAGACCAGAACGCAGCGGCATACCACGCATCGTTCATAATGACATGCGGGACTCCAAGCCCTGCTGCGGCAAGGCCGAGCGTCCCGGGCCCCGAACAGGCATCGATAAAGAGAGGAACCGGGGGTTTTCCCGTATGGGCGGCGACTGCCCGTACCTTGGGATAGCCGGCGCGAGGAAACTCGACATGAATGACCGACTGCTGCTTGTACACGACAAGGGTACCCTCCCCCAACGGGAAGAGATCGGCCCGGACATCGCAGCCTGCAAGGAGCGTGTGGGCGCAAGGGACGGCACCCGGTTCATGGGATGCGAGACCCGGGATGCCCGGGATGGTTCTCACAACGCCTTTTACTTCGGGAACTTCGGCAACTATCCTGCGGGCAGTCTTCTGCGTTACCTTTCCCGAGAGCAGCAGGAGAGATTTTGTGGGGAGAAACGGGGGATGATCCAGGGCAAGCCCCGGATGGATGAGCGGGGAGCCGACTGCAATTAAGGGATCATGGGGCAGGAGATCGCCTTCCTCCCACATGATGACATACAGGTGTGCAAACACGCCATCGATAAATCGTCTCCCGCAGGAACAGGGTTCGGGATAGTCCAGTACCGGAAGAGGGGCACGTTTGTCAAGGACCTGCATCCGGCAGAAGGGACAGGGCACAAACAGCGTGGGAAGTGCTGCAAGTACCTCCTGCGCCGGACGTACACAGTCACCGCCACACACGGGACAGGCCATGAAGGTTGCTCTGTTGCCCGATCATAGATACTTTGTCAATTTGCCCGGGGCCAGCTGACGCTTTTTGCTGGCCCCGCACTTTTACCCTGCCTGACCCCCCACAGGTATTTCCCTATGTTACGAAGAAAAATCTTATATCCCGGCACTTTTGCACCACATGACCCCATGCAGGATCAGGCAAGACATGTGCAATTAACATGGAGATTACAGAAGAGAAATCGGTCTTCTCGTGCATAGGACTATAATGGGGGGTCACGCAGGGATATTTTGTTTTTACCCCGGTTACCTGCACCCGGCATGACGGAAAATGATACCGGAACGAACCTGCGGTCCCTGTCAGAAAAACTCATAAAAATGGGCAATGGGCCTGATGCGATTCGAACGCATGACCGCCCGGTTATGAGCCGGGCGCTCTAACCGGACTGAGCTACAGGCCCATAAGCGCCGCCAACAGGACTCGAACCTGTGACATGCTGGTTAACAGCCAGCCACTCTACCAACTGAGTTATGGCGGCAGCAGTTTCCTGCGCCTTAATAGATTCTTTGTGAGCCCTTTTAAAGGTAACGAAGGGCAGATCAGACCCGATCAACCGGCATCGGCAGTGATGCAGTGAGCACAAAATCAATAATCTGCGGGGGAATTGCCGGTCAGGGTCGTTTCATCGCGTTCACAAGGCGTATAATATCATCAAGATCCTCGTTTAAGTGAGCGAAGAGCTCGCGGGTCTGCGCAGTTGCGACTGCCCCTTCCGGTGACGCGCGGATGTAGCCCAGCTGTTCGAGCACATGGAGGGAATACCGGATACGGTGCGAGGGAAGGTCGAGGATCTCGGAGAGTTTCATGATGCCGATCGGCTGGTGCTCGGCTACGGTCCGGGCCACCTCAATGTGCCGGCTGAGAAGCTCGATCTCCTCCTTCATCTTCTTGAGCATACCCTAATCCTTGCGGAAACGCTCCCGCTTTACCCCTATAGTATTACCTTCATCTCAATGTTCATCAAGCCATGCCTTGGTCAAGCGGTAGCTCTTCACAAAATCCCAAGAGAGCACAAGGGCAAGGGCGAGCAGGACTATGAGTGCAGGGAGGCGGTACGGTTCCGGGGCAAGGAAAAAGAACAGGATCGCAAGCGCCACCAGAAGAATAATGGCATTGAGCTGGACTGCCAGCCGGTAGAATTTCCACTTGAACTGTTCCTTTGCAGTTTCGTCCATCACTCGTATGTTAGAATCCGGGAATAAAAGTACTTGACGTTTCAGCGCGTAGATGTATGGCAATGGATCCACTGGACGCTGCCATGAAGAAGTGCGGGGCGGATGCCTTTGTGCACTATGCTACAGGTGAAGAGGCGGACATGCGGTACCTTACCCGGTTCGTGATGCATGATCCCTTTGTCTTTTTTAAGCGGCGCAGGCAACCGGGCACCATCATCGTGCCCCAGATGGAGGCGGAGCGGGCATCACGGGAATCAACGACTTCGGTGATGACGCGCACCCAGGCAGGGCTCCCCGATATTGTCAAAAAAGAAAAGGATCCCTGGAAGGCCGCAGCAAAGATGATCGCCGGCCAGGCAGGAAAGAACCTGCTTGTTTCTCCTGCGCTTCCCGCCGCGCTCCTGCGCGCACTTGAGGAGCACGGCCATGTGATCGTTGACAATGGCACCGTAGAGAGAGTCCGGGCAATAAAGAGCCCCGGGGAGATCCGGCTCATGCAGGCTGTGCAGAAGAAGACCGAGCGTGCAATGGCGCTCGGGATCTCCCTCATCAGCCATGCCACCGTAAAAAAAGGCATCCTGTACCACAACGGCGCACCGCTCACCTCTGAACTTGTCCGTATTGCGATGCACAAGCAGCTGATGGATGAAGGGTGCCGCGCCGTGGAGACCATCATCTCGTGCGGAGAGGATACCGCCTTCCCCCACATTATCGGGAGCGGGGCCCTAAAGCCGCATGAGCCCATCGTGATCGACATGTTCCCACGGGATGAGGCATCGGGGTATTACGCGGATATGACCCGGACAGTCTCGAAAGGAAAGCCCAGCCAGAAGATCACCGAGATGTACGAGGCAGTAAAAGAGGCCCAGCAGATCGGTATTGCAACAATAAAAGCCGGGGTGTCGGGGGCAGATGTACATAACGCCGTGGTGGACTATTTCAAAAGCAGAGGATACGAGAGTGACACGAGGGGGTTTATCCATAATCTCGGGCACGGCGTCGGGCTTCAGGTCCATGAGCTCCCCACGGTCGGACCCGCAGGAGGCGCACTCGAAGCCGGGTCGGTGGTCACGGTTGAACCCGGCTTGTACTATCCCGGCGTCGGGGGCATACGGCTGGAGGATATGGGCGCAGTACGTGCCCGGCAGTTTGCCGGTTTCACGCAGTTTGAGGAGACGCTGATCGTATGAAAAAGATGAACGATGATGTACTGGATACGTATATTTCAGCAGGGAAACTTGCCTCTGTGATCCTCAGGGAAAGCGCACGTGAGATCAGGGCGGGGGGGTCCTTCCTGGAACTGGTCGAGTCTGTGGAGGCCCGGGTCCGGGAGAGCGGTGCTGACCTTGCCTTCCCTCTCAATGTCTCTTTAAACGAAGATGCAGCCCACGACACGGCTGCGCCGGGTGATGAGCGGGTCTTTGCCAAAGGGGAGGTGATCAAGCTCGATCTCGGGGTGCAGATTGACGGTTACATTGCGGACACCGCAACAACGGTCGACCTCGGGAACAACGCGCTCCTCCTTGATGCGTCCCGCGAGGCCCTCGAAGCAGCAATTCGCATTGTGAAGCCGGGAGTGACCGCAGGAGAGATCGGGGCAGTCATAGAAAAAGAGATTACCAGCCGGGGGTACCGGCCCATCGCCAACCTCACCGGCCATGGCCTTGGCCAATATATACAGCACCGGGACCCCACCATTCCCAACATCGCCATCAACGGCGGTTCCGTGCTTGAAGAGGGTACGGCTTTTGCAATAGAACCATTTGCCACAACCGGGAGCGGCCGGGTTGGGGAAAAGACCCGTATTGAGATTTATTCCCAGATCGCAGAAAAGCCGGTCCGGATCCCCTCTGCCCGCGCGGCCATGGAAAAGGTAAGGGAACGCCACGGGCTTCCCTTCTCCCGGCGCTGGCTTGACGATAAAAAGATGGTCCTGGCACTCCCCGGCCTCGTGCGCTCCGGGATCCTCCACGGGTACCCTGTCCTTGCCGACATCCCGGGCTCGCTTGTCTCCCAGCACGAGCATACCCTGATCGTAACTGCCGACGGCTGCATAGTCACGACCCGCTGATGGGATAGGTATAAGGATTCAGGCGTTAAATAATAAAGGTTACAGCCATGTCCGGAGATTTGGAAAGCCTGCGCATCATGGAAGTCCTGCTGACTGCAGAAATTTTCAACCAGAACCCGACTCTCGATCTCAATGACCTGACGCCGGCCTGTCGGGAGATCTTCTGCTCCGGGGATACCAAATCCATCAAACGGCCGGTCTATGTGAGCGACGGGCTGATGAAGCGCACGCTCAATATTGCGGATGCACACGATAAGATCGCTAAAAATCCGTTTGTCTCCTACGAGGAGTTCGGTCAGCGCCTGAAGATAACAACACTCCAGCCGGCGGCAGAATGGTTCCTTGCCCAAGGGGGAAAAGATCTCATCCGGCAGAACCCGGCGCTTGCCTTTTTCTTTGAATCGTTCAACGGTACGGGAGTTTCGTACCAGGATGTGCGCAAGGCCAACCCGCCCTACGAGGATACGCGGGCAAGCCTTGACACCAAACTCTCCAAGCTGATCGGAGAGGACGAAAAACTCCGGGGGGCGCTTGACCTGGTGATCGTGAGCGCGCCCGAAGAGATCGAGCAGCGCATGGAGGATCTCATCTGTTCACCGGAACAGACCGCGATTATCCACAAAATCCACCACGCACTTCACCACCGGGACTTCCTGAACCGGCACCGCATTTACGAGGTGGGAAAACTCCTGTTCGTTGGCCCACCCGGAACCGGGAAGACTTCCTTAGCGCTTGCCATGTCCCACTCCATGCACATGCCGGTCCTCGAGGTCAGGCTTTCGATGATCACATCCCAGTATCTGGGGGAGACCTCGAAAAACATCGACAAGATCTTCGAACTTGCAAAGAAACTTTCCCCATCTATTCTCTTTATCGATGAATTCGATTTTGTCGCAAAGAGCCGGGTCACCGACGACCATGGTGCGATGAAACGGGCCGTCAACTCACTCTTAAAAAACATCGATCGTATCAGCCTGGTAAAAAACGGTGTCCTCCTGATCGGGGCTACAAATCACCCGCAATTGCTCGATGAAGCAGCATGGAGACGTTTTGACGAGATAGTGGAATTTTCCCTGCCAAACGAGGAGATGCGCAGGGAGATCATAAAGAGCAGCACGTCATCCCTGTCCTGCACCTGTGATTACCAGGAGCTCGCGGCACTCACCGACGGATTCTCCGGAGCGGATATCCGGATAATGGTAAAAGAGGCACTGCTCTCGGCCCTCATGGACAAGCGCGAAAAGATCGACAGCGCGGACCTGGAAACAGGCATACGCATGATCAGGAACCGCGACGCGATCCGGAACCTGAGCTGGAAATAACATGAAAGTCCAGCTGCTGGGGACCGGGGATGCCATAGGCACACCCAAGATCGGGTGCGACTGCCCCCAATGCCAGCATGCACAGAAGACCGGCATCGGCCGGCTGCGGACCTCCCTTCTTATCGAACAGGACGGCCGCCATATCCTTGTTGACACCTCACCCGATCTCCGCCAGCAGCTGATCAGGTCAGGTTCACCCCATATCGATGCCGTGGTCTGGACCCACGGGCACTACGACCATTTCATGGGCTTTGGCGAGTTTTACCGGGTCCAGAAGTGTCCCCCGGTGTATGCCCCGGAGCCGGTGCTCCGGTACTGCGGCGGAACGTTCAGATTCCTTGAGTTCGAACAAAATCCGGTGGAGCCGTACGTACCGTTCGAACTTTTTGGTATCACGATCACGCCATTCCTCGTAAAACATCCCCCGGCATACACCTGCGGGTTTGTCTTTGAAAGGGGCGGTGTAAGAGTAGGGTACACCTCGGACACCAACCGGGATATCCCGCAAAAGAGTCTCAACCTGCTCGAAAATCTCGATCTCCTGCTTGTGGATGCACTCGTCCCCTCGCACATGACCATTACCAAGCATATGAACTACCTCGATGCCTGCACGCTGGCCGAAAGCCTGCACCCGAAGGCATTCCGTTGCATCCATATCAGTCATATGATGCCGTGGGAATACCCACACCTTGCCCATGATGGCGACATTTTTGAATTTCCCTAATGGGGCAGATTTTCTCCGCTGCCCTTCCCTGCTCACCCATACTTTAATAGTTCACAGGTTCCCAAACATAGGTGCATGATTGTAAAAGTACTTGAACTCGAAAAGGACAAGGCGCGACTCGTTATCCAGGGGGAGGGTCACACGTTCATGAACGCCCTTGTCGAAGAGATCCTGACCGACCCGGATGTAGACGTCGCAAAATACACTATCGAGTTCCAGTTCTCCGACCCCGAACTGCTGGTCACCACCAAAAACGCCAAGAAAAATCCCCTGACGGTCATAAAGAAGGCCTGCAAACGGATCTCCAGCAACTGCGACGATCTTCTCAAAAACCTTTCAAAGCAGAAGTAGATCCTGTAACAGATCTGCATTCCATACTTTTTTTAGAAGTGGGTCTGCACAAGCAGATATATTACTGTGATTATCTTTTTCTGACTCGCGAAAAAATGGGATGATGCCGGGCAGAAATTTAAAAAAAAAAGCCGGTTATAGGAATACTGCCCTATTCCGCTCTTTCGGTAAAGACAATCGATCCAGATATGCGGGAGATCTTGATCTTTACGCTCTGGCCGGGCTTTGCATTCGAGACATACATGATGTAACGGCCCATCTTCACGACACCATCGCCGCGCTTGGAGAGCGACTGGATCTCGACATCCAAAACCTGTCCCTCTTCAAGGTTTTCCGAAGCCGGTTCGGTTCTTGCCTTACGCTTCCGGACCGGGCGGTGACCGCCGCAGGCATCGCAGCGGAGGAGTAGAACCCGGTCGTCCTTGACCAGGCGGGTGTCCGGCTTGCCGCATTCAGAGCATATTACGTAATCATCCACGTAACTCTTGATGATCATCCGTATCTGGGAAATCTCGAACTTCCCGTTGAAGATCGCCCGGTTGCCCTCGATTTTGCCGGAGGTTCCCAGTTCACCGAGCATATACTTCATCAGGTGATCCTTGTCGCGACGGACGGTGTCAGCGATCTCTGCGAAATTCTCGAGGATCGTGGTCTTACCTTCCACGTAAGCCTTGGCCTCAGGGACCACAAAGCGCTCCGAAGAGGCACTTTTTTCAGAAATGTGGGAATAGGCTTTTTTCAAGAGATTTTCGTAGGAGTCCGTCATACCAGTATATTATAAGGGATGCCAGGGTGCAAAAGGCTTTCCCAGCATCCAAAAAAACGGGGCATTTGCCTGAATGGTACGTCAGTCCAGTTTTGGCACTGCGGATTTGACCAGAGTGATCAGCTCGGCATTTGCAGCAGCGTCCTCGATATCCTTCTCATTGACGGAAGTAAACCCGGCAAAATTCATTCCCCGTGCTTCGATCCATTTTTTGAAAACCTCACGGCTTCCGCCGGGTCTGCCGCCGCAGGTGACAAAGGCAACCGCCCGTTTTTTTTCGCAGTTCTCAAGCACATCGATGATGGAATGAATGGCCGGCGTTGGCTTGAATGCCCAGACCGGGGATCCAAACACAAGAAGGTCGTATTCTCTCACATTCAGGTGGGACGGTTCGATCTCAGTTTTATTCTCACCGCGTGCATCCTTGCACTGCGCAAGAAACCTGGTCAGTGCCATGTGCTGTGCGCGATCCGTTACTTCGACCAGGCGGCTGTCCGGGATGACCGAAGCTATATGCTGCGCCACATGCCGGGTATTGCCCGTTTCTGAATGGTAGATGATGCAGATCCTCATAAGAGTAATAGAACGTACCCCATGCCCAAAAACTTTTCATACAAATATCCAGCACGGATGAAACGGATTGTCGGGTAAAATCCAAACGTGAACCCGGGAAAAATGAGGATTTATTTCCTGAACTGGGGCATCATTGCCCGTACTTCTTTTCCGGTCTCCTCAAGGAGGTGTTCCTCATCAGCCTTCGTGAGCGCATTAAAGACCGGACGGTTAACCATATTCTCAAGCATCCATTCCTTGGCAAACTCGCCGCTCTGGATCTCGGCAAGGATCTCTTCCATTGCCTCGTAGGCCTCCGGCCCGATGACACGGGGTCCGCGGGTCATATCGCCGTACTGCGCCGTGTTGCTCACGTACTGGCGCATATTGGTGAGCCCGCCCTCATAGATCAGGTCAACGATCAGCTTGAGCTCGTGGCAGACTTCGAGATATGCCATCTCAGGTGCATACCCGGCATCGACCAGTGTCTCGAACCCCGCCTTGATAAGCGATGCAGTTCCGCCGCAGAGCACTGCCTGTTCACCGAAGAGATCGGTCTCTGTCTCCTCGCGGAACGTAGTTTCGAGAACGACTGCACGCGTTGCGCCGATACCCTTTGCATACGCAAGAGCTGTCTTGTGGGCTTTGCACGTGTGGTCTTGGTGGATGGCGATGAGTGCAGGGACTCCCTTACCCTCCTCGTACTGCCGGCGCACCATGAAGCCGGGGCCCTTGGGGGCCACCATGATCACATCCACATTGCCCGGCGGCTGGATCTGGCCGAAGTGGATGTTAAACCCATGGGAGAACATCAGGACCTTGTTCTCGGAGAGGTGGGGCAGGATCTCATTTTTGTAGACCGCTGCCTGGAGCTCGTCCGGCAGGAGGATTTGGATGATATCTGCTTTCTTTGCCGCTTCGGCAACGGTCATGACGTTCATGCCGTCCTTTGCGGCCGCATCCCAGCTCTTTCCCTTGCGCAGACCGATGATTACATCAAGGCCGCTGTCCCGTAAGTTCAGCGACTGCCCGCGTCCCTGTGACCCGTATCCGATCACTGCAATTTTTTTGCCCGAGAGCACCGAGAGATCGGCATCGGATTCATAGTATTTTTTCATCATAGGCTTATCCCTTTGATATCAGCAACAAAGCACATAAATATTATATGAAAAAACTAAAGAAGCACACTTGCGAAAACCAGCAGGGATGCGATGACCTATTAATCAGGTAACAGTGGATAAGGCCCCGGAACAGCCGTTCAGCGGGAAACTGCCTGACGTTCAGGCAACATCCCCCGATGTAAGGATTAACCTGACCAGGGTCGGGGTGAAAAATGTAAAAAAACTTGTCGAGGTTACCCGCCCCGATAAAAGACCGGTTGTTTTTATCTCGAACTTCGATGTTTATGTGGATCTGCCCGGAAGCCTCAAAGGTGCTAACCTCTCACGGAACTTTGAGGTGATCGATGAGGTACTCCAGCAGGCAATTGATGGCGAAGTCAACGAGATCGAGAACCTTTGCAGTGCTGTGGCACGCAAGCTGCTTGACCGGCATGAATATGCGGATCGCACGGAAGTACTCATGCGCAGCGAGTTCATGGTCAAGCGCGAGACACCGGTGAGCCACACAACATGCCACGAAGTGGTCAAGGTCCATGCCCGGGCAATTGCAAAGAGAACTTTCCGCGATCCCATTGTAAGAAAGAGCATTGGTGCCGAGGTTACCGGCATGACCGCCTGCCCCTGTGCGCAGAATATCATGAAGGAGCGGGCCAACCACGTTCTTGAAGGGCTGGGTATTGACCAGAAGACCATTGATGCCTTCTTTGCCGAAGTTCCCATGGCCACCCACAACCAGCGGGGCCGGGGTTTCCTCTGCATCGAGACCGATGACGACCAGCATGTGGACCTTGAAAAGATCATCAGGATCCTCAAAGAATCCATGAGCGCCGGCATTTATGAGCTCCTTAAACGCGGCGATGAAAGTGCCGTTGTGCTTGCCGCGCACAAAAATCCGCGATTTGTGGAAGACTGCGTCCGGGAAATGGCAAAGAAAGTTCTGAGCGGGTTTGATTACCTGCCGGGAGATGCCGTTGTCACCATCAAACAGACAAATGAAGAAAGCATCCACCAGCATGACGCGTACGCTGAACGGAGGGCAACGCTTGCAGAATTGCAGGATGAACTCAACGGCGATCACAAAACATCCTGCTGAAAAATACAAAAGAAATGAATAAAATGGCCCTGAGATAAAACAGGATCGCAGATATTCCCGGCCTTCCTGCGCGACAAAGAAAAACCGGCATTTTTTGTCTCTTTTTTATTTTAATTGCCAATTCTCCCTTTGATCTCCGTTTTCGGTACCGGGAAATTAAAACAAAAAACGTTATAAAATGGTTCGTTGTAGATACAGTTGAACGTACTTTGTACGGTCAATTATCTCTAGAGATGAGAGATGTATAGAGCAATTTTGTACCGCAATTCGAACAACGCAACATAACATGAGGCGATAATATTGTCGAAAGTTGTAGAGATTTCCCCAACCACAAGACATGAGGGACACTCCAAGATGGTCTTGAAGGTTAACGACCAGGGCATCATTGAGACGGGTAACTGGTGTTCCATTACCCCGGTGAGGGGCGTAGAGAAGCTTGCCGTCGGCAAGACCCCCGAACAGGTGCCGAAGATCGCATCCCGTGTCTGTGGTATCTGCCCGATAGCCCACAACCTTGCGGCTACCGAAGCGATGGAAGCATCGATCAAGTGCGAGATCCCCAAGGATGCAAAGGCGCTCCGTAATATCCTGCAGCTCGCAAACCGGCTGCACAGCATTGCGCTGCACGATATCCTGATCCTGCCCGATCTGTATATCCCGGGTACCGAGACCAAGATCAACCCGTTCACGGCAGAAGAGCCGGTGCGCACCGTTGCAAAGCGCATCCAGCGCCTCCGTGAGATCGGACAGACCATTGGCCAGATTGCTGGCGGCGACTGCATCCACCCGAGAAACACCCGTATCGGTGGTATGTACCGCAACTGCTCCGAGCAGGCCAAGACCAAGATGTACGACCTCGCCAAGGAAGGACTTGTCCTTGCCAAGGCCCAGATGGACTTCATGATCGCAGTCCTGAGGAACTACCAGGCACGCGAATCCGTCGATGTTGGCGGCATGAAGGTTCCCCTGCCCAAGACCCTCGGGTACCATAATCAGGGCTACATGGCAACCCATGCATTCTATGGCAGCTCGAGCCTTGACGAATGCCCCACATGGGACATCAACCGGTTCAAGGAAGTCCGGCCATGGGACTGGTACATGGGCGAGATGGAAGTTTCGCTCGAAGAGCCACGGTACCCCGTTGGCGGAACCACCAAGATTGGCACCAAGGTCAACCCCCAGATGGAGGCCTGCACCGGCATCCCGATGTACGATGGCCAGCCGGTAGAAGTCGGTCCGCGTGCCCGTCTTGCGACCTACAAGAACTACGATGAGAAGGGCACAGTAGGCCAGAATATTGCCCGTGAGATGGAGTACACTGACAGCCTGTACGAGATGATCGATCAGATCGATGCACTCGACACCTGCGGAAAGGTTGTTGCAGACTTTATCCCCGATGGCGACGGATCCCTTGGCTGGGCAACCAACGAGGCACCCCGCGGCTGCGATGCACACATTGCCCGTGTCAAGGACTGGAAGGTCCAGTACTTCAGCATGCTCGTACCGACCACATGGAACTTTGCAACCTGCAGTGCAGCCCTCACCGGCGCACCTTGGCAGCTTGCCGAAGTCATCATGCGCGGGTACGACCCCTGTGTATCATGTGCAACCCACATGATCGTACTGGATGAAGACAACAAAGTAGTGGCTCAGAAGCTCATCCAGTGAGTGTCACCTGATGATGCAGTCGGAGATCGTCATAGTAGGGTGTGGAAATCCCCTGTTCGGCGATGACGGTTTTGGTCCTGCGGTAATTGAGGAAATGGAGAAGCTCATACTTCCCGACAATGTAACAATACAGGACGGTGGCGCAGGAGCCCCGCACTTTATTTTTAATTTCCTTGATCCCGAAGTGACAAAGAAACTCGTTGTTGTTGATATATCAGATTTCAATGCAAAGCCGGGTTCAATCTCGAAAATCTCCGGGGATACCCTTAAGCCGGGTGCATACATTGACCCCCATTCATGGGACGGCGTAGATCAGCTCTGTCGTATCAGTGCAAAAATTGATACAACGGTTGTCATGTGCCAGCCGGCAAAGGCTATCAAAAAAGGAGATGCAGATGTTGAAATCGGGCTTTCCGAAGATGTGAAAAACGCGATCCCGAAGGCAATTCAGGTTATACTCGAAACGATTGGGGTGGATTATGGGACTACTATCAATCTTCAAAAAGAAGGAAGCCAGCGCGGAGCCGCAGAAACCTGTGGCCACCAAGAGCGCTGAAGTACCAAAACCATCAGAAACCAAAAAGGAGGTTAAGCCTGTGGCAGATAAGATTACAGTAGGTTACACACACCTGAGTGGGTGTACCGGTTGCACTGTGGCACTCGCAGACAACTATGCCGGATTATTAACACTCCTCGACAGATATGTCGACCTGAAATATATGCCGACCCTTGCAGATGTCAGGCACATCCAGAAGGTTGATGTCTCGTTCGTTGAGGGATCAGTCTGTATTAACGACAAACTCGCAGTAGAAGAGATCAAGGAGACCCGTGAGAAGTCCGCAGTGGTTGTCGCCCTCGGCGGCTGCGCCTGCTATGGCAACATCACGCGGTTTTGCCGCGGCGGCCAGCAGAACCAGCCGGCTCACGAGGCATTCCTGCCGATCGGCGACCTGATCAAGGTCGATGTGTTCATCCCCGGATGCGCACCCACGCCCCAGATGATCCGGAACGTCGCGGTCATGGCATACCTGCTCCTCAAGGGAACCAAAGAACAAAAAGACCTCGCAACTGCCTACCTGACCCCGCTCATGAAGCTCGCCGGAGGCTGCGAAGCATGCGCCTGCGACATCATGACCAGCGTGATCAACCAGGGCCTCTGCATGGGATGCGGCAGCTGTGCGGCAGCCTGCCCGGTCAACGCCATTACCATGGAGTACGGCAAGCCCCAGCTCGAGCGCGACCTGTGCATTAAGTGCGGTGCCTGCTCTGCGCAGTGCCCGAGAGGGTTCTTCAACACTGATGTTATCAGTGAGTACGAGGCGATCAACGAGGCCATTATGGCGGCACTCCAGTGAAGGTGATTGAAATGGGAGCAGAACTCGGTAAATACAAATCATGCGTCTCAGCCCGGAGCACCGACAAGGAGGTTCTCAAATACGCCCAGGATGGCGGCATTGTAACGTCCCTGTTCGGCTATGCACTCGACACGGGAATTATCGACGGCGCTATTGTTGCGGCAAACAAGGAATTCTACGCAAAATACCCGTCCAAGTGTATTCAGGACAGCTCAAACCTCGATATGATCGAGCCCTGGAGACCAATCCCGGCAATCGTCAACACCAAGGCTGAGCTGCTTGCAGCGGCCGGAACCAAGTACAACATCAGCCCGAACATTGCGCTCTTAAAGGAAGCAACCCGCAGCTTCGGTCTGGACAAGATCGGTATTGTCGGCACCCCCTGCCAGATGCAGGCAGTCCGCAAAGCCCAGCTGTACCCGGTCGGCATGCGTGACGTTGGCGCAAGCATTGCCCTTGCAGTAGGTATCTTCTGCATGGAGAACTTCCCGTACCAAAGCATCCTCCAGCTCGTGGAAGACCACGCGGCAATGAAGCTCGAGTCGGTCAAGAAGATGGAGATCGGAAAGGGCAAGTTCTGGGTCTACGGCAAGCGCGGACAGGTCGTTCAGCTGCCACTCAAGGTGACCCACAAGTACGAGCAGCCCGGTTGCCACGTTTGCCTCGACTACGTTGCAAACCTCGGCGACATCTCCACCGGTTCAGTCGGCAGCCCCGACGGCTGGTCCACGAT
The DNA here is from genome assembly GCF_000017625.1 of Methanoregula boonei 6A8. Taxonomy (NCBI): domain Archaea; kingdom Methanobacteriati; phylum Methanobacteriota; class Methanomicrobia; order Methanomicrobiales; family Methanoregulaceae; genus Methanoregula; species Methanoregula boonei. The sequence continues at coordinate 461,052 of NC_009712.1, read as the reverse complement.
CTTTGTCAGGTCAAAGATCGGTGAGGCAGTCTGGGCAAAGGCAATCGCAGACGGCGTCTTCGAGACCCAGCCGATCGAGAAGGTCAAGCCCGGCCTTGAACTTGTGACCAAGCTCGCAAACGAGAAGATCACAAAGAACAAGAACACGCTCGAGGCACGCAAGACCTTTGGTGTGGGCAAGGCTCTCCGGAACCCCTACATCTAACTTTTTTTATCCGTTCAACGGTAAACCGTGCTGAATAGCCGGCATACATAAAAGGAAAGAATCAAAAGACACTCCAGTTCTTGATCTCCCGGATCGAAGCGCCCGGCTTTAAGTGCAGGAAAAATCCCGCAACAGCGCCATTCAGCGCGGCTTCTTTTGAAGGATAGGTCCCCGAGTCACGATAATAATCGTTTGCGCCTTTCTCCCGCACGGCAAGGCTGGCAATTCCATAATACACACTGCCCGAGCGCAGGATCTTGATCCTGAGAGGAACTTCAACATCCTTTATATCTAGAGCATAGACTCCAACAAGCTCGCGCACATGCAGAACATCCGAGAATTCCCGGGTTAATTCGTCATCCGGTAACTGCATCACATTCGCATATGGACAGCCAAAAGAGAAAAAAGATCTGCTTTTGCACTTCAACTGCCCCGTTGCCAAAGGACTTTCCGGAAGATAGATATCCGGCCCGTACGCAAAATAAACCGCCGGTAGATTTATAATAACTATTGGTGTAACCAGCGTCTGTCCCTGGTAGAACGGGGAATGCACCGTCACAAAATCTGAAAACAGCAATTGCACCGGACACGACTGGACCAGAGTATTTATGGCAAACCGGCAGGTAATTTCTTAGAAGATCATGGCCAGGAAATGCAGGAACTGCGGAGCACCCGCCCCGGAAACCAATTCGAAGTTCTGCGATCTGTGCGGGGCACCGCTCATCGAAGAACCGGTAACACCGCAGGGGCTGCCGGTCTGTCCATCGTGTGGTGCCATTGTCTCGGATAAAAAAGCGCAGTTCTGCGATATCTGTGGAGCTCCTCTGGCAAAACAGGTCTGCCCTTCGTGCGGAACTCCAGCCCCGTCCTCCCGGTCAAAGTTCTGTACCCGGTGCGGTGCAACCTTTGGGCCGCCAGTTCCGGTCAAAAGCCGGGCAGGTACGATTTCTTCCGGTGCGGCAGAGCCAGAACCAGAGCCGGTGGTGGTCAGGTCACGGAAAGGACACAAGCCCGAACCTGGTCCTGTCCCTGCGGATGTTTCTGAGGAGTGGGACCCGTGGACCGACGGGGATCCGCTCTATGATGTCTCGGCTCCTCTGCCGATTCAGCCGCAACCGAGGCCGCTCACCGATCTTGAACGTATTGCCGCGGGAGTCCCCCGCCCCAAACCGGCCAAAGGGGAGAGTGAGGACCAGCACTCTTCTGGCCAACAGAAAAAGTATTCCCATCTCCCCCTGGTAGCAGATGAATTGCGCGAGGAGGCCGAACGCCGCCGCTCTGCGTACGACACCGGGGAGAGCAAGGGACCCAGCGGTCGCAAAGGAAAACAGGGGAAAAAAGGCGGGCTGTTTAAATTTTAACCGTAAGAAAAGATTTCATTCCACCAGGTCATCGAACAATTTTAAAAAAAAATTCAGAATCCACCCGGGCTTATTCAAAGTACCGGACGATATTTTTGAAGATTGCCATGTTGAGTGATTCTCCCGGGATCCGCTCACCCGATCTTCGCATCTGCTCCTTTAAGAGTGGCCAATCGTAAAGATTGGTAAACTCCATGGCCCGTTCAGGGTGCGGCATCATACCCAGCACCTTGCCGTCTTTTGAGGTAAGGCCGGCGATATCCTCCACGGATCCGTTCGGGTTGTAGGGATACTCGCCACCGGCAGGGCTCAGGTCATCCCGGCAGTACGTGAATGCGATCTGGCGATTTCTTTTGATTTCCTGCAGGGTCTCAGCAGAACAGGAAAGATTTCCCTCCCCATGGGAAACGGGGCACAAGATCTTCACAATCCCGTGCGTCCAGATAGTATCTGATGCAGGCCGGATCGTGACAAACCGGCACTCGAGCCGCCCGCTCCGGTTGGGCATCAGGGCGATTTCCCGTACGTACGACCGGTCAAAGGCAGGCACGAGGCCGAGGTTTGCGAGGATCTGGAACCCGTTGCAGATCCCAAGGACGAGGTTATCGCCATCAAGGAATTCCAGGAGATCATCCCAGAGGTTGTTTCTCACCCGGTTTGCATACGCATTGCCGGCACCGGTATCATCCCCATAGGAAAATCCGCCGGGAAAAACCAGGAGCCGGTAATCGGAGATGCTCACTCTTTTGGCAATCAGATCGTTGATATGCACAATCTCAGCATCCATGCCCGCCCGAAAGAGTGCCTCGCGTGTCTCCATCTCCGAGTTGATCCCGTACCCGCTCATGATCAGGGCTTTTTCCCCGATAAGACGCTGTGAAGGTGGTGCATGTGCAGATGGCATATCAAAACCCCCCAAATGATGACTTGTACGCCTTTTCCAGTGTAGCGATCTCCTGTTCGAAGAGGAACGTCCGGCCGGTGACCCGGAGCCGGCTTCCCCCGGTTGTTCCCAGCAACAGTGCATCGGCACCGAGCGCCTGCTCGAACGCACGCTTGTGATCCGGTGCCACCGTGACCACGAAACGGCCAAGCGTTTCAGAGAAGAGGAAGATATCCGGGCGCAGGGCACCGGGAAGGGTAATGTCCATACCGAGCCGGCCGGCGATAGCCACCTTTGCAAGGGCCACGCCAATCCCCCCGTGGCCAACGGGATATGCCGAGGACACGAGTTCATGGGCAATAGCATCAGAAAGTCTGAGGTACCGTACCCGTGCCGCCGCTGCATCGAGACAGGGCACCGTGCTCCCGCCGGCGCCAAGGAAGGCGAAGTACTCCGACCCGGCAAGCTCCTCCTCAGTAGTACCAATCACGTACACAAGATCCCCGGATATTTTGGCATCAAGCGAGACCGCTTTGGTCACATCGCTGTGGATACCTATGGAGGAGATGAGCAGGGTGGGAGGGACAGAGATCTTCACCCGGTTGTTCTCCGCATCGTATCCCGAGAAATCATTGAACATGCTGTCCTTGCCGGAGATGAATGGTGTCCCGAAGGCTTTGGCATAATCATAGCATCCGCGGGCCGCCTCCTTAAGCTGCCACAGGCGCTCCGGCTCATCGGATGAGCACCAGCAGAAATTGTCGAGGAGCGCAATCGACTCAGGGGAGATCCCGGTTGCGACCAGTCCCCGTATCGCAAGATCGATGGCAGCACCGGCCATACGGTACGGGTCGAGCTCTGCATAGGACGGAAAGAGTGCCTGCGAGAGCCCGACTGCCCTCTTCGAACCGGGCACGACTTTGGTGAGCGTGGCCACCGATTGTACCCGGCCTTTTCCCTGAACGGGGCCAAGCACATGGCCACCCTGCACTGTATGGTCGTACTGGATCGTTACAAATTCGGTAGAGCAGATATTCCGGCGCCCGATCATGGCCGCCAGCGTATCACCGAGCTGATCCGGGCAGGGGGGGAGGGGCCCGACAGCAGGCTCTGCCACCGGCGCCTGCCGGGTGACAAGATGCTTTTTGGGCAGGCCATCATGGAGGAACGCAAGCTCAATGTCCATCACGGTCTTCCCGCCATACTCCACCACGCACCGGCCCGTACCGGTAAATTTCCCTATAAGAGTGGCCTCGACTCCCCTCCGGGCACAAAGATCGATCAATTCCGCACTTTTTTCCGGGGAGACCGCAAGCGTCATACGCTCCTGCGACTCGGAGATCCAGATCTCCCAGGGGGCCATGCCGGGGTACTTTAAGGGAACCCTGTCCAGCTCCACATGGCAGCCATTGCATTCCTTTGCCATCTCGGCCACCGAGCAGGAGAGGCCACCTGCACCATTATCCGTAATGCTCCGGTACAATCCGAGATCCCGGGCTTCCTTGACAAGCACATCAGAGAACTTTTTCTGCGTGATCGGGTCGCCGATCTGCACTGCGGTTACCGGGCTGTTCGGGTCAAGGGCCTCTGACGAGAACGTAGCGCCGTGGATACCATCCTTTCCCACCCGTCCGCCCATCATCACGATGAGATCGCCGGGTTCTGCCTTTTTCTCGAAGAGGTTTTGGCCATTGTGTTCCCGGGGCATCACGCCGACCGTGCCGGCAAAGACGAGAGGCTTACCCGCATACCGGTTATCGAACCAGCAGAAGCCCTGCGGTGTGGGAATACCCGAGCAATTGCCTCCCACCCCGACTCCCCGCACAACGCCATCGAGAATCTGCCGGGGAGATATAATGGGATTTTTCCGGTCCCTGCCCCTGTAGAGGGCCGGCTCCGAAGCTGGGTCACCAACGCAGAACCCGTACACATTAATGCAGGGCTTGGCACCCAGGCCAAATCCGATCGTGTCCCGGTTCACGCCAACAATCCCGGTAAGCGCCCCGCCAAACGGGTCCAGTGCGGATGGAGAGTTATGGGTTTCAACCTTGTGGGTCACAAGATACTCATCATCAAAGACAATTGCACCTGAGTTATCGGTAAAAACCGTAACGCAGATATCGCGGTCTCCCTTCTCTGCCCGGATCTCGTTTGTCGCCGCCTGGATGAAGGACTTATACAGGCCTTTTGGGACATCATCGTCCATGGCCGATGCAAAGATCGTGTGCTTGCAGTGCTCGCTCCAGGTCTGGGCAAGGGATTCAATCTCCACATCTGTAGGCTTGCGCCCGGCCCGGTCGAAATAGTTACGGATCGCGTGAAGCTGGGCAAGATCAAGCGCAAGCGGACCCCGACGCTGGCCGGTCTGCGGATCAGAAATCCCCTCTTTCCCGAGCCTCAGCAGATCCTCGTCCGGGAGGGAGAGATCTACGATGCCCGCAGCGGGGATCTCGTGGAGCCGTACCTCCGGGATGATCCGATCCATACCTGTCTCGCCGTACTCCTGCCGGGTCTTGGTACTTACGCGGTTGATGAGCGGATTTGCAAGTGTGGCCGGGAGTTGGGCAAGGGCCTCAGGTGAAAGCCTGCCCCTGACCAGATAGAGCGAAGAGAAAGAAACCATCTCCCCCTCACCAAAAGTGATGCCCAGGTAGTCCTCGACCATCTGCCGGGCGGTTGTGCCCACGTTATCGGTCACGCCGGGAAGGAAACCGATCTCGATTGCGTAATCGAAAAGGGCATGCGTAGCTTCGTCCACCACGAAGTCCTGCACTACAGGGTTTGTGAGCCGGGCGCCAATCTCATCGAGTTCCGCCGGCAGGAGATCACGCTTGACCGTAGCGATCGTGTACACGTCCACGAGTTGCAGTACATCGATGCCAAAACCGAGCGCCCGGATCCTTTCTGTCCGGGTCTTCTCGCGGGGATCCTTTGAGTAGTGAACTTCTATGCGGTGGACAAAAGAAGCCATGCTTACTGGTGTACCGTAAAAGAAGAAAATACGTACCGTCCCCGGCCGGTATGTCTGCCGGCCCAATGGGGTGACATGATTATTGTTCTGACCGGGTGACGGTCACCTTATCGATCATCGCACTTATCACCAGATCAAAGGGCACTGTCCCGGTCCAGCCGGCCCGGGCAAACATGTCCTGGAAACAGACCCCGACCACTTTTACCCCGGTATGACGGGCGGCAAGGTCGCGGACCTGCTCTTTTGTCACCGGCATCAGGGGCATTGCAAGACCTCCCATGATAACAAGGACTTTTGGCCCGGTCACCGCAACCGGTTCTCCCCCGGCCTGCATCCCGACGTCGGGAACATCATGGATCGCGTGCGCTTTTGCCTCATCGAGCAGGGGTACGAACACCTGCCGAAGGTGAAAACCCCGGATCGCAACCGCGAGCAATTCGACAAACGGTGTGCAGGTTCCCACGCACCCGTAGTAAACAATCTGGTCACCCTCGTTGAGGCCAAGACTTTTTACATATTCCTTGAACGGACGCAGGATACCGGGAATTCCACGGAGGGCTTCACTTTCTGTCATAGTGTATCAGGGATCGGATGCAAAAGCAATGGAGCGTTCTCTTCCGCACCCTTCTGTATCTTCACTGGAACCGGTCGTCGGATTTCGCGTGCTGTGCATTATGCGCGACCGCACCAAGCCACCCGCTGCGTTCATCGGGATAGGAATCGAACGCCGGCACGTACGGCTTGATATCCAGAAGCGGTGTGCCGTCGAGGATATCGACATCCTCAATGGTAAGAGTACAATCGTCAATTCCCACGAGCCGCACAATGGAAAAGCCAATCGCATTCGGGCGCTTTGGCGATCGCGTAGCAAAGATTCCATGGGGTGTAGGGTCAAGGAATGGCGAGACTTTCAGGCTGTAACCGGTACAGCGGTGCAGGGAATAGAGCAGGATGATCCGGGAGAAACGCTCAAGATCGGCAAGCCCGCCCTTGAGATCGCTCCTGATCTCGATAGTGCCCCGAATGCCCCGGGCACCGGTGGGCTGGATGGGCATACCGACAATATCCTTAAATGGGGAATGTATCGTCCCAATAGGGGTATAGGTATAGTCTACGGGCTCCGGTTTCTCGCTCATGGAGAAATATCAGTGCGGTCTGGTAAAAAAGGCGATCCTCTCCCGGGAACTTCTTTAGGTACAACGATCAACGCTCCTTATACAGGAATGACCGCATGGCACGAGATACCTTTTACCGGGCAGATGGCCTCGAAATCATTAACGGGGATATTTTTTCCACCCGTGCCATCCCGACGCAGGGGATCGACCTTGTGGTCACCTCACCGCCCTACAATGTCGATATCCGGTACCACTCGCACGATGACGGGCTTACGTACGATGAGTACCTTGCATTCTCGAAGCGCTGGATGAAGCGCTGTTTTGGCTGGCTCAAGCCTGACGGACGGTTCTGCCTTAATATCCCGCTTGACAAGAACAAAGGGGGCCAGCAGAGCGTGGGAGCCGACCTCACTGCGATCGCAAAAGAGTGCGGGTTTGCCTACCATTCAACGATTATCTGGAACGAAGGGAATATTTCACGCCGGACCGCGTGGGGATCGTGGGCCAGTGCATCGGCGCCGTATGTGATTGCACCGGTGGAACTGATTGTTGTGCTGTACAAGGATTCGTGGAAAAAGACAAGCGGTTCGCGACAGTCCGACATTACCCGGGAAGAGTTCATGGAATGGACCAACGGCCTGTGGACGTTTAACGGCGAGCGCAAAACCCGGATCGGTCATCCCGCTCCCTTCCCGGTAGAACTGCCCCTGCGCTGTATGAAACTCTTCTCCTTTGTCGGCGACACCGTACTCGATCCCTTCATGGGAAGCGGCAGCACGCTCGTGGCCGCGTCCCGGTGCGACCGCAAGGCAATCGGGGTAGAGATCGATGCGCACTATTGCGAGCTCGCGGCGAAACGTATCGCCGCGGAGGATGAAACGAAATAAAATACTCAAGTGTGTCGTGCCGGTATATGCTGATGTAATGGAGTGATTTTTTTAAAATGTTTGGCGGATAAGCAACGCATTTTCCGGAATCTTTAGTGCGGGGCCCGCACATTTTTCAAAATCTTCGGCTGATAAGTCATTCTTTTTTGTAAATCCTCAGCAACAGCACCGGATTTTTTTGTGTACAATCGCTGGGGGCGTACGGGCTCCGGTGGAGAATGTGATGAGTATTAGTGGGTTGGCTGTTTTTGCTGCGAAACCATATCGATCTTTTCTGAGAATCTTCAGATTCCAACCTGCTCTTTTTTGAAAATCATCAACAGCGTGACCGAACATTTTTGAAAATCCTCAGCAGCTGAGCCGCATATTTTCCGGAATCTCTAGCTCCCGACCCGAGCTTTTTAAAAAAAACCGGAACATTTGTTACGATTAGAAAAATGGATAAGATCGCGTGTTTGAAATTACAGGAAAAGCACCCCCTAGAATCCGGACAGGTGCCACTTTCCGTCCTCGTCGCAAATAAAACCCTGTATAACTGCTCATTTTAAAAAATAAGCCCATTTTGAGCCCCATATAATGCCCATAATCGGCCACAGAAGCCCCAAAAACGGCCTCTGTTTGTGGGATCGACCGAACGTTTGAGATGAGATCAGGGCAGGAAAGGGCCTTTATGAGGTTCGTTAAAATCGTCCGATTGCAAAAATACGGCAGGATTAGGCTTATTTTGGAACGCGGGGAAACGGAGCCCGATAAGGGCTCCGATGGGATCCAAAAAGGGTCATCCGGGCTCAATTCGGGCCCGGATTAGGGCAGGTCTCTAATGGTAGATCGGGTCCGGGGGAGATATATGATACCTCAGGGAATAATAAGGCCGCACACCCTTTTCAGTAAAGATCCTGATCTTTTTCATTTCGATTTCTCATTGAGAGAGAACACCGAAAAAAACTTACAACATCATGAGATATATCACTATTATCATGGCCACAAATTCTGAATATGCAATTATTTTTTTCTTCCTTGCACTCTTTGTGGTTCTCGAATTTTCCCTTGTCATAATCCCTGCGATGCTCAACCGGTCAAAGATTAAAAGAAGGTACCGGCAGTCCGAATTCGATATCCCGCAGGTTCTCGAGCGGGGGGCATCCTTTGAAGATCGTGCAAGAATACGATCCTGGTACTTCGACCGGAATGACTCGCACTGGCATACCGGGACTATCCCCCATGCTCCACCTGCTCCGGTTCATTCCGGAGATCGGAATCTGGATTCCTTTGCCCTTCGTCCGGCACCCCGCCAGCTCAGTGCGGAGCCGGGAACGGTAGGGATAACCGCCAAGAGCCCCGACAGGGCAATTTCAAATGCACAAGCAGGAGTGCAACAGGCTGGTTTGGACGACCTGATGTGGATAGATGAGATCTCCGAGCTCAATCCACTTCTGTCCCCGGTAAAAAATGGTTCAGACGTTTCCGAAAAAAAACAATAATGATTCCCTTCGTGCTGGTTCCGAAGAGAGGAAAAGGTGCGCCGAAACTATAATTTCCTGTATACTATTGAGGTAAGCAAGGAAGCCTTCGTATATCTTCCCATAGAATCGAAGGATTTAATGACCGGAATATATAATAAACATTGATGGGGACCAAAGCCGATCCAACTCCATTCGATCAGAGGCTCTTTCTTATCTTCATTGTCACGTTTGCCTCGATGACGGCATTCGAGTTTATCGGCCAGTACCTCTATCCGTACGAGCCGGACTGGCGCTCGAACCTGATTATCAGCCTCTTTGCAAGTGGACTTGCGGTGATGCTTGCATACTTCCTCCTCAGCCCGTACTATGAGAATGTCAGTATCCTTGCAGAAGAAATAAAGAACCGGCACAGGGTGGAACGGGACCTGCGGGAGCGTGAGGAGCGCCTCCGACGGACTTTTGACCAGTCACCAGTAGGAGCCGCACTCTGTTCTCCCGATCTCCGGTTCATACGGGTAAATAATGCCCTCTGCACAATTTCGGGATATACCCCGGAAGAGCTCCTTACCCTGTCGATCCCTGCCATAACGGTTCAAAAAGAAAGTGCAGATCTTGCCGGTTGCGCTGAGGCCCTTATGTGTGGCAGGGCTGATCTCGATGAGCGCGACCTGCATCTGGTAAAAAAGAATGGCGACAGGATATGGGTGCGTCTTTCGGTCAGTCTTGTCCGGGATGTGGAAGGTGCTCCACTCTATTTCATCCCGATGTTTGTGGACATTCATGACCGCAAACTTGCGGAGGACGCTCTCCAGAAGACCAACAGGAAACTCTCGATACTCTCCTCCGTCACCCGCCATGACATAAAAAACCAGCTTACCGGCCTTGGCGTTTATCTGCAAATGGTAAGAAACGAGGTCCCGGACAACCCCATCCTGCAGGGATACATCAGCAAACTGGTGGCCTGCAGTGAAGCCATCGACCGCCAGATCGAGTTCACGCGCTATTACGAGGAACTGGGGACAGCAAATGCAGGATGGTTCGATGTATACCAGGGGATACTTGACCAGGCTATCCAGCTCCCCCTCGAGGGAGTCATGCTTGACCCGGGGAAAAAAGGTATCTATATTTTCACCGACCCGCTGATAGGCAAGGTCTATTACAACCTCATCGAGAACTCCATCAGGCATGGCGTGAATGTGAAAACGATCATCTTTGATGCACATGAGACAAATAACGGCCTTGTGATCCGGTACACTGATGATGGCATCGGGATCCCGGACGCGGAGAAAGAAAAGATTTTCCTCAAGGGATATGGGAAAAACACCGGCCTTGGCCTTTTTCTGATCCGCGAGATCCTCGCAACTACCGGAATAAGCATTGCCGAGACAGGCATGACCGGGAAGGGTGCACAATTCGAGATTCTTGTCCCCCGGGGGGAATACCGGTTATCCCCGAAGTAATATCCTGCGGCAGAATCCGGCAGGAAAATAAAAATGAACCGGTGCACCCTTACAGGGTAGCGGCCGGGGTTATCGTGGTTGTGGGTGAAGCGGTGGCAGTTGCTTTGGCCCGGTGCCCGGACCGGTAACTCTTGATGATACTTTCGAACTGCTTGTTGAGGGTTGCAAGATCCTGGTTTGCAGCCTTGATCGCGCTTTCATCGCGGTCAGTCAGTGCGGCATTTAATGCGGTTCCTTCCTGCTGAATCTGGTTTTCTACGGCCTGGGCACCAGAAACATCGATCCCCTTTGCGGTCAGGTTCGCAAGGACCCCGTTTCGTTTCTGGTCGTTTGTGGAAAACTCGTCCATGCGGGCGGTTTGCCGGTCCGTCCACCAGGTATTTTCCAGTCCCTGGAGGGTAGTTGCCTGCGCCATTACCGATGCATTGATGCTCTGCTCAAAGGCCTTTCCCGTTCCATTGTACTCCTTAAGATCGGATTTTGCCGTTGACATAAAGTCCGTGCGGTCAGTCTTGAGCTGTGACTCCGCCTGCTGGATCTGGGTGCCGGAGGTCATCGACTGGACCGAAGTCACCGTACCTTCAAACTGCGATTCGATGGAAGTGAGCGGGGTGGTGCCGGCACCGTTACTGATGGTACCGATGTAGCTGATCGCCCCATCCATCTGGGCCTGGCCCTTTGCGCCGGCGTACGCGACAAAGGCCTGCATTGCTGCAACGTGTTCAGTATTGGTGTTCCAAGCGTTTTCCCCGGTAGTGGGGTCTGCAGCTACCGGCATGATTGCCGCAACAAGGCAGATCATGCAGAGGCTGCCGATCAGGAAAATTCGTGTGTGGTTCATCTCTTTCTCACCTTGGTATTGTCTGGTGATGCCCCCGGCAATTTTTCCGCAGGGACGCATCTGCCCCTGATGTTGCCGGGTGGCGGGTATATATTTCCACGATTGCCCGGGTAGTGGCATTGAACCGGCAGGTTAGAGAAGATACGATCCGGGATATGCCACCGTTGAGGCAGGGTACAACGTGCATTTTACCGTTCCGGGTTCATTGGGGGCATCTTTTGCCGACAGGAAAGACTGTATACCCCCAAAGGAAACATAAAGGATCATGCAATACACAATCGTCCTCGAACCCGGCGACAGCGGCGGCATTGCTGCACGTTGCGTTGAGCTCCCGGGGACCGTCTGCCACGGTGCAGACAAAAAAGAAGCGCTCGCCCGGCTCAAAAAGGCGATCAGGAAGGTGCAGCAGACCTGGAAGACAGATCTGCACCACGCAATCCGGTCGCTTTCTTCCGAGATTATACGGATCGAAGTCACTGAGACTGCCTGAACGGGCGCGCAGGTACCGGGATGTTTCCCGGCAAAAATTTACAGCACTTTTTCAAGTATTTCTGCAGCGTCTCGAACGTACTGTGTACACTTTGTGCGGAAAATGTGGTTCTTCCGCGCAATGGCAAGCTGCTTTGGATCAGAGAGATTGAACCCGAGAAGATCCGTGCACCGGATAGCGTGATCCCGCCGCATGAATTCGGCGATGAACTCCTGGGCGACCGCGTAGGTTTTTTCTTTTCCTGCAGGGTTGCCCGCGTCCGTCATCCCGTACTTCATGCCGATCACCATGAGGGCACCGGTGACCGCGCCGCAGGAATTGTCCGTATGCGCCATACCTCCGCCAAAACTGCCAGAGAGCCGTAGCGCTGTTGTGCGATCAATGCCAAAGTCCTCCGCAAATGCAGCAGAGACCGATTGTGAACAGGAGTAACCTGCTGTAAAAAGGGCAGCCGCATCGTCCGCCCGTGTCAGGGTCATGGGTAGGAATTGTCTCCGAAAGGAAATAAGGCGTGTGAGGAGGGGATATTTGGGGAGGGACACGTTATTTGTACGGGAAGCGGCCAAAACATGTACAAAATGCCGCCCGATGATCCGGCCCGGTGAGACTATGACATTTGCCTTTGCCCGACGCATTCAGCATGCCCCGTCATCGTTTTTGGGGGAGCTGTTCCGGGTCTCTTCAGATCCGTCCATTATCTCGTTTGCCGGGGGGCTGCCCTCATCGGCGCTGATAGATACAGACGGGCTTCGCACCGCTGCACAGGATGTGCTTACCACCGACCCGCGCGCCGCCCTCCAGTACTCGACCACGGACGGTTACCGTCCGTTGCGGGAGTATATCGCAGCACGGTACGGGTCACGGCTGGGCGTCCCGGCCACCGCTGATGAGATCCAGATAACCAACGGCTCCCAGCAGTGCCTCGATCTTTTTGCAAAGATCTTCCTTGATCCGGGGGACTACGTGGGCATGGAGCGGCCGGGGTATCTCGGGGCTATCGAGGCGTTCTCGCTCTATGAACCGGCCTTTACTGCAGTTCCACTGGATCGCGAGGGTCCGAAACCGGAAGCATTTGCAAAGATGATGCACGATACACCGGTCAAATTCTTCTACGGCATCCCTAACTCCCAGAACCCCTCCGGCTGCACGTACTCACCGGAGCGGCGCAAGGAAATCGCGGAGATGATCGCAGGAACCAGTACCGTTTTTTACGAGGATGACGCGTTTGGCGAGCTCTTTTTTGACAAAAAATCTCGGATCCCGGTCAAAAAATTTATCCCGGAAAATACCGTTATTGCCGGATCGTTTTCCAAGATCATCGCTCCGGGGATGCGGATCGGATGGCTGTACGCCCCGCAGGAGATCCTGTCAGCCTTCAACACCGCCAAGCAGGCTGCCGACCTGCATTCGAATTTCCTCTGCCAGCAGATCCTGTACCGCTACCTCTCCACAAACGATCTTGACTCCCATATCCACAGGATCGTTGAAGTCTATTGCCGACAGTGCCGGTTGATGTGCGAGCTCTTCGATGACCTGATGCCGGCCCTTGCCCACACGACCCCGGAAGGGGGAATGTTCCTGACTGCCACGCTGCCACACGATCTGGACGCGATGGACGTCTTCTATGAGGGAATCCGACACAAGGTCGCGGTGCTGCCCGGGATGCCGTTCTTTGTAGACGGGGGAGGTACCGACACTATCCGGCTCAACTTCTCAAACGCTGACGAGGAAAAGATCGCGGAAGGAATGCACCGGCTCGTCGCGGTGATCCGTGAGCTGTCCTGACACCAGCCGGGTTCCCGGCAGTTCCATTCGATCAGGCAGGGACCCCTGACCTGCCCTAGTGAGACCGGAACGAATGTATCCGGTCTACATAAAATCCTATTTTTATTTATAGCATGATTTGCCAGATGTAATACTACAGGAAGGGAAACTGGTGAAAACAAAAGAGATTATCCTTATACTGGTGCTCACGCTCTGCCTGGTTGCTGTTGTCCCTGTTACTTTCGGGGACAACACTTCCGTGACCTATCCGCTGACACCGGTGATCACGGATGTTACCACAGAACCCACGTTTATGCCCACGGTAACCTCACCGGTCACGGAACCAACAACCATACCGACCACCGTTGAAACGACCAGTATGCCGGGACAAGACCAGGGCTGGATTGATGTATACTGTAATGTCGACGGGTCCCAAGTCTATTTTAACAATATTCTAGAGGGAACAACGGCCGGGGGCATCCTGTCTGTACAAGTGTCTGTATCGGGAACCCCGGTCCAAACGATCACTGTTACCCAGTCCGGGTATACCACCTGGACCGGCCGGCCATCCTCCATGCCGTCACCGGGCGGGCACGTCACGGTCTATGCAACCATAAACCCCCTCACCACCATCCCCACTACAATTCCCACTACTGTTCCCCCGGTTTCGACCGGCGCGATCTATGCCCAGTCAAATCCCGCAGGTGCAGCAATCTACATGAACGGGAACTTCTATGGGTACTCCCCCCTAACCATCCCCAACCTCGGACCGGGCACGTATTCGATGAAGGCCACGTTATCCGGTTATACCCCGGATACAACGCTGGTCAACGTGTATGCCGGGCAGACCGCTCCCTATTACCCGACACTCCAGCAGTCGCCCCAGCCCCGTCCGACCGGTTCGGTTAGTGTGACCTCAACACCTAATCATGCAGCGGTCTACATCGATGGGTCGTATTACGGGGTGACTCCGCTTACGGTCACCCTCTATCCAGGTACCCACCAATTCGTGCTCAAGTATTCAGGATATAACGACTATACTACAAATGTTGTTGTCTACGCCGGCCAAACCCAGGCCCTTCCGGTCTCGATGTCAACGGCCACCCAGGGAACCGTTGTGATCACGTCGATCCCGGGTGCGACGGTATACATTGACAGCAACGCAGTGGGCACAATTAGTTCCTCCGGGAGTCTCACGCTTGCCGGTATCAACATGGGCAACCACATCTTCAAGGTGACCGCAACGGGATACAATACGTGGCTCAATACCGTCTATATCCAGGCAAACACGGTCAACACGATCTCCGCACCCCTGACTCCACAGGGAGTCTCCCCGACGCCGGTCCAGCCAACAGGGAGTCTGGCAATCTCATCGTCCCCGTCAGGTGCGGAAACCTACGTGGATAATCTCTACCGGGGTACCACCCCGCTCACCGTAACCGATCTCGCATCGGGTGATCACCTGGTCCGGCTCTCGGAATCAGGCTACGTTGATTATACCACTACAACTACAGTAACAGCAGGTCAACTCATGCCGCTTGCGCTCACGCTGACCGCTGCCCCCACCCCAACTCCGACTCCAGTCCCGGCACCCGGGAGCGCACAGGTACTCTGCATTCTCGCTACCCTGGCAGGAATCTGCGGGTAC
Organism: Methanoregula boonei 6A8; assembly: GCF_000017625.1. Lineage (NCBI taxonomy): Archaea > Methanobacteriati > Methanobacteriota > Methanomicrobia > Methanomicrobiales > Methanoregulaceae > Methanoregula > Methanoregula boonei. The sequence goes on along the minus strand of NC_009712.1, from coordinate 445,964 downwards.
ATGAGGAGGAGATGCTGATATGGCACAAAACTGCTCACGAACAACAAAATGTATCGCTGCTGCCATTGTTGCGGTGGTGATAATCTCGGCGCTTACGGCGTTTGCCTACTACAAATCAAATGAAACGCTCAAAAATACCGCACAGTGGGGCCTTGAATCCACTGCCGGCGTCATGGCTACGCAGATCAACGCAAGCGAGATCCAGGATCTCAAACCGGGAGACGAGAACACGCCCCAATACCAGGCTGTTGCTGCAAAACTGAGGAATATGCGAAGTATGGACGACCACCTCCTCAATGCATATATCCTCAAGGTGAACACAACGGATATGTCAACCTCGTTCCTGGTAGACGATCTCTACCCGCTGGACCCGTCAGGATCCGCAAAGATCGGCGAGGTCTACAATCCGCCGGATAAGCGGGAGATCCTTGAGGCACTCTCGGGCCCGACCGCGTCTCCGGCCCCGTATACCGATCAGTGGGGTTCGTTTGTGTCGGCGTATGCCCCCATCGATGACTCTGCCCTGAATTCCAACGGCAACACGTATGCGGTCCTCGGCCTCGATGTATCGGCAGATGAGTACACCTCGGTAACAGACCAGGACACCTGGATTATTCTGTCCGGTGTAATCTCCATTATCGTTGTTCTTGGGTTAATCTTCATTCTTGGCCGCAAAGCAGCCGCAGATGAGACTTAGACCGGAACGCCCCTTTTTCCAAACTCTTTTTACGCCCGGAAAAGAACGGGTACCTCATGACGGCGCAATACCTGTTTATTGTCCTTGGCATTCTTACCTGTGCCCTGCTTTTTTCCTGCGGGTGCACTCAGCCTGCTACAACCCCGGTACAGACCGCAACCACTGCAGCACCGGAAAGTACCGTCTCAATATCTGCCCCAGATGCATGGGATCATGTCCTTCTTGAAACGAGCATGGGAAATATCACAATCGCACTTGATCCCGAAATGCCGATAACCGCTGGTAATTTCGAAAGACTGGCAAAAAGCGGGTTCTATGATGGTGTCATTTTCCATCGCGTCATCCCCGGCTTCATGATCCAGGGTGGCGACCCCACCGGCACTGGTGAAGGAGGACCCGGCTACACCATCCCTGACGAGTTTACCAGCCACAACCATAATCTCCGGGGCACGGTTGCGATGGCTAACACAGGAGAGCCCAATTCGGGAGGCTCACAATTCTTCATCAACCTCGTCAACAATACGTACCTTGATCCCAACTACCCGGTCTTTGGGACCGTAACCTCGGGAATGGACGTGGTGGATGCTATCGCGCAGGTTCCCACCGGGGAAAAGAACCGGCCGATCACGAACGTAACGATCCTCCATGCAGAGATGGTTTGAAAGGACAATCACACAGGAAAGAATACCTCAGAGAAACAATAATTCTTAGAGTAACCATGACATCCGTACAGGCACCCGAAAAAAGGGTACGGCTCGAAACGAACATGGGCACAATCATCATTGCGCTCGACCCGGATATGCCGATCACCGCAGGCAATTTCGAAACGCTTGCAAAGAAAGGATACTATGATGGCGTCATCTTCCACCGTGTGATTGCCGGCTTCATGATCCAGGGTGGTGACCCCACCGGCACCGGGAGAGGAGGACCCGGCTACGTGATCAATGACGAGTTTACCGCAAAGAACCGGAATGACCGGGGCACCCTCTCGATGGCAAACGCCGGCCCCAACACCGGCGGCTCACAGTTCTTCATCAACCTGGTCGGCAACAATTTCCTTGACGGAAAACACCCGGTCTTCGGGAAAGTCGTAGAGGGCATGGACATCGTAGACAAAATCGGGTCCACAAAGACCGACGCCGGTGACCGGCCCATCAGTCCGGTAAAAATCCTCCACGCCGTTGTAGAGTGACAGATCCCACTCTTTTTTTTGGCATTCCTCTTTTTTTTTTCATATGGTTTTACAAGGGCCCGGCTCTACGGTACTCTCCCGGGGGCACGAGCATCTCAAAACGTGCCCCCCGACCCGGTTCCCCGGTCTCCCGGATCGTAATGCCCGTGATCGCAAGGATCTCGCGGATGAAAAACAGGCCAAAGCCGGTGTTTTTCCCGTACCCGCGCTCGAATATGAGTTCCTTCTGGTTATGTGGGATGCCTGTACCGTCATCCTCGCAGACAACCATGAGCCCGGATCCGGTTTCGTAGGAGGAAAACCGGATCTGCCCAAGCCCAGGCCCACCATGCCTCAGCGCATTGTCCACGAGGTTGAAGAACACTTTCTGGAGAAGGGGATCGGCAAGGATCTCAAAGGACACCAGTCCCGTGGTCTCGATCTCTTTTCCGGTCAGATCCAAGCCTTGGATTCCTTTTTCCACGCAGCCGCAAACCTCCTGCCATACCGGATTGCCGGCTCCGAGCTCGCCATACTCCCGGGTAAAATCAATCTGGCGCCGGATGTTTCTGGCAATAAATTCCTCTTTTTCTATCATCGATTTTATTTCCGGGTTCTGCTCCATCATCTTTGAGAGGTCGATGTACTGGAAGAGGGCCGTGAGCTGGTTTCCTATGTCATGGCGGGTAATTCCCGTAAGGAGGTTGAGCATCCGGTTTGCCTGCCGGATCGCCATTTCTGCCCGTTTGCGCTCAGTGATATCCCGGGCAATGGCAAGGATTACCTTTTTTTTCTGGAGGGTAACCACACGGGTATTGATCTCGACAGGGATTACCGTACCGTCCTTTGCCACGAATTCAGTTTCAAATCGTGCCTGTCCCCGCGTACGCTGCTCCTCATAGATCTTTTCCCGAGGGGGATTGTGCTCTGCCGTTGTGATATCCTGCGGGGACCGTGCAAGTATCTCATCCCGGGTATACCCGAGCATCCGGCAGGCAATATCGTTAACGTCAGTGAACCTGCCGGGAGTACCGTCTGGCAAAATCTCATGGAGCTGGATGGCATCGGTAGTGTTATTGAAGATATCACGGAACTTCTCCTCGCTCTCCCGGAGTGCCTCTTCAGCCTGCCGCTGGCTGGTCACATCCTGGATGATGGAATGGAGGTACTGGTGGCCTTCCTGCGTGACAGGAGCACTGTATACCTCGACATCCCGGATCTCCCCGCTTTTTTTCAGGTGCCTGAAGCGGAAGACCGCCCCCTGCTCTACCTGAGCATGTGCCATATCTTTTTTTGTTTTGGCCGTATCCTGAACATTGATCTTTGTGATTTCCAGCCCTGCAAATTCCTGCCGGCTATATCCGTAGTACCGGCAGGCAGCGGCATTTGCATCCACGATCCTGCCGGCCACCGGATCAACTATGAACATCACGGCGTTGTTTATCTCAAACATATCTCGGTACTTTTTCTCACTTTCCCTGATGGCGGATTCTGCCTTCCTGCGTTCGGTGATATCCCGGCAGAGCGCAAGTATCTGAATGCCATCAACGGAAGGGATCACCGACGCGTTGATCTCAACCGGTATTATTATGCCCGATGAACCGGTGTAATCGATCTCGATATTGCGGACAAAACCATCTTTCAGGCATTGCCGGACCGCCTCCGCATTTCTCTCTTTATGGTACCCGGCAGTCCAGTCTGTCACCGTTCTCCCGGCAATTTCACCGAGTTCCTGGTGGCCGGTGAGGCGAATATACTCCTGGTTTGCATCGAGTACCTTTCCTGCACTATCGAGGATCACAAATCCTGTCCCGGTGGTTTCAAGCGCCACACGGTACTTCTTCTCCTGTTCCCTCCGGGCCCGCTCAGCTTTTTTATACTCAGTGATATCCCGGAGAATGACCAGTCCTGCAGGCTGGTTCCGGTAGCGGAAGAGTGCAACGGACGATTCCACCGGCACCGGTGTTCCGTCCATCTTCAGGTATACTGTTTCTTTGAGCCCAACCGGCTTGTGCTCACCGGTCACGATCCGGGCCCGTTCATGGATACCGGCGCGGTACTGCGGAGCGATGCGGTCATACAGCGACATGCCGATAAGCTGGTCAGCGGACACCGCACCGAGCAACCGAACCATGGCAGGGTTAACGTAAACAAAGCGCTCGCCAATGGAGATGTAGATGGCATCGGGAGCAGAAGTTACCAGGTTCTGGAAGTTCTCTGCATCGTCGCGAAGCTGCTGTTCGCTCCGCGCCAGCTCCTCATACTGCCCCCGCAACTCTTCCTCCGCTGCCGCAAGCTGCTCATAGGCTGTCTCACGCTCCCGCTGGGCTTTCCTGATATCCGAGATATCCCGGAAAATTCCCTCAACCCCCGCATATCTCCCCGCAGCATCGAGATAGGCATGGGAACTGGTGGAGACGGTGACGGGTGTTTTGTCCTTTCGTTTCAGCGTAATTTCCTGGTTGGTGACCACTCCCTCTTTTTTTATCGCAGTAAGAAAGAGATCCCGCTGGGCCGGATCTGCATAGTAATCCGTGGCTGGTCTCCCTATCATCTCACCGGTATTTGCGTACCCGAGAAGCAGGGCTCCCGAAGGGCTGAGCATAATGAGGGTGCCATCTTTATCCGTGCGGTAATAGATATCCTGAATATTATCGAGGATCGCACGGTACTGCTCTTCTGAGGCTGCAAGTGCTTTCTGGTTCTCTACCAGGGTATCGTACTGCCCCCGCAGTTCCTCCTCGGCAGCTGCCAGCTGTTCATTTGTTGCCGCAAGATCGGTCTCGATCTTCTTGCGCTCGGTGATGTCCTGGATGATGCCAAAGACTACCTGCTTTTCGGGGTCGTATGTGGCAACAGAGTGGATATCCCGGAACGTCCCGTCAAGCGGGCGCCGGATCCGAAAATCGATTCTGTAAGGTTCGCCGCGTTTGACCAGTCCATCGAGCGCCTGGTTCAGTGCCTGCCGGTATTCCGGGAGGGGGATTTCCAGGACATAAGCAATCGGCAGCTCGGTGGTATCCACACCATAGATCGCTGCAGCGTTTTCTGAGGCCGACATTGTTCCGGTCCCGAGGTGGAGCTCCCAGTGACCGATCCGTGCCACCTCTTCAGCCCGCCGGAGCCGGGACGTGCTTTCAGTGAGCATGCGGTACTGCTCCGCAAGCCTCTGCTCGGCCTTTTTTCTATCGGTGATGTCCCGGATGGATTCGATTGCCCCGGTAACCTGCCCGTTCTGATCATAGAGTGGTCCGGCCTTGCCCCAGAGAATCCGCGGTTTCCCCCGCACACGAGGAAGTTCGGTCTCAGCGGCAAGCATGGTCCCGTCCCGCACGATATGGGCATACTTTTTCCCGATCTCATCGGGAGGAGAGAAGATCAGGTCGATGAGGATCGGTCTGCGTTCCCCATACAGGGGCAGGGAGTACTCATAGTTCCCTTTTCCCACCATATCTGATGAGGGAATGCCGGTCAGTTCCTCGATGGCGCGGTTCCATGCAATCACGGTCCCGGTCGGATCGATAGCAAATGTGGCATCGGGCAGAAAATTGATGATATCGGCAAGCCTCTTCTCGGAGGCGATCCGCAGGATCTCTGCTGAGCGCCGGCCTACTGCCTGCCGGATCTTGTGGGCGAGCTCAGCAAACTGGGCCCGGGGGTCACCCCCTTTCTGGACATAAAAATCCGTGCCGCTGTCTATGGCTTTGATGACCACTTCCTCGCGGCCACGGCCGGTAAAAAGGATGAACGGGAGATGGCCATATCCCGATCGGATCATCTTAAGGAACTCAATCCCGTCCATCCCTGGCATCTGGAAGTCCGAGACCACGGCATCGTACGGTTTTTTTTCCAGGGCAGCAAGTCCTTCCTGTGCCGAGACCGCAGTGTCAAGGGAAAATTCACCGGTCGCCTCGAGGAAAAGCCGGCCTATGTCGAGGAGATTTGGCTCGTCGTCAACGTAAAGGACGCGGATCATGGCAACTCTGTATCCCTGTTGAGGGTATTAATCGACGGAAAATATAAAACGGTCGGTGTCTGCACGCGCCTTTTACCCAAAGGAACACCTATCTCCCGGGCGCGTGAGACTGTACGAGTACAGGAGCCATCATGAAAAAACATGCATCCGACCCGGATCTTGAAGCACATGCAACCGGGATCATCACCCGGCATCTTGCCCACAGGCCCAAAGCAAAAAAGATGTGGGCCCTTCTTTCAAAAGACCCGGAAGTGCAGACGCTCTGGCGGATGGCAAACTATGTTGCCGCTACAAAACTGGGGATGAACGACCATGGCCGGATCCATGCCACGGTCGCCACTGCGTCAGCACTTACTATGCTCGATTTGCTGGAAGGATCCTCTTTTACTCCGGATATCATCACCGGCGGGTTTGGCACCGGGGATGATGCGGCGCTCGTGGTAATGACCGCCATGCTCTGCCACGACCTGGGTAACACCGTCCACCGCGAAGATCATGCCGACATGAGCGTCGTGATCGTACTGCCGATCCTCGATCGGATCCTTCCGGAGATCTACGGCGACCCCGATCAGCGCATCGCAATCCGCTCGTTTGTCCTCTCGGCGATATACTCGCACCATGGGATCCCAAAGCCGCTTACCATCGAGGCCGCTCTTGTCTGCATTGCAGATTCCACCGATATGACCAAGGGCAGGGGCCGGGTAGCGTTCGAATCGGGCAGCATCACGATTCACTCGGTTTCGGCCCTGTCGATCGAGAAGGTGGAGATCAAAAAAGGGGAGGAAAAGCCCATCGCGCTCGTTATCCACATGTCAAGCCCGGCAGGGATCTTCCAGGTTCAGGAAATCCTCGCACCCAAAGTACGGGCCGGGCCGCTTGGGGACGCCGTGGAAGTGGTGGCTGTGACAACCGATGAAGCACATGCGGCGGGCAATGCGATCGTTTCCGGTATCCGTATGCAGGGAGGAAAGTTCGTGCCCCTGAAGGACGGAGCCGGCCGGTCCCGGAAGAGTGCGGCACACAACCGCTGAGGCCCGCCCCATTTTTTCAGGCCTTTTTCTCTGCAGTGTGCGGACGGAGCCGGCCCACGAACTTTTCGAGTCCTTCCCGTGCCCCGCGCCGATCTTTTGCTGAAACGGTCTTTGTCTCTGCTCCGGCGAAATGCTCCTGTGCTGCATCGGGTCGTGCGCCAACCTGGTTACATTTGTTGAGGAAAACGACAAAGGGGATCTTTTCTTCTTTGAGCGATGTGTGCAGGTGCTCCACGAACTCATCAACCGGGGACGTTGCATCTACGAGCAGGATGGCGCCGTCCATTCCTGCACCGATAATCTCCCGGGCAAACTCAAATCGTTCCTGGCCCGGTGTCCCATACAGGTAGATCCTTTTTTCCCCGAGCTGGACCCGGCCGTAATCGAGCGCAATCGTGGTTGTGCCACCGGCGCCCTCAGCCTCGATGTGCTTTGCCTGCGGATCAAGTGTCTGGATTAGCGTGGACTTACCCGCCCCAAATGCACCGAAAACGACAATCTTGTACTTTTCCTCTGCCATCATGTAAGTGGAGGGTATTGGGTGTGTTTATCGTTTCGGTCAGGAGGAACTACCCTTGTGGAAAGAAAACCCGCGGAAAAGAAACAGATTATATTAACTATAATTATAATAAATTGGACTTATGCCGAAATTCTGTCCTTCCTGCGGGATGCCCCTGCCAGATGAGAACGCACAGAACTGCCTTGAGTGCGGGGCGGTTGTCCGGCCTCCGGTACCTGAAAAAACAGAGATCCGCGATCCCTGGGTGGCGGTCATCCTGAGTTTTTTCTGTGCCGGATGGGGCCAGTGGTATAACGGGAGCACGTTAGGGGGACTGAAATTTTTCCTCGCCTCGCTGGGCCTTGGGATCCTTGCCCTCGCCCTGACCTTTACCAGCATAGTAAGCTCCCCGGTGTCCGGCATAATGGGCCTTGCATTCATCGCGGTCCTTGTCCTCCTCGGGGTCTGGATATACGGGATGTACGATTCCTGGACTATGGCAGAAAAAATTAACCGGGGTGAAACCGGATTTACCGGCAAGAGCGGTATGTTCTGGCTGCCGGTAATCCTGATTATCCTTGTCCCGGTACTCCTTTTTGTATCAGCTTTTGTTGCAACGATGGTCTTTGCCACGGCCGGTTCAGTGCAGCATACCAAGGTTGTGGCCGTGACTGCCTACCGGCCGGATGCAGGCCATATTGTTATTACGTACCAAGGTGGACAGGATGCTGCCTCCCTGCAATCGATCTCCGTTACCGATAACGGGGCAGTGGCTGGCGGGATAACTATCCCGGCAGGCAGGGGCCTTACCTCGCTCCCCGTGGGGATGAATACCACGGTTCCCGCATCCACGCAAGCGTCCAACCATATCGTGGTCACCGGCCTCTTCTCCGACGGAACAAGCCAGGTGATCCTCGATATTACATTATAACCGGGACGGGTACGTTTTTACCTTTTTTTAATAAACGTCCCGTTCTGGTACTCGGCAAACGCCCGCTGGAGTTCCTCCTCGGTGTTCATGACAATGGGGCCGCCCCATGCAATGGGTTCGCGGAGAGGCTTTCCCGAGACGAACAAAAACCGGACACCCTCTTTTCCGGCACGTACCTCTACCGATGTCCCGATATCGTCGTACAGGACCATGGCTCTATTGCCCATTGCCTTGTTTTGCTGCGGATCAAACTTTCCCGATCCCCCGGTGATATATGCTGCAGCCGCAAAACCGGGGTTCACCGCGTGGGAGAACAACACGCCGGGAGGGAGCGTGATGTCAAGATATTCCGGTTCGGCGATAATATCGCGCACAGGGCCGGTAACGCCGCCGATAGTCCCGCAGATGACCCGGAACTCAGCCCCGTTGTCCAGCGTGGCCCGGGGTATATCGATGGGCCCGATCTCCTGGTAACGCGGATCCGTCATCTTGTGGCTGCGGGGGAGATTTACCCAGAGCTGGAACCCGCCCATCCGGCCATGGACCGGCTTTGGCATCTCCTGGTGGACGATCCCGGAGCCCGCGGTCATCCACTGGACTCCCCCGGCCTCCACGCTGCCCGCATGCCCCATGCTGTCGCCATGCTCGACCTTTCCTTCAAGCATATAAGTGACCGTCTCGATCCCCCGGTGCGGGTGCCAGGGAAAACCCGCGAGGTAATCTTCCGGCCGGTCGGCCCGAAAATCATCGAGCATGAGAAACGGGTCAAATAGCGGGATCTGGGAGTAGCCAAACGCACGGTGGAGCCTGACCCCGGCCCCTTCAAAGGTCTCCCGGGAGACAAATACCCGGGAAATTTTTCGCACCTGTGGCATGATCCAGCCTTTGCAGACCGTAAGGATAAACATGGCGGAGATGCCAGGGGACCTGCTGACAGGATACCTTTAATGATATGATAGGGCAACAGGGAAGTATGGCCTTAATCTCATGGTCAGATGAACTGAGCGTCAGGGTAAACGAGATTGACGATCAGCACAAGAAACTCATCAGCCTCATGAACAACCTGCACGACGCTATGCGGGCAAAGCAGGGAAAGCAGGCTCTTGAAGCCACCCTCCAGGAGCTTGCAGCATACACCGTGTACCATTTCCAGACAGAAGAAAAATACATGCAGAAATTCCATTACCCGCAGTTTGCTACACACAAAGCGCAGCACGATGCCTTTGTCAAGAAAGTCTCGGACTTCCAGAAGGAGTTCGAGGCCAACCGGCTGGGGCTTTCCATCGAACTGATGAATTTCCTGAGGGACTGGGTCTCCAACCACATCAAGTCTACCGACAAGCAATATTCCGCAACCTTTGTCGAAAACGGACTCAAGTGAATCGAACTGAAATCCTGTCCTCACGTGTGACAGGACCGCGTGTCTTTTTTTGTAAAATCCCCTGAAAATACGCTCACATTTCCTTGATCGGATCGGGCAAACCGGTTCGCAAAAAAAGGAACATTTCCTTTCCCTTTACAAGAAAGTGCATCTTATGGGGTAATATCCCCCAGGTCAGTGCTGTCGCTTGACAGGTTCTGTGCCGCCGCCCCGGTGCTTGTATCAATCGGGGTATCAGATGCAAGCGTTACCTGACTCTGGTCCCCGGAACCGGGTGCACTTCCGGAATCATAGATGAATGCACTGTTATCTGAACCAGCCGACCCTGGTGTTGAAGCCGCCGTGGGGGTTGTGGTCACCTGCGGGTTTGCCGCGCTCGCAGTGGTTGTTTGTCCCTGGTCCGATCCCCCCGACTGAGATGTACAACCGGCGATCAGGATGAATGCGATAATGCACAAGGCGCAGATGCCGGTGCCGATTTTTATCAGTTTCATGCTCTTTTTCCTGCGAAAAAAATTATGAGGATCCGCTGGATGCGGTCCCGGTTGACCCGCCTGATGATCCACCGTTGTCGCGGTCATCGCGGATCTGCTGGCGGTTGTCCTGAATCTGTTCGCGGTCAGCCGCGTTTGTCTGCCGCAGCGAGATATCCTGCTGGCGGGTGGAATTGATCTGCGACCAGTCTTCGCGGCTTGCGTTCCTCTCATCGTGGATCTCCTCGTGGGTTGCGGCATTACCCTGCCAGTCCTGATGGATATCGGAGCGATAATCTGCGATCTGCTCTTCCTCGGAAGTCTGGTTGCCCGAATCATTCCTTATATCCTCGCGGTCAGCGTGGATGTCCTCCCGGTACCCGATATTATCCGAGCGGTTCTCAAGATCTGCCTGCTGATCGGAACGGACAGTGGCACGGTTACCCAGGATATCCTGGAAGATGTTTAGGTTGTCCCACCAGTTCGACTGGATCTGCTGGTCGTTAGCGTGGATGTCCTGTGTGAGGTTCTGGTCCTGGTGGCGCAGGCCAAGTATACTCTCAAAGGAGCCCAGCGGGTCAAAGCCCGGGACCGGGGCACTTGTGATGGTTGCGGCGGGCGTTACAGTCACCTGCGAGGCGTCATCGGCACTCGCAGGAAGCACCAGTGCAATCAGGAGCACGGCGCAGATGATGGATATGACAAACATGCGGGTTTTCATTTTGTTTCCCTCACTTTTTTTTGTACATATGCCCTTCTTCGGGCTTGCAATCAACCATGAGGCAGGATGTAATATATATTTGACAAATAGCCGGAGTAGTCCGCTCCAACCTGCAGGTTAGAGGGTATATGGCCGGGGATCTTCAGGAGCGGGAAGGTCCCAAGAAAGGAGTTGACGGTCGCCCGTTCCTCACGCCCGCAGCGTCCACCGGACGGTAATCGCTTGAACCGGGCAGAACTCATGGCACAAAAAACACATGCAGCAGAGCTGGCTCCTCTCCGGGTACACGCCATCCCCTTTGACCAATACAAAAACGCCCATCAAGCAGAGATCCATGCACTGGTGTTTTGTATGACAGTGACTGGACCGGTGACACAGGTACTGGTCAATGCACACTTCATTTCCTACCGTGATTGAGGGTCTGATCTCCACGAAAAATCTCCTGGCCTGCCCGGGCTCTTCGGTGATATGTGCCCGGCCTTCTTTTTTTAATTATTAATATATTTATTATGAATTATTATATCATCTTACTCTTGAATGAATATCCGCAGGAATTGTACAGAGCCAAAAGAAGGGGTGCGGGTCTGCGACACCGCATTACGGTTGCGCAGGCCGCCGGCCTTTCCAGAACCGGTAGCCGGCATACGCCACACAACCGACAATCGCGAGCGGCAAAACAGCGATGACAAAGACAATGATCGCGTCGATCACTGCAAAGAACCCGGCAATGCCCTCGTTTATTGCAGCAACAAAGTCATGGCCCTGCGTGCCTCCGACCGGTGCCGGTTCCTGCAGGGAGACGGAAATAGTTGAGTAGTCCACCTGGCTGTTGAGGTACTTCATGCGGCCATTCACCCGGTCCAGGCTGGTCTGCACCTGGTCAATCTGTTGCTGGACTGCCAAAACGTCCTCAACTTTGGTGGCATTCTTCATGATGAGATTGTACTGGGCGATCTGGTTTTGGTACGCGGTGATCTGAGCCTGTACATCCACGTACTCTTCGGTCACGTCCTGGCCCTGCGTGGATATGGATTTGACCGTCCCCAGTGCCTGCACCCCGGAAAGCGTGCTGTCGAAGTTTGCTGCCGGGATCCGTATGACCACGCTCCCGTATGGCTGGCCGGAATAGTCTGTCCCGATATTTGTGGTCGAGACATAGCCTCCCGCCCCGGTGCCAATCGCTGCTACGGTTGCCGCAGCGCTCGTGACATTCTGGACCTCAAGCGTGACATCCGCAGTCCGGATGATCTTGGTGTCAAAGCTTTGTTCATCTGCCCCAACGGAAGTAGGAACAGCTGTCGGCACCGGGGCGTATGCAACAAGTGACGTATCAGCCCGGGATGACGACCATGCCGGTGCGTCCCCGTACCCTGCGACGGCCGGGCCGCCTACGGGATTCGCAGGTTGGGAAGAACTGCCGCCCAGAAGAAGGGCAGCACCTGCAATCGCAGCTATGGCCGCGATGCATACGGCAATGATGACGAGGATCTTTTTCTGCATACCATCCTGTTGCTGTGCCGGATTAAATATACGGCGATAACTGCGAAAATTTCTGAAGTTATCACAGGATTAGGAACAATCCGGCCCTATTTTAGAGAGAAATTCCCACACGGCGGGATCCGGATCGCGATGCCGCTACGGAGGGAATCGTAAAGTACCGGCCGGGTCCCCGCAAAGAAGCGGTACCGCGAGGGAGACCTAAACAGGTATTTCATGTCCCATCAGGGTACCTTGAGCCTGTATGTGATGTGGTTTATCCCTGCATTCTTTTTTTTTAGAGCTAACCGTGCGGTTATCTTTTTCTCCGTTCGCGGGTTATGTTGCCGGCCATCCATGGCGGCAATATTTACGCAGGCCCGGACTTATTCATGGATCAAGCCTGCGGGAGTTCCCTGCAGGAAAAGGAACAAAAAGGTGAATTCCATGAGAAACACGGGAATACTCATCGCAGGGATTTTTCTGGCCTGCGTGGTATGCGCCGGTATCCCGGCCGTAGCAGCAGCAGATAATCCCCATGTCATCGTAAACACCCATATCACTGAGGTCCCGCAGGTGACCCAGCAGGAAGCCGCAACGATATCAACACCGGCACCCTGGTGGCAGACCCTGCCGCAGCAGGGAGCAGAGCAGCTCAAGACATGGTGGAACACTATCTGGCAGCACCAGCAGACAGCCGCCACACCCCAGGTGAGCGTCACACCGACCCCGACACCGGCAGCGCCACCGGACCCGCAAAAGGGATGAGCCCGACAGTATAAACTGGATTCTCGTAACCGCAGGTACCCGGCGAGCCGGAAAGCGTCCCGGCTACCGGGTCCGGTAAAGTACCGGCTACCATTACAAACCTCCTCCAGGATCGTATGCCTTATTTCAGGCCGGGCCCAATCCCCGGGCCCCGGCCACTTTTTCCTTATGCACACCTGCGAGTTCCTGTCGTTTTTTAATCACGGGGATCATAACCCAGTGGATTCAGACCGGCAAGTCTTATCATCTGAAAAAGTGCACCTCTTTTTTACGGCGATCAGGATGGCAAAACAAAAAAATAAAAAAAGCGAGAAAACAGAGCGCTCTTCCGGGGGCGGGGCGGATTTTTCCCTCACGGCGCTCAAGGAAAAACTGATCAGTTACGCCTGCCGGTATGATTTTCTTCTCCTTGGTATCATCCTCTACCTGGCATACAATTTCTGTACCGGGTTTGGCTGGATTAGCGGCGATGTATTCCCTGCATCCATCCTGCCAATAGCACTGCTGAAAAACCACAATGTCTACTTTGATTTTGTCGCATCATCCATTTCCAATCCGGATATCTCCTATGCATTCCCGTTCGTTAACGGGCATTACGTCTCCTTTTTCCCGATTGTCACCCCGGTCCTTGTCACACCCGTCTATGCTGCATCCTATATCCTGTCTGCCCTCGCCGGCGTTACTTCCCCAAATAATATGTATATCATTGCAAAATGTGCAGCCTCCTTTTTGGCCGCTCTCGCAGGAGTACTGATCTATCTCACCGGGAAAGAGATTTTTACCCGGAGAATTGCACTCCTGACTACCTTCATCTTCGCCTTTGCCACCAGCACCTGGTCGATCAGCAGCCAGGCACTCTGGCAGCAGGGAACGGTCGAACTTCTCCTGATTGCGCTGATATACCTTGCCGTAAAAAACGAAAGGCAGTCTTCTGCGGCGTATATTTTCCTTATGGGGATACTATCGGCACTCTTTGTCTTTAACCGCCCCCCCGAATCGATCCTCCTTATTCCGGTACTTGTCTATATCGTATGGTACCAGCGGGAAAAAATTCCCTGGTACCTGGCCGGAGGAGTTCTCGCGGGACTGCCGTTTCTGTATTACAACTACTCCATTTTCGGAAACGCCTTTGGAGGATATGCAGAAAACCTTGCCCTCTTTACAGTAAACACCGGTTTTATTGGGCATTACCTGGGGCTGCTTTTCTCGCCCAACGTCGGGCTCTTTGTCTACTGCCCGGTTCTCCTGTTGTCAATTGCCGGGATGTATTTTGTCTGGAAAGGCAGGGTATCCCCGATAAGGACTCTGGTTCTTGCAGCCGTGCCGGCGATTCTGCTTGATATTCTCCTGTACAGTTTCTTTGGCCCATGGTCTTCATCAGCCGAATTCTGCTACGGACTCCGGTTCCTGACCGGCCTGGTTCCGGTCCTCTGCCTATTTACAGGATTTTTCCTTGATGAATGGTTTGGCCATGGAAAGGCCAGGCACCAGAGCCAAAAAAAACCGGCCGTTATTGCCCTCGTCGCTGCCCTGGTGATCGTGTCCGTGGGCATCCAGTTTGTGGGAACATTCTTTTACGGCTGGAGTTCGACGTCAAACAAGAGCATGACCGATGAGCGTGCATGGAACGCAACAGACTCTGTCATTATCAGGAGTTACACCGAGGGATCTCCCAGAATTGCGGGAATATTTTGGTTCACCCTTCCCCCGGTTCCTCCGCTGGTGTATTTCCCAATAACGGGCGGATGAAATCCCGTTACTATTTTTCCAGCCATTCTGATTGTTGCCCCCAATACCATACAAGAAAAATACATTCACCACCAATGTTCTTTATGGCAGACATCTTCAATCTCTTCGGCCGCACATTTTTTGTATTCCTTCTTGGGGCCGGTATGGGCTATGCGATCATGGCAGAACTGCTCGAACGGACCGAACCGGAAGCAGCGCAAAACAAGAAGCTCATCCGGTACCGCGAGATCTTCATGATCGGACTCATTGTTCTCGCCATTATGTGCATGGGCCTGATCCTCTTTACCTGACCGGGCAGCCGGGTCCCCGTCACGATTCCATTCCCCCTCTCTCGTCCCGGGAGCCACGCGGATAACAAAGCTCACTCTCTCACCGGACATCCCGTTCTTTATTATTGGTTACCGGGGATCACGGGTATCTTTAGAGGATGTTAACTCAGGGCCGCAAGTGCAGATGCTGCCATGATCACGTTGACCGCATTGATGGCCATGATCGCCCGGGCTTTCGTGTGGTATCCCCAAGCGATCAGGATAAGGCCGCTTGCAATCCAGATAATAAAACCGATTTCCTGGGCCCCGATCGACCCGACCTGTCGGACGCCAAGCCAGCCCAGCATTCCCAGGCCGGCGCCCGAGTACTCGAGGAGAGAAGCGGGTGTGATGGGGATTATGGCTCTCCCCTCCATACTGCCCGCTTTTTTCTTTTATTATACCGGCAGCGTATGACAAAAAACCTCATGGATTATGAGATCGTTTCCTGTAATACGGGTATAAATTGGGAGGATGGCACCGGTTCTGTTCTGGGAACGGCGGGTTCGTTCCTTCCCGGCCCGGGATTTTACCTGAATAACAAATGGATACGCACACTCTATTAGCGGGAATGTCCCACTTAAGTATAACGTTGAGGACGCCATGAACACGCCTCCCCGGGACCAGTCATCGGTTAACCGCACCAAGGAGAAGACGGCACAACTCTCAGTTGCGTCCAATACCATTCTTGTGATCCTGAAGTTTGCGGTGGGCTTTGGTATCGGCTCGGTCAGTATAATCTCCGAGGCGATCCATTCGTCAATGGACCTGATCGCGGCGGTGATCGCGTTTTTTTCGGTAAAAAAATCAGCCGAGCCCCCGGACCATGTCCATGAGTTCGGGCACGGGAAATTCGAGGATGCCTCCGGCCTTATCGAAGCCCTGCTCATTTTTATTGCCGCAATCCTGATCATCTGGGAGGCCCTGAACAAACTCCTCTGGAATCAGGGAGAATCCTTTACCCCGGACTTTCTTATCTGGGGTATTGCAGTCATTGGGATCTCGGCCCTTGCCAACTGGTACGTCTCCCACCGCCTCTTTATTGTGGCAAAGGAATCGGAATCCATTGCACTTGAAAGCGATGCCTGGCACCTCCGGACCGATGTGTACACTTCGCTTGGGGTCTTTTTGGGGCTCATCCTGATCCGGCTGACCGGCATTGCGATATTCGATCCCCTCTTTGCCCTCGGCGTTGCGGTCATCATCCTGAAAGCCGCCTGCGATCTTGCGAAACGATCCCTTGGGGATCTCATGGACCAGAGCATGCCCGAGAGCGATGAAAAGCGGATCCGGGAGATTATCTGCGGACATGCCAGCACCTATGCCGGGTTCCACGATCTCAAGACACGAAGATCGGGCCCGGAAGTATTTATCGAATTCCACCTGGTCATGCCCGGGAACGAAACGGTGACCGTGTCGCACGATTTCACCGATCACCTGGAGTCCGACCTCAAACTCGAATATCCCCGCTCGACCATCACCATCCACGTCGAACCCTGCAGCGAAGGGAAGTGCGACCGCTGCGGGTCGTTCTGCACGTACCCCGGGAAAACCGGTAAGGAGAAAACGGGAGAACAGGTGCAGGAGTGATGCTCCGGCCTAATGATTATTACGAAATACTGCCCATATCCTTGCACAGAGCCCGCCTATGAAAACGATCTGCACCTTCTGCTCCTGTGTGGTTAAGGAGGGTAACTCTACGGAGGATCCGGTCAGCCATGGCGTCTGCCCGGACTGTTACGATCGGATCCTCAGGACCTTTGGGTTCAACGTGAAAAAATTCCTCGACGAGCTCGAATCCCCTGTCCTTCTGGTCGATGCCGATGTCCGGGTCCTGGCCGCAAACTCCCTGGCCCTTGATCTGGTGGGAAAACCGGTAGCTGCCGTACGGGGAACCCTCTGCGGGGATGTGCTCGCATGCATCAATGCGACCCGGCCCAAAGGCTGTGGCCAGACCGATATCTGCCCCGACTGCACCTTCCGGGAGTCGATCAAAGAAACCTACGCAACCGGCCTGCCGGTAAATCGCCGGGCCGCAATCCTTGTCAAGAAAGATGACGATATCCTCAGGAATATCCCCTTCAAAGTCTCGACACGCAAGGATGGCAATGTTGTCATGCTCCGGCTCGAACCCGTGCAGGGCGATTAAAGGACGAGCCTGCTTACGATCAAAATTACGTTTTTTCTCTTCCGGTTTTTTTGGCAACGCGTGCCGGGACGACACGGCCACCGGAGCCTGATCTTTTTTATGGAGAGGAAGGAGATCTTAAGGAGATAGCGGAAATCCCTCCGGTCAATTAAAAAAAAACGCCGGGTGCGATGTGCCCTTCCCCAATCCCTTCGGAAACACCCCAAAAATACGCCCTTAAAACGCTTCTTTTTGGTTCGCGTGGAAAATGCTCATTTTATTCGCCCCGTTTGCAGAAACACTCAAAATCTGAACCCCATATAATGCCCATAGCGGGCCATGGAAGCCCCAAAAACGGCCACTGTTTTTCGGATCAGCCAAACACCCATCCGGCCCCGTTTTCGGCCCGCAAAACGCGAATAAGTGAACCGTTTATTTCGTCCGATTGCAAAAATACGGCCCATTTGGGCTTTTTTAAAATCGGAGCCCGATAAGGGCTTTTTTGGGTGAGAAAAGGGGAAATCGAAGCTCAAATTGGGCCCGGATAGGCACAGGTCCCGGGCCCGGCTAAAGGGGATCGTGCACCTCTTGCCGCCACACTATGAGAAACAGGGGGAGGGCAAAAAATAGTGCCCGACCGGACTGATCCTGCCGGCGGTTATGCCCCAAGCAGCACAAGCAGCATGTCGATGAGTTTTATTCCGATAAACGGAGCGATCAGGCCGCCAACCCCGTAGATGAGAATGTTGTTCCTCAGCGATTCCTCAGCAGACATGGCCCGGTATTTTACACCGTGCAGTGCCAGCGGGATTAAGATCACAATAATGATCGCGTTGAAGATCACCGCAGACAGAATGCCGTCGTGGAGACCAAGAACGTTGAGCGCCCCGAGTGCCGGGTAGGTAGAGGCAAATGCAACCGGGATAATGGCAAAGTACTTCGCAATATCGTTTGCAATGGAGAACGTGGTGAGCGCCCCACGTGTCATGAGGAGCTGCTTTCCGATCTCCACGATATCGATGAGCTTTGTCGGGTTGGAATCCAGATCCACCATGTTTGCCGCTTCCCGGGCCGGCTGGGTCCCGGTATTCATGGCCACCGCCACATCGGCCTGGGCAAGCGCCGGGGCATCGTTTGTCCCATCCCCGGTCATGGCTACCATCCGCCCCCCGGTCTGGTACTCACGGATCAGTTTGAGCTTGCTCTCGGGAGTTGCCTCAGCAAGGAAATCATCAACGCCAGCTTCAGCAGCAATTGTTGCTGCCGTGAGCTTGTTGTCCCCGGTGATCATAACGGTCTTGATACCCATCTTCCGGAGCTGGGCAAACCTCTCCTTGATCCCACCCTTGACAATGTCCTTTAAGTGGATGACGCCAAGGGCCCGGCCATTCTTTGCCACAACAAGCGGGGTTCCCCCGGCTCGGGAGATCATGTCCACTGCAAGTTTCAGGTTCTCCGTAACTGTCCCGCCGTTTGATTCGATGTAGGCATACATCGCATCGGCGGCACCTTTCCGGATTCGGGTGCCGTTGTAATCGACACCGCTCATCCGGGTCTGGCTGGTGAAGGGGATAAATTCCATCTCCACACCGGACTCAGTCTCCCCTACACTCCTGCCACGGAGGCCATATCTCTCCTTTGCGAGGACGACAATACTGCGCCCCTCGGGAGTTTCATCGGCGAGCGAGGCGAGCTGGGCATTTTCTGCCAGTTCCTCTACCCTGGTGTCGTCGACCGGGATAAATTCTACAGCCTGGCGGTTGCCGAGTGTGATTGTCCCGGTCTTATCGAGCAGCAGGACATCAACGTCCCCGGCAGCTTCAATTGCCCTGCCCGAAGTCGTGATCACGTTCCTGCGGATCAGCCGGTCCATGCCCGCAATGCCAATGGCCGAGAGGAGCCCTCCAATCGTAGTCGGGGCAAGGCAGACAAAGAGGGCAACAAGCACCGTGATCGTCACTGTGGTCCCGGCCCCCACCGATTGGACGCTGTACGCCGAGAATGCATAGAGTGTGGCAGAGACTACGACAAAGATGGCGGTCAGGCCTACGAGCAGGATGTTGAGCGCAATCTCGTTTGGCGTTCTTTGCCGTTTCGCCCCTTCAATGAGGCTTATCATATGGTCAAGGAAACCCTCGCCGGGATCGGCACTCACTCGAACGATCAGCCAGTCAGAGAGGATCGTTGTTCCTCCGGTAACAGCACTGCGGTCGCCGCCGGATTCACGGATAACCGGCGCACTCTCACCGGTGATAGCGCTCTCGTTAACCGATGCAATTCCCTCGATCACCTCGCCATCGACCGGGATCGTATCGCCGGCTTTGACATAGAAGACATCGTTTTTCCGTAACTTCGACGAAGAGACAGTCGTGTAATCCGATGACCCTGGTTCCTTTCCTTTCTCCAAGCGGTAATCGGCGTTGAGTTTCTTTCCGGACGTATCCTGTCGCATCTTTTTTAGGGCCTCTGCCTGTGCCTTGCCCCGGCCCTCGGCCAGGGCCTCGGCAAAGTTGGCAAAGAGGACCGTAAACCAAAGCCAGAGGGAGACCGCCCCGATAAAGCTTGCCGGTGCCTCACCGGGTCCAAAGAGCGCCTGGATCCAGAGCAGGGTTGTAATCACACTGCCGATCTCAACCGTGAACATTACCACATTGTGGTACAACGTTCGCGGGTCGAGCTTGACAAACGAGTCGATGATGGCACGCCGGTATAAATCATACCTGTCCGATGCCGGGACCCGGGGGCCCAAATGTTCAGACATGGATAACACCTCTTCCCATCTGGATCAGGAATTCTACGACAGGTCCAAGGGAGAGCGCAGGCAGGAAACTGAGTGCACCGATGATGAGGATGGTAAATACCACCCAGATAATAAAAAGCGGACGGTGGTCCTGCAGTGTCCCTTCACCTGGCGGGACGATCTTTTTTGCCACGAACGCGCCAGCGAGCGCAAGCGTGATGATAGCGATCGCATAACGCCCCACAAACATGCAGAATGCAGTTGTAAGGTTATAGAACGTGTCTGATGACAACCCGGCAAACGCGCTGCCGTTGTTCTGGGAGACTGAACTAAACGCGTACAGGATCTCGGAGAAACCGTGAGGTCCGGGGTTCGCAGTCATCGATGTTCCTGCGGTTATCGATACCGCGATCGCCGTCCCGATCAGGATCAAAAAGATCGGGATGAGAATGTGGATGGTAGAGAGTTTCATCTCGTACGGCTCGATCTTCTTGCCGTACAGCTCGGGCGTCCTGCCCACCATCAGCCCGGCAATAAACATGGCGATGATGACAAAGACGAGCATGCAGTACAGCCCGGATCCGACGCCTCCAAACACGATCTCGCCCAGTTGGATATCGAAGATCTGGACAAGGCCACCGAGCGGCATGAACGAATCATGCATCGAATTGACCGCACCGCAGCTCGTGACCGTAGTAATCACCGAGAATGCTGCCGACTGGACCGGGCCGAAGCGTACCTCCTTTCCTTCCATGTTGCCACCGGACTGGAGGTGTGAGGGCGCCTGGCTGATCCCAAGCGGAGTGAACGCCGGATTTCCGCCGATCTCTGACCAGATCCCCAAGCCAAGGAGAGGAACAAAGAGAATCATCATCGCAATCAGGATGGCGATTCCCTTCTTTACCGATCCAATCATCTTCCCGAACATGAAACAGAGCGAGACCGGGATCAAAAGGATCGCAACAATTTCGACAAGGTCCGTAAACCACGTCGGATTCTCGAAAGGATGCGCCGAATTGGCATTGAAGAACCCGCCGCCATTGGTACCGAGCATCTTTACGGCAATCTGTGACGCGGCCGGCCCAAGGGAGATCAGCTGCGTGGTAATGATGTTGCCACCTGAGTCGTTTGTCGCGTTAAGAAGGGGAACGGTCACCGGCCCGCTAAGCGTCTGGGGCGCTCCCTGCGAGACAAGGACAAGGGCAATGACAAAACTGAGGGGAAGGAGGATCCAGATGCTGCGGAGGAGCAATACCCAGAAGTTCCCGATTGTATGTGACGACCTGCGGGAGAAACCGTAGATGAAGGCAACAAGCACCACCATACCCACAGCGGCAGACATGAAGTTCTGGACTGTAAGCCCGATCATCTGGGTCAGGTAGCTGACCGTTGTCTCGGGGACATAGAACTGCCAGTTGGTGTTTGTTGCAAAACTGACCGCAGTGTTGAGCGAGAGGTCCCAGGGCACCGCTGTGGCACCAAGCGGGTTGAGCGGCAGGAACTGCTGGACTTCCTGAAGGATGAATACAAATACGATACCGATGACGGAAAAGATCATCATCGCCACAGCAAAGGATTTCCAGTCCATTTCCTCGTCGCTGCCGGCACCGCATGCCTTAAGGATCCACGCTTCCACCGGTACAAACAGCGGCGAAAGGAAGGTCTTTTTTCCCGTGTAGACCCGGAACATGAACTCTCCTGTGGGAATAAGAAGGAGTGCGAGGATGACGCCGATCAGGACAAGGAATGCCCAGTCGTTTACGCTCACCCCAAAGAGCGTGTTTGCGGGTTGGTCTTTTGGGATTGCTACGGGAGTAACAGAGATTTTACCGGCACTCAGGTCATCGAGTGCGAGGTTGAGGTTGAGGACATTTACCGAAGACTCACCAAAGATCCCAAGTACCGGGTTTTTCGTGTTGGCAAGAACAAGGGCAGAAACATCCCCTTCGGAGAGGTTGCGTACCCGCGCCACCCGGGGCACCTGGTAATAGGCAGCAGCCGGGCTGATATCCGGGTCGAGCCCGCTTCCCGAAGAGGTTACGAGATCAACCGGGATGGGCTGTGTGTTGTCAGGATCGACTGCATGGAGCGCATCGATCCGGCCCTGGACCTCGATAATAAGCGCCGGGTTCTGCGGGCCGAGATTGGAGCCGCCGGATGCTTCGGCATTATACGGCACCGGCGTGGTTGCCGACAGCCTCCCCCAGAAATAGTCCGGCGATGAAAAGGGCTGGCCTATAAGGGAAGAACCGACAACGTTCCCGTCTTTTACAACGAGATCCCCGTTTGCCTGTACGGGGAAGATCACCTGAGCAATACCTGTGACAACCAGGGGGTAAACAATGCCCACGAGAATCGTGAGTAAAAGAAACATCACTACTGCTGGTTTTATCTGTTTTTTGATCAGCGACCAAAGAGCTGACGACGCCCCAATGGAAACACCTGCACCGTGCGATGCCTTTTCTGGCAAAAAAAGCATGCACATTAGCCGGGTGTCATTTTTCTATATAAAAGGATTACGGAAAGAAGTTACGGCCCCCATAATTTAAAAGTTATTCTTGCGACGAGGCTGGAAAAAACGAAACAACGCTGCGATCCGGGCCCGCACATGCCCGCGCCGCAAAAACCCGGGCCAGGTCCTCCCGGATCAGGATCCTGTAAGGTGCTCCCGGATGAGGCGATGAAAAACCCGGCCCAAAAAAGCTGAAGCACGCAAAAGATGAGAGACAAACGGGAGAATGGCACCAGAAGAATGTACGGATGAGGTCCGGATGCTGATCGTTTTTTCCGGCAACTGACCGGTTATCCCGGGGTTTTCTCCGGTGCAAGGAAATCTTTTGCCATTACCATGACCGGGCACGAGATCATCTGGACAACCGCATAGAATGCCGAGGGAATGACCAGTGCCCGGTCCAGTCCCATGGAATCCACAGCAGCCGGTGCAATCCCAAACTCCTTTGTACCGGCAATAAAGAGGAGGCAAAAGAAGGTTTCGCGGGAGAGCGAAAAGATCTTTTTTGTCAGGTATGCAACGCCATACCCAAAGAAGTTGAGCAGGAGTTCAGCAAGAATGAGCACCAGCGCAAAACTCCCAAGGGAAATTATAGACCCGGCGTTTGAGGAAATTACCACAAACAGGAGGACAAGGTAGCAGAGAGCAGCAAAGCCGGGCCATGCATCGCGGTTCCTCCGGATGCCTTCAGCATACTGGTTTAAGAGGATCCCGGCGATCAGGGGGACAATGATGATCCCGAAAAGTTCTGCCTCAAGATACCCGGTCGGAACCGGGAAGGTAATGCCCCCAAAGAAAGACAGGGCCGCAGGCAGGACAAAGGGCACGAGCACCATGGCAGAGACGAGCATCCCCATCCCAAGGGCCGTATTTCCCCCGACAAGAGAGACCATAAGGGGCGCAGAGATATCTGCAGGGAGCGCCCCGAGAAGGAGCTGGCCATCTCCAAGAGCAGGGTGTGCGGCAAACAGGATCTTTCCCAGCAGCAGCGAAAATGTGGCCATGAGCACGAACTGCAGGACAAGGCTCCACGCAATCACGAGCGGTTGCCGGGCAACCTCGCGCAGATCCGCAAAACCAATCGTTAAGCTGACAAGAAAAACCATCAGGGCAAGGACCGGCGCAACAGCCCACGAAAGGCCGGAGCCCGGGCCGGGAGCGAGCAGGGAAACGGCAACGATAATGAGCACGAGCCAGAGAAGATGATCCGCGATCCAGGCCAGTATTTTTACCATTGATCGTCTCTCCCGGATCGTGAGTGGTACCCTGAAGGATACACGTACAGGATATGTTGTGTCAGTCCGGTTTTTATACGTAGTTCCTGAGGCAAATTCGCGATAAGTGTACAATAGTAAGATTTTTAGTGTAGATAGTATAGTGATCCATCATCGGCGTTTGAAATTTGCCACTTATTGGAAAAGCAAATGTGCAAATAGAAACTTTTATTATACTTGGAAGGAAGGTACTTTCCATGGTAGATCAGCGCGGATGGGTAGCGACAATAATCCTCTCTCCTCCTGAAAACACCATCACCACGTGGATTAACTTTCAAATTCTGGCTCCTCACTACCGGGGGAATAGGGGATGACATCATCAACAGAAGCAAACCAGACTGCGGTTCCTAAAACCGGAACCATGAAACGCACGCTGAACCTGACCTCGCTTTTGGTCAACGCCATGGCGCTTATTGCGCCGGGAGCTTTTCTTTGGACTACATTCCAGGTGCAGGCAGCGCAGACCAATGGCGGGGTGACAACTGCCGGGGAGATGTGGACTGGCCTTTTGGCCGCACTGGTCCTTGCATTCTTAACCGCCATATCGTACGCGGAACTGGCAAACATCTATCCAAAAGCCGGCTCCGGTTCGTCCTATTACTACGCGGAAGCCTCATTTCTTGAAAAAGAAAAAGCAGAACATCGTAAATGGGCAAGGATAGTCAAATTCCTTGTAGGCTGGATATCACACTTGTATTACTGGATTTATCCCGGTATCATGGTGGCCTTCTCTGCCATCCTGATCGTGTACATCTTCGGCCTCTTTGGGATCAATCTCTCGATCCCGGAGCAGATCCTTGTTGCCATCGTCTTTGCGGTCCTCAATGGCTACATCGCGTACCGCGGCATCACCGGGTCAACGATGACTGCGATCATCATCAACACCATCCAGCTTGCGGCCCTGATCGCGTTCTCGATCCTTGCCCTCCTGTACCGCCAGGCGCACCCGAACCTCGCCTATGCGCAGTCCGTTTCGACAATCCTCATACCGCACAACTTCACAAACCTGCTCTTCCAGTCAACCATCGCTATCCTGCTGCTGGTCGGCTTTGAATCAGTCACATCGCTTGGCTCGGAAGCACTCAGGCCAAAACAGGATATTAAAAAAGCGATCCTGCTCTCGCTTATCATCCAGGGAGCATTCGCCTACCTGTTCGAGTACTTTGCTGCCAACTACTTCGTCGGGCCCCAGCTGACCGGGACCGATCCCACCGGGGCTGCGATCTCAGGCTATGCAGCTGCAGCCGCATCCGGTGCCCCTATCGGAGATATGATCCGGGTAATCGGCGACCAGATGCTGGGAGGCACCGGCTTTGCACTGGTGTTAATCATGGCAGCAACGGTGGTCCTTGCCCTGATCGGGACAACGCTTGCCTGCCTTAACACCGGGGTCAGGATCACGTACGCGATGGGCAAAGACAAAGAGATGCCCACCCTGCTTGGGATCCTTCACGGAACATATGACACACCGCACTATGGCATCTGGATCCTTGTCGGGGTATCTGCAGCCCTTGGGGCATACGGTGTCCTCAATGTGGATAACCTGACCCAGATCACGCTTGCATCCAATACCGGGACATTCCTCCTGTACGGCCTGACAAATCTTATTGCACTCTGGGCATTCTTCCACCGTCCGGATGCAAACCTCCTCAAACACCGGATAGTACCGCTGCTCGGATTTTTGGCAAACTTCGTCATGCTTGCCGCAATAGTCTGGCTTGGGATCAGTGCCGGTGGCAGCTCCGCAACCGACGCTCTCATTGCAATCGCCATGGTTATAGTCTGGCTGGTTGCCGGCGTAATCTGGTTTATCTCCAACACGAAAAAACAGCAACGCCCCATTATGACCGGGAACCTGCCCCAGGCAAAAGGGCTGGAAGTTGACGACGCCTAATCTTTCGGAGAGTATGATGAACAGCACAGGAACAGCCGGGAGGCAGACAAAGGAAAAGTGGATCCGGGAATGAATCGTTCCGCAGCAGCCCTGCGGATCCCGGCATTCTTACCTTTTTATCGTTAAAGGCGGCGGGCATTTTGGGAGAGACTGGCACAACTGAACCTGCAGGAAAAGTACCGAACCATCTTGTCGGTGTAATCGTTACCTGGAGGGCTATCACCCATCAGGGCCTGACGCGATCGCAGAACGAGGATGCGCACTGGGTTACCCATGTAGTCGAAGGAACAACCGGCACCGAGTCGGCCTCACGGTATGTCTTTGTCGTGGCCGACGGCCTTGGAGGGCACCGGGGCGGTGCGGTTGCAAGCAGGATGGCAATCAAGGCCATAAAAGAGGAGATCCACTCGTGGCACGGCGGGAATGCAGAGCGCACCATAGAACGTGCAATCCAGAAAGCAAACCAGAAAATTTTCTGTGTTGCCCAGACCGACCCGGAACTCTTCCAGAAGATGCAGACAACGATCACCCTTGTTGTGTTGGAAAACGATTCGCTTGTCTGCGGCCACGTAGGCGACTGCCGGCTCTACCGCATGCGGGAGGGACAGGTAAACGTGCTGAGCCGGGACCATACCCTGGCAAGCGACATGCTCCAGCTCCACCTGATCTCCGCAGAACAGGCCGCAGAGCACCCGGGCCGGCACCAGCTCACCCGTTCTGTCGGGGGTGATCCGTTCTTAAAGACCGATGTATTCCGGCAGCAGGCAATGCCGGGTGATACCTATCTGCTCTGCAGCGACGGGTTATGGTCAGAATTAAAAGAAGAAGAGATCCGGGCCGCACTTGAGGGGCCCGATATCAGCCGGGAATGTGAAAAACTGGTCAGGTTTGCCCTGTCCGGGGGAGCCCCGGATAATATCACGGCGATCATGTTCCGTATCGATGTTGTTGGAAAACAGGCTGCGTCCCCGTTCTCCTGGCGCTCACTTCTGGGGAAAGGATAACCGGCCGGACCGTTTAAGGGAGGCATGATGACCCCATGAAGATGATCTGGGCCATAATCCGGCCCGAATATTCACAAAGAGTGATCGATGCACTGGAAAAGACCGGCATTTCGGCAATGACACGCATGAATGTCACCGGCCACGGTGCCGAGACAGAGTTAATGGCGGGCCTTGTGAACTATTCCGAGATCCCAAAAGAGATGCTCATGATCGTCCTGCCCGATATCGACGTGGCCCGTGCGGTCAGGATCATCAGCACCGTGGCAAAGACCTGGCAGAAGGAGAACCCGGGCCACGGGGCGGTTGGCGACGGCAAGATCTTTGTCACCTATGTCGATGATGCGCACACGATAAGGACTGCAGAAAACAAAAAGAGAAGCCCGGGTCTTCCGGCAACCACCGGTCCTCCCGTATGAAAAAGATCATCGCGATCATCAGGAGCGAGAATGTGGAGGAGACCAAGGCAGCGCTCAAAGGTCTCGGCATAAACGGTGCCACCTTCCTGCACGTGACAGGAAGAGGTATGCCCGAAGGATTGAGCCCGGCCCGGAGCCTGAGCGAGGAACGGCCCGCTGCATTCAGGGCCCCGGACGAGAGGCAGGACGGGCTGCCGGTTCCCAAAGGTGCGACCCTCCCCGCGTCCCCGCCAAAAACAAAGCCGGGGCCTGCCGGGTTCCTGCCGCAGAGAATGCTTATCATCGTGGCACATGACGCCGATGTCCGACCCATTATCAACACCCTGGTTGCCGCAAACCAGACCGGTCGCCACGGGGATGGGAAGATCTTTGTCTGCCCCATGATCAGCGCAATCCGGGTGAGAAACGGGGAGCAGGGAGATAGTGCACTTGCCTGATCGTAGCCCCTGTTCTCTCCATGGTCCGGGGCTTTGTCCCGGCACCGGCGCCGGCATGCTCCCGCCCGGAAAAACCGGATATGACCGGGGGTGCAAAAGAAAAAGGGCCCCGTGTACGGCAGGAAAACGCAGGTAGCATTATATTACCCGGCATCACCAGTGGGTTTGAAAAGAATACGGCAAGAATGCAATAAAAACAAAAAAGATGGTTTTCATGAAGATGGTCCAGGCAATCATCCGGTCAGAAAAACTGGATAGCGTAAAAAAAGCCCTTGAAGAAAAAGGGTTTGTGGCAATGAGTATCATTGAGATCACCGGCCGGGGAGAGCAGAAAGGCATCACACTCGAATACCGGGGGGCAACCGTGGAAGTGGACACCCTTCCCAAGATCATGATCCAGATGGCAGTCAAAGACGAGGACGTCGATCCCGTCATGGCGATCATCCGGTCTGCAGGACGGACGGGGAATTTCGGGGACGGGAAGATCTTTGTCTGGCCGCTCGATCTTATGGCAAAGGTCCGGACTGACGAGGTCTGGAGATAACATGACCGGGCCTGCAGGCGGCAGGAACCAACGGGTAAAACAAGGGAAGTGCACGGGGTTTTTGAAAACAGGGTGCGGTGCCGGCTATGCTCAAAGAAGGTGACCGGATCGGCGATTACACCATTATCGGCCTCCTTGGCCAGGGCGGATTCAGCCAGATCTACAAGGCGCTCGCCCCGGACAAAAGCCAGGTGATCCTCAAGTTCCCGGACGTATCCCTGCTTGGCGACCAGGCCACCTACGAGCGGTTCCGGCGCGAGGTTGCCATCGGGCAGAAACTCTCCCACCCGGCGATCCCAAAAGTGATCAGCTTTGTCGAAGGTGCAGACTCGATCTACCTAGTAATGGAATATATCGAAGGGCCCTCGCTTCGTAACTACTTAAACGAAAAAGCGCCGCTCCCCATTGACGAGGGGCTCTCTTTTGCCGGCCAGCTTGCAGAGGCCACAGACTACCTGCATGCGCATGGCGTCTGTCACCGGGACCTCAAGCCGGAGAATATCATTGTCGGGCCGGATGGCAGGATCCATATCCTGGATTTCGGGAGCGCGTTGCTTGAAGGATCCCGCCGGGTTACCTGGCGGTGGGCATCCAATGCATTTGGGACCCCGGACTACATGGCACCCGAACAGATCCAGGGAAAACGGGGCGACGAGCGTACCGATGTGTATGCTCTCGGGATGATCGTGTACGAGATGCTTGCCGGGGCGCTGCCTTTTGAAGGGGATAATCCGTTGGCGGTCATGAACCTGCACCTGACCGGCACACCGGTCCCGCCCCGCCGGTTCCGGCCGGAGATCCCGGCCGGTGTGGAAGCGGTCATCCTCAAGGCGCTCCGCCGCGATCCCGATGAGCGCTACCGCTCGGCGGGCGCCATGAAAAAAGACCTGGACCATTATGCCGAACTCGATCTTTCGGAGTTCCCTTCCGATCCCGAGGCAGCCGTGGGCGGCGGGATGCTCACCAACCGCCAGATCTGGGTAAGGACCATTCTTGTCTTTGTCGGGTTTCTGGTGATTGCCGCCCTGGTCGTACTTGCCGCGTACCTGATGCACAAGCACTGACACCCACCAGGTCCGGTCTTCCGGTGCTATGGTGAGCAATCCTGCCCAAGATGCGCAGATCGCTTCCTGCCGGCCGGTCCGGCGGACCACGGAACCGCGGCCACTTTCACCCCCCGCACGGCCGGATCCTTATCTTTTCGGGTACAGCAGGGATCCGGTGCTATGCAGACCGCAATCCAGACCGGAACAAACCTGCTGCCGGGCGTTTTTTGTGCAACAATGGCACCGGAACGGCCGGTGATCACATCCCTTGATTCGCATGAGGCCCTGCGCAGTTCCTTGTCCCCGGTCTCCGGGCCACACCCGCGGGGTCGGCAGGCACGGGAGGTGGAATAAATGGGCCGGAGTTTTTTGAGCGTCCGCCAGGGCGCAAACCTCATCTCGGCCCGGTGGATGCAATGGGCCAGAAAACTCAGGCCGGAGGACCGGAAGTACGGCGAGCGGCTCGCCATCCTTGCAAAGATGCATTCGAGCGAGGCGTTTGCCGGGTGCGATGATGCGCTTGAAGCCGTGGTTTTTTCAGTGATGGTGGAAGTGATCAGGGAGCAGGAGAGGGCAGGAGAGGAAAAGAAAGACCCGGCGCACTGAGTGCCGCTTGAGGGGTACAATAACCCCCATGTCATGATGAAAAGAACGATGAGCCCTGTGGGAGAGTTCTTTTAGGAAAATCCTCCCGGGGATCCGGAGCCTGTCCCTATGAAACTCGCACAGTGCCCGTTCTGCAATCCGCTTGCTGAAGAGATCGTAGCAAGAAACGATCTCTGTTACGCCCGCTGGGACCGGTTCCCGGCGAGCAAGGGACATCTGCTCGTCCTCCCGTTCCGGCACACGCCGTACTTTTTTTCAATGACAAAAGAAGAGCGCCGGGAAATGATCGCACTCATTGAAGCGTGCAAACAGGTAATCGAGGAGAACTTCGTGCCTGACGGGTACACCATCGGCATAAATGAAGGACTTGCGGCCGGCCAGGTTATACTGCACTGCCACTGCCACTGCCACCTGATCCCCCGGTATATCGGGGATGTACCGGATCCCGCAGGAGGGGTCCGCAAGGCTCTTGCAGGGACCAAAAACCCGCAAAGGGCCCCGGCTGTCACCCTTCTCCCCGGTAGTACCCCGTTTAATCGATCAGCAGGAGCGCCATAAGCTCCGGGTGTCCCTCTACCGGGAACCGGATCGGCATACCTGCCTTTTCTGCGGTCGCAACCATGTTCACGCCCACCGCATGCTCCGGGATCCGTGCCCGTGTGGGGTGGATACAGATGCCGCCTTTTGTATTGCAGGTCTCGCAGAGCCGGCATGAGCCGTTCACAAATGCAAGGGCAAAGGGGTTGCCGGCATTAAAAGCGATACGCTCCAGCTCAAGCATCGCAGGAGCAAAGGAACCGGTGCCGGTGCGGTGGTCGGCCCAGAATTTTTCTGCCTGCTCTTTTTTATCGGCCGGGGCCGCGGGATCGAGCCAGTACTTATAGATCGAGCAGATCACGTCGGGTTCTGCTTCTGCCGGCGAGATAAATTTCACGAGCAGGGCAGAATGGTACTCAAGAAGGATCTTCCTGAACTCATCCGGGGTCGGGACATACGGCGGGCAGGTGAGTTTTTTGCCGTAACTGATGCAGCCGGCCCGGCACTTTAAGGATACGCGGTTTTCGACAACAATATCCGATGCGGCAATGATTTTCGCATCCGCAGCGCCGATATTGCGGGCAGCCTTTTCAAGAAATGCATAATCCGCAGGTTTATCCTGTGCGTTTTTCATGGTGTTTTCGTTCCCGCTGTTTTTTTCGCTAAGAGGAGTATGTGTTCCGGGCACTTTATTTCTTTACCGGGTTTTTTGACTCGCAGGGAACTTTTGTCTGGCAGAGCCCGCACCCGTAAATGTCGATGTTGTACTTTTCTAGGATGTACGGCTTTGTGACGCCGAAGAGGTACTCCCGGCACCGGTTCTTGTCGTGCCCCTGTTTGGAAAGTGCCCCGGCCGGGCACCGCTGGATGCATGCTTTGCAGGTACCTTTGGCATAAAAGAGGCACCAGTCGTGGTGGCCCGCGTAGGGCCGGGGTGTAGGCGGTACCGCGATGCGTGCAATGACCGAGCCGCAGCGCATGGCCTTCCCCTTCTTTGTAATGAGACCATCGCAGAGGCCAAAGGTTCCAAGGCCCGAGACAAACGCTGCATGGCGTTCCGACCAGGAGGTTGCCATCCCGTATTTTTGTGAAATCCCGGCTCTGGCTGCCGGGGAAAGCGACGGGACAAGGGCATCGGTTCCCTGTGCGTTCAGTATGCCGGCCACGTAGTTTGCAAGGGCCACGTTGAACTTTTCCCCGAAAAGCCGGGTCCGTGCCCAGCGTTCCGAGGGCTGGGCTGTTTCCTTCCGGTTGTCGTTTTTTGTCTGCCGGGTAAGCGGCAGGACCCATGCGATGACAGAAAGATCTTCTGCGGTTATCGTGCGGTCCAAAAAAGCGGCCCTGAAATGATCGATTGGCGTTGTATAGGGATCGCCGATATCTTTTTTGAAAAATGCATACAGGGGATCGGCTGCAGAAGAAAAACCAACCAGCGGTTCATCGAACATGGGTTCGGATGCGGAAAAGAGCAGGTCGTTTTCCGGCGAACTGCGGCAGAACTCCCGGATAATCTCTTCGATTGCGGGGCCGGGGTCCTTTTGGGGTTTGAGGGGTTCAGGGGACACGGTACTTTCCACTTGTGCGGGAGTTTCGTAAAACCTTTTGGCATGGGCAAAAAATCCGGGTCACGGGCCCGCAGGGTACACCCCGGGTGCCGGTTGATCCGTTCCGGGATTACTCCGTTGTTCCCGGGAACAGCAGATTGTTCAGGCTCTCCTGCAAACTATCGGGAACATCCGTCCAGAGGATCTGTTCCGGCAGCCGGCCAAGGCCGATCTTTACTGCATGCCGGATACAGGGATGGTACCAGACCGGGACCTCCCGGAGGGTACTGACATTCTGGTTCCCGGACAGGAGCATTTTCTCGGCCGCGGCCGGAAGGAACGGGACTCCTGCCTTATGGTGCTTAAGGAATGCAAGGGCAAATGCCTCCACGGCAACCGGGTCAGAACCGGCAAAGACAAGCCCGGGATCGGGGGAGACCACATATGCCTTTCCCAGCCGGAACGGTCCCATTCTCATGGCAGAGCAGTCCGGCCCAAACGTGGCCTGCAGCTTTGTGGCAACAAAGAGCGTGCCCCGGAGCTTGTCCTTTACCGCGTCACTGATCTCAACGATCTTTTCCAGGAATTTTCCCGAACCGTCATCGCGGGACGCAAGCGTGCTCCCCTTTGCCGCGTTTTTGATAAATTCATTAAACGGCCCGTTTGCGTGAAACTCCATCCGGCTGTCCTCCCGTAGCAGCCCCACCATGCATTTCAGGCCCAGAGTGGCGCCGGCCTGGCTGTGGGTGCTGACCCGGGGAAGGCAGACAATGTGATCTGCTTCCTGTACCTGTTTTGTGATAAAAAATCCCGATTTCCATGACGCAGTCCGGGGGGACCGGTACCGGAAAAATCCATTGTCCCATCCTGCGTCCTCGAATGCGACAAACGGGTCCGCAAGCCCGCCCATGCCCGAACAGGTGTAATTTGCCCGCGAACTCCCGCGTATGATCCCGTTTTTATGGTGGAGGACATGCTCTATCCCGGACTGGTCGCCGATCATGACCCGGGCGCCCCGCTCAAGAAGAAGACCGGCCACAGCCCTGACCGCAAGAGGATGCGTGGTTGCAGGATAGGGATCAGGAGAGTTGAGCGCCGGCTTGATGAGCACGAGATCATCCTTTCTGAGCCACGAACAGTTGTCGGCAGCCCAAAGGAAAGTTTTGCGGATGATCGGTTCAAGGGAGGCTTCGTTTCCGGGGGCCCCGGTGCCATGGGCAAAGACCGGCTTCATTACCGGAGACGTGAGGCGGCATGGGGCAAAAAAGGTAGCTTTTGTACCTGCCCTTTCGCTGCCATCCTCACGCGTACTTGCTCATGTTCAGATCGCCGTTATTTGAATAGCCCCGCTGCTCCCAGTACCCCTCGTAATTCGGGTTATCGGAGAGTTCAATCTCGTCGACCCACTTGATCCACTTATATCCCCACTTGTCCTCGGCTACAAGCCGGAAGGGATAGCCATGGGCGGGGTCCAGGGTGAGATTGTTCATGGTATCGGCAAGAAGGATGTTGTTGTCTGTTACGTAACTGAGCGGGAACGAGGTGGTGTACCCGTCCGTGGCATGGAAGATCACGGTGTTTGCCCGGGGATCGGGGCCGGCATCTTTGATAAGATCGGAGACCCGAACGCCTCCCCAGAGGATCGTGGCGCTCCAGCCTTCCACGCAGTCGAGCGTGACTACCTTGGCATAATGCGGATGGTTGTCGAGGACTTCCTGGTAGGTGGAGCTGGTATTGTTCCTGACCAGGCCGTCAACGGTGAGCCGGTAATCGGATGTGTTGATGTACTGGGTGCCGCTGATGGCATTTTCCGGCACATTTGCAATGGCCGAGAGGTCGGTGCCCTGGTACGACCGGACTTCTGCTGAGGGAAGAGAAGTTACTCCTCCTGCACCCGGGGGAGTCGTGATTCCGGGGAGGAAAAAGATCACAAAAGCCACGGCTGCGATGATGACCAGGATACCGGCAAGGATCGCCACAGACCGTATGTTCATGCGCAGAGCTGTTCTGGCAAGCTATAAAAACGTCCGTTCCGTACCAAACGATCCCCGTGTGCGGCACATTTTTCCTTTTTTTTACAGCCAGCGGGGTGCCCGGACCATGTACAGTTCAGCCCTTTTTGACCGGTGTGAAACATCCGCAGGTATATACACAACAACACCAAACGCTCCCGATAACCACCTGCCGCTTTATGCCTGCCGTCAGCATACAGAACCTGACAAAAACCTACGGCACTCTTTTGGCCGTTGATAACCTCAGCCTTGAGATCGAAGAGGGCGAGGTCTTTGGGCTTCTTGGCCCTAATGGCGCGGGAAAGACCACCACGCTGATGATGCTGGTCACGCTTATCCCGCCCACATCCGGCTCTGCATCGGTAAACGGCTTTGATATTGTTACCCGGGCTGAACAGGTGCGAAAATCGATCGGCGTTGTCTTCCAGGACCCCAGCTCCGATGAGACCCTGACCGGTTACGAGAACCTCAACCTGCACGGTATGCTGTACGGCATGCCTGCGGTTTTGCGCGAACAGCGGATCGAAGAAGTCCTTGCGCTTGTCGGGCTTACACAAAGAAAAGACGACGTGATGAAGAAATATTCCGGGGGAATGCGGCGGAGGCTTGAACTGGCCCGGGGTCTCATGCACCATCCAACAATCCTCTTCCTGGATGAACCCACCCTGGGTCTCGACCCCCAGGCACGGGAACGTATCTGGGAGTACGTAAAAAACCTGGCAGAGAAGAAAAATATCACCATTATCCTTACCACGCACTACATGGAGGAGGCAGACCGGCTCTGCAACCGGATTGCAATTATTGACCGGGGAAAAGTGGCAGCACTTGGCTCCCCGGCCCGGCTCAAGCAGGAGATCGGCGGAGACCGGGTTTTTTTGGAGGGGGCTCGTGGCGACGGCAAAGATCTTCTGGATCTCGAATTTGTCCGGCGGGCCGAGCCGGTCAGCGGCGGCATCAGCCTTGTCGTTGAGGACGCACGCCGGCACCTGCAGGAGATCCTTAGCCGCTCGGGCCCGGTGGAGTCTGTTGATATCCGGCCGGTCACGCTCGAGGATGTGTTCCTGCATCATACCGGAAGAGAGATGAGGGAAGGTTCGCCGGATGGCAACTGGGCGGATAAAGCAATCCAGGCAGGGTTACGCAGATGAACGATCTTCTGGGGATCTACGCGCTCTGGTACCGGGAGTACAAGGTCTTTTTACGCGAGCGCTCCCGGCTTGTTGCATCCGTGGTAAACCCGGTCCTGTGGCTGCTTATTATCGGAGGCGGGTTTGGATCCGTTGTCTCGTTTGGGAACGTGAGCTTTTTGACATTCCTCTTCCCGGGAATCCTTGTCCAGCTCTCGCTCTTCTCTGCGATCTTTTTTGGGGTGTATATTGTCTGGGACAAGAAGATCGATTTTCTAAAAGAGGTTCTTGTCTCCCCGCTCTCCCGGACCTCGATCTTTATCGGCAAGGTCCTTGGCGGGTCCACCGATACCCTCATCCAGCTTGCCATCCTCCTCGTGCTTGGCTACATTTTTTCCCTTACAGGAATCATGGAAACACTCCCGCTCTCCGTGAATGCAATCGTTCTGGTGCTCGCATTTTTGTTTGTGATAACCGCGGGCTTTGCGAGCGTCGGCCTTATCTTAGGGTCCCAGATGGAGAGCCCGGAAGGCTTCCAGCTCATCAGCAGTTTCCTTGTGACGCCCATGTTTTTCCTTTCCGGGGCGCTCTTTCCCATTGATAACCTTCCCGGCTGGCTCATGCCGTTTGTCCTTTTGAACCCGGCCACCTACGCAGTGGACGGGATCCGGGGAGTCCTTGTGGGGCTGCACCAGTTTTCCATCGGTTTTGATTTTCTTGTGGTCTGCCTCTTCTCCGGGGTTATGATCCTTGCCGGGACGTATGCGTTTGAAAAGATGCGGCTGTGACTCCGGAAAAAATTCTTTCTTTGGTCTTTTGTTTCCTGAAGGGATCACGTACCTGCGGTCACCCGTTGCATCCTGTATTACAAAAAAGGAAATACCCGGCAAAAATGGGCGTAAAATCAGGGTATATACCAGCGGCCGGTCCACATGCATATGTTCACTCTTTCGTGAATCAGGAGCACAGATGTATGACTACCCTTCCCAGGTATGCCCCGCAGCCTGCAACCGTTTCCCGGAGAACCGGTGGCGCTTATGGCACTTCCCGTCCCGGCGCAGAACCGGCCGGGGTTGTAGTAAGGCTGGGCGGTATCCGGAGCTCCGGGCAGTGTTGTAGGCAATAACCAGGTACATGTGAGAAACCGACAGGAAAGAATCTGCCATAATCCCCCGTCTTCCCGGGCAGGGAGACGGTTATGCCATTTCCTCTCATTTCCCAACGATTCCTCCCGGGGCCGGCGACCTCATGCACCGGCCGGGGTCCTGTCTCCTCATAAAAAAAAATACTCTATCGGATCCTTCACACGCACATCCGCCCGGGGGTGCAGTCCCCCGGGTATCCCTCATCGGTACACAATACCACTATTCTTTTTTTTAGCAGGATTCCCGGCAAAACCAGAAGCGGCCTGCAGTGAACGGTTCCTGCGCTAACGATCCGGCCCGGGCGGGTTTTTGGGATCCGGGCATTGGGGAAATGAAAAGGGATCAGTACGGCATTCCCGCTTTCGTGCTTTCCTGCTTTTTTTGGTAAGATGAGCGCGCACGGCATAATATTCGTGCGGGTGTTATTTTCGCGAGTAATAAAAATACGACCGCTGTGCGGTTATTTTTCGCTTTTTTTCACAAATCCGGAATGATAGCGGCAAAATTTGCCTTAATTATCCCGATTGATTTATATTACGTGTCATTGACCTCAAGGATAGACAAAAAATCCCTCCAGGTGGAAAATAACATGAAGTCAATGATGAAAGCGTCCAAAATGGAAAACAACTGTTGCGATGGATCGATGATGATGAACTGCATGGACATGCGCATGGAAAAGGCGATGTGCGACCTCCAGGCCATCATGTCGCAGTGCGTGTCCCAGTGCATGACCTCGCACTCCACAAAGCCCATGCCGATGGACAAAGCCATGCAGAAGTCCATGAACGGCTGCATGACCATGATGTACCGCTGCATGTCCCAGTGCATGACCATGGCACCCATGACCATGCCGATGAACCCGGCTATGGCAAAATCCATGAAGAGCTGCATGTCCATGATGACTGCCTGCATGAAGGCAATGCCCGCGATGGACAAAACCATGGGAAAGTCCATGGAGGACTGCATGATGATGATGTCCACGTGCATGGAAGCAAAGTGCATGAACTCGGCCATGATGAAGTCCATGTGCGACTGCATGATGATGATGTCAGAGTGCATGGAACCAAAGAGCATGGACTCCTCCATGATGAAGTCCATGTGCGACTGCATGATGATGATGTCCACGTGCATGAACCAGTTCATGGAGATGGCAACCATGGGCATGATGCAGATGATGGCACCCATGATGAAGTCCATGTGCGACTGCATGATGATGATGCCCAGATGCATGGAAGCAAAATCCATGGATGCCGCCATGATGAAGTCCATGAGCACCTGCATGATGATGATGGCAAAGTGCATGGACAGCATCTGCATGAACACAAAGTGCATGGAAGCTTCGTGCCCGGATGCAATGTGCATGGACTCCTCCATGATGAAGCCGATGAGCGAGTGCATGATGATGATGTCAAAGTGCATGGGCATGTTCCGTAAATCAGTCTGCAAGATGGTCCCGGACATGCCATCCGGCTGCATGGAGTCCCGGATGAAGAAGTCCATGGGCGACCTGCAGATGATGATCCCCTGAAAATAAGACGCGAAGGGATATACCGCTAAAAAAAAGGAAAGATCTGTTCCGGTTGACAGATTTCCAGGTACCGGTCCTGCCAAAAAAAGGGGATCCACGGGTCTTTTTCCCTCTTTTCCGGTGACCGCGTTTTCTTTTTGGGGCAGGAACATCCCCCTGATGCAATTTTTAAGAAGGTATTGATCGTAGTCCGGCCCGTTGCCCGGGCGTTTAGGTTTTTTTGCAAAAAAAATTTCACTTAACGACGGTGCTATGAGTCTGTACCAATAACTCTCTCCCGGAGATCCAACCGGAGGTGAGCGGGATGGAATGGGATACCTGGTTACTCCTGGGCCTTTGCGGGGTACTGTTTGTCATTGCACTCGTCAGCGTCTTTACGTAATTTGCAGGTGCAGTCGCAGCAGCTGCCGCTACCGGGCCAAAAGACAGAGCATGACCGGGCTCCTGCCGGGGTTACCGGATACATTCCCGGCCGGCACCGGTCAGCGAATAAATAATCCAGTTCCCGTGAGGGACGCCTTCGATGAGCCCGCACTCTTTGAGGATATTGAGATGGTAGGAGAGTTTTGGTCCTGAAATTTTGAGATACCAGATTATGACACAGACACAGAGCGGCTGGTCGCGGACAAGATAAAGGATTGTCAGCCGGATAGGGTCTGCAAGGGCATGGTGGAGAGCGCTTTGTTTGTCCAGTTCCTTTTGTGCAGGTATCTTCTTTTTGAGGGCAGCAGGCCCGCCGAGACGGTCGAGTTCTTCCCTGACGGGTTCCGGGATCTCCCGGAGTTCCCGGTCGTTCCCCGGCCCTGTTCTTCTGCTGCACCCGCCCGCACGCTTAATCATTTCAAATTAATCTGAAATGCCAAGGTATATAATCCTCTCCTGCCCATGATATTTCAATAAAATTTGAAATGGGCGGACACTATGGCAAAAGGACACTGTTCGTGCGATTGCTCACCGCAGGTTCCCGGGGGAGTACAGGAATTCCTGTACGCAAGCCCGGCGATCACCTTTGCCGACCGGTGGGACCACTTCAAGGCACGCTGGGGCGTACACCGGATGGGCCACATTGTACAGCCCGGCCTGTACAAGCTGGGGCTTGCCACCCCGGAATCCCCGGTGATAGTGACTGCAAACTATACGCTCAGCTTCGATGCGGTCCGGTCCGCTCTTGGCAGGACCGATGCCTGGATCCTTGTCCTTGATACAAAAGGCGTAAATGTCTGGTGCGCTGCCGGGAAAGGGACTTTTGGGACCGGGGAACTCATCCGCCGGATTGCACTGACCGGCCTTGCATCGGTTGTCAGCCACCGGACGCTCGTTCTCCCCCAGCTTGGCGCTCCCGGGGTCTCGGCCCACGATGTGCAAAAATTCACCGGGTTCCATGTGGAGTACGGCCCGGTCCGGGCACGCGATCTCCCGGAATATCTCCGGACACGCATGGCAACCCCGGCGATGAGGAGGGTGGAGTTTACCCTCCGGGACCGGCTCGTGCTTACGCCGGTAGAGTTTGTTTTTGCTGCGCTCCCGATGGTGATTGCCGCACTTGTCCTCTTCTTCCTTGCCGGTCCCATTGCAGCGCTTGCCGCAGTGGCAGCAGTCCTTGCCGGCACCGTCCTCTTCCCGGCCCTGCTCCCATGGATCCCGGCAAAGGACTTTTCCACCAAGGGCTTCCTGCTCGGGTTTGTGGTCGCCCTTCCGTTTGCAGCATTCTTCTCATCCCGCGTGCCGGCGACCGACGGCCTGCCCGTGATCGCAGGACTTATCCCGCTCTTCCTTTTTTCGGCCATTGTCGGGTACCTTGCCCTCAACTTCACGGGCTCGACCACGTTTACCTCGCGGACCGGGGTAAAAAAAGAGATCTTCCGGTACGTGCCGGTCATGGCGCTGCTTGCAGGCCTTGGCATCGCCTGCTGGGCAGTGGCCGGGCTTCTCCTGTACCTGGGGGCCGGCCATGCCTGATTCCTACGCGGAGAATACGCTCCGGTTTTATGCGGAAAAGTGCATCAACTGCCGGCGCTGCACGGAGGTCTGCCCCCACGGGGTTTTTGCAGAAGGAGAGAAGACCGCGGTGCTTGGAAACCCCCGGGCCTGCATGGAGTGCGGGGCATGTGCGAAGAACTGCCCGGTGCAGGCAATTTCCGTGCAGAGCGGGGTCGGATGTGCCTCGGCCATGATTCGTGCTGCCCTGAAAGGAAAGGATATGGACGGCGCCGAATGCAGCTGCGGGGGACCGGGTGCATCCTCGTGCTGCGGCGGTGAAGCGTGCGAAGAGGGTTGCAGGACGGATTCCCAGGAAAAGGCGGTGTAAGGAAAAAAGGGTGTGTCTGGTTCCGTTACTCCGCTGCAAAGAGGTCCGGGATACTGAGGTAGCGTTCACCGGTATCCGGCAGGATCACGACAATGGTCTTGCCTTTGTTCTCTTTTCGTTTTGCAACCGTAAGCGCTGCATACAGGGCCGCACCGCTTGAGATCCCGGCAAGGATCCCTTCCTGCTTGGCGAGGTTTCGTGTTGTTTCGAACGCGTCCTCGTTTTTGACCTGGATGATCTCGTCTACCAGCTCGCGCTTGAGTACGTCCGGGACAAAGCCGGCACCGATCCCCTGGATACGGTGGGGACCGGGCTTTCCGCCCGAGAGAACGGGCGATGCTTCCGGTTCAACAGCGATGGCACAAAACGAGGGCTTCTTCTTCTTGATGACTTCAGAAATGCCGGTGATCGTCCCACCGGTACCCACCCCTGCAATAAGGATATCTACGTTTCCGCCGGTATCACGCCAGATCTCCTGGGCCGTGGTCTTCCGGTGGATCTCGGGGTTTGCCAGGTTTTTGAACTGCTGGGGGATGTAGAAGTAGTTCGGGTTTTCTGCGGCAAGCTGCTCAGCCTTTGCCACTGCCCCTTTCATCCCTTCCGCACCGGGGGTGAGGACAAGTTCTGCACCAAATGCCTTTGCGAGTTTCCGGCGCTCGATACTCATGGTCTCGGGCATAACAAGCGTGAACCTGTATCCCCGGGCCGCACTCACGAATGCCAGTGCAACGCCGGTATTCCCGCTCGTGGGTTCAAGGATGATGGTGTCTTTTTTGATAAGACCGGCCTTTTCTGCCGCATCGATCATTGCAACCCCGATGCGGTCCTTGACGCTGCTCATCGGGTTGAAGGATTCGATCTTGGCAAGGATTGTTGCACCGGACTTCGGGGCGATACGGTTGAGCCGGACAAGCGGGGTGTTGCCGATTGTCTGGGTGATATTGTCATAGATTTTTACCATGGGCTTGCTCCAAAAGATCTGGAACGGTTGGACAGGGACAAAGGCCACAAGACAGCCTTCATTCTCCAAAAAACATTCCGGATGTATAATTTTTAATTCTCACTACTATCATAATAATCAGGATATCGGCAAAATTTTCCTTAACTTAGCCGGATTTACTCCGGAATCTGGCAGGAGTGTGCACCGTTGGTCCGGCTGCAATCCGGGCGGACTGCCCTGTCCTGCCCGGCACATCTCGTCAGGTTTATAGCATCCCGCGATCACCGGAAAGTATGAAGCCGGGGTTTCTTGTGATCGGTGGCGTTCTCCTTTTCCTGCTCATGGTGAGCGGCCCGGCTGCTGCCCTGGACCCGTCGGGCCCTGCACCGGTGATGAATGCGACACCGCCGTCCCCCGCCGGTGCGTCCCTGCCGGATACGGGGGCAAACAGTTCCGGAGAACTCCTGGTTGTAACGGCCACCCCGGTACCAACGCAGACTGTCAAACCGGCCCCGACACCGCTCGTGATCTCCTTTAAATGGACAGCAGCAGATTCAACCCCGGCTGCAGG
This sequence comes from Methanoregula boonei 6A8, assembly GCF_000017625.1. NCBI lineage: Archaea > Methanobacteriati > Methanobacteriota > Methanomicrobia > Methanomicrobiales > Methanoregulaceae > Methanoregula > Methanoregula boonei. The sequence goes on along the minus strand of NC_009712.1, from coordinate 404,470 downwards.
AGTGTCCAATGATGATGACGAGCCTGATGATTCCGTTAACCCCGGGGGGGCGCAGCCCTGGTATGCGGCGGCTGCATCCCTGTTTGCCAATATCACCGGTTCTGATGAGCCGGAGCCGGATACTTCACCCTCGGGATTTGGGAGCATAGCCTCCCAATGGGCTTCGACTGCAACAGCGAACGCCGGTATCCCCAACTGCGCAATGATGAGCCGGTTGCGCGAGGGACTTAACGAATCCGATGTTGAACGGTACAACTCAACCGCAAACGACCTGCTGCATCCGGCCCATGCTTTTCTGAAGGGATTTACCCCCGGCCAGTTTGCGGCCATGCAGCGAACGTATGCAGAAGACCAGGGATTTATCGACACCTGCTATGATCTCAATCCCACTCCCTACTGGGAGATCTTTACGGTAAATGGCAAAATCATGACCATGAATGTCCGGCCGGCAAACTTCACGTCAACCCTGTATGTCTATTCCAATGGCGCAAAGATCCCGGCCATCAATGCCACGGACGTCTACTACCCGAACCGGCTCTACACGTATGTTGTTTATGTCCCGGTACGGAGCAGCCAGGCCTCCATGATCGATGCCATGGACCTTGAATTTGTGAGGGCTTCCTGAAGGATTGTCCCAACGTCCACCCTGGTAAAAATCCGCAAGAGAGTATTCCCATGGTTTGTCCAACACTGCAACCGGTAAAAAAATGGATCGCCCCGCTGCTGGTCCTCGTCGTCATTGCGGCGGTCATGTGCGGGTGTACGCAAAACTCCTCCCCGGGAAGTTCGCCGGCAGCGCAGCCCACGGCGGCCATCACCACTCCTGAACCGGCCGTTCCGCAGGTCACCACGCCGGAAATCGCGCCCCCGACGGCACCCGAATCACTGAACGCCCAGGATACCGAAAACGAATCCGATGAAGATACCGCAGGCCCGGCAATCTCTGCGGCAGGGCTCCCGGCAACGATCACCGGGCTTGCAGGCAGCGCCGGTGGCCCGGTGGACAACTGTGTCATGACACACACGCTCCCCGATATCCTCACGGATCCGGACTACGGGCTCAACAGTGCAGCCACATCGGAACTGGCCGGGTTCTCCCCGGGGCAGTATGCAACCATCCGGCGCGAGTACAGCGAAACATCATCGACCATCGACTATTGCGGAGAAGGGGCAGTAAAAACGCCCATCTGGACCTGGTATACGATCTCTGCCACGATAACGCCCAACGGGCACACGCTGCAGACCTACAACATCACCCTCTATGCCGATTACCTGTCAACCAGGATCACGGTGGTCAGCACGACCGGGACACTCTCCCCGGGACTGGACTACCCGTACCGGGCATACGTCCCCATGCGGCTCGACGACCTGGAAAAGAACGTGCATTTTGAACTGGATGCTCTGCCCCAGACAAGCTAACGGGGAATGAGTGGGAACTTTTTTTCCGGCCGGCGGTTGTAACAACAACGGCCCGGAATATTTTTCCTGAGGGATTCTTCCAGGGAAAAAAGCGTCCGGGTATTCATGGGTGTGGTTTCTTTTCTACTTACCTCGCTGGTAAAAGGGGATTATACCCGGACAACGAGCAGCCAGAGGGTAATAACCGGCAGGATGACGGACACCACCACCCCGTACCGTTTGATGGTACGAGTTCGGGTCTTTCCCCTGGTGCCGGGCGGGATACCTGAACGTGGTACTCACGAGGGTCATGGCAGGGAACACGTACACGGAGATCATGAAGTTATCGAAGAGCTTAAGCACCCCGGGATGAGGGTGAGCTGGCCGAAGGGGTACTTGACCTCGGAGATAACCATGGTTTGCAGAAAGGGTGTACCGCAGGCTGAGGAGACCCGGTTGCCACCCGTATATTTTTCATACATGCCGGCGTTATTATTTCCGGTACCATGGCTTCCCCTGTCCGCATCGTCCGCGTCCTTTTGTATGCACTTGCGATAACCACACTCGTCCTGTCTGCGGTCTGCATAAGCGGCTGTGTGGGCAGTTCCGGTACGTCACCGGGTGAAACGGCTGCCGGTCCCGGTACGGCGCCGGCATGGCGAATCGATCATGCGGTCATTGTCGTGGATAACCTCACGGAGGCCCGCGAGCGTTTTGCAGCTGCGGGTTTCTCCGTTGTCGCCGGCGGCGAGCACGGGGGCAATGACACCGAAAACGCCCTTGTGCCGTTTGAAGACGGCAGTTATCTGGAACTCTTTGCCCCGGTGAACCCTGCAATGGCAACAGAGATGAAGGCGCTTGTTGCCTCGGGAACGTTTGATGCCGCCATGCAGCAGGAGAATGCGATGGACTCGCGCTTCATGCGGCATCTTGCCGACGGGCCGGGCCCCGAGGACTTTGCCCTCTCCTCTCCCGGGCTCAATTTGTCCGCTGCACAGGCCGATGCAGGGCAGCAGGGAATTATCCTTGCCGGGCCGATCCCGATGTCAAGGACACGCCCGGACGGGATCGATGTGAAATGGCACGTTGATGTCCCGGTTTCCGGGGACACCGCGGCCGTGCCGTTCCTTATCGCAGACGACACTCCCCGGTCCTACCGGGTGCCGGGCGGTGCGGATGCAATGCAGCCCAATAACGTGACCGGGATCAAGCGCATCGTTATCAGGACACAGGACCAGGAAAATGTCACCCAGTGGTACGATACGGTGCTTCCCGGTGTGCCGGCATCCACAAACGGTTCGGCCACTACGTACATGCTGAACGGTTCGACAATTGAGGTCCGGCAGGGAGCGGCCGGGACGCAGCAGGACGGGATTGCCGAAATTGTGCTTGCACAAGGATCGGGCGGAGAGCTCGTTCTCGATAACAGCACCTGGGAGTGAGTGGTCCCGGGAAATTATGCGGAGGAGATGACGGTTCCTGCAGTTGCCGGGAGGAGGCAGGATGCTCCCGTGCGAGGGGAGGTCCCGGTACCTGAACGGAATGCCCACAGGAAAGAACCCGGGAATTTAATGTATGGGGAGATCAACAAAGAACCTGTACAGGAACAGTCATCCGGGAGGAATGTATGAGCGACACGAAGCAGGCAGATCTTATCAAAAGTTTTGTGGATTACCTCATTTCGTCACAGAAGATTGAGGTGTTCAACTATTCGATCTTTGTAAACAAGGAAAAGGATGCTTTTTTTGTCAATGCCGTACCCCATTTTCCCCTTGTCCGGTTAAAAGTCGACAATGACAAAAACAAAAAGACCATCGAGGTGGCGCTCAAAATTACCGGGAGCGCAGCAGACCCGCCTGCGGATCTTCTGGACCGGGTCTGTACCCTTGGAGTCAGCGTTACCATGGACAAGGACGGAAAACTCCGGGTCCATACGGACCTGGCACAGGACGCCGTGTTCGCACAACTGCCGGCCCCGGTCACGGATGCGATAAGGAATATCTATTCCGAACTTGAGAAGGGCAATGCAGCGCTCCAGAGCCAGCTCCAGGCATGGTACGATGAGCACACCCGGTGAACCGGCACCGTGCTTATAACCTCCTGCCGGCACCGTTTTTTACCACGTTGGTTTTTGTTGAAAAACGTAAAAGGACATTTTTAAAAAGGTATAACCGGGGAGAGCTACGCCATTGCAAGCAGCAGCCAGAATACCCCCACCGGCACAAGGATGGAAACTGCCAGGCCGGACCAGTTGATGCGTCGCGCCAGGTCGGGCCGCTTCCAGGTGTATAGCGAGATATAACAGAGCGTGGTCACGACAATAGTTCCCGCAAGGAAGAGGTACACGGAGATCATGAATTTTTCAAACAGGGTGAGTCCCCCGATCCCCGGCAGGGAGGCCAGCTGGCTGAAATTGAACATGACTGCGGAGATGAACATGCTGGTCGTAAGACCATACCGGAGGGCGATCAGTTCGCGGTGCTCCTCGCTCAGGAAAAAGGAGATCAAAGCGACTATGCAGAAGATCAGCGGTGGAATAAGCGTCTGGACCACCGCGTCTGTCGGATTTTTGGTTACCGGGACATTGAAGGTCAATTGTGAGAAGGATTCGCCCCACGGGTAGGAATGATTGATTACGGAAAACCCCGGTACACCAATTGACCATCCCGGGAGCTCAAACACGGGATCGACACCGCTCTCATTTACGAGAGGGACATAGATCATATCTGTGGTATCGTGGCTGGAATCTTCAATAACGATCGGCAGGCTGCCGGATTCAAACGGGTAATTCCGGTTATTGGGCGCAATGGTAAAATCCGACCTGACCCGGTACCATTCTTCTTTTTCTGGCCCGGATTTGTCCTCATAGTTCTCCACCAGGGCATTTGCCCCCGAGGGTTGGCCGTTCATGACCTCGAACCGGGAGGATGAGATCGCAGGGTCCGTCCAGCGGAAATGGACATAGTAGTCCATGGTGTAGGTCCCCCGGGCAAAGTCGAGATTCTTGATAGAGTTGACAAAGATCCCGACTTCCACCTTTGCGGGAGTGGTGTTTGCCGGGACTGCAGGAGAGGGTGCAATGTCCGCAGCAAAGACCGGGGGGAGAAGGAAAAGTAATGCCAGTACTACAATGATAAGGAGGAATGCGATCTTCCGTGGGATGTGCCGCATAGTAAGATGCTCTCCCCGGGAAATAAAGAGTTTGCGGGTTTTTCCTCATTTTTTTACCGGGCAACTCCCTATACCCGGCGTGGTCGAACGGTGGGTTTGAGCTCATGGCTCTCCCAGGGGAACCCATGAGTCATGAAATGACTTTTCCGGGGTTAATGATTATGATGGTACACACCTGATAAGTCCGCTCAGCCGTTCCTGTACCTGCACGGGTACATCATCGAAAACTATCTTTTCTGGCATCTCGCCAGGGCCGATCCTTATGCCGTGCCGGATGAACGGGTGGTCGCGGACAGGTACGGGTCAGGTGAGGTCAGCGCCGGTTTGAGGAGCCCCGTATCCCCCTTTTGAGAGCCATGAGAGGTTATCTGTCGCCTTGAGGATGACTCTTTTCTAGTCCTGACGCTATGACAATGGCGTGAGGCAGATTAAACAGTATCGATTGAGGAGAATCTGTTGAATCTATGCAATCTGCAGGCGTGATGTTCTGCGGGGGGGTTATACGGGGATACGGGCATAAATTCGTCGGAATCCAAAAAAAGGGCACCCGATCCGATATGACAGTTCCAAAAGGGTGTACCAGTGTGTTGAAGTAAACCCTCTCTCCCGGATCTTTTGTTCCTGTTTTACTTATGAGAACGCAGGGTTTCTTCGAACAGATATCATCAACATTTATACATCGTCCCTGCATATTTTGAAAAGAGGGAATCGGTCTTGGCAACCGGGTATAGCATTCTCTATGTCGATGACGATACGACTCTTCTCGAGATCGCCAAGATGTTCCTGGAGAGATCCGAAGATTTCACCGTAACGACTGCGATAAGTGCTGCCGAAGGGCTCCGGTTGCTCAAAGGGGGAACATTCGACGCAATCATCTCAGATTACCAGATGCCACAGACAAACGGCATTGAGTTCCTCAAAATAGTGCGGGAAACGTATGGGAATATTCCCTTTATCCTTTTTACCGGTAAAGGGCGTGAAGAAATTGTTATCCAGGCACTCAATGAAGGGGCGGACTTTTATCTCCAGAAGGGAGGCGATCCAAAGGCGCAGTTTGCTGAACTCACCCATAAAGTCAAGAGTGCCGTAAATCATCACCAGGCCGCAGATAATCTCAACAAGAGCAGGCATTTGGTCACAACTATTCTTGAATCGTCTCCGGATCTTGTCTATATCTATGATCTCAACGAGCGTCGTAATATCTATGTCAATAGAGAAATAGCGGTTTTTCTTGGATTCACTCAAGAACAGATCAATGGGTTCCCGGTTGTTCGAGATAATTTTACATCCCGATGATTTGCAAAAGGTCTTGCAGCACCATGAACGGATGAAGTCAGCCAAGGATGGTGAAATAATTGAAGCCGAATATCGGATGAAGCATGCAAATGGCACATATCGCGTCCTTCGCAGCCGGGATATTCCATTTCGTCGCGATTCTTTGGGGGGAGTTACCCAGATCCTCGGTCATGCAGAGGATATTACTGATCGCAAACACATGGAAGATGCACTTCGTGACAGTGAACGGCGTTTTGCCCTCTTTATGGAGAAACTGCCGGCGGCGATGTATCTTAAAGACCTCGATGGCCATGTTGTTTTCAGCAACCGCTTCCTCAACGAGCTGTTCGGTTGGACGGATCCTGTGGGTAAATCCACGTTCGATCTCCTCCCGGTGGATGTTGCTCAGCGGATGGCTGACGATGACCGAAAAGCCTTTGATCAGGGTGTAATGTCAACCGTGGAGGCCGTGACTGATATCCATGGACTGAAGCGATACTTTAAAACCACCAAGTTTTCCGTTCCGGATTCCGGTGGCGCGTCACTCATGGGCGGTATTTCTCTTGACATCACCGAACAAAAGCAAACCGAAGAGGAACTCCGTCAAAGTGAGGAAAAGTATCGGACTCTTCTGTTTAGTACGGGTATCGGAGTCGGATACTGGAGTCCGGACGGTATCCTCCTGTACATCAATGAGATCAGCTTAAAGCGCCTCAACGGAATAAAAGAAGATTTTATTGGCAAACATATCCGTGACCTTATTAAACATGATGATGCAGAAAAATACCTCGAACGTATCCACAATGCGGCAATCTCGCCTCAACCGTCAGAATACGAGGATTATGTCACCCTGCCCACCGGAAAAAGCTGGTATTTGACTATCTACGCAAGAATTGTCGATTCGAGTGGAACGGTGATTGGAATTCAGGTGTTGTCCATCGATATTACGGAACGCAAAAAGGCTGAATTGGCCCTTGATGTTGCAAGAAAGAAACTGAAGATGCTCAACACGATCACCAGCCATGACATTCAGAATAGTGCGTTTTCCCTGTCCGCGTATCTTAGTTTGGCAAAAAAAGAATTCAATGACAAGAAAGTCCACGAATATCTCGATAAGGAGACGGATCTTGTCCAGAATATTATCCAATGCCTGAATGTGACTAAAGAATTCCAGGAACTGGGGACAAAACCGCCCATATGGCAGAACGTAGAACTTGTTTTTTGCCTGGCCATCTCTCATCTGGATTTCGGTACTATCTCACAGCATATATCGCTCGATGGCCTTGAAGTTTATGCCGATCCTCTTCTGGAAAAGGCGTTTCTCCACATGATGCAAAATACGCTCGCTCAAGGTGTCCGGGTGACAGAAGTCAGTATCTCCTGTAATGAAATCGAAGGAGGGATCCGGATCATCATTGAGGATAATGGTGTTGGCGTACCCGGGGAGGAAAAAGAGCATATCTTCGAACGCGGATATGGAAAATGCGGGATACCCGGGCTTTTCCTTGTCAGTGAGATTCTCGCTATCACCGGCATCACGATCCAGGAAACCGGGGAGCCGGGAAAGGGTGCACGGTTTGAGATCACGGTGCCAAAAGATGTATACCGACTTGCCGGCAATTCTTAAATTACCGGAAAAAAAAGTACGATCTGGATTATCCCCCCATCCCCGTAATCACCCCCACCCCCTGCCGGGCCGTCTCCGGGTCCAGCACTCTCGCCAAAACCAGTCCGGCCATCGAGACAAACATGGTCCAGAAGACTTTTTTCACCTGCTCGTTTTTCCCGAACGTCTCGATCGCTGCATCCACATCCGCCTTCATCGCCCAACGGATGAGCTTAGGCAGGAACACGAAGAGTGGAAGGAACAGGACCGCAGCACCGATAAATGCAAGCGTAATCTCCGCCCGGCCCGCAAGAAAGATCCCGAGCGGCACGGCAAATACGCCGGCAAGTATGGATGCCATCGCAATCTCGCCAAACCAGAAGTACTGCCGTTTTTCGGCGTAATTTTCCCGCTCTGTACCGGTCAGTGCGGACAGGTCAACGATGCCTATCGCTGAAAGCATCCCGTTCCAGACCGCGTGGATTTCCCCCGGGTCGGCAACAAGACCGAGGAAGAGCACCGCGACCGGCACGACAAGCAGGATGACCGGGAAATGCGCAAGCAGAAAAATTGCGCCGAGCAGGATCCCGGTGCCGCAGATGGCACACCGGGTCTGCACTTCGTTCTCAAACATTGGTTTCCTCCGCGATCCGGAACGTAAAAACCGGACTTGTCGAGCCGCCATTTTCCAGCGAGAAATCCCGGCTCCTTCCGATCTGTGCTAACTTCCGGCAGGCAGCCCGGATCTGGACCGTGTGAAGACCCGGGGCACGCGGGTATACCCGGCGGCCATCAATATCGTGCATCTCATCATACGGCGGGATGTTGAACCAGTCCGGCCAGAACCGGACACCGCGCGGGAGGTCGGTGCCCCGGTACAGGTCCTGCAACCGTATCGGTGAGAGGTTGTCGTAGATCAGGTCAATGATCAGGTTTTCGTTCGCGTATGCGTGGTTGAGGTCGAGCTCGTAGAAAACCGGGTACCTCCGTACCTGGTCCTGCGTGAGCGGCGTGCTTTCCGTGAGCGGCACGAGGCCGGCAAATGTTCCCCGGTACAGGCCGGTAACCCGGGCAACCGGACGGGGAATTCCGTCATCGCTAGGTGTTGTTTCAGTTTTCGGTTCCATGGCAGTTCTCCCGGAAATGCCGGTGCTCGTCCCGGAGTTTTTTGAACTCCTCCACGATCTCATCGTACCGGCCGATCTTCTGGTAGATGGCAAAGAGCAGCGGGTAGAGCGGGAGAACGAGCCCGACAATAATTCCTAAAAATTCGTTGTCCATAGTGGACCTCTTAAAAAACGGTCAGGAGAGAGGGTTAACCGGGGAGGTTAATCCCCGGACCCCGGCCGTTTTTGGCACGATTTTAGGCCAGTTCCGGCACGCTGTCCGTCCAGGTCTCAACCTTAGTGAGGATCGAATCATCCTCGTAGGACGAAAGCGTCACCTTATCTCGGGACAAGAGGAGGCCGTAGATTTCACTGTTCGGGTCGCTGCACTTGATCGTTGCCGAGAATGTGTCGTTCTCGATATCGTGGGCGGCGATGCCGCCGTGTGCAGCGGACAGGGCCGTATCTGCAAGAAGTGCGGAAGCCCCGTTGTTGTACCCGGCAAGGCTTTCGAACCGGTGCATGCCGTTCCCGACAATATTTGCCTCATTGTCCTGGTAGATGAGCCGGACCGTGTAGGCTTCCTTGGTCTTTTCGATACCGGGATGGGACACCCCGGCGCTCATATACGATACACACCCAAGAGGGTTGCTTGCGATCAGGGACTCGACGATCGAGTTGAACGTTGCAATGTCCTGGATCGGGGTCGTGAGAGTCCTCACCGACTTCTTGATCTCGTTTGTCTGAACAAAGTCAGTCATGGTTTTTCCTTCACCCTCGGGCGCCTTTGGGTGAATCAGGATTGGAGCTTGGGGTACTTAGCCGTGACTGAACCAAAAGGGGGGAGGAACAGTAAGGTTTAACGACACCGGATTTTTTTCCGGTGAAATATACCCTCAACTAAAAAAATCATAAAAAAAAAGAGGAGGTCACCCCGCCTCAGGGCCCCTCCCGGGGCACGGCGGGGCAAGTGCGGTTTTTCCATTCCTGATCCGCCGCGGGGGCGTTCTTACGGGGGCGGCGGCGTCCAATATACATTTACATCTCCGATGCATTCAGAGCAATTTTACGAAAATGCTCAAGGATAACTTCTGACTCTTTCTCATCCAAGTCCTTGAAGAGTATTTTGTTTATTCCCAGCCCGATTTGTTCAAGCTCCGGAATAAGTTCCCTGCTTTTATCCGTGAGATACAGCCGTTTTACCCGTCTGTCTGATGGATCGGTTTTGCGCCGGATGAGATCTTCCTCTTCCAGTTTCACAACAGATTTTGCAATCATGGTTTTGTCAAAACCCCGTGACAATGCAAGATCGTCCTGGCTGCTTCCTTCATTATCGTACAGGGACATAAGGATCACAAAATGTCCCCATCCAATATGATAGGGTGCAAGTTCTTTTGCAAATTTTTTCTGGAGAGCGCGGTAGGAATATGAAATCAATGGCGCCGGAATTTTAATATCCTGAATCCATCGGGTAACTGAATTATTTTCTATCGGGCTCACAGTCTGCTAACCTCAAAATTAGTTGAACAATCAACTATTTATAGGTGCACAACTCTCATCTATTAGTTGACTAATCAACAATTTCGAGGAGTCACATTCCATGAAGGTCATAAAAGTAATTGGAATAAACGCAAGCCCCCGCGGAAAGGACAGCAATACCCTCCGGCTCACCAGAGCAGTGCTCGCCGGGGCAAAAGAAGGGGGTGCAGAAACGGAATTAGTTGACCTCTATTCATTGAACATCAGGTACTGCACGGCCTGCGGGACCTGCTATACGACAGGCGAGTGCACAATGCTCGACGATTTCTCCGATATCTTCGACCGGATGATGAACGTCGACGGGATTGTGCTTGGGGCCCCCAACTACATCGACAGCGTGCCGGCGCCGGTGAAGGCGCTCTTTGACCGGATGGCGGACGCGATCCACTGCCAGATGTTCACTGGCAAGTTCGGGTGCTCGGTCTGCACGGCCGGAGGATCCGGTGAAAACGAAGTGATCGGGTACATGAACAAGACGCTCTCGACACTGGGCGCAAACATCGCAGGCGGCGTGGGGGTTGCAATCGGGCGCGACCCCTCTGCCCTCAGGAAGGCTGAAGGGGAGGCCCAGGATCTTGGAAAAACACTCGTGAGAGCCATCCGGGGAGAGGTCTCCTACCCGGATCAGGATGCACTCCATAAACAGAAGCGGGAGTACTTCTGCCAGCTGGTGAAGTACAACAAGGACCGGTTCGCCCACGAGTACGAGTGGTACGAGCAGATGGGCTGGATGAAGTAAGAAGAGGAGATGACAACAATGGAAAGCATCATCGCGCAAAAAGCCGGCCTCATCAACGAGCCGATGGCCATTCTCTGGAGTAACACTAAACCCGAAGGAGCACTTCAGATGAAACCGAACACATTTACCTGTGTTTTGCCGTTTATTGCACAGGTAGCGATCAAAGGAAAAACCGTGGTTTTCGATCGCGAAACCTATGGCTGCCCGGGTGCCCGGGCCGGGCTGGGTTTCGGAAATGGGTTCTACGATGCCTTTGGGGGTGCCGGGATAGATTTTATGTCGGCTTTCTTTGCTAAGGGAATCGAAAGTAGCAAGGATCCGGATGCTTACAAAGCAATTTTGAAGTACATCCCCGAACGGGAGCAGTCAAAGTTTATTCACGGCGAACGTATTCATAAAAATCAGGAAAAAGCCAAACAGTATATGATTAATTTCCCGGTCACGGATATCGCTGAAAAGTACGTAATTTTCACCCCCTTGGGAAAGGTAAAGCCGGCTGAGAAGCCTGTTGCTGTTATTTTTTTAGCCGATCCCATCCAGTTATCCGGTCTTCTGTGTCTTTTGGGTGCAATCCGCGATGAATTGGACCCGGTTTGGGTTCCTGCCCAAATGGCGGCATGCCAGCAAATTGCGGCCGCCGTGTATTTCGAGGCAAAAAAAGAGCATCCCCGCGCCGTGCTCGGGTATACGGATATTGCTGCACGGGAGAATGTAGGAAAGACCATTCCCAAACAGATGTTTACCTTCGGGGTGCCGTACTCTCTATTCCTTGAGATGGAGGAGGAGGCGAAGGATGGGGTATTTGACGGCCCAATCTGGAACGGGCTTGCAGCGGAACAAAAGGGAACACCTGCATGACGAACACGAATTTCCGCGAGATCGGATCGAAACTCGCTGCAGCGTTTTGCCTCTCCACTCGTCCCTTGGCGGTGTACGGGTCAGAAACACTCCCTGCCGGCATCTCCCCCATGGCCGGGATCAACCGGTGCTTTGCAGTCTCCCTGTACCGGATAGCGACCGGGCGAGAGATCCCGGGGAGCTACATCGGGGCCGGTGCAACGGAAGGCTGTTGCATGGGCGGGCTGTTTCACACGGGATACATCACGGTGCCTGAAGATATCAAATACTTCGTCTCGACCGGCAGGAAGGATGTCCGCGGTGGGGCAGCGGAGTACCTGAAAGCAAGCCCGGATCTGGTCGACCGCTGCTCGGCGGCAGCCGGGCCGATCCACCCGCCGGGGAAGTATCTCGTTGTCCAGGCCTGCGAAGCTCTCCCTGATCCTTTGCCAAACGTCCTCTCCCTCTGCATCTTCGGGAATGGCGAGCAGATCCGGAACATGGCGGCGCTCATCCATTTCGACCGGGACGACCCGTTCTCTCCGGTCATTGTCCCGTGGGGGTCGTCCTGCTCAACGTTCATCACCTTCCCGGCCGGCCTTGCAGAGAAAACGCCCAAAAACACAGCCTTCATGGGTCCGCAGGATCCCACGCAAAACCATTCGCTCCCGCCGGAGATGATGGCGCTTGGAATCCCTGCAGAGATGGCCGTGCGGATGGCAAAGAATCTCGATGCTTCGTTTATTACCCGGCGGCCTTATGTCGCATTTCCCCGCCATGCGGCAAAGTAAGACCGGCAGGATTTGAAAAAAAAGAAAGGAAGGTTACAATATTATGGGACGTCTCGATGGAAAAGTGGCTTTTATCAGTGGCGGTGCCAATAGCCTTGGTGCCGCAAATGCCAGCCTCTTTGCTGCTGAAGGTGCCAGGGTTATCATTGCCGATGTACTCGAAACAGAGGGGAAAAATCTTGCAAAATCTCTTGGCCCCCGGGGTACTTTTGTTTTTCTTGATGTAACCGACCCTTCCGGGTGGATACGTGCAGCAGAGATTGCAGAAAATGCATACGGGCCGGTGAATATCCTCGTGAATAATGCAGGAAGAGTAAACCACGTGCCGTTCGATGAATGTACCAACCAACAGTTTGGAGAGATTATCGAGGCAAATCTTTACGGGACTTTTTACGGTATTAAAACGATTATCCCCTCAATGCAAAAAGCGGGAAGTGGCACTATCATAAACATCTCTTCGGTATCCGGACTTCGTGGCTACCCTATGATGCCCGGATGTGTCACTGCACATTGGGGAGTACGCGGCCTGACGAAGTCTGCCGCCCTTGATCTCGCCCGTTACCATATTCGGGTAAATTCGGTTCATTCCGGGGAAGTCCTGACCCCAGCCACCAAATCAGGTGATATTGAAACCGGACATGTTGCTATGAACCGCCCGGCTACCCCTGATGAGATCGCCCGTGTCGTAGTATTCCTCGCCACTGATGAATCCAGTTTTATTACCGGGGCAGAGATTGCCGTTGATGGCGGTGAAAGTGCTGGTCTCGCAAATTGCAGATAATAATTCGAAACACCACCAACACCGTCGGGCAGGCCCCGGCTCTTTCTTTCCCGATCCGCCACGGGGGCGACTCTTAGAGAGCGGCGGCGTTTATCGTAATCGTGGAGATATTCCCTTCCGCTCCCTCGCATAACACCCGCCGCACAGTGTTACACCCGTCTCTTTCGATCCATTCCATCTTTACCACGCCCCGGCACCGGGGAGCCTACGATATCCGGGCAAGTCCCTTGTGAACGGTAAAAAAGGTAGTAGTGCCGCGCTTAGGGTACCAGGAGAGCCGGCAGTTCTGCCAACCGGTCTGCACCGTACGAAAACTCATATGGAATCAGGTAAGACATGTCTTACTGATCTGTTATGGATGTTGCAATAACCAAGATGAGTTCCAAAGGCCAGATTGTCATCCCCGCCTCGATGCGAACCGATCTTCCCGAAGGCGAAAAGATCCTGATCATCAGGGAAGGAGAACGGATCATCCTCAAACCACTTACTGAGATTGAACCGGCGTTACGGGAAGATATCCTGTTTGCAGAAAAAACCGAAACTGCATTCGGGGAATATGCGAAAGGAAACTTTACGAAGAAAAAAGCAGGTGACTTCATCAAAGAGATGGATTCATGGTAACGGTTGCTTACCACCCGCATTTTGAGAAGACAATCCGGAAGATCAGTGATGCCCGGGTCAGGGAGCATGTGAAGCAACAGATCATCAAAGTTATTGAGAATCCGTCGACAGGAAAACCGATGCGGTATTGCCGGAAACAGACCCGCGAAGTTTACATTCCCCCGTTCCGGTTATCGTACTGGTATGATAAGCGCCAGGACACGATTGTCTTTCTCGCACTCTATCACAAGGATGAACAGTAGTCACTCCATCCCGGGGTAGTACCCTCAGGACTATTCCTGATGATCCCGGAGGATTGACGTTTGATCGGGTCTTGTCCCGCAAGCGTCCCGTTGATCCTGGCGCACCGGGCACCCGCTTTTGCGTCTTTTTGTGCCATGCAGCCGGTCGGGGAACCATTCCCGGTTCGGAGTCTCTCATAACACCGCCCGCTCAGGCATCACCCCGCTCTCCTCATCGATTCATTCCACTTTCGCTCAGCTGCACACCGGGCATTTCCCGAGATCCTTGGACCCCCGTTCCATCTCCGGGAGATCGAACGTCCCCGGGAGTGAACCACACGCCTCCTGCTCTGCTGTTACTGCCGCTTTTTCCGCCAGGCTTCGGGCGGCACGAGAATCTCAAAACGGGCGCCTTTTCCCGGGGTACCGGTCTCCCTGATCGTAATGCCCGTGATACTGAGGATCTCCCGGGCAAGGAAGAGGCCGGACCCGGTCTTCTGGCCAACCTCCCGCTGGAAGAGGTGGTCCTTATCCCCGGCTGCTATTCCCACGCCGTCATCGGCGACAGCAATGATCAGTTCCGGTGCGGACAGGTCTGAGGTTATATGAACCGTGGTAAGGTCAGGGCCCCCGTACTTAAGGGCATTGTTAACAAGGTTATAGAGCACTTTTTCCAGCAGGGGATCAGAAAAGATCTCCACGTTATCACAATCATTGACGATACCTGCCTTTGTACGGGGAGTTGCCGGGAGGATCCGGGAGAGGAGCACATTAACGTCCTGCCAGAGTGGTGCATGCACCCCCACTTCCTGGTAGCGTCCGGTGAAATCGATCTGCTGCCGGATAATACCGGCCCGGTCCCGGATCTGGGAGAGGAGGTGCGTGCATTCCCCGCTTGTGCTCAGTGATGCAGCCTTATCCACAAGCCCCTGGAGGCCGGTGAGGGTATTTAGGATATCATGCCGGGTAGTTGAGGAGAGGAGGTTGAGTTTTTTGTTTGCGAGCTCCAGGTCCCTCTGCGCTTTTGTCTCTTCGGTTACGTTGCGTACATATTCGATGACTCCGGTCATCTCACCGGTAGCTGAATCGATCACAGGATAGCTGTACAGATCGAGCCAGCCGGTGACTTCCCCGGCATCTACCAGCGGGACACGTTCCTTTGCAGGTTTTCCCTCCTTAAGTGTATGAAGAGTGGGGCAGATATCGCAGGGCCCGGCCCGTCCATGGTATACCTCCCAGCATTTGCGGCCGATAAGGGGCATTTCATGCGAATACCATTCCTCCATTGTTTTGTTGACGCGGATGACCGTCATCGTCTTATCAAGGAGAGAGATGCCGTCTTTGATGCTTGCAAACGCATCGTTGAGGATCTGTTCCTGTTTCCGGAGGGCATCCTCGATCCTTTTCATATCGGTGATATCAACGACCATCGTAAGGACGATCGTCCTTGTGCTCAGGACAATGGGTACGGCGGTAAAAAGGATATCTGCCTTTCTGCCATCCCACATTTTTGCCGTCAGGGGCTTCTGCCGGATGCCACCTTCCCGGATAAACTCTTTTAAGAGCAGCTCATGTTCTTCCGGGGGGACAAAACCGATCTCAGCAGAGGTCTTCCCCAGGATCTCTGATGCTGCAAGCCCGGACCCCTGTTCAAAGAGCGTGTTAACAGAGAGATATTTTCCTGTTGCGCTGTCGGAGATGGCGATAGCATGGGGCGCTTCTTTAAAGATTGCCCATAACTGGGCTTCCCGCTCTTTTAACTTCAGGTCACCGGCGGCCAGTTCCTCGTACTGGCCCCGGAGTTCTTCCTCGGCAGCTGCTATCTGTTCATATGCAGCCTGGAGTTCTTTTTCAGCTTCCTTGCGTTCAGTAATATCCCGGATTGACTCTATTGACCCGGTACATTTTCCTTCTTTGTCAAACAGACGCCCGGCGATCCCCCAGAGATAGCGCAGAGAGTTTCCCCTGATTTGTACGGGCCCTTCAGCGGTGATGCCTGTACCGGCACGCCTGACATTGGTATAGGTTTTTTCTTCAAAGGAAAAATCGGGATTGAGGAGAAGATCGGCAAGCATTGGCCGTCGTTCTCCATAAAACGCCATGCCATCTTCGTAATTTCCTTTGCCTCGGATGTCTTCAGCCGGGGTTCCTGTCATCTGTTCCATTGCCCGGTTCCATGCAATGACCCTTCCCGTTGTGTCGATCGCAAAGGTTGCGTCGGGGAGAAAATCGATGATATCGGTAAGCCGCTGCTCGGAATCTTTTACTGAATCTATTGCCCTGCGGCGTTCTATCGCTATCCGGATCTTGTGTGCCAGCTCGGCGAATTGTGCAGTCGGCTGGCCGCCCTTCTGGAGATAAAAATCTGCCCCGCTGTTGATGGCCTCGATAACTACTTCCTCTCTTCCCCGGCCGGTAAAGAGGACAAACGGGACATCCTTGGTACGCTTCCGGATATTTTTTAAAAACGAGATCCCGTCCATCCCGGGCATCTGGTAATCGGATATGATGGCATCGAATAACAGGATCTCAGGAGACTCCAGTGCCTTTTCGGCAGAGGTCAGTGTACTTACGTCAAATTCCCCGGTGCTATCCAGGAAGAGTTTGCCGATTTCAAGGAGTCCGGGTTCATCATCGACATAGAGGATCCGATACATCTGGCCTCTTTTAAGAGTATATGGTATTCTATGAAAACTCATTTGATATAGTTTTATGTCCGAGCGACCGTCAAGACCTGCAGACAAAAAAACCGGCAGAAAAGGGAGACATTTGTCCACCGGATTTTTTTTAGATTGAAACGGGCAGCAAAACAGCCGGCAGTGTTACATCAGCCTGCTTCCCCCTCCCATAACACCTCCCGCACAATTTTATCCCGCTCTCCTCATCGATCCATTCCACTTTTGCTAAGCCGCAAGACCCGGTCACCTGTAGTGTCCGGCATAACCCTTTGTGAAGGCAAACGAGGAAGGCCCTGTTCGTGGCCGGCTAAAAAAAAGTCAATCCTATTTCCGGAACAGCGCCGGGTTCTGCCTTTCTATCCACCAGCGCCCCCGATAAAAAAAACGGCCACGACGAGTATTGCGATCGCGATACCCGCAATAAGGGAGAGGCCCGGTAATTCGCTGCCGGGACCCGCCCCTTTTGAGAAAATGATGGCAGTACGCCCGGCTCTGTTACCTTATTGTGAGAGGATCAATTTTTCTATGCCCGAAAAACACACTATCTCTCAACAAGTGAACAGAGCCCCGGAATAAAACGAAAAATCGATGAGGTAGTTGCCCGGTTTTTCAGGGATCCGTATCAATCCTATTTCCGGAACAGCGCCGGATTCTGGCGACGGATCCACCATCTCCTCATGACTATGGCGATGACGATAAGGATGACGACCAGGACGATCCAGGCGAAGTACGCCTGGAGCAGCGCTCTGATCTGGTCAGGGAGGGTCGGCACCGGGACCGGGGTTGTGGGGATCACCGCAGGAGTCATTGTCGGGGGGACCGGAGTCGGCGGGATTGTTTGTGTGAGGCTCGGGCCAAACCCCAGCGGCGTGGGCTGTGTTCCCACGTACCCGACATCATTTGTGCCGGTCTTTACCCAGTAATCGGTGCGGCCGCCTCCGCCACCACCACCGCCGGATGATGACGCTGCAGTGACCGAAACATTGACCGAGACGTTAAAGCCGTCAACGGAAGCGTTGACCTGTGCGGTCCCGGCCGCCGGCGATGAGAACGTTGTGGCAGCCGCGTGACCTGAGGTCAGGACCTGGCCTGAGGATAGTGCCGACCCCGCCGGCCCGGACAAGAGGGTAAAGATGACCGGTATGCCATCCGGGAGGATGTTGTTTGCCGCAATTGCGCCGGTACTGTCGTAACTGAGGTTTGCCCGGAGGGAACTGGTCTGGGCGGTGGTGATCCCTGTCGGCGTGGCGGTAATCCCGAGGACCAGGTATGCGGAGGGTATCGAGTGCCCTTGTGTCAGTGTCAGGAAATCCGGATTGTTTGTTCCCCACCAGTTCTCGTTCAAATCTAATTCGTTGGCATGTCCGGATGAGCCTCCATCAATAATACTCCCATCACCAGAGGTGACATTCCCGAACCGGCAGAAGTTCATTACCCCCCCCTGGGTTGCATAAACTGCGCCTCCGGAACCCGAGGCAGAACAGTTGGTGAATGATGACGAATTGACAATAACAAAAGCACTCTCGTCGCCGGATAGAGCGCCCCCCTGACTTGAATGGCACGCAGTGAAATTTGATCCGGTAACCGTGAGATTCTGGCCATCAGTATGGATTTCAACAGCCCCGCCTTTTCTGCTGTTATCCGTCGTATCGTTAATAAAATCTGACGAGACGATGGTTATACTTGAATACGTGCCCAGGGCACCGCCAATATTTGACTGAGTTGAATAACCATTCCGCAGTGTCAGGTGTTTAAAGGTAAGATTCGTAGGTCCGGATGATGAAATATTCCAGAACATTCCATAATTTCCACCGAGCCCGTCAATAATGGTGTTCTGGGTCGTGCCCGACGTTGAATTTGACTGAAAGATGAGATTATCTTTCATGATAATAATATTATTCAGGGCGTAATATCCCGGGTTAAAGACAATCGTATCGTAATTATCCAATGGAACCGGATCCTGCACTACACTTGATCCATTCATAAATTCCTGGAACGTGACATTGGTAAATTCACCCGGAGTGACAACGTGAGTCGTATAACTCCCCGCTACCGGCCCGGCCACTATGGACAGGAGCACAACCACGATCAAAGCTGCAACAAAAAACGCACGGAGATTCATCTTTGTATATCACACCCGGTAAAACTGGCCTTAACAATCGGATCCTGCACTGGAAGATAGTACAGGAGTGTAAGAGGGGAAGTATATATTAATGCCGAAATTACGCCCCGGGAGAGCCGGGCGCATCCTGGACAGGATCCTGTCATAAAGGAAAAATGAACAAGAACAACGGATCCCTGTGCCAGCTCAGTCATGCATCAGCCTTTTTTTCGCGTGCTCTTTCCATGCATTGTTTGGGTTCTCGTAATCGATCCCGATTTTGGCTTTCCGGAAAATAATCTGATCCTTATCGGACGGGATTGCCGGGAGGAGCGGGAGCTTTTTTGTCCCTGTCATACTTCTCCAGCGATTTCGCGGATACGTACCCGGCGCTGATCGGGTACTTTTCTCTGGTGTTTGATGAGCGATTCAAGGTATCCTTCGATGGCTTCCCTGGCATTTGCTTCCGATTCTGAGATCGTTTTTCCCTGAGTGATACAGCCGGGCAGGGCCGGAACAGTGACCACCAACCAGCCGTCCTCGCCGGGTTCAATGACAACCTGGTATTTTTTCTGCACAGCCCGTTTCCCCTTTGATCTTTCAAGTGGGGGTTCGCAGGTAGTAAAGGTTGATTGGGGAGATGCGAGAAAAGGGGCAGGGGCCGCAAGACGAGGGGGCCGTTCCTTTCCCTCATTATAGGCCTGTATCCATCGGGCCCGGATTGAGCCGGGGGTTCTTCCCTGGTTCAGATGTTATATATAGTTATATAACAAAATCCCGGTGATGATATCCGGAACAAAAACCGCCCATTCTCCTCAGTTAGACACCGTACTGATGGTGGAATCGTTCATACAGGAGCACAGCGGGGAATACAAAAAGCGGGCGTTGTGGGAAAACCTTCCGCGAAAGATGATGTACCAGACATTTTCCACGATCATCGGGTATCTCACTGATTCCGGGAAGATTGCAGCGGATAAAGAGGGAAAAATCTGCTGGATCTATAATCCGGAACTTATAAAACGCCTGCTCGACAACAGTGATCTGAAGATCCGATGAGAGCCGCCGTTTTTTTCGCTGACGACCGGATCAAAGAATCTTTTCTTGCACTTGCAGCTTCAACGGCAGAGGATGCCGAAATCTATCGCTGCCTTAATGAAGCGTTCGATGCACTCGCTCTCAATGCATTTTGTGGGATCCAGATCCCAAAGCGCCTGATCCCCAAATCTTATATCACAAAGTACGGAATCGATAATCTCTGGAAATACAATTTTCACAAGAACTGGCGACTGATGTACTCAGTTGCCGGTGACGGGAAAACGGTCGTTGCCCTGATCCTTGAATGGCTTCCCCACAAAGAGTACGAGCGAAGGTTCGGGTATTAACCAAAGGGATCTCAATCCCTTCCCTGACAACCAGGCCCGGGGTTCTTTGCACCCTTTACGCTCCCCCCTCTTCCACTGCGGTATACCCCTCGTACCACCTGCCCAAATCCGGGCCCGGATTGAGCCCGGATGACCCTTTTTGGATCCCATCGGAGCCCGTATCGGGCTCCGTTTCCCCGCTTTCCAAAATAAGCCCACTCCTGCCGTATTTTTGCAATCGGACGATTTTAACGGACCTCATAAAGGCCATTTCCTGCCCGGATCTCATCTCAAACGGGTTTTTGGTCGATCCCAAAAACAGAGGCCGTTTTTGGGGCTTCTATGGCCGATTATGGGCATTATATGGGGCTCAAATTTGGCGTATTTTGGCGAAATATGCAATTAAAACAGTTATTTTCCACGCGAACTGAAAAGAAGCGGTTTACAGGTATTTCCGTGAGGGGTCGGGATCAGAAAAAGGATATTGGAACCCTATACGGGGCCGGATTGGATTGGGTTGAACAGGAGAATAAACCTGAATCCGGCAAGGATAGTCCCTGATATTCTACTTTAGAAAAATGGTAAATATTATATGGTTTCCACGGTAAACAATATTGTATACTATGTCAACTAAACCCCATGACGCTCATCGTGATCCACAGATCTCAAAACTCTTTCAACAATGGAACCGGATTACCAACAAGATACTCCGAAGTGAGAGTGCTCCCCAGGATTTTGGGACTGGCGGTCTGCTCTTCTCTTCCGAGATCCACACAGTCTGTGCAATCGGTAACAATCCCGGTATCAATATCACTGACCTCTCAGCTCAGCTCGGAGTAACAAAAGGGGCAATTTCCAAACTGGCCAAAAAAATGGAAGAGAAAGATCTGATCGAGAGGTACCATAAACCCGGCAATGACAAGGAAATCCTGCTCAGCCTTACCCCAAAAGGAAAAAAAGTACACATTGGGCATCGGGAATATCACGCAAAAGAGTTTGAACGGCTTTCGGTTGAGATCGAAAAACTGACCGAAGAACAAGTCAGGTTCCTGTTCGAGGTTTTTGGATTTATCGAAGAGATGATCGACTCTACACTTCCTAATAGGGAAGGTACATCATGAAAAACGGCGGCGTGCTTCTTGGTTTCCTCCCGCTGGTTATCTATGGAGTTATTGCCGGGATTGCCGGGACTTCCGTCTCCGGTGTCATGATAGCGCTTATTGCGGCGATTGCCGCATTTCTTATTGTCGGCCGATCCGACTTGCGCAAAGGTATGATGATGGCATGGGTGAACGTGGCGATCTTCAGCGTTTCCCTGATTGCGATCGGTGTGTTCGGCATAGCTTGGCTCATTCCCTACATGGGAATACTCATCTATACAACACTCGCTGTATTCACCGTTGGATCGATCCTCATCGGCAGGCCGTTCACGCTGCAGTACGCCCGCGAGATGGTGGATCGGACGCTCTGGGAAAAACCACGCTTTATCCGGGCAAATGTCCTGATAACTGGTGTATGGGGAGGCGTTTTCCTGGTTAATTTAGGGTTCTGCGGCATTGCGTTTCTTACTCCGACACTTATTGGGCGCATTGCACAGGTGAGCACGTATATTTTCCTCGCGGCCGCGGCGCTATTTACCTTCTGGTATCCGGAACATGTTCGGAAAAAAATTCCGGTGATGGTTCAATGATATATCCCCGGCGGAAAGCAGAGGGGAACAGATCCGGTGCTGATGCCGGGAGTGGACCAGATACGGGCCCGGCAAACCGTATTTTTTTCATCGATAATCTCAAAATACTACTTGCAACTCTCGTGGTGCTTCACCATGCGGCCCAGCCCTATGGCCCGGGCGGCTGGTGGATTATACCCCAGGAACCTTCCGGTTTTGTTGACTTTGTCGTCCTGGGTATCTTCATGACGGTAAACGCGTCGTTCTTCATGGGCCTTTTCTTCATGCTCTCCGCATATTTCATACCGGCATCTTTGCAGAAGAAAGGCGCTGTCCTGTTCATGAAGGATCGCCTGGTAAAACTTGGCGTGCCGATACTTGTATTCATGTTTATTGTCTTTCCCGTGATGGGTATTCTGCTGCTCGGCTATCCTCTGTTTTCCCCGGGACACCTGTGGTTCGTGGCACTGCTGCTTGTATTCTCGGCGGCATATGTTGCATACTGGCTGGTGAAAAAGCCGTCCCTCACTGAACTGCGGGATTTCCCCGGGACTAAAGCGGTTCTTGCCTTTACCGGGGCCATGGCACTCCTCTCATTTGTCGTACGGATCTGGTGGCCGGAGAATTCCTGGGTGGCATTCAACCTGTTCGAACCGTACCATATTGTCCAGTACGTGATGCTCTTTATCGCGGGTATCGTGGCATACCGGGAGGGATGGATTGGCGCAATTCCGGCATATACCGGGAAGCTGTGGTCGGTGATGGCCGTGATCATGGTGGGATTGTTCCCACTGGTTTATTTCGTTACTAATGGCGCCATGTTCTCAGGGGGTCTCACAGTCACTTCCCTGATCGGATCGTTCTGGGAAGCGTTTATGTGCGTGAGCATGTGCATTGCGTTGCTTGCACTCTTTAAGAAACGGTTCAATAAGGGGAGTCCTCTTACCAAGGCACTTTCAGAGAATACCTACACGGTCTACCTGATACAGTTACCGGTCGTTGTCTTCCTGCAGTACCTGCTGATCGGTGTTGCGATGGACTCACTCATCAAGTTTGCTCTTGTTGGATCCATTGGCGTACTGCTTTCATTTGCCCTCAGCCATTTTGTGATACGACGGCTGCCATATGCAAAATATGTTTTAGGATAGAGATCCAATGCCCTGTGCATGGAGAGGTATATCCGGATATACCGTGGGAATTCAAGGAAGATTCCGGCTTCAGGGGAAATAAAACAGAGCTCAATTTGCCCGTTTTCATCCGCCCTGCGTCGAAGAAAAAATCCTCAATATTCGCGTTTTTAAGGCCGATCAGGGAGTCAGATGGGTAAAAGTAGGGGTCAAAATTGACCTCGATCCTAGGGCCTTTGGCGGCCAATAGCTGACATCGAAATCGGGCGAATTTCGGCAATTAAAGCCTTATTTGAGATCCTTTTCCACGCGAACTAAAAAGAAGCGATTTACGGGTATTTCCGTGAGAGGCGGAGATCCAAAAATCAGAATCTGAGCCCAATTCGGGCTTATTTTCACTCGCCCCTCTCGACCCCTGTTTACAGGGTCTCGCGGAGGGCTGAAAGATCTTTTTCCATTTTGCGGATAAGTTTCTCGCCTTTGTCGTTTTTCTTTTCTGAATTTTTTATTCTCGGGTGCCGGGAGATTTCGTACTTCACAAAAACTTCTCCATCGGTATTGACGTAAATGCTATGAAGGATCTGCGCATCCCGGAGATTGTCAAAATCTGTTATTCCGCCCTTTGCCAGGTTGTCGCGGATCTTTCTGGCTTTTATTTGTTCGTACGGGCTCAGGTTTTTCGATCCTTTGGGGCGTCCTCGTGGCATGATAAAAATCATTTTAACTTTTTGTATAAAAACATTCGGAGAAAATCGTGAAAAAAATGTTCCTCCGGCTTTGAGGACTGAATTATTTTCACCGCTTAACGGTGGGCGGTGAAACCGCGCCGGACCTCGAAGCTCTTTGAGGACCGGTTGATGCCGGCAAGGATGCGCGAGTAATTTCCCCCGATGTAAAGGAAGAGGAAACACTGGAGGTCCGCGTGGCTGTTGAGTGCGTCAATCATCATCTTTTCGGGTGCAATGACTGCGGAGAAGGTACCCGGCTGAAGTGCCAGATCCTTGCGGAGCTCGATCTGCATAGGCCCGGATCCCTGATTCGCTGAGGGGGATAAGGATCCGGGCGTGGGCGGGGCGGAAGTGTTTTTCACCGAAGACCAGCGAATGCTGGTTTCTTGAATGCAGGTCATTCGGTATAAAAGAAAATACCAAGAGATTCATTAAAGACTATAACTAAACGACACTTTGGCGACGAAATGAAAACAAAAATATCTGATAATAATCTCCGAGGGAGGGATCTTGGACAGGGTTTGGTACGGAAGGAATCACTGACGGACTCTGTTGATGACATGACCAAACGCATGTTGGTTGATGCCGGCATAGGTCCCGGAATGCATGTCCTTGACGTTGGCTGCGGTAGTGGCGATGTCTCACATTTGCTCGCAAAACTGGTTGGCAAGGAAGGACACGTCATCGGTATTGATCGGGACGGGCCATCACTGGAGATCGCACGGGACCGGATTCGCAAGCTCGATCTCCCGAATATCACTTTCATTCAGAGGGACATCTGCGAACTGTCGCCAGAACCGGGCCAGTTCGATGCCGCTGTCGCCAGGCGCGTGATCATGTATCTGCCCGAACCGGTAGATGCCATTCGAAGGATATCTGCAACATTGAGACCCGGCGGCGTAGTTGCGTTCCTGGAACACGATAACACTATGGTCCCCGGCAGACTGAAGCCTCTACCTCTTCAAGAGAAGGTAAACGGTTGGATCCGGAAAACAATCGAGAAAGAAGGCGCTAACACACACATAGGGTTCGACCTTCCGTTCATCCTCGAATCGGCTGGCCTTACGGTTGAACACATCCGCGCCGAATCAATCATTCAAACCCCTCAAACTAACTACCCAACAGTAGCTATCATCCGTGCGATGCTTCCCCGGATTATCCAGAAGGGCGTTGCCACGGAAGAGGAGATCGATCTCGAAACGCTTGAACAACGTCTTATTGACGAACGGACAAAGGCCAGTTCACTCTACGTGAGCGATATGGTTTTTACTTTATGGGCACGAAAACCTGGCATTCCCGAATAATCGATAGAGGGGTTCTGACAGATTAACGGGAGCCTGTGAAAAATGTGATAAAAAATTACGATATAAAGATTAGAAGGAATCCCTCAAAATCCTGATACGACAACTCATCAGGACCGCTAAAACTTCCATTATATCCACGTCACTTTGAGTGGCTTGCTTCGTTCCGGGATGCGCACCGGTTTATATTTTGGATACCCAGCCAACATCGCGCCGGCAAGCTTGCGGTTGTCCGGGATGTGGAGGGCTTCTTTTACGGGACGGTAATTCTGGGCAACACTGACCAGCCGGCCAGCCCAGCACGTTCCGAGCCCGAAAGCCGGGGCGGTGATATCGACATGGGTAAGTGCGATGATTGCATCGGTCTCTACCAGACCTGTGGAATCCGCTGTGCCCGTGGGAACATGGGCGCCGATAAGAACCGGGGCGCCCCGGCAGACAATATCGATCCCTTTGTTCCAGTAATCAGTGAGTAACGGGATGTATCCACTGATAGGATGATCACTTTTCCCCGATTCCTGTAAATAATCCATGGTAAGTGCGGCTATGGTATGGACTTTTTCAGCATCGTTCACGATTACCCATTCGACAGGCTGGTAATTGCTCCCGGTCGCAGCATAGCGGGCGATGCCAAGGATCTGCATAAGGGTTTCATTGGCCACCGGATCGGGACGGTATAACCGGATCGAGCGGCGACTTTTAAGGTAGGTACCAAGAGTTTCCGGATTGATCGATCCCGGCGCTGCTGCATGTCGGAGGTGCACACCTTCCTTGTGTTCGCGGGTCAGCGCCCCTGTCGGACAGAACACTTCGCAATGTCCGCAGGACAGACACCCTGCCTCCTTCGAGAACGGGATTTCCGGAAGCGCAGTATCGTTCTGTGCCCGTGCTATAATCTGCGTTGTGCAAACCTCAGAACAGATCCCGCACCGGGTGCAGAGATCACGATCAACGGTTATTCCGATCATAAGGATACCCCTCCTGAAAATGTGAGATCGGCATTGCCGTCAGTTTCTTCAATTTTTCTCATACCAGATTTGAATCGTTTACTTTGCATACCCAAAAGTATGCATGGGCATAATAAATAGTTTGTTAGCCTAACTAACTAATTTTATTGATTCACTCTTTCTCCTCTGATGAGCACTCAATCATAATCCGAAATGCTTTGATAAGGGTTTTTTGCTGGTTTTCTGTTGTGTTTTTCTCAATCTGCTCTATAAATGCCTCAAAAACCCGCCGCTTGTGTTTAAAAACCTGGCAACCTTTTTCGCTCAGGGTCAGGAGGAATTTACGTTGATCAACATCGGACCGGGTCCGGACAACAAACCCGTCCTTCATGAGTTTTGTTATCGCGGCGTTGGCCGAAGGTTTTGAGACGCCGAGTTTGTGGGCAAGCTCAGTTAAGGTGATACTGTCGTTGTGCTGGATGCCCCGTAAATAATAGAACTGGTTGAGGGTAAGATCACAAAAGCCAATCTTTTCCTCTTCGATCTTATCTGCCTCAATGGTAACATGTTTGTACCGTTCGATAAACCGGGCAAACAGATCCCTTAACTCCATAGCAGTACATAGAACCAGTTCAGACATTAAGGTAATGAGGGATTAATTATCATGGAAAATCCTGCTATACTTTTGCCAGAGCCATGATTTTCCTGTCGGCAATGACAATAAGCAGTCCCACAACGCTGAGGATCACCAGTACTGCAGCAATTGAATGCAGGCTCTGATCGCTGACATCGGGATTAAAGAATATCGCGATAAGGGCCGACGATGCAACCGAGCCAAAATACCCAAAAGTACGGAACAGGCCTGAAGCGGTACCGATCTGATCTGCGGTTACCTGGGTGTAAAATGTTGTCTGGTTCGCACTGGCACACATCCCCATGGTAATCCCGAAGATCGCCGTGATTATAACGATCCAGAGTATCGGCGTCGCCGTGGTGAATAAAAATACGCCCGCAGAACCTGCCAGGCAGGCAACGGCAGACACAATAAGGGGAGTGCGCACGAGGTTCAGCCGCGAGACCAGCCACGCTAGCACAATGGATATGAGACTCATGGGCAAAATGATGAATCCTGCATCAGCGGACGAAATATTTTTGTCGATCTCAAGCCATTGCGTGACACCATACATTACGGTGTAGACGCACAGCATCGCAAGGGCAAAGCGCACATAGGTGAGTATCAATGGCCGGTTCGTTCCTAACAGACGGAGGTCAATAAAAGGCTGGCTCACCTGTCCTTCCCACCAGACAAAGGCCAGACCGAGCAGAATAACTACGCCTAAAACAACCCAATCCGGATCCGGCAGTGACATGAGAAAGACCAGAAGGGCAATCATCGCGCCACTAAAGACCGTGATGCCGGCCAGATCAATGCGGGTTGCCAGGTCACGGAGCGTCTTTATGCTCCTGCATGGCGGATCCCGGGGGATCCAAGATGCAGCCATAATGAGCGCCACGAGAGCCAGCGGGACGTTAATAAAAAACACGCTCTGCCAGCCCCAGGCGGCGACGAGGAATCCGCCAATGGGCAGACCTATAACCGCAGTCGCCATTCCGGCAATCACAAGGCCGCCAAGCACTCCTCCCGGGGGCCCGGTCAGCCCGGCCGATTCGGCCCGCTGTCGGATCAAAAGCATTGCCGAAGGATATCCGGTCGAGGTGCCCACACCAATCAGGACCCGTGATACGATCAGCGTTGCGAGGTCATGGCCTAATCCACCCAGCACTCCTCCGGCAAGTACTGCGAGAATACCTGCAAGGAACACCCTCCGTGGCCCAAATGCCTCCGATAATTTTCCGGCTGCCGGCTGGGCAACGATACATGCGATATAGAGTGCCGCGACAAGAACAGCAGTCTGTCCGACCGGAACGTTGATGGCCGCTGCAATTGGCACCAGGGCAGTGGCAATGAACGAAGTGTTGACAGGATTGAGGGCGGAGCCGATATACAGCGGTGTTACAAACCGCCAGTCGAACGCTATTTTACTTTCGGCGGGTTGAGGCAAGTTGGATGTATTCATTCATCATCCCCGGGAACCGGCAAATAATTTTCTAAAAAAGTCTCTCTTTTCATTTTCCCGGGGATCCATTTTTCCAGGTATTTCTCTTTGCGAACTCCCTGATCTTTACCGATGCCTCGGGTCGCAGAGGTATTCCATGTCCCGACAACATGATATCGAAATCAATTGCGGCAATTTTATTGATTGATTTTTGTTCCTCACCCTGGTCTAAATTGAGGGGTCCCATTTTGATGTTAGTCCCGTCAAACCTCAACAGATCCCCTGCAAACAGGATTTTTGATACCGGATCAAAAAGACAGATACTTCCCGGTGTATGTCCGGGTGTATGAAGGGTGGTGAGACCAGCGATGGTGTCACCATCGTTGAGATATATATCCGGTTCAACAGGCCTTGATCCGAAAAACAAGGGGATGAGAACTTTAACGATCATTCCCTTAACACCCCTCGGGACAGGTGGGGTTTTCCTGCCGGAAACGTAGTCCGCATCCTTTTTGTGAATAGCCACTTTCGCGCCGCTCAGTTTTTTGAGCTCGCTCGCGCCGCCCACGTGATCGATATGAAAGTGTGTCAGGACGATCGTTTTGATGTCTGTTGGTTTCCGCTTAAGAACATCCTGAATATATGTTATTATTTTTGTGCTGTTTTTGGGCATTCCCGTATCGATAAGTGTCAGTTCGTCCCGGACAATAATAAAACAATTACCATTTACCCCATCAATCTGGTGAATTCCCGGTACTATCTCCATAACCTTTCAGCTCCCTTTTTGTGTTTCTTCACTACAAAGATCCCATGTATGTCAATTTATAGGGGATACTAACAATTTTAGCCTGTGCTCACAAAATGTATAGTGACTGTAATGACGAAGAACGATGATTTTTGGCGATGGATTGAGGCTGCACTGAATGTGATCGGAGGGAAGTGGAAACTGCTGATCGTTATTGCATTAAGGGATGGGACCCAGCGGTTTAGCGAGATCTCGCATAAGCTTCCGGCAATCAGCGAGAGAATGCTCGTTAAACAGCTCCGTGAGATGGAGCACGACGGTATTATTACAAGAAAAGTTTATCCGGTGGTCCCTGCGAAGGTTGAATATTCGCTTACGCAGTCTGGTGAAAAACTGATTCCGGTTTTGAAGATTCTGGGCATATGGAGTATAATCTACCTTGGATCCGATGTTGCCGGTAAGGGGTTGTCCGAGCCAGTGAAAGTGGATCCCGGCAAACTCCGTCAACTGCTCGAAGATCTCGACGGTATCCTTCAGGACGCCGACAAAAAAATAAAACGACAAAGCAACAGAACCAGCCAAACTATATCCATAAACTCTGGAAAAAATTAATTATTAGGGGATATTTTCCCTGATATTTACATTCACCCCCCCACCCCCGTAATCACCCCCACCACCTGCCGGGCCGTCTCTGGGTCAATAACCCGAGCGAGTACAAGCCCGGCCATTGAGACAAACAGGGTCCAGAAGACTTTTTTTGTCTGCTCATTTTTCCCGAACATCTCCATCGCGGCATCCACATCCGCCTTCATCGCCCGCTGGATCAGCTTGGGCAGGAAGACAAAGAGCGGAAGGAATAGTACCGCAGCACCGATGAACGCGAGGGTCACTTCCGCCCGGCCCGCCAGAAAGATCCCGACCGGGACCGCAAACAGGTCTGCGAGTATCGAGGCCATCGCAACCTCGCCGAACCAGAAGTAATGCCGTTTCTCTGCGTAGTTTTCCCGCTCTGCATCGGTCAGCGCGGACACATCGAAGATGCCGAGCATGGAGAGCATCCCGTACCAGACCGCGTGTGTCTCCTCCGGGTCTGCAACAAGGCCGAGAAAGAGAATCCCGACCGGCACGATAAGCAGGATGACCGGGAAATGTGCGAGGAGAAAGATGGCACCGAGCAGGATCCCGGTGCCGCAAATCGCACACCGGGTCTGGGTCTCGTTCTCAAACATTGTCATCACCCGCGATCATAAACTCGAAGACCGGGCTTGAAAATCCCCCCATCTCCGGGCTGAAATCCCGGTTCCCGCCTATCCGGGCCCGCTTTTGGACGCCGGTCCGGATCTGCACGGTGTGGATCCCCGGCGCCCGCGGGTAGACCCGGCGGCCATCTGTGTCCCTCATCTCCCGGTACGGCGGGATGGAAAACCAGTCCGGCCAGAACCGGATGCCGTGCGGGATATCGGTTCCCCGTATCAAATCCGGGAGTCTCCGTGGGGACAGGTTGTCGTAGATGAGATCGATTATCAGGTTCTCGTCTCCTCTCTCCGGGTTCAGGTCCAGCTCGTAGAAGATCGGATTGCGCCGGACCTCCTCCTGGATCAGGGGTTTGTCGATCGTAAGCGGTTCGAGCCCGGAGAATTTTCCCCGGTAGATACCGGTCACCTTCGCGACTGGTTCTCTTGCGGGGTTATCCGGCATGGCGCAGCCCCGACAGTTGTTCGTGTTCGTTCCGGAGTTCCTTAAACTCCTCAACGATTTCGTCGTACCTGCCAATCTTCTGGTAGATGACGAGCAGAAGGGGATAGACCGGGAGCACCGCTCCAAGGACGATCCCCAGTATTTCAGTTTCCATGGCTTAACCTCCTCATGTAGTTTTTTTTGTAAAATCAGCCCGGCAGCGAGGAGAGGAGACCGTGACCGGTCTCCTCTCTTCCCTGCAATGGACTGGCGGGCAGAGGGCAGACTGCTTTTTTGTGATCCGGGGATCTCCTCACGCAAGCGCGGGAACCGTATCGGCCCAGGCCTCGACCTTTGCCCGGATTGCATCATCCTCGTACGAGGTGAGGGACACCTTGCTCCGGGTGAACGTCAGGTCGTAGAGCTCCCCGTTCTGGTCATGGCACTTGATGGTCGCCGAGTACGTCTCGGATTCGATATCCCGGGCGGGGATGCCGCCGTGGGCAGCGGCAAGCGCGGTGTCGGCAAGGAGGGCTGCGGCACCGGCATTGAAACCGGCAACGGTGTTGAACTTGCCGGAATCGTTCCCGACTACCTTTGCCTCGTTGTCCTGGTAGAGGATCTTTACAACGTAGCTCTCTTTTGCCTTCTCGACCGGCGCATGTGTCACGCCGGCGCTGATGTAGGGCACGCAGCCGAACGGGTTCGTTGCGATGACCGACTGGACAAGTGCGTCGAAGCTTGCGATATCTTCGATCGGGTCTGCGAGTGTGCGGATCGCGGATTTTACTTCCGTGTGTTGTACGAAATCTCCCATGTGTGTCAACTCCTTTTTTAGGCCGGACCCGCTCCGCGGATCCGGCATGGTTCCCGGCAGGGTCTTCGCGCATCTCCTGCCGGCCCGGGAT
The DNA here is from genome assembly GCF_000017625.1 of Methanoregula boonei 6A8. NCBI lineage: Archaea > Methanobacteriati > Methanobacteriota > Methanomicrobia > Methanomicrobiales > Methanoregulaceae > Methanoregula > Methanoregula boonei. The sequence continues at coordinate 373,086 of NC_009712.1, read as the reverse complement.
TTTTCCCGGGGTCTCTGGGGCCCTTTTGACATATTACTCTACGACGTAAGAGAGGATATCTCTGGCTGAATAAATTTCCGGGAGGCAAAACAGGGCAATTTGCGAGGGTTTTAGAGCAATCCGGGGCAGGAAACTCGCCGGACAATTTCGCAAAAATGGGAAGGGGGGGTTCTACGTCGTAAGAGGGGTCATTTTACCAGAAAGGGCATATCTTCGTTTCCAGGCCCTGTTTATTCAAGAATGGGCTAAAACACGATCGACCCAAACTTTCGCCGCTATAATGCTGCTATCTGTTACCTCTGGTTCTCCAGCGTAAAAAGGGGTGTTTCCGGCCGAATTATTACCGTTTTTTTCGGAATTATTACCTCTGGAAGAGAGGTCAGGGGTAAACGGAGCCCGATTTGGGCGTATTTTTGAGCCATTCCAAAAAAAGGGATGAAGGGTACCCCCCCGGGGAATCCGGGACGGTGAAAAAAGGACACGTTTTAAACCGAGGAAAAGGGGGCGGGTTCCTCCCCGCAGGGGAGGATCACGCTAGTGAACCTTGTGCGGGGAATAGCCCCCTTTTAGGAAAAAATTACTTTTTCCCGGCTGTACAGGTTTTTTGCCGCGTTTCCCCCGGAGAGGAGCATGCCGTCCTGCCCGAGCTCGATAAGAGAGTCTGGCGTGAGGCGTAAGAACCGCCACGTGCCATGCCGTGAGCGGAGCCAGAGTTCACGCGAAATGTCCGTATGCACCGGGATCCGGCCGAGCCTGAAAAGCTCGTCCCGGAACTCGTTTACGAGCTCTGCGGCCGGTGCATGAATCCGTGAACAATAGGTGACACGTACAAATGCGAGAGGGATTGCCGAGACGATCGTAAAATCATACAGGTTTTCCGGGGCACGCACCGCGGCCTGGGTTGTGCCGCGCCTGCGTGCAATGGGAAGAGCGTCAGAGAGGGCCCGGTACGGAGGCGAGCCCCGTTTCATGCCTCACATCCCGGATCCGGTGTACCGTCATCATTCCGGTATTCCTTTGGGGGATGCCCGGAATGTGCCGGTCCCGTACCACTCCCCGGGGCGAGTTCCTTTGGCAGGGATCGTGTCCGGACCGAGATGTTGTAATGGTGCCAGTGCGTGCGTTTCACGCTGATCCGATATACGGAGTCACCTATCCTGTTGATCTGGTGGGCGAGTGCCCGGGGCAGGAGGTAGAGCGGGATTTCGCTCTCTGTCACGGATTTACTCTTCGCCATCTTTATGCCTGCCTCCGGGTACCGGGCGATATACCGGCAGTTCCCGAAAAATTGCCATCACCATTCCTGCCGGGTCTCTTTTGGGAGGATATCCGGACACCGGTTCCCGGTATCGCCGTCCTCCGGAGTACGATCCGGTCCTGGGCAAACCGTTGTTCTTCTTTGCTAACCTTGATGGCATCCTTCCGGGAAACGTCAATGCCATCCTGTCTTATGTGCATGGATCCTATGCTATCACTTCCTTTATTGTCGGCCCGGGAAGCGAGAAAATTTCAAAAAACTATGGTAAGTGAAATTATCATGTATCCGCGGGCGGACCGGGTCCGATCCAGTTCGTCACCTGGATAAACCCGTTCATGCATTTACGGGACAACCCCCGGCTGTCCACGAATGGGGATTTTATTCTGCGATATATATCGATTCTAACGCTCGCGTCTACCAAAAACAGGATGCCTAAAAAGGGCAAAATGAGACCAGTCCTCTCTTGCATAGTGACCGTAAGAAATATGCAGCCAGTTATTTTTCTTGTGCAAAGGATTCCAGTATGACTACAAAAACCCTGAAATCACATGGATTGCTATCCATAACAACACAAGGAAAATACAAAATTTTGAACCGGTTGGCCAGTCCGCGTTTCCCACGACAAAAAATTCTCCTTCGAATGCGTTCCGGAGAAAAAAAACCGCAGATACAAGAAATACGAAACCCACTCCAAGACTCGCTAGAACAAGAGGTTCAAAAATCAGGATATGCATAATCTGGTAAAGTGGATTGTCCCAACTGAGATAGTATCTTTGGAGACCTGTATTCTGGAGACCGATACTCACGAATAGTGACCCCACTGCAGCACAGAGCAATGCCGATATAAGAGGGGCAATCTTTTCTTTTTGTATTCCTACGAAGTCTTTGTTTGTCATCAGATTCCTCTCAAATTTGTACAGTTTAAGGAAAATAAAAAATTGAATGGTTTAATCCGGTTCACACATATGATGTGAGATCATTCGTCCAGGTACCTCCGATTGACTGGCCCGCGGGAATATTATTTACGGGGATATAACGGTTCTAACGCAGTCATCTACCGGATTTACCGGGAAAACCGGCGTGATCGACGACTGATTAATTGAAAGGCAACCGGCAAGATCCACCTTAAAAAACGGACGTACCCGGCCCGGCTATCTCCCGTAACAGACAGCCCGCAGAATTATTATTGACAAAACCACTCCAGGAGCTATTTGCCGGATAATGAAGAGGCGTTATCACAGGATACGGGATATCGACGAGCGCTACCTTTCCATCGTAGGTCACAAAGACATTTACTCTTCTGTTGCTGCCATCCAGCACTTTTATCGAAATATAGTATACTTTATCCTGCGTTTGTGTGCCAACACCCAGATTCGCAGTGCTGACTTCATACATTATAGGCACGGTTATCCATTGCCTGAATGGTTCTGGTGTCGGTAAGGGCAATGCAGATCGCTTCATCTTTGCTGATTTTATTCTCTGATACACAACCGGCAGCGGCCATGAAAATAATTAAGATGGCAATCAGTGCACCTATGTTAAAAAATGTTTTTGGGTTTTTCCTTTTCATAGCAGCCTCCGGGTTTTAGATCCAGGTGGTAATTTTGTACGAATTGGCCCCTGAAGGTAGTGTCATGCTGTCCTGTACCGGAGATATTGAGTAATGCTTGTGTGGTTTTTGGGTAAATTCCAATAAGGGACCCGGGAGTAACCAGGACGATCTTATAATTACGCTCCATTATCCGAAAACCCATCAGAATTTTCCTTTTCGATTTAACATAATCACGATACCACAACCCACTGCAAAGACCAGGATGATGGGGAAGACTGAGCTCTCCTTTGGCGTTTGGGGAACCTGACCTGAAGCGTGCACGGTCTGGATTGGCGTAAGTGCCGTGCTTTCTGTACGGGGAACCGGTTCCATGGCCGGGATAACGATCAGGTTTTGTTCAGTTCCGATAATGATGGATTTTCTGTCCGGAGAAACACCAATGGATCGTACTTCGCTGTCAACGGGATATTCATCCAGGCGATTCCCGGTTATGTTGAACATAGCGATAGCCTTGCCATCCCCGAGAACCAGACTGTTTCCCGTGTCGGTGATCGCGATTCCCTGCGATCCGGATTCAAGGGATGCATTCCATACGATAGAGCCGTTGCGATCAACGCCGTATACAAATCCTTCCAGGGTCCGGACAACGATCAGATTCGCGTCTCCTGACATAACAATTGCCGAAGGTGTCCCGGCAAATGAGCGCTCGATCTGTCTGCCACCAGTCCGGTTAAACAGCAAAAGGTTGCCGTTACGCTCGTTCAGGACGGCGGTTACCGATCCGTCGTCACTGATCGCAGCAGTGTTCGTCCCTCTGGTCTGGTAATTCCAGAGCAGCGTACCATTTTTGTCCAGTACAAAAAGGTCATGGGGATTGAGCGGTTCGCCATATATTTTGTTAGAATAATAATTACTCTCCCCTGTTGCCACGATAGTGCTACTGTCGGCGGAGGTCGTGAGTGAGAGCACCGGTGCGTCTACCCGGGCTGTCCAACAGGCGGTGCCTTCGCGATCAAGATTGATGATCCGGCCATCATTCATACCAATAAAAATATTCTGGTTATCGTAGGAGATCGTTGATGTGAGCGGCGGGCTGTATGTAGGATATTCCCACGATCTCGCACCGGACCTGTCAAAAAGGATTACCTTGTTTGATGAAGTATTTGTAACAGAGCCATGGCAACAGGCAGGCACAAGCTGGGTAACGATAAGATACTGCCCGTCAGGAGCAACACTGACTGACGAGATCCAGGGAGATTGTTCGGCGGATAAGGTGGCATTCCAGAGGAATGATCCGTTCCCGTCATATACGAAAAAATTTGGATCATAAGGGTAATTCACGGTTACAAGGTTCCCGTTATCTGCGATGTGGATCAGAGGAGACTGGTTACCACTTGGACTGGTTAATGGGAGCAGGATATCATTGGTTTGTTGTAATGTACGTGATTGTCCCACTACCGGAGCGGAACAAAACAGTGTAAGAAGGATCACAAAGAGGACGGTTATGGTTATTTTCTTTTTCATAGGTGACACCATAAAAATAAAAAAAATAAATTAGTTCCTTACATAAAGGATTGCGTGCACAGGATTAGGCTGTCCCGAGAAGACATTCCAGTTCTCCCAATATACCGCGCCCGAGGTTGTTGGCCACGGATCATAAATGTACAGATACTGTGATACCGGAGTCGTCGTAGTATAGGAATATCCTGTGATCGCTCTTGCATGATAGGATGACGTCTCATACCGGTCAGTGTGTATCGGGCGATTTGAGTTCATCTCACTTACAATATTATCATACGTGAACATGCCGGTGTAGCTGATTGAGGTTCCCATTTTAGCCAACCCGCCGTTTGCAATCGTATTAAGATAATAGTTGGAGCGTGTGGTCTCGATCGATGCACCATCATCAGGATTCGCTATACCCATTGTTGTTGCAATGCCCCGCTGGGTTCGTGAATAGCCGTAGTATGCAGAAATCATTTTTGCAGTTGCAAAGCTACACCAGTTTGTGCTTTCCTGTGGATAAAGAGTGAAACCGTTAATCGTTTTTGTCACTGTTGCCATCGGAGAGAGAGATTGTGCACTTACGGTTTTAAGAGCAGTCTGCTCGGAATCCCACCGTGCTGCACGTCCTGCCAGATCTGCAGGAGGAATTGCATTATAGAATGAGACCTGGCCGGCCGCGGGTATAATTGAATAATCATAGGCATCGATTACCAGGGAAGTACTTCCGGATCCTGCCGCTGTGAATCTGATTATTGCCCCTATATTCGGGTAATTGTAGCATACAAGATCGATCGAATCGATTTTTGCGTTCTTGTACTGCTGATTGAGAATTCCTGTTGCTTTTGATCGGATATTTTTGAGATCGATTGCCGGCGCTCCCGATCCGATTGTTACAACAGATGATCCGAGTACTTTACTGGCGGCAATTTTGATCTCTCCAATCCGGTTTCCTTTTTTCTCCACGGAGAATAAATAAAATAACTTCTTCCCATTTACATCAAAGATGATGTTTGGTTTCGGATTGACCGTTGCACCATTCCAGTTTTCATCAAGTGCATTTCTGCCGATAAAGTCTTTTACGGCCGCGGTCGCTGACTGGAATGCAGTATCAGGAGACACGTAATTACTCTCTATTGCCGTTGCGACATCCGGAGTAATTGCTGTTCCCATTGCGCTCACCATCGGTACCATCGCCATCGCTGCCAGCAGCAGTGCCAGCAGGATGATGCCGTATTTTATGGGTTTCATTTTTTCCTCCTTTTTACATACGCTCCGCTCGAAAGGACATGGCGAATCATCATAAATCACGATAATGTGCTCATGCCACGGAGAGCGGGGCCGGGCCCGGCAAAGTCCGTCGTCTTGCAAGACCCGGTATTTTGGGACAACCCCCGGCTGCCCCGCGGGAAATCTCATTTCAGGAGATATAACGGTTCTAACGCCCGGGTCTACCGGATTCCTGATCGGTAGACGCTTGCGTTAGAAGCGTTAAGAGCCGGATTCCAAAACCCGCTAAAACGGTATACTATGAAAGTATCCGTAGCGACCCTCGCAATCCTGGTCTGCGCCATCGTGCTCATATCGGGAGTTTCTGCACAGGATGTCGACAAAAGTGCCGGGTATTCCGTAAGCCCGGCCGGAAACCTGCGCCTGCCCGCGGTTGTGTCTCCCATGACCGCCGGTTCTATTTCCCAGGGGGAAACGGACTGGTATTCGGTCAGTGTCCCTTCGGGAAAGTCCTCCCTTACCGCTGACCTCAACTGGGGATATGTCCCCGATTCCCTCTCGCTTTCGGTTATCGCCCCGGATGGGACGCTCGGCCCGTATTACGATGCTTCCGACAGCGTAAAGGATGGGAGAATTTTCCTTACATTCAGCAGGACCGGCGGAATTGCACCCGGCACATGGAGGTTCAAGGTGTACGGGGAGACCGTTCTCGGGATCCAGGGTTATAATTTTGTCACGTATTAACACAAAACCATAAATCTGATATTCATCCGTGAGAACCATTCATCCATGAAACCCTGGCCGGTGAGGGCAGTTGCCCTCATTATTTTTATCGCCCTTGCCTGCGTGCCGGCTGTTACCGCCAGTTATGGCGGATACAGCGTGGCCCCGGGCGGGGCCGGCGCCGTACAGGGTCAGCCCCAGGATCCTGTACCGATATCATTCTTCGATCTCACCCTGCGGGAGATGCTCATTGCTGTGGCGCTGTCGTTTTGCCCGGTGCTTGCCTACCCGGTCGAGATCTTCTTTTACCTGAAACTTCTTGCAGCCCTCGGGTACCGGAAGGTCGGGCAGAATGCCATCCTATGGAACCGGAACCGCCGGGAAATCTTTGCGTGCATTGCGGCAAACCCGGGCGTGAGGTTTACGGCCCTCGAACGGATGACCGGGATAAAGGAAGGCACCCTGAAGTACCACCTGCTGATCCTTGAGGCAAAAAGGAGGATTGTATCCTTTGGCAGCGGCAGGTCGCTACGGTATTTCGAGAATAACGGCCGGTACAGCGAGCTTGAAAAGAAGGTCTTTTTCCACCTGCAGAACCCGACGACAAGGAGGATTCTTGAAATTCTTGCCGCGTCTCCCGAGGTCTCAAGGAAGGATATCGCCGGGATCGTGGGCATTGCCGGCCCGTCGATCACGTGGCACACGAGGCGATTAACTGGGGACGGGATTATTTCCACCAGCAAAAAGGGAAAGGCTGTCCGCTATACCTTTTGTCCTGCCGGATTGAATGTGTTCAGGCAGTTTACCGGGGAAGGTGCCGGAGCGTCATCCGGGAGCGCGGACAGCCGGATGAGCTGGCGGGAACAATCGTCTAAACATAACCCATGAGGGAGTGATACTGCCAATAAAATTTCTTTATGTGTTTTTACTTTGGGGACATTATGGGAACTAACGTGAAGAGGGAGAACACCTACAAGTCATTACCGGTAATGTCTGATTTTTTAGATATATGTCCGGTTTTTTGGCGCTCCAGATACCAGGTTTTTGGGAAACGGATTTTTTTAAAAATGACCGGGTGCTGTATTGTTGCCGGGTTTTTGGTTGAGACACATACACTTTTTTATACCCATTACCCAACAACAGGTACTAAAGAGAACAACTATGGTGCCGCAGGTAATCCCGCAAAAGAAACTGAAGAGTCCGGTATTTATGAGACTCGGTCATGCGGTACCCTCACTCCGTTCACGTTTCGGCGTAAAAAGAATCGGGATATTCGGATCCTTTGCCCGCAGTGAGGAGAAGCGTACCAGCGATGTCGATATACTGGTGGAGTTTGCCGACGGGCAGGCAACCTTTGATAATTTCATGCAGTTGGTTTATTTTCTTGAAGATCTCCTGGGCAGAAAAGTGGATCTCCTGACGGTGGGAAGTATTGACAAATATATCCGGTCCCGGGTTGAACGCGAGGTGATCTGGATTGAAGGATGACCGGGTATATCTCCAGCATATCCTGGATGAGATCGAATATCTGGATTCTCTCCGGCCGACGATAACCTATGAATCTCTCCTGAATAATAAAACAACTGAACACGCGGTAACCCGTTCACTGGAGATCATTGGTGAAGCTGCAAAGAATGTCCCGGACAGGATCCGTAAAGAGAATCCGAAGATCCCATGGAAGTTCATGGCCGGGCTCCGCGATAAGGTCATCCACGGCTATTTTGCAATCAATTATGAAATTGTATGGGATGTGATCAAGAACAAACTGCCCGAACTTGAACCTGAGATCCAATCCCTTTGCGATGCAATGGGGCCGGATGTGGATTAATCCTTACCGGTTCTGATGTTTTTTAGGATACCCTTTAAAAAGCGGGTGGATACAGCCGATCTTTTTTCCTGGCACCGGGCGTTATTGAAGAGAGAATTTGCATTGTGCTTAAAATTCCGGTGGCTGGTGAGATTTTTCCGGAAAAACCCGGGCGCCCTTGTCCAGAATGATATTTTGGAGCCGGGGGGTAAGCGCCCGGGATTACTGTATCGATCCGGGTTGACGAACATGAGTCACCAGACACCGGATGAGATATATGCCGGCGGGGCGGATAAATTTGTCGACTATAGTCTGCGATAAACACATCCCCCATTCTTGGCAACGATTTCACTAGTGACATCGGAACGAGAAGAGATCTTTGGCAAAATTATCCGGGAAGAACGAAAAGCCAAAGAGATATCCCAGGAAAGACTTGCCAGACTCACCGGTCTCGATCGGACATTCATTAGTCTCATTGAAAACGGCAAGCGAAGCCCCACCTTCTCCACGATTTTGAAGATTTGTTCGGCCATTGAAATCGATCCTTCTGAACTCTTCTCGATTTACGAGAAGAAGGATCCGGATTACCACGTCAGGAAACGGGGGAAGTAACGCTGATCCACCCGGGTTTTGCCTGGTGCCTGTACTGGCGGTGACTCCCTTTTGTTGCAGCAAGGTACCATCCATCGGCCCGTTATTCTTCCTTCATGAGTTTCCCGATCTGAGCCTTAAGCACCGGCAGTTCCTCATGGATGCTGGTCCACAAAAGATTCCAGTCTACCCGGAAATACCGGTGCGTAACAATGTCCCGGATACCGGCAAGACCGCTCCAGTCCACTTCCGGGTGGCGGGAAATAAGTTCCTGGGGCAGATTCTTAGAAGCTTCGCCAATGATCTGGATATTGCGGAGAATGGCATCCTGTGTGCGTTGATCCTCCATGAGCAGATCAAAAGAATAACCGGCACAGAATGTTTCGATCTTTTCTATAGCCTGGAAAATATCGTATAGCAGGAGCGCAGCAGTACGTTTTTCAGGCATACACAACCTCATGCATCACCCGGTCGCGGATGAGCGGGTGGAGGCCGTCTGGTGTGACAAGGTCGATCCGGAGATTGAACTTTTGGGAAAGCAGGTCTTTGAGGTGCACAAATGCCAGCATCCCGATCGGCCGGGAGAATTCCACTACGAGGTCGAGATCGCTCTCGTCTGTCTGCGCTTTTTTTGCGTACGAGCCAAAGATCCCGATCCTTTTCACATGGTACTGCTCTTCGAGCTCGTGCCTCATGCCCCGCAGCTGGTCCAGTATCCCGGCAGTGTCCTGCATATGCTTAGTGGGAGATATGGGCATTTCCCCTATATGAGCGATATGGCAGGAAGAAGGGACGGGAGATAAGGATTTTTGCCGGGGATATCCCGGCCAGGGGCTGCCGGCAAACCGTCTCTTACTGTTTCCCGCCCAGCATTCTGCCGATCCTGAAAACAGGTAGACGTACGAGTTAGAATCCTTATATTTGCCGTCGCGAATCGCACAAGCGTGGACAGCCGGGGGGTTGTCCCAAAAATGAAGGTTCGGGTTCACCCCAGTCTTTGCGAAACCGAATGAACCCGTGACCGCCCGAAGGCATGGGATTATTCCCCCTGATTCTATGAAGGTTTTCCCATGCCCTCCGAGCGGAGCAAAAGGAGGAATGGAAAAATGAAAACATTGAAAACTGGCGGCATGCTGCTGGCATTGCTGTTGGCGGCGATGGTACCGATGGTGAGTGCAGACGATTCCGCGGCACAAGGAGATACTAGTGATCAAAATATTGTCTCCTTATATCAACCGATTCACAATGAAATCCAGATCAATGTCTCCACGGCCATAAACGAAAGAATCACAACCCATGATCAATACTACAAAGACCTGTCTAGTAGCTTGGTAAAAAAGTATCAGACAAATCTAGATTCAATTATTGATATTCTTGAAATTAAAACGGGGCAACAACTTTCGGCAAAGCAACGGGACACGGTAAAACAGATCATAGTTGCAGAAGATCTGAATAAAGTCGTTCAAGAGAATCGTAAGAAAGAACTGGGAGTGAACGCCACCCAAATGCGCATACTACAAGTTCAACCGGATAACGTCCAAATGAAATCAGGTAATCTCCAACTTACCGCTCTTCCGAATTCACTCACCCTCATCCAAGTGGCTGTGGATGTAAACGGAGGCACTGGACGTGACGGGAATAATATTGCCTACACGGTAAATGGGGGAAATCAACTCTACAGTATAATCTACAACACCCATCCCGGGTCATATACGTACTATGAATGCCATTTTCGGGATGAAGATGTACCCGATTCTGCTTCAAGTGATGCAGTATACGATGCGTATCGTTTGGCAGTTTACGGCACCATCGAAGATACTCAGAGTTTTATTGTCTATTCGAATGGGACCATCGAGTTTGGCAGCAACCGGGATAATGGCTATACCTACGGATATATTATCGGGCAGCATGGGAGTATTACTCGTCCGTTTGGATCGTCTACCCGGATATACCTAAGCAATGTATGGAATCATGCTATGGACACCTATGACAGAAATTCCAATATGGCGAAAATTACCTATTCCTACTAAAAATATTATTTATTTTTTTGACGGCAGTGATGATTATGACGAGCAAAAATATGATCGCACAAACCGAAACAATCTTGAAATACTGCGTGCTTGGACTTCTCATAGTCTTTGCGCTGGCCACCTTGTTTGCATTTGTCATCAACTGGGAAACCTGGTTTTTTGGGAGAAAACTCGACGGGCTTCCGGCCGGGATCGCCCTTGGAGTAACGTGGCTTGCAGCAGCCCTGCTTGCAGCCGCATTGATTAAATTCCCCCGGATGGACCCGTTACTCGGGGGATTGACGGCGGTCTATTTTGGATTCCTGTTTGTCAATTCATCTATGACGATCCAAAAAGTGTCGTACACTCACCAGGGTTTTTCACCGGTTCTCGCGGCATTCGCAATCCTTTCAATTGCTTTCTTCATTGTCGCTCTAATAAAGAGATATCAGGAGAACTCCAAAATACGCCCGTAAAACCGTCCGATCCCACAGGAAACGAAAAAAGGCAAATATAATGTCCCATTTGCCGAAATACGCCAAATTTGAGTCCCGTATAATGCCCATAAACGGCCCATAGACGCGATTCTACGGCATCTTTTTTCGGGAATGGTCAAATGCCTGTTTGAGGTGAGATCAGGGCAGGAAAGAGCTTCTATGAGGACGTTCTATTTCGCCCGATTGCAAAAATACGGCCTATTTGGGCTTGGATTTATTTTCCGGGAAACGGAGCCCGATACGGGCCCGGAAAAGGGCAATCCGGGCTCAATTTGAACCCGGATGGGATGAAGTGGTACGAGGGGATACCGCGATCCAATCCGGAAAGGAGGAGATCACCCGGTATGCCGGAGTTCCTCTTCACACCAGTCAAGAACCGTCCCTGAAATTGCGATAGCCCTCTGGTATTCCTCTTCGCGTACCGGTCCCGAAACATGCGGATACCGCGTGGCAATGGCAAACCGCGTGAGTTTTGCTGCTTCCTTTACCGGTTCCGGAACAGCAACGCCATTTTTCATCAGGAGAGTGACAAGAGCGGCCATATCGTGGATGTAGGGAAATTCAATCCGGTGCCGGATGCAGACTGCCTTTAATCCTTTCTCGGCGGCCTGTTGTGCATTAAAACAGAGATCTTCCCGGTAAATGGCTGCGTCACACCGGTTTTTGGCAATCGCGAGATTGGAGCGTGCCCGATTGAGCCATTCTTCCGGATCTTCAGGTGAGAGCCTGTCCTGCATGGTAGACCTCCGTGCCCTGCCGGAATGCCGGGTACACCACAAAGTAGGGCGAGTTGCGGTACCGCTCGGCATCCCGGGATGAGATAACGATGACATCGACGGCCCGGCCGATTCCCACAAGATGCATGTAGATCTCTTCGGTCAGCGCACCGGGATCAAATTCCCCGTCCTTTATGACCAGGAGATCGATATCGCTTGAGGGCCCCATCTCTCCCCGTGCCCCGGAGCCGAAAAGGATGATCTTTTCCGGGTGTGCACACGCAACAATGTTCCGGATAATCTCGCCGAGCTCCCGGGGGTCCGCCGATCCCTGCGTCATCTTTTCCCTGCGTGGTCCCGATCTGGTCTTCGCATAATGATTACCTTTGTACTACCGGTCTATTAATCTTCATGGTCTCCAGGGGGTACGAAGCCGGCAGGAGACTTGGGAACTCCGGGACGTTTCAACAGGGACATACCCCCCACGGCCTGAAAGGGGATAAGGCCCGGTCACCGGACGAATTCAACGTCTTCGATATCCTCAAATTCACGATCCCCCGTGAGGAACGGAATTTCTTGCCGGCGGGAAACAGCGTAGCCGACACAATCGATCGTAGAAAGTTTTTTGCCGGCACCCGTTGTTTTTCTTCTCATGGCCGCACCCTCGCAATAATCTCCATCCGTGGTTGACAGAAGGGTGACCATCTTTCGGACACGGGCCATCACCTGCCGGGTTTTGTCCGGGTAGTCCCTGCACACGGCAAATGTAACTTCGCAGATGTTGAACTCTGTTGTTACCAGATTCCCGTTAATGTAGGGAATGTAACGTTCGTTTCCTTTGAGAATCTCAATGAGTGCGTATGAATCCGCAAAAAAAGATGCCATCTCTAATCGCGCATTTCGTCCCGGAATTCCTGCGTATCGATCTTCCAGTCGGGGAGCAGCCCGAAGATCCCTTGTGGGGATATCTTTCTTTTGGCCCGGTTTTTCTTTGCCGCTCCCGCAGAAGCCTGTATGATCGCGGGGTTATGGATGACAGATGTCATAGACACTTACCTGATGACTATGTGGATTTTTCACCAGAAATACGTTTCTTTGGGCGGCGGGGATTTTTTAGATAACACTCGTCGATGCTCTACCCCACCATTTGCCGATCGGGACTCCGGTAGACGTACGCGTTAGAATCCTTATATCTGCCGTCGCGAATCGCACAAGCGTGGACAGCCGGGGGGTTGTCCCACAATCAAGAGGTCGGGCCCGCCCCACGTCGAATTGCGGCTGGACCCGGTCCCGCCCGCAGGCATGGGATTATTCCCCCCTGATCCTATGAAGGTTTTCCCATGCCCTCCGAGCGGAGCAAAAGGAGGAACGGAAACATGAAAACATTGAAAACTGGCGTCATGCTGCTGGCATTGCTGCTGGCGGCGATGGCGATGGTACCGATGGTGAACGCGGCGGATATACAGGCAGCTGATGCCCATCAAGCGTCATCTGACGCTGTAATCGATTCATCTCTCAAGGGAATTGTCATACAGACAGATCCCTATACCTATGTCTTCACTGGAAAAACTGACAACAAGACGGCAAGCGTCGACCACCTGATGACAAACCTGAACAAAAAGACGAAAAGTGTTGCTACGGCAAGCTCCGGAACTCCGGTATCCGGTGCGAACAGCGCCAGCCTGCCGCTCTTTGGCAGTTCCATCTACCAGAGGACTACTATTACCGGATCATATGATGGGGGATGGACATCTCCCTACAGCAAGTACGTAAGTGGAAATCTCCTTTCCAATTGGCAGGGGACAAGCCCGTATTATGCGGACAAGATTACCCTAGCATCCCAAGTATCCGCATCCGGTGTCGGTGTCTCAATTAGCATGCCGGGCGGCAGCATGGGGTACCAGGATATCGGCGGTAACAGGCTCGCCTATTCTGACTACTGGACAAATGCATATGCAGTCACTCATAGCTACACAAACTTCCTGGCACAGAGCTGGGCAACTATTCCCTCAATCCAGGAAAGTGATTCGGGTACCTTCCGGTTCAGTTACTCAGATTATACGGTAAACACATACGTGTCAGTCTAAATTTTTAAATTTTTTTTGGGGTATATCCATGTCAATAAAACGGGATATCGGAATATTGCTCATTATCACATGCCTTGTCGGGATTTGTGCTTTTTTTATCATAAATACAACTACACCAACATCTTATGAATCTTGGAATGAAAAAACCGTGGAAAAGATCGGTTACTCCCGTGCACCTGAAGGGGGATATGCGGATTTTGCTCCTGATGATCCCGATTTGTATTCTACATATTACTTCTCTCTGGCATTGAAAAATGAGCATATTGGCTTGATGCAGAAAGAACAGACAGAGCAATGGTTGTATTCCCGTGAACAGGATTTCCTCAGGAATACTTCTGAGGTTTCTCTCAAAGACCTATATTACCTGACCGGCTGCATGAAAAACTACGATATCCCTCCGGAAAATCAGTCTGGCATCATATCCCTTGTTGAACAATTCGGGAAATCAGATGGCTCTTATGCAGACAGGCCGGGATTTAATGGATCCTCCCTGGACACCGCAAGGGCTTTGAAAATCTTGGAGTTTACCGGAAACAATGTAGTAACGGCAAATATTACCCGCGAGTGGCTTATGCAGCAGTGGAAAAGCGATCAGATATCCACTGATGAGGACTACCTACTAGCAGAAACAGAAATCCTGGTCCCGGCATTTCATCTGGCAAATATCGATCCAAATGAGTTTGAGATCGACAGTTCACAAAAAAGTGTAGAGGAACAACATGCCTTGATATGGAAATCCCGATTGGGGGATCTACCCGAAAAAAAAATTGATCTGTTCACTCTTAATGCTCTTGAAACAGAATTGCGTACATCCGGAGGGCTCACACCGGATATCTCAAGAAAAGTACAGGATTACGTGTACTCCCTGGAATTACCTGATGGAGGGTATAATGCGATCCTGAATAACTATGGCGACGCCCAGGGAACATATCTGGCAACAAAATTGTTATCTGACATTGGAAGTCCGGTAAACAACAGGACGATTAATTTCATCAAGCGGCATGAGAGCCGGTACGGAGGCTTCCACCCTGCATTTAAGATCACTCCATCTCCCAAAGATACCTGGTTTGCAATCCGAGCATTGACTCTGCTGGATCCACGCAACCCTACGGTTTCTGAGATCAAACCTTGGCTTGACACCCAGCTTAGTAGTCCCCACCTTTCTCCAGAAAACCAGTACTATGTTGTGATGACATATGGGGAATTGGGGGAATCGGTTCCCAACGCAGCCTCCATTAGGAGCACGCTTGAACAGCAAATTACAACAATTTCCGGATCCGCTTCTGGGCCGGGAGATATGGAACAGATTTTTTACCTGCTAAATATGGCAAAAGTGGTAGATCTCTCTTTAGACTCTGTGCAGAAAGACCGTTTAATCCGAAAAATCAACGAAATTCAGAATGCTGATGGGTGTTACGGTCGAGAAAGATCGGATCTTGTGACTACATATTATGCTTTAGGCTCGCTGGATGCGCTTTTGGCAACACCTTCAAATCCAGATGCGTGTGCCGCCTGGATAGAACAGGGGTATACACGAGATGGGGGATACCGATATCGTGGGGAAAACTGGTCCACGAATTTTTCCTACATATCGCCAACTTGGTTGTCTATTTCATCACTAGATTATCTGCACAAATATCCAAAAACTGCGGGTAATACTCTCCAGTGGATCAACAGTAGCAGATATCCCAATGGAGGTATCCAATTGATGCCGAAACAACCGGAAACCGAAGTCAATGACGCCACATTCCGGGAAAGCCTCGAATACACCGTTCAGGGCCTAGAGACCGAGAGAATCTTACTGCATAATGGTGGTTTTTCAAGAGGTTACTGAAATGATAGCCAAAGGAAAGATGGGCACACCCCCTCTCATGGTCAAACCTTGTGTGAACGGAACAACCGTGAGGGAATGAATGGACAGGCGTCTTCCGGCAAGATGTTTCAGAGTATCCGTGCCGTACAGGCAGGAGGGTCCAACAGAAAATGCATAATGAAATGAGTGCTTGTTGATCATTATTGTACAGGAGGTTCATACGCATGAAAAGAAACCGGCTTATCATTTTCACGATTATCTGCGCAGTCATAGCCCTGCTCGGGCTAATCACCTATCAGCGGTTTTTGGCCGTTGGCGTTATCGTTTTATTCTGCCTGGCTCTGTTTGTCTGGTATGTAATCGAAAAACTGTCAGCGATCCAGCAGAGTCTCGAAAAGATTGAGCGGCATTTGGATGAGATACGAAGATCTAGGCCGTGAGCCGCGCGAAGTTTTCCGCTGCCGGCGCAGTTACCGGGAGAGAGTTCTTTTTTTGAGGAAACCCTGGAAAGCGGTCGGGTACAACCGATCTTTTTTCCCGGCACCGGGCGTTATTGAAGAGAGCATATGCATTGTGCTTAAAATTCCGGTGGCTGGAGAGATGAGATAAACCAGCGGATCCTGGGAAGAAACCGGAGAGTTATGATACTATCATCAATCGTCTGATTGAATTTTATTTGGAACATCCCCATAAGTGGACCGATTTTCTTCTTTTTGAGAATAGCAAAAACCTTCAGGATTTCCCCGAAAAAATCATTTTACCACAATGGCAGGAAAATAATCCCTTCTCTTTTTTGCCAATGCCGGAGCAAACAGCAATCGCCAGAGCCGGTATCCCGCGTGAATCGTAATCGCTGCAAATGCCCCCATGAGCGCGACGGCGGCCGGGTGAAAACATCCATATTTTCCGGCGAGATCGAACAGAAAAACAATTGCCATAACGCATACCGGGATCTGCAACGTGTAACCCATGACCAGAAGGAATGAGGGGGGCTCATCAGGCATAACCCGTAATCTGTAAGCAGATATCATTTTCATCTCCTGCAGGGCCTAAAATTCCGGTGGCTGGTGAGATTTTCCCGGAAAAACCCGGGCGCCTTTGTCCAGAATGATATTTTGGAGCCGGGGGGTAAGCGCCCGGGATGGTTGTATTGATCCGGGTTGACGAACTCAGGTCACCAGACACCGGGGAAGTATTTGTCGGATACGAGAATAAACTTATGCACATAATGTGCGTTAAGCCCTAAATGTGCATGACCCATATTGAAATCTAATGAACGAGAAAGAAAATACCGTCAAGTCACGCCTTCATTACGGTACTGATTCTCTCGATCTTACTATCCCCACCGATATCGTCAAGTCCAAGAAGGTTAATCCCGGCGATGTCTTTCGACTGATCGTGAAGGAAGAAAAAGGCAATCTTATTTTACAATACGAGCGCGTCTACAAGACGAAAACGTAAGATGGTGGTGGAAACACATCACGACTTCGCCCTTTATTGCGGCAGATTGAACCCGAGAAGTGTCGAAGGGTATTAAAAAAGTTCACTTTCCCTCAAAAAAGTAAACGTCCAAAACTAAAATAGAAACTTCCATATGTCTTGTTTCACATAGTTAATTTTCATGAAGGTTGCGGCGTTAGATGAAGTTGATGATCTGGAGACTGCGGTATTTTCTTTTCCTGCAATTCGCGGCACTCAAGCGGGTAGAGAATATTATTCCGCTATGGTTCAGCTGAAGCTCGTTCCGACAATTTTTCGATTCAACGAATCGGAAGTTCCAGCACAGGTTAGAGCACAACGCGTTCTGAATCACGCACGGATTCCAGAAATTGCACACTATATTATAAGCAATCCCCACGACTACGTTTTTTCATCAATTGCAGCGTCAATAAGTGAAGTTCCGGTAAAATTCGTTCCCGCTCCACAAGATAACCCGAATAGCAGAGTCGGAAAAATTATCATACCCATGGGCGCGAGGGTTCTCATCAATGATGGGCAACACCGAAGAGCGGCAATCGAATCAGCTCTTAAAGAGCGGCCAGAGCTTGGCAATGAAACAATATCCGTGGTTTTTTTTATAGATACAGGATTGAAGCGCAGCCAGCAGATGTTTTCAGATCTGAACCGTCACGCTGTGAGACCGACAAAATCTATAAGCATTCTTTACGATTCACGAGAGGCATTCGCTCAATCTGTACGTGATATCGCAACTTCACTTCCAATTTTCAAAGATCTCACCGAATTTGAAAAAACATCAATCTCAAACAGATCAAGAAAAATGTTCACGCTCTCTACGATTTATCAAGCGACCGCTGCACTTCTCGGAAAGAAGACTAAAGTAAAAAAAATAACAAATGATGAGGAAAAACTTGCCTCCAAATATTGGAATATAGTGGCTGATAATATTCCCGAGTGGCAACAATTGATCCGAGGAGATGTTGCCAGCAGTTCACTTCGTAATGATTTCATTCACGCCCACGGAATCGCTCTTCATGCACTCGGTCTTGCGGGTCATGCCCTCATTGAAGAATATCCTGATACTTGGGAAGAAAAATTGGAAAATCTTCATAAGATTGACTGGTCTCGTTCAAATGCAGAGGTCTGGGAAGGGCGTGCAATGAATAACGGAACTATATCCAAATCCCAGATGAATCTCGCATTAACCACAAACTACCTCAAATATATCTTAACCTTACCTCTTACGAAAGAAGAAGAAAAAAATGAAAAGAAATACCAGACACAAGTTCGTGGAAAGTTAAGATGACCTCCAAAAAAACTCCTAACGGAACGACCGATTCAGTATTCGATAAAAAAGGTTTGCAGAACATTTATCGCGAGATTCGAGAAGTTTACCTTAGTGACAGCCGCCCGTGGGTTATTGGTTATAGTGGTGGAAAAGATTCAACAACTGCTCTTCAACTCGTTTGGTATGCAATTGCAGAATTACCGGAAGAAAAAAGAACAAAACCGGTATTTGTCATTTCCTCTGACACCCTCGTTGAAACGCCGGTAATTGTGGACTATCTTACAACAACTCTGGAGCGGATCAATAAGACGGCAGCAGAAAAGAAAATGCCATTCAAGGCATTCAAACTCACCCCTCGCATCATTGATTCATTCTGGGTGAATCTTATCGGAAAGGGATATCCAGCGCCAAGCACCCAGTTCCGGTGGTGCACGGAACGATTGAAGATCCGTACCGCAGACCGGTTCATTCTTGAAAGTGTCACAAAATACGGCGAGGTCGTCATGATCCTCGGCGTACGAAAAGGGGAAAGTGCAACCCGTGATCAAGTGATGAACCTGTATAAAATCGAAGGATCAAAACTCTCTCATCATTCCCGATTTCCTCAGTCGTATGTGTACACACCGATCGAAGAATTTTCAGTTGACGATGTCTGGACTTACCTGCTGCAAAAACCATCGCCCTGGGGGAACAACAACCGGGATCTTCTCGCGCTCTACAAAAGTGCTCAGGATGGGGAATGCCCTCTTGTTGTTGACACTGAAACAGCTTCCTGTGGGAACAGTCGGTTTGGATGCTGGGTCTGTACAGTCGTGCAGAAAGACCGGAGCATGGAAGCACTTATTGAAAGTGGGGAAGACTGGATGGAACCCCTTCTTGATTTCCGAAATGAGTTAGCTGAAACCCAGATCCCGGAGAAGAAACTCGAATACCGGGATTACCGTCGGATGAATGGAAAAGTAAAATTCATGCAGGCCGGTGATTCCAAAAAAGTTATTCCTGGTCCCTATACCCTTGAATACTCAAAGATATTACTAAGAAAATTGCTTGAAGCACAGAAGAGTGTGCGTAAAAATGGTCCCAATCCAAACTTTTCGCTGATCCTATTGGAGGAGCTCCAAGAAATACGTCGTATCTGGATGACACAGAAGAGCGATTGGAATGATTCGGTCGTAAAAATCTACGAGGAGGTCACAGGAGAACGTCTCGACTGGACGAAGGATGATCTCGGCTCATTTTCCCAATCTGAACAGGATCTCTTAAAGAAAATCTGTGATGATCAAAAATTACCCCTCCGTCTCGTAACAAAACTACTGGATGTAGAGAGGCAGATGCAGGGAATGACCCGCCGTTCATCGATTTATAATCGAATCGGTGAGGTGCTGTCTGAAGATTGGATTTCAGAGGACGAAGTAAAGAAGGCTCTTATAAATCCAAAAGCAGTTGATACAAAACGCCGAAGTCTCCGATATGTGTGAGGTTTTGTCATGTTATTACACTCACTTACACTCGAAAACATCCGAATTTTCAAAGGCAAAAATAGACTAGATTTCACACCGATCCTTACTTCGGACGTAAAAAAACCTATCATTCTAATTGGAGGGAAGAACGGTGCCGGGAAAACTACTCTCTTCGAATCCATTCTTCTCTGTCTCTACGGTCAGCATGCCCCTGGCAGTTTGATGTCAAAAACAAAATATGAGCAGTACATCCGACAGATCGTTCCACGGAGTAAAAAATTAGAAGCCGAGCTTATTCCAGCAATTGAAATTGTGTTTGAATTTACTCATTCGGGAATACGAAACACCTATGGTGTTCGACGTGAATGGTCACTCGGGCCAAAATTTTCCGAGAATTTGACAATCACATGCGAAGGAAGTATACTTTCAGAGCTCGAAAAGGACCAATGGCAGGATCTTCTCAATGAACTCATCCCCCCCCGGTTTGCTCGACTCTTCCTGTTTGACGGGGAGAAGATCCAGAACATCGTAGATGATAATGACGAAAATAATTATCTTCAGGATTCTTTCAAATCATTGCTTGGCCTTGACATCGTTGACCATCTCAAAGCTGATTTAGGAATTTATTTAAGCCGTCATCTAAGGAGTTCAGATATAAGTGCGATCAATAAACAGATGAAGGAAACTACTTCTGAAATAGGGAAAATCGAGGAAGAAAAGGAATATTTGGAACAGGAACGCGCCAAGGTCCAGGGCCAGAGTGAGAGAGTTCAATTGGAAATTGGAAAACAAGAACAACTCCTTGCAAGCGAGGGCGGTGGCTTCGCCCGAATACGAGATGATATGAAAGCCGAGAAGGTACGGCTTGATCAATTTGTGGTAAAAACGGAGAATGAGATAAGTGAATTATGTGAAGGTTTGTTTCCTTTCGCGATAACACCAAAATACTGTGAGTCCCTTAAAAAAACTCTGATTGAGGAGGACAAAGTCCAGGCTCATGCGCTTTCGCAAGAAATAATTCATGCAAATATTGAAGAATTGAACAAAATCATTCAATCCCCCGCCTTTTGGTCGGATGTGTCTGTTCCCTCATCCCAGAAAGAAAAAGTACGGGAGAAACTTGTCGATCTAATGTATCAGCACTTGGTTACTGATGATAGCGTGAAGAAAAAGAAGTTAGTTCATCATCTTTCTCAACACGAATACAAACAACTCCTGCAATGGATCGAAGAGGCAACGAAGACAACTCCTAAGAAGATGAAAGAGCTATCTGAACAACTTGAGAAATTGACTGCACAGCGCCTCAAGATTGCCGAAATGATCAATAAGGCCCCTTCGGATGAGGTGATAGCTCCACATATCACTAAGCTCAATGAATTAAATCAGAAAATTGGCCAATGTTCCGAGCAACTCAGGTCGATTAACGAATCAATTCGACAGATTGATCTACGACTAAATGAGCTAAACCGCCAACGGAAAAAATTTGAGGAAGAAATTCAAGGAGCAAAGGGCGGCTCGATAAAGATGGAACTTGCCCTGCAGGTCACTACAGTTCTAAACGAATACGCAAAAGAACTCCAGAAACAGAAGATCAATTATCTCGGTGATAATATCCTGTCATGCTTCAACCGCTTGATACGGAAAGACGATTATGTCCAGAAAATTCTGATCGACGAGAATTACAATATTATCTTGTATGATGCCGACGGCAACACTATTCCAAAAAATCTACTCTCCGCTGGAGAGAAAGAGATCTTTGCCGTATCTTTGCTTTGGGGGCTCACCCTTACTTCTGGACGACAACTTCCATTTATCATTGACACTCCACTTGGGAGGCTCGATAGCGAACATCGAGGAAATCTTGTAATGGATTTCTTCCAACATGCTGGCGACCAAATGATCATCTTCTCCACGGATACCGAGATTGACAAGGAATATTTCCGGATCCTTCAGCCACAGATTGCCCGGGCATATCATCTCGACTATTCCAAGAAAGAGCGCCATACATCAATCTCACCGGGCTATTTCTGGCAAGAGGTGGAATCATGAGAAGCAGTTTCTATCGTCTCCGGATCAGTGAGAAAGCCACATTCAGGCTCAGCCAGTTGAAAGGAAAAACCGGACTAACACCGAATATCATCTGTCGAATAGCAATTTGCTATTCACTTAATGATCCCTCGATTCCCAACCCTGCAGATTACGATGAAAGAGGGCAGGAAATCAACCGTTATTCCCTGACAGGGGAATGGGATACCTTCTTTATTGCGCTCGTAAAAGAACGATGTATTCACGACAAACTTGACCCGGAAGAAGATCTGTACGATCAGCTCCGAGCACACCTGAACAGGGGTGTATTCGGGATCTTCCCTCAAATCAAGAGTCTCGGAGATTTCCGTATCCTTCTGGTACATCAGGCTGCGGGGATCAAATCTGGTATGTTATCCGAGGGGCATTCGCATGGAAAAAATTAACCGTCCAATATACATGGACTCTCACGCCACCACACCGGTGGATCCCCGTGTACTTGAAGCAATGCTTCCCTATTTTTCCGATATCTTCGGGAATGCTGGCAGCATCGACCATGCATATGGAGCTGTTGCTGCCGAGGCCGTGAAGAAAGCCCGGGAACAATGTGCCCACCCCTTGAACGCCCATCCCGAGGAAATCATTTTCACAAGCGGGGCGACCGAGGCAAATAATATCGCCATCCTTGGGACCGCTGAGCAGTACGCCGAGAAGGGTGATCACATCATCACCTGTGTTACCGAGCACAAGGCAGTTCTCGATACCTGCAAACATCTCCAGAAAACTGGGAAGTCTGTGACGTTCTTACCGGTCGATCAATACGGCCTTGTCGATCCGGGTCAGGTTGAAGATGCCATCACGGACAAGACTGTTCTGATCTCCATCATGACCGCCAATAACGAGATTGGTACGATTGCTCCCATCAAAGAGATTGGAAAGATCGCACACGAGCATGGCGTGATCTTTCACACCGATGCAGCGCAGGCAGTCGGGCATATTTCGATAGATGTTAAAGAGATGAATATCGATCTCCTCTCATTTTCCGGTCACAAGATCTACGGCCCCAAAGGGATCGGGGGGTTGTATATCCGGGGCAGCAATCCCCGAGTAAAACTGGCACCAATTGTTTTTGGCGGTGGGCAGGAGAAAGGGCTCCGGTCAGGTACGCTGAATGTGCCGGGAATTGTTGGGCTCGGAAAGGCGCTTGCAGTCGCCGAGAAAGAGATGGCAAAAGAGGAGAAGCAATACCGCAAATGGACCACGCAGATGTTCGATGCGTTCAAAGATGCGTATCCCTCTGTGATGCTGAACGGACATCCCACGAAAAGACTCGCTCACAATCTGAATGTATGTTTCCCCGGCATTGAGAGCAAGGCGCTGATTCATCTGTTGAAGGATGACGTGTCGATCTCTGCCGGGTCTGCGTGTACGACAACAAGTGTTGAACCGTCGCATGTGTTGTTGGCAATTGGGCGGACAGAAGAGGAGTCGCACTGGGCGGTGCGGTTTGGGTTAGGGAGAGGAAATACAGAAGAAATTATTGAATATACGATAATCACACTAAAGGACGATTTAAATAAAATAAAAAAAATTTCTGATATTTGAGTCAAAAACGGGATTTTTGAGTTAACTACCCTTTTAAGATCAAACAGATCACAATATCTATTTAAACAGATGGAAATAATCCATCCATATGGATTTTGAATTTAAACAAGGTCTTAATTTGTTAAATTATTTGTTAGACCTTGGATTTAAAACTCGCAAATCCGATGAACTTGAATGTATATCATATAATGTGAATCTAAACCTTGCTATTCGTCTCTTCTCTGAATATCCACATATTAGAAAAATCATTTTTCATGCAAATTCCCAAAATTTTTCCATTTCAACGGAACAAAGGGGTCAACTTTTAAAATTAATAGAATCAGAAAAAATTGTGATCAATCACATTTCAAGAAACGAACTTTGTATTCATTCAAAGGTATATCGTTTCAAAAAAGATGGAAATTTCACATTGGGGGCAATAACATCAGCCAATTTTTCCGAGAATTCCAACCTTAATTTTGAATCAATGTATATTAGCGAAAGATTAGACTTCATCGAAGACCTTGGAAGTGGAGTAGCTGAAAAGTTACAACTATATGAAATAAAAGAGAAAAAATCACTTCCTGAATCAATCGTTCAAATACTTGATTCGGATCGAAAAATTGATAAACGATTTGTTGAGGGGCTGTGGGTTCATCAGCAGGCAATCCTTGAATGGCTTGCCCTTCGACGAAAAGGGATTGTCAATATTCCCCCGGGTTGTGGAAAATCTCGGATAGCAATAAGATATATTCAGTATTTATTTAACCGAAACAGAAAAACAACAGTGATAATCTTAGTCCCTACAATTACTTTGATCAATCAATGGAAACAAATTTTAAAAAATGAGGGAATTGATGCGTTCGAAGTAGATATGGATATGAATAATATCGGTCAGTACTTTGCAAATCCCACTGAAAAAGTGATTATAACACTTTATTCAAGATTTTTTGAGAAATATCCGATAATTTTACAAAAAATCAGTATGTTCAAGCCAGACTTATTGACTATTTCTGATGAATGCCATAATCTTTATAGCAGCCTCGAAGATCTCGAACGCTATTATTCTCAAATTTTGAGGTCTGGTACTCCGTTTAAACAAAGTTATTTCCTCTCATTATCAGCTACCATTGATTCTTTTATTCAGGAAAATGTTGACCGATTTATTGCATTAAATGGTGGCGAACAAAATCGTTTTTCTATCTCAATACCCAGTTTCTATAGTTATTGGAATAACCTCAATAAGACACCCTGTTTGAAGCCCATCATGTATCAACCCCTGTATTATAACTTAAGCCTTTCAGAGATGCAAAAATATCTAGAGTTAAGCCGGTTTGTGGGGATAGAATCTCAAAATGTCACACTCCAAGGAGATAATTCATTTGACGCTGCGATTAGAAGGGCACAATATGTAAGGGGTCTTGAAGGGAGTTACAAAATATTAAAAAGTTATATTCAAACACATATCGAAGCCTTCAATCGCGGTAATACAATCATTTTTGTCCCAACACATGAATTTGCTGAAGAATTAAGAACATTTTTAGTTAATACTAAAGGATGGAATCCAAAATCTTCTGCATATGTATACGATTCAAAAAAATCCGATATGTATCTTCAACATGCGTTAGAACAATTCAAAAATAATCTTGGTTTTTGCTTGATTTCAGAAATCATGTTGTCAGAAGGATTCGACATCCCAGTGATATCCCGGGTTGTTTTACATGGATCGCACAAATCACAAAGAGACTGGATCCAAAAAATAGGAAGGGCAATTCGATTCGATCCAACAAATGAGAGTAGCCTTGCTGAAGTAATTGATTTAGTTTTTTGCAATCCCACTGGGAAAGTGTTACCTATTGAAGAAGAGAGATACGAAACATTAAAGTCGATTTCTAAATAATTTACAATATAATTGGGGGGAATTAGTACGGGTTCAGATAAACCAATTGTCATTCAAGAGAGAATAAATCAAGTTCTAAACGAGGAATTTACAAAATTGTTACGGGAAAATGAGGATGATTTGCTTCTAAAATTTCTCATTAACGACGAACTCAAAAATTATACAATCGATCAACTTAAAGAAATTCTGCCAGAGGTAAAATAATGGCCCAAGATGTTTTTTTTGAATTCATCGACATTAAGGGATATCGAGGAAGGAATTTCGAATTGAAAATGAACCCTCCCGGTGAGCATACCGTATTCATAATGGATGGAAATACCGGCAAGACCACGACAATCGAACTTATTCGTTGGTGTTTCAAGCATAAGGAATCGGAAGCTGTTGGAAAATTTCGGCACATGTGGATTGAGCCTGCACATGTATTAGATATGATGAAACATGGCCCACAAACCTGTACAATCAAAATTTCTTTTTCAGATAAGAAACATCGTTACTTATTCACGCGTGTGACCAAAGGCGAATATCTTAACGAAATCGACGATAATAAAAAAATCATAGGCGACCGGATTAACGAGGTCCTTGATACACTGGAAATTGATTCCGGTGCCGATGTAATCTCTGGAGATCGAGTAAACCAATATCTACGCGAACAATTCCGATTCGGTCAATCTGTTGATTATTTCTGTTTCGACGGAGAGAGAGCCCGCGACCTTTTAATTAAAGCATCCGATGTCGATAATCTCGACTTTTTAACATCCTTGATCAATACGCGGGCAACTCATCCAATATTGAATCATTATAATGAACAGCTGGAAGCGTTGAAACGAAAAATCTATACAAAAGCGAAGTCGCGAGCCCCAGATAGAAAAATTAAAGAATATATTGAAAAAATTGAGGATAAGGAAGGTGAACTCAAAGCTGCGAGGGATTTGTTAAGATCAAATCGGGATGAACTTGCCCCGATTATAGAGGCAATCAGACTTAAAAATGATGAAATTTCTGAATTGGATAAAAAACGAATTCAAATCCAATCAGAAAAATATTCTGAAAAACTAGATTATGAACGACAGATAGATTCAATCAAACAGAAATGGAGAGATAAGCGTAAATTTTATTACGAAAACTCCTTGAACTGGCTTTCACATATTGATACTGAATATCTCAATAAGTTAAAACATCACGTTCGGGAGGTTGGGAAATTACCGGAGCCCTACAGGAAAGATCTTATATACGCTTGTTTGAATCATAAACCGCCTATTTGCCAGATTTGCGGACGCGAGCTGGACGACGACGCTAGTTATAATCATGTGAAAGAATTAGAGAATCTAGTCGCGAGCCACGAAGTTCAGTCGTTTCTTGCAGATAAGGTTAAAGTGGATAATATCATCTTTTTCCCTGAAAAAGAATATGAATTGCTAATTGCTCAATATCAGACATTCAAGGAAACGGAAACTTTAAAAAATGCCATCGTTCTTTCTGATGAAGATAACGAACTTGTCAATCATCTAAATACAGCTAAAAACGCTCTCGAAGCGTTGCTTTCGAGAAAAAGAGATTTTGAATCGAACATTCAATTTTTATCCAATGAAGTAATCAGACTCGAAGGTGAAAAACAGGAGTTAGAGAGTAATTTGGGATTCTTCAAAGAATATCAGAATGTTCTGAAAAATATCGAGAGAACACAGGACACGATCATTACAACTCAGGAATCAATGAAAGAAAAAACAATTGGAATTATTAGTTCAGTTCTCTCAGAGAGTATTTCCTCAATATTAGGGCCATCCTTTTCAGCAAATTTTTCTAAGGATCACGGTCTCCTATTAGGTGAAAATAATAAATTTTCTCCAGAGATCGGAGGTATGTCAGGGAGAATCATCTTAGCATATTGTTTTGCAGAAGCAATGACCTTAATAGATCCAATCATTATCGATACACCCTCGGGAAATGTCGGTACTCATCGTGATCCTTTAGGTCAACATCTGAATGTTAACCATAACCAGGTTATTTGTTTGTGCCTACCACATGAAACTTTAAATTTTGCACCCCATATTTCGAAGAATCCCATTGAAATTGAAAATCGGGGGGAGTAAATGGTCGAAGTGGAAATTGGTATTCTCCAAATGCCAAAAGAATTGTATGACGTAATAATTCGTCAAAAAAATCAGTACGAGGATAGAGAGCATGCCGAAAAACCCGATGATTTTTCAAAAGATCTCTATAACGATACAAGTTACCTCACCTCGTTTAAAAGATATATCGATATACCCCTAATCTGTTTGTTTTATGGATTATACAAATCGAGAGAACTACCTCCAGAAAGATCCACAGAAATCTCATTTGGGTACACTCTAGAATTTGGGGCGAAGGCCACAGATCAAATTGATTTATTCAATAATTTGTTATTTGCATTATGGGTGGAAAAAAATCCCGTACCAAACGAATATTCCGCACTTATCGGTTATCGGCAACGCCTATACGGTTTCCTCGATAGACTCCAAGATCTCCGCTACATAACTAAGGTTATGATTCCGTTTTATCTCCAGAAAGCAAATGAACCGAACGATGAAAAATCGTTTGTGAATAGGTTGAAATTTAGTGAATACGTAAAATATGAACCAATCGATTTCTCTCCCGAATATCTGGCATTGGAATTTTTTAATGTTCAAAAAGAATTTATGAAATATCTCAAAATTGAAGAAATCGATAAAGGTGCGCAATCCATTGATATTGATAAAATTGCAGAAATGAAAAAGGTTGGAATAACTGATCAATTAGAACGACGCGTAGATAACATTGAGATCCGACTAAGACAACTTATTAAATCGCAAATCACCACCAAAGATGCTCAATTTTGGGATAAAATAATGAATCATGAATTAAAAGAGGATGTAGAAAATCGAATCAGATCGAAATTACATGCTAATCCAATGATCAAAGAATCAGATATCGATATTTTCGATTTCTTTACTATCTATAATTACAAATCAATTATGTCCGAATTCTGGATAATTTTTGAACCAATTTTCAGATCAAAAAGTGACATGAAAGGACAATTTGAAGAATTGACTAACCTAAGAAATGCGCTGAAACATAACCACAAATTAACCCCATTTGAAATGAAAAAAGGAGATGTAACCCTTATGTGGTTCGAAGAAATATTGAAGAATTATTGATTTTTATCATTCTTTTCTTTTAATGCTTTCAAACGTGCTTCCCGCATTCTTTGTTCTAATAGTTTTACAAAGTCTTCAGGTTTATCAATAGATTCCACATCGATTTTATGATAAAGTTTTGAAATTTCAATTATTCTTTGAATTTCATCAAAATTTCCATCGTTTTCTATATATTTCCTGATTTTTTCATAACTACTTCTGTACAGATCATCCCCCTTGATGTGTTGAATGATATAAGCCAAAAGACCGATCAATTCCCTTTTTTCTCTTGCCACCGTTGCGTATCTTTTGGGATATACTCCAGAATATTCTTCAAGAGAGAGTAGAGAGAATTTGTAAAGACCAACTTTTTGAAGTATGTTTTTCGAGAGGGGTCCGACAATCTCGCTCGCTTTAATAAAAACATCATCGATTAATTGGAGGATATCTTCTTTTCTGCTCCAGTTACGGAGAATAATTTCAGGAGACTGAGTAACCTTGATTTCATTAAGGACGTAGGTTACAAGATATAAATCATCGACATAACCATTTTCTGCAATATCGGGAATAACATCCTCTTCAAGAACAAAATATCCTAATGCCGCACTTATCATAATTTTCGTGTGCCAATCTACAAATTTGTCGTTGATAATATTTGATAAGAGTTCAAAAAATATTGGACAATATTGTTGAAGTTCCTTGTTTGGACCGTTGTATATTTTAATATTTTTTGTGAGAAAATCCAAAAACGATATTTCCTGATTCTCAACATCCGTAAGGGACTCGATAATAGAATATCTTAACCGAGGTATTTTTCGATTTTTAATTCCTATGTCTATTTGAGGGTAATCATTTTGTTTGTCCATCATACAACACCCGCCCCATCCTTCACAATCAAATCTTTCGTATTAACCTCGGTAATCTCCCTCACTCCCGCCCCCTTCAACGCCTCGTACGTACTCTGCATCCCAATCTCCGGTGGCACAAACACAATGAATCCGTCCCGGCCCCGGGTCAACACCACCCGATAACTATTCACCCGCAACTGGTGCGGGTCCTTCGCCTTCGAGCGTTTCGCCGGGGGACTCTTCCAGATGCCATCCCAGACAAAATCATCTCCCCAACAGACAATCGGGAAATCCAATTCCAGCCCTTGACACGAGAACTCCGTTGCAACATCACGGAACGCACAGCAGGAATTGAATGATGAGGGGGGATCGGTGTACCACGGTCCTTCTCGCATATTCTTGGTGTAATTGTATTCGTTGTGGATGCCCCACGTGGGGAGATTCTTCGCCTTTGAGGATGCGAGGAGGCCGTAGCGTTTGTCCTCTTGATCCTTGTATCGCTCCTTCACGTAATTCGTTGCAACATTGATGTCCTGTGTGAGGTAAACGTCAAAGCCTTGGCTGGTGACGCTTTCGGACAAGGTTTTCGCATGAATGAGATCGCCTTCGAGTAGGGCAGAGATCCATTGGGCGACATCTTCGGCCAGATGGGACCGAAGAGAGACGGAGAGATCGAGGACATCGCTTGTTGCCAATTTTTTTGCTGCGGTAAAGGTTCCAGCAATTTTCTTGGGGCAATGAACGATCCACGGCTTCTGCATTTTGGCGAGTGCATCATTCCATTGCGGTAATCCCGATTCTTCTCCAAGATGGATCTCCTGGCCTTCGCCAATGAGCGCGACCATCAAACCCCACGAGTTCATCCGTTCCGCTATTCGCAAGAAATCTTCCGGCTCACTCGTGGCATGGCCTCGCTTCTCACTCACCCGCTCAGCATCCCATGCCCGTTGCGCTTCATCATAGACCCAGATGTGTTCATGGGGAATCTTTGCCGTCTCCCCGCCATACTCCTTCAAAAATCCATGAACGTCTTGCACAAAAATTTTGTATTTCAAGGCATGTTGAAGGACTTTCACCAAAGGACCATTGCCCGAGAGAAACACTGCGGTATTCTGGAGGTCGGAACCTTCCAGATGATTCTCATACACCAGTTGAATCCCAACAAGCGTCTTTCCCGCCCCAGGCACACCGGTCACAAGCGCAAGATGCAGCTCATTGTTTGCCTTCGCCGCTTGTGCAATGGAAAGCAACTCAGCAATGGTCTGCGGAATGCCGGCGCTCAACGCTCGTTTGATCTGGGGCAATGGCTGCTTGTTCCAGATCGTCCGGGCTGCTTCGATGAGCGAGGGCAGCGGGGAATATTCTGCAGCGATCCAAACCCGCGGATCAATGAGCGGGCCTGCTTCCAATTCAGATGAAAGGGTAAACACATCGACGATATGATCCGGTGAAAGCACAATCACGTTCTCATTATCTGTGATCTGATCCTTGGCCCGTGCAAGAATGAGGAATGAAAGAACACAATACGGTTGAGAGCCCGCATGATAATTTTTCAAATCCCGAGCATACGCCGCAACCTGATCGCTGTGAGCTTGGAGCAGTTGAGCGTAATCCTTGAATTCCAAAACGAAAACACAGGGGCCTAAAATAATGACATCTGGCCGTCGTCCCCGTTCACGGGGCAATTCGTATTCAAAAATAATCGAGTAGTTTCCAATTTCAGGTTTGATCTGGACGAGCTGTTTTAGTTCTCGTTGAAGAATGTCAAACGAATGATCCCACGCGAGAATTTGACTTTGATCTGCCGGAGAATTCATGCATCGTTGATGATGTGCCTGCAATGACGAGAGCCAATCAGATTTAGAGAGCGAGAGAAACGTGTGAATAGATCCGGACCAACCGCAGGGATCGTTTAACGTCATCTGATCAACATCTCAAATTTATTATAATAATAAAGAATGGCAGGACCGATAAAGATTCCTGATGATCTTTTACATCGACAACTCAAGGGTGATTGGGCAATGATCAGACCCCGCAATCTGCGGATGAGAATCTGATTCACCGGGATGATACAACATTTCTGATTCTGTAATTGAATCCTTCAGCCCAGCACTTACAAAGAAATAATCCAAACGCCAACCGAGATTCAATTCCCGGGAATTATTCTGATATGGCCACCGACTGTACCGAACGAGATTGGGGTGTTTATAACGAAATGCATCAACAAAACCCAATCTTTCTAATTCATTCAATTTTTCTCGCTCTTCCGGATAAATACCGACTATGAGTGGTGTCGTTTTTGCGTTGACAAGATCCTTATCCTTATGAGCGATATTGAAATCCCCACAAATAATGACATTTTTCTTTTGGCTCAACAGTTCCTTTACAAACCCGAGAAGTGTATCATAGAACTCAAGTTTGTGAGAGAGCGTATCCGGCGTATCCGGTTTTCCAGCTCCAAGAGGGAAATAAATATTGAGAAGCGTGAACCGGTCATATTCTGCGATGAGGATTCTCCCTTCTTTATCGAACTTCGTTCCTCCAAAATTATCGCTGATTTGCCTGCACTCGATCTTTGAAAGTATACCAACACCGGCAAAACTTCCCTTCTGAACCTCGGAAAAATGGGAATAATATTTTTTGTCGGACCTGATCTCTTGCGGAATATCTAACTCCGGCGTTTTTGTTTCCTGTAGGCAGAGTATGTCAAAATCCACTTGTAATAATTTTATGAACTGTCCAGCTTTGCATCGGGCCCTGAGGCCGTCAACATTCCATGATATTAATTTCAGTTTTTCCATTCTCTGTCGATTGTTTCTGCCGGAATGAAAATTTTGTTATTTTGTTAAGTTGAAACACGCTATCCGGCCCCAAGCCCACCCCCCTTTCCTCACATCCCCCCCCAAAATCTCCCCGTAAAACCGTCCGATCCCCTCCCCCGAAAATCCCGCATCAATTCAAGCCCCATTCGTCAAAATACGCCCAATTTGAGCCCCATATAATCCCCTTTAGCGGGCCATGGAAGCCCCAAAAACGGCCTCTTTTTCCGGGATCGGACATAAACCCATCCGGCCCCGGTTTCGGCCCGCAAAACGCGTTTATGAGAACGTTTTATTTCGTCCGATTGCAAAAATACGGCTTATTTAGGCTTGGATTGAAACGGAGCCCGATACGGGCTCCGATGATATCCCAAAAAAGGGTCATCCGGGCTCAATCTGGGCCCGGATGGGATGAGGTCGGCAAAGAGACCTGCGGGAAAACAGCAGGATCGGGAGGATGTCCGAAGAGGGTAGGGTCCCCGGAGAAGAAGGCGGATGTTACAGGCGGGCCTTGAGGGAAAACGATTATCCTCTTCTCTCACCAAAAACACACTAACGAGACTCTGGCAGTGGCCGGGATCGTAAGGCCGGAGATCTGTGGAGGAGTGTGGGAAATGAAGATTTACATGGATGTCTGCTGCCTGTGCAGGCCGTTTGATGACCAGACGATGGGGCGTATCCGTCTGGAAGTAACCGCAGTCCAGGAGATCATCCGTCGATGCGCATCGAGAGAATATATTCTGGTCACAAGTGAAGCGATAACAGAAGAGATCTCAAAAATCCCGGATATCTGGAAACGGCTTCGCGTGGAGAAGATTGTATCCGTTGCAATAGAACAGGTACTCATTGACGAGGATATTATAGCCCGTATGCATGAAATCATCGCAATGGGTGGAGGTGCGATGGACTCACTCCATATTGCCTGCGCAGAACGTGCCGGAGCAGTCCTTCTCACTACAGATGACGGTATGATAACATTTTTTAAGATGCATCAGAACATACAGGTACACATAGGAAACCCGGTTACCTGGTTAAAGGAGGAAAACAAATGAGCGCCAGAACATTGCATCAGATCCAGCAGGAAGGACTCGACGTGCTGGTCGAAAAACTTGGTCCTGACGATGCGATCCGTTTCCTCCAGATCTATGAAACAGGCAGCGGTGACTGGACAAAAGACCGGAAAAAGATCCTTGAAAAAGATCCGGATAGAATTATCAAAAGCATCATGGCGCGAAGAAAAAAAGTCCCGGCTCCATGAATACAAACTCCTTTTTTCCCCAGCTTGCGTGGTACGAGGTGGTGACGGGAAATGAAAGTAAAGACACTCCATGAGATTCACGATGAAGGAATGAACGCTCTCTTAAGAACACTCGGGTCCCGGTGCACCAGCACCTTCCGGCTCCATCCGTTCTGGAGGGTCTGCCTGATGTACCACTCACGCCCCCTATCCTAATTCCTCTCCCCCAAAATCTCCCCGTAAAACCCTCCTTTCCGGCCCCCCCTGGAAAATATCCATTTTAATCGCCCCATTCGCCAAAATACGCCAAATTTGAGCCCCATAGAATGCCCATTAGCGGGCCATGGAAGCCCCAAAAACGGCCTCTTTTTCCGGGATCGGACATAAACCCCATCCGGCCCCGGTTTCGGCCCGCAAAACGCGTTTATGAGAACGTTTTATTTCGTCCGATTGCAAAAATACGGCTCATTTGGGCTCTGATTAAAACGGAGCCCGATACGGGCTCCGAGGGTATCCCAAAAAAGGGTCATCCGGGCTCAATCTGGGCCCGGATGGGATGAGGTCGTTGAGGGTATGGGAGGGCCGGACCGGGATTCCTGGAGGATATGGGTGCGGTGCATGAGTACTGATCGGGTAAAACTGTCCCCGGAAAAAAGGGATCACAGGGATGAACCACAATGGTAAGAACCGGTACATGCCTACAGGAAATGAGATATGGACGTCCTTGCCCTGCTCCGGGAACACGAACCGGAAATAAAAAAGCGGTTCGGGGTTGCAACCATCGGCATCTTCGGCTCTTTTGTACGCGGAGAGGAGCGGCCCGAAAGCGACGTGGATGTGCTTGTCACCTTCCGGAAAGGGGAAGAGACGTTCGACAACTATATGGACTGCAAGTTCTACCTCGAAGACCTCTTTTCGCGCAAGGTAGATCTCGTCATGAAGGGTGCGATTAAAAAACGGCTCAGGCCCTACATCCTCGGCGAGGTTGTCTATGCATAGGACAGCCCTTCGGCTCCTCGATGATATCCATGAATCAACAGAAAAAATTGAGAAATATATCCACGGGATCAGTTTTGATGAATTCACGTCCGGTGAGATGAGGAAGGACGCCGTTATCCGGAATTTAAAAGATCATTGGAGAAGCGATCAAGAACCTGCCGGCGGGGCTTAAAGAAAAATACCCGAAGACCGACTGGAAAAAGATCGCCGGTTTCCGCGATGTTCTCACCCATGCCTATTTCGGGATCAAACCCACGATCCTGTGGGATAACGCCACGAACAAATTACCCCTCCTCAAAAAAGAGATCCGGCAGATCTTCAAAAACGAAGAATCGCGAAAGTAACCGGGATCGATAAAGATTCGGATCACCTCCCGGGGCCTATCACCCGGTCCCCACTCAATCATATCTGCACCCTCCCCCTTTTCCCGATGCCTTAATATACCTCCCATACCAACACTACCATGTATCTTACAATGCAAGATACTGTGCAACACAACTGAGAACACCGGCCGGTGACCGGGCGCAAAGGGGAATCATAACGGGGATGCCATGAATATCCAGTTCAAAAAAGGAGTGCTCGGGATCTGCGTGCTCTGTGTGCTTGCAAAAAAAGACTGTTACGGGTACGAGCTCGTGGACGAGATCTCAAAAAAGATCGACATCGCAGAAGGCACCATCTACCCGCTGCTCCACCGCCTGAAAGATGAAGGCCTGGTAACCACCTACCTGCAGGAATCCGGTGAAGGCCCCCCACGGAAATATTACCGGCTGACCGACGCGGGAAGGACAAAAGAACACGAACAGCGCGATGAATGGGTCCACTTTGCTGAATCCGTCAATGCGCTCCTTGAGGAGAGATCACATGGTGACAACTGAAAAAGAATACCTGGACACGCTCAGGGACCGGCTTACCGGGTATCTCACCGGTGAGGACCTCGATGAAATCCTGGAAGAATATGCCGGGCATTTTGCCATCGGGAAATCCCGGGGCCGGACCGAAGAGGAACTCTGCCGGGCGCTGGGCTCGCCAGAAGATGTTGCAAAAGAGATCCGGGCCGCGTACCTGATCCATAAGGCAGAGCAGACCAAGAGCGCCGGCACGATCTGGCGGGCAACCCGGGCAACGACTCACATTCACGGCCTTAACTTCGTTGCCGTGCTCGTGCCGTTTATCCTCTTTGCCGTGGTCTTTGGCCTGGTCTTTATCGCCGGCCTTGCACTGATCTGCGGAGGAGCAGTCCTGCTCCTTTTGGCACTCATCAAACTGCTGGGACTTTCGCTCACTCTTCCCTGGCACCTCTCCCCGGCACCGGGGGTTCTTACCTCCCTTGGGCTCTTTATTGCCGGTATCATCGTCGTGGTCCTGGACATATGGCTGGCACATTTCTTCGGCCGCCTGACCATCCGGCACCTCAGGAATAAACTCCCGGCAAAAAAAGATGCAGGATTCTTTTCGCCGCAGCAGGCAATCCCCCAAACTATTGCGATTGGCAGGGACGGTGCATCGGCACTCGACCTCCAGGTGCACCTCAGTGCCGGCCAGCTCACCCTCGGAGAAGGTGCCGGGGACCCGGTCCTGATGAACCTGACTGCCGGCAACGGGAGCAGCACGGGCCCCCTGGCGTATTCCGCCTCTATGGACGGCACAACAAAAAAAGTCTGGATCTGGAACCGCCACGGTTGTTTCTGGTGGTCCGGACACGACTGGCCCGCAAACGAACCGGCGTACACCTGGGATATCCGGGTAAGCCGGGATGTCCCGGTCGCGATTGACGCAAAAAACCACGCCGGCCGTACCCGTCTTGCCCTTGGGGAGCTCAACCTCTCTTCCCTGACCGTCAAAAACAGCGTCGGCGAGACACAGATCGACCTTACCGGGTACCATGGCGGGGATTTCAACGCCACCATCAAAAACGGTGTGGGGGAGCTGACCCTGCGTATGCCAAAAGACGCTCACCTGAGTGTAGAGATCCACGGGGGCATCGGGGCCACGAATGTGCGGGGCTTTGTGGTAAACGGGAATGTCTATACCACCAGTTCGTCACGCCCGGACGCACCCCGGATCACGTGCCGGATCAAACAGGGAGTTGGCTCGATCACCGTAGAGGCGGTGTAATCACCATGAAGACGGTTATCTACTATTTCACCGGCACCGGAAACTCGCTTGCCGCGGCAAAAAAGATCGCAGCAGACCTTGGGGACTGCGAACTTGTTCCCATTGTATCGTTTAAGGATACCACTGAGGACATTGTCCCGCCGGCAGTACGTGTCGGGATTGTCTGCCCGGTGTATGACGCTGGCCTTCCCGTGATCGTTTGGGAATTTGCACAACGGCTCAGCCTCGCAGGCACCCGGTACGTCTTTGGCATCGTAACCCTGGGCGGGTCAGGAGGGACCGCTGCATTGCGGCAGCTCGACCAGAGCGTAAAACAACAAAACGGCCGCGGACTTTCTGCCGCATTTTCCGTACGGATGCCCGGCAATTTCCCGCCGGTAAGCCGGCCCCCGCAGGGGAAAAAGAAAGACGGGATCCTTGCCGGTGCAGATGCACAGCTAAAAGAGGCGGCCGGCCGGATAAAAAAAGGCGAACAGGTCCCGCCCGGATTCTCGCCGTTTGCGTGGCTCATGCACGCTGCCACCTACCGGTTTTTTTCCGGGTCGGTCCATGCCGGGGACAAGGACTTTTCTGTCTCTTGCGCCTGCACCTCCTGCGGTACCTGTGCAAAAGTCTGCCCGGTGGGAAATATCAGAATGGAACAGGGCAGGCCGGCCTGGCAGCACCATTGCGAGTTCTGCTGTGCCTGTCTCCATTTCTGCCCGGTCGAGGCGATCGATCTCCACAGCATGCGGGGCACAAAAGGACGGGGACGGTACCGCCACCCGGCCGTAACGCTGGAAGACATGAAGGTCCAGGCAGGAAGATAAGGGCACCGTTCCCTTTTCTTTTGTCTCCCCACAACTCTTATCTCCCCGCTCCGCAACCACCCTTATTGATCGCATATGCCCGGCCATTCCCCGCCAGCCGCGGATAGTAAAGAGAGCATCATTGTCGTCTCGGATGTCCATCTCGGGGGAAACATCGGATCCCATCACGACAAATTCTGTGATTTCCTTGCCTGGATCACCACGTTCCCCCAAAAAATTCCTGCAGTCCCGTGCGATGAAAAGGAGGATGCCCGCCCCGCAACGCTGGACATCGCATTTGACCCGCTGACAAAACTGGTCCTGCTCGGGGACATCATCGACCTCTGGGATCCAAAAGACCAGGACCGGAAAAACGTTATCCTTGAATCAGTCAGGCCCCTGTCCCTTCTCCATGCCCTGCCCTGCGACAAGGTCTATGTCACCGGGAACCACGACGCCGATCTCTGGGAGATGGTAAAAGACGATGCTTCCCCGGACAAACGGAGTTTTCCCTGGAAAGACGGATACGATTTTTCGATCTACCCCCGCCATTACCCGCCCTCGGAAAAAACCGCAGCAAAAGTAAACCGGGGCGTCCCGGTAAACCGGACGCATTACACCTTCCTCCACGGCCACCAGTTCGACGGCGAGCAGGTCACCTATGTCATCAGCGAGATCCTAAAGGAGCCCTTTGATCCCATCGACACTCTCATGGACCTGGCCAACATGTCCGTAAGTAAAATCTTCCGGATCCCCGCAGATATCCTGGTGTTCTGCCTGTGGGTCCTCTCGCTTGTCCTGGTGACCTGGACGGTCCCGTACGATGCCGTGGTAAAAAATGCCTTTGTGCTCGTGCTCTCCCTTGCAGTCGCCGTCCCGCTCCTCTTGAAATTTCCCGCGGCACAAGCGGTGCTCGGGGAGAGAAAACCCAAAGTGTGGGAACGGGCCCTCATCGGGGGATTGTTCCTTGGTCCGTTTGTAGCGCTCGTCATCTATGGTGCGGCCTTTGCCGCAGGGCCGGGCATCCTTCCCGCACCGGCATCCTTCCTCCTCCCGGCCTATGCGGTAATCCTTACCCTCTTTGCCCTTATTATCGTTGTACCCCGGCTCATCGGCTGTGCACAGCGGAAAGTGTACGGCCTTTTTGCATCCCGGGACAAAACCGTTGAAGACGTTCTCGATGACGGGTTTGTGGACGAACGCGACACCATCAGGGCCGAAGTGATCGTATTCGGGCATACCCACCGGGCCGGGTACGCAAAAAAGACCTTTGCACCCCCGGGCAATCCCGCACAGGAACGGTCGCCGGAAAAACTCTTTGTCAATACCGGGTGCTGGGCAGACACGGGCGACACCCGGCCGGTCGATACCTTTGTGTACATCAACCGGACCGGGCTGTACCTGCTGGAATGGAAAGGGCCCGGAAAAATAAACTGCCTTTTCCATGCTCCCCACGAACGGCTGCATACCTTTGCACCATGAGGGGGTGCCGGGGGAGGGGCACACGTTTTCATTGCAGATCACGGGCCATAACCCGTTTGATCATCTCCATTGCTTCCTGGATGATGTCCCGGGCATCCTCCCGCTCGATCCGGTAGAGTTTCTGCAAGGGACCAAGGGCCCGGGGATCCCCGAGCAGGCCCAGTGCATACGCAGCTTTTTGCCGGACCCGTGCATCGTCATCCCACAAGGTATCGATCAGCGGATCCACGGCACGGGGATCTCCCAGCCGTCCCAGTGCTTCTGCTGCATTCCACCGCATCCCCTCATTGTCATCCGAGAGCCGTTCGATTAAGCCTTCAAGGGTACTGGACATGGTACATCACCGTTTACCCGGCCATGGGTTGTTCCTGTTTTTCGCGCCCCATGTAAAAAATGTCCCGCTCAGTTTCCCCGCCCGGTTCACGCCCCGGAGTACCAAAAAACGTATCATCGACCCTGCCTGAGGATAAACTCCGTCATCGGGTTAGATTCCTCAAAAAAAACGGGGATTTCCCTGAGAAGAAGGGAGATCCACAGGGATTCGGGAAAGATACACCGGGCTCCCGAACAGCCCCCGCAAATCCCGGTAAAGATCCACAGGACCGCCTGCGTTGTGAGTCCTGCACGAAAAAATTATGGGGTGGATGTATGATGGACAGGGAGAAACAGGTTATTTTGGGACATGTTCCGGCGGGGTGGTCATACCGGCCCCTGCCTTTGGATGGTCCTTCTTATACTCGCCCTTGTGTGACGGACGTACTGACGATTTTACGTGTTTTGCCGGGGAGGAGATCACTTTTGGTGCCACCGCAGACGGGTGCGCACTCATACCCGGCCCGGATTTTTTGGATGCGGTTTCCTGCAGTTTTGTATCGGTCATCTTTGTATCGTGTGTCGTAGTATTCGGCATAAGTATTCAACTCCTTTCATAACTCAAATGCTGATATGAGGATTTTTTAAAGGCTTTTTTAGGAAATAACCATCCTGACAGCCGGTTTTGCGTGTTATTTCATACCAGACAAAGGGAATACATGGCTTGTGAGTATAGAGACCTGCCTGTTGTTTACAAAATCTGCTTCTCATTTTCCTTTTTTTATCCATTCTTTCCGGAAACGGGGCGGGAGGGATGCGGTGCAGGAAGTGTTACAGGAGAGAACGGCAGGATGAGAGAACGGGGTGGTGGCGGACAGGAATTTAAAAAAAATAATCCAAAAACCGATCCTCATCACGGATTCACCGGGATCCGGTCCCGGTGGCCACCGTTCCCGCAGGTATCCGATCGGCCATATCCCCGCTTCCTCAATCCGTATCTTTATGGGATCGGGAGGGTGATTGACCAGCATGCCACTCAAAGAGCAGATCCTGGAAGTGATTAGCGGCCCTCATCCCACCGCTGTTGCAACGCTGGACGGCAAACACCCGGTAGTCCGGTTCATGGTGCTTGCCGGTTTTCCCGACATGACGTTTGTCGGGGCAACCATGAAGTCCTCAAAGAAAGTCGGGCAGCTCAAAAAAAGCCATGACACGGCCCTTGCTATCTGGTCGGGAAAGGAATTCTCCGATCCCTACGTGGAGATCAAGGCAAAAGGCGAAATTCACGAAGATGTTGCCACAAAAAAGAAGTACTGGAACCCCATGTTCGAACAGTTCTTCAAAACCCCCGAGAATCCCGATTTCGTGGTGCTCGTCTTTACCGCAAGCGAGATCACGTATCACGGGAAGAACATGTCAAGCGTGGACGTCTGGAAACGCTAAAAACAGAAACGTTCCTATTTTTTAAAAACCCTATCCTTTTGCCTCGCCCTTACCGGGGGATGGGGTATTTTTCTTGTGGCAGAATGCCCGAACGATCCCGTCGGGCTTAAATCGTAAATCATTTTTTGGGCCTGGCAGCAGCATACGGACTTTTTTTGCGGGGACAGGCCTCCTTTTTACCGGCAGTTTTTTCTCCGCAGGCAGGGGGAGCTGCACGGGATATAAAGGTATATCAATAGAGTTCGCGAAAAATACTATAGATTTTTACCAAAGAGGCCTGATGTACCGAATCCTCTATGTTGACGATGAACCCGGACTCCTTGAGATAGCAAAGCTCTTCCTGGAGAGGTCAGGAGAATTTGATGTCACGACCATGACATCCGTCGGGGAGGCCGTAAAATCTCCGGATGTACTCTTGTTTGATGTGATCGTATCGGATTACCAGATGCCGGGCATGGACGGGATCGCATTCTTAAAAACAATCCGGGAGAAAACAAAAGACCTCCCCTTCATCCTCTTTACCGGGAAAGGGAGGGAGGAGATCGTTGTTGAGGCAATCAATAACGGTGCCGATTTTTACATCCAGAAAGGCGGCGAGCCAAAGGTACAATTTGTTGAGCTCGCCCATAAAATCCGCCAGGCCATTCGCCGGAGAAAAGCAGAAAACGCCCTTGCTGAAAACCGGGATTATCTCAACCAGATATTTTCCTCGGTAAAAGCCGGCATTCTCGTGATAGACGCAGACACTCACCGGATCCTTGACGTCAATCCGACTGCCGCTGAATTGATGCACGATTCCCGGGAAAATATCATCGGGAAAGAATGTCACCGGTATGTCTGCCCCGCAGAAAGAGGAAAATGCCCGGCTACGGATCTCGGCCATCCTGTGGATAATTCCGAACGCGTCCTTATCACCTCGGATAAAAAGCAGGTGCCCATCATAAAATACGTCACCTCTGTCATGCTGTCGGGTAAGCCGGCCCTCCTTGAAACATTCATCGATAATTCCGAGAGAAAACAGAGCGAAGAAGCATTGCACCTGGCGTACGGGGCATTGCAGAAAGAAAGGAGGGAGTTACAGGCGGCCTATGAACAGATAGCAGCAGCCGAGGAAGAACTCCGGGGACAGTATGACGAACTTGCAAAAAGTAATGAGCACGTTCGCGAGAGCGAGGAAAAGTTCCGGACGCTCTTTGAGGGAGCAAACGCTGCCATCTTCATCATGGACCGCGGGAAATTCCTGGAGTGCAACCAGCGTACCCTGGAGATATTCGGGTGCTCCCGGGACCGGTTGATCGGGCATTCGCCCCGGGAATTTTCTCCCGAGTTCCAGCCGGATAAAAGACCGTCGGCAGAAAAGGCCGGCGAAATGATCGATGCTGCCATTTCCGGGAAACCGCAGGTTTTTGAATGGGTTCACCTGCGCTGCAACGGGACGCCATTCTTTGCCGAGGTAAGCCTGAACCGCTTTTCGTTCCAGGGACACTACTATTTACATGCAATTGTCCGCGATATCACGGAGCGCAAAGAGGCAGAAGAGAAGGTAAAGGAGAGCGACCGGATGATCCGGGCCGTCTTTGACTCCACCTTCCAGTTCACCGGCCTTCTCTCCCCGGAAGGAATCCTCCTTGATGCAAACCGCACTGCGCTCGAATTCGTCGGCCTGTCCTACCATGAGGTTGTCGGCCGCCCGTTCTGGGAAACCCCGTGGTGGCAGGGAGATGAAAAAAGAGTGCAGCAGCTCCGGCAGGCTGTCCGCGATGCAGCCGGAGGGAAGTTTGTACGGTACGAAGCAGGGTTCGAGAGTGTTTCCGGCGCCTGGATCGTGACCGATTTTTCCCTCAAGCCGATCCTTTCTGCTGAGGGGAGCATCATCCGGCTCATTGCAGAGGCGCGTGATGTTTCCGGGCTCAGAAAGGCAGAGGGTGCATACCGGGAGGCTAACGGGAAACTCAGTATCCTTGCCAGTGTCACCAGCCATGATATCAATAACCAGCTCACGGCACTCGATGGATTCCTGGAGCTTGCAAAAGCAGAGGGGGAAAACCCAAAAACCACAGGGGAGTACCTGCAAAAGGCACAAAAAGCTGTTGAGCGGATCCGGTACCAGGTCGGGTTTTTGAGGGAGTACGAGAGCCTCGGGAGTCATACAGCCACCTGGCAGGACGTATTGGCCTGTGCCCGGTCGTCCGCCCGGGAGCTTGACTTTTCCGGGATCAGCCTGGAGGTTTCCAGGGTTTCCGGCCTTGAGATCTACGCCGATTCCCTGTTCCCAAAAGTGTTTTTTAACCTCTTTGACAATGCCCTGCGGTACCGGGGTACAAAGATGACGCGTATTACCCTTTCAGCCGAAAAGTCTGAAAATGCCCTGCTGATCGTCTGCGAGGATGACGGTGATGGCGTGGCTGCTGACGAGAAGGAGAAGATCTTTGAACGGGGTTTTGGGAAGAATACTGGCCTTGGGCTCTTTTTGGTCCGGGATATCCTCTCTCTCAACGGCATCACAATCAGAGAGACCGGAATGCCGGGAAAAGGCGCACGCTTCGAGATCCTTGTGCCGCCCGGGGGATGGCGGAAGCAGCGGGCAGGATCATAAAAAAAGTACCGGGCCGGCAAATCCGGTGTTACGCTGTAGCTCTTTTTTTTAGGAATGGGAGCGGTTACCAAGGAAAGGCCCTGATGTGGAGAAGCCGCATGCAGGGCAGGGACTTCTCAGGCTCCTACTCCCCGCCGCTGAACCGGTATGCCCCTTTTGGCACGATGATCTCAAAACGTGCCCCTTTCCCCGGCTCGCCGGTCTCGCGGATCGTAATCCCGGTAATATGGAGAATGGCGGCAGACAAAAACAGGCCAAGGCCGGTATTTTTGCCAAAACCCTGCAGGAAGATTTTTTCTTTATCTTCTGCCGGTATTCCTTCGCCATCGTCTTCGCACACGATCCGGTAATCGTTACCGGATCCCTCAAGAGAGAACCGGATAAAGGTAATCTTTCCCCCGTACCGGGCTGCATTATCCATCAAGTTGTAAAACACCCTGACAATGAGCGGGTCGGCAAACACCTCCGTCCCGGGGGGGAGATCGTTTTTTACCGGGACCTGCCCTGAATGGACCTGTTGTGCGGCAGTATCGACAAGGGTGCGGCAGTCCTGCCAGGCCGGGGCACGGATGCCGATATCCTCGTATTCCTTGGTGAACTGGATGATCGAGGCAATACGCCGGGCAGCAGCAGACATCTTCTCAAAATGTTCAAGGAAGGGAGAGTCGGGCTCCTTCTTTTTCATGAATGCCAGGCGGCCTTCAAGGATAGTGAGCTGGTTCCTGATATCATGACGGGTAATCCCCGAAAGAAGTTTGAGTTTCATGTTTGCCGAAGCGAGCGCCTCTTCAGTCTTCCTGCGTTCAGTTATATCGCGTGCAATCCCCATGATTGCAGGCGAGCCCTGGTACATGACCATGTCCACAACAAATTCACAGGTCCGCGACGTGCCGTCTTTGGTCAGGAGCCGGGCGGTAAACTCATGGGGTGGCGGATTGCCGGCCAACCGGTCCCGGTTATTCCGGATAAGGATCTCCCGGTCATCGGGGTGCACGAGGTCCCAGAGCCGGATGGTTAAGAGTTCTTCATGGGAGTACCCGGTAAGAACGGAGGCCTGCCGGTTTACAAAGAGGAGCCGATCGGACTGGTGGATGTAGATCGCATCCCTGCTGTCTTCAACAACAAGCCGGTATTTTTCTTCACTCTCCCTGAGGGCAGCAATCGCAGATTCCCGCTCTTTCTGGTGATCCAGCGTTGCGAGCGCAAAGGCGATATCGGCAACCAGATCGTTTGTCAGGGAGATGATCTGGTCGTTGAAAAACCCGAGTTCTGACGCATAGAGCACCAGGACCCCGGGGTTGTTGGATCCACGGCCGAACGGGAATGCAGCACAGGTGTTGTAACCCCGTTTCAGGGCTTCCTTCCGCCATGGTTCCATGCAGGGATCGCTTACAATATCGTTACAAATACAATTTTTCCCTTCCCGGTACGCTTTCCCTGTGGGCCCGCATCCGCGTGTTGAATCATCCAGGGCTACCCTGACGATCTCAAGGTAACCTTCAACCTGCCCGGCGGAGGCTACCGGTCTGATTATCCCCTCTCCGGGATCAGGAATGCCGATCCAGGCCATGCGGAATCCTCCGGTTTCCACCAGGATCCTGCAGACCTCCGATAAGAATTCAC
The DNA here is from genome assembly GCF_000017625.1 of Methanoregula boonei 6A8. Lineage (NCBI taxonomy): Archaea > Methanobacteriati > Methanobacteriota > Methanomicrobia > Methanomicrobiales > Methanoregulaceae > Methanoregula > Methanoregula boonei. Next base: position 328,168 of record NC_009712.1, on the reverse strand, counting down.
TCTTTGTGCGAAGCTGGACAATTGCCCGGTCAATCGCGGAAATAACCAGGTACAGCCGGTTTAAGGACTGTATTTTTTCAGCATTACTGCGATGTTCTATCGCAAGGAGAACCTTGTGGGTCAGTTCCGCAAACTGCGCTGTCGGATCCCCGCCTTTCTGGAGATAGAAATCGGCCCCTTCATTTAAGGCCTGGATGACAACCTCTTCCCGCCCCCTCCCGGTAAAAAGGATAAACGGGATAGTATCCCCCAAAGCCCGGACATTTTTTAAAAAATCGATGCCGTCCATCCCGGGCATCTGGTAATCCGAGACAATGGCATCATAGGTCTTTACCTTCATTGCGGCAAGCGCCTCGGGAGCAGAAGGCAGAATGTCAACGGAAAACTGCCCGCTCTGCTCAAGGAAAAGTTTGCTTATCTCAAGCAGATCGGGTTCATCATCGACATAAAGGACGGTATACATGATTATGGGTCAATGGCACTAGGACACTGTCTGGGAGTCCCTATTTATATATTTGAGGAAATGACCCGGTGCCGGTCTGCCCCGGTGGCCGGGCGGGTGCCTGCCCGGGTCACAAATCCGGCAACAATGCCGCAGGTGACAGGAGGAATGACCGGGAACAGGGGATAATCCCGGCATTACCGGGTCTTCCCTGCATTTACCGGCAGCACCTTGTCAGGAGATCCGGCTGGTACCTGCAAAAAGCAGCAGGGAAAAAGATCAACCCATCATACCGTGGGAAAGTCGTTCCTGCATAAGATGAATCAGGTCATTGAGGTCCCTGCACTGGTTGAGTGCTTCTGTGCCCACAAGGACCGCGATATCTGCTCCGCTCTGGATAAGTACCACCGGGAATGTGGTGTGCAGGTCGTGGAACTCCCAGGAGAACTCGTTCCGGTCAAGGAGCCTTGACGGGATTTTGAGATCTTTTAAGAAACGTTTCCACTCTTCCTTCATTCCCCCCGGTGTGGTGGTGATCGCATTGAGGGGACAAGCCGGGGTTACCGGCGCAGACGCCGTGCCTGCACAATAATCCATGAAGGATTTTAACACGCCGTTGTTGGTATTATAGATAAAAAGAAGGGTTTTTGACTCAGCCATAATCGGTTTCTCTCTTTTTTTGGTTATCCTCCGGATTCGCTGTGTTTTGTGGGATCCGGATTATACTTTTCCTGCCTTCGGGCTTTTCGTGCCCGGCTATCGTGCATCTCCGAAATTTTCGGCGATGTGACCCTTGTTATGACTTTACGAACGTAATATCTGAATACTGCTGACTCGTCCGCCATTTCATCTCCCTGCTGGTGCATGTCATTGCCTTTTTTAGTTGAACCATTCCGGTCACTGCTACGGGAGCGCTGCCGGGACTCCGGCCGCCTCCCTGGTTTTCATCGGGAGTTATTCCGGCGGCAAGGATGGCACCATGTACATGGGTTTTTATGAGGATCTCCGGGTCCCGGAACCTCTGTGCCATGTGGTCTGGTTACCAAAACCTGCGTGGCGGGCGCCAGACCAGCTGCCCTGATGGCCCGGGATGCCGGTAGTATTTCCATGCCACGCGGTCCTGTTGCCGGTCTGGCCCGTAGCATTCGTCGTGGGGTGTGCCGCGTGGTACGCCGCCATCCACTGCAGGGCTGCGTTTGTATTACCGGAAGCAAGATCTGCCTGTACCTGGCTCACGTCAACACCGGTCTGCCCGAGTTTTGTGACAAACGACTGGATCCGGCCGGTCGTCCTTGTGCTGTTGAACGCATGCTGGCGGGAACCGGTTGCCCGGGTGCCCGGGTTATCCTTGTGGTAGGCGGAAAGCCACTGCATTGCTGCACTGACATTGCCTGCTGAAAGATCGGCCTGTGCCGGGCTTACATCCACTCCCTGTGCGGTGAGGTTTGCAAGTACTGCCTGGAGCCGTGTGGTCGCCTGTGTTGTGTTGAACGCGTGGTGACCGGCAAAGCCGCCTGTCCATCCCCCCGTCAGGGAGGTTGTGGCGGGAGTCGCGCTTGCCGGGCCCATGACAAGCCCCATCACCGATACGGCGATTGCAATGAGGGCAACTGCCCGGTAACTTATGGTAGGTAATTTCATCCTGTATCATCCCCTGGGATAGGGTTCTCGTGCGGGAACCTGTGTCCCCGCATGTTGTAAAGTATATGTTACATTTTGTATTATATACTTTATGTTAACGGCAGCGGGAAATACTCGGGGAGGGGCAGGGCGGGTTATGGGATGACGGCAGGGTTGCCGGTGCAGGATTCGGGTACCGGTACATCCTGCCTGAACCGTAATCCCGGGGAGTCTTGAGGAGGGCGAGATCAGGGAACGCCGGGAATTCCCCCAAGGGCAGAGGTGGGGGGAGGATCACGGGGGTGGGAGGATAAACCCGGCGTCCCCGGGATTACTCAGGATATGACAGATTTTTTTCGGAAGGAGTTGTTCATTTTTTGGATTTCGCAAGATGCGGGAAAATTGCTGCAAACGCACCAATGCCTGCGGTTACTATCCCGATCAGTGCGGCAAGAATGGTCGGATTACTCAGCAGGTCCCCGGATGAGGTCGTCGTTGTCTGCACCGGGACCGTTGTTGCCGGGACACTCGTCACGGCCGGTGACAGGCTTGCCGATGGGGATGACACTGAAGCACTTAATGGCGGGAGCGTCCCGAAAACATCGGTTACCTGATCGGGAATGACATACACGGTTCCCTCGTAGTCATAGTAACCGCTCAGGGTCAGCCGGATGATATGGTTTCCCGAGGAGATGCCGGTTACATTCCGCGGAGTGGACCCGTAGAGGACTCCGTCAATGAGGATGTCTGCCCCCAGGGGAGACGAGGCCACGCTCAGGTTACCGGTCGACGGGGCACCCGTATTTCCTGTGGGTACTGCGGCAGTCTCCGTGGGAACGGTGGTATTCGTTGCTACCGGCACGGCAGTTGCATTTGCAAAAACCGGGGTTGCGGTCGTATTTACCGGGTATGCAGGAATCGTTGTTACGATTGTTGCCGGGGTGGCCGTTATAGTCGTTATGTTTGTTCCATTGGCACCGTCCGCGAATACGGGAGTCACCATCAGGAGTACTAGCTGGAATACAATAAGCGGCACACAGATCTTTTTCACAATTAAGATCTCCTCTGATCTTTTTTTTACTTCATGATCCCCGGGAACACCGATCTCCCCCGTGCAACAGGGTTGCTTTTGCCGGGGGACTTACAGAAGAGCGGTTTTCCTGTCGGGGAGGGTTGTTTTTCCTTTTTTGCGGATATTACCTGCCAGGGGCGGGACCGCCTCCTTGCCTAAAGATATGAGACAGGGACAGCCCGGGCATATCCGTTCCGATGAAATCGTCCCGGACATGCCCTCTTCTTTTTCCTTCTTTTATGTCGATTGCGGGCAGGAATTGCCGTCAGGTTATTTCTTTACGATTGAGGAAAGGACCTGGTCCATAATTGCCTCGCTGCGGTTTTTCAGCCCGAATCCCACAATAATTGCGATTGCGGCGCCAAGGCCGATACCAATACCCCATGCAATCGGCGTAACAAACGTGTAGATGATGGTGAGATCAAGCTGCAGCTGGGAGAGAGCAAGTACTGCCGTTACAAAATACAAAAATACGCGGACCAGGACAAGGACCGGTGTGATGAACTGGACATTCTTCTGGGCGTAGTAGCGGTTGAGGAAATCGATAAACGCGTCGATAAGCAGGAAACCTACAACGAAGATGATCACGAATGCAACAATGTGCGGGATGTACTCAACAATCATCATCATCAGTTGGCTGAGATAATCCAGGTTCAGGATATTTACCGCCGCAAGGATGGCAACCAGGTATACTACGATGCGGACCGCAACATCTCCGATATATCCGACGGTAACCCCGGCATTCTTGAACGATCCGCGGATCGATACCACATCGGCGCCTTCTTCCACGATATGCTGTTCGCTGATCTTGTCAAGGACAATCCGTACTGCCCTGCCAAGAAGGCGGCCAACGATCCAGCCGATAAGCAGAACAACGAGTGCACCCACAATGCCGGGAACATACGTAATCACAGTACTGTTCCATTGATCTAACAGACTACCAAATACAGGGTTCATGTAACTTTCCTCATTTGCGATACGTATTACAAAAAGATATTAAATCTTTATCCATATAATTATTTCTCTTATTTACGATACATATCGATGATTATCAACAATTATAAATTCTAATGATACAAAGAGGGACTTTACAGACAGTGGATACGGACATGGTGCACCCCAACGGACAGGACCTTCACCTGATAAAGAGCATTCTCAAGCAGAGCCCGGAAGGGATGAGCGTCTCAGAAATTGCACGGGCCCTCCGGAAAAACAAAAATACCACCGGCCGTTACCTTGATATCCTTCTGATCTCCGGCCAGGTGGATATGCGGACTTATGGTATGGCCAAGGTCTATACCCTCTCCCAGCGAGTCCCACTCTCGGCCATGCTCAGTTATTCAAAGGACCTGATCGTGGTCCTTGACCGGGAATCCCGCATCGTCCAGATCAACGATAATTTCCTTACCCTCCTGCGTCTCACGCGAAAAGAAATCATCGGAAAGGACTTTGCCTCAATCACCTCTACCGATATTGATCTCCATAATCTTCTTACTCCGCCCCCCTCCACCCGCTCTGAAGAAACGGAGCGGATCGTGTCCACCCGGCTTGGAACAAAAGAACGCATCTTCAAGCAGAAATCTATTCCCACGGTTTTCGACGACGGAGCCCGGGGGATCACGGTCATACTTTCTGACACTACTGAGGAGATCCTGCAGGAACGGGAGATCCAGATCCGGGAGGAACGGTTCCGGATGATGGCAGAGAATATCCAGGATGCGCTGTTTATCGTCGAGAATGAAAAATGTACTTTTGCGAACCGGCGGTTGGCCGAGATCACCGGATATACGTTTGAGGAATTGTGGGACATGGACCCCATGAAAATCATCGTGCCGGAGGATCGAAAAAAAATAGAACCACTCGTAGATATCCGGGAGAAGTCCGTACTTGGACCGGTGGAATTCCAGTGCAGGATCCAGAGGAAAGACGGTGTGAACCGGCAGATGTATATCCGGATTAGCAGCTTGAACCGCGGAGAGGCACAGTATCATTTTGTCATTTTGACAGATGTCACCGACCTCCTCTCAAAAGATATGGCACTTGCAAGGAGCGAGCAACGGTTCCGGATGATGGCAGAGAATGTCCAGGATGCCCTCCTTATCATAGAATCCGGCCGGATCACCTACGCAAACCGGAGGGCCTGCGAAATCTCAGGATATTCGGCGGAGGAGATGTACAGCCTGCATTCGAGAGAGATCATACCTCTGGAGGCGCGGAGGGTTATGGGTGAAACCTACAAAAAATCCCTCGCGCCCGGAGAGCCCGCGATAAAATTCCAGAGCTGGATCCTCTGCAAAAACGGGGAGAAGCGGTGCATATACGGGCAGATGAATTCGGTGCGCCACAGCGATGCAATAAGTACGTACATTACGCTGACTGATGTAACGGCCTTTGCAGAACACGAGCAGGACCTTATGGACCGGATAGCCGGACTCGAACAGGGAGGGGGTTGCATATCTCCTCCCCATCCTGACGCGGCACCAGGATTTCCGGGACAGAAATAACCGGGGTTTGAAAAAGGAGTGAGACCCGCCGATGATTCACCTCCTGTATGGGGATGACGATCAGGATATCTGTACGATCATTGCCACGTTCTGCGAACGGATCGGGGCGTTTTCCGTGAAGAGCCTTAACTCAGGGGAAGCTGCCCTTGACTGGCTGAGAACGGCGTCGCCCGATGTCATTGTCTCTGATTACAGTATGCCCGGGGGGATGAACGGGATGAGGTTCCTTGAGGAACTGCGTTCCCGTGGCAATACAACCCCGTTTATTTTCTTCTCTGCAACAGAGGACCTGGAGGTAAAAAAAGAGGCTTACCGGGAAGGCGCATTCAGTTTTATCTGCAAGACCCCCTCAGGGAAAATCCCAATCTACCAGCTCATCAGGGCCGTCGGCTGGGCGGTGGCCCGTACATCCCCGGAACCGGGGAAAAGACAAAACCCGGGAAAAAAAGTGGTACATGAAACACCAGACCCATGAATCTCCGGGGATACCGGCAGCAGTGAAGAAAATGAAGTTTGCAAAAAATCCTGACAGAGATGGAAATGGCTAAAACGCGTGCATTTCGTTTGCCCTCTCATCCACCTTCACAGGTCTTACATTTTCTTTTAAGATACATGCTGAAAAAACGACGATCCCGGGGAGGGATACGGCAATCTTCAGTCCGGATCCCGGGGGTGAATTTTCATGGTACAGATCCCGGTTCGGGCAAGAGGTCCGCCGGGGATAATTTATTTCCGGGAGGGCAAGATCTGCCACCGGGTACTTTCACACTTCCCGCCCTTACGTCTTAATAGTCCGATGTTCGATTATGTTTCACAAAATCCCGCCATAAGACAATAAATGGCGGAATAACAAAAGCCCGGATCGTGAAACACGATTATAAATACCGGGGAGATTTGCAAGAAAACCGGGATCATCCGGCGACCGGCGCGACGCCGGGAAATGCCCCGGCATAAATTCCCCTTTTGTACAGGATCCCATCTACCCTTGAGCCTGCAGGGTATCCGGCGGGACTGATGTCCCCGTTCTCCTCCATTCTTCTCTATATAAAAACGCTTATTGTTACAAACAGCCTTTTTTCTAAATACATCCAGGGTGCCGGGCAGCAGCCATGATCCGGGTGAAAAAAAACATAAGGGAAAACCTTTCCCGGGTCCGGGAGATGTACCGGAAATAAATCCCGTTCCCGGGCCGGGCAGATCCGGACCCGTATTAAAAAAATTCCCCCGGAAAAAAAAGGTGTACGATGTCCGAGCCAATCCGCGTCCTGCTGGTTGATGATGAATCCGCTCTTCTTGAGGTCAGTGCGCTCTTTTTGGAAAGCTCCGGGGATATCACGGTAAAAACCGTTCTTGGCGCTCCCGAGGCAATGCAGCTGCTTGAACGGGAACGCTTCGATGTCATTGTCTCCGACTACCAGATGCCGGTCATGGACGGCATCGAGTTTCTTACCGAAGTGCGCAGGCACTTTGGGCAGATCCCCTTTATCCTGTTTACCGGGCGCGGAAGAGAAGAGATCGTCATCCTCGCCATTGACCGGGGCGCAGACTCGTATGTCCAGAAAGGCGGGGAGACAAAATCGCAGTTTGCCGAGCTGGCCCACAAGATCCGGATGGCGGTAAAAAGACGGGTGGCCGAATCGCAGACCGCAGAATCCAAGGAGTTTCTCAAAAACGTGATCGCCGACGCAAAAGAAGGGATCATCGTGTATGACCGGGACCTCAGGATCATGCTCTGGAACCGGTTCATGGAAGATCTCACCGGCCTTCCGGCAGCAGAAGTCCTCGGGAAAAACACGCTTGAACTCTTTCCTTTCCACACTGAGAACGGAAACGACATCCTCATGAAACAGGCGCTTACCGGCATCACCACAGAGACACAGGACTTTGCGTTTGTGATCCCGTCAACAGGGAAACGGGGCTGGGTAAAGAGTGTCTTTTCGCCCAACTACGATCTTTCCGGCGCAATCAAAGGGGTGATCGGGATTGTCCGGGATGTCACCGAAAGAAAACAGGCAGAGGTGGCATTGCAGGAAAGCGAGGAGCGGTACCGGAAGATATTCGAGAACAGTCCCCTTGGCATGATCCTGCTCACCCCCGACCTGCGGTTTTTCCGGGTCAACCCGGCATTGGCAGCCATGACCGGATATTCAGAAGAGGAACTGCCGGGTATGTCCTTTGCAGATATCACGCACCCGGACCATCTCACCAGTGACCGGCAGAGCCTTGAGGATCTCACTGCAGGAAAGATCCCGGCCTACACAACAGAAAAACGCTATATCCGCAAAGACGGCAGCGTCATGTGGGGGTCGGTGAGGGTCACAAGCATCCTTGACGACCATGCCGCCCTGAAATATTACGCGGCCCAGATCGAGGATATCACTGAGAGGAGGCTGACCGCCGAGGCGCTCCGCACAACAAACAAGAAACTCAACCTTCTCTCGGGCATCACCCGGCACGACATAGCAAACCAGCTCCTTGTCATGAGTGCTTATGTTTCTCTCCTCAATGACCAGCAGCCGGATCCCGCAGCCGGGGAATACCTCGGGAAGATGGACCGCTCCCTCACCCGCATGAACGACATGATCGGGTTTTCCCGGGAATATGAAAAGGTCGGGGTCGCAGCGCCGGTCTGGCAGAACTGCCATTCCCTTGTCGATATCGCCGCAAAACAGATCCTGATGGGAGACACGATTGTAAAAAACGATCTTCCCCCCCATTGCGAGGTGTTTGCCGATCCCCTCATCTTCAGGGTCTTTTGCAACCTCATCGACAACGCAATGCGGCACGGGAAAACGATCACCACGCTGCGTTTTTCTGTTGCCGACCGTGCGGGAAGCCGGGTAATTGTCTGCGAGGATGACGGCGTAGGGGTCCCGGCAGAGGAAAAAGAGGTTATCTTCGAACAGGGATTTGGGAAGAATACCGGCATGGGCCTCTTTCTTTCCCGGGAAATCCTTGACATCACCGGTATTACCATAAAAGAGACCGGGGAACCCGGCCGGGGAGCGCGGTTCGAGATTATCCTGCCGCCGGGCGCATTCCGGGCAGCGACAATTCCTCACGCCGTGTGAGCGTGCGGACAGGTGTCCATTCCCGGGCACGAGGCATACCCGGCCGGTTCCATTACCTTCATCAGTCACCTTTACCTATTGATCGTTTATTGCCCGGCACCCGGGCAGGAAACGGTGTACCTATGACCAGAAGAACCCTCGATATCCGCGGGAAAGTCTGCCCGCACTGCCTGATTGCAGTAAAAAAAGAGACCGACACCATGAAGCCCGGCGACGACCTGGTGGTTACCTGCGATCACCCGCCGGCAGCAACAAAGAACATCCCGCTGTACGCAAAGGAGAACGGGATGTCGGTGGAGACCAAAACGACAGCTCCCGGAACATGGGAGCTTCATATTACCAAAAAATAACCCGGGCCCGGCAAGCAGGCCACGGGTCCCCTTTTTTCCCGTTACGCATGAACAATGCGGGAAGCACCCTGCATTACCGTAATTTCGAACCGGGCTCCCTTTCCCGGCTCGCCCGTTTCCCGGATGGTGATACCGGTTATTGCCAGGATCTCGCGCGAGAGGGTTAGCCCAAGGCCGGTATTCTTCCCGAATCACCGCTCAAAGATCAGCTCCTTCTCGTCTGCAGCCACGCCGTCGCCATCATCCTCGCAGACAATGATGCACAGTTCCCCGGCTTCCTGGAAGAAAAACCGGATGGTCGTGATCTTCCCTCCGTGACGTGCAGCATTATCGATCAGGTTGTAAAAAACCTTTGCAACCAGCGGATCCGCAAAAATCTCCAGTCCGGCCGGAAGATCGTTTTTCACCAGCACGTTCCCCGGATCAGCCTGTCGGGCTGCACGGTCAACAAGGAAATGACAATTCTGCCATGCGGGATCTTTGGCGCCTACCTGTTCGTATTCCTTGGTGAACAGGATTATTTTGGCCATCCGGTCACTTGCCGCAGTAATGCGGGCAAAGTCTTTCTGCACAGAGGGATCGCTGATATTTTTCCGGATAATTTCCAGGTACGCATTTATGGTAAAGAGCTGGTTGTTGATGTCGTGCCGGGTGATGCCCGAAAGAAGGTTGAGTTTTTTATTGGATATCCGGAGTGCATCCCCTGCACGCCTGAGATCCGTTATGTCATTGACCGCCACGCGGACGGTCGGGGGTCCGTCACGGGTACCGGGAATCCGGATACATTCAAGACGGGCCGGGAAGACAGAGCCGTCGCCCCGCATGAGACTGAGGGCACAGACCTGTTTTCCTTCAAGATCCTGGACTTTTTTGAAATAACGGTACCATGTGTCACCGTCGGATTCAGTGACAAATGTACTGAACCGGGCCCGGATCAGGTCCTTGCGCACAAAACCAAGAAGAGCAGCACCCGTAAGGTTGACTTCGCAAATAATCCCCTTATCGGAAAGGGTGAGGTACCCCAGCGGGGCAAATTCGTACAGGTCGAGGTACTTGTCCCGGGATTCTTCAAGCGCCCGGTAGGCCTGTCGGAGTTCTTCTGCCTGCGTCTCGAGTTCGATCTGGTGGACCTGCAACTCGTGGATGAGCTCTTCGGGAGTATGCCCGGCAAAATCAGGAGCATTCGTTTTTGTGCGTGCAAGCTGCTCTTCAGCATGCGTTCTTAGTGACGGATCAACGTTATTGGTATCGGGTTCATTCTCGTTTTTGTCTTTTTTTCCAAAAGCCATCAGGCCCTTCCCCGGCTCCCCCGGACAGGTTTTTTATCCGCTCCCCTTCTTTGGGGAGTAATATCTTCCATTACAAGCAGGATATGGTGAATACTCCCCGTGTCGTCAATAACCTTTCGGCCATTTAAGACCATGACCCGCTGCCCGATACCGGGGAAATCATGCCGGACTTCGAAATTTTCAAAGGTCGTACTCTTTGGCAGGACTGTCTCCAGCAGCTCGTGGAGTTCCGGTATATCCCATTGCCGGTTGCCAAGCGCAAAAAGGGATTTCCCCAGGGTCTTTTCCGGTGTCACGCCAAAGGTCCGGTAAAATGCCCCGCTTGCCGAAACCACTTCAAAGGCAGAATCCAGGACCACGAGCGGCTCCCGGATCGTATCGACAATGTTCTGTGCATAGTCGCAGGCTGCCCGGGCCTCGGCTTCCACTGCTTTTAACGCGGAGATATCGGAAAACGTCATTACTACGCCGTCGATTACGTTCTCCAGCGTGCGGTACGGCATAATGCGGACAAGGAACCACTCGCCACCTGCCGTGCGAACCGGTTTTTCCCGGGGTATGAGCGAGTCAAGTACTCCTTGTGCATCGGCAATAAGGTCCGTATCCGGGATGTTCGACCGGATATCCGCAAGCGGCCTTCCCGTATCGGCGGCAGCAAGCCGGAATACCCGCTTTGCCTCGCGGGTGAACCTCCTGATGGCAAGGCTTGTGTCAAGGAAGATAGTACCGATGTTGACGTTTTCGAGAAGGTTTTTCATATCGTTCTGGACTGCCGTGAGCTGCTCGATCTTTGCCTGCAGCTCTGCGTTAACCGTCACGATCTCTTCGTTAACCGACTGGAGTTCTTCCTTTGAGGTTTCCAGCTCCTCGTTTGTGGACTGGAGTTCTTCGTTTGTAGACTGGAGTTCCTCGTTTGAGGACTTGAGTTCCTCGTTTGCTGCCTGCATCTCCTCGATAGTGGCCTGCAGGTTTTCTTTTGTATAGGCAAGGTCCTGCTCCAGCTGCTCGATGCGCTGCGATCCCTGCTCCCCGGTCCCGGAGGATTTGCCCGACCGGCGTTTTTTTGCGGGAGGCTGCTTTGTCTCTTCAAAACTGATGAGCAGCAGTTCCCGTGCCGGCTCAAGGTCGGTAAGCGGGCGTACCGTGAGGTCCACTCCCCTGATACCGTCGTTCGTCCTGACTCGCAGGCCTTTTACGACAACCGTAGTCTTCTTTGCAGATGCTTTCTGGATCGCACTCCTCACATCCAACTGCAGTCCCTCGCGGGCCATGTCGATGACACTGGTGCTGATCTGTCCCGGTGCCGGCTGGAGATACTTGCCGGTGTCCCCGTGCACATAGATGATGCTCCCGTTCTCATCGGTTATGACCGACGGCGGGGCAAAGGACGCAAGGAGCACGCGCCGGGTGAGTTCGGCAAAATTTGTCTTGTCGGAGGGGAGGAAAACCTCGCCCGGTTCCTTTTTTGACGGTTCGGTGGTCCATGCAAAGCGCTGGGCCACAAGCGCCCGGGCGGACAGACCCGAGGGTTTGGCCCGGTAGATCTTCCACTTCTTGTTGACGGGACTAAAGAGATCGGTAAAATTCCCGATCCCTTCCGAGGGGCTCAAAAAGAGTATCCCCCCGGTGCTGAGCGCGTAATGGAAGGCCGGGATCACCCGGGCCTGGAGCTCGCTTTCAAAATAAATCAGCAGGTTCCGGCAGGAAATAAGGTTCATCTTGGTAAACGGCGGGTCTTTTATTACGTTCTGGACGGCAAAGACCACCATCTCCCGGATCTCTTTTTTGATCCGGAACCCGGTCTCCTCTTTAGTGAAAAACCGCCGGAGCCGTTCGGGGGAGACATCAAGGGAGATGTTGGACGGGTACATCCCCGCCCGGGCTGTTGCGATCGCATCGTCATCGATATCGGTTGCATAGATCTGGACCCTGAAATCCTGCCGGAATTCATCTATCTTCTCCTTAAAAAGCATGGCAAGCGAATAAGCTTCTTCGCCCGAAGCGCACCCCGGCACCCAGATCCGGAAGATATAGTTCTCCGGTTTTTCCTCAAAAAGCAGGGGCAGGGCTTCTGTTTCCAGCGCTTCGAACGCTTCCTTGTCCCTGAAAAAGCTGGTCACGTTGATGAGCAGCTCCTTAAAGAGGATGGCGACCTCGGCAGGATTTTCCTGGAGGTAGCGTGCATACGTGTCCATGTCGCTGAGATTATGTACCACCATCCGCCGTTCGATCCTGCGCTGGATCGTGCTCTGCTTGTACTGGGAGAAATCGTTCCCGGTCTTTGACCGCATGAGCATCAGGATCCTTCGTGTGGCATTCACCGCTTTTGACGCCATAGGAACCGGGTGGACGCCGGTCTGGGCAAGGTTCTTTACATAACTGACCAGTTGTCCGGTTATCTTTTCCACCGGCAGGATGTAGGTGGCAAGACCGCTCTGGGACGCGCTTGTGGGCATGCCGTCGTACTTTGCCGTGGAAGGATCCTGCACAAACGAGACCCCGCCCGCCCCGTGGACTGCACGCAGGCCAAGGGTGCCGTCAGACCCGCTGCCGGAAAGAATCACGCAGATCGCCCGCTCGCCCTGGTCCTCGGCAAGCGACCGGAAAAACGAATCGATCGGGAGCCGCATCCCCCGGACCTGTTCGGGAGTGCTGAGCTGGAGCACCCCGTGGAAGATCGCCATGTCCTTATTGGGCGGGATGATGTACACGTGGTCCGGCCGGATACTCGTCTGGTCTTCTGCTTCATGGACCGGCATCGTGGTGTTGCGCTGGAGGATCTCGGAAAGCATGCTCGCATGCCCGGGATCGAGGTGGGGGATGAGCACAAACGCCATGCCGCTGTCGGCCGGCATGGTCTTGAAAAAGAGTTCAAAGGCTTCGAGCCCGCCCGCCGAAGCGCCGATCCCGACAATAGGGAACAGTGCCTCACCCTTTTCCGGGACTGCCCCATTATCAGGAGAGGATTTTCTCTCCGGTACATTCTTTTTTACCGGGCCGGATTTTGGTTTTGGTTTTGTCATCATTCACATCGTCTGCGCATATCCTGATGACAGGCGCATACACGTTTTTTGTTCTTTTTCACATCCCGTTCATGCCTTATGGGTGGCATTCCAGTCTTCCCGGAAAATACTGCCATGATTCCGGTGGCTCCCGCGCTTTTTGTTGCTCCTTTTTGCTTTAAGCGTCCGGACGTGCAGTCTGTTTTGTTGATCCGGACTACCGTAGTTGATGAATGGCGGTAAACGGTCTTAATGATTACGAGAAGGGTTAAGACGATCCGTTCCGGGAAAGACCGGGGGCACAAGGGATCGCAAAAGGGGAAAAGCGGCGCGGAGTGCGAAATCGCCAGAGGTCCGGTTCTGCCGGGGGCAAAAAGAAAGGCCGGTGCGGGTGAGATGCCCATTCTCAGCCGGCAATATCTGTGGTCCCGGCTGCCGTTTTCTTTTTTTTCCATGCCGGCAGGGGCATACGTGCATCAGGAAATCTTTTTTCGTATTTTGTGGCCTAAAAATCCACCCGGGGCGGGATCCCGTGTTAGGATTTTTGCCGGACTTATCGTTCTTTTTGGATCAGGTTACGTACACCAGAAAGGGCCCCGGGGTTCCGGCCGGGATCGGGCATGCCCGGGCCATGGACCCGGTAACAGCGAGAAAACAGTTTTGTGCGGACAATCACACCGGGATAAGAGGATAATCCCGGCACGCCGTACGTATCACGTGAGGTGAACGTATCCCCTTTAGGGAACTCCGCCTTCCCTGTATTCAATGGTTAGATCGCCGGCGAGTTCAACCCGGCGTTCAAGGTCGGCGTCAGAAAATTCTTCCAGTTTCAGGGCCACTTTTCTCCCGTTCCTTAAGGTCACGACCGCAATCTTATCGCCACGGTTCAAGGGGGATAATTTTACCGTAATCCATCTCCCGTCACGGGTGGGAACAGGCACAACCCGGTCCCCTTTTTTCACCGGAACAAGGCGTACTCCCTCATTGTCGCCGGATGCCGGGACGATAAGCACCCTCTCATCTTTTTTTAACATAGTCCGCACCATGATACCTCCAGCGATAAACTTACCCCTCAGGTCACAAAAATAGTTTTACTTCCCATAAACGATCTGCACCCGACCAACGGGTTTGTATGGCCTAAAAAAAACTTTTGGGGTGTTTATGTGCGTTTCTTGGCATTCATTCTTCGGGTGATGTACCCGGCAACGCGGTTCCGGACACGCTTGCTTGGGATACTTGCTGATACTTCCAGCTGTTTCTTGTTCTCATCGAAATTTTTGGTAAAGTACTCCCGCTGCTTGGCAAGAAGCGAGGTACCGAGATTTTTGATGTACGACGGTTTGATTCCCATAACAACATTCCTCCGGATTGCTGGTCACTTAAATGCGGTAAGAGGGGATAATGCTATGGTAAACATATCTGGCCGGATCCCTGCCTGCTTTTGCGTTGCCCCGTACATACACCGGGCGCATGCCGGGGTGCACCTCTGCAGCACTCCGGTAAACGATGCAGGTGCGGCCGCTTCTTCCCCGCGTACAAGGGGAGGGCGTTTTGTTTTGTTTTTTTAGCGCATTTGAAAATGCCGGACCGGGCAACACGAACCCATGATAGATGTTATCCATTAGCCTTATGCTCCAACGAACAGCATAAGAGGAGAAGATGGCTGGTCAGAAGTACGAATCCCTGAAAATTGAAAACATCGTTGCATCCGGTGCCATTGCAGATTCCATCGATATTGTTGCGTTTTCAGAGAAGACAACGAATTGCGAACTCAACAAGAAACGGTTCCCGGGTGCGGTCTATCGTATAGAGGACCCAAAGATTGCATCCCTCCTCTTTTCTTCGGGAAAGATCGTACTGACCGGTATCCGGAACAGCGAAGGGCTCAAAAAAGGGCTTGCAGTTATTGTAAAATCACTCAATGACGCGGGGGTTGAGACCCTCAAAGAGCCCCGGGTTGCAATCACCAACATGGTCTGTTCCTATGATCTTGCCCGGTATATCAATCTCAACAAGGTTGTTGTCACGCTCAACCTGGAAAATATTGAATATGAACCCGAACAGTTCCCGGGCCTCGTGTACCGGATCAACGACCCCCGGATCGTTGTTTTGATCTTCTCTTCGGGAAAACTTATTCTCACCGGGGGCAAAAATATGGAAGACATCAAAAAGGGCCTTGATGTCCTCACCAAGAAACTCGAAAGCATTATGTAAAAAATATTTTTTTGTATTGCCCCTTAAAAAAAACGTTTTTACTGGCCCTGCCCGGGTTATTGCCGCAGTAAAAGAGAGATACGCCATACGAAAACCAGGCAAAAAATATCACCGGGTACTATATGGGGTGGGCCGTACCAACAGGTATCACAGGCAAATCGCGTTGCCACCGGATACATACGATCAGATATCCCGGATTTGAACCTGAAAAAAAAGGAGAAGATACTCACACTTATGGAAAATTCTCTTCGTGATGCCGGCGAGGAACGCGTTGCAGCACTGGAAAAAAAGGTCAGCGGGGTGGGAGTGCTTGTGGGGGAATTCACACAGGAACTTCTGGATCTCAAGGCCATTACCCGGGAAATGTCCCAAAAAAACAAAGAACACCGGCTGCAGGAACCCGGACCCATGCAGGAAGCAGGGGCCCGTGAGCCTGAAGCCGCAGGCATCCCGCAGTCGCATGAGGGAAGCAGGACCGGGGCAGGAGAGATTCCCGTGCCCCCGGCCCCGGATGAGCCGCTCATGGTCATGATCATGCAGACCGACGGGACAATGAAGCCCGAGGTCCGGCGCGGGAACCGGGACTGCACCTTTGCCCCGGTTGGCTATGGCGCCTCGGGAGGCTCTGGCAGGTACACAAAAAGCATGCCAACCCGGCCCGGGCAGAGCAGGATTACCGGTACCTTTGAAAAAAAGCCCTCCGGACAGTGAGGAGTTTGCATAACAATGAGGAACTCCATGGAAAATCCGAAAGTTCACTACTACAACGAAGGCCTCGATTTTGCCAACCTCGGCCTGTATTCAGATGCGGTAACCTCGTTTGACAAGGCAATTTTTGCCCGCCCGGACTGTGCCGAGGCCTGGAGAAAACGAGGGAGCGCCCTTATCAGTCTCGACAGGTATTCAGACGCGCTGGCATCGTTTGACAAGGCGATTGCGATCAACCCGGAGTACGCAAATACATGGAACAACCGGGGAGTCGCGCTCGGGCATCTTGGCCGGCATTCTGAAGCGGTGGTCTCGTTTGATAAGGCAATTGCCCTCAGCCCGGGATACGCGAATGCATGGAACAACCGCGGGAACGCGTATGCCCGGCTCGGCCAGCGGGACTACGCGGTCGCATCGTTTAACCGGGCACTTGACATCGACCCGGGGTACACCGTGGCAAAACAGAACCGGGCCACTGCATTGAAAGGCAAACCCGGTCCCGCCTGATCGAACCTGTCGTGGCTGCACGATGCCCTGTGGCCGGTTTTTTTTGCTCCGGACAAAAAACCCGGATCACCGACAGGCATATGAGGTAACAGAGCAACTCCTGCCCATTACGGGTGTTGCAGGGGAACCGGTGTCCGCGGGCACAACAACCCTCCCGGATACACCGTGATGCACAAGAACGGGGAATCCCCGGTACAGGAGTACCCGGGGGAGCCGGGCCAACATTGCGATCGGCTCTGCCGGAACTTCCCGGAACAAAATAAAAAAGTGAGGTTTATACAATGTCACAACAGCTTGGCGGACAGCCAATAATTATTCTCAGGCAGGGGACAACACGGAACCGCGGCGAGGAAGCCCAGCATTCGAATATCATGGCCGCAAAGGCAATCGCAAACGCGGTCCGGACCACCCTTGGCCCCCGGGGCATGGACAAGATGCTTGTCAGCTCAACCGGGGATATCGTGATCACAAACGACGGTGCCACCATCTTAAGTGAGATCTCGGTCCAGCACCCCGGCGCAAAGATGGTAGTCGAAGTGGCCATGACCCAGGACGACGAGGTCGGGGACGGGACCACGACTGCCGTGGTCATTGCCGGGGCTTTAATGGATCAGGCGGAAAAACTGCTCGCCATGGGACTCCACCCGACCGTTATCTCCGAAGGGTACCG
The DNA here is from genome assembly GCF_000017625.1 of Methanoregula boonei 6A8. Lineage (NCBI taxonomy): Archaea > Methanobacteriati > Methanobacteriota > Methanomicrobia > Methanomicrobiales > Methanoregulaceae > Methanoregula > Methanoregula boonei. The sequence goes on along the minus strand of NC_009712.1, from coordinate 310,719 downwards.
CATGGGTATGGAAAAAGCCCTCAACATTACCGAATCCCTCTCGTTCAAGGTCGACCCGGCGGACAAAAAGACCCTTAAAAAGATCGCCGGCACAGCGATCACCGGCAAGTCCATAGAACTGATCCGGGAAAAACTGGGCGGCATTATCGTGGAGGCCGTGGTGGCCATTACAGAAAAGACCGGCGGGAAATACAGTGCGAATGAAGACGACGTGCTCATCAAGAAGCAGAAGGGCAGGTCCATGGATGACTCCGAACTTGTCCGCGGGGTTATCCTTGACAAAAAACGGGTAAGCGAAGATATGCCAAAGAAAATTGCCGGGGCAAAAGTCGCACTCATCGCCATGCCCATGGAGATCGCAAAAACCCAGGTAAAGGCCAAGATAAAGATTACAAGCGCTGAGCAGATGGCTGCATTCTCCCAGCAGGAGAGGGATACGTTAAAGAAACTGGCTGATGCCATTATCAACGCCGGTGCAAATGTCGTGCTTTGCCAGAAGGGCATTGCCGACCCGGTCCAGTTCTTCCTTGCAAAGCATGGCATTTTTGCAATCGAGGATGTCCCGGAAAAAGATCTCAAGTATGCAGCACGTGCACTCTCCGGAAATATTGTCAACAAGCCCGAAGACCTCACCGCAAAGGATCTCGGCCATGCAGAGGTCGTCGAAGAGGACAACGATATGGAGATCACGCGGATTTCCGGGTGCAAAAACCCAAAGACCGTCAGCATCCTGCTCCGGGGCACAAGCGACTATCTGCTGGACGAGCTGGAGCGTGCAGTTGTTGACGGCACCCGCGTAGTGATGGACGCAATTGAGGACGGCACGTACGTGGCCGGTGGCGGTGCGGTAGAGACCGAGCTTTTCATGAAACTCCGGGATTACGCCGGGACGGTCGGGGGACGGGTGCAGATCGCAATCGAAGGATATGCTACCGCCTTTGAAACCATTCCCCGGACCCTCGCAGAGAACTCGGGGTTCAACACCATCGACAAGCTGGTGGCCCTTAAAAACGCCCACGCCAAGGGCAAAAAGACGGCCGGCCTCAATGTCTATACCGGCGAAATCATCGACATGCTTGATGAGGGTGTGCTCGAACCGCTCCGGTCCAAGCGCCAGTCCATCAAAAGTGCATCCGAGACCTCCATCATGCTCGTCCGTATCGATGACATGATGATCACGCAGTCCAAAAATTCCGCCGGGTCAATGCCGGGCATGGGATAATCACTTTTTTTGATTTCTTTTTTCAAAGGGCAGATCGCCAAAAAGAGGGCAACTCTGTCTTTTCACCGGAAACGGAGACTGCCGGCCCCGGACCTTCGGGAAAACAGGCATTACCCGATGTTATCAGAAATCCGTCGAACCCCTGATGGGGATCATTCCCCAGAGATTCCCTTTCACCCGGCATTCGATACCGACTTTAAGTTCGGGGGGAACGTTTTTGGGAGTCTGGACAATGAGGGAGAAGACCGCCAGCATCTTCTCCCCGGTAAGTACACTATCCCGGGGAGGCATCGGGGGATATATTTCCCAGGACACATCATGGGTGTTTTTGAGCATGCCCTGGTATTCCAGCAAAAAAAAGCCGGGTATATCAAGGGAGTACCCGGTTTTTTTGTCGTAGGTGCCGGTAATTTTTTCCCCGGAACCAACCGGGATTCTGAACCGGTTTTCCTTACGCGCCACGGGAGTTTTTGTATTCCGGGACTCAGGTACCAAAAAAAACAGACCCGGGGAGATGGAGATCGTTCCACCGCATTTTTCCATAAGTGCGGTAATGCTGCTCTTGTCTTTTGGGGAATAGTCGAGAATTTTTATCTCATAAGGAAAAGCCACATCGATTGTTCCGTTAATAAAACGGGTGGTGGGTGGATCGCCCAGCCGCATACTCATCGTGAGTATCATTGTGTAAAAATCATGGGTGGCCGTAGTTGCCGGGGGGTCGTCTGGATCTTCCCCGAGCAGGGATCCAATCTCTTCGTCCGGAGTCCGGTTTGATGTTTTTGTTACAAAGACCCGGGCATTCGGCCCCGCATCTCCCTCCTCCAGATAGGGATCCCCGGAAACGGGGGGATAGGCATCCTTTATCATGGTTGCAGAAGACATTCCGATCTCAGACAATAACAGTACCTCAACAGATTCAACAAAAATCTCATTGTCCGCCATGACCGGTCCTCATCATGTATCTCTTCAAACAGGGGAGTTATAAAGAATGGGGTGCTCGTACCTTCCCGGGACGCAGCATACTTTTTCACCTTTATTATGGCGTGAAAATTCCCGGTTTTCCCGGTTTTTTTTCAAACGAAGTCCTCTCTACCGGTTAACCGTTCCGTGAGGTCCGTGGGGTTTACCGGGGTATCCGTCAGTTCACTTCGTTACCGGGTTCAAAACAGGGTAACAACGTAAAGCAGACCCGACGGGAATTATAACAGCGGTTCCGGTTGCTTTTTGCAGCTCACCGCAAATCGGGTCGGATCCAGGAAAAATTTTTCATCCGCTTCAAGTACCCGTTTCATGATGAGCTCTATTCCCCGGTGGGTAAGCGCAAAGATAGGGATGACTGCCCCCACCTGGAGAAGTGCTTTTTTTCTCCCGATTGCCCGGATGGTTTTTGATGCACACCCGGTGACAAGATCCGAGACCGCAACGATCCGCCGGGCTCCTTCCCCGGTAATCCCGCTCAGATGAACGCCGAATATAAGGGCGGCGGGATAGAATGCCCGGATGGTTTCTGCAATTTTTGGATCGGATACAGGGACGGCAATACGGGAAAAACCCCTCCTGTGTGCGAGCAGGGCACCTCCGACGGGATCGAGGCGGGCGGTCGCCCGGTCAAAAACAACCCCGCCGTTTTCCTCAATACTATCCATTACTTCAGGGATGGGAGTGGTAAAAATAAGTCCTGACAACAAGCCGCCTATCCCCAGCACCATGGACGGGTTGGTGATAATAACGGTACCTGCCCCATCGCAGGGAATAACTGCAGCATCGATCATCCCGCTGCGCAGGCCGCATGCAAGCAGCTCCGCCGGCGCGAAACCAAAGAACTCCTTGTCGGAAATTACCTTCCGGCGGGCTGTGCACATCCCAAACGAGCGGATCCTGCGCTCGATGGTTTTTTTAATTCCTTCTTTGGATATTTCATCAACGGGAATTTCAAACCGTTTCGCCAAGGGGCAGCCTCTAATCCGTGGTTCGCCGATCTCCACGACCTGCCCGTTATGCACTTTTATACGGCATTTTCCCACGGTCTCAAAAATATGTTCATCGACAGGAGGGTTATCCATTATTCCAGCTCCCCACAAATACCATTCCTGATGTCCGGACAACCGGCAGATCCCCGGATTTTTTTATCCCGGAAAAGGGCCCCGGTCCACCGGCACCGTAGCAGAACCGCCCGACCGTTGCTTGTTTGCTCCTCAGTCGCCATGGTTCCTGTTTCCTCCCGTATACAGTTTTTTTTATTTTCTGCCAGAGCCTGTCCCGATAGAACGGGAAAGCGGATAAGCCTGTGCTGATGGTGCAAAAGATGTTTCAATTTTTGCTTTTCAGGTAACAATCTATTAAGTCCTTTCTCCAGAATCCCGGCTGGTGATTAAAAACTCATGTCCCAGATAAAAAGCAGAGGACCCGTTATCCCCTCCCGGACTGCCGTGGCTGAACAATCCCGCCGGATCCGGGGCAAACCCGCCGGCAAAGGAGACCACCCCCTCCCGGAATTTATTGATAAGGAGAGCCTGGATACGCTAAGCCGGTTTGGCGAAAAGTTCCGGCTGGCAGGAATCGAAGGCGAACCCTGGGAGTTCCACGAATTAACGGTCTTCAATGCATTTTTGGAGGCCCATGTCCGGCCGAACAGTACCCAGTCTGTCCAGTGCATGCTGCTCTGGAGTAAGTGGGTCCGGGTTTTCCAGCGCCAGACCTCAGGATTTCCAAAACTGATCCGTGAAAAAGAGTTCAGCGCGATCATTCGGGACACGTTTGGCGTAGCGATTGCCAACAATGATGCCCAGGGTAAAATTTTTCCGGGCATAAAGTTTGTCCCGTAACTGCCGTGCAAAGGAGAACCGGTCCTTTGGATCAAAACCTCTCCGCATTTTATCACCGGCAAAGGATTAAAAAAAAAGTGACCAACTTTTGGAGTTGCAGGAGAGAGACAGATGTTAGAAGAGATCTTTACAGGGAACAAAAAATTTCAGGAAACCTTTTTTAAAGATAATATCGCCCAGTACCGGGAGCTGGCCGGGGGTGAAAAACCTAAAGTTCTCTGGATTGGCTGTTCTGATGCAAGGATCCAGACCGGCCACATCACCAATGCACCCCCCGGTACGCTCTATATTCATCGTAATATGGGCAATATTGCACCGAATCATGACTGGAACTTTGCAGCCGTCCTCGAATATGCAATTATTCATCTGAAAGTAGAGGATGTTGTCATCTGTGGTCACTCAGAGTGTGATGCCATACGGGCTCTTGATGAGGATCTCAAGGACGCATATATTCCTCTCTGGCTCAATGAAGCCCGCGAGGCAAAGAACCGGGTGGATTCGTGGATTGCACCTCCGAGAACCCAGGATGAGATGAAAGAGCGGTGGAAGCAGATCGAAATGGAGAATATCCGTGTCCAGGTTGAGCACCTGACCGCGTACCCGTTCGTAAAAAAGGCTGCGGATGAAGGCAAAATTAAGATCTACGGGATTTACTACGACCTGAGTACGGGCGTCCTGTCCAGGATCGTGTGAACGGCGGTCTCCGGAAAGGGACACTCTTTTTTTTGCAACTGCGCAAGGAAGAACCGGTTCTGACCGGGTGAATCCTTCTTTTGAGGTAAAAAAATTACAAAAACACAATTTTTATCCTATCATTCCGGGTTTTTCTCTGCATTCAGATTTACGCGTACGTATACTCCATGAAAAGGATTTTCGCGGTGCTGGCCCCGCCCCCCGGACAAAAAAGGAGGAAATGGGCGGTTACCCGTGAAAGCAGGGTGTTGAAATGGTTAAACGTTCCCTGCACTGCCGGCATGAAGCGTCCCGGGATGCCTTGAAAAAATCCCCGGCGGTCCTGTTGATAATTTTATTTTCTGCATAACATGAGGGACAGATCCACCGGATGATGTATCCGGATTGTGCTCCCGCAACTACCGATCGTAATAATTGTTTAGCCATAATGTACTCTTGTGATCTGCGAAATCCACCCTAGACAAAGGGGGGTTAATAGTCTCCCATTCCCGGGGGCATCTGGCCCATCCCGCCGGGTGGCATCCCGCCATGCGGGGCTGAGGATTTCGACGAGGAGATGACATCGTCGATGCGCAGGATCATGACCGCCGCTTCTGTTGCGCTCGTGATCGCCTGGGTCTTGACCCTCAGCGGCTCAACAACACCGGCCTTAAGCATGTCAACAGGTTTTCCCGCGTACACATCAAGGCCGAACGTCCGGTGCCCGGATTCATGCTCAGCCCGGATCGCAACAAGCAAATTGATAGGATCAAGGCCGGCGTTCTCGGCAAGGGCACGGGGAATAACATCCATTGCTGAGGCAAATGCTTCAATGGCAAGCTGGATACGGCCCCCGATGGTCGAGGCATAATGCCGCAACTGGAGCGCAAGCTCGGTCTCGGGAGCCCCACCCCCGGCAACGATTTTTTTGTCTTTTACGACAACGCTGACGACCATGAGCGCATCATGGAGGGCACGCTCGATCTCATCGATAACATGATCGGACCCGCCACGGATAATAATGGAGACTGCTTTTGGGTTTTTGCATTGTGCGACCATGATCATCTCTTCACCGGAGAACTTCTTTTCCTCCACAAGGCCGGCAGTCCCGAGATCAGAGGGGGAAATGGCATCGATGCTGTTGACAAGCGCTGCACCGGTAGCACGGGCAAGGTTCTCCATGTCGCTCTTTTTTACCCGGCGAACTGCAAGAATGCCGGCTTTTGTGAGATAGTGCTGGGCGAGGTCGTCAATGCCTTTCTGGCAGAACAATACCGTCGCACCGCTTGCAATGATCTTTTCTGCAAGGGCGTGCACCATCTGGGCTTCCTCGTCAAGGAAGGCCTGCAACTGCTCGGGACGGGAGATGTTGATCTCGGCGCTGACCTCGGTCTTTTTGAACTCGACTGCCGCGTTTAAGAGGAGAATCTTTGCATCCTTTACCTTTTTTGGCATGCCGGGGTTTGCCCGCTCCTTGTCAAGGACCATGCCTTCGATAAGAACGGTATCTTCCACGGCACCGCCGACTTTCTTTTGCACATTGATGTGTTTGATGTCGACAGTCCCGTCAGGGTCGGCAATAGAGGAGACCGCTTTTACCACCATCGCACAGAGCAGTTTTTTGTAGGCCTCTGCACCCTTGCCGCTGATCGCCGTCTCTGCAACTTTTTCAAGCATCGCGGTATCGGCGGGTTGTACGGCAATAGCAATTCCCGCGAGGATCTCCTGTGACTTTACGGCCGCCTGCCGGTACCCTTCCGCAATAACGGTCGGGTGAACATGCGACTGGAGCAGTCCCTCTGCCTGCTTTAAGAGTTCACCGGCGATGACAACGGCCGATGTGGTCCCGTCGCCGACCTCGTCATCCTGGGTCTTTGCGATCTCGATCATCATCTTTGCGGCGGGATGTTCAATGTCCATCTCTTTTAAGATGGTTGCGCCATCGTTGGTGATGACAATATCACCCATGCCGTCGATGAGCATCTTGTCCATGCCTTTTGGCCCAAGGGTCGACCGGACCGCAGTTGCCACTGCCTTTGCTGCGGCAATGTTGCTTGCCTGGGCCTCCTCGCCCCGATTCCGTGTTGTCCCCTCCCGGAGAATAATAATTGGCTGTCCGCCAAGCTGTTGTGACATTGTATAATCCTCATTTTTTTATTGTCTACCAGACATGCTACCATGGAACGGGAGAGAGGTTAAGCCTGTGCGGACGTTGCAAAAGGTGTGCCAATTTTTGCTTCTCAGGGAACACTTTATTAAGTCCTTTTTCCCGGTGTCCGTCCGGTTCCAGGGGCAGGGGTCCGGGCACGGTTACCTTGCCATGAAATAAAAAATGCCGGATCCAAAAACGATTTGAATAATTTAATTGCCTGTTCTGATCATTTTTCCTAAAGAATAAAGAGGCCACGGTTTCATCCTGCGCCAGGTGAGCAAAAAATGAGAAAACAAATAATTCTATTCGTAGTTCAGTCTCATGCGCTAATCCAGTTGTCTTAACCGGATATCACCGACGAGATCTAAATTTGTATTTAAGATAACTTTTGCTTCCCATGCAACAGCACCAATTCTTGTAGCCAGTGCTTTTACGTTCCTTTGCTCTTTCGCGGATAAATATGAGGGTTCGTCAAAAATCGCCGATTTTACCTGGACAAGGATTTTACCCTCTCTGCTATGCGCTTCGATGTTTGCTGTACCCAGAGTATGAGTATCCCATTTATCGATGGTGAATCCTTTTCCTTTAAACAATTCGACTGCACATCCCTCTCCGGCCTTTCCTATTTCATGTGGTGTTGGCATTTTTGTTGTCCCTGATAAGGCGAGTACATGGCTTATGTGTATAGAGACCTACCTGTTGTTTACAAAATTTGGATCACAACGGGAATGTCAGGTTTGTTTCAGGCCCCTTGATGTTTCATCTTTGTGAGGATTGTCGGTTACTGCCCGGTCCCCCAAGGGAGATACAGAATCAAACCATAATTGCCCAGATTTTTAATTATGATGCGAACCTGAAGCATGGCACAGAGGACAGGCATGTTTTCTGGTATTACACATTCTGGAATTCCCGGGCGATTTTTTTTAATACGGGGGAGGAGAGAGAGTATGCTCTTTTATGTGTTCCTCCGGGCAAATGCCAGCAGTGCAACACCGGTTATGGCAAGTACTGCCACGACAACTGCTATTCCCATGAGGGGAAGCCCGGGTGAAGTCTGTGCCGATGTTCCCGCTGCAGGAGTCTGGACCGGTGCCTTCTGGGCAGATACAGGTACTACTGCCGGAGTGTTCACATGAATTCCTGCCGGTGTCAGAGGAGCCCGGACAGGCGCCAGCTGGAAAAATTGCAGGAGACCTACACTGCCACTGCCGCCGGAGGAACTCCCTCCGGAGAGAAAGCCCCCTTCACTTGCGCCAGAAGAGCTGCCACTCCCGGGTGCTGCAGTCACTGGTGATGCAAACAGCCCGTAGGCGCTCAGATGCGTGGATGTGGTCGATATCGTGTGGCTGGTGGTATCGAGGGTACAGGGAAGAACGGTCCAGGTGTCGGTTGCAGGGTCGAAGAATTCGATTACAAGGTTTGCCTCGGTGACACCTGCCGGGAGGGGGGCCGGTTCCTGCATCGTTATGGTTACCGAGCTGACATTTGCTTCCAGCCCCTGTGCGGAGATTGCAATGTACCTGCCTGCAGCAGTAAATGCCGGAAGTGACATTTCTGGAAACGGCGGGCTGGAATATTCGGTCACGGTGACCGGTGTACCGGCCTGTACGCTGTTGTTTGTCGTTATATCGATACTCGTCCCGGCCTGCGCTGAAAAGTCAAGAGTCGTTGTTGTTCCCGGGCCGATCGCTGATGTCCTGAGGGTATTGGATCCCAGCGCATCCGGCGGCGCACCCACATCGATAATTTGTGCTGCTCGTGACGAATTGCCGGACATTGTACCAACGGTCAGCAGAACCGTGTATATGCCCGGGGTCTCGAAGATGTGCACCGGGTTCCGGACGGTATCCACAGCCCCGTCCCCGAAGTCCCATTTCCAGGATACCGGCATGTCTGTGGACTGGTCGGTAAATGCTACCGGAAGCAGTGCAGGTCCCTCCGTGACGTTTGTGGCAAACCAGGCTGATGAGACAGGAACAATTCGTGCGGTCAGGACGATCGTGAGTTTTGGATCTCCGGCAACCGCCGGGGAGAAGAAAAGAAGAGAAGTGATGAGAACGACAATAAAAATGCCACGGATTATTTTTCCGCATCTTCTGGTTAGTATCGTATCCGGGTGCATAACATAGGACCAATGACCCCAGCAGGCTGCGGGATCCACAGGCAGAATCAACCCGTATTATCCGTATCTTTGATCATGCCCTGTTGTCAATTCAGGATGTGGGTATTTAATACTTTATTGTTGTTTTTGCAATGATTAAAACGATTATATATTCTCCCGGAGGTATCACAAAGCATCCGGGGGTCCGGATGATGAAGGTTTGAATTATGAAAAAAATCCTTTTACTGTTTTTAATCCTTGTGTGTATCTTTGCGTTTCCGCAGGGAGCGATAGCCGCATCGTCTACAACATCAGCAATCCTGACGGCAGATCAGATGTCAGCCATAGAAATCACCGTTACCGGAACAGAATCGCCATGGGCACTTTCTCCCGGGACCACATTTACAGAAAATAATACTTTACAGGTCGTTGTCAACAGTACGGCGAACTGGGGGGTCGGCGCCAGTGATGCAGATACAACGAATACGAATGGTTTTATGACAGACTGGAGCGGGAGTGCATACGTACCTGGTACCAAACTCGCACATGCGTTACAGGTTAATGCAAACGGAGGCTCCTATGTTACCTTACCTGCTGGCGGATCTCTCCTCACCGGGACTGCCGGTACGTCACAAGTCTCATATCCCCTCGGGTTCCAGCAGCAGGTAACCTATACCGATCCCCTTCTTCCCAACCCCAATGTGTATCGTATTGTGGTGACGTTAACAGGTACAACCATATAACCCATGTTTCTTTTTGTATTTCCTGCGAGAAAAAACCAAAAAAAATGATGGTATCCCGTATACAATGAGAGCACCGGTGTCCGGAAATATACTGAATTGTGGAGTGACGCATTCCCGGGAGTGTCCAAAAAATGCAGGGTGATTCCACACCCCAAGATGCTGTTTACTTCAAATTATGATGTACTGAACCGGGGAATAGCCCGCTATTAAGGAGTTTGCCGGGTCCTCCATAGAGCAAAAGATGAAATAATCAGGGGAATATATCCCCTGCATAACCAATGCCCCTCCCGGAGTATACCATGCATGGTACAAAAAAAAATACCGGAAAACGTTTCTCCATTGTATTTACCCTTGCGTTAATCGGGCTCGTGACTGCCGCGATAATTCCCGGTGTAGAGGGTGTTTCAACCGTGAATCTTGGAGCAGCCGGTAATTATACGATCCTCGCAAAATCTGCAATCTCAACCACGGGAACCACATCAGTTGGCGGGGATATGGGGATCAGCCCTGCCGTTGCGACGTACATAACCGGATTTGGGCTGACGCTGGACTCCTCGGGCCAGTTTTCAACATCGTCCCTGGTGACGGGAAAGGTCTATGCAGCGGACTATACGGCTCCCACTCCTGCTGACCTCACCTTAGCGGTAAGTAACATGGAGTCAGCGTACACGGATGCCTCCACACGATCTCCCCCGGATTATACGGACATTGGATCCGGCGGGGAAATTGGCGGGCTGACACTCGCCCCGGGTCTTTATAAGTTCACCGGTGCCGTGACAATATCAAACGATCTTGTCCTCAATGGAAGCGCGAGTGATGTATGGATCTTCCAGATACCGGGTGCTCTTGGTATCAGCTCCGGTAAACACGTTATCCTGAGTGGCGGTGCACAGGCAAAGAACATCTTCTGGGTGGTCGGTGGCGCCACGACACTGGGAACAACATCTGTTTTCAACGGGAATATCCTGGATTTCACCGCGGTTACGCTCAACAATGGCGCAACATTAAACGGACGTGCACTGGCACAGACCGCGGTTACCCTTGACGGGGATACCCTGTCAGTACCAACAGCTACACCAACGCCAACTCCAACACCTACCCCTACACCCACACCAACGGTAACAGAGACTTCATCTATTGAAATATCAATTACCGGAACAGAATTGCCATGGGCTCTTTCTCCCGGAACCACCTATACGGAGAATAACGTATTACAAGTCGTTGTCAACAGCACGGCGGATTGGGCGGTCGACGCCAGTGATGCAGATACAACGAATACGAATGGTTTTATGACAGACTGGAGCGGGAGTGCATACGTACCTGGTACCAAACTTGCACACGCGTTACAGGTTAATGCAAATGCAGGACCGTATGTTACCTTACCGTCCGGCGGATCTATCCTCACCGGGACGGCCGGTGCGTCACAAACCTATCCTCTCGGATTCCGGCAGGAGGTAACCTATGCCAATCCGGTTCTTCCCAGCCCCCATGTGTACCGTATTGTTGTGACGTTGACGGGTACAACCCTGTAATCGCGTCTCTTTTTTTTCTCCTGCAATAAACACGGTGTGCTCTCCTGCAGGGTTGATCGCGAAGTCAGCGGGGAGTATGCCGGCAGCAGCCCCCAAATAAAAAAATGCGGGAGGTGTTCCCGTACATACATATTTTAACAAAAATTAAAAAAAAATTACCGTTCTCTTCTCTTCCATGCCCCGAAGATTACGACAGTCAGGCAAAGAGAGAGAAAGACCGTTGTTACATCCGGGGCAAGGATACCTTTGGACTGTCCACCGGTTTGTGTACCCGGTGTGGAAGACGCGATGACTGCCCAGGTGCTGAACTGGTTTGTTGTTGCAGACAGGGTCGTTGTATCCTTGTTCACGGTTGTCGGGAGCAGGGTCCACGAGCTGCCGGACTGGTCGTACCGTGCAAGAACAAGTTTCGATGCGTCTCCCCCGGCAGCATCAAGATCTGAGCTGGAGTAGTTGACACTGATCATCGCATCTTTTGAGAGAAGTCCGGACAACCCGTCTATCTCGAAACACGTGCCACCGGCTGTTGTTCCGGCAGGCAGTCCGGGAAGCTGATCCAGTGAGAACGGTTTTAACGTAACCGTGACATCCGATATGACCGCACCGGCCGGGAAACTAACCGCTATCCTCCCGTCAGAAGATGCCAGTACCGCAGGGTTTTTCGGGGTCAGGGCGACACTTGTTTCCTGCACAGGAGCAGTGTAGCTGCTGTTCACTTCAAAGCTGGCAGTCTTTGAATCGAGGAGTGTACCGTCCTTTAGGGATACGTTGGACAGCATCGTGTACGTTCCCGGCGACAATGCAGCATTGAGATTCACGACAAAATTGACCGTGTTACCGGGGATAATCGAGTACAGTGTAGGATCGGTTGACAAGAGGGCAACCTGTTTTCCGCTGCCGTCAGTGACCTGCACATTGTTGATGGTATTTGCATAGTGGTGATTGCCGGTATTTTTAAATGAGGTTATAAGAGCAAGCGGTTGGCCTGCAACAATAGTTCCCGTAGTTAAACCCGTTATCGTCCCTGTCTGGGTAATACCGGGACTGTCGATCGTCATCATCACCGGGACATTTATCGCTGTAACAACGAGTGTGGATCCTGTACCGTTCGGCAGACCGTGGATGGAAATAATTGCATATCTCCCGCCGGGACCGGCATCACCCGGCACGGAGATCGTCGCATCAACCGTTTCCGAAGCACCGGGATCAAGATGGAATGTCCGGTTATCGATTGAGATGTAGCTCCGGGCCGAGTAGGGACTGGTATCAGAAGACGGATCAAGGGCCACATAACTCTTATCCGGGGACTGCCCGAATCCCATGACATCCACTACCATATCCATGGGGGGATCATTTGCACCCAGGCTTATGGTCATCGGAAAGATAACGGTCTGGCCGGGCGAGACGTTACCGGTATAAATGGAACCGATCACTTTCAGGCCGTCAATGGGGACAGGCAGGAGTATGAGACAGGCAAGGGCCGCAATGATCATACCGACTGCCAGACGTTTTTCAAACCGGGGTTTCATACACGTTCCACTTCGTTGTATACTACACGTCCCGTGCTATAAATATATCCAGATTTTTTATATCCTATCATTCAGGGTAAAAAGCGAAGATGCTGTGCAAAAAGGTGGTGGAGCATAGGGGATCCCCGTTCAGTTCAGGCACTTCTCCCTCCGGGAATAACGCGTGATGCCCGACAGATAATGTATTAATTTTGGGGAACGGTGATGTAATGTCGGGGGGGGACCGGTTCAGGAAAAAAATTCAAACTGTCTCCTAACGCCCATGGGGACGCTGGCACAAGGGGATCATTTCTGTTAAAATTCCGGAAATGCACCAGCACTCTGCGAGAGCCGGTTTTTTTATTACGGATCCATGAACCGGAATGCTTCGTTTGGGACCGCAATCTCAAACCGCGCTCCGGTGCCCGGGACACCTGTCTCACTGATGGAAATACCGGTAATCGACAGGATTTCACGGGCGAGAAACAGGCCAAGCCCGGTATTTTTCCCAAAACCGCGTTCAAACACGTGCGGTTTGTCTTCCCCGGGTATTCCTTTTCCGTTATCTTCAACCGTGATAATGAGTCCGGCGCCGCTTATATGGGGGGATATAGTTATCCGGGTCACTCCTCCGCCGTGCTGCCGGGCATTATCGAACAGGTTATAAAAGACCTTTATCAGAAGCGGGTCTGCATAAATTTCAAGATGATCGGTGGAAAATTCAAAGGCGATGGTATTATCTGGAACCTGCGATCCCGCCAAGCGAATAATCTCCGGTAACTGCTGCCAGACCGGCGCCCTGACCCCGAGATCCTCATATTCCCGGGTAAACGCGATCTGGTGGCCGATGGTTGCGGCTATACGCTCCTCATTTGCAATATACCGGGAGAGCGCAGCAGGGTCAGCAAGTACCTCTTTTGAGAGTTCCAGGTATTCACTCAGGGCCTGGAGCTGATTATTGATATCGTGCCGGGTTATCGAGGAGAGGAGGTTGAGTTTCTTACTGGCAAGGGCGAGTGCATCTTCAGCACGTTTCCGTTCGGTGATATCCCTGATGTTGCACTGGATGATATTCTTTTCACCAACGGCATAGACATTACTGATGAATTCCACGTGCATAGGCGTGCCCTGTTGTGTTTCAAGGGGCAGATCCTCATACCGGATATACTTCTGAGTTTTCAATCTCACAAACGCATCCTGTGCAAGGGATTTGTTTTTAAGAAACCCGAGTTCCCAGAGGTGCTTTCCGAGGAAATACTCAAGCGGGTATCCCAGCATATCGAGAATAAAGGTATTTGCATCGATAACTTCACCGGTATCCCCGTCAAGGATCAGAATCGCATCCTGCGCAGTTTCAAACAGCCGCCGGTACTGGAGTTCTGATTTTTTTAAGTGGTTTTCGGCTGCTCTTCGCTGCTCTTCGTGGTCAAGGGTCTGGAGAGCAAACGAGATATCCCCGGATTGTTCTTCGAGAAGCCGGATGATCTGGTCGTTAAAAAATCCCGGTTCAGAAGCATAGAAGGTAATCACACCTGCATTTCGGGAACCGGTTGCAAAGGGGAACGCAGCAAGCGAGCGATAGCCCCATTCGAGTGCACCTTTGCGCCACGGATTCGCCTTCTTTGAATCACGTTCGATATCATTACAGACATTGAATGATTTTTTGCGGAATGCAGTTCCGGTCGGGCCCCTCCCGGTTGGTGTGTCATCGGTCGATATGGTGATCGTACCAAGGAAGCCCTTATCCGAACCTGCTATCGCAACGGGTTCTATGCTGTGGGTTTGGGTATTGGCAATGCCGGCCCAGGCCAGGGAAAAGCCACCGGTATCAACAGCAATCCGGCAAATCTCGCTCAGTAATTCCTTTTTGTCATGAATATGGATGATCGCCTTGTTGGTTGCGGAAAGCGTTGTATAGAGCCGGTGGAGGGTAGTGACCTGGACCTCCGCCCGCCGGTGGTCAACGACAACCTTGAGCTTTTGCACCAGCTCGGCAAACTGCGATTTTGAATCCCCCCCTTTCTGGATATACGAGTCAGCACCGTTTTCAAAGGCTTTGACCGCGATCTCTTCCCTGCCCTTGCCGGTAAACAAAATGAACGGAATGGTCTTGTCCTTTTCCCTCACCCGTTTTAAAAATTCAATGCCATCAATGTCCGGCATCTGGTAATCGGAAACAATGGCTTTGATACTGTTGGATTTTAACCGATCGAGTGCAACAGACGCGGATGGTGCAGTGGTGACGGTAAATTCGTTTGTCCGCTCAAGATACAGCTTGCCAAGCTCGAGCAGGGAAGGCTCATCATCCACATAAAGAATGGGTATCATAAGAACCATCTGCGGGAAATATACCTTTTATGGGGAATGCATGTCACAGTTAAAATTAGGTACTACATGTTTCATTTTTTGGAACGAACAGTTTCTGCACAAATGTGCGAGCCGGTTTCCTCCCTCATTACCTCGCCATGAACCCGGGAAGATATCAGAACCTTCCAAAAAAAGAAAATGACCATTCCTGACGGAGAGCTGATTATGATCTTGAAATAATTCCCAAATGACACTCCACAGGTGAGCGGATTTCAGGTACATACACCGGGGCACAGGAAGGAAACTGGATAACTGTTATCAGGATGATGCGGCAAAGACGGAAATATCCTCATTCGTTTAGCGTAACGGACAGGATTGTTTTGGATAATTTTTCAGGGTAATACCACGCAACATGGGGATGCCAACCTGAACTTCTCTTCCAAAATACGTCCGTAAAACCGTCCGATTGTCCTGCCTGGAAATCCGTGCCCATAAATGCCCCTGTTTTAAAAAATACGCCAAAATTGAGCACCATATAATGCCCATTAGCGGGCCGCAGAGGCCCCGGGAATGGCCCCTTTTTTCATTCTCGACCAAAAACCCATACGGGCATGAGATCGGGCCGTAAAACGCGTTTATGAGAACTTTTTATTTTGTCCGATTGCCAAAATAAGGCCGATATGAGCTTATTTTTAAACGGAGCCCGATACGGGCTTTTTTTAGGTCCGGGAAGGGAAATCAGAGCCCCATATGGGCCCGGATGGGATGAGGTCTTCCAAGATGGAACGCATATGACTGGCCCGCGGATGAAGCGGCCTGCACCGGGGACATTCGGGTAAGCCGGGAGGCTCGGATCATGTTCGGGATCAAGCACGCATTGGCGCAATCACCGGTGGCGCGGTGTAAGAATAACGATGATTGTCATCTGCTGTTTCACCGGCACCGGCAAACTCGCTCTTGCTGCGGTAAAACATAAGCATCCTAAAAAAAAGAAAAAAAAACCGGATAACCCCCGCCCGGCTACCGGGATTTATTTTTCCTGCGCCCAAGGAACAGGACGACCAGGGCACACCCGGCAACCGCAACGAACGAGGTAAAGCCCGGCAGAAGTGAGGGCGGCTGGCTTTCGGCGTAGATTGAAGTATTCATAAGATCGGCGCCGCCAAAATGCCACTCCGCCTTGTTGTTATTTACGACTGTGGCCGAGGTGTTGACGATCTTTCCTGGCATCTCCAGGTAATAGTCCACCGAGACCCCGGAAAGCATCGCCCCCATCATCTCCCGCTCCTCAGAGGCATTGAACAGCGGGACTGCCGGTGTCGGGGTAATCTCGACCTGTTCATACTTTTGGAGGGAGCTGTTCCAAATCCATTTGGTAGGTACCGGGGTCGGGGTTATAGTAATGAGATCATAACCATGGGTCGTTGCATTATACACCAGCGCCGAGGTAGGGGCCGGCGTTGGTACAGGAGTTGTAAGAGACGCGGCGGATTCTCCTGCCCCAAGGGACTGCAAGGCTTGTGGTGAATAAAAGGTATCATCCTGGTACACGAGATTGTCGCCATCTTTCCGGATGCTTATTTTGGAATCGGAAGGAGGGGAATAGGTATCCGTACTGGAAAACGAGAGCGTTACCTTGTTGTTCTGGTTATCCCATGTTTCAGTGTAGGACACATTCCCCGGGCCAAGGGTCTTTGTGAGATTTCTCTCCAGAAGTGCCTGTACCGAATCATAGCCTTCGTGTTCTGCCCCGAGTTTAAGAAGGTTATACGTTGAACGATCCATGTTCAGGTCATATTCCGCATGGGTGATCTGTGCATCCTGGCTCACGGTGTATTTCTCAGTCATTGCAAGGTTCATACACCCGGCAGCAACGACAAAAAAAAGAAGGATAAACGCCAGAACAAGGAGAATTCCCGTTTTTTTCATAGATGAATAATTTATTTAAACCAAAATAAATATTCCGAAATGATAATACGGGGGAAATCACGCTGGAAAGTGCGATCCGCAGGCTACAAAAAAAGTAAACTTTAAAAAAAAAGATCCCGGGTGACCCCCCTTACACGGGCCAAAACTCGTCCCTTCCGGCAAAACAGGCCGGGCAGGTCCAGTCCGTGGGCAGGGCCTCAAATGAGGTTCCCGCCGGGATATTCCCTGCTGCGTCCCCTTTCTTCGGTACGTACTTGTGGCCACAGGCCTGACAGACATAAGATTGCATAGTAAACCTCTTTTATAGGGTAAATGCCCGAAGTTCCCCGCCGTAATTCAGGTGTTTTTTAGTGTCGGCCGGATTTTTCCGGCCAAAGAAAACGAATCCTTCTTTTAAGTCTCCGCGATCCACTCTGCGGTGGAAAGCACCCGGGAAAAAACCATCTGCTGGGTGACGAGGATTGCCCGGTGGAGATCGGCAGCGGAGACAGACCCGGCAGTGTTTGTAATCGACAGCGTCCCGGTGGCATCGGAGAGGAAGTTCACGGCATAGCCTTCGTGGAATGCCTGTCGGGCGGTCGTATCGCAGCACATCTGGGTCATGTATCCTGCAATCGTCACGGTGGTGATCCTGTTTTCCTTAAGCCACGCGGAAAGCTCCGTCCCGGTAAAACTCCCGGGATAGTGCTTCTCAATTACGAGATCTGCCTGACGCTTTTTGATCTCCGGGTGGAGATCTGCGCCCGGCGATCCCTGCCCAAATGCCGGCGCACCCGGGGCAGGGTTTGTGTGACGGATGACGACCACCGGCATGCGGGCGCTGTGCGCATGGTCCATGGCTTTTAGGATATTCCCAAGGCTGCCCTCCGGGTACGTGACTGGCAGGGCCCCGCTGAAATATTCGTTCTGCACATCGATGACCAGCAATACCTGTTTCATAATCCCTTCTCCTTTGGTAAAATCTTCCCGGGTGATCTCCATTTCAAAGAATGCTACAGGATCTCCCTGGATCTCCTTGACCAGTTCCCCGGTCCGTACAAAATGCAGGGAGGTATAGAGGGCCTTTGCCCGGAAATTGTTCTTTCTTACAATCAGCCGGATCCGTGCAGTCCCCGGGCAGGAAAACCCTCGTGCGAGCGTCAGGCGTACGATCGTTCTCCCGAGACCGCCCCCGATCCGTTCAGGGTGGAGCGCCACCATGAACTCGGACACCCCTTCAAGGCCCTGCACCAGGAGCGAGAAGCCGACAAGTTTACCGTTCTCTGTTGCTGCAAAGACCACGGTACCGGGTTCATTCCGGTGCGTGTCCAGCCAGCCTCCGTCCCGCAGGCTGTAGTCCAGCCCGGCAAATTCCGGCGGATAATGCGGCCAGGATTTGATCACCGGAATATCTGCATCGGCAAGAAGACGCAGGACGATCATAGGTACAGGAAAAGATGGGTGAAGGAAAGCAAAAAAGGTGGCAGTCAGGAGGGGGGCCTTATTCCATTTCAGAAAGCAGCCCGGAGGTAAGCAGCCACTGGAGCTCACCGGATGGGGAGTGTTCGAATGAAAAGTGCCGGATCTTGGCAAGGCCTCCTTTCCCGAGCGCAACCGAAGCGCTGCCTTCCCTGGCAATGACCCGCGAGATCAGGCCGGCAAGCGAGGGCTCGTGGCCCACAAGAAGGAGCACTGCATCATCGCCGTACTGCGAGGCCTGGTAGCACAAGGTATCCGGGTCGCCGTTGGGGGCTAGCTCGTCCCAGATTGCCGGGTCCTCTTTTGCGCCGGTCACTTTTGCCACGATCTCCGCAGTTTCGCGGGCCCGGAGCAGGGGGCTTGTTGCGATCCCGTCAAACCGGATCTTCCTTTTCTTAAGGAACCGGCCTGCGTTCCGGATCTCCTTTTTTCCTTCCGCGGTCAAAGGCCGGGTGTTATCGTCAAATCCGCCCGGGGACTGCCCGGCTTTACCGTGCCGGAGAAGATAAAGGTCCATGTTCCTGCCACCTCCTTCTGGTTATGCGAACCTTGCCGCTGCCGGCATATCACTTTTGCGAAAAGGATGCGATCCTGAAATATCCGGGAAAAAAGAGTTGCTGCAAAGAGTGGGGTGGTGGAAGGTTGTCTGATGGATCCCCATGAGGGGAAATCCGTATGGTGCTTCCCCATTCTTTTGGGGAGTCCCGCTCAAAATGGTGTTAATCTGCGGATGAGAGGGGTTCCCCAAGAAATGTACTTCCATCATATGGGCAATAAAAACTTCCATCTCGCACAGGACTCACACTTGTTTGCGCAAGATCCCGGCACACGACAACGATTAATGCCCGTACCGGTAATCACCATAGGTAATCGTATATGCCCTCCCCCCTCTCCGAACTCGAAACCCGGCTCGGCTTCACCATCAAAGACCGCACCATCCTTGATGCAGCCCTGACCCGGCAGGCGTACATTAACGAAAATCCCACAGCCGGAAATGACTGCATGGACCCGCTTGCCACTGTGGGCGACGCGGTGCTCGGGGCCGTGGTTGCAACCCGGCTGTACGAAAGCGGCATCCGGGACAAGGGTACACTCACCTCAGAAAAGATCCGGGGAGTCAACCGCGACAAGACCCGGGCATTCGCAGAAAAATTCCAGCTCCACAAATTCATCCGCTGGGGAAAAGGCGAGGAGAAAAATAAGGTCTGGGAGCAGGGGAGCCAGGCGTTCGACGCCGCATTTGAGGCACTCATTGGTGCCGTCTTCCTCGATACCCGTAGGCAGGGAAAAGACGGGCTTGCAGCAGTACAGGTGTTGCTCGAAGGCCTGAAGTTTTTTTAATACACCCCACGTTCCAAAGTAAAAAAAAATTGCGGCCGCCGGGAAAAACCTGTGATGCAGGCCGCCCGGGTCACACCCGCTGGAGCGTATCGATTGCCACGCCGATCTCTGGGCCATCGTTATGCCAGTCAAGCTCGATCTCGTTTCCGTTGACAAATGTCCCGGTCACATAGCCGAAATTCTTCTCAACAAGCACAAAACTCTGCCGGTCCTTTGCCATGATGCCGGCGATCGGGACCGTGTACAACGTCCCGTTGGCCTGGATCACCATGGTACCGGAGAAGAGCCGGTCCTTTTCACCGGTTACTGCCATGCTCATGGTCCGGTTCCCATTATCTGCATAGCCCGTACCTTCGTCATAGCTCACCATTGTCCCGGTCCAGTTCCCCAGAAGCGTGTTGCCCGGAGGGGTGAGGACCTCGTACGGGGTTGGGGTGGCAGTCGGGGTTGTGGTCGTAACCGAAGAGATACAGCCGCCGGCAAGGATCGCTGCGGCAAGTGCGCCAAGAACAAAGAAGGAAACGATCAGTCGCATATCCTGTGATGTGCCGGGCTGCAGGATAAAGACAAAGGATCCGGTACGGGGGTGTTTAGATCCCTGTCAGCACCTTCTGCTGGATCATCAGGACCGCGATAAAGATCAGCATTACTCCAAAGAACTTCCTTATGTGGTCCGGGTGGATCCGGGGGGCAATATACGCACCAAGGCATGCTCCCATCCCGGCCCCGGCTCCGTACAGGACTAGGAACGGGACCGAGACATGCCCGAGAAATGCATGCACGGATGCCCCGGTCACCACGGTAGGAATGACGGCAAGGAGTGAGGTGGCCACCGCCCAGTGCACCGGTACTCCCAGAGCAACAAGCGCCGGGACAAAGTACGCCCCTCCGCTTGTCCCGGTCACACCGCTTACAAATCCCCCAAATGCCCCCCATACCACAAGATGGGCGTACGGGATTTGGATAATCTTCTCTGTCCCGTCAAGATCCCGGCAGGAAAGGGCCATCAAGGGACCGATCCCGATCTTCCGGATCAGGTGCAGGGCAGGGATGAGCATCTCAAACGACATGGCAAGGAGCGCCAGCGCAAAGAGCGCGATGATAAGCCGGGTGTCGATGTAACTGGAGATCACCGAGGCCAGCATCGAGAATGCAATGCTTGGGATCGCGATCACGGCAGCGGCCTTGTACAGGACCCGCCCCTGACGGCGGTACACCACGGTTGCCGCAAACGAGGAAAAAACCATCACGGCAAGACTGGTTCCCACGGCAATGCGTGGATCGAATCCGAAGATGAGGGTGAGGGTGGGGACATACAAAAACCCGCCCCCAAGCCCGATGACCGCAGCTATAACACCGATGCCGCACGAGATCAAAAACGCTGCAAGCGAAACTATCATCTGTTGGCCCTGCCGGTTTTTTGGGGAGGGGAAGAGTCCCCGGTGATCACTGCTCTTTTTTTAGAGGAAATGCCGCGCCAGTCAGACAACTTGAGATGCGGGTACATCCGTGCCGGGGAGCGATTGCAGGTGCCGGGTAAGCGAGTACCCCGCTATTTCCTGTACGCAATTATAGAGTTTTTACTTAAAGTATATATTCGTCCGGAAGAGAAACAATCCTAATGGATGCAGGACCGGAAAAAAACAGCTTGATCAGATCCCTTTCCTGATACGGTAACGATTCCGCTGCTACAGTACCTGCCGGAAAAATCTCCTCGTCTCCTGCGCTCAAAGGAATAGCAGAAACGCGGGGAAAAAGGGTATCCCGACACAAGGAGATAGTACTATAATGACCACAAATCGACAGGAAGATCACAATGCCCTCACGATTATTGCCGGGGTAATAAAAGGTGCCGGCCCGCTCATCCATTCTTTTGGGGATGCCATGGATAAGGGCGATTATACCCGGGCGCACGAGGTCGCAACAACGCTCTGCACGTATATCGACAAAGTCCTTCCCGAAATCCAGAACGCAACCGGGATTTCCGGGACGGCAAAACCCGCACTTTTGGAGCTCGAAAGCGGACTGGCAGAACTGCGTACCGGTGCAACAGACACGATCGCGTGGATCGACGAATACAGTGTCTTAAAGAAAAAGGTAAAACCCATCGCAGAGAAGGTCTGTTCGGCTACCGACCATATCAACAAGTCCGTAGTACTTGCCCGGGATGCTGTTGCAGGCCGTATAGCAAAAGACTCCTAAACTAACGTTGTCGGGGAAAGCAGGTTTTATCGCACCGGCCCCCTGCACCTTTTTTATGCCATGGAAGTGACAGATAAAAGAAACAAATAATCTTTGCAAAATCTGAAGGTGTCCCGGCACCGGCTGCCTGCCCCGGGTATGAGGTCAGGCTTTCCCTGTGAAGGATGGACGATGGTGCTGATGCACCGGTGCCGGGTTGTATCTAACCTGCCAATCGGGTCTGTCCGAGGTTTATCTCTTCAGGAATTCGGTATCTCGTGTGTGCTCTTTGTGTTGTGTGCATGTGTCCGGTTGGTGCGTGCGTTCCAAAGGGACACTATCCTATTGAACCCTCATCTATATCAACTTTTTTTATTTGACAATTTAGTAATATTAATTGAAAATGTTTGATGACGAGAACCAGGAAAGGCCACGAGGCGAGGGCAAACAAAACTGAGGGCGATTGCCTCCAGGACTCACTGGTACCCGGTTACCGTGATGAGAAGGACCTTGCATTCAATCGACTGCCGGACCAGCCGGGCCGGGTTCAGTGCGTGGGCAATTGATGCATACGTATCCCAGCTGACCGGTGCATAATACTTCCGCACACCGTCAGGGAACGCCACAACAAGCTGTTCTTTTTCGAGGTCCTATCCCAGTTCGCGGATCTCGTTTGAGAGTCTCCTGCTCCAGACTAACGCCATGTATGTTTCTCGCATATACCCGGTGGCGGCTTTAGCATTAATCCCGTGTGCAGATGGGAGTTAAATACCGGCCAGATAATCCAGAAACCGGGCAGGAAAAATGCCGGTACTCCTTCAAGAGGGATCCTGTACAACGGGATCGCCTTCCAGAAGCCTGTAGATTACGGGCTCGGAAAAGGGCAGATCGGCCGGCTCGTACCAGACTTCAAGGGTATTCTCGCCGAGCACCGCCCGCATGTTCATGCTCGGTGGGCGTACCAGGGTAAAGAAGGGTTTTTTGAGAAATTCCATTACGTTTGCCGATCCAAATGAGGAGAAGCTGCATGCGGTCTCTTTGGTAAACGGGTCCGAGAGCAGGTATTCTTTTTTGACCCGGCCATCGGCACAGTTCTTAAAATTCTTTTCACGCACTATGGACACTGTCTGCCACCTCGCGAATGGCTGCTGCAGCGCTCCTACACGTTTCATCAGGAGTCAAAATGGATGGGCTGATCCGGACGCAGCCATGGCCCCCATCGATCCTGTCGTGGATGAGCGGTGCACAGTGCAGGCCGGTCCGGGTGACGATCCCGTACATGCGCCGGAGGACAAAACCGGTATCCTCATTTTCGAGATCCCGCAGATTAAAAGAGATCACCGGGAGATCAGGATTTGTGTTGTACACCTGGATTGTATCAGTCCCGGAAAATTCCCGCAGGAAAATTCCGGCCTGCCTTGTGATGCTCCGGGCGATCGCATCAGCCCCGGTCTCCTCCAGAAATGCGATCCCGGCGGCAAGTGAGACAAGGCCCGGGTAGTTGTGCGTGCCGGCCTCAAACTTCTCCGGCATCCCCTGCGGCTGGAGAGGATACCGCGAATCCGTTCCGGTCCCACCCTGTCGGGTTGAAGCAGATTTTTCCGGGTCACGGATGTAGAACCCGCCAGTGCCCGGAAAACCGAAAAGGTACTTGTGGCCCGTGAAAACAAAGGCGTCGAGCGGCAGCCGCCCGAGATCGATTTGTGCAAGGCCCGCGGTCTGGGCCCCGTCAGCAATAAAGAAGACACTCTCGTCCTGCAGAAGTTTCCCGATAGCGGAGATATCCTGTACCGAGCCAAGGACATTGGACCCGTGGGAAAGGACGGCGAGGCGGGTGTCGGGCCGGAGCGCTGCAGCCACAGCATCCGGGTCAACCCGGGCTCCCGTGGAAGGGACTACCGTAACACTGCACCGGCCCCCGGCTTCCAGCGTGCGCAAGGGGCGGATCACGGAATTGTGCTCGAGATCGGAAATGATCGCGTGGAACGGACCGGCCTCATTTATTGCAAAACCCGAAATGAGCGTATTGAGAGCGTCGGTAGCGTTTGCGGAGAAGATCACGTGATCTGTTTCGGGTGCATGGAAATACCGGGCCACCGCTTCGCGTGCATCGGCCACGCAATCTGATGAGAGACCCGCTGCAGACCGGCCGGCCTCACCAAACGGCAGGGCAAGTGCGTCATTGACCGCGGCGATCACACCAGGCGGCTTTGGCCAGCTCGTGGCCGCATTGTTGAGATATATGAGGGGTGGTTCCATGGCCGGCTTCATCCTTGAGGTATTGATGCGGGGATGAGATACCCTTTGTGCGTCCGCATGACCGGAAAAATGTTGGATTGTAAAGTATTTAGTATAAACATGATGGAAGAATACTTCCATAATATTTTAATAACATAAACTGAGAATACCGGATACGCATGAGTATTCCCTGCCACGAGTCCCTCCGGTACACATCCCATCCCCCGGATCTCTCCGCATATCGTGAGCAGAGGAGGCAGTTGTTAACCGGTGACTGATATGAAACTGGTCATTGCCCTGATCCGGCCGGAACGGTTTGGCGCCGTAAAAAAAGCGCTCGAAGACAAAGGCTACATCGGCATGACCACCGCGGAGGCAAAAGGACGGGGAGCACAGAAAGGGATCGCCCTTGTGTACCGGGGCGGGAGGCTTACTATCGATATCCTTGTCAAGGTCAGGATCGAGATCGTGTCCCATGACCGGGACGTTGAAGATCTCGTTTCGACCATCAGGGAGAGCGCCTGGACCGGGGCGAATGGGGACGGGAGGATTTTTGTCCTGCCGGTTGAGCAGGCGATCCGGATCCGGACCGGGGAGATGGAAGGATAACCACGCAAAAAGATCAAAAAAAGATCAGAAATCAAAAATTATCGCCGCCGACCCAGGGTTATGGCCGGACCTTCCAGACCATCATGCCCAGGAACATCTCGTTTTTAAAGATGCATTTCCCGTCAACTGCCGTCTCTTTGTAGTACCGCTGGATCGCCCGATTCATTGCCGGGGTAACGGTCTGATCGTGGCTGATGATATCGATCGCATGGGCGGCAGCCTTTTTTGTGTCAAGCGTTTCGTTCCACCTGCGGCGGGAAAAAGTAACCTCCGGGCGATAGCCTTTGAGGTACAGGTACATGAACGGGAAGAGGAAGCCCATGGGAGGACGGCGGGGTGAGGGAATTTTCCCGATCCGTGAAAGCAGATCTGATAGAATCGCATCCCTGCCGCCGGGAAACGAGCCGATGTAGAAGCAGGAAGCCCGCGAACAGGTGATCATCCGCTCAAGCGTCTCTGCATCCTTTATTGCCGGGGTCATGGAACTTATCACGAGATCGAACTTTTCACGGAATCCCAGACGGTCGATATTCGCGGTCCACCACGAACCAGCAATGGTGGTGACCGAAAGTCCCTCGCGGTCCGCAACGCGTTGTACCTGGGCAAGCATGCCCGGGGATATGTCAAACGAGGTGACCTCTGCTCCCGCACGGGCAAGGGGCAGGGAAAGAGACCCGGCCCCGCAACCGATATCGAGAACCCGTGCGCCCTCTGCGCAAAACCCGGAGGCCTCAAGCAGCGCAATGTTCTCCCGTGAACGCTTCCGGCCCCCGGCTGTTGCGATCTTGTCTGCGAAATCCTCGGAGCGCTTGTCCCAGAAGGAGACAAGGCTCTCTTCGTCCATGAGATCGGATGCGGGATTGGTCCGGTTCCAGTAATCAATCCAGTAGTTCAGGTTGGTTTTTTGCGGCACGTTATTTTCTCTCCTCAAAGTACATTGTAGTCCCGGCCGGTTTTGTAAAAAGTTTATTTTTCCGGTATTTTAACTAAAACCATTGCACCCCCGAGACTTAAGCATGCAGGCGGCGGGATCGATCTTTAGACAAAGAAGATGCCTACATGCATCCGGTGCGCCGGCGGCAACCGGTGCAGGAGGCAGGCCACAAGGATGCAACGCACCAGGCCGGCTGTTTCTTGCGTACCGGATCCAGTACCCTCAATCTTTATCCGCAAGGCGGTATGCTCCCCGGGGCACAGAAAGCACAAACATTGCTCCTTTGCCGGGTTCACCGTTCTCGGTAATTGTGATGCCTGTAATACCGAGAATCTCACGGGTCATAAAAAGGCCAAGGCCGGTATTTTTCCCGATCCCCCGCTCAAAGATCTGCTCCTTCTCCTCAGAGGAAATGCCCACGCCATTGTCTTCGATAATAAGGGAAAGGCCGGCGGGGGAAAGATCGAAACGGGCGGAAATGGTGGTGAGCGTGTCCCCGTACCGAATGGCATTGTCGATCAGATTGTAAAACACTTTTTCAAGCAGGGGGTCTGCATAGATCTCAAGCCGGTCCAGTTCGACGGCAAACTCAAGCCCGGACCGGGAAAAATTCGGGATCACACGCTCGATAACCGCTGCCACCCGCTGCCACTGGGGCTCTTGGATCCCGACTTCCTGGTACTGCTTGGTGAAGTTGATTTGGCGCTGGATAATGCCTACGAGATCCTTGACATCGTGGAGCAGCTGTACCCGCTCCTCCTCACATGAGGTGGCGTTTGCCATATCGATAAAACCGTACACACCGGTGATCGTGTTGAGGATATCGTGCCGGGTGACATTGTTCATCAGGTTGAGCTTGCGGTTTGCAAGCGCGATCGCATCTTCTGCGTGTTTCCGATCCGTCACATCCCGGAGAATCCCCAAAAAACTCAGGGGTTTTCCTGATGCATCGGTCTGCAGGGTACTTTTGCCTTCCAGCCAGTGGATATTTCCGTTACGGGAAAAGATCCGGAACGTGGAAATGGTGTGGACCCGGTCCTGTGCTTGAGAGGCAAGAGACTTTCTCACACGGGAAATGTCCAGCGGATGGATGAATGCGGAAAGCGGCATGCTGATCACCTCTTCCTGCGTGTACCCGTACCTGCTGACCTGCGGGGAAACATAGGTAATATTCCCGTCCATATCCACGGAATAGAGGACGTCCCCTGTGTTTTCCGTGAGGGCCCGGTATTTTTCCTCGCTCTCTTTTAAGGCTGTTTCAATCTTTTTTCGCTCCGTGATATCACTGACCGCTCCCACCCAGCCGGTCAGCTGCCCCCCATCATCGATAACAGGTACGGAATGATTGAAAATCCAGCGGACGGTGCCATCGGGCCTGATAATCCTGGTCTCGATCTCGCGGGATACTCTTCTTTTGGCAATTTCCTCGATCTCATCGGCGATGCGGTCGCAGTCATCAGGGTGAAGGATAAGGGAATAATACTTTCCCTGCACCTGGTCCGGGGCAAACCCGGTAATGGCTGACCAGGTCTCGTTCACGTACACGTAATTTCCCTTAGTGTCCGTCATGTGGAACCCAACCGGGGATGCCTGAAGGATCCCAGAGAGGAACCCGGAAGTTTCCAGGAGCTCCCGCTCCAGCCGCATTCGTTCGCTGACGTTTATAAGGGTAACAATACTCTGGGTGCTCCCGGGGAAACTGCCCTTGTTTATGAGAACATCGATAAATTCACCACCGGCAGTGTGGATCTGGCCGGAGGAGAGGTCCGGGGGCGAGAGATCGTCCCGGGGAGCGGCGTCATCACTCAGGGGATCGCAGATCATTCCGTCGAGGTAATCGCAGATGTTCTTTTTACTCTCAACATCTCCTCGCATTTCATGGATGAGGAGGCAGAAACTATTGTTTGCAAGCGATATTGTCCCGTCTTTTTCTATAATCACTTTCGGATTGCTATCCTGTTCAAAGAGGGTCTGGTACCGCTTTGCAAGATCACCTGCGGTCCGGTTCATTAAGGAATGGACAGCCTGACGGTCAAGGATAGCCCGCTGAAGCTTTCTCTCCTGGAGCTCGGCGTGCTTTTCTATGCGGCGGAGGATCTTTTCTATACGCTCTGCATCGCGAGTTTCAACATGCGCCAATACCGGGCCAATGAGTTCCCTGAGTTCGTCAGTCGGCTTCATGAGCGTCATCTGAATTTGAGCAGGGCAAGGGAGAGCGTCTCGTTAAAAAGATCGCATTTCCCTGAAGGTGAATGCCCGATCTCGCCATACGTGAAAAAACCGATGACCGGTACCTTCCAGAGATCGGCGATGGCGGAGATCTCGTCGTTTACGTAGGCACCGGCGGCCTGGTGGCGGGCACAGCAGTCAAAGAGGATGACCAGATCAGCCTCGGGATTCTTTTCATAGTACGCGATCATTTCACGGATAGTTTTTTCAATGGTCTCAGTACCAAAGGAGCTCGAAAACCGGATCTTTGATCCTTCAGGGACACTCCCGGCATAGATCAGGGCACCGGTTGTGTAATCTGCGGAAAGTGCAGTCCTGAGCACTTCGCTTCCATCGGGCCGTTGTACCAGCATCGGAAAATTCAGCGCCGTGCTGACCACAACCTCTTTACTGATATTGAGGTAATCTGCAACGAGATCGAGCGGGTTTTTTCCGTCGATTTGCCGGACAATGTTGCCGGCGGAAGACATAACTGTCATTTCCACACCAATACCGGTCCACCCGCTCGTGGTAAAACTGGAAAGGGAGACTCGGGCGGTGTCAAATGCCAGCACTACAATACCATCGCTTGTTAGGGAGGTTGCCGTAAAGACCGTAGTTTCAAGAAACGCCGTGTCATCAGCGGCAACGCCCCCGGCAATCACCGTGCCTGTCGGGAGATGTTTTTCCATCCCACGGATAATCGCCTCGGCGTTATTGGTAAGCCCCGAAACCGCCAAAAGAATAGCCGGCTGTGCAAAACAGCCGGCTGCCCAGCGGCCTGCCTGCTCCCCCAGTTCAAATGGGGGGACGTCGTTGCGAGGAAAGAGACGGACCGCAAAGATCGACGGGTCCGGATCGAGCAGGCAGCAGGTGGCGGACTGCTCAAAGACCTTTGAAGCCCCGGCACCGGTCAGGATCTCCCCTGCAGTTGATGCACCAAAAACATCACATCCTGATCCTTCAAGGGCCCGGACACAGGCCCCCATATCGAGCGACGGAGAAGAGAAAACAATCGCAAGAGTCGGGGTAAAACGTGATTGCTGCTCACGGATCCCATGCGAGAGCTCATCCGGAGAGTCCGCCGTGAACATGAAGGTATGCATATGTCCTTTTTTATTCTTGGGCCCTTCATTAACCTGTTGGTGGCAGGCAACAGGTTTTCACTGCAGAGTCCAAAAAAAAACGGACGGCAAAACCATTAAGAGTCCTTTTGGAGATTATGAAGTGAGGAACCCTATATGGCAAAACTCACCGCAGAAATCAAAGAATCGCTTGCAGCTACAAAAACCGCTTACTTTGCCACAGCTGCAAAAGACGGCACCCCCAATGCCGTCCCGATCGGGGCATACAAGCTCCTGGACGATGAGACGATCCTGGTCTCTGACCAGTACTTCAACAAGACACTTGCCAACATAAAGGAGAACCCGAGGGTCGCCCTCACGTTCTGGGGCGAGAAAGGAGGCTACCAGATCAAGGGCACCGTTACTATCCACACCAGCGGAACGATCTTCACCGAGGATGTTGCATGGGTCAAGTCGCTTAAGGCCACGCTTGAGCCCAAGTCGGCAATAGTCATGAAAATTACCGGCGTGTACACCATCAAGCCCGGCCCGGATGCAGGAAAAAAGATCCTGTAAGAGGATCATCATCCACTTTTTAAAAGAAGATCTGTCACTTCAAGGAGGGAACACGCTTACGCCGCCATGCCTGTTCCGGCACAGTAATCTCGAAGCAGGCGCCTTTGCCGGATATCCCGGTTTCCCGGATCGAGAGCCCGGAGATTCCAAGAATCTCCCGGGCCAAAAAGAGGCCAAGACCGGTGTTCTTCCCGAACCCTGAATCAAATATCCGTTCTTTTTCTGCATCCGGAATCCCCGGCCCGTCATCCTGGCAGGTGATGATGATGCAGGAACACTCCGTGCGGACAGAAAGAGCGATCCTGGTGAGATCCCCGCCGCCGTACCGGAGTGCGTTGTCGATGAGATTAAAGAAGACCTTTTCAAGCATCGCATCAGCGTAGACTTCCAGATCCTTGTCAATTGTTATTTTGAGAGCCACCGGTCCGGGATTTGCCGGGTCCGCCGCCCTTGTTACCACAGCATGAAGGTCCTGCCATTGCGGTGCATGCACCCCGATATTCTGGTAATCACGGGTAAAGGTGATTTGCTGCTGGATGCGCTTTGTACTCTCCCTGATCTCGTCAAGAATCTGACCGGTTGCGGTTGGATCCGATAACCGGGTTGCGGCCATATCCTCAAGGCCCAGAAGACCGGTGAGCGTGTTGAGGATATCGTGACGGATAAGGTCATTGAGCAGGTTGAGTTTCCGGTTGGAGAGCGCGAGCTCTGCGAGCGTGGAATCGCGCTCCATCATCTCAAGCGCAAATGAGATATCATCGGTGAGCTCCCGCAAAAGTGCCAGCTCGCGATCATTAAAGAAGTTACACTCTCCCGAGTAAAACCGCATGGCACCGATAATTTCGTTTCCGTCCCGGAGCGGAAACGAGGCCGACGAGCAGTACCCGCGCCGTGCAGCTTCCTCGCGATAGTCTTCCATCCGCGGATCGGACAGGATCTCGTTGCAGACCATCGGGCACCCTTCGCGGATGCAGGAGCCGGTCAGCCCCATTCCCTGCGGCACATTGTCTACGGTAATAGAAAGCAGGCTCAGGTACCCCGCCTCGTACCCGCAGGCTGCAACCGGGCGGACCTCGCGGGTTGCCGGATCCACGATACCGATCCAGGCCATCAGGAATTTTCCTTCCTCCACCGCGATCCTGCAGGCCTCGTCAAGGAGCGCCTGCCGGTCCCGGATGTGGATGGTCGCCCGGTTGGTCCGCGAGATCACCGAGTACAGACGGTTAAGGTGAATGATCTCTTCCTGTGTCCGCCTCTTCTCCACAGAGTCCTTTACAGTATGGATAAGCTCGGTAAACTGGGACCGGGGGTCGCCGCCTTTCTGGATATACCGGTCTGCTCCGCTGTTGAGGGCTTCAATAGCAACCTCTTCCCGTCCCCGGCCGGTGAAGATGACAAAGGGAAGTTTGGGATACCGGGTACGGACGACTTTTAAAAATGCGATCCCGTCCATCCCGGGCATCTGGTAATCAGAGATGACGATATCATAAGGTGTGGTCCTGAGTTTGTTCAGGCCTTCTTCTGCGGATAATGCAGTTTCAATCCGGATATTCCCTGATCGCTCCAAAAAGAGCCTGCCTACCTCAAGCAGGTCGGGATCATCATCCACGTAGAGTGCAGAGATCATGGAAAGCAGGACCCGTCAGAAAGTAGATATTGAATAATTTCCATCTGGCAAATTTAAGGGTTCTGGTACACGGGTGCTGCCAAATACCCGGTATCGCCGCAAATGATCGGTTTTTAGAAAAATCCTGCATCTTTCCTGTAAGGTACCAGGTATGGATCGGCAACTCCGCAGGTGAATTCCTGCACCTGGCCGGGATTACAATGGAAGTAAGTATCGTGCCGATCGCAGCCCGCTAACTTCGGCGCCGGCGGAAGCGTGGCTCCCTAAAAGAGACGTAAGTGGAAAAATTACCGGAACCCGGCATCCGGTTCTGGCCTAGAATCTTTATCCTCTTCGGCAAGACGGATGAGATTCTCCCGCCCTTTTTTTATTTTTTGGATCTTTCCCTGGTGGTGGAGATCGTTAAGCGTAGAGCTCACGGTTGATTTGGGCAGGCCCAGTTCCCTGACGATCTCCGACTGAAACCGCTCCCCCCCATGTGCTTTGAGGAGGCCAATGATCCGATCTTCAAGGCTTGCAAGATCTGCACTGGAGAGGACAGGAGACAGATCACCGGGTTCATCGGGTTCCGCTTCCGGTTCCCGGGGAGAGCGTTTTCTGCGGTAAACCGCAAACCCGGCCACGGCAACAAGGATTACAGCGACAATAAGTGCGATCAGCGGAAGGAACGGGAGAGAAGGGGCCGCAAGTACGACCTGAGGCTCGCCGGCACCAAACTCCCGTTCGCCGTACCAGGTAAGGCTGTTGCCCGACTGCTGGTCAGGGGCCGGGTCGGCAGAAGTAACAGAATAACCGGGCGGGTACCGGAGGATCAGGGCAGAATCCTTGTCCAGATAGAGTCCCCCGGCAAAGGAATCACCGGCAACAAGGCCGCCCTCCGGTACAGAGAAGTTTGTCCAGGCAAACGTGTACGTCACGACGCCGAACTGCCCGGTCGGGGAGGTCTGGACTACCGCATTGCCGGAAAAATTGCCAATGCTCATAGGACGGGACGTGGCAGTTGCAGCCTCTGATGAGGAGTGCTGTATGAGGTCTTCGAGCTGAGGGAGATACACGGAGGTTATGTTTGCCGAGTATTCCTGGAAGTCGGCAATATCGCTTTCCGTGGAAAGTGGGGTGCGGTACTCCACGGTCCAGAGCGCCGATCCATCCGGCTGCAGCGTGATCGTATAGGTGGTGGCATAATCTGAGGGGGTGGCAGCTGCTGCAATCGGCAGGATGCAGAAAAGAAGCAGGATCGTTATTGCCACGTACCGTTTCAGCATATCCATCGTAACCCGTTTGTTGATCGTTGTCCTGTGCGATATAAAAAATACGCGAGCCGGCCAGCAACCGGCTGCGGGGAGGAATGGCAGTTACGGGAACCGGTGCTGGTCATCCCGGCCATTGTTTTGGTAGGTGTTCCGGTTGTCAGAACCGGTGGAGCTGGTGTTCCTGTACCGGTATGCCTGGTTGTTTGCGGGATACTGTCCGTTGCTGTTGTTAACCTGGGAAGTGTCCTGCCGGTGCTGGTCAACCCAGTTCTGGGTTGTATGATCCGTATTCTGGCCATTCCCGGTGTAGGTGACCGTGTTACGGGTCTGGTTCCAGGAGTTCGTTGTGGCGATATGATTCCGAACAACAGGGTTCAGGACGACGGGGTGGAAGATGACGTGGTGATCCGCAGTACGCTCGAGATCGAAATGGACCAGCGTCCTGTCTTCAAACCTCTTTTCCGCATCAACGCTTGTGTTGTATGCACGGGCAAGCGCACTGTTATCGGGATGCACGTCGAGAAGGTGCTGCAGGATATCCTGGTGCAGGGCGATCTGCTGTTGCGCGGCGATCATGGCTGCAGCATTGGGGGGCTGCGGGGAGCTGGCACGGTGCGATTCATCGGGGAGCCCGGTACCGGTAGAGTTCCGGTAAGACCCCTGCTGAGGACCAGTGCCCAAATCCGTCCCGTTAAACGCGTACTGGGAGTCGGTAGTATTGTACCACGATATTGTCCTCTGGGTCCGGTTCAGGTCAAGCCTGTACTGGTCCATTGCCCGGTTGGCAGCATCGCTCTGGTTTGCCGCAAGGGCGGCTTCCAGTTCGGCAATACGGATATTATCATACTGGATCTCCTTTTCCAGTTTTTCGGTCTGGTTAAAGGTAAAGGACTCATCAAGGTTCTCAAATGCGGTCTGGAGACCGTAGAGCGAACTGTTCGGTCCGATGGACCGGGCATAAGACTGATTGTAACCCGAGGACGGCATTCCCCATACTGTACTATTGTTGTCCGCCATGGCAGGTCCGATGGCGCAGCATAGCCCCAGTGCAAGAAGCACAAGGAGCACGACAGTTCTTGGTTTCATCGCATTTCCTCCAAATCCGGCTTGAGCCGTCTGATCAGTCTGTTTTTTCGCAGCTTACATAAGTGTCGTCACAGTCCCGTCCAAGTCCGGTTGTCCCTGCCTACAGGCTATGACAAGAGACCGTTCCGGATTGTCCAAAAGAAAAGAAAGGGCACAATCTGGCCTGTAAAAAATCCGGGCATTTTTTGAGCCAGGACCGGATTGCAGGTAATACCGGAGGGGCTTGAGCGCGGGAAAACAGGGAAAATTGTGGGCACACTACCCGGAGGGGCCGCACGTGATGTGGACACCTATACCCGCGGATCATCCCGGAAAAGTAAAGTAAATTTGACAAGTTTTAAATTGATGCCTGCCAAGCATATTTTCCAAAATTTTCCTGAGGTGATCACAGTTGGTCAAGCATGCCAAGATAATTCTCTGCCTGCTCGTGCTGGCAGTTCTGATGGTTCCCGCCGTAAGTGCATGGAGTCCCGGCCAGCCCTGGACAGACAATTCCGAGCACATCGCCGCAATGCAGGCGTACACGGCCTATGCCGGTGAACTCTTTAAGGCAAAGATGGATGGGGCGATACAGTATATCGGAACGCTCAACCAGTCAACCAGTACGTTGCAGAATGACGAACAGCAGTTTCTAGCAACCGTTTCTTCGGTCCAGTCCATGAGCTCCAATGATACTATAACGCAGGCCTGGGGGACCATGACCCAGCAGGTCACGCAGTTCCGGACGGATCTCAAAACTGCCATTTCCGCGGGCAACGGATCAGGGTCGGCCCTGCAGGCTGCCGTCAATAGTTCGGTGACTGCAGATCAGGCAAACATCCAGAATCTGGATACCACCTACTGGACCGACCGGGAAAAATCCCGTCTGGATGAGTTCAGTTACAATGACGGCCGCAGGACAGACCTCCTGACGAACCTGACGGCAAAGGGGATCGATGTCTCATCGGCCCAGGCTATCGAGTCACAGATACAGGCCCTCCAGCCGCAGCTCAAGGCTGCACTTGATGCAAAAGATGAGGCTCAGATCCGCCAGGTAAACAGCCAGATTGATTCCCTGTGCCAGCAACTTTCCCAGGCCGTGGTCAATCTGTCCTGGCAGGCACGGGAGTCAGCCCGGCTCGCGCAATTTACCAACACAACAACCCGGATGCAGGACAGGTTGACCAATCTTACCGCACGGGGACTGGATGTTTCTGATGCCCAGACCATTCTCTCCCAGATAACAGCGCTCCAGTCCCAGCTCCAGACTGCACTGCAGAACCACGACCAGTCAACGCTCAGCAGCGTGAATTCGCAGCTGGAATCACTTGATCAGCAATATGCCCAGGCTCTCCAGCAGATTACTGCGCAGGCACGGTCACAGCTGGCAAACCAGACTGCACAGAACCGGGAGAACCGGACCGCAGGAGAGCGCAGGACAAACCAGAGCGTCGGGGGTTTTGCCCCGAAATTCGGGTGACAAAAGAGGTGAATGAGTGATGAAGAAAACAATCACGGTATCGGGAATTTTAGCCCTGTGCCTGGTCCTGTTCCTGATCGGTGCCGGATGCACGTCACAGAGCCAAGGCACGGGTGCAGGACAGGCAGGCGGGCAGCAGACCGTCACCACGCCCCAGACCACAGCGCAGAGTACCCCCGTAGTCACGGCAACCGCGGCAGCGACCGCCCCGGCAGTCTCCGACCAGGGACTGGTATCTGACGATGGCAGCGATGCCGTGGCGCAGGCAGAGGCGCTCAATTCGACCCAGGCTTCCGCCCCGGACACCGCCGACTTTGGCGATATTATGCCATGACGGGATCTCCCGTATTATTTTCTCTTTTTTTTCGGGTTTTGAGAATACTGGGGAATCACACTTTTGCGGTTTTGAGTCCAGAGGGACACCCCACCTATCCACCAGGGGCGCGATCACCCTGACCGATTTTGAAATAGATCGATCCGATCATTTTTTTTGCGGAGCGGCAAACTGGGGGAGGGGGGCTACCTCCGATCCTGCTGTACGATCGGTCACCCCGACCAATTCCGGAATTGATCGGTCCGGCCAATTTCAGAAACGATCGGACCGATCACCCCGCTTCGCCTAAACCTCCAGTGGAAGCACATGTGGAGATACTGGAAGAAAAGAGGTCACCCCGACCGATTTTGAAATCGATCGGTCCGACCAATTTTTTTGCGGAGCGCCAAGTGGGGGGAGGGAGGCGATCGATTTTTTTGGAGGGGGGGGTGGGCCGCCCTTCTTTTGGAACGGGGGAGATGAAGATCACTCATACCAATTGAGGAGCGGGGTCTTGAAATCGTAAATCTTCGGAAAAGAAGAGAGGGTCAAGATCTTATAAAAAGATTTTTTTGTTCTCTAAACTTTTAGTAATCTAATGGATATTGACGATATTCTCGCAGCCTTCCAAATATTCGATCATGTTTCAGATATTGACAAATTTCAAAGTTGGATAAGAACTTATCACAAAATCGAGGATTTTGAGCCTCTATTTTTAGGTTATCGCTATTTTTTGGAAATTTGCGGAATTAGAATAGTCGATGAGATATCTGAAGATTTTTCTCTTAATTTAGAAATGGACGATTATTTCTCGTTCGCTTGTAATGCCGATTTGCCTTTAGATGAAATCCCAAACTCCTGTGAAAAAGTTATTGTTATAAAAAATATATGGCGATATTTTGAACCAATTAAAAATGCCAAGGATTGGGCGGAATTAAAAACGATCATCCATCAAACCGAGGAAATCTCAAAAATTTTTAGAGAGATTTTTAAAAACGCAAATGTGACTGAAAATTTTCCCGAAAAAGAGATCTCGCGTTTTGCCGCACTACATTATACACACATATTTTTTAATGATACATCACGGTTGAAACCCGCTGGAGCTGTTGTTGGATTAATTAAATTAGATATTGATTCCATAGGATCTGACTTTTTTAAAGGATATGCATATACATTAGAATATCTTTGGTATCAATTACTTGAAAAAAATGAATTTCAGCATAGTTTAGCAAAAAATATTCACAATCCTGCAACGGGATTAAGTTCTGAAGATCTTCAAAGAATAACTGAAATTTATTCACACAACGATTATGAAGACCCTGCATTTCAGGAAAATGCTGTTATGTGGGCCACATTGGATCAATTATTCCAACCGCTTTTTGAAAAATGCCTAGCTCCAAAATTTAGAGAATATCATACCTCTTCAAGATCACATTTTATCGTTAGAGATAATATTAGTAAGTCTTTAATTTTTCCTTTATTAGATCGAACCTATATCAATGAGCCTTATTATTTTTCTGATAATTCCAACGATGAAGCACGATTTAAAAAAATTGATTATCATTTTAAATGGTTGCCCGTGACATACATTGACTCTGGCAAGGTGCATGATGCTTTTGGAACATACGCTTTTATTCCATTTTTATTAGGATTAACTTCGAGTGAAAATGTATCATCTAATAATAAAATTGAAATCCTGCGAATAAAGCATCCTGAGGACGGAGTTTCAGGTTATTTCTATAGTTATGGGATCTTGAATAAATCACAATATTTTGATGAGCAAGGGATGGGTTGGATTATTTTCCTCACATGTGGAACAGATTTTTCAGGGCATGGTGGATCTATGCACACCAGTGCAGAAAAGTGTATTCGAGAAATCCAGAAAAGAGGAATTCTTGATGCAAAAGAAATCACGATTGATGAGAACGCTTTCAGGAGGTATTTAAAAGAACGAACTGAAACCTCGGTTTCTGATAGTACTACTCCTGTAGAGACATTAATTGAATTTGGGGAATCACAATTGGTTGAATTTAAATCATCTCTTTTGTGGAGTTATGAAAAAAATCAGATTAGCAATTCTACAGAATATGAAGTAGTAAGGACAATAGCTGCTTTTTTAAATTCATCAGGTGGAACCCTGTTAATTGGTGTAGATAAAAATAAAAATATCGTGGGATTAGATAAAGACTATGCCCAATTGAAACAAGCGCGCCGTGTTCAAAACAGAGATGGTTTTGAAATTCGTTTAAACGAGGTTCTGAATAAATTTTTTGGGCGGGGGATCAGATTAGATATTGATGTGATTTTTGAAAGATTAAGTGAGAAAGAGATTTGTCGTGTAATTGTAAAACCCACAATTGAACCCATATTCTTAGTTAATTCAAATAATTCTAATCATAGTGAATTTATTGTCAGATCCGGGAATCAATCTCAATTATTGATGGGTAAAGAAATCACTAGTTATATCACAAAACACTGGAACTATAAAAAACGATAATTACTCATTATCATCTCCTCCCGCGCTCCCCCATTCAGCTAACCTCCGGGTTACACCCATCCGGCCCCATTTAAGCCCCCGATTCCCCCAATAACTACCAAATTTTCCGAATCTACCGCAGCCCATATAACATCCCTTATCATTTTTAGAATAATCAGTATGAGCCTGGATTTCTGCACCAAGGTAACGAGGAAGCTCGCGAAGATCGGGTATCCAAAGAAGGTCGCCCGCCGTTTCGCGAAGACCTGCTTTGTCCTCATGACCCTGACCTGCGGCCTCTTCGGGCTCTTTGAGATGGAAAAAGCACCAGCTTACCTGATTGCCGGAGCCGGGGTACGTTCTGCGGGTACCCGGGCCGGGATCTTTTCGCCCGCAATCTCTTTTCTGCGTCGTTGACCGCCGGTCCGGTTGTCATGGGTTTGTGATCGCTTTGCAGCATATGCCATAGCGATCGTACGTGGTTCTCTCTACCGGGCCGGCGTTTGTTTCGCGTACGGGCAGGTCCGATTGCGCCTGCCTTCCTGCCGCACATAAGAATACCCGGGCCCCGGGTCACGGGCCGTTGCAAAAAAAGAGGAGTATCATGATCGAAACAACAACCGCACAGGACGTGATTGCCCCGGGTGCAATGGCATCCGGTGCCTCGTACAGCAACCGGATTAACCCCTGCGAAGCAGTCGCAGGTGAGACAACGGTAATCCTGCACACTGCCCCGGGAGGGAATGAGGCAGGTACCGCTCAGCGGTATAGCAGGAACAGCGCCCATGTCCATGAAGCACTGCGGATCCTTGCTGCAAACGGGCACGTCCCGGTCCGGCTCGCCGAATCACCCCTGCCGGTCAACATCATTGCCTTCAAAAAAGATGACCCGCTGCTCGTGCTTGTTATCGGCGCGAGAAAGCCGGTCCCGAGCGCGGCCCGGCTCCACGCCGATTACAAAGAGGCCGTGGAATATCTCTGCCTGATGGCCGGCCGGCTCCGCTGCCGGATTATGATCTGGGTACATTCGCCATCCTGCGGCTGGAGATATTACCGGGTCTTCCCCGGCGGTCTTGCATACGACCACAAATTCCCGTCCTTGCTGGAGGACTAACCCTTCTTTTCTTTTATCGTTCGATTGCAGCGTCCGTTCAACTCTGCTCCACACCGGATTGCCCAAATACCGGATTCCGTCATATTCCCGCCCCGGATTCCTCCGCTTTTTCAGGACTTTATCCCTACAAATACTATGATTGTATGTCAAAGGGCGCCCTGCGACAGAACAAAAACAAAGGAAGTGAGAAAAATGGCAGACTTCGCACCAAAGAGTGCAGTAAAGAGTGCGGTCCGCACGCTTGCGGCACCGTTCGAGGACGTGGACACGCTCAACGCAGTGGTCCAGTCCGTCATCCTGAACAACCCGTTCGGGTGTGTATCGTATATGAGCACGGGCGCCAACCACCCGCCCGTAGAGAAGTCCCGGGAGAACTACACGGCCCGGTTCGTGTACCAGGACAATGAGGCAAAAATCGTCGGTCGTACCGCGGAGAATTACGCCACGGTGGCCGGCTACAAGGCCGGTGTTGCCGCAGTCCTTGCAAACACGGCAAACATCGCGGCCCACGGCGGAGTCCCCGCACACGAAATCGAGAGCGACACGTTCTCCGTGACCCTCAAGTGCCACGCGGCAAACGGGGAAATTTTCCTCCTGACGTTTGCCCGGCAGCAGGTTTCGCTCTCGTCCTACGAGGACGACTCCATCCAGACCGTGGTCGAGACCTGGGCGGACGGCGTTCCATCCCTTGCCTAAAGATGGCCCGCATGGACAACGAGATTATCCTTGTCGGGGCCTTCCTCGGCACCGGTCTCCTGGCCTACGTGGTAATCCCCGGTCTCCTTGTCATGTGGGACCGGGTACTCGACCACATGGAGCACAGTGAAGAAAAGAAATAAGAACACGGGCCTGAGCGGGGGAGGATCCCCCGCCATGACCGGTTTCCTGATCTTCCCTGTCAGGGTTTAAACCTGTATTTTTATAAAGAATACAATTAACAATATTTATTTGGTCTTCTCCTCAATGATAAAATACGGACTTCCGAGATCCACGCCTCTGAACGTTGAGCCGGGAATCCTGTCAGGCCGGCAATCGCCCTGATCCCTGAATTCCCAATGAGGCTGCTCCATGAACAAACCCACACTCCTGCCAGCACGTACCGTATTCACCCTTCTTCTCCTGTCCCTCCTGATCGGGATCGGTGCTGCCGCGTCAGCTCCCTCGGTTACCGACATTACCCCGGATACAAGAGAAAATACGACCCGTACTTTTACCGCAAACATCTCCGGTTCGGGTTTTGCGGCCGGGGCGCAGGTACTTCTGGTGCCAGTGGGCGCCCGCCCCATCCATGCAGGCAGCATCACCGACGGGGGAGGCACGGCCCCGTTCCTGAACGGCCCCCTGGCGGTTTTTCTTTCTGGCTCCCATGCATACGTGGCCAGCCAGGGGAGTAATGCGCTCGAAATTATCGATGTCGCGGATCCGGCCCATCCGGTCCACAAAGGCAGCCTCCTCAACGGGACCGGGGGTGCTCTCCTGAAGGCTCCCACCGGTGTAGCCGTATCAGGGAACTATGCGTATGTAACAAGTTCCGGGAACAACGCCCTGGAAATCGTCGATATCTCAAACCCGGCACACCCGGTTCATGCAGGGAGCATCACCAACGGAACCGGCGGGGCGCTCCTTTACAACCCCCAGTCAGTCGCTGTTTCCGGCAGGTATGCATATGTGGCAGGCTCCGGGAGTAATTCCCTGGAGATCGTGGAAATATCCGATCCTGCCGCCCCGGTTCATGCAGGCACCATGAAAGATGATATCCTCTTCAAAAATCCGACCGGCGTATTTGTCTCAGGTAATTATGCATATGTAACCAGTTCCGGAAACAACACCCTTGAGATCATAGATGTCTCAAACCCGGCCAATCCCGTTCACAAGGGCACCATCAATGATGGAAAGGGAAAATCTCCATTCCTGAAAAACCCCAAAAATGTGTTCGTCATCAGGAATTTCGCCTACGTTGCAAGCTTCGGGGACAACACCCTTGAGATCGTGGATGTCGCAAACCCCGCAAACCCGATCCATAAGGGAGCCCTGGTAAGTGGTACGGGTGAGGCCATGCTGGGTGCTCCCACGGGCGTGTATGTGTCCGACCATTACGCGTATGTGGCAAGTTACGGGAGCAACGCGCTTGAAATTGTAGATGTTTCGAATCCCGCCGTCCCGATTCATCTCGGTACTATTTCGAACATGCCCGGAGGTGCGCTGCTGGATGTCCCCTCCGGTGTGTCCGTGTCCGGCCCGTACGCGTATGTGACCGGTAAGACCGGCAATTCGCTGGAGATCGTTGATATCGGGAGTGTGATCTCGATTCCGGCAGGCAGCGTTACGTGGCGCTCTGCGACAATGATTGCCAGCACATTCAACCTGACTGGTGCCGCAGCCGGGAAATATAATGTCGTTGTCGCTAACCCCGGGAGTCCTCCGGGAACACTGGCGGGAGGTTTTACCGTCACTGCTCCGCAGCCGTGCCCTACGGTCACCGGCATCACCCCCTCCAGCGGTACCAATGCGACCCTTATCCAGATTACGGATCTCACGGGGAGCAACTTCAACACAACCATTGCCCCTACAGTGAAACTGAATCGTACCGGATTTACCGACATCCTGGCCACCAATGTAACGGCCCTCCGGTCAACGCAACTTACCTGTACGTTCGATCTGACCGGCCGGGAAGCCGGCAGCTGGAACGTTGTGGTGACTAACCCCGACGAGCGGGGAGGTCTTCTCCAGAACGGATTCTCGGTAATATACCAGGTACCAACAACCCCCCCAACCACAGTACCGACAACTCTTCCAACGGAAGTACCTACAACTTTCCCGACCGATGTGCCAACCCTCACCCGGACTACGGTTCCGACAAACACTCAACCGGTTCCTCCACCGGAACCAACACCCCTGCCAGCGATAACAGGTTCTGGGGGCAGCGTGTCGGAGAGCGGAATATCCGGTCGGGGCATATCATCTGTAGCCACATCTCCCGGCGCACCCGCGGGAGGGATTATGTCATTTGCCCTCGATAATGCGGGAAGCAGGGGATTTGCGGAGTACCCCTATACTGTCACTGCGGCTACCCTCGTCCCGTCCCAGCCTCTTGGCCCTACCGATCTCATCGTCGCATATGGCATGACAGTACGGCCCCCGGGTAACGATCACGTCACCGCGGGAATCGTTTCCCTTGAGCCGGTTGCCACAAATCCATCTGCCATCAGCTCCGGGACTATCACCTTTGCCGTGGCAGATACCTGGCTCCGGGCAAACCGTCTCACACCGGCCCATGTCACTCTCATGCGCCTGGAGGAGGACATCTGGTCTGAACTGCCAACCACATACCTGAACCGTTCCGGGGATGCCCATTACTTTACGGCAACCACCCCGGGCTTCTCGTATCTTGCTGTTTCCACGCGGAGCTCCATGGGAGGGGTGAATTCCATAGGGACCATGGATACAGCCGCACTTTCCCCTGCCGTAAGTATGCCTGTGGTGTCTGTGGCCCCCGCCCCGCCAGTCGCTCCGGATACCCCTGCATCCGTAGACAGAACTCCTGAGGTACCCCGGACCCCCCCTGTTCCGGCAAATAACGGCGTCCCGCAGGCATCCGGTACCGGGACGGCTGCCGCAGTTATCGGCACTGCTGGTGCCGCACCTGCGTGCGGGCTGTATCTCCGGCGCTGGTGGATCCGGCGGCAGAACCCGAAACTGTTCCGGAAGTACGATTGAAACAGATCGCTGTTCCGATAAGAAGATGCGTTCTTTACCTTCCCCGCTCCACCAGTACTCCACAGGCAGGGTGATCCTTG
The DNA here is from genome assembly GCF_000017625.1 of Methanoregula boonei 6A8. Classification (NCBI taxonomy): domain Archaea; kingdom Methanobacteriati; phylum Methanobacteriota; class Methanomicrobia; order Methanomicrobiales; family Methanoregulaceae; genus Methanoregula; species Methanoregula boonei. Next base: position 267,994 of record NC_009712.1, on the reverse strand, counting down.
AAGCAGGAAAAAGTAAAGGACAAGGCCGGGAAGGCAAAGGTCCGTAAAGGTTCAAAGGATGCCAAGGCACCCCTCCCTTCCCGGGAAAACCCGGAGATCGAACCTTTTGTCAACCGGATCTTCTGCGGGGATGCGCTTTCTGTCCTTTCCGGGATGCCCTCTGAAAGCGTGGATCTTGTCATCACCTCGCCACCCTACAATTTCGGCCACGCATATGCCCAGGATCCCCATGATGACACCCGGGAGTGGAACGATTATTTTGCCACGCTCAATGCAGTCTGGACAGAATGTGTCCGGGTGCTTCGGCCCGGAGGCAGGATGGCAGTCAATGTCCAGCCGCTCTTCTCGGACTATGTCCCCACCCACCATATCATCTCAAACCAGCTCCTGGGGCTGGGCCTTCTCTGGAAAGCGGAATTCCTCTGGGAGAAGAACAACTACAACGCCAAGTACACCGCATGGGGGAGCTGGAAATCCCCCTCCATGCCCTACATCAAGTACACCTGGGAGTTTGTCGAGATCTTTGACAAGGGGACCCACAAGAAGACCGGACGGCGCGAGGATATTGATATTACCTCCGATGAATTCAAGGAATGGGTGATCGGCCGCTGGAAGATCCCGCCCGAGCACCGGATGAAAGAGTTCGACCACCCGGCAATGTTTCCCGAGGAACTGCCCCGACGGGTCATGAAACTTTTCTCGTACAAAAACGATATCGTGATCGACCCCTTCAACGGGGCCGGGACAACCACGCTTGCTGCCGCAAAATGCGGCCGCCGGTTTATCGGGATTGATGTCTCGCACCAGTACTGCGACACAGCGGTACGGCGCCTCCGGGAAGCAACGGATCAGCGCCTTCCCGAACCTGAACCGTGAATTTTTGCGGTCCGTCCGGGTCCGGCACTACGGCATATTTGCCTTCACCCAGGAGTAGGTGCCTTTCCGGTCGTACACGTGGGTGATTACGTAATTGTAGACCTCGGCATAGGCATTGCCCTGTGCCACTTCCCTCTGGTAGGTGGAGAGTTCTGCGTTATAGGCCGATACCTGCGCGTTTTGGGATGAGACCAGCGCATTGTATCCCCCGATATTTCCCGAGCTCCGCAGTGATTCCATCCGGGATTCGAGTTGGGAGATCTGGTTCTGTTTTGCCGTAAGATCGGAAGCGATCGGTGCCAGCTGTGCGTTTATGGCAGTCACTTTCTGTTCGGAGAGGGTTTCCTCATTGTAAATGTAGGCAGTCTCCGCACCACGGGTATACAGCGTGGTCCCGTTTCCAACCGGGATAACCATCGGCTCGGATGTGAGCCGGATACCTCCCTCCAGCTCATCAGGAGGGACGCCCACGTAGGAGAGGTTGGTCGATTCGAGATAGGCATAGCCGGTGTCCTTGTACAGCGAATCGGTGGAGCCGACCCCGACTGCCATATGCGCTTCAGGTGTAAAGAGCAGGAGCGATACCTTGTACCCCTCGCGGGAGAGGAGACCGGCAAGAAGCACGCTCTTGTCACCACAGTTTCCATTCCCTTCAACTACAGTTTCAACCGGGTACTTTGTTGGTGTCTCCGGGTTGTTCTCGTACGTGAGGGACTGGGTGTAGGTGGCCATCAGTTCAAGATACTCGTCGCTGGTGAGCCCCTTCTCGTCCCGGATTTTGCGGAACTGCGCAATGAGATTGGTGAACATTTGATCCTGGGTGGGATCGTTGATCAGTTCCTGGTAACTATCCGTTACCCAGACGTTCTCAGTCACGTTACCATAAACAGAGACCGTTTTATCTGTCGATTTTGCCGCATCGTAGACTGCTGCATCGACAGGAACCGTAATGGTGATCTGGTTATTTTCAAAAGGGAAGGTATGGGTGGTCGTTATTGGCGGGGAATCATCGGTGCCAACAACAATATGGGAAACAACCACCTGCGGGCGGGTTGCATAAAAGTACCCCGCAGCCATGGCAATAACCATCAGCGTGGCAACAACAACAATAAGGAATCGATCGGTGCGGGTCATGATAGTGTTACAGGAGCGTTCCGATATCGCGGATAGAGTTTATAATTGCCACTGGAATTATAGTACTTTTTTCGCATACATCCTTTCTGAACTTACCTGTCCTGACAAGGACACCCCGTATACCGGCAGCCTGTGCCCCGCCGATATCGGTGAAGATATCGTCGCCGATCATGGCGACCTCTCCGGCCGCAAGCCCCATGTCCCGGAGTGCAAGGCCGAAAAATTCCTTTGATGGCTTCCCGACCACGGTTGCAGTCGTGCCAGAGGCCATTTCAAGGGCCGCAACTACCGGCCCGGCCGAGAGCGAAAGCCCGTCCCGGTCCATCCAGTACCGGTCTTTTTCGAGTGCGATAAGTCCCGCCCCCTCCATCAGGCAGCGGAAGGCGTGGTTGAGATTTGCATAGGTTACATTATCCCCCGCATCGCCGACCACCACATAGTCCATGTGCCCCGAACCGTCATCTGTGCAGGCGCCGGAAAAGTCCCGGTCAACATCGCCGGTCACAAGCAGGAAGGCCTTGTCTTTTCCTGCCGCCTCCATGTACCGGACCGCGGCAAGGGGTGGAGTGAAGATCGAGTGTTCCGGAATATCAAAACCCATTTTTTCCAGCCGGGCCGCGATCGTTGCCCGACATTTCCGGGTAGAGTTGGAGAGGCACCGGAAGGGGTAGCCGTTTTCTGTCAGGAATTCAATTGCCTCAACAGCTCCGGGGACCGGGGTGTCCCCGGTATAGAGCACGCCGTCGAGATCGATTAAAAAACCCCTGATCTTCCGGTCCGGCATAACTCCCCTCACCATTTCCAGCCGGCAAGGAACACGCTGACGATCGCGTCGCACAGGATCCTGTTCTCGATAAGTTTTTCTTCGGAGTCTTTCAGGATCAGATCCCGCTCGTCCGCGCCAAGATCCTTTGCCCAGAAGGTAATGATCTCCTTTGTTACCTCCGTGTGAAACTGGACACCGAGCGCGTTATTGAGCATGAACGCCTGGTTCTTCACCGCAGTCCCGGTTGCAAGGAGGCGGGCTCCTTCCGGGAGATCGAATGTCTCCTTATGCCAGTGGAACACGTTGAACTGTCCTGGGAAGAAGCGATGGCCGGGGGAGTTACAGCCGGTGAGCGTCCGCCAGCCGAGTTCCTTCTCTCCGGCATACACGGTTTTCCCGCAGGCCGCTGCAATCATCTGGGCGCCAAGGCAGATCCCAAACACCGTGGAACCGCGGGCCACGGCCTTTTTTACGAGCGATTTTTCATCGACAAGGAATGGGAATTCCCGCTCATCGTTCACGCTCATCTGGCCGCCAAGGACGATAAGCCGTTCCGGCGGGTCGGCCGGAACGGGATCGCTTTCGTACAGCCTGATGACCGTGAAAGGCTCGTTTTTCGCATTCAGGGTATCTTCGATAGTACCCGCGGGTTCGTGTTCCCCGTGCCGGAGGATCGTGATCATTGCCGGAATGGTGTACCGGGCATGCTGATGAGGTTTCTTATCACTTTCACTCCCCGCGGCGGGAGTTTAAACAGGAGATTTTGGGATCAGGTACATACGGATGGCCGGCATGCAGGCTGAAAGCAGGATAGGGGAGATCTGGCAGCAGAGGATGGCTGCATTGCGGGAGTACAGCGTGGTCCGCGACGGGAACGTCTTTGGAGCGGGACTTGCCGGTTCCTGCCTGTTCTCTTCCGAATACGACCGGGCCCGGGCCCTTTTGGGGAGACTGGTATCACAGTACGACAATGTCTCGTTTGAATCCCTGTTTCCCGGTAGCGAGATCGAAACAGAAAACGGGACCTGCCTTGCCCTCGAACACCGCGAGGCATTTGCTGCCCCTCCCCTTGACGGGGAGCGTCTTAGTGCGGAGATGCTTGCCGACCTCACGCTGGTCCGGGGGATCGGGGAGCGCTCTGCAGCCCGGCTCAGGGCCCGGGGCTGGAAAACGATAGCCGACCTCGCAAACCACCCCCGGTTCCGGTACGCGGCACGTGAGGTGCTCGAACGCCTTAGCCGTGCCGATCCCCGTGAGATCATGGACCTTGCCGGCAACCGGCATGCAAAGTCCCACCCGTTCGTGCTCGGGGCGGCCGGTGCGTTTTCACCTCAAGATTTCGTATTCCTCGATATCGAGACGCTCGGCCTCTTCTCCCGGCCCATCATCCTCTTTGGGGTCGGGACCGTTGAAGAAAGGAACTTCGTTGTCCGCCAGTACCTGCTCCGCGACATCGGCGAGGAGGCAGCCGCACTCACGGCACTGGCAGGCCATTTTGCCAGACAGAAAAAAGCGCTTGTCACCTTCAACGGCAAAGCGTTCGACCTCCCGTACGTGCAGGACCGGCTTGCATACTATGGCATCCCCCCGGTTTCCCGGGTCCCGCACTTCGATGTCCTGCACTTTGCCCGGCGCCGGTGGAAGGGGCAGTATCCCTCCTGCCGTCTCGGGGAACTCGAATCCGCAATTCTCGGTGTCGGGCGGGAAAACGATGTGCCGGGCCAGATGGTCCCCGAGTTCTACGAGACTTACCTGCGGACAAATAACTGCGGCCCGCTCGTCCCCATCGTCCACCACAACCGGCAGGACGTGATATCAACGGCGCACCTCTTCTTTTACCTGCTGGGGGAGACCTGTGGCCGTTGCTGATGTGGTGCACTTCATCAGCACCAATCCCGTGTACCGCAGCCGGGTCGCCTGCCACAACGTTACGGACCCGGAACCGGCAGCGTACGGGAAGCTCGACCGGCCTCTTCCCGATGCGCTTGATGCATACCTGGCCCATGCCGGTATCCGGCTCTTCACCCACCAGTGCGAGGCAGTCAACCTCCTCCGCGAACACAGGAACGTGATCATCACAACCCCGACGGCGAGTGGGAAGACCCTTGCATTCAACCTCCCGGTCTTTGAGCGTATGTCAGCAGACCCGGATGCCCGGGCGCTCTACCTCTACCCCACAAAAGCGCTTGCAAACGACCAGCTCGCAACGCTCCTTGCAATGGAAAAGTTCACCGGTATCCCGGTAAAATCCGCGATCTACGATGGGGATACCCCGCAGTCGAAAAGGTCCGCGATCCGGGAGCACGCCCGGATCGTGATCTCGAACCCGTACGAACTCCACCAGGTCCTCTCCTGGCACAGTAAATGGAGCCCGTTTTTCTCAAACCTCCAGTACGTTGTGCTGGACGAAGCCCACCGGTACCGGGGGATCTTCGGCTCGCAAATCGCGCTTCTCGTTCGAAGACTCCGCCGGCTTGCCCGGTATTATGGCACCGATCCACAGTTCGTGCTTTCGAGTGCAACGCTCGCAAACCCGGAGGAATTTGCAAAAAGACTTGCTGGCCTGCCCTTCGTGCAGGTGGAAAGCGATGGTTCCCCGCGGGGCAGACGACACTTTGTCCTCTATAACCCATTTTTCGATGGCGTTGGCGAGCGCTCCGCCCATCAGGAATCAAAGGATCTTCTCGTTTCCTGTGTCAAAGGCGACCTCCAGGCGCTCTGCTTTGCCGGTTCCCGAAAGATCGCGGAGCTCGTTGCGCTCTGGGCAAAAGAGGACCTCCGGCGCAATTCCCCCCGGCTCGCAGAAAGTGTCCTTGCCTACCGGGCCGGCTACCTCCCCGAAGAGCGCCGCTGGATCGAGAGCCGGCTCAAAGGCCGGGAGATCAGGGGAGTTGTCTCGACAAACGCGCTCGAACTCGGGATTGATATCGGGTCGCTCGATGCGGTGATTATCGACGGTTACCCGGGCACGATGATGTCCACCCGGCAGCAGGCCGGCCGGGCGGGGAGAAAGGCCGGTGAGTCGCTTGCGGTGCTCGTTGCGCAGGCAAACCCGCTCGACCAGTACTTCATGCACCACCCGGAAGAGTTTTTCTCCCGGCCCCACGAGCATGCGATCATCGATACGCAAAACCCGTACATCGTCTCCGGTCACCTCCTGTGCGCAGCAGCGGAACTTCCCCTCCATGAAGAAAAGGACCGGGAATTTTTCGGTGACCGGTTCTCCCCGGTGCTTTCAGATCTTGCCGGGAGCGGGCTTCTCTCCCGCACCTCCCGGGGCTTTGTGTATGCCGGGAGAGGCCGGGCCGCGGAGGCGGTCACACTTGACGGGATGGCCGCGGAGAGCTTCCGGATCCTCTGCGAGGGCCGGGTGCTTGAAACCATGGACCGGGCGCAGGCATACCGCGAGGCGCACAAGGGGGCGATCATGCTCCACCAGGGCATCACGTACGTGGTAAATGAGATGGACCTTGAGAACCACACTGTCCGGGTGAGTGAAACGGATGTCGATTACTATACGCAGCCGCTCAAGGACACAAGCCTGAAGGTTCTCGAAACGCTTGAAACCCGGGAGATACACGGTGTCACCTGTGCATTCGGCAACGTGGAAGTGACCGAGCGGTACACCGCGTACAAGATTAAGAAGGGCGATACGGTCCTTGGCGTCGAACCGCTCGATCTACCGCCGATCACGTTCCGGACCAAAGCCTTCTGGCTGGTTGTCCCCGAGACTCTTGCCACACCGGTCTGTGCCAGCGGCCTCGACCTTGCGGGCGGGCTGCACGGGGCCGAGCATGCACTCATCGCGCTCATGCCCTTCTTTGTTCTCTGCGACCGCTGGGATATCGGCGGCCTCTCGTGTCCTGTATTTGGGGAGAGCGGCGAGCCGATGATCTTTATCTACGATGGGTACGAGGGCGGCATCGGCCTTGCAGAGAAGGCATACACGCTGCTTCCGGAGCTTTTCACCCGCACGCACGAGATGGTGCGCGACTGTACGTGCAAGAAAGGCTGCCCGTCCTGCATCTACTCCCCCAAGTGCGGGAACGATAATATCCCGCTCGACAAGGAGGCAACGGTCATGATCCTTGCCGGGCTTGCAGCGGCCGGGGCCGGAAATATTACCATGCCCGGACAGGCCGGCATCATCCCGGGCGCCGGGCCGGTGGCACAATAAGAAAAAAAGATTAGTCCACAAGCACGACCCTGCTCTCGGGCCCGGGCTCATCGTCGTCGAAGATAAAGAGCTCGTCGATGGTCGTATGCAGGGTTTTTGCCACATCGTGCGCAAGTTTGAGCGACGGGTTGTACTTCCCCTGTTCGAGAAAGACGATCGTTTCGCGCCGCACGCCCACCTTTTTGGCGAGTTCATCCTGAGTGAGGGAGTACCGGGCCCGGCATTCCTTTATTTTCGTCTGCATGAATGCAATCCTGCCATTCAGTCTCACTCTACATCCCCTTTGCGGAAAAGGTAGGCCTGGAAGACAACCGCCGGGATTACCAGCAGGAGCACGGACAGCTCCAGTGCCTCCGTCCCTCCAAGGTGTCCGATTCCGGCGTACTCTCCCCAGAAGAGCAGGGTTATCCCCACAGCACCGGTCATCCATGCATACGAAAGCCCGTACGCCCCGATCTTTTTTGAGCGCTCGTCCGATTCCGGGTCATCGCCATAGCGGTTGTGCCGGATAAGGCCGGTAGTAAGAAATGCGGCACCGGCTGCAAGGAGGATCACCGGGAGGACGATGTTCCCTGATGAGGACAGGCCGGCAACTGCCCCGGTCAGAATAAACAGGAGCCCGATAACAATCCGGTAAATGTTTCTCGGTTTCATGAGATTTACCCCACTTTTTGTTACATTATTCTAACATATGATGAATGATAAAGTTATCTTTTTCTAACATACGCTGACACGTCAACCATTATAATCAGGGGCCGGCAACTCCTGTACGCTTATCTGGGATAACGTTTCAGGTACCGGGTACACCATGCCCCGTACTCCCCCGTTCAAGGAGATCATCGCCCGCTCTCCACTTGTCTTTGTCATCGGCGTTGCAGGTGACAGCGGATCGGGAAAAACCACATTCACCAACGCCATCCGCGAGATCTTCGGCCCTGACCTTGTTGCCACCATCACGCTGGATGACTATCACACGTATGACCGGGAGGAGCGCCACCACCTCGATATTACCCCGCTCCATCCCGATGCAAATAATCTCTCAGGGCTTGAAGCAGACGTGGCACACCTTAAACAAGGCTACGCGATTGAAAAACCGGTATACAATCATGCAACAGGCACATTCGATCCACCCATCCCGTTTCCTTCAAAAAAGATCCTGATCCTTGAAGGCCTCCACACCCTCTTTACGCCGGCTCTCCGGGATCTTGTGGATTTCTCCGTCTTTGTCGATCCGGACCGGGAGGTCAAGTATGCATGGAAACGGCAGCGCGATACCGGGCAGCGGGGGTATTCCCCGGACGAGGTCAACGGGGAGATTGCCCGGCGCGAAGCAGATTATGCGACATATATCGAACCTCAGCGCTGCAATGCCGATGCAATTATTCGGATCGGGTACTCGAAGTACGGGAAGGATCTCGGGCCTGCAAAAAATGTATACTCCATCTCCCTGCTCCAGAACCCGATGGACCAGGCAGTCCGCAATACATCCCTCTCTATCGATCTCACCTCCCTGCTTGCCTTCCATGAAAGTGAGTTCTCTATTGAATTTTCAACGCAGAGGATCGAATGTTCTTTTTTGCGCTCACTCACCTTTGACGGGGAGATGAATTACGATACGGTCCGTAATCTGGAACTCTCAATCGAGCACCAGACCGGAATCCACCCTATAGAGATGTTTGCCGGGCGAAAGGTTGTGACCCCGACCAATATTGTCCAGCTGCTCCTCTCGTGGCGGATCATCAACCGGCGGATTTTCCTGCAGGACCACAGATAATTTTTTGTTTTTGTAAAATATTCTGCCATTGTGCGGCAAATGGAATTTTTTTTGGGAAAAAATTCGCCAAACCCAACATGTAAGTGATAGTACCACCATCTTATTGCAGCAAAAGTATGATTTCCGTTCTGTACGTTGAGCCGGATGCCCGTATGCAGGAAGAGGTCCGCGGGTTCCTTGAGTCTGACCCCGGGATCCGGGTAGTGACGCTCGGATCTGCGTACGAAGCCCTGGATCTTATCCGGGAACGCCGGTTCGATGTCATTGTGTCCGAGTCCTGCCTGCCGGTGACGGATGGGCAGGCTTTCCTTGAGGTCTTACGGTTGGGGCGTAAGGAATCAACCCCCTTTATTATTTTTGCAAAAAAATCCAGCCATAATGACGCCATCCGGGCGCTCAACACCGGTGCAACCTATTACCTTCTCAAAGGGACGGATCCGGAAAAAGTGTTTCCGGTACTCAGGCATTATGTCACGCAGGCCGTAAATCAGCACCGGATCAAGGAGGAACTTGAAAAAAGCGAGAAGCGGTATCGGAGCGTTGTGGAGGACCAGTCTGAATTTATTGTCCGGTTCCGGCCTGACGGCAGACTGGTCTTTGCAAACGGGGCTTATTGCCGTTACGTCTCCCTGAATGAGAAAGAATTAATCTTTGGGAAAACGGTCGATCTGCCGCCATTCGGCCAGAAGGACCTCTTTTTACAGGACCTCCGCGCACTTTCCCCGGATGCCCCGACCAGTACCCTGGAACTGCCGTGGATCCTTCCCGATGGCAGGGTGGCATGGCAGAACTGGGAAAACCGGGCGATCTTTGATGCCGAAGGAAAGATCATCGAATACCAGTCCGTAGGAAGGGACATCACAGAGCGGAAGACTGCGGAATTTGCACTCCGTGAAGCCCTCAGGAACCTTGGGATAATGAACTCGATCACCCGCCATGACATCCTCAACCAGCTCACCGGGATGTTCGGGTACCTGGAGTCCTGCCTCAATGCCAGTACAGATCCCCGGGTCCGCGAATCCCTGGGTAAGGCGATCTCGACCGCAGAGACTATGAAGACCCAGATCCTCTTTACCCGGGACTACCAGGAGATCGGGAACGCTGCGCCCCGTTGGCAGAATGCGGAGGAGATCTTCTCCCGGGCTGCAGGCAGCCTCGCCCTTTCCCGTATGACGCTCGAAATTCACCTCGATAATCTCTGGGTCTATGCGGATCCCTTAATAGAGAAGGTCTTTTTCAACCTCCTGGAAAACTCCTTGCGTCATGGGGAAAGGGTCTCCGTTATCCGGGTATTCTCACGTGAGGATGACCACGGCCTTATGGTTGTGTACGAGGATAACGGCATAGGTGTCCCGGCCGGTGCAAAAGAGAAGATCTTCCGGCGAGAGTACTTCCAGAATACCGGTCTTGGCCTGTACCTGAGCCGGGAGATCCTGGCGATTACCAAGATGGAGATCCAGGAGACCGGCATCCCGGGTGAGGGTGCCCGGTTTGAGATCTTTGTCCCGAAAGGATCATACGGGACTCGGGTCTAGGAAATACCGTCCGATTCCCCTTATTGGTACCGGGGGAAAATTATTCCGCGATCTCTGATCGGACTGCCAGAAAGACCGGGCCGCGGACATCGACTTTCTTTTTGGTATCCGTGATCGTCCTCATCGCGTACTCTTCGATCTTAAGGTTAATATCACCGGGATGCTTTGCCATCTTGACCTGGACCTGGGTGCCGGTACCGCACCGGGCCGCATGTTCAATGTTTGCCGCAGCCAGAGCGGAGACCGCACTCAGGTAGGAGATTCCGGTCGGGATACCTTTTATGCGCACGTCCTTCCATTTCTCGTTGTCAGGGACGCCAAGGATATTTCCCTCGTGGACAAAGATCTCGTTTGCACATGCAGGACCGCAGAGTTTTGCATTGGCTTCGGTCTCCTCAATGATCACGTTCACGTTCCTGCCATAGAGGGTACCTTCCCATACGGTAAAGGAGCAGGGGCCTTGTTCCGTGGCATGTGCCGCGGCCACCCGGGCAATTGCGAGCGCAAGTGCTTTCCCCTCGACGGTAACAGGCTCCTCCCTGAGGTGCACGGCGCATGCGATCTCCCGGTCCCCCGCAAGGCGCGGGAAGAACTGGGGATACGAGAGCTGCCGGACATCGTTTGCATTGTACGCGATCATCGCGAGCCGCTCGACCCCAAGGCCGAGGTTCATGACCGGGACACCGATCCCGTACTCCCCCAGGGCCGACGGAGAGTACATGCCAAAGGTTGCTACCTCGACCCAGCCGTGCACCGGATGTTTTGCGTACACTTCAGTCTGAGAATCCGGCATATAGTACTTGGAGCGTTTGTCATCGGGCTGGAACCGGAAGTCCTCGTACCCGAATGCAGAGAGGAGCGCTTCGCTTACCGCTTTGCCATCTTCGATGGTGACATCTTCTCTTGCCACAACACAGGACGCGGAGTGGTAAGTCATGAGCCGGGTCGGACCTTCTGCCTGTTCGCGCCGGAAGCAGCGGTCTACCGAGAAGAGTTTTATGGGGAGTGGCGTGCGCTCCCAGAGGGAGCCAAGGGTCATGAACCAGCCGCTGGTCATGTGGCTGCGCAGCGTGCTGCGCGAGGACTCGGGCACGAGCGACCTGAATTCTGGGAAGACTGAATCGAGGATATGTACGACAATTCCGTCATCGACCCCAAGGACTTTTGCCAGCTCATGGGTGAGTTCGTCCCCGTCGATCTCTGATTTTTTGTACGCATGGAGGGTTTCGCGGAGTTGCTCTTCGGTTTCCCTGCTCATCGGACGGAACGGTTCTTTATTCCCGCTATCGCCTGCCGGGATCTCATGTCCATGGACAAGCGGGCTCCGGTGACTCTGGAGGATATCGTTGATCTCGTCCAGCTGTTTTCTGGAGATCCCGACGTTCGGGCGCGGGAGTCCGCCAATGTAGAAGACCCGGTCCAGCACCGCCATTGCCTCGGGACCGAACTGTCGGTAGATGTCGCTCTCCTCCACAATCACCGGGTTCTCACATTCGTCAAATCCCATTGAGAGGTAGATCTCGCGCAGCCGGTTGATGGTTGCAAAGATCGGGTGCGGCTGTGCACGCGTGTACCGGAGGCGGGGATATTTTTTGTCTTCCCCCGGCGGCGTAATTACCGACGGGCCATCGTGCCATGCGCCTTCGAAATTCGTATGGGATTTCTCTTTCCAGTCCTGTGGGTTGAATCTCATTGTTCCTCGCGCTCCATGCAGACGACCCTGCTTAAGGGGTTTTCATCCCGGATGGTATAATCGCACGATGCGGAGACCCTCTCTGCAAAGTCCCGCACCTGTGCATGTTCCGGCATGTTATTCCGTTGCAAACGGTTTCTACTGTATCCCAGATACATGTATCCTTTTACCTCGACATAGGTGGCCCCTGAGTCCTGTATGATCCGGGCATATCCTTCCGGGTCCGTATCGTTGACGCCGGCAACAAGCGTTATCCGTACCGCAGATCTTTTTGCCCGGAGCTTGCCAAGGCTCTCCCGGATCCGATCCCAGAACGCTTCGGCATTACCCATGGGCCGGCAGGCCCTCTCGTAGGTTTCACAGTCCGGCGCATCGAGCGAAATATACTGTTGAAACGGCCGGCACCGAGCAATCATATCCGGGTTTGTGCCGTTGCTGACCACAAACGTCGTGTACCCGTTCGCGTTGAAGAGGTCGACCAGTTCCGGGAGCCGGCTGTAGAGCGTGGGCTCGCCCGAAAGGGAGATCGCAACATGCCGGGGTTTGAGCGCCTCCTGCCAGCGCTCATCCGTCACGGTGTTGCCGAGTACAGAATTGTAGCCGGCGAGAGCCTTTTTCTGGAGCTTGGGCACTCCTGCGAGGATCGTTTCCGGAGGGCACTCTTCCTCCTCTTCCACTTCGTGCTCAAACGAACGCCAGCAGAAGAGGCAGCGCTGGTTGCAGCGGAGGGTGGGCGTCATCTGGACGCAGCGGTGGCTGTCAATTCCGTAGAACTGGTGCTTGTAGCACATATCCCCGCCGGTAAGCGCCCGCTTGCACCAGAGGCAGGGCTTGAGTGCAGCGGACGACTTTGGTGAAAAAAAAAGATACCCTTGCCGTATCCGGGCGTCACATGGTGTGGATGGCATCGATCCCAAGCGTCTCAAGGGACTCTTGTAGGGTGTTCTGCACGGCTTTTACGAGAGTAAGGCGACGGTCCCTCACTTCGCCCTCACTTTTTAAGACCGGCTCGTAGTGGTAGAATGTGTTGAAGGTGTCTGCCAGTTCGTGGGCATAGGTGGCAAGCAGGTGCGGGCGGAGCTCGGTAACCACTTTCTCGATCACGCTCGGGAACTTTGCGATCTTCTTTGCGAGGATGATCTCCTGTTCGGTCGCGAGATCATAGCATTCCTCAAAAGCACCGGCTTTTTCAAGGATGCTGCACGCACGGGCGTGGGCGTACTGGATATAGGGCCCGCTCTGGCGCTCGAAGTCCAGCGCCTGCTTCCAGTCAAAGACCGTGCTCTTCTCGGGCGAGATCTTCACGATATCGTACCGGATACCGGCCCGGGCAACGGAGTCTGCGATATTCCTGCGGGTAGCCTCATCCAGCTCCGGCCTCCGTGTGGTGACCTCGTCAAAGGCACGTTTGGTCACTTCATCGATCAATTCATCGGCCGAGACGAACTTCCCGGCCCGGGTGCTCATCGAGCCTTCAGGAAGCGAGACAAATTCGAAGTGCACGATCTCCGGGGCCTTCTCGCCGAGCAGCTGCATAGTGCACTGGAGTTGCGCCCCGATCAGCTTGTGGTCGGCGCCCAGCACATCGATCGCACGGTCGAAGTTTTGGTTCTTCCACGTATGGAAGGCAAGGTCGCGGGCCGCGTACACCGAGGTACCATCGCTCCGCCGCATCACGTACTTGTTGGTAAATCCGAATTCTGCAAGGTCAAGAGCAAGGAGCGTACCTTCATGGGTTGCCTGCGGGAGATTTTCGATCTTTGCGATGACAGCCTTTGTGTCGCCGTTTTTCACAAAGTCACTCTCCCAGACGAAGCGGTCGTGCTTCACGTTGAGATTTTTTAAGGTAACCGCAAAACCGTCAAGACAGCGGGAGACCTCGCGCCGGAATTTCTTCACGGTCTCAGGATCGCCGCTCTCGACAAGTTCCATAAGCTTGTCGACCTGCTTTGTGATCCCGGGATCCTTTTCGATCTCCCGGTTGGCCGCAATGTAGACCCGCGCAATGTGGGCATCCTCTTTCTCGCTCTCGTGCTGCCCATGTTCGAGGTGGTCAAAGCCCCACGTGACAATTGCTATCTGCCGGCCCATGTCGTTGACATAATATTCAACTTCGAGCGGGTAGCCGGCCTTCCTGAACGCCCGGGCAAGCGAATCACCGATGATCGAGTTCCGGATGTGGCCCACATGGAGCGGACCGTTGGGGTTTGCGCTTGTATGTTCAAGTACTATCCGGGGAGATTCCTTTGCCGGGAAGGAGCCGTACCCCGGCTGCACTGCAGCCTTCAGTGCCGCAGTCACGTAGGCGCTCCCGAAGACGAAATTGATATACGGGCCTTTTGCCTCGACCGTCACGCCAAGGTCAGAGAGTTCCCGGTTGTTTTTGAGCGCCGCGACAACGTCCTGCGCGATCTTCACCGGTGCCTGTTTTTTTGTCTTTGCAAGAGCGAACGCGACGGTCGTTGCAAGGTCTGCATGTTCGCCACCGTCAACAAGCGGGATCTCCGCGAGTCCCGTGCATTCGGAAAGTGCCCTCTTTATTGCCGCTGTCGTGTCCACAACCATCAGTATCCCGTCCTGTACCGGAGAAGAGCAGCTATCCCGCCGAATGCCGAGTAGAGGATCGAACCCTCTTCGAAATCGTCCGAGATCAGCTCCACTTTTGCGCTGGAGAGGTCAGCGAGTTTGGCAAGTTCGTCAATAATATCGATCTCCTCTTCAAGCACGAGAGGTGCCGTACACTTCGGGCAGGATCCGAGTTCGATGTCCCGGATGGTCTTTCCCAGCGGCATGTTCACGGTCCGCTCTTCGGTATGGTCGCAGTTCTGGCATTTTATCTTAAGCCGGGACTTTCGCAGGTTTGAGGAGAGGAGGAGTCTGTCCACCGCACCGACCTCGAGATTCTTCCGGATGCTCTCCTCACCGTACGCAGCAAGGCCGTTATCCTTGACCAGTTCTTTTAAGAACCGGTCCATGAATGCCTTCTCCTTGACAACTGCCATTCCCGAGAGGACGTCCTTTGCCGCATCGACAAGTTCGGGCAGGCCGTCCTCGTTTGTATAGGCAACGTCAAAGAGGCCGAGGATCCGTTTCTGTACCTCGTGGTGGAGGAAGTTTCCCGCCTCGAACTCTTCCTTTGTCGGGCTCGGGCCACCTATAAGAAGCCCCTTGAACCGGGTAAAGTAGTCCTTTTCGGCCAGAAAGATCGCACTCGATCGTTCCCCAACTTTGGTGTAGAACTCGTTAATCGCGATCTCACGGAGCCGGCCGAAACGGGCTGCAGACTGGCCGCCTTTGCGCATCTTGCCGGGAACCGTGGAGGTCGAGCCACCAATCGGCTCGATCCGGTTGCCGCGCAAAAATCCCCAGTATGCTTCGCGCCGGTCGAGCACGAGAAGGCCGTACACGAACTTTTCCTCAAGCATCTGCTTGAGGGGCTCGAGCTCGAAGTTCGAGCTGCAGCGGTACATGTAGAGATTGAGCGGTTCGGGAGGTTCGATAACCGTGCACTGGAGATCGGTACGGTCCCCGTAGAGTTTGACCGTGCCGCAGAAGACCGCCATGCCTTTCTCGGGAGGGCGCTTGTAGTACTTGAGCCGGGAGAGGATCGAGGAGATAGCGCTCTGGACGTTCGTTCTCGTCTGCTTGCTCTTGATGTTTGCGCACTGGCCAAACTCATCCTTGAGCTGGCCTGTCACATCATAGATCTGTTTATCCGGGGGGATGTAGAGTGTGATAAGCTCCGTCCCGTCCCCTTCCTGAGCCTCCAGTTTTTCGAGCGTCTTTTTGAACTCGTAGCGCCTGCGCGCCTCGTCCATCTCTACGGGTTCTGTCATGAGCGGATTTCAGCCTCTGAAAGTAAAGCTAATACATATTCACGCTTGCGTGCCATAAATTTGCGCCAAGAGGGCCATAAGCCGGTTGTCTACATCCGGGTTGATCCCATGGTCCCCGTTAAATTCGGTGAAGTTCTTGGGCTTGTTTGCGGTTGCGTACAGAGCCTGCCCATCTGCGAACGGGATAATCGGGTCGGTTGCATTGTGGTACATCCAGACCGGGCGCGGCGAGATTGTGGGGAGGTACGTACTGGGCTCCAGCGATTCGGCAAACCGGAGGATATCTCCCGACCCTCCCTGTGAGAGTACCTGATCCTTCAATCCCCAGTCTGCGGTGGAAATACCGATATACCCGGCAAAGTTCTTATCAACCCCTGCTGCTACCGCTGCATACCGGCCGCCGTTACTGCCCCCCATTGCATAGACCGGGACATTGAACCGGGATGAGAGCAGGGCCTGGGCCGATGAGATGTCGCAGATGGTCTGGTAGTACTCGGGCCATTCCTTGTTCTCAAAGAGCGCGTAATCCGTGTTGGGGTTGAAGGGGTACCCGGTTGTTTCCCCGCCACGGCCGCGGTAATCGAGGAACATGAAGGCATAACCGTCCGCTGCGTACTGGACCATCCGCCCTGCGTGACCGGAAATCTTCTCCCCTGCTCCCGGTAGATACAGCAGAACTGCCTTGGGATCTTCGGGGTAGCTCAGGTAGGTGGTCACATCGCCGGTCTGAGTGTGGAGAATGATCTTTGATTCGGTGTAGGTCTCGTTTGAAAAAAGGACGGTCTCGTTGGTGGTGACCGGTGCGCAGGTGACTGAGAGGACGCCATTGTTATCCACAGTGTATGTGGGTTGAGGGGTTGTTGAGCTCATGCACCCGGCACAGGCTGCAAGCACGACAAGGCAGGCAAGGCCCGCTGCGATCAGGAGTGTGCGCACGGGCTATCCCTCCCCGCACTGGTGGAGCAGGCAGATCGTCTTTGCATCGCAGATGGTGCCATCGGTAACCATCGCGTCTGTGTTATCCCTGGTGACATCCATAACTTCAATCACTTCGTCCGCGTCTTTCTGGAATTCATCAGACGGGGTAAGATCCCGGGCCTCAAAGAGCCAGATCTTTTCATCTGTGAATCCGGGCGTGGTGTAAATGAAACCGCGGGGAATGAGATTTCCTGCTGCCACTCCCGCCTCCTCGATAAGCTCGCGCCGGGCGGTCTCTATCGGGTCCTCGCCATCCTCCATTGTCCCGGCGGGCGCCTCCCAAATATACTGCCCGACCGCATACCGGTACTGGCGCAAGAGCAGGTACCCGGTCTCTGTCACCGGCAGGATCGCAACTGCACCCTTCGGGTGCACGATCACCGCGTCCTTTTCCACACCGTTTGGTAACTGAATTTTCTTCTTCTCTATCCAGAGTTTTCCGCCCCGAAAGATCTCCATTAGTCCACCCCATACGGGATTGGATCTGGTATACCGGGCGCAGCAAACGCCTCGCACCGGAAGTGGCACGATCCGCAGGTGCCGCAGGCCGCCATCATCATTTCACTCCGAGGATCTTGTGGAGCTGGAGCTGGAACCGGACCGGCAGGTTGTTGTCCAGGATGAACCGGACAATTGTGTCGCAGTCAGTACCGTAGACCGGTGAGAGGAAGCACTCCCCCGCGATCGCATGGCGTGCGAGGACTTCCTGTGCATACCGGCAGTCAGCGAGATCCCCCACCACGAATTTTACGCTGTCGGTCGGGCGGATCCTGGCAAGCAGGGAAAGGTCGCTTCTCTCACCGGATGATGGGCATTTCACATCCATGCAGACCGCGGCGAACGGCTGAACGGGAGAAAAATCGATCGTGCCGTTTGTCTCGATGTCGATCGTAATCCCGCGCTTGTGGAGCGAGGCAAGAAGGGGGAGGAGTACATCAGTCTGGAGGAGAGGCTCACCGCCCGTAATGCAGACCGAGCGCGGGTTTTCCTTCCAGATTTCTTCGAGGATCTTGTCGCAGGAAGTCTCGGTCCCCCCGGACCGCGCATACTGCGTGTCACACCAGCGGCAGGCAAGGTTGCAGCCGGCGAGCCGGATAAAGATGCAGGGCGTCCCCTGCCGCACGCCTTCTCCCTGGAGACTTTTAAAAATCTCGGCAATCTTCATGTTATGAAATCTCGGCACAGGATGTCGGGGATTCCCATACCCGGATCTTTGTTACTTTCGCGCGGAGCCCCATATCGCGGCAGGCGCTATCGAGATCGTCCCGGATAATGGACGCGATCAGTTCGCTTGTCGGATCGCCGGGTGTCGTAATGACCGGGTGGAACTCTGCAATCCGGGGGACCATCGGATCGTCCTTATTGAGAATGATCTGGTGGTCGTACTTCTCCACTATCTTCTTTATGACGCTGTAATCGATCACGATCTGTGTTGCCGGATCCGGTTCACCTTCCATCCAGACCTCGATCTTCCACCGGTGCCCGTGGAGGTTCGCGCACTTCCCGTTATAATGGAGAAGACGGTGGCTGGTGTCGATCTGCACCTCTTTATAGATCCCGACTTTCATTGGGGTGATCATTGGCCGGGCAGGGATATAATATTATTACAGGTGAGGGATAATAGTGTTAGACAGGCAGGTGGATGCCACAATTTATAAATCGGTTCCCCGCTCTAGTATATATCTCAGCGTGGGTTATCGATAACCACAAAAAAAACTGAAATGAGGCTCTTTAATGGGACAGGGTAAATTTGCAGCCAGAAAACTGGTTCGGGACTCAAAAAAATTCCGGTGGAGTGACAAGAATTACGCCCGCCGTGAACTCAACCTCGATGTTAAGTCGGATCCGCTGGAAGGCGCTCCGCAGGCGAGGGGTATCGTGCTCGAGAAAGTCGGTGTCGAGGCCAAACAGCCCAACTCCGCGATCCGGAAATGCGTGCGCGTCCAGCTGATTAAGAACGGCCGGCAGGTCACCGCATTTGCGGTCGGTGACGGTGCTATTAACTTTATCGACGAGCACGACGAAGTCGAGATCGAAGGCATTGGCGGCCGTCTGGGTCGGTCCATGGGAGATATCCCGGGTGTCCGGTACGTCGTGACCAGTGTCAACAACGTCTGCCTCCACGAGATGGTCATCGGCAGGAAGGAGAAACCGCGCAGGTGATCATGATGGCAGAAGCAGAAGTAAAGGCCCAGCCTGAAGGCGATGCAGCCCCCCAGAGCAAGGCATTGCTCTTTAACAAGTGGGATGTATCCGAGGTCAAGGTGACCGATCCGAGCCTCGTCCGGTATGTAAATCTCACCCCCCAGATCATCCCCCACTCCTGCGGCAAGTTCTCACGGCAGGAGTTCAATAAGGCCAATATGATGATTGTCGAACGGCTGATCAACCGCCTGATGCAGACCGAGAATAATACCGGCAAGAAACAGCTGGCAATAGGGATCGTGCGGGATGCATTCGAGCTCATCAACAAGAAGACCAAGAGGAACCCCATCGAGGTGCTTGTCGAGGCAATCGGCAACACCGGTCCCCGGGAAGAGACCGTCCGTCTGAAGTACGGCGGTATCAACGTCCCAAAATCGGTCGATACCGCACCCCTGCGGCGTGTTGATTCGGCTATCGGCTTCATTGCAGAGGCAGTCTGGAAATCCTCGCGCAAGAGCAAGAAGCCGGCAAGCGCGATCCTTGCCGATGAACTCATCGCCGCCTCAAAGGGCGACGCAAAGTGTTACTCGGTCGGGAAAAAGGAAGAAAAGGAGCGGATCGCAAAATCCGCCCGGTAAATTATCTTTTTTGAGGTTGTTTTCATGTCACGCGGCAAAAAAACGGTAGAGCGCGTAGTCGAGCTCATGAAGGACCCCAAGCACATCAGAAATATCGGGATCGTGGCACACATCGACCACGGCAAAACCACCCTGTCCGATAACCTGCTTGCGGGCGCCGGTATTATCTCTGAGGAACTTGCGGGTAAACAGCTCTTTATGGATTCGGATGCAGAAGAGCAGGCCCGGGGTATTACTATCGATGCAAGTAACGTATCGATGGTCCACGAGGTCGAGGGCCAGGATTATCTCATCAACATGATTGATACGCCGGGCCACGTTGACTTCGGTGGCGATGTTACGCGTGCAATGCGTGCAGTCGACGGCGCAGTTGTCCTTGTCGATGCGGTCGAAGGCACGATGCCCCAGACCGAGACCGTGCTCCGGCAGGCATTAAAGGAGCAGGTCCGCCCGGTCCTCTTCATAAATAAGGTCGACCGGCTGGTTAACGAGCTCAAGGTCGATGAGACCGAGATGCAGATCCGGCTTGGGAAAGTGATTGACAAGGTCAACAAGCTCATCAAGGGCATGAACGAAGACCTGTACAACAACGGCTGGAAACTCGATGCCTCGAAAGGAACGGTCGCCTTTGGGTCCGCGCTTTATAACTGGGCAGTCTCTGTGCCCTACATGAAAAAGGGCGGAGTCTCCTTTAAAGATGTCTTCGAGAAGTGCCGGGCCGGCGATATGAAGTACCTCGCCAAGAACAGCCCTCTCTACGAGGTCGTGCTTGACATGGTCGTGCACCACCTGCCAAACCCGCTCGAGGCCCAGCCCCGGCGTGTGAACGTCATCTGGCATGGAGACCACTCCACCAAGGAAGGCAAGGCCATGCTCGCCTGCGACCCGAACGGGCCGGCAACGATGATGGTTACCGATATCTCCTTTGACCCGCATGCGGGCGAAGTGGCAACCGGCCGTCTCTTCTCCGGTACGCTCCGGCGCGGTGACGGGCTCTATGTGATGGGTTCCGCAAAAAAGGAGAACCGTCTCCAGCAGGTCGGTATCTTCATGGGCCCGAAGCGTGTCGAAGTCGAGGAGATTGTCGCAGGAAACATTGCGGCAGTCACGGGCCTGAAAGACGCGATTGTCGGTTCGACCGTCACCTCCCTCATGGAGATGTCGCCGTTTGAGTCGCTCAAGCACTACAGTGAACCGGTCATGACCGTTGCCGTCGAGGCAAAGAACATGAAGGATCTGCCAAAGCTCGTTGAAGTGCTCAGGCAGGTTGCAAAAGAAGATCCGACGCTCGGTATTGCCATCAACGAAGAGACCGGCGAGCACCTGATCTCCGGTATGGGCGAACTGCACCTTGAGATCGTTACCGGCCGTATCAAGCGCGACAAGGGTGTCGAGATCGTCACCTCCGAACCGATCGTGGTGTACCGTGAAACCGTTACCGGTAAGGTAGAAGATGTCGAAGGCAAGTCCCCGAACCGGCACAACCGGTTCTACTTCACCCTCGAGCCCCTGCCCGAAGAGATCGTGAACCTGATTAAAGCCGGCGAAATCACGATGAACCAGCAGGCCATCGAACGCCGTGACGTGCTCTTAAAGGCAGGTATGGACAAGGACGAGGCCAAAAACGTCAAGCATATCAAGGGCACGAACATGCTCATCGATATGACCAAGGGTATCCAGTACCTCAACGAAACGATGGAACTCATCATCGAAGGTATCAATGAGGCCCTTGCCGGTGGCCCGCTCGCTGACGAGCCGGTCCAGAACCTCAAGATGACCTTGACCGATGTCAAGCTCCACGAGGATGCCATCCACCGTGGCCCGGCGCAGGTCATCCCCGCAGTCCGTGGCGCAATCAAGGGCGGCATGCTGATCGCCGGCGACTCGCTCCTCGAGCCGGTCCAGAAGATCCAGATCTCGGTCCCGATGGACCAGATGGGTGCTGCTACCTCCCAGATTCAGGGACGGCGCGGTCAGGTCTTTGATATGCAGAGTGAAGGCGACACGATCACGGTAGTCGGGAAAGCCCCGGTTGCCGAGCTCTTCGGGTTTGCAGGTGACATCCGGTCCGCCACCGAAGGCCGTGCCATGTGGAACACCGAGTTTGCCGGCTTTGAACTCGTGCCAAACAACCTCGTTAAAGACGTAGTTGTGGCAATCCGCAAGAGAAAAGGCCTCAAGGAACAGATGCCGACTCCGTCGGACTACCTGTCCGTATAATCTCTCTTTTTCCCGGTATCATTTTTCGTCCCCGCTGCCCCAATCCACACCTCACGAGTGGGCAGGGCACGCGAACCGCCCTCTCCGGGTCTGTATCGGGCATTCGATGCAAATGGGAGCGGTAGAACCTGCTCCTCCGGAACAGATCCCCTCCACTTTTATATCCCGGACACCGAATAACGATTACCAGGACGGTGTACCCATGGGGGAAGTTCCGGTATCAGAGCTCATTGATCTCAAAGATCCCGGATACGAGATCTTCATCATCTTTGTCTCGGTGCTCTCGGTTATCAACCTCTTTGTCACCCTGATCCCCGGCCTGAACCCCCAGGCCGTTGGCGTTGTCCAGATCACCAACTTCTTCCTGACCATCATCTTCCTTGCAGACTTCGTGTTCCGCCTCCTGTCTGCCGGGTCAAAAAAACATTATTTCTTCTTTGACTGGGGATGGGCCGACCTTCTTGCAAGTGTCCCCTTCCTGCGGATCCTGCGCCTGTTTCGGATCGTCAAGGCGTATCATCTGCTCAAAAAATACGGGGTAAAAAACATCTCTGCCCAGATTGCCCGGCACCGGGCCGAAAGCGTACTTTACATCGTCATCTTCTGTGTAATCCTTGTGATAGAATGCGGTGGAATCCTTATCCTGATTGCCGAGAGCCCGGCGCCAAACGCAAACATAAAGACAGCTTCAGATGCGATGTGGTGGGTGTACGTCACCATCACCACCGTGGGGTATGGTGACCGGTACCCGGTAACCTCTGCAGGAAGGCTGGTTGGTGTCCTGGTCATGACCACGGGAGTGGGGCTTTTTGGCACTCTCGCTGGTTTCATCGCTCACAAGCTCGTAGCGCCGGCAGTGAATGCGGCACCGGAGGAGACAAAGGCGCCGGATCCCACAAATCAGGATGCCCAAAAGGAACAGGCCCGGCAGAATGCGGAGATCCTGGACCGCCTAGACCGGATCGAGCAGGAACTCAAAAAACAGTCACGATAGGATCCCCGGTGTCTGTCGGGTTCGCAAGCCCTAAATGCCATAACAACGAGAGTGGAACAGGCAGAGTACCCGCAATTACCCGGGGTGAATTCCATATTTGACCAGTTCTCATCCAACGATATTCCGGCAAAGACCCGGGCTCTGATGCCCGGCATTGTAACCGATCTCGAAAAACTCATCCGGTATCCCTCTGTTGCCTTTCCGGGCTATCCGGAAGAGCCGGTCCGTGCAATGGCGGATGCAACCGCAGCCATACTCAGGGAGTACAGGCTGGATAATGCCCAGCTCATCGATGTCCCGGGGGGTTATCCTGCCGTGTACGGCGAGATCCCGGCCCCGCACGGGATGCCAACGGTCCTGATGTACGCCCACTACGATGTCCAGCCGGCAAAAAAGGAAGACGGGTGGACAACCGATCCCTGGAACCCGCAGGAGATAAACGGGCGCCTTTTCGGGCGCGGCTCAGCGGACGACAAATCAGGTATCATGCTCATTGCAGCATCCCTGCGAGTCTTTGATGGCAAACCCCCGGTGGGGGTAAAGGTCTTAATCGAGGGTGAGGAGGAAACCTCCAGCCATATCGAGGCGCTCATTGCCTCCCGCCCGGACCTCTTTTCGTGCGACGCGTTTATTATCGAGGACAACGGCAACCTCACTGCGGGCGAACCGGCGCTTACCACCTCCCTGCGGGGAGAGGTCTCCTGCATCATCGAAGTCTCGACCCTCGATCACCCGGTGCACTCGGGCATGTTTGGCGGAGCCGCGCCCGATGCACTGGTGGCGCTGATCCGGATCCTTGCTACACTGCACGATGCCCGGGGCGATGTTGCGGTGCCGGGGCTCCGGCCGGACCCACCCGGGAACGGTGATTACCCGGAGGCAGATTACCGGGATAGTGCGGGAGTGCTCAACGGAGTGGATCTGATCGGCACCGGCACGATCGGCGACCGGCTCTGGACCCGGCCGTCCCTGACCGTGATCGGGATCGATGCACCTTCGATAAAAGCGTCTGCAAATATCCTGATTCCCCGGGCTTCCGCAAAGATCAGCTTGCGCATTGCCCCGGGTGCAGATGCGGGGCACGAACTATCCGCTCTGATGGAGCATCTCCGTTCGGTTGCGCCATGGAATGCCCGGGTAACTGTGCAGGAAGTAAGCCGATCCCCGGGATTTGCCTGTCCGACCGATGGCCCCGGGTATGCCGCAGCCCGGGCTGCGCTCGCAGAGGCCTTTAACCGGCCGGTCCTTGAGAAAGGGACCGGGGGATCAATTCCCCTGCTCCGCACACTCCAAGTGGCCGTCCCCCGGGCAGAATTTATCCTCTGGGGCCCCGAGGATGCGGCCGGTTCACGGATCCACGGAACCAACGAGAGCGTGGATCTCCACGATCTGGAACTGACGATCGTGGCGCAGGCCCTGTTCCTTACGCTGTTGGGAAAAAGCCGGGCCGGTTAACACCGGCCCGGGGATTTCTGGGGAAAAAAGGTGGGAGGACCCCCCACCTTTAAAAAATTCGGTCACCCTCCTCCTCCCACTCTGCGCTCCGCAAAAAAAATGATCGGTCCGACCGATTTCAAAATCGGTCGGGGTGACCTCTTTTTTCCAGTATCTCCCCATGTGCTTCTACTGGAGGTTCAGGTAAAGCGGGGTGATCGGTCCGATCGTTTCTGAAATGAGCCGGACCGATCAATTCCGGAATCGGTCGGGGCAACCGATCGTACAGCGGGATCGGAGGTAGCCCCCCACCCCCCGCTTGCTGCTCCGCAAAAAAATGATCGGACCGATCGATTGCAGGACCGGTCGGGTCGGTCGCGTTCCCGGGAATGCGACCCTCCCCCTTAGTACAGTAAAAACCGTTTAATGCAGCCATCCACATACACTATGCGATTTGGTATGCTGGACATCAGGGATCTGCATGTGAATGTCGGTGAAAAGGAGGTGCTGCATGGCATCAACCTCCACATCGATGCCGGGGAGACTCACGTGCTCATGGGCCCCAACGGCTCCGGGAAGACCACGCTTTTAATGACGCTGATGGGATTTTCCGGCTATAAAATAACGAAAGGAGAGATCACCCTCAACGGCGAGGATGTGACCGCGATGCACGCGGACGAGCGGGCAAAACGCGGGATCGGCATGCTCTTCCAGCGCCCGCCCACGATCTCGGGGCTCAAGCTGGGGAAGCTCCTCACCGCAATCTCGCACGACAAGACGGTCGATCTTCCGGCTCTTGCAGATTCCGTGCATATGGGAGGGTTCCTGGAACGGGACATCAACAAGGGATTCTCAGGGGGGGAGATCAAGAGAAGCGAGGTGCTCCAGCTCATGATCCAGAACCCGGGTTTTGTCATGCTCGATGAGCCCGAAAGCGGAGTAGACCTCGAAAATATCTCACTCATCGGGAAGGCCATCGGCGACCTGCTCGAAAAAGACAAGCGCATGGCAAAACGAGAGAAAAGCGGCCTTGTGATTACCCACACGGGGTTCATCCTCGACTATGTTGACGCGGACAAGGGGCACGTGATGTGCGACGGCATGATAACCTGCCATGGGAATCCCCGGGAGATCTTAAAGGACATCAAACAGAGAGGATATACGGAGTGTCGGGAATGTCGGCGCAGCTGAACGCACCGGGAATCGCAAAGGACGACCAGGAACGGATCGTCCAGTCGGGGATCGATTTTGACCTTGAGAACCGGTGCGGCAGCTACCTCCAGGTGGATCAGAACATCGTAGAGTCCGAGTGCCGGCAGGAGGGGATTGAAGTCCTCTCGTTTAAAAAAGCGATGGAAAAGCACGCCTGGCTTAAGGATTTCCTCTGGAAGGCGGTCTCAAAGGACAAGGACGAGATCACACAGTATGTGGCGGAACAGCCTGACCCCAAGGGCTACGTGATTATCGCCCACAAAGGGTCAAAGAACATCCTCCCGATCCAGGCCTGCCTGTACCTCGGCCGCGAGACCATCCAGCATGTGCATAACATCATTATCGCCGAAGAGGGCGCCGAACTCCATATGATTTCGGGCTGTGCAAGCAGCGGCAACATCGGGGAAGGGGCAAAACATTACGGGGTGTCCGAGTTCTACATCAAAAAAGATGCGAAGATTAGTTTTACCATGATCCACACTTGGAACGAGAACGTGGAGGTCTTCCCGCGCAGCGCGTCCATCGTGGAGGAGAACGGTGTCTTCCTTTCAAACTATGTCTGCATGCAGCCGGTCAAAAAAGTCCAGATGTACCCCACCGCAACCCTGAAAGGCGAAAACTCGGTGGCCCGGTTCTCCACGATCACGGTCGCCTCTCCCCTATCGTACATCGATGTCGGTTCGCGGGCGATTCTCGAAGGAAAGGGTGCAAGTGCGGAGCTGATCACCCGTGCAATCACCAAAGGCGGGACCATTATATCACGGGGCCAGATCATCGGAAAGACCGCAGGCACCCGGGGACACCTTGAATGCAAGGGGCTGATCCTTAAGAACGGCACCATCTACGCAATCCCCGAGATCGATGGGCGCGTGGTCGGCACCGAACTCTCGCACGAGGCAGCGGTAGGGAAGCTTGCGCAGGATGAGATCGAGTACCTGATGTCACGGGGGCTTTCCGAGGACGAGGCGACGGCAACAATCATCCGGGGGTTCCTTGACGTTAAGATCGCCGGTCTTCCCGAGACGCTCCAGAAGCAGATCGATGCCACGATCGATGTGGCGGAAAAAGCAGGATTTTAGACTGTGCAGGCGCCATGACAACCCCATACCCCCGATCGGATGAACGCCGCAGGATGGTGGATCTCCAGATCGCAGGCCGGGGGATCCGGGACCCCCGTGTGCTTGCAGCAATGGCAGAGGTGCCCCGCCATCTCTTTATCCCGCCGCCATACGATCGCGACGCGTACGCAGATACCCCCCTACCCATAGGAAACGACCAGACGATATCCCAGCCCTATATCGTGGCGCTCATGACCGAACTGCTCCACCCGTGTCCGGAGGACCGGGTGCTGGAGATCGGGGCGGGGAGCGGGTACCAGGCAGCTATCCTCGCACGGCTCGCGGCAAAGGTCGTCACCATCGAGCGCCTCGGTGCGGTGGCAGCACAGGCCCGTGCCAACCTTGCGGCAGTCGGTGCAGAGAACGTGGAGGTTATAGAAGGGGACGGGACGTTCGGTTACCCGCTATCGGCCCCGTACGACGGGATCCTGGTAACGGCCGCAAGTCCGGAGATCCCGCAGCCGCTCACCGAGCAGCTCGCGGATAAAGGACGGCTGGTTGTCCCGGTGGGTGGCAGAGCGATGCAGGATATCGTAGTTCTCGAACGCGACGGCAGCCGGTACCGGGAAGAGCGGATTGAAGGCGTCCGGTTCGTGCCGCTCATCGGGAAGTACGGCTGGGAGAATTAAGGTATGAAGATCATTGATGTCACGCGCCCGCTCTCGGGCACAACTGTCTCGTTTCCGGGGGATCCTGCCCTGCAGTTCTCCCAGCGGGATGCAGGGCTCTACCTGATAAGCGAACTGCATATGAACAGCCATTCGGGCACCCACATCGACGCCCCGGTCCATTATCTTAAGAAGGGAGATACCATTGACCGGATCCCGCTCGATCACCTGATCGGCCCCTGCCGGGTGCTCGATCTTTCAGGCGCCGGCCCGGAGATCACCGCCGCTGACCTTGGAGGGCGGCTCTGCGGGGCCAAAAGAATTCTGCTCAAAACCGTGTTCTCAGGTGAGACTCAGTTCCGGGAAGATTTTCCCCATATCTCCACAGATGCAGCAGAGCTGCTCACCAGAGAGGGGGTGCTCTGCGTGGGGATCGACTCGTTCTCCATCGAGGCCCTGGTCTGCGATGGGTCGGTGCACCGCGAGATCCTCGGCCACGGATGTATCATCGTAGAACTCCTCGATCTTTCCAGCGTCAGCGAGGGCAATTACGAGATGGCGGCCCTGCCCCTGCGGCTTGTCGGCCTTGACGGGGCACCGGCCCGGGTCGTGCTTATGAAACAAGAGGACGAATAATGGATATCATTACCGAATCCGTAAAAAGGCTTGAAGAGTTCATGGTCAACAGCGGGTGCGAGGAGACCGGGATCCGCCTGGATGTAGATCCCGATGCCTGTAACTGCCAGTTCGAGCGGGGGGCCTGCATGACGGCAACGTTCGGAGGGAGAACTGCAGAGTTTGTCACGGACAGCCCGATCCGGGCAATGACCAAAATCTCGTTCA
Organism: Methanoregula boonei 6A8; assembly: GCF_000017625.1. Taxonomy (NCBI): domain Archaea; kingdom Methanobacteriati; phylum Methanobacteriota; class Methanomicrobia; order Methanomicrobiales; family Methanoregulaceae; genus Methanoregula; species Methanoregula boonei. Next base: position 240,013 of record NC_009712.1, on the reverse strand, counting down.
TGTTCGGGGCGCCTCTCGATAATCCGCCCACCCGCGGGGCCGCCTGCGCCATTATCAACGTGGCGACGGCGTTCTTTTGCCTCTCACGGGTGCGCCGGGCCTGCCCGATGGTGTCCCACGGCACCTGCATGAAAGAGCTTGCTGAAGAACTTGCCGGCCGGCGGGTCTTCTGTATCGGCCCGGCCCCGGCACTGGCACGGGCGCCCGGAGTGTACCAGGCCGAAGATATCGGGAGCGCGGATATTATTCTGGTCAACAACGAGGGGATCATTGCACCGGATCTCGGGGACCTTCTTGCACGCACGGGTGCAGAAAAACGTGTCATCTTTCTTGGGCCCTCCACGGCCGGGACAAGCCGGCTCATGCATGAAGGGCACTGGTGCCCTTACGGGCTGCCGATGCTGGATGCTGCCCCTGATCCCTCGCAACCCACGGGCTAAAACTCTTTTTATCCCAAGCGCCCACCCTCATGCATGTTGTTTGGATCTTCGGGGATCCGCCAGCTGTTCAGTGGCCCGCTTGTCGAAACCGCACTTGCGGTCGGGGCGATCCTTGGGGAGCGCTTTCCCGACTGCATCGTGGGGACCGACTCCCGGACCACAAGCCCCCTGCTTGCCCGGGCCGTCATATCAGGCATCACCGCGGCCGGGGGCCGGGCACGTTTCACCGGTATTGCTCCCACCCCCTCGGTGGCGTACAGCGCCCGCACCGCAAAGGCCGGGTGCATGATCACCGCATCTCATAATCCCGAGGAATACAACGGGATCAAGCTCTTCAACCCGGACGGTTCCTCGTTTGTGCAGGCCCAGCAGAGGGAAACAGAAGAGTTGCTCAAAGAACCCCGCTGGGCTGACTGGCAGCACCAGGGCACGGAAGTATCCTTTGATGCGCTGACACCCCACAAGGTAGAGGTTCTGGATAAGGTTTCCCTCGATCCCGGACTCTCCGTGGTAATAGACTGCGGCAACGGGGCCGGTTCCGTCATGACCCCGGACATTCTTGCCAAAGCCGGGGTAAAAACCACCTGCATCTCCTGCAATCCATCCGGGTTCTTTAGCAGGCCATCGGAACCGCTCGCGGAGCATCTCGGGTACGTGGGCGAGATGGTGAAAAAGACCGGGGCTGACTGTGCAGTTGTCCATGACGGGGATGCGGACCGGATGATGGCATTTGATAACCGGGGCAGGTACATCGACGGCGATCATCTTCTCCTCCTCTTTGCCGAGCACCTGGATGCACACCGGGTGGTCACCACCAGCGATGCGTCCATGATCATCGAGGAAGTGGCAGAGGTACACCGTACCCCCGTCGGGGATGCATTTGTCTCCGAGGAACTGCTCTCGTGGGGATCCTTCGGCGGTGAACCGAGCGGCGCCTGGATCTTCCCGCAGATCTCGTATTGCCCGGACGGCCCCTTTGCCGCAGCCCTCTTCTGCGAGATCGCCTCGGGCTGCGATGTGGCAGAACGGCTGGACGAGATGCCGGCCTACCCTATCCTTCGGGAATCGATCCCTCACGAGAGAGCACGAGAGGTAGTTACCGCTCTTGGGGCAGAGAACCCGACCGATGGTATCCGGGTGTCAGGTGAAAGCGGGTGGTATCTTGTCCGGGCAAGCGGTACCGAACCCAAGATCCGGATCACGGCCGAGGGTACCACGCTTTCGGCTGCAAAGGCGATGCTTGCGCTGGCAAAAGAGCGCATCCGGCAGGGGAAAACTGCTTAACTATTGCAGGAGAGAGTTTTACCCATGCAATGCGTTGTGCTGGCAGCGGGGGAGGGAAAACGCATGCGTCCCCTTACTGCCCGGCGACCGAAAGTGATGCTCCCGGTGGCAAACCGCCCGATGATGGAGCATCTTGTACTTGCGGCCCGGGATGCCGGCATCACCGAATTTGTCTTTGTGGTCGGGTATGGGGAGCGTGAGGTCCGGAACCATTTCGGAAACGGGGAACGCTTCGGGATCCAGGTGGCATATGCACCGCAGCGGCAACAGTCGGGAACCGCAGATGCCCTCCGCTCGGCACAGGACCTTGTCACAGGCCCGTTCCTTGCAATGAACGGGGACATGATCCTCTCCTCTGCCGACATAGCCCGGATGATCGATGCACCGGCGCCTGCCATGGGAACGAGCACCACCGACCATCCCGGGGACTTCGGAGTCGTACTCGTGGAAGACGGCCGGGTCCTCTCATTAGAGGAGAAATCGAAACACCCGAAATCCAACATCATCAATGCCGGGGCGTATTCCTTTACCCCGGAGATCTTTGAGCTGCTCGCCGGGATCAGGCTCTCGGAGCGGGGCGAACTCGAGCTCACTGATGCTCTTGGCATCCTTATCGCACGGCATGATCTGGGAGCAGTCCCCCTCTCAACATGGAGGGATATAGGATATCCCTGGGACCTGCTCGATGCAAATGCTGCCCTCCTTTTGGGGCTCAATTCTCAGAACGAGGGCATCGTTGAGGAGGGTGTCCATCTCTTGGGCCCTGTGGCAGTCGGTGAAGGCACTGTGATAAAATCGGGCACATACATCGAGGGGCCCTGCATCATAGGAAAGAACTGCCGGATCGGGCCGCATGCCTATATCAGGGGAGCCACGAGCATCGGCGACGAAAGCCACATCGGGCACTGCACCGAGATCAAGAACACGGTTGTCATGGCAAGGACCAAGATTCCCCACTTCAACTATATCGGTGATTCGGTGATCGGCAGCGGGTGTAATTTCGGTGCAGGGACCAAGATTGCAAATCTCAGGCACGATCATGGCCCGGTAAAGGCCGGTGGGAAGGATACCCGGCACACCAAATTTGGCGCGGTTGTCGGGGACAACGTGCACTTTGGGATCAACTGTTCGGTCAATGTCGGATCGGTGATCGGCAGCAATGCACAGTTCGCGCCCAACTCGGTTATCGAAGGGAGTTTTGGCGAGGACGCGGCGATCCGGTAGGTGAAGGTATGCAGGCAGTCATTCTTGCAGCAGGCGAGGGTAAAAGGGTCCGGCCGCTCACGTGGAGCAGGCCTAAGGCGATGATCCCGGTGGCAAACCGTCCCATCATCGCGTACACGATCGATGCACTGGAAGCAAACGGCATCCGCGATATCATCGTCGTGGTCGGGTACCGCAGGGAGCAGGTGACCCGGTTTTTGAACCAGCTCGATCTTCCCATAGAAGTGGTTGTCCAGGACCGGCAGCTCGGGACAGCACACGCCCTCAGGCAGGCAGAGAAGCAGATTTCCGGGGATTTCCTCCTCCTGCCCGGGGACAATTATATCGACGCACAATCGATCGCAAAGATCAAAGATGCCAGGAACGCAGTCCTCATCAAGGAACACCCCAGTCCTTCCAATTTCGGCGTGGTTACCGTCAGGGAGGGGCAAGTAGACAGTATTGAGGAAAAACCGGAGCATGCACTGAGTTTCCTAGTGAGCACCGGCATATACGCACTCACCACGGACTTCTTCAGGTACATCCGGGGCAATGACATCACAGAAGCGGTCGCAGCAATGATTGCAGAGGGAGGGTCCCTTCAGGCAATTACTGCCGATGACTGGCAGGATGCCATCTACCCTTGGGATCTCATCCGCCTCAACCAGCGCCTGCTCAAACACCTCCCCGCTGCACGGGAAGGGAGCGCAAGCCGGCATGCAACGATCCACGGGCCGGTCCGGATCGGGAAATGCACTACTATCGGGCCGAACACCGTGATCACGGGCCCGGTGATCATCGGGGACAACTGCACGATCGGACCGAACTGCTGCATCCTCCCCAACACCAGTATCGGCTCCCGGGTCACCATCGAACCGCTCTGCGTGCTGGGGAATTCCATCATCATGGACGATACCGCAATCGCCTCCCACTCCCGGGTTGTTGACGCTGTTATCGGGGAACGATGCGGCCTGGCCGATCATACCTCGGTGGGAACCGCAAACGGCATCCTGGAGATCGAGGGAGCACCGGTCCGCTCGCGATTCGGCGCCATCCTGGGGGACAATGTTGCCTGCGGCCCGTTCTCGCAGCTCCGCAACTGCATAATAGGGAACAATGCCACTCTCGAAGGGGACCGGAACGTGAGCTCCTGCGTCATCCCGGATGGCACCCTGGTGATATGACGTGTGCGGCATTGTCGGGTATATCGGGAGGAGGAAGGCAGCTCCCCTGATCCTCGAAGGCCTCAAAAAACTCGAGTACCGGGGGTACGACTCCTTTGGTGTTGCCACACTCGGAGACCAGCTCGAACTGGAGAAACACAAAGGGCGGATCTCGGAGCACGCCGCCGCCATCCGGCTGCATGGGACCATCGGCATCGGCCACACCCGTTGGGCAACGCACGGCATTCCAAACGATGTAAACGCACACCCGCACACCGACTGCACCGGCCGTATTGCACTTGTCCATAACGGGATCATTGAAAATTATGCGGAACTCAGGAAAGGGCTTGAAAAGCGGGGACACGCGTTCCGGTCGGAAACGGATACCGAGGTGATCGTACACCTTGTCGAAGAGCAGTACGCAAAAACCGCTGACCTGCTCTCCGCAGTCAGGGACACACTCCCCCTTCTGGAAGGATCCTATGCAATCCTGGTCATCGCCGCCGGTTCGGACTGCATTGTCGCGGCCCGGAACGCAAGCCCGCTCGTGCTCGGGATGGGTGACAACGAGTACTTCGCTGCATCGGACATGACACCTGTCCTTGAATATACCGAACGGGCAGTCTTTCTCGAAGACGGAGACATCGCCCGCCTGACGCGGACCGGCATTGAGCTCTGGCAGGGCACCCATCCGGTGAAAAGGCCGGTGGAGCTCATCGACTGGTCCCCCGAAGAAGTCAGGAAGGGCGGGTTTGACCACTACATGCAAAAGGAGATCTACGAGCAGCCACAGGCGTTCTTTTCAACCCTGCGGGCAACCGACAGGCGTACCCTCCCGTCATTTGTCTGCAAAGCCCCCTCAATCTCCCTTGTCGCATGCGGTTCCTCGTACCATGCCGGGCTGATCTTCAAGTATCTCCTCGAAGAGTCCTGCGAAATCCCCGCACGGGTGGATTTTGCCTCGGAGTTCAAGTACTTCCCCCCACCGGTGGAGGGTCTTGTGATTGGGATCACTCAGTCAGGGGAGACCGCAGATACCCTTGCAGCCATGAAACAGGCTAGGGCCCATAATTGCCGGACCCTTGCCATCACCAACATCCTGGGAAGTTCAGCTAGCAGGATCGCGGATACCACCCTGTTCATGCGGGCCGGGCCGGAGATCAGCGTTGCGGCCACCAAGTCGTTCGTTGCCCAGCTTGCGGTGCTCATGCAGATCATCAATGCACGTGCCGAGGGCAGGTACAGCGAAATCCTCTTGCATGCACACCAGGCAATCGAGAACGTACTTCTCATGGATCCCGAGGCGGCTGTCGATCTCTGCAGGGACGCAAAAAGCATCTTCTATATCGGGCGCGGACCGTTCTACCCGGTGGCGCTGGAGGGAGCCCTCAAGATGAAGGAGATCTCCTATATCCATGCCGAAGGATATGCAGCCGGGGAGCTCAAGCACGGGCCCTTTGCCCTCCTCTCTCCGGAGACCCCGGTGATTGCCATCTGCATACCGGGAGAAACCTACGGCGTCATGGTCTCCAATATCAAGGAATGCAAGGCCCGCGGGGCACCGGTAATTGCCTTAGGCAGCGAAGGGGACCCGGATCTGCCCGATATTGCGGATGTTTTTATCCCGCTCCCAAAGGCGCACCTCTTTGTTCATGTGCTAACAAGTCTTGTGGTACTCCAGATACTGGCGTACCGGACTGCCGTGGCGCTGGGACGGGATATCGACAAACCAAGGAACCTTGCAAAGAGCGTGACGGTGGAATGATCGAGTACGGGAAGAACAGGATCGGCGCCGGTTCGCAGGTTTTCGAGCCGGTAACGCTGGGATTTCCCTCGCGGGAATTCATGGGAAAGAGCGGATTTGACGGGACAACAATCGGAAAGGATGCGGTGCTCCGGTCCGGAACCATCATCTACTGTGAGGTCGTTATTGGGGACCGGTTCCAGACCGGGCACAATGTCATGATCCGGGAGAAGACCCGGATCGGGAATCACGTCTCTATCGGAACGGGAGCTATCATCGAGGGGAATACCCGGATCGGGGATGATGTCAATCTCCAGAGCATGGTATATATCCCCACCAGCACAGAGATCGGGGACCGGGTGTTCATCGGGCCCAATGCGGTGCTCACAAACGACCGGTACCCCCCTTCAGGGATAGGGGGACTTGTCGGGCCCGTAGTCGAATGCGATGCTGCCATCGGGGCCAATGCAACCATCCTCCCGGGTGTCCACATCGGTGAGGGGGCACTTGTTGCGGCAGCAGCGGTAGTAACCCGTGACGTACCGGCGCACATGCTTGCCGTGGGTGCACCAGCAAAGATCCGGGACCTGCCGACGCAGATTGCCCCAATTCAGCGAAAACGCTGATCATAGTTCACCACTTCCCCGGAAAACCAGGCAGATTCGAGGTACCTCATGAAAATCCTCCTTGTCTCCACGCAGGATTACATCCACCACCCCGTCCCGTCGCGGCACCACTATATCTTCGAGGAACTTGCCAAACGCCATGAGGTACACGTGGCGCATTTCCATGTTAGCCGAGGGGCTCCCCGCCCCACCCGGCTTATCGTGGAGGAGGCAACGCAGTTCCCGGTAAAGAGTCCGCTTCTCCACTATACGATCAATGCGCCCTATCACTACTATATCTTCAACAGGATTATCCGGGAAAAAAAGATCGATGTTGTTGTTGCCGCACACGTCCTTGCCGGGGCAGCGGTCATCTCTGCGGCAAAGAAAAACCATGTGCCGGCGGTCTTCGATCTCAAGGACTGGTTCCCCGATTCTGCCGCAGCATATTTCAAAAACCGGTTCCTGGCAGATACCGTCCGGAGAGGAGTCTGGGAGATCACGAGAAGGAACCTCACCCGCAGCAACCGGATCACTACGGTCTCCCCATCACTGGTGGATAAACTCAAACACCTGGGATTCTCCGCCGAGCTCATCACAAACGGTGTGGATACCGATATCTTCGTGCCGCAGGACGGATCCCGGACCCGGCAGGAACTGGGTATCGGGCCTGGTGAATTTGTTATTGGTTTTTCCGGGAGCATCGAGCGCTGGTATGCAATCGACGAGATGATCCGGGCGCTTCCGGAGCTAATCCGGTACCGTAAGGCCACGCGTCTCCTTATTATCGGGGGATCGCTCTTTACCGATTATGAAAAAGAGCTCCGGGCGCTTGCACAATCCCTCGGCGTTGCCAACCGGGTGATCTTTACCGGGACAAAACCCTACGCGGAGCTTCCCCGGTTCAATGCCTGCATGGATGTCTGCACGATTCCTCTCTCACCGCCCCAATGGGTAGACATTGCCCTGCCCAACAAGTTTTTTGAGTACTCTGCCTGTGGAAAACCGATCGTCATGCGCCCGATCCCGGATGTAACCCGCATCGGGGGCCCAAACCTCTTTGTGTACCGGACACGGGAGGAGTTTGTCGACCGGATCAAATATCAGATGGATCACCCGGCCACCTTCCGGATTAATCTCGAAAACTACAGCTGGAGGGAGAAGGCCCGCCAGTTCGAGAATATCCTTTCAGAATTATGCACTTAAGCGACAAGCCAAATGATTATGCACAAAAAACAACCTTGTATTCTGTAAGGTTGATCTATGGTACAATTCGATCTCTATAACCGCCGGAACTGGCTGATCGGGGGGCTCCTGGCCTTTTTTGTGATCTTTGCGGTCTGGCTCCGGCTGCTGCCCATGCTCTCCATGGGCCATACTGATGTCCTCTCCATGGTGGGCAGTGACGACCCACTCTATAACCTCCGCCAGGTCGAGCAGCTGCTCGCCAATCATTTCACTTATACCTGGTTTGACCCGATGACCCAGTACCCGGTAGGGAGTAATGTCTACTGGGGGCCGCTGTTCATCTATATCTCCGGGTTGGCCTGCTGGATCGCCGGGGCAACAACACGCCCGGAGATCATCGGCATCTGCCTGCTTGTCCCGGTGGCAATGGCGGCGGTGACCGTTGTACTGATGTACTTTGTCGGGAAGATCTGCGGGGACTGGAAGACCGGACTCCTTGCTGCAGGGTTCACCGCAATTGTTTCAGGACAGTTTTTCTACCGGTCCCTGTACGGGTACTTCGATCACCATATCGGCGAAGTGCTCTTCTCGACCCTGTTCTGCTTAGTGTACCTCTATATCCTTGTCTCGGAAAAGGATGCAAAGATAGATCTGAAAAATTTCACCACATGGAAAAAAACGGCGCTGTTGTCGGTGCTCGCGGGTATCGCTTACCTGCTGGGCCTCTTCCTGATGCCAACGATGATCGTCTTTGCCCTCATGGTCGTGATCTTCACAGTCATCCAGTTTATCATCTGCATATACCGGGAGAGACCTACAGAATATCTGCTCGTGGCAAATACCACTATTTTCGCGGTGGCAATCATCGGCCTTGTGCTCTTTGGGTTCAAGAGCCCCGGCCTCGATCTCGCTAACTATTCTGTGGGACATGTCTTTGCCTACCTTGCCATCATTTTAGGCACGGCTGTACTCTACATCCTTCACCGGTACCTCAAAAACCAGCCGAAATACTATTACCCGGTGTCTCTTGTCGGCATTGCGGTTATAGGCGCTGCAGTCCTGTATGTGGCAGGACCCCAGTTCTTCAACCAGCTTGTCAGTGCAGCGGTCCAGTTCTTCGGGCAGGCACCAGTGACGGATACTGTCCAAGAAGCGCGGGGGTGGTCGGTGGCAGCCGCATGGACCACCTTCAATTACGGGCTCATCCTCATGGCAGGGGGGATCCTGGCAGCGCTGTACAGTATCTGGCGCGAGGACCGGCCCCATGAGGTCTTCACGCTGGTCTGGTCGGCGATCATCTTTTACTCGACCTGCCAACACATCCGGTACGAATACTACCTTGCCGTTAATGTCGCGCTGCTCTCGGCCATCTGCGTAAGTTTCGCCTTCGCATGGGGCAGGGATGATATCACCCGGTTCATTTCAGCAATCAACGGTAGCACCGGAAAGGATGCTGCTGCAGATAAAAGTGATCCGGCAGAGAAACGGAAAAAATCAAAAAAATCCCAGAAACAGGAATCCACGCAGGCTGCACCTCGATTTGCGATCATTGCTCTCGTGGTGGTTGCAGCGGGACTGGGCCTGCTTTTTGCCTACACATCCGCTGCGTACAGCTATGTCAATGCCTCCGGTAACCCGCTCATGATGAACCAGGACTGGAAGGACTCACTTGTCTGGATGGCAAACAACACACCGGCTACCGGGGTCGATTATTACACTATCTACGACAAGAACACCTTTACCTATCCCAATACATCCTACGGCGTCATGTCCTGGTGGGACTATGGCCACATGATTACCTATATCGCATACCGGATCCCCAACGCGAATCCCTTCCAGGCAGGGGTCAGCGGCCCTGATGGATCTGCGGCGTATTTCATGGCCACCAACGAGTCGACTGCAAATACCATTCTCGATCATGACGGGACACGGTACGTGATAACGGATATCGAGATGGATACCGGCAAATTCTGGGCCATGGCAACCTGGTTCAACGCCACAGAGGCAGCAGCCCCGTACCAGATGACCGTGCTCATCCCAGGCCAGACACCTTCGAGCGGCTACCAGACTGCAATGCTCAATGAGGCGCCGTACTATGAGACCATGGTTTCACGGCTCCACAATTTCGACGGGTCCATGGCGACACCCTCTGACGCCTACTATGTGGAGTATGCCGATGCGAATGTTACGCACATCTCCTACCCGGTCGTGACCAATGCCGAGGCGATGAACGTATCAGCTGCAACGGCCAGGGCTGCGCAGTACAACCAGAATCCACAAGCTGGTTACCATGCAACGGTCCTGAGTGCCTCCCTTGTTCAGCCGCTCACCGATATCCCAGCGCTGCAGAACTACCGCCTGGTGCACGAATCGCCCACAAGCGAGCTCGCTACGAACACGAGTGATGTGAAGTACGTAAAGATCTTTGAGTACGTCAAAGGTGCCCATATCAAAGGATCCGGTATCATCGATATTCCGCTGGTCACCAACCAGGGCAGGAATTTCACTTACCGGCAGCAGAGTGTCAACGGGGAATTTATTGTTCCCTATTCCACGACGGGCAATCCCTATGATGTAAAGGCTACCGGGAAATACCAGATCGAGGGAACCAGCCAGACCTTTGACGTGCCCGAATCAGCGGTCATGCAGGGCCTGACCATCAACTGATCTTTTTTTGGACTGCACTTTTTCCGTCACGGCCGGGACAAAAATATTTCTATAGTGCCGCGGACTCATGTTCTACTATGCCTGCAGATGAAATTGCACTGGGAATGAGGGTGAGGTATCCCCGTACCGGGACCACCGGGGCTGTTGTCCGCATCGAGCAGGTGGGGGCAGACCTGTTTGCCGAGCTCGACAGCACACACCTCCTCTACCGCACGGATCTCCTGATCCCCGCTGAGCAGGCAAAAGCGGCAGCAAAGTCCCAAAAGGAGGATATAAAAGAAATTATCCAGCGTGAACGGGAATTTGCTGCCGGGAGCGAATTCCAGGATGCGCTCAAAAATATCGACCAGAGCTGCGAAGGCGGGGGATAAACCCCGGCAAAACATTCTTTTTTAATAGAGAGGGTATGATCCGGCAGTCCCGGCCCAGAGATTTCCGGGTTATGTATAAGTAGGCCCATTAGATATACGATAAGGAGGTTCGATTTCATTTGCATGATGTGACAATCCCCAGTGTGAATATAGGGGTGGTGGGCCATGTGGATCACGGGAAAACCACGCTCGTGAATGCGCTCACCGGCACGTGGACCGACCGGCACAGCGAGGAAGTGCGGCGGGGTATTTCTATCCGGCTGGGGTATGCAGATGCAACGTTCTACAAGTGCGATCACTGCGAAGGAACCGAGGCCTACTCCACAAAGCCGGTCTGCCCGGCCTGTGGCAGCGAGGGCAAGCCGTTCCGTTCCATTTCCTTTGTTGATGCACCAGGTCATGAAACCCTGATGGCTACGATGCTGTCAGGTTCAGCGCTGATGGACGGGGCGATGCTCGTCATCTCCACCACGGAGAAATGCCCGCAGCCCCAGACAAAAGAGCATCTCATGGCTCTGGGGCTTGTTGGAATCAAGAAGATCGTAATCGTCCAGAACAAGATCGATGTGGTCTCCCAGAAGGAGGCAATCGAGAACTACCAGCAGATCAAGGATTTTGTGAAAGGGACCGTTGCCGAGAACGCACCCATCATCCCGGTCTCGGCCCAAAAGGGGATCAACATCGGGGCGCTTGTGCAGGCTCTGGACCAGACTATTCCCGAACCGGTCCGGGATCCCGATGCAGAACCGGTGATGCTTGTGGCAAGATCTTTTGATATCAACAAGCCCGGCTGTAACTGGAAGGAAGTAAAGGGCGGTGTCGTTGGAGGGTCTCTTATCCGGGGCATCCTCCACGATGGCGACCCGATAGAGATCCGGCCGGGCCGGCAGACACAAGTCGAGAACAGGATCAAGTGGATCCCGATCATCACCGAAATTACCTCCATTAATGCCGGTACAAAGACGGTAGAAGAAGCAACCCCGGGCGGCCTTTTGGGGATTGGAACCAAACTGGACCCGGCGCTCACGAAAAGCGATGCCCTTGCCGGCCAGGTGGTCGGCCACGTAGGGAAACTACCCCCGGTCTGGGATAAGATCCGGTGTCAGGTAACCCTGATGGAGCGGGTCGTGGGTGCGACAAGTGAACTGGTGATCGAACCCCTCAAATTCAACGAGCCGCTTATGCTCTCCGTGGGTACGGCGGTTACTGTGGGAGTTGTCACGAGTACCAAGAAAGAGGCAGTTGAAGTGCAGCTGAAGCGACCGGTCTGCGCAGAACCAGGGGCCCGGATCGCCATCAGCCGGCAGGTGGGAGCACGCTGGCGGTTAATCGGGATGGGTGTCCTCAGCGAGTAAAAGTTCTCCTGGACGCAAACGCGCTCATGATGCCGGCGCAGTTCAGGATAGATCTCTTTAACGAGATCCGGGAGCTGCTGGGCAATTTCGAGCCGGTGGTGCTGCAGGGCGTGCTTCAGGAACTGGGCGGATTGTCCCGGGCAAAAGGCAATGAAGGGGCCGCAGCACGCTTCGGCCTGACGCTCGCCAGGCAGTGCACGGTTGCAGAAGGCAGCAGTTCACCCCAACCCGTTGACGACCAGGTGATTGCCTGGGCACGGGAAAACCGCGGCATGGTTGTGACCAACGACCGCCGGGTGAGGGATGCGCTGCTCGCAGATGGGCTCGGGGTAATATCCATGAGAAAGCAGAAGAAACTCGAAATAGTGCGAAAGTAGGAGAGACGGCTAGTATGTATTACAAGATGACACTGGAAGACAAAGTCAGGGTGCCCCCCAACCGGCTGGGTGAAAAACTGGACAAGGTCATCCTTGAAGTCCTTCAGGAACAGCTGGAGGGAAGTATTGACAAGGAACTGGGCGTCTTTATCGCCGTGACCAAAGTCGAGCACGTCGGGGAGGGAGAGATAGTACCCGGTGACGGCGGCGTCTATTATGATGTAAAGTTCGAAGGGCTTGTCCTGCGACTCGCCCTGCAGGAAGTTATCGAGGGTATCGTGGTGGAGACCACGAGCTTTGGGGCATTTATCAGCCTCGGACCGATCGATGCAATGCTGCATGTCAGCCAGATCTCTGATGAATACATCAACTTTGATGAGAAAAATGCCCGCCTCATCTGCCAGGACTCCAAGAGATATATCGGTGTTGGCGATACGGTCCGGGTCAGGGTCGTAACACTCTCCTTAAACGAGCGCGAGCCCCGGGACAGCAAGATCGGGCTTACCATGCGGCAGGCCGGCCTTGGTACCACGCTCTGGCTCGAAGAGGAGATTGAGAAAGAAAAGGAGAGGGCTGCAGGCGGAGCGGCGGCGGCCCCAAAGGAGAGAGCCGAAAAGGCCAAAGGCAAGAGGAAAGAACATGCCGCCGATGAATAAGAAGAAACAGGGAAAGGTCTGTCGGGACTGCCACCGGGTGGTCGAAGGCGAGAACTGCGTAATCTGCGGGACAACGAACCTGAGCGATGACTGGTCCGGCTACCTTGTTATTATCGACCCGGAAAATTCCGATGTGGCAAAACGGATGAACATCAAGCTGCCCGGACGCTACGCGCTGAAGGTCCGCTAGAATGTTTGTGCTCCCCGACGAGTCGCGCCAGCTCTTTAAGGACCCCTTCGGGACACTCCACCGGGACATAGGCACTGTGCTCCCGGAACTCGCCGGCCGGACGATCTATTCGGTAGGTGACGTGGTGACCCATTCCCTCCAGCAGAATGGGATCACTCCTGCTATTGCGGTCGTGGACGGGCAGACCATGCGCTCTCCCTGCATAAAGATGCCCGAGATCGCAGGACCATGCATCCACGTAAAGAATCCTCCCGGCACAATCACTGATGAGCTGGTCAGTGCGCTTACACACGCGGTGGATCATACCCCGGTTACAATTCTCGTGGACGGTGAGGAGGATCTGGCGGTCATCCCGCTCGTCATCGCTGCGCCCCTGTCATCAATCGTGATCTACGGGCAGCCCAATGAAGGGGTCGTGCTTCGCATAGTCGATGACCAGGCAAAAACCGCAGCACGCAGGCTCCTCACCCAGTTCACTAAGACAGAAAGCCCGATTCCCCACAACTGATCCTCTTTTTTTAGTCCGACGGATATTCCTGTTTTCCAGTCCGGAGTCATGTTTTAAATAACACGGTTTCCAATAATTACAGGATATCGATGGACTTCAAGATCGAGAGCGATAAAAGGAATGAACTTTTATCCCGGAGAGAGATCGCATTTACTCTCACATATGACGGTGCTACGCCTTCCCGCCTGCAGATTATCGGTAAACTCTGCGCCCTGCTCAACACAAAAGACCCCTTGGTTGTCCTTGACAGCCTCAAGAGCAACTTCGGCAAGATGGTGATCGTTGGCAAAGCGCGCATATACGATTCCGAGGACGCAAAGAAGAAGACCGAGCACCCGTACCTCTCGGCCCGCGGCGTGCCCAAGCCCAAAGAGGAAGGAGCGGCATAAGCATGGCTGCTGCAGCAAAGAAGGCCGTGGCAAAGGGACCGTCGCGGAGCGCATTTTTTAAGGTTGAGGGGGACAAGGTCACCACCACCAAGAAATACTGCCCCCGCTGTGGTCCCGGCGTCATTATGGCCGACCACAAGGACCGGGTTGCCTGCGGAAAATGCGGATACACCGAATTCAAAAAATAACTACTGATGCCTGAGTTTGGGCAGATACTGGGCATTGAGGGAACAGCATGGAACCTCAGTGCTGCTCTTTTTGATCGTGATCTTCTGGCCCTGTGTTCCCGTCCCTACTCACCCGAACATGGTGGCATCCACCCGAGGGAGGCAGCCCAGCACCATGCTTCTGCCATGAGGGAGGTGATTGCCACTGTCACAAAAGAACCGGAGAAGATCACCGGCATTGCATTTTCCCAGGGGCCCGGCCTTGGCCCCTGCCTGAGAACGGTTGCAACGGCCGCTCGTTCGCTTGCCCTTGCTCTCGAAGTTCCGCTGATCGGGGTCAACCATTGCGTAGCCCACGTGGAGATCGGAAGTTGGGCAACTGGGTGCAGGGATCCCATTGTCCTGTACGCGAGCGGAGCGAATACTCAGGTGATCGGGTACCTCAACGGGCGGTACCGGATCTTTGGGGAGACGCTCGATATCGGGATCGGAAACGCCCTCGACAAGTTTGCGCGGGCAAAAGACCTGCCCCACCCGGGGGGGCCGCTGATCGAGGCACAGGCAAAATCCGGGACCTATTTTGAACTCCCCTATACCGTCAAAGGCATGGATCTCGCATTCTCCGGTCTGGTCTCGGCCGCAAAGGATTCCAGAAAATTGCTCTCCGATGTCTGCTGCAGCCTGCAGGAAACTGCGTTTGCCATGTGCGTGGAAGTGACCGAACGGGCGCTCTCGCTGACCGGGAAAGACGAGGTGCTGCTCGTGGGCGGCGTGGGTGCCAATGCACGCCTGCAGGAGATGCTTCGGATCATGTGCGAAGAGAGGGGTGCACACTTCTTTGTCCCCGAACGAAAATATCTCGGGGACAATGGCGCGATGATCGCATACACCGGCAAGCTGATGCTTGAAAGCGGCCAGACGCTTGCCATCGAAAACTCGCAGGTCAACCCCTCCTTCCGTTCAGACGATGTTGAAGTGACCTGGAAGCATGAAGCCACACCTGTACCAGGACAGGAGAATCGCGGCAGGACTGACCAGAAACGCGGTGCAGAAGCGGTTGTCCTGTTCAGGAACGGGAGTGCGATCAAACAAAGGCTCTCCAAAACGTACCGCGTACCTGCACTGGACCGGAAACTGATCACGGAGCGCACACGGGCCGAGGCCCGTATCATCCATATGGCCCGGAAAGGAGGCGTTCCCACACCTATCATGAGCGACATCACGGGAGATTCCATTGTCATGGAAGAGATCACCGGCACGCTCCTGACCCATGCACTCTCAGAAGCAAACTGCGAAAAAGCCGGAGAGATGACAGGACAGTTGCACACGGCCGGAATCATGCACGGGGATCTCACCACAAGCAACATGATCCTCCGGGACACAGATGGCAAATGCGTGCTCATCGATTTCGGCCTTTCTCAGGTCACGTCCGAGATTGAGCAGAGAGGCGTGGATATCCATGTGATGTTTCAGACCCTCACCAGTACCCATCCAAAAGATGCCGGCCGGTTGCAGGCTGCATTTGCCAAAGGGTACTTGGCAACGTTTGCCAGTGCACGTGAGGTTCTGGAACGCGAAAAGGAGATCGAACAGCGGGGGAGATACCTGTGAGCCAGACCCTGACCATGGTCACAAGCAATGCCAATAAGGCCCGGGAAGTTGCTGCATTTTTTGGAGGGGCAATCGAGGTCAGCCACGTTGCACTCGAGATCCCGGAGCTCCGTTCCGAGGATGTACGGGTGATTGCCCGGGAGAAAGCGCGGTATGCCTATGATCACATCCACCGCCCGCTGATCGTGGACGACACGGCCTTTTCCATTAATGCGCTCAAAGGGTTTCCCGGGCCATACGCGGCCTATGTCCTTTCCACGATCGGCAATACCGGCGTTCTTCGGCTCATGGATGGGGTGCAGGACCGCACGGCCCGGTTCACCACCGCGATTGCGTTTTCAGATGAATCCGGCATCGAGGTTTTTTCCGGGACCATCGAAGGCAGGATCATCCACGGGACACGGGGGACGGGCGGGTTCGGGTACGACCCGATCTTTGAGGTCGGGGAAAAGACCCTTGCCGAGATCCCGCTTGAGGAGAAGAGCGCCATCTCCCACCGGGCAAAGGCCCTTTCTGCCTTCAGTACCTGGTTTATGAACCGGCAAGATCCGGGCCTGAGGGATACAAACCGTTAAAAGATCCAAGAGCATTGTTATAAGGGCAGACAATAGGTGTGTTTATCCATGGCAAAGTTCCCTGAAGCCGAAGCCCGGTTACTCAATGTGAAAATTTGTATGCATTGCAATGCACGCAATGCCATTCGTGCTACAACGTGCCGCAAGTGCGGGTACAAGAACCTGCGGCCAAAGAACAAGGAGCGGAAAGCGTAACTGATTTTTTTCTGCAATACCATTGTTCTTTTTTTTGTAGTTTTATTAAAAAAGTAAAAATGGCTACGCCGAGTAATACGTAACCCGCTTGCCCTTTTTTGCGTATTCGCCGGCAAAGGTCTCAAGGTTGCGTTTGTACCCAATCCGGTCGGTAAACCCGAGCCCGCGCAGGTTTTCGCGTACCCGCATCACGTCTGGTTCGTCGGCCCAGTCCTTGGTATAAATGTAAATAACCCGACGGCTGTCGCGTGAATCAGGATTGGGTTTTGCGGTACTGACCTTGGCAGAGATTCCAAGATCCAGTGCCACAGTTGCATCCCGCACTTTTTTCCATGCCGCATCAGCCGCATCCGGCTCCTGGAAGATCAGCCACTTGCCGGCATGCTCGTCCTCAATTGCCTCGGGAAGGCTCCCGGGAGCATCCTGCACGATCCAGTACATCTGCGTGGTCTTTGAGGGAACGACTCCCTCACCAAGAGAGAGCATCCGGTAGATTGTATCCGCGCTCCCGAACCGTGCCAGAAGCGCCTCGGCAAGCTGCGGGTATTCATCGGAGAACCTGACTACCGTTTCAGTCACATCCTCCGAGAAGTCGATACCGCCTTCGACAAGTGCAAAGAGGTATTTTCCCTGCGCCTGGAGTCTCCGGGAGAGGAGGTGATCGAAGATACCGTATGCCACATCGGCCAGAGCTTCGGAGTCGACTTCATCCATGGTGTACCCATCGGACGTTCTGCTGAAAAATAGTTTCCGCTTTTGGTGCACAGGGAGGCTTGCCCTTCACCAGGTACTGGTGCTTGTAAAACATCCGGTGACAAAATACCTGAGAGTTCGATCATCACGGGACCTGTATCCTCCGTGTCCTGTTCGAATACTTTATGAGAGCGGGAAGCAGAGATTGTACCACTTATGGAATGGAAAAGGGACTGGGGTCTGACGGCGAGGGTGCTGCTGACAGGGTTTTTGCTCTTCATCCTCTACCTCGTGTTTATGACCGTGCTGGTGATATTTTTCCCCGGCGTAAGCATCTGGCTGATTGTAGGTCTGGCAGTAGTAATGGGTGGAATCCAGTATTTCTTCTCGGATAAGCTGGTACTATGGAGCACTCATGCACGCATTATATCGGAGGATGAATACCCGGACCTCCACCAGACCGTTGCAAAACTGGTCCACGAGGCGGATCTGCCCATGCCAAAGATCGCCATCATGCAGAGCCCAGTACCAAACGCATTTGCAACAGGGCGCAGCCCGAAACATGCGGTGGTTTGCTGCACCGATTCGATAATGCGCCTGCTCTCCAGGGACGAACTGGAAGCCGTGCTTGCCCACGAGCTTTCGCATGTGAAGAACCGGGATATCCTGACTATGGCGCTTGCCAGTTTTGTGGCCATGATCGCTTCAATGATCATGCAGAGCGTCTTTTTCTCGGCACTCTTCGGGGGCAACAGCCGGGACAACGGCGCCGGCTGGATCATAGTCTGGGTTGTCTCGATTCTCGTGTACGCCTTAAGCACGCTCCTGATGCTTGCGCTCTCGCGGTACCGGGAATTTGCAGCAGACCGGGGAAGCGCACTTATAACCCGTAATCCACGGGCCCTGATCTCTGCGCTGAATAAGATCAGCGGCAGGATGGAGGTTGTTCCCCCGGACGCAAAGGCAAAGGTAGAGGGGGCAAACGCGTTCTTCATCATCCCGGCGCTATCAGGAAATACGCTCATGGAGCTCTTCTCCACCCACCCGCCTATTGAAAAGCGGATCGCGGCCCTGGAAAAGATTGCCGCCGAGCTCCGCATCAACTGAAATCTCTTTTTTTCTTTCCGTGTCACCGCAATGCGAAAGCCGGCTTTTGATACAATATAATTGTGGGATCCCTGCAAACAGAAGCAAGCCTTATTACACCCTCCCGCCAAAATTGTAGAGCGCAGTGCATCGATGGTCTAGAGGTATGACTTAGGCCTTCCAAGCCTATAGCCCGGGTTCGATTCCCGGTCGATGCATGCGGGCTCGTGGTCTAGTTGGCTATGACGTCGCCTTCACACGGCGAAGATCTCGTGTTCGAATCACGACGGGCCCATAAGACCAAGAACTGATGATGGTTGCAGGCACATTCTCTTATTCCGGCAGCCGGATCAAGTACAAAGTGTACTGTAATCCTCCAGTCCATTACAGTTTAGGTTTTCTGTTTTTCACAAAGGAAAATATGAGCAAAACCGTTAATCCCGAATAAAATATGCTCTATTTTCTGTCTTTCCAGTGGAAACAAAGGGGTATACATATTGCAACAAAATTCCTCAATAGTTTGCACATGCATTGCACACGCCTTCCAACGGATCGTAAGAATCTGATAAAGAGAATAAAGCAGTAATTCACCAATAGTATCGTTGCTTCGCCAATGTGTGATGCCGGAGTCTCGAAGCCAACAGTAAAGAGAAACAATGCAGTCTTTACAGGAATACTATGGGGAGCCGGACGGGACGGATTTCTCCGGCCTGCCCGGCTGCTAACAAACAAAAGGGGGGATGATTATGCGTTCTTCATCTTGGCTTTTGCGACGAATCCGTCTTTGCCAATGTAATACATGAAGCCCTTTTCCTTGGCAATCTTTTCAGTACCGACTTTCTTCTTCTTGCCGGTCTTGTTGTGCTTCATCGGGGCTGCCCAGACGTACCCGTCCTTACCAATGAAGTACAGGAATCCCTTTTCGCGCTGGATCTTTTCCTTTCCAATTTTCTGTCCCATTTAAACACCTCAAAACCACATTCGGGTTTTGATAATGAAAGGTGCCGCCTGATAATATAAAAGGTTTCCGTCGAAAGCACGTCGAAACTTCCGGTTTTGCCATTTTTTTGGGGGTATTTTCGGCATTGTGGCGCACAATTAATCCCGATTTTTTCTGCGATAATATAGCCCCGTTCACCGAAATGTCCAATTAAATCGGTCAAAACAACCTTTTTTCATCGGTAATTCGGGCGCACGAAAAAAGGATGAGCGCATACCCCCCTGCCGCAGTCCCCCCAAAGATACGGTGGGTCCGGCCAAGGATCACATAAGTTGCATGACTGGTTGTACCATCGGAGGAGCTGAAGTACTGACAAGGGGGGGGATGACATTTCCCTCAGGGGCGATCACCAGCGAAAACTGCTGGTACGCTGTGGTAGTGTTCTTCGGGCAGGCAAAGATCTCAAACTGTTCGCCTGGATCGAGAATGTTGTTACTATTCGCATTCTTTAACGGGATCGTATTATATTTGGCAACAATCGTCCAGCCAGGGCAGGTAAGCGGACGTTCGGCGTTCTGGGGGAGCGTCTCGGCAATACCGTTGCTGATCCAGACAACGTGGACTTTGTTAAAGTCCACACCCCCCATACTCCCGATAAACAGGGCAACATTCAGTTCAACAGATCCCATACGCCCGGGGTCCGGCTCCGGGTACCGGGCATTAACGTCATGAGGTGTTCCGTTCACTGCCGAAAATACGGTCACCGGGCCAACAGTACGAAGAATATTCCCGGTATCGCCCATGAATGCATGCAGAACCCCACCGCCCGTTTCGGTACCAGGTGGGCGGGACATCAGGGCAATATACAATACAACGATGACTCCAAGGATAAGCACAATGATTCCAAAACCGGTCAGCGCCTCTTCCTTTGTGCAGCGTTTATTCATTGGATCAGATCCTGAGTGCACTATCGCAGATCCCGGATATATAATAGCACGTTTGGAGGGTTCCAGGAAATAGTTTTTATTTCTCACGGGAGAGTTCGCGCAAATTTATGCTTCTCCGATTCCAATGATAAACGGAATCCTTCCCATGTATTTCCATCTCATCCTTACCGATGACTGCAACCTCTGCTGCCGGTACTGCCGGGCAAAGGCTTTCGAAGAGGAGGAAGAGCCGGAAGGCGGCAGGATCGAGATCGATGAGGATCTCCCTCCGGATCTCGATTTCGATCTCACGCTGCTTTACCGGTTCCTTGCACGCGATCCCGCGGCCACCCTCACTTTTTACGGGGGTGAGCCACTCCTTAGGTCGGATCTTATCGAACGGATCGTCCGTGAGGCACCTGTGCAGCGGTTCATGATACAGACAAACGGCCTCCTGCTCGACCGGCTGGCTCCGGAGATAGTCAACCGGTTCTCCACGATCCTTGTCTCGCTGGATGGCCGCGAGGCCCTGACCGACGGGAACCGGGGGGACCGGGTTTTTTTGCGGGTGATGGGAAACGTACAAAAGATCCTGCAGAACGGGTACCGCGGGGAACTGATCGCGCGGATGACGGTTACCGAGCGCACCAATATTTTCGATCAGGTCCGGTACCTCGCGGATAACCCGTACCACAGTTTCTCATCCATTCACTGGCAGATGGATGCAAACTTTACCGGGGATTTCGGGCACCGGGCATTTGCACAATGGGCGGACACGAATTACAACCCTGGAATCCGGGCGCTCGTTACTGCCTGGGCTGACGAGATGGAGAAGAGCGGCAGGGTCATGCGCTGGTATCCCCTCATCGATCCGATGGAAGATCTCCTGTACGGGAAAGAGAGCCTCCTGCGGTGCGGGGCCGGCCATGCCAACTATACCATCCTGACCGACGGCCATATCTCCCCCTGCCCGATCATGATCGGGATGAAACAGTACTATGTCGGCCATATCCGGGATGCAGACCCCAAAAATCTCCCAAAGGTCCCGGTCGGGGGAGAATGCCAGACCTGCCGGATAAGGACATTCTGTGGCGGACGGTGCCTCTACTCTGCTATCGTTCAACCCTGGAAACCTGCCGGCCGGGAGCTGGTGTGCGGGACTGTACAAAACCTGTACGATGCCCTTGCCGGGGCACTGCCGCGTGTGCAGGATCTGATACGATCCGGCCGGATCAGCCCCGGTGAATTCTCCCACGAGAAGTTCAACGGGTGCGAGATCATTCCCTAAGCGCATATGCACCGGCCACAACGGACGGTGCGATCCGATGCAGATGTATTTATACTGAACGGTACGATGAATATATGCAGATATAAACTGCATGAGTAATACAATGGAAAGAAAAGGATTTGGCGGCCCGAGAAATTTCGGTCCCAGAGAAATGACAAAGACAGTCTGCTCAGACTGTGGAAAAGAGTGCGAAGTCCCCTTCAAGCCCACTGAGGGAAGGCCGGTTTACTGCAGGGACTGCCTGCCCAAGCACCGGAAACCCCGGTTCTAAGTACACAAAAGTTTATTCTTTTTTTTGTTTTCCTGTACGGCATGTGCTCACGTACGCCGGTATATTAACTTCCCTGTCCCATGTGCACCTATGGCCGCATCGTGGCAGGAAGCGCTGGAGACAGCCCGGAAACAGAACATCCCGCAGGTTTACCATGACTGTGATACGGATACGTATGGCGCCTGCCGCACCGGTGAGCACCAGGGCAGATTCAAGGGCGGCGTCTTTATCGAGCACCGCTGCATCTGCATGCCGGCACACTTGTCCGCGGAGGAACTGGCGGAAAAAGAGCGGAAGTTCCGGGCTGATAACCCGGACTGGTAATACAGGAAACGGATGAAAATTCTACAAAAAACGGGACTTTTTTAATTTATCAGGGCTGTATTAACGTCTCCGGATCTCCTCGCGGAACCGGTGGAACAGATCATACAGCATCATCCTCAGCTCGGCACCGACATCTTCCCAGGATTTGGCCGAAGGCGATGACGGCGGAAGATCGGACGCGGAGGCGTGAACCACCAAATCGGATTCGTCCCGGATCTTTGCCTTTGCCCAGAGGTCGCAGAGGATCTCATAGTAGCCGGCAAGAAGTACAATGATAAAGACCACCGGCACGATCACAAAGGAAAGCAGCCAGAAGTAATGGTAGATATCGTTGCCGGTTGTGGAGTCAACCCACTGGAAGACCCGCAGCACGAACGCGATAATAAATACGCTGCCGATTGCCTTGATGATCGGGGCGGGCAGGTTAAGCGGGAAGGGTAGTGCCCCGAAGATATCAGCAATAAATATGATAATGCCGATGAGGATGAGAAGCCAGAAGTTCAGGTTGAGGAAATCAACACCCGCATGGTACAGGGGATTTGCGATATAAAAGGTCAGGATATTGGCGAGCACGACAACAATTAAAAAACAGATGATCCCGATCATCCGTGAAACAAAAACCCACCCGAGCGTGTGCTGCTTGTTCGGCCACATGAATGCGCTCCCAAAATCGTATTCCTAGTATTTGCCGGCGGGGTATATAGTTCTCGTGCAGTAACAAAGCGGGGGCGCAATTCCTATATCGCGCCGGGCAAAAACACAATCCTATGCAGATCAATTTCAAACGATATGCACTCTACCTGCTCCGCTGGCAGGCAAGCACCCCGATCCTTGCCGGTGTCGGCATCCTCCTTGCCGGTATGGGATATATTGTGGCCGCGATCATTGCAAACCTGATCGGAGGCCTGATCTTCTTCTGGGTAGACCAGTTTATCTTCACTTCCCAGTCCCTTGCCACGCAGTGGGAAGTACGGGAGAATATTACCTGTGTGGACTGCGGGAAGATCGCCCGGGGCTACCGGCTGGTCCGGGCAGGGGATTATGACAAGAGCAATGATCCCGTCCCCGAGTTCCGGTGCGAGGAGTGCTCGAAAAAGAAATCGGAAACGCTCCGGAACAAGGGGATAAAAATCGAGTAACCGTGAACTGTTTTGCCGCCGGCCGGGGTTCCCCGGAAAAAGCGTTCTTTTTCAACGATTTTGGTGACCCCCTCAAAAAATGTGCATAAAATAACAATAATGTATAAATATGTACAATAACAATCAAAACTAAGCATTTGAGCCGGCGATTGGACAAAGCCCAAAACCACCGGCTGGCGGTGACAATACCGGTATGGCAACCGATACCCTTCACATACCACTGACCTTAAATCTCGGATCCGAGGAATACCTCACCGCGGTAGCCGACCAGCCAAAACCGCTGGTGATCCCGCTCTGTGCCGAGCTAACACTCCCTCAGTGTTCGCCGCTGGAGGTATTCCTTGCTACCCGGGCCGGGCCCGGGTTCCTCTTAGAATCCATGGAAGGCAGCGAGAAGATCGCCCGTTATTCGTACATGGGGATCAATCCTGCATGTGTGATCACACTTGGCCGGGAGGTATCCGTGGAAGGCAGCGACGCGTTTGTCGCCATTGCCCACGAGCCGGAGGGGAAAAACCCGGTGGACAGGATCCGCTCCATCCTCTCGCGGTTCCATTACATCAACCTCAGGGCCCCGCGGTTCTTTGGCGGGATGGTCGGCTACTTCTCGTACGATATTGTGCATGATCTCTTCGAACAGGTGCCCGACCACCGGACAAAGCGGGGCCGGGAATGCCCGGATGCCCGGTTCATGCTCACAAAGGACTGCATCGTTTTTGACCACCGGGACCGGAGGCTGTTTGTCTTTTCCAGCCCGTTTCTGACCTACGATACCGACCCGGCGGCAGAATACCGGAGGTGCGCCGCTCACATCGCAGAACTCACCGACCGGATCGCATCGGTTGCGGGGACTCCCAAAAAACCCGATGATGTGATGCAAACCGTGACAGGAAAGGTTGGAAAAAAACCGGAGATTACGGATAATACCGGGCGCGAAGCCTTCATGCACGCAGTCAGCGGGATTAAAGAGCACATTGTTGCGGGAGATATCTTCCAGGCCGTGCTCTCGCGGAGGATGGAATGCCCGGTTGTACCGGATCCATTCCCCATTTACGCAGCGCTGCGGTCAATCAACCCGAGCCCGTACATGTATTACCTGGATTTCGGGGATGAGCAGGTAATCGGCGCAAGCCCTGAGATGCTTGTGCGGGTAGAGAAACGGCGCGTGACAACGGTGCCCATTGCCGGCACCCGGCCCCGGGGCGCAGACAAGAGCGAGGACAAGAAGCTCGCGCAGGAGCTGCTGCTTGACAAAAAGGAGCGGGCCGAGCATACGATGCTCGTGGATCTCGCCAGAAACGACCTCGGCAGAGTCTGCAAGTTCGGATCGGTGGAAGTCAGCGAGTTCATGGGCATTGAAAAGTTCTCGCATGTCCAGCACATGGTCTCAACCGTCCAGGGCACGCTCATGGACCACCTTGACGGCTGCGATGCGCTCAAGTCCTGCTTCCCGGCCGGGACCGTGTCCGGCGCTCCAAAGATCCGGGCCATGCAGATCATCGGCGAAAGCGAGCCGGACGCACGCGGGATTTACGCGGGCGCCGTGGGCTATATCGGGTTTGACCGGAACCTTGAATTTGCCATCGCGATCCGTACTGTGACGGTGAAAGATGGTCGGGCCTCTGTCCAGGCCGGCGCCGGGATCGTTGCAGACTCGGTACCGGAGAACGAGTGGACCGAGACCGAGAACAAGGCCGCGGCAATGATGAAGGCAATCGAGCAGGCAGGTGTCGTGCCATGAGTGCCCCGACCGTTCTTATCGTTGACTGTTACGACAGTTTCACGTTCAACCTGTACCAGCAGGTGGGAAAACTCGGGGGCCGGCCCATGGTATTCACCTGCGATACGCCGCTTGAAAAACTAAAAGAAATCCGGTGCGACCGGATCATCCTCTCGCCCGGGCCCGGGACGCCGAAAGAGTCCGGGGTCTGTCTTGAAGTGATCGATACGATGAGCAAAACGATCCCGACCCTTGGCGTCTGCCTCGGCCACCAGGCCATCTGTACTGCCTTTGGCGGAAAGGTGGTCCGGTCCGGGCACCTGATGCACGGGAAAACCTCGGAGATCACAAGCGATGGCCGGGGAGTGTATACCGGTCTCCCGACCCCGTTTACCGCCACGCGCTACCACTCGCTCGTAGCCCAGAGGGACTCGCTCCCGCAGGAACTCCTGGTCACAGCCGAGAGCCTTGACGATCATTTTGTAATGGGTCTGCGGCACAGGAAATTCCCCATCGAGGGCGTACAGTTCCATCCCGAGAGTATTCTCTCGCATGACGGTGATGCGCTTATGAGAAATTTCCTGTTTGGCCCCCGGGTGAAAAACGCATGACCATGAAAGAGGCGATTGCCACCGTAGTGGAGGGACGGGATCTTGCTCCCGCCCAGGCCGCGGCAGTCATGAACATGATGATGGATGGGCAGGCAACTCCGGCCCAGATCGGGGGATTTTTGACCGCACTACGCGCCAAGGGTGAGACCCCGGAAGAGATCGCGGCGTTTGCCCGGGTCATGAGGGAGCATACGGTCCACGTAAAGCCACGGGTGTCCGGAACATTGGTCGATACGTGCGGCACCGGGGGAGACGGGGCGCAGACATTTAACATCAGCACGGCTGCCGCCTTTGTTGCCGCGGGAGCCGGCATCACCGTGGTCAAGCACGGCAACCGGAGCGTGAGCAGCCGGTGCGGATCGGCAGATGTTCTTACGGCTCTCG
The DNA here is from genome assembly GCF_000017625.1 of Methanoregula boonei 6A8. Classification (NCBI taxonomy): domain Archaea; kingdom Methanobacteriati; phylum Methanobacteriota; class Methanomicrobia; order Methanomicrobiales; family Methanoregulaceae; genus Methanoregula; species Methanoregula boonei. The sequence goes on along the minus strand of NC_009712.1, from coordinate 213,943 downwards.
GTGTGGATATCAGCGTGGACCCGGGCCGGCAGGCAGGGATCGTACAGGAGACCGGGATCATCTTTCTCTTTGCACCCAGCCACCACCCGGCCATGAAGCATGTGATGGCTACACGACAGGATCTTGGCTGCCGGACGGTCTTTAACCTGCTCGGGCCGCTGGCAAATCCTGCGGGAGCGGCAGCCCAGGTGCTTGGGGTCTACGATCAAAAACTCACCGGTCCTATGGCAGAAGTCCTGAGTCTGCTAGGAGTGTCCCGGGCGATGGTCGTCTTTGGCTCAGGCCTAGACGAGATCACAGTCACGGGCGAGACAAGCGTGACCGAACTTGCCAATAGCAGGATCACGAACTATATAGTTACACCGGAACAGTTCGGATTTACCCGGGCTGCACCGGGCGATCTTCTTGGCGGTGACCCGGAGAAGAACGCACGCATCATCCGCGCCATTCTTGACGGGGCGCCGGGCCCGGCCCGCGATATCGTGCTCATGAACGCGGGCGCTGCCATTTACGTGGGAGGCCGGGCTGCAACCCTTGCAGAGGGAATCCGGCACGCAGCGGAGTCCATTGACTCAGGGAAAGCGGCGGGCAAACTCGCCGCCCTCGTTACAGCAACCCGGGGTGCATCATGATCCTTGACGAGATTGTCAGCCGGACAAAAAAGCGGGTGGAGAAACTGCCCGCCACATTCCCTGAGCCGGAAGGGTTCCGGCATACAAGCCTTGAGAATGCGATCCTATCGGCGCACACAAAGAACCCGGTGATTGCCGAGATTAAGTGCGCATCGCCCTCAAAAGGAATTATCCGCCGGAACGTGGACATGGGAATGATGGCCGGCGTTCTTGCTGATAGCGGCTGCGTAGGGATTTCGGTCCTGACCGAGCCGTATTTCTTTGCGGGCTCGGTTGCCGATATCGCCCGGGTCAAAAAGGCCGTCCGGGTCCCGGTACTCCGGAAGGATTTTATCGTGGACCTGCGGCAGGTTGCAGAGACCCGGGCGCTCGGGGCCGATGCCGTGCTTCTCATCGCGGCAGTCCTCAAAAAGCAGCTCCCAGCCTTTGTGGACGCCGTGTATGATATCGGCCTTGAACCGCTCGTGGAAGTGCACAATGCAGACGAGATCGCTCTTGCGCTCGAAACAAAAGCGAAGCTGATCGGGATCAACAACCGGGACCTTGCAACGATGACCATCGACCGGTCCACAACCCGGAAGCTTTCGGGGCTCGTGCGGGCAAAAGACCGGCTCGTTGTTTCCGAAAGCGGAATGCGGTCGGTGGACGATATCCGGGAACTCCGGCCGTACTGCGATGCCTTTTTGATCGGATCGTCGATCATGGCAGATAAAAGGCCCGATAAAAAACTGGAGGAATTCGTGTGCGCATAAAGATCTGCGGGATCACCCGGGTTGAGGACGTACTCTTCGCGGAAAAGGCCGGGGCGGATGCAATCGGGGTCGTGATGTACTCGCCAACCTCGCGCCGCTCGGTACCGGATGCAAAAGCCCGGGAGATCTTTTCAGCACTCGGGCCGTTTGTGACCCGGGTCGTTGTCACGCACACGGAATCTGAATCCGATCTCGAAAAAATTCTCGCGATCCGGCCGGACGCGATCCAGATCTCGCATCCGTTTGTTTTTGAAAAATATCCGGGCGTACGGGTGCTCCGGGTGATCGGGCGTGGGGATGCTGTGCCCACGGACTGCGACGCGGTGATCGTGGATGAGAGCATGGGCGCAGGAAAAGCATTCGACCAGGAATTTGCAAAAGTCGTGGCAAAAACATCCAGAGTGCCGGTCATCCTGGCCGGCGGGCTTACACCAGAGAACGTGGGGCTCGCGATCCGGGAGATCCGGCCCCATGCGGTTGATGTTGCAAGCGGCGTCGAGACAGAACCAGGAATAAAAGATCATACAAAAATCGCGGCGTTTATTCGTGCTGCACGGGAGGCAGACCATGGGACGTAAAGGACGATTCGGAAAATACGGCGGGCAGTACGTGCCGGAAACCCTGATGAACGCACTTATCGAGCTTGAATGCGCATACCGGGACGCGACGCACGATCCGGCATTTGCACAGGAACTTGCAGCATACCAGTCAGAATACGCCGGGCGCCCCACACCGCTTACGTTCTGTGGGAACATCTCCCGGGACCTCGGCTTTAAGGTGTATCTCAAACGGGAGGATCTGGTCCATGGCGGTTCTCACAAGCTCAACAACACGCTGGGCCAAGCGCTTCTTGCCAAACGGATGAGAAAGAAACGGCTGATTGCGGAAACCGGCGCCGGCCAGCACGGGGTCGCAACCGCAATTGCCGGGGCCGCGCTCGGCTTTAAGGTCGAGGTCTTCATGGGCGAGGTGGATACAAAACGCCAGGCCCTCAACGTCTTCCGGATGGAATTGATGGGAGCAACGGTCCACCCGGTAACCTGCGGGACAAAGACGCTCAAGGACGCGACAAACGAAGCGCTCCGTGACTGGGTCGCAAACGTAAACGACACGCATTATCTGATCGGATCGGTGGTCGGACCGCACCCGTTCCCGACAATTGTCCGCGACTTCCAGTCCGTGATCGGGCGCGAGGCCCGCCAACAGGTCATGCGAAAGGAGGGAAAGATGCCGGACGCGATTGTTGCCTGCGTGGGTGGCGGCTCAAATGCGATCGGCATCTTCCACCCCTTCCTTGCCGATGATGTAGAGCTCATCGGCATCGAAGCGGCCGGCAAAGGCCTCGATACCCCGGAACACTCCGCAACGCTCTGTGCGGGAGATCCCGGCGTGCTCCACGGCACGCTCTCGTACCTGCTTCAGGACAACAACGGCCAGGTGCTTCCTACGCACAGCGTGGCGGCAGGTCTCGATTACCCGGGTGTCGGCCCCGAGCACGCGATGCTCAAAGATTCGCACCGGGTTGCATACTACGCGGTAAAAGACCACGAAGTGCTTGACGCCTTCCGGTACCTTTCGCGGACCGAAGGGATCATCCCGGCGCTCGAATCCTCACACGCGGTGGCGTACGTGCTGCAGAACTGTGACCGGTTCGATAAGGGCGATGTGGTGATCATCAATCTTTCAGGCCGGGGCGACAAGGATGTCGCAGGCATTGTACCGGAGGCGGCATGATGGGACGTATTGAATCCGTCTTTGCCAAAAAAGGGAAGTCCGCGTTCATCGGCTTTACCGTTGCCGGCGACCCGGACAAAGAGACATCAATCAGAATCGCAAAGGCGCTGATCGATGGCGGCACAGATATCCTCGAATTCGGCGTGCCGTTTTCGGATCCGGTGGCAGACGGGCCGACAATCCAGCGGGCAGACGACCGGGCGCTTGCATCCTGCACCACACCCGATACGATCTTTGCAATCGTCCGGGAAGTCCGGGCGTACTCCGAAGTCCCGATCGTCTTTCTGACATACTACAACACGATCTATCGCAGGGGCATCGACCGGTTCTACCTCGAAGCGCACGAGGCAGGCGTAGACGGGATCCTTGTTGCTGACATGCCGGTGGAGGAATCGGATGAGGTCGCTGCAACCGCGGAGAAGTACGGGATCGACCCTATCTTCCTTGTCACCCAGACCACCTCCAATGAACGCATGGACACCATCGTACGCCATGCCCGCGGGTATCTGTACCTCGTCTCGGTGCTCGGTGTCACAGGTGCACGTAAGACCGTAGCTCCGGAAGCTCTCGCTCTCTTGAACCGGGTCCGCTCGCACACCGATCTTCCACTCGCCATCGGATTTGGGATCTCCACGCCCGAACATGTAACCACCTGCAACCTGGCCGGGGCCGATGGCGTGATTGTCGGGAGCGCGATTGTGGATATCGTGGAAAAAAACCTAGGCAATCCGGACGCGATGGAACAAGATCTTCGTCGCTACGTCTCCGTGATGAAAAAAGCAGCAGAGCAGTGAAACCCGGGCCGGCCAAGAGGGGGAATATCACTCTGAATCATTTTTTAACCGATGCCGGCAAAGAACTCTCTGATTAGTATTATGGCTCAGAAATCTTTTGTTATTCTTATCCTGTGTCTCTGCATCGGTGCCGGTCTTGTTATTGCCGGTTGTACCCAGCAAGCCGCCTCATCTGTATCGTCAACTACCGCAACACCTGCCGCCCCGGCAACATCGCCGGCTGCGCCCGCAGGAACGGGCAGTGCCCCTGCAAACCAGACGGGAATGGCAAACCCGGCCTCGGTCAACTGCGTGAATGTCGGTGGCCAGTCCGTGATCATGACCAATCCTGACGGGAGCCAGTACGGCATGTGCAATTTCACCAACGGGACCAGCTGCGAGGAGTGGGCACTCTTCCGCGGTGAGGGTTGCCAGGCCGCTGTGACTGCGAACCAGACGGCTAACGCAACTGCGCCATCAGGCCAGTCCGGCATGGCAAATCCTGCATCAGTTAACTGCGTCAACGTGGGCGGGACCGTGCAGATTAAGGACAGCGCGGCCGGACAGTATGGCATGTGCGCCTTCCCCAACGGGACCACGTGTGAAGAGTGGGCGCTCTTCCGTGGCGAGGGCTGCCAGGCGGCAAATGTCACCGCATAACCGGTGAACAACCTTTTTTTGTTTTTTTCGTGAGTCGTGCGCGGGACAGATCCCTGCCCGCACGATAAATTATACCCATCGGGCCGGCAAACACCATCATCATGAAGGCAGAGATCCCCCGGGTCATCGTCGCGGGCACGCATAGCGGCTGCGGTAAGACCACGATTGCCACCGGCCTGATGGCGGCCCTTTTTGACCGGGGCCTTGAAGTCCAGCCCTTCAAGACCGGGCCGGACTTCATCGATCCCTCCCACCACACACTTATCTGCGGCCGGGCTTCGCGGAACCTGGACATCTGCATGATGGGAGAGGCCGGAGTGACGCGGGCCTTTGCGAACGCAACAGCGGGGGCAGATATCTCCGTGATCGAAGGGGCCATGGGCCTCTTCGACGGCAGGGAGGGATCCGATAAAGCCAGCGCCGCACATGTCGCCCGTATTCTTGGCGCCCCTGTGATCCTTGTAGTGGACGCTCACGCGGTCTCGCGCAGTATCCATGCAACCATAAAGGGGTTCAGGGACTTTGACCCGAAGGTGAAGATCGCAGGCATCATCTACAACCGGATCGGGAGCGACCGGCACCGGCAGATGATCGCTGAAGAGGAATACGTCCCGGCGCTCGGTTGGGTGCCCCGGCAGAAAGACTGCGAGATCCAGAGCCGGCACCTCGGCCTGGTGATGGCACACGAGTCGCCGGCCTTAAAACAGTTCGGGCGCATTATAGCAGAGTCCTGCGATCTCGATGGGATCCTCGCGGTTGCGGCAAATGCCCGGCCGCTTGCGGTTCCCGCGGGCACGGCAAAAAAATCGCATACCTCCCATCGTCGGGCTGTGATTGGTGTGGCCCGCGACCCGGCATTCTGCTTCTATTACCAGGATAACCTCGACAGACTCACCCGGGCCGGGGCGGAGATCCGGGAGTTTTCCCCGGTGGCAGGTGAGGTGCCGGAGGCAGATGCCATCTATATCGGCGGGGGATACCCCGAGCTCCATGCGGCGGCGCTTGAAAAATCAAGGAGCACAAAAACCATCCGCACCCTTGCACAGGACGGCATGCCGGTATACGGCGAGTGCGGCGGGCTCATGTACCTCTGCGGCTCGCTTGAAACAGAAGGAAAAGAGCACAGGATGGCCGGCGTCCTGCCCGGCCGTGCCGTCATGACCAAACGTCTTGCGGCACTCGGGTATGTCAAAGGCGCATTCTCCGGCCCGGCCGGCCTCTGGCCGGGAACCGTTGGAATCCGGGGCCACGAGTTCCATTATTCCCGTGTCGAATTTGACCGCGATGCCCGGTGGGCAATCCGGCTTTCTGCAGGTAAAGGGATCGATAGCGGGAACGACGGCCTTGTTGAACACGCGACCATCGGGGCGTACACCCACGCGTATTTCACCGACGCCTTTGCCCGGTGCTTCGTGGATGCTGCGGCAGCATGGGCACGGAGGTAGGTACGGCATGGACAAGTACAGCCGGCTCTCCTCCTGCGCTGCATCGGCCCTTTTTGGCACCAGACAGATCACTATTGCAGGAAATCAGGTTGGGATCACCGGGCTTGAGGCAGCGTTTGCGGCCGTGGATGCCCGGGGGCTAACCAGCGATACAGAGATCACCGCAGAGCTCATGCGCCAGGTGCAGCAGGACAATTACGTTCCCCCGGCACTTGCAGCAGAGTACGGGGCAGCGGTGCTGGCCGAGTACCGTAAATCTATCGGGAAATCACGAACATAACCTGAACCGGGACAAACGGAAGGCGTGACCCGACAAGAAAAGAGGTATACGATCAGCATCGTACATCCCGGCAGGAGAAATGATATGGCACAACAATCCCGCGTCCTCTTTATCTGCACTGCAAACGCGGCCCGCTCCCAGATGGCCGAAGGCTACCTCCGGGCAAAGTACGGCGACCGGTTCGACGTCTTCTCGGCCGGGGTCCACCCGGCCGGGCAGGTAAGCCCCCGGGCGGTCCAGGCAATGAAGGAGATCGGCATTGATATCTCAGGCCACCGGCCAAAGTCGGTTGACACGTTTACCGGGGTCCCGCTCGATCTCGCAGTCACGCTCTGCGACAATGCCGGTGCGGTCTGCCCGGTAATCCCATCAGCAAAAAGGACGATCCACCACGCCTTTCCCGATCCCCACCTGACGGCGGGGACGGACGAAGATATCCTTGACGGGTACCGAAGGGTGAGAGATGCAATCTGCACGTGGATCGATGCCACCTTCGTGCATGGCCTGCCCATGTGATGGGTAAAAAAATTATTCCGGACCAAGCACCCGGCAGACCTGCTCCATGAGCGCATGATGGCGCCGGAGCTCGGTACAATACGTGCAGCTCCTCGGGCTCTTTCCCACCGGATCCCAGGTAAGCCCGCAGTCCGTGTCCCAGAGTACAAGGCCTTCGGCCGGTGCCGGCTGGATAGGCCGGCTTGCTGCCTCGTTGAGCAGCAACCGGATCCCGTCCGCATCCTGTTCGCCCATGCCGGCCGAGAGGGCCGCTGCCGCCATGCACCGTACCTGGTGCCAGAGGAAACTCTGGGCCTTCACCTCAAGGTACGTGAAACTCCCTTCCGTTCCGATCCGTATCTCTAGGATCTTCCGCCACGGGTTCTTGTCCCCGACCCGGGCAAAATTGGTGAAATTGTGATCGCCTGAAAATTCCCGGGCTGCCGTTTCCATGGCTACCGGGTCCCGGGGGGGTTCACCAAAATAATACCGGTACGTGCGTGAGCGGGCATCGTACCGGGGATGGAAATGGTCAGGAACAACTGCGGTTGCCGTGCACCAGATATCAGGCGGCAGCTGGCTGTTGAGCGCCTGCCGGGCCCGGTCCGGGGTTTGTGTGGAGAACGCGATCACCTGACCGCAGGCATGCACCCCGCGATCGGTCCTGCCTGCTGACGCAAATCCCGCAGTCCGCCAGTCAGAAAAGAGAGCCAGGCGCCGGCACGCTTCGATGAATTCGCCTTCAACCGTGCGGCTGGACTCCTGCTGCTGCGAACCGTAGAACCGGGTGCCCAGGTACGAGACCCGGCATGCGAGCCTTACCGGAAGCGGAGCCGCCGGGTCAGTCTCTTTAACTTTCTCCATGTGTTGTTGAGCGACTGGCGGGTATAGGTACGCAGGGGCGTCTTTCTCCCGCCGCAGGAAACCTGCCCCCTGCGGATAGCCTCAAAGATGGCCGGAATCTCCGGCTCAGCTTCGACAAACGTTCTCCCGTAGCCCACGAACCGGGCATTATGGGCATCGCTTCCCCCCACACAGGGCTTCTCCAGCCGGTCTGCAATCCGGCCGGCCTTGCGGTTGGCCGAACCCACGATGTACCGGCTGTTGAAGGCCTCGACCGCGTCAACAATGTTCATCGCGGCCCGGACCCTCCGGGCAACCCCGTGCCGCCATACGTGGTACGGGTGGGGGAGGATCACAATGGCTCCCATACGCCGGGCGATCTGCACTGTCTCGCGGACATCGAGCCCCGCCGGTATGAGCTCGGTTGTGCCCAGCACCAGCAGGTGCCCCTGCTTGGTCGAGACCTCGATCCCCGGTATAACGAGAACTGAGGTTTTGAACGCGAGCGCTTTTTTCGCCCCGTCCACGCAATCATGGTCAGTGATGGCAATCACATCGAGCCCGACTGCCTCTGCCTGGCGAAGGATCTCCTCGACACTGCTCTCGCCGTCCTTGGAAAAATTCGTGTGCACGTGGAGATCACAGGTCAGCATCTGATCACTAGTGTTTTATCTCTCTGGTATTAAGAAAAACGTATGCGAATCATCCTCCCCACCGGGGCCGTGACGGCAGATACCGTGCGAAAAGCGGCGGCCGGCTTTGATGCCGAGGTGGTGGTGACCGGGAAGATCGCCTCGTTCCTGACCCCCCGTGCGCTCCGCGCCCTGATACAAAAGGGAACGTACGATGCGGTTGTGGTCCCGGGAATGTGCACGGCCTCATTTGAAGCCGTGGAGCGCGAGACTGGTGTCCCAATCTACCGCGGCCCCCGCCATGCGGCGGACCTTGCCTGGGTGCTCCCGCTTGTGGGAAAGGTTCCCCTTTCGGGCACAGTGCCTGCCGAGGATTTCCTCTTAGAGAAAAATGCAGCGGATGCGATGAGCCGGGTGGCAGAAGCAGAGGAGAGGGCGGAACCGGAGTTTGTGATCCGGGGTACGAAGATCGGCGGGAACTCCCGGATGAAGGTCCTTGCCGAGATCATGGACGCACACCGGGCAGAGGACATCCGGGACCGGGTGGAGCGGTACTTTTCTCTTGGGGCAGATATTGTAGATCTCGGTTTCGGGTTCGATGCAACGCCGGCCGATGTGGAACGGGTGTTCTTATCGCTTGCAGATATCGAAGGCCCGCTCGCGGTGGACACCCAGGACCCGGACCTGATCCGGGCGGCTCTCTCCCGCGCCGATCTCGTGCTCTCGCTTCAGGAAAAAAATCTCCCGCACGTGGGAAAAGAGGTGGCCCGGGCCGGGGCGGCGGCAGTTGTGGTGCCGGGCGAAAAGACGCTTCCGGCAAATATCGCAAAGGCCCGGCGGGCCGGCATCAGCTGTATCATTGCTGACCCGCTACTCCAGCCGGCAGGTTCAGGGCTTGTCGCTTCGCTGGCACGGTTCCGCGACTACAGCTGCCCGCTCTTCTTTGGCGCGGGGAACGTGGCCGAGCTCCTAGATGCAGACTCGATCGGCATCAATGCGCTCCTTGCCGGGATGGCAATGGAGGCCGGTGCTGCGATCATCTTCACGAGCGAGCACTCGGACAAGACCCGGGGATCAATCGCAGAGATGCGGAGGGCAACAGAGATGATGGTACTTGCCCGGGACCGGCCATATGCAAAGGATCTTGGGATCGATCTTTTGGTGCTTAAGGAGAAACGGCGCCGGAGAGAGCCGCCGCTTGAATATGAAAATGTGGTGGCTGCAAAGAGGATGCCGGACGAAATCACGTACGACCCGAAAGGCAATTTCCGGATCGGGATCGAAGGCGACCAGATCGTGGCGGAAGTCCGCGAGAAAGCCGTGAAGGGGACACGCTGGCAGGATGTGCTGTACACGCTGATCGAAGAGGGGCACGTCTCGCTTCTCGATCATGCGGGATATCTTGGCCGGGAACTCTACAAGGCGGAGCTCGCGATCCGATACGGGCGGAGCTTCGAACAGGACGGGGAATTTTAAAAGAGACTGCATATCCCTCGCGGGTAAGGCGGGACTGGTGATCGGCCGGGCAACCTGCATGAGACCCCTTTGCACTGTACGAACGTTCGCGTCCAAAAAATTCCGTAAGATCGACACGAAATCCGGAAAAATCTACTCAGCCAGAGGAGATTACAACGGATGGGTACAATCTCTCCGAAACATTTTCCGGCCGATCGCGTCATGCCCGTACGGTCTGAAATTTTTTCCGGGCAACGGGTTTTTGCCTGAAAGTTCGTACGGCCGGATTTTTTTTTGATTTGAAATTTGGAAAGCCGGAAAATTTTCCGGTCGAACGTTGAAAAATCCAAAAATAGTTGGCGCGAAAAGTGGAAAATGGGTGTGAGTTCGGCAACAAACTCACTTCCCCGTCGTAAATCATGCTCTAGGGCATGGGCCTTGGGATCAAAAAACCTGCCCTTTTTTGGCCGCGAGATTTTCCAGGCCGGGAAATTTTTGGGATTGAACACCGGAATGCCAAAAATTTCCGGGACGCTAAAAAAATTCCCGCATGAACCGATCCGAGAAAATCATGCAATCCCCTTTACGCCATCCCTGAACCGTGAAGGACCCTGATACAGGGAGGGTTCGTTACCTGAAATATCATAAAGATCTCCCAAAAATGCGCCCGTAAAACGCCCTTTTTCGGTTCGCGGGGAAAATGCGGGTATTAATCACCCCGTTCGCAAAAATACGCTCAATTTGAGCCGCATATAATGCCCATAATCGGCCAATAACGGCCCACCGGCAGCCTCTTTTTCCGGGATCATCCAATTACCCTTCCGGCCCTGAGATCGGCCCAAAAAACGCGTTTAGGGGAACTTTTTATTTTGTCCGTTTGCCAAAATACGGCCCATTTGGGCTTATTTTTAAACGGAGCCCAAAACAGGCTCCGGCTATACCCGGAAGGTGCTCATCCGGGCTCAATAAGGGCCCGGATTAATGAGATTGGAGCCGCCTCCATGTGAGAAACCTGAGGGGGTAGTACCCCACACAGGACGTGAGGGTATGAGATGCCTAGGATTGCCGGCCCGGTTTTTCCGGATTTTCCAGCGCAAGAACCGGGAATTTTCCGGAAATGTCCGGCCGGATTATTTCCCGTTTGAGCCCCGACCCATCAACCCTTTTATCTAGAAAACCTCCACATCACTATATATGACCACGCAGGTACGCGCATCCCACATCCTTGTCACAAGCGAGGACGATGCAAACAAGATCCTAAAAAGGATAAAAGACGGCGAGGACTTTGCCGCAGTGGCAAAGCGCTTCTCCTCCTGCCCATCGAAAAAGAGCGGCGGGGATCTCGGCTGGTTCGGTAAGAACCAGATGGTCCCTGAGTTTGAGGCGGCCGCGTTTGCCGCAGACCAGGGTACCGTTGTCGGGCCGGTCAAGTCCCAGTTCGGGTACCACGTTATCAAAGTGACCGGGAAGAAGTAAAGTTCCGGCCGGAACAGCAGCGGGAATGAACAAAAACTTTTTTTTGGGCATCGGCCTCGCGGTGGCAATCGTCTTTGCCGGGGCTGCTGTTTATTTGGGCCTTGCAAAGCAGGCCCCGGTAAATTCTGCGGATCGCGATACCCTATACCAGGTCTCAACCATCAGCGCACTGATGCAGGGAGTGTACAATGGCACGACCCCGGTAGGCGATCTCAAAAAACACGGCGACTTTGGGATCGGAACCTTTGACCGGCTTGACGGGGAGATGATCGTGCTTGACGGGAAGGTCTGGCAGGCAAAGGCAGACGGGACTGTTTCTCCCGCCACAGACGATCAGACAACGCCGTTTGCCACAGTAACGTATTTTTCCCCCGATTTCCGGCAGGCCACCCCGGATCAAGCAGTGAACTTCTCTCGGTTTTCCGCGGAAATGGCGGCACGGCTCCCTACACAGAACATGATCTACGCAGTGGAGATCCACGGGACATTCCCGTCAATGACGGTACGGGCGATCCCGGCACAGGAAATGCCCTATCCCAATCTTACGGTTGCATCCGCCGGGGAGCACGAATACACCTTCAACAATATCACCGGCACGGTTGTCGGGTTCTACACCCCCGTATTCCTAAAAGACCTCAATACGCAGGGCTACCACCTTCATTTCCTGTCCGACGACCATACCCGGGGCGGGCACATTCTTGATATGACCGTACCGGCCGCAAGCAGCGTTGAGTACGATATCACCCCGTACTATACCGTGGTACTCCCCACCACCGGTGCCTTTGCCGGGACCAACCTGACCGCCGATATGAGCGGCGCGGTGGCAGCGGTCGAGCGGTGACGAGGTTCCCCCGGCAATTCTGTCGTACGGGGAAAACCGGTTCCAGAAAACCTGTCCTTTTTTGAAACTGACATTTTGTGTCAGCGCCGGCTTTTTCATGCGGCGCTCGTAAACAGGATCCCCGTTTCGGACACCAGTTCATGCGCGCCCGCTTCAAGGGCAGTCCGGGACCCGGGGGCTGCGGGTACACAGGCTCCGGATCACGTTGGGTTAATGTGGGGAGAACCGGCCCGGGAGAACGTCCGTAATCGTTCGGATTCCTGAAAAGAAATGGTTCCGGCATTGTCCCGGGCCGGAACCGACCGTTCACTTGAGGTCCCGCGAAAAGGTACGGGACCCGGATTTTTAGCCGCAGTAATAAAGGAAACCGCATGAGGGATTGTGTTGACCGCCCGGTATCACCCTTGGCCGGTAACGGGGAATATTTGACCGCCCGAGTAATGCGAATTTATAACGGGCCCAAAAAAAGGCCGCATACGGACAACTGCAAAAGAGCAGGTGCCCAAGGGAGATCGAAAAACCATGACAACAGTACGGAAAATAGTACTTGCCTCCGCGGTCCTCATCTGTGCCGCGCTGGTAATGGTACCACTGGTCTCTGCTGCCGGACCCGGCCAGGGATTTTCACCGGGGGGCCAGCAAAACCAGGGACAGGGTAATCAGATAGCTCCAGGTAATGGAGGCAACGGGAATAACCCGGGATCCGGTAACGATCAGAACAGCGGTAACGGGGCGATGGCCAGTGGCGGACCGGGTAACGGACAAAACAGACAGACCCCGGGAGCGGGTATACAGCCTTTTGCAGGGAACATGACTGCACCGCAGGGCCAGCCGGACCAGAACTTCGGTAACGCGAGCTGGAACGCAACACCGCCGGGTCCCGGAGGTGCGCTCAACCTGACTGCAGTGGGTAATGCACTCTTTGGCCAGCTCCCTCCGGACGCCAATGCAACCGGGAGCAATAACTGGACGAACAACTGGACTATGCAGCTCAACGCAACAGGACTCAAACCCGATGGACAGAATGTACCTCTTCCGGCCGGCAACCTGACAGGGCACAATCCCGCCGACGGGAATGTGACGCCGCCATCACAGCCGGCGCTCTCTGGCAACGGGAACACAAATAATGCCGGAAACCAGAACAATGCCGGTACTGCAACACAGGGCTACTCGTCAGGCCCGCAGGCAGGCAGCACAAGCCAGTCCGCAAGCCAGGACCAGAAAGACAGCAACCTTATCGAGGCCTTCCTCACATGGCTCCGGGGTGGGGGAAGCTCCACCACATAATCTCTTTTTTACCGGCCTTTCATTTTCGCCCATCGCATATCCGCCCGGTACCTGGGCTCTTCTGCGCAAAGCAGCGAGCCTTTTTTCTCATCCCGGAACGAATGGATCGGTACGAAGTGCAAAGAAACGCTCTTTTCGTGTGCCATCATGACTATCCGCGGGATCAAAAGAGACCTCCTGAATCTGCTGCTTGAACTGGGAAAAGACAGCCATCCCAACGAGTTTGCAGCGCTCCTTACTGAAGAATGCGGGGTGATTTCCGAACTCAACCTCCTTCCCGGCACCGTCACTGGCAGCTCGTCAGCTTCGGTCTTCTTTGACATGATGCCGCTTGGCACCCACCATGCAGGAAGCGCCCACTCCCACCCAAACGGTGTGCTCCGGCCTTCCGGTGCTGACCTGAATTTCTTTCCCCGTGCGGGGAGATACAACCTCATCATCGGCGCCCCGTACCGGGAGGGTGACTGGAGATGTTTTACTGCGGATGGCGAGCCTTGCGAGCTTGCGGTGATCCCATGACCGCCCGGCGCGTGGTTGCCACCGGCACCTTTGATATCCTCCACCCGGGGCATGTCTACTACCTGACCGAATCGCGGAAGCTGGGCGACGAGCTCTGGGTGATCGTGGCCCGGGACGAGAACGTGAAGCACAAGCCCCGCCCGATCCTCCCTGAGGCCCAGCGCCTTGCCATGGTTTCTGCGCTCAGGCCTGTGGACCACGCAATCCTCGGGGACCATACCGACATGTTTTGCCCCATCGATGATATCCGCCCGGCGGTCATCACCATCGGGTTTAACCAGTATTTCGATGAGGAAAAACTCAAAGGCCAGCTTGCCGAACGCAATCTTCCCGCAGAAGTTGTCCGGATCGGGAAATATGAGGACGGTGACCTCGCAAGCTCGCGCATGATCGTCCAGCGGATCGTGGAGGCACGGGGGAGTGGGGATCAGCGGATCGGATAGAACGGGCAGTCCGTGGTCCTGCACTCCCGGTTCATCGCGTAATAAAGGCGGGTGACGTTCCGGCCAGATGGGATCGTCACTCCCGGATGCTCTTTTATAAACGCTACAGCGTATTTATCGCAAGGAAAGTATTGCGTTTGCAGCAGCGCGGGTCGCCATGAAGAGCAATTGTCTCAGGGCTCTTTGCCACTGCGAAGTTTGCCTGCTGCCATTCCCGGTGCGAGAGTGGCGTTGCACCGCTCAAACATGAGGGGGCCGTGCAGGAAAAACGTTACTTATCCTTAATGAATCTCACCGTGGATGTTATCCGGCCGGCGCTAGTGGCCGGCCCGCACCCGGCGGGGAGGCCCGCGGTGACGGTTCCCACCCCCAAAACCATGGGTAAAAACACCGGAGTACTTTGCGGCAAACGATCCCACAAGGGAGGTCACGATCACCATCACGGCAATGGTGACGGCAACCGGGGGCGAACCGTACAGTGCAGCTAGGGCAATCGAGAACTCGCCCCGGGCAATGGTGTTTGTCCAGATTTCGATGCCTGAAGCGGCGGAGCCATAAAGAGCGATACCGGTCAGTACACCGGAAATAAGCTTGCTTGCAACGGCAAGGAGGCAGATGATCGCCATCACACCCATGCTGACGTTGCCGGACAGGTTGATCGTAACCCCGAAAAAGACAAAGAAGATCACCAGAAACACGTCCTTGAACGGCCGGGCATGCTGTTCAAAGGCATCAGGATCGGTGGTGGCAATGGCCGCCCCGAGGGCAATCACCATCAGCGTGTCGGGGATCCCAAGAAACAGGGCAGCGCCAGCAGTGGCGAGCACGGAAACGAACGTAAAGAGAATTGGCAGTTCGTCATCACGTTCCAGGAGCGAGACCAGAAACTCCTTGCCATAATGGGCAAGCACGTACATGATCCCAAGGCCGGCAAGGATCTCCACGGCAAAGAGGAGCAGGTTCTCGTTTCCGGCCGAGAGAAGGGCAAGGATGACAATCAGCACGAGATCCTCAAACACCATCAGCCAGATGATTGTCCCGGCCTCCCGCATCATGAGCTTCCGGTTCTCGATAAGCGAGGTGACCGCAAGCGCGGTGCTGGAGCTGTAGAAGGCTGCGGCCACAATAAGGGCCTCAATGAGCGAGAAGCCTAAGAGGTACGCGGCCACAAAACCGATGAGCATGTTGACGTTGAGATCGATGATCCCGCTTGCAAGCACCTCTCTCTGGTTCTCCGATATCTTGTCGACCTTGAGGCCCAGGCCAACAAAGAAGAGCAAAAAGATCAGCCCCAGTTCAGAGAAGAAACTGCTGATGGGGTCGGAGGCGACAAGCCCGAGGCCGGCTTTTCCCAGTACTACTCCTGCGATGATGTAGAAGGGGATCGCGGGGATTGACAGGTACTTGGTGACCAGCGCGAGCACGAGGCAGACAAAAAGGGCGATAATAAGGCCCTGTGCGGCAAGGATCCCGTCCATCAATCCACCATGATCTCGCGCTCAAACAACCGGAGCTGGTCTGATTCGCCGATCACAAGGACTGCGTCCCCGGTCTCGAACACGAACGATGGCGGGGGATTGATGATATTTTTGTCGTTCCGGGAGACTGCAATAACGGTCGTTCCGGTCTTTGCCCGGATCCCAAGGTCTTCGATTGTTTTCCCGGCAATGGCTCTGGGGATGATGTACGAATGGATGGTAACCCGGAGATCGGCGAGCGCCGAGAACGCGATCTCCACGCTCTCCTGGTCAGCCTCAATTATGGCCCCGGTCAGGATGTTTCCCAGCCTCCGTGCTTCCACGGGGGTCATTTCGGCTGCGCTTGGGGTATGGCAACCCTTCTGGAGGGTGTACATCTGGATGGTACCGGCCTTGGTAAAAAAGATCGCCACGGTATCACCTTTGTCCGTCTCGAATTCGTACTTTGTTCCAACACCGGGAAGGTTGAGAGATCGGAGAGCCATAGGAGACATTAGAGAAATGTTCCTAAAATATATTGCTTTTTCCAAGAAGCGGCCGGTTTATTAGACCGCAGGGCACGATCACCCAGGGGATGTCAGGAAATCTGGCAAAAGAGAAAGAGCCCGGGGCACAAAGCAGGTGAGAGGGTCCCGCTCCTGTAACCCTTGTGGGGTCTCATTCAAGGTATGCATGGGTTTTTTTCTAGAGGCCGGGAGGATGGCGAACCCACAACCGGCGTTCCCGCCGGGAGGGCTTCGCACCTTCACAGGGGTTTTTCCTCCCCATACCTCATGTTTTCCGGACCGGCCTTTAAACCCCCGACCGGGCGGGGCGAAAGTGATCGGGAGGGTAAATACAAAGGGAGAAAACCCGGGTATAAACAGCACCTTTTTTTGCATACCCATGACAAATAATGATAAATCCGGGTGCGGGTTCCCGTGCCCGCCCGTTTATCCTGTCTTTAAGAGGAGTTGGTGATCATCGCAGAAATTCCCAAGGAAGAATACATGAAAAAATGCACGTCCGCGTGTGCCGGGTGCAGTTCATCCCTGACGCTGCGCTACGTGCTCAAGGCATCCGGCCCGGACACGGTGCTTGTAATCCCCGCGTGCTGTACGAGCGTTATCCAGGGTATCTACCCCAACACCGCCATGAACGTGCCCGTTTACAACGTTGCGTTTGCTGCGGCTGCCGCGTGCGCATCGGGCATGTCCGAGGCGTTCCGGGAGGCAGGTAAGAAGACGAACGTGATCGTGTACGCCGGTGACGGCGGCACGCTGGATATCGGCATCCAGTCCATGTCAGGCGCGTTCGAACGGGGCACGGACTTTTTGTATATCTGCTATGACAACGAGGCCTACGGGAATACCGGCATGCAGCGCTCGGGCGCAACGCCGCTTGGCGCAAAGACCACCACCACACCTACGGGAAAGACCGTGGAGAAGAAAGACATCGACGCAATCGCTGCCGCCCACCACCTCGAGTACATGGCCACCGCGTGCAGCGCGTACCCTCTGGACATCTACAAGAAGGTGGCAAAGGCGCTCACCTTCCGGGGTCCGACCTTTATCCATATTCTTGCCCCCTGCCCGCCCGGCTGGCGTTATCCGACCGAAAAGACCATTGACATGGGAAAACTGGCAGTAAAATCCGGCATGTGGATGCTGTACGAGCGCGAGCACGGGAAACTTACGATCAGTGCCCCCTCGAAAACTGCGATGAAAAAACCCATCCCGCTCGAGGATTATCTTGCCCCGCAGGGCCGCTTCAAAGGCATTGATGCAAAGTCGCTAGAGATCCTCAAACAACGCCTTGCCGAAAACCTCAAAAAACTGGCCGCAGAGGAGGCGAAGTCATGAAGAAGATCGCAACGGGAAACAAGGCGATCGCCGAGGCGGTCAAACAGGCGCTGCCCGGCGTTGTGGCTGCATACCCGATCACCCCCCAGACCGAGATCGTGGAGACGATTGCGGACTTTGTCACAAGCGGCCAGATGAAAAGCCGGTACATTCCGGTGGAGAGCGAGCACTCCGCGATGGCAGCCTGCATCGGCGCAAGTATTACGGGTACCCGGACATTCACCGCGACAAGTGCCCACGGACTCCTGTACATGCACGAGATGACCAACTGGGCAGCAGGCGCACGCCTGCCGATTGTGATGGCAAACGTGAACCGCTCGCTTGGGCCCGGCTGGAACATCTGGGCCGAGCACACCGATGCGATGCAGGAGCGCGATACCGGCTGGCTCCAGGTGTACGTCTCGACCGTACAGGAAGCGTACGACACCACCCTGATGGCATTCCGGATCGCCGAGCACAACGACGTACTGCTGCCAGTGATGGTCAATCTGGATGGTTTTTCCCTCTCCCACATCATGCAGCCGCTGGATACCGTGGAGCCCGGGGATTTCATCCCTCCACTCCACCTGCCCCATGCAATCGACACGAAGAACCCGACCGGCTATGGCGGATTGACCGGGCCCGATCAGCACTTCCGGTTCCGGTGGGACATAGAACGCTCGATACGTGACTCGGTAAACGTGATCGAGGAGACGGAACTGGATTTTGCCGCCCGGTTCGGGCGCAGGTACGGCCCGGTCGAGGAGTACCGGTGCGAGGATGCGGATGTTGTCCTCCTTGCCATGGGCACCCTTGGGAAAGAAGCCGAAGTTGCCATTGACATCCTGCGAAAGGAGGGCATAAAAGCCGGCTCGCTGCGCCTGCGCTGGTTCCGGCCGTTCCCGAAGCTCGACCTTGCCGGAAAAGAGGTCGTGGTGATCGACCGCGACTACTCGTTTGGTTACGGCGGCATCGTTGCCAACGAGATCCTGGCAAAGAACAAGTGTGATGTATACAACGTTATCGCCGGCCTTGGCGGCCAGGAAGTGACCTACGATGACATGGCAGGGTTTGTCCGCGAGCGTCGCATAGGTGAGGAGTCCTGGTTTGGGGTGAATTCCCATGTTTGAGGTCAGGATCCATTCAAGGGGCGGGCAGGGCGGCGTGACCGCGGCCCGGCTCCTTGCGACTGCAGCACTTCATGACGGGAAGTATGCTACTGCCTGCCCGTTCTACGGTGCCGAGCGCCGGGGAGCACCAGTCGTTTCCTTTGTCCGTATCGATGATCATCCGATCAAAGTCTACAGCCAGATTCGGCAGCCGGACCTCGTGGTAGTGCTAGACGCAAGCGTGATGGAGACCGTCGATGTGCTCCACGGACTTAAAAAAGGCGGACGGGTGCTCATCAACAGCTCCCATAAGCCGGAGTTTGCCGGGCACACAACATTTAATGTGGACCTGACCGGCATTGCACTCAAAGAGAACCTTGTAGTCGCGGGGAGCCCGATCCTCAACACTCCGGTGCTTGGGGCGCTGGCAAAGATGGGAATTGTCTCGCGCGAATCCGCAAAGGAGGCGATCCGGGGCATGTTCTCCGATGAACGTAACGTGAAAGCAGCCGAGGCGGCCTATAAGGAGATGAGCGCATGAGCGACAAGGCTCAGCGTGAACGGCTGGCGGTAAGCCGGCCAACAGAGGGTGCAGCCGGGCAGACCGGGGCGTGGCGGGTCTTTAAACCCGTGGTAAACAAGGAAAAATGCAACGGGTGCGGGCTCTGCTCGATGTACTGCCCCGACAACGCGATTGATGAGGAACTCATCGTAGACCTACGGTTCTGCAAGGGCTGCGGTATCTGCGCCGAAGAATGCCCCAAGAAAGCCATCACGATGGTACGGGAAGAAAAATAATTACTCCCGTCTTTTTTTTGTAAAATTCCCGCGATCGGCACCCTGTCCACGGGGAACAATACCCGGCCCTGAAATAGCCGGTTATGGTGTATCATTACGGGCAGGTCGCATGACCATCAACAATGCCGGACGTCTGCTCATCCGGTTTATCCGGGGCCATGTACTCAAGGCTGAACCGGAACAGATGGGTAAACCGGCAGTTCCGGCACCTGACCGTTATATGACGGCAGCTGACCACGAGATCGTGAAGCCCGTCAACGCCACAGTTCCGGCACACGGCCGGCACCGCAAGGGACCAGGCCGGCCACGGCCCGGGCCGTGTAAACATCCCGGTCTCGTCCACGTCCTCGATGAGAGGGACAAACACCCGGGTGGCTTTGCAGTTCTCGCAGGTGACATCTGCCCGGTTGGGCGTTGCCTGGATCTGCTGATCTGCCAGCGCCCGGCAGTGGTAACAGTCGGTACGGTACTTCGTGCTGATGAACCGGTCACTCATGGAGGAGTGGTGTGCACCCATGGTATCATTAACCTGTCGCAGGTGGCGATTTACAGTCGGCCGGGAGGCAAAAAGACGATTATGCGGTTGGTGCGCTGCGTGAACCATGATTCTGGTTTAATTTTGGGATCTGACCGGTTTTTTGCCATAAAAAAGGTAAATTTATTTAATTATGGAAAATTCATGTGTACAGCGTATGAAACTGCTCATGGGATTTATTATCCTTCTTGTTGCACTGGTGACAGTCACCGGGTGCACACAGACCGCATCGACTTCTACACCAGCAACAACGGCAACAACCGCTCCGGCAACCATGCAAGCCACTACCGTTGCGACCACCGTGCCCACAATGGTTGCAACAACCATCCCTGTTGTCAACACGACAACCATCATGGCAAATGTGACGGCTCCTGCCGCGAATGCAACCACAGTACCGGTAACAACCATGGCAAACGTCACGGTTGCAGCCACACCTACCCCGGCATCCATGGTTACAACCGTCGTTCTCACCAGCTCCGGGTTTGCCCCTCAAACCGATGTCATCCTGCCTGGTACAGGGATTTCCTTTGTGAATAATGACAATGTCACCCATACCATCAAGAGCACGGGCAACAGCACCGGCGTGTTCAACTCAGGTGCCCTTATCCCGGGTGCAGCATTCCAGTATACGTTTAACTCAAACGCAGGTACCGTTACGTACGCTCTCGCAGACAATTCCTCCGTGACAGGAACCGTCATTATCCAGTCACTGAGCGCAGGCCACACTTCGGTAGCCTAAAACCAGCATATCCTTTTTTAATCATTTTTGCACATGCAGTGGATCCGTATTCGAGATAGAACGGAAAGTCCCTGTATACCCACCCTGTACGACATGAAAAACAACAGGAATAGAATACCTCTCTGCAGATATGTCCAAAGGGAGATCGGTGTGATTGTCCGGTCCTGATCACATGAACCGATGATTGTACTCCGATCGTAACGCGAGAACGTACAATCCTCAATGGAAGGGGAAAGAGCAAATGCCATTATTCAAAGCCGCGGCAGGAGGCGATGTAAGAATAAAAAAAATAGGGGAGGGAGAGATTTAGAAGTCGCCCATACCGGGCATTCCGCCCATGCCACCCATACCGCCCGGGGGCATTCCACCGGCGCCGCCTGCGGGTTCGGGGGACCTGGATGATGCGATAACATCGTCGATCCTGAGGATCATGATCGCGGCTTCTGCGGCTGACGAGATCGCCTGGGTCTTGACCCGGAGCGGCTCGACAACACCGGCTGCCTTCATGTCGACAGCTTTTCCTTCGAAAACATTCAGGCCGTAGGTCTTCTTGCCCTTCTCGTGGGTTGCCCGGATCTCGACAAGCATGTCGATCGGGTCAAGGCCTGCGTTCTCTGCAAGGGTGCGGGGAATGATCTCAAGAGCCTGTGCAAACGCCTCGATGGCGAGCTGCTCTTTGCCGCCGACCGTTGCTGCATACTCGTGGAGACGGAGCGAGAG
Organism: Methanoregula boonei 6A8; assembly: GCF_000017625.1. Lineage (NCBI taxonomy): Archaea > Methanobacteriati > Methanobacteriota > Methanomicrobia > Methanomicrobiales > Methanoregulaceae > Methanoregula > Methanoregula boonei. Next base: position 192,477 of record NC_009712.1, on the reverse strand, counting down.
CTCGGTCTCGGGTGCGCCGCCACCGGCTACAACTTTCTTGTCCTCGACAACAACACCGACAACGCGGAGTGCATCGTGGATGGCACGCTCAAGCTCGTCGACAACATGTTCAGTGCCGCCCTTGACAATGATGGAGACTGCTTTCGGGTTCTTGCACTGTTCGACAAAGGTCATCTCTTCGCCGGAGACCTTGCGCTCCTCGACAATACCTGCCTTGCCAAGCTCTTCCTTGCTGATCGCGTCGATGGAGGAGACTAGGCTGCCACCGGTTGCCCGGGCAAGCTTCTCCATGTCGCTCTTCTTGACACGGCGGACGGCAAAGATGCCGGCCTTTGCAAGGTAGTGCTGGGCGATGTCGTCGATACCCTTCTGGCAGAAGAGGACGTTTGCGCCGCTCTTCTGGATCTTATCGACGATCCCCTTGACCATGCGCTCCTCTTCGTCGAGGAATGCCTGGAGCTGGTCGGGGTGGGTGATGTTGATCTCGGCGTCGACTTCGGTCTTCTTGAACTCGACGGCTGCGTTTAAGAGAAGGATCTTCGCATTGGTGACCTTCTTTGGCATTGCAGGGTGGACACGTTCCTTGTCCACAAGGACGCCCTCAACGATCTCGGAGTCCTCGATGCTGCCGCCGGTCTTCTTCTCAACCTTGATGTTCTCGATGTCCACGGTGCCGTCTTCTTCGGCTACCATGATGACTGCCTTGACCACGAGGTCACAGAGCTTTTCCTTGCTTGCCTCTGCACTCTTGCCGGTCATGGCGGTTCCCGCGATGTTCTTTAAGAGCGCCTTGTCGTTTGCCTTGACATCGAACGCGATATCCTTTAAGAACTCCTGGGCCTTCTCGGCTGCCATGCGGTAACCGTGAGTGATCACGGTCGGGTGGACGTCCTGTTCAAGGAGGTCCTCGGCCTTCTTGAGGAGCTCGCCGCCGATGACTACAGCGGTGGTGGTCCCGTCGCCGACCTCGTCGTCCTGGGTCTTTGCGACCTCGACCATCATCTTTGCGGCCGGGTGCTCGATGTCCATTTCCTTAAGGATCGTGACACCATCGTTGGTGATAACAACATCACCGATGGTGTCGACAAGCATCTTGTCCATGCCCTTGGGGCCGAGCGTAGTCCTGACTGCAGCTGCCACGGCTTTTGCGGCAGTGATGTTCATACCCTGGGCATCGCGACCGCGGGTGCGGTTGGTGCCTTCCTTGAGAATAAAAATCGGTTGTCCTCCAAGTTGCTGTGACATGAAATTATCACCACTTTTAGCTCAGATTTAGCACTAAAATTGGTTTGTGGTTCTATATAAAATTAGCTGGAATGGGTTCTGATAGGTTGACGTGACGGGTTCCATTCCCCGGTTCGCTATTCCATCGCGGGACATTTAAAAAAGGCAAAGATGCCACACTCCTCCTGAGCACATATGAGAGCCAGACCTTTCGTTCGCTTATGGACTCTCGCTTTCCTGATCCTTTTGGTCTTTTCTACCGGTTGCGCCCAGACCTCAACCGGGAGCACAGCCTGGCCGGGATCTCCTGCAGTTACCCTGGCTCAGCCAGGTTACGTGCCGGAAGGGACGACTGCCGGACCGGCATTTACCGTTGCTGCAACAGTGTCGAGATCCACTGACAGGACCATTGAGATCACGTACCAGGGGGGAAATGATGCAGAGTACCTCTAGTACATTTCCGTTACGGTGAACGGAGCCGATAAGGGAGGTGTAGGGCCAGTCCGGGCTGCGGCATACCTGCCTGTAGGGACGTCCGAACTGTTTGCAGCCCATGACCGGGGGCAGGACCATGTTGTCGGGACCGGTCATTTCACCAAAAACGGCGTGGCCACCGATCAGGTTGTTATTGATACAACAATCTGATGGTTCCTGCCGGCAGTGCTGCCTGCCGGATCCTTCATCTCGCAACCGCTAAATACTGACATGCAAATAGGTTTCCTTACTTCACATGAATGAGCCTGCCCCCACCATCACCGGAACCGATCAGGGTTCAAAGAAGCGTTGGATCGCGAACATGTTCACTATCACCCGGCTCCTGGTCATCTTAGCGATCACCGGGCTGTTTATTGCAGCAGTGATCGTGATCACCTACGGCTTTGTAGAGCTCTTCCGGATCGTGGTGCACGTGAGCGGGATAGGCTTCATGAACGAAGGGGCGGGAAAATATCTCTCGGTGAACATGACCGAGATGATCGACCTCAACCTGATCGGCATTGTGCTTGTGATCATGGCCATCGGCCTCTTCCAGCTCTTCATTAAGCCCGATATCCGCCTGCCTAAATGGCTGGATACCCCGTCGCTCGATGCCCTCAAGGAACGCCTGCTGGTGGTGATCGTGGTGCTCCTCCCGATCATCTTCCTGGGCTTTGCCGCCACGTGGTCGGGGGGAATCGATATCGCCGCCATCGGGTTTGCCATCGCACTCGTGATGATTGCCACCGGGTATATCCTGAGCATTGTCGGGCGGTTTAAGAACGAGACCAAAGGGCCGGATTAACTGCCTGCACGGTAAAAGAGGCTGGTGCACAACGTGGCAGGGGAAAACGATCTTAAACTGGAAGCCCTTTCGAAGTATATTGTCACAACCCCCTCGTGGGCGAAATCCACCGCCCTTATCCTGCTCCTGTGCGGGTGCGTGGAGATCATGGCGATGCTGGGGAGCCACCATTCCCTTACGCACCCCAGCCTCTTTCCGGTTTTTGCCTACCTTCTGCCGGCGCTCGCAGCACTTGCCCTTACCCCGGCGCTTGCCGGGCTCTTTGGCGGGAAGCTGACCTATGGCTGGTCGGGGCTCACTGCAGCAATAGGCCTTGTGATCTCGCTCTTTGTCTCACTCTCCCCTGTACTCTTTTTTACCTCGTCGTTTCCCGTCTTCTTTGCTGCATCGCTCGCGTTTGTCTTTGCGTTCCGGATGCTCCTTTTGGCCGCCGTGGTCGATTTCCATCTCCGAAGGGTCGTGGTCCCGGCGCTCATCCATTCCGGCATTGCAGTCATCGGGGCAGCCCCCTTTCTTGGCCTCCCGTTTGTGCAGCTGTCTGTCCTCCTCCACATCAGCTTTGCTGCAGGAGTGCTCGTCTTTATCATCGTGGTCGAGCGCCCGATGAAGGCCAACTTCCGGGTAGGCCCGCTTGAACTGGCAAACGCGTTTCTTGCCCATCTCTCGGAAGGGAGCCACAAGCTTGACGAATTCTTCCGTAGCATCGGAGAGAGCGTGGTGGTACCTCAGGTCTCACTTGCCCTGCAGCGCGAGGGAAAGGAAGAGATCCTGGTGACCGTCCCCAATGTCCATCCCGGGCCGCTCGGTGAGATCGGCGGGAGCAACCTCCCGAAGATCCTCCACGGCATACTCGGCAGCGGCTCGATGGTCTTTCATGGGGCAGCCTCGCACGATTTCAACCCGGTTGATGAGGAAGAGGTGAAAAAACTGGGTGCGGAGGTCCTTGCCACCCTTCCCCGAACCTGTACCAATAACGGCTGCACGGTCCCAGTACGGCACCGGTTCGGGTCGGTGGACGTGCTTGTGCAGGCATTCGGCGACACCGTAATCGCGGCCGCCACCCGATCACCCGAGGTTACTGAGGATCTCGAATTTGCAGTTGGCTTTGCCATCATAAAATCGGGAGAGAAATACTTCCACAACGTTGGGTTTATCGATGCGCACAACTGCATGGACGCCCTGTCCGATGGCGTGTACCCGGGAACAGAGCTTGCGATGGAGTACATGAATGCAGCAGAAACTGCGTTTGCGGCCGCTTCACGGGAACCGCAGGCCGCATTCTCTGCCGGCTACGCGGCCCGGACCTTCCCCTTCACACGTCAGGATGGCTTTGGCGATCTCGGGGTACAGGTGCTGGTTATCGAAACCCGGGGCCGGAGCACCGCGTATGTCCTCGTAGACGGGAACAATATGCAGACCGGGGGCCGCGACGAGATCCGGAAACGGCTGCACTCCCTTGTAGATGAGTGCGAGGTCATGACCACCGATACCCACGTAGTCAACACGGTTTCAGGAAGGAACCAGGTCGGGCTTAAAGTTCCGGTCGATTCCTTCTACCCGGTCATCGAAGAAGCGGTCCGTGCGGCCCGGGACGATGTGGCACCGGCCCGCTCGGCCGGGGTTACGCACTATTGTCATGGGATCGTGGTCTTTGGATCGCAGCGGATCTCCCAGCTTGCCTCCACGGTGAACGGGATGATGGGTTTTCTGCTCCCCATCGCGATCATCGTCATTCTCGGGGCATTCCTGACAACCGCGATGGCGTACTACCTGCTCGTATACTGATACGGGCAATCGTGATGGTAAAAAGTCCCTGAATATGCACGGCACCCGGCGCCGCTTACGAGTCCCGGGGCGAGGGATCGGCACCGATATCCCCGAGCAGATCAAGGAGCTCAAAGCCATCCTCGATTGAGTGGAGCCGCTCCTCTCCTATGACGAGTGTCCTCCCGATCTTTTTCTCGTGATGGTAATCGGTGATAACGCACATCGCATGCTTTTTTGCGATCCGGGAGAGGTTGCTGATCAGGGCGGCACGCTTGACCACTTTCTGCGCCGGGCCATAGCCGGTCAGGATCGTGTGCCGGTCAAACGTGAGGAGCGCCTGGAACGGTGCGCCCCGGAGCGTGTGGAGCTGCATTCCGAGCTCTTCAAGGAACCCGAACGGGACACCCGGGCCCTGCGGTTTTTTTGATGTCGGGGAATCGGATTTTGCCGGCTCGCGCTTTGCGATATCGATGGACTCAACCACGCCCGTGTTGAAATATTCCTCGATCCGGATCGCGACTTCGAGCGTGGTACCCATCCCACTCTCGTACTTGCTGATCGTGCGCCGGGAAACACCGAGCACCTGCCCGAGATCGCCAAGCGACATACTGCGCCGCTCCCGCAGCTCCCGCAGGGCATCCCCGTTGATATTCACGTACAGCCCGCCGGGGGAGGCATATACGAGCGGTGGGATCTTCTCCACGAAATAATCATACATGGTTGAAACGCTGATCGCATAGATGCCGTACCGGACGTACACCGCTCCGCGTTCCAGTTCTGCCTCGCGGGCGCGTTCGCCCACGATCAGGGGCACGCCGCCCAAGTGCGCTGCGATCACGTCCAGGTCAAAGGCCGCCTCCTCGCTCACCGAGTCGATGTGCGTGACGACCTTGATGACCACAAGCGTCCCGTTGTTGCGGGCAATAAGGTCGAAGCTTCGTGGGCGGAGGGTAAACTTCTCCGATACCTCAAAGCCGGCCGATATCATCACGCTTGTAACCAGCTGGAGCTGGCGATCCTGGGACATGCAGTTACAAATGGATGGAGCGTGCCCATATATTAATATAGACATGCTGATCGGCATTGATGACACGGACTCTCCCACGGGAATGTGTACCACCTACCTCGGCGCAGTGCTTGCCCGGCGGCTGATCCGCGAGCACATGAAGGTCCGGGAGGCCCGTCTGGTCCGACTTAATCCGAACGTGACCTTCAAGACCCGGGGAAACGCAGCAATCGCTCTCGATGTGGATGGCGATCCGGCACGGGGATTTGAGCTCGCGTGCGGGATCGTAGAAGAACTTGCCGACTTTTCCTGCGACAAGACCAACCCCGGAGTGGTTGTGGCGGGGGAGCGGCTCGATCCGGCATTCTACCGGAAAGCGGTTACGGACTTCTGCGAGATCGAAGAGGCCACAGAGCTGCTGGAGCGGTCAGGGGCCCGGTACCGGGGCTGGAAGAACCGGCGAGGTCTAGTGGGTGCAACTGCTGCCGTTGCAAGCGTTCTTCCTGACAAAACCTACGAGATCCTTGCGTACCGTGAGCCGGCCCACTGGGGTACCCCACGGGAAGTAGATCGCGAGAGCCTCTTTGTCGCAGAGGAAGCAACCTTCCCACACACATGGGATACCGTGGATCTCGCAAACCGGGTCGTGGTCTGCGTGCCGCACACACCGGACCCGGTCCTTTTTGGGATCCGGGGCGAGAGCCCGGCCTGGGTAATGACGGGCCGCTCGCTCATCGAATCCGAGAAGCCGGCGCTCGAACAGATCTGGGTGACCAACCAGGGGACCGATTCCCATCTCGTTCCCGGGACCTGCGGCTCATTGCGCGAGGGGCTCTCGTACCGGGTGCGGGGGGTGGTCACTGGCCGGCCCGTGACCGGAGAAGGAGGGCACGTCTCGTTTGCAATCCGGGACAATGAAGCGGAGATCCGGTGCATGGCATATGAGCCCACGAAAAATTTCCGGGAAATAATCCGGGCTCTCGTGCCGGGCGATGAGATCATCGCGGCAGGCAGTTACAAAAAGGGGAGCATCAACCTGGAAAAGATCTGCGTCCTCTCTCTTGCACGGGATCTGCGCCATAAGGCACCGTTCTGTACCGTGTGCAAAAAGAGAATGACAAGCGACGGGAAAGGCAAGGGATACAAATGCCGCAGGTGCGGTGCACACGAACTGGAGCCGGAGGAACAGGAAATCCCCCGGACAATCAGGACCGGGTGGTACGAGGTGCCTCCGACTGCACGAAGACACCTGGCAAAACCGCTCTGCCGGGGTATGCCGGATAGGTGACAATGGATCCCGACCAGGGACTTGGGGAAGATCGACCCTCAGAAAACCCCGTAAAATGCTCCATTTCCCAAACAGGCGATCGCTATTTCCAGCTGGAACGGAAATGGTGTCCACGCCGATGAAAAATATTGATTATTTCTCTTGTTTTTCAAAAACAGGGATTTTAAGCCATGTTTAAACCTGCAATACCGGGGCGTTTTTTTGGCCCTGTTTTTTCCGGCTGTGCAATTGGCGGTTTACCGGTACAAACGCTGTCCAAAGGCCACTATGACCGTTTTCCGGAAGACAAGGGTTTCTCCGACGGTAATGATGATTCCACAAAGGAGATCTCGTCCATGGAAAGGCCGTAAATCCCGTACACCAGCGACTCGATCTGTTTTTCGGTTGATACCATCTCTGCATTGATGGCCTGGAGTTCCCGGGGCGACCGGGCAAGCGTACGGTGCCGGGCAAGAGCGAGCCTCTCTGTCACGAGCGATTCCAACCGCCCGTGCCGGGCCGCCTGGACCGGGTCATCGAAATCCGGGGTCGCAACCGGAAAAAGGGCAACAACGTCACCCGGATCTCCTGTCTCTTCCCAAATGCTGTGGAACAGGAATTCTGCAAGCCGGCTATTGAGCAGCCCGAGCAGGTACCGGCTCCCGGACATGATGATCCCGGTCCCCGGGCCGGGGGCGGCACGGTTCCCGGCAAGCTCAAAGCGCGGAGGAACCGCAGAGGCGGAGAAGATAATCCGGTCCCGACCGCCATGTGATGAGGGCACCGGCCGGGTACCGGCACCATACCGGATCTCCCCGAGCACGTACTCCCCAAGCGGTGTCGTATCACGGGAGATCTTTTCCACCAGCCGTTTCCCGCGGGTATCGCGGAACACCCAGCCCCCGGCCGCAAGATCCCGCGGATCGACCGGGAAGCCCGGGATCTCCCGGATTGCATCTGCACCGGCCGGGGCCGGTCCCGCATTCCGGACAATGAAGGGCCGGAAGGTACGGGCATTTGCCATGAGAAGAAAACAGGAGTCTTTCCCGGCCGTCAAGATCTCCTCCGGTTGCCGCCCAAGGAGAAACGTGCGCAGCGGGGCACCGGACCGGGCGCGGAGCCAGCGGTCGCTGCCAACAATACCGGCAACACCATACGGCCGCAGTATGGCAAGGCTTTTTTCAACCACGTACGCGGAGAGCCCGGCACCGGGATCGTAAACGGTATAGTGGCGCTGGAAGTACTGCCGTAGCCATTCCCGGGCCGGCACCGGGTATTCGGGCGGGCAGCAGAGCACCGCATCGAATCCGCCGGGTAGCAGTACTTCCGGAAAATACTCCTGCCACGCGAAGGGCCGGAGCTCATGGCGCTCCCGGACCGGACAGAATGCCCATGACTCATCATCTGCGATCGTCGGACCGACAAGTGCGTTCCCGCACTGGATCGTGGCCGACAGGATCGCCAGATATTCCCGGAATGCCGGGATAAACTCTGGAGAATTCGCGGATCCGTCTCTGTCACTACAGGCCGCAAGGGCGAGCATCATCCTTGCCGCCGCAACCGCATGAGGGTCAGGATCGATGCCGTGGAGCGTGTGCCGCAAAAGATCGGACGGCTCATCATTGCCAGGGAGAGAACGAAGGTACCGGTACGCAGCAAGGAGCATCCGACCGGCCCCGCAGGCAGGATCAATTACCCGGAGCGGGAGAGGATCGTCAGGGGACCGGCCGGCACAGACTGCGGCAAGCGTACGCCCGGCCGCATAGTCCGCAAGCGCCGGGGTGATCTCCACCTGCCATGCCCCGGTCTCCGGCCGGTCGATCACAATTGCCTGGTGGGCGGCAGATCGCCGGACCGTACGGGTGAGGTACCGGTCGAGGATCGCGGCAACGGATGCAAGCGGGATCTGCGAAAGATCGTAGGGCCGGTCCGCACCCGTAAGCCGGCCAGCGATCTCCCTGATCAGGGCATCATCAATTACGGGAATTCCTTCCGGATTCCGGCCGGTCCCCGCAGTGCCATCTGTGCCGGCCCACAGATCTCCGAAGGTTGAAAGAATCTCCGGTAAACATGATTCCCCGTCACCAGTCTCCGCGATTGTCCATACTGTCCCGGGATCGACAAGGTGCCGGTCCTCCGCAATGGCAAGGGCAAGAAGCGAGAAGAGCACCTGATTTGCAGCCTGCCCAATCCTGCTGCTCCGCATCCCGATATGAGTACGGGCAATGCTCCGGGCAAGCTGCTCCCGCCATGTGCAGAGGTCATTGTACAGCGCTGCCTCCGGCCCGGCCAAAACCGGCACCGCGGTCTCGCCAAACTCACCGGTGCCGGGAGGTCTCATGATGGTAGTATTCGGTGCAGCATGCGCAAGAATGTTTCCGGGGGAGATCGCTACCGGAAAAAAGATCCGGTAACCGGGATATTTTATGCTGGCCGTGCACCAACAGAGAACCCGGAAATACCGGGATCTTTTGTATGGCACACGACACCACAACGCTACGGACCGGCACGGTCACTTTCAAGTCCGTTGCCCAGATCTACGACAGCGACGACCCGTCGCCGGGAGCACACCGGGATCTCTCCGAAAAGGCGGAAGACCGGATCTTCCGCACGGTCCTTTCTGCTTCACGGGGATGGCGTACCCGGCTCTGCGGGCAGATTGAAATCCGGGTGCCGGATCCGGCACCGGGACAGGGCGAGGCAATCGTCTCTGCCATAAGGGAGCACTTCCTGCGCCGGGCAGACGAGATGGCAGAGAGTACCGCTCTTACGGTCCGGGTGGGCCTGCGGGAGTGCCGGCTTACGGCTGCGGTCTGTGCTCCCTCCTTTATCGGGATCGCGATCTGCTCCCAGTTCAAAGGCAACCCGTTTGTCGAAGTGGCCGAGAATGTTCTCGTGATCATGTGCTGGGTGGTGATCTGGCAGCCGTTCCAGTCGCTTGTGTTCGACCGCTGGACCCAGAAAGAGACCGCCGCGATCTACAAAAAGATTGCGCGGATGCCGATCCGTGTTGTCACCGGGGAATGAGACCCAATCGCCTTATGCCTTCCCGCTCCCTTTTTCCTTTTTCATCGTCAGGTAAATCTTTGCAAAAACTGAAACGAGCGCTACAAGCGAGATCGCAATGATTGCGTACGTGATGAGCCCAAAGTTTGCCTGGACTATCGGGAGATTCCCCACGAAATAGCCGGTAAGCAGGAACAGGGAAGCCCAGAGCACCCCGCCAAGGATATTGTACCCGACAAACCACGAGTACCGCATCTTCCCGACACCGGCAAGAAACGGGGCAAAGGTCCGGATAAAGGGCATGAACCGGGCAATGACGATAGTAAAACCGCCGTACTTCTCGAAATACCGGTGGGTCTCTTCGAGGTGCTCCTTTTTGACCAGCGAGTATCTCCATTCCAGCACCTTCATCTCGAAAGTATACCCGATCCAGTAGTTGACTGTGTCCCCGAGTACACACGCGATAACCAAGGTGGCAAGCAGGATGCGGATGTCCAAAAGGCCGGTGCCGGCAAGCGCCCCTGCAACAAAAAGCATGGAATCGCCCGGCAGGAAAGGAGCGATTACGATACCGGTCTCTAAAAAGAGGATCAGGAACAGAACCACGTAGGTCCACAGGCCGTACTGCTGGAGGATAACCGGGAGGTACTTGTCAAAATGGAGTACCACATCGATAATATTGAACGGGAGGAGCATAAGTACCGGATCTGTTGAGCCGGGTCCGATAAATGGCTTGGGGCAGGCCGGCACCCGTTACCGGCAATCCGGCTAAAAAATGGGTTTACTCCCCTTTGAGCTGGTGGATTTTGATGAGGCCGGCGCAGGACCGGCAGGTATAGTACTCGTCCTTCCAGCACGCGTTACAGGCCCATCTCCCGCAGAGCACGCACTGCCTGAGCTCGGCTATCGGATGGGCGGTGTTGCAGAGATCGCAGGTGAACTGCGCAAAGCTGTGGGGGTCCTTTACCGGGGGCTCCCCCTGCTTGCGCATCACCGTGATCTCTTTTTTGAGCTCGCGGAGACGCTCCGCAGCTCCCTTATTTTTTGGCGTTTCCTTTGCCGGCCAGTTCTTTTTCCAGAACGTCAAGGCGCGCCTCCAGCGAGGTAAGCGTTGTCTGCATCCCTGTTTCGTAGCTCTTCAGCTCGGCGATGCGTGCCTCGTTCTGCTCGATCTCCGGGACACGCCGGTCCTGGAACTGCCCGAGGCGGGAACGGGTAACAAGCTGCCACTCTTCTACCATGCTCTGGAACCGGCGGTCAAGGTACTCGTCCACCCGGCTCTCTACCGGGCGGGTGAGGGAGATGTTGCCTTTTGCCCCCCGGAAATAATAAAACACGAGGAAGAGAACGGCACAGAGGACAAGGACAAGGAGGATGAAGGTAAAGAGGTCCATCTTATGCACCTCCTTTGAGTTTTGCCGCCCTCTTTTCGAGTTCGGCAAGCTTATCCGAGGAGGTCTTCTCAAAAGCTTTGAGCCGGGGGATCTCCTGTTCGAGCGCCGCAAGCCTTCCGGTAAATTCCCCGAGATCCTCCCGGGTGGAAAGGTCCCACTCGTCCACGATCAGTTTCATCCTTCGGTCCACGTAGGCATTCAGGTATGAATCCATGCCAATCATTTCGATCGCTCCAGTGAGGTGATCAGGTTATCAAGCCGCTGTACCCGGGATTCAAGTGCTGCTCTGCCCGCATACAGGCTGCTGATCTCATCGGTCACCCGGGCGAGCCGGGCTTCGAGACCCTGAAGGTCTCCCTCGGTGACAAGCCCCCATTCCTCGATGATGGCCGCAAAGTGCTGGTCGAAATAGGCGTCAAGCGATCTGTCGAACGTCGGGATCCGGGATTCGATCGCTCCGGGGATCTCGGCGAACCGGTCCAAAAAAGAGCTCCCGGTCGGGTTTATTTCGGCATCCTGGCTGATAAACGACATGTTTATTTCACCTTCTTCTCCTGCTCGCCCACGTTATGGAGCAGGTTGTCGAGTTTCTTTGATTTCGCGATATTTTCAAGCCGGCTCAACCGTTTTTCGAGGAGGTTTTCCTTTGCATAGTTGTCGTTCCCAAGAGCCTGGGTCTCATCTTCCACCTGCCGGATCGCGGCCGTCTGCTCGGGGGAGAAGCGGGTGAACGGGAAGCTCTTTTGGGCCTCGTGCTGCTGGAGGAGCTTGAGCTTGTCACGTTCGAGTTCGAGCTCGATAGAGCGGTTGGTGGTCCGCATGATCCGGATCTCACGGATGATAAGGTACACCACGAGAAGCCCAAGGATAATGAAGATCCCGACATACACCATGTCCGGGACACCGCTCACCGCAGCGGCTGCAGCATCGGTGACATCAGCCACGGTCTACGCCCCCTGTCCCGGCCGCGGCCCTTGTTTACTACGCGCGGGGGAGATCATATCAGAGGTCATTCTCCTTCCCGGTGGCCTTTTTTACCGCTTTTTTTACGTCTTTTGTGGTTTTCGAGACCGCCTTGCCTATGCTCTTTGTAGCCTTATCGGTCTCTTTTTTTATGGTTTTTGCCGCTGATGCCGCCCCGGCCGAAACATCGCCGGCGGTTTTCTTTGCGGCCGCATCGATCTTTTTTGCCTCCTTTTCAAGCGAGGCATTTGCCTCGGCAGCAGCCTTGGAGAGCTTCTCCTTAAGGGCAACCGATTTCCGGACGAGGACCTCGCTTCCCTCGGAAAGGCCGATCTTTTTGAGATCCTCTTCGCTTACCCGGATCTGCCCGGCCGGGACCATCGAGTCGGCGATAACGGTGACGCTTACCGATTTTTTGGCGGCTTCGTTAATCAGATCCACATGCTCCCCTTCCGCGACACCAAGGTCCGGGAGGATTGCGGCGTTGAGGCGCACCCGGCCGTGGCTGGGGAATGCGCGCTTCTTGATCGTTAAACGCACGTCCTGCATAGATAAAAGGCCACCCTCTTTGGGTAAATATCTTGCTAGAGAAAAGGAGATTCTGCCATTCCAAACAGTGTTATGAGCCGGCAGCGCCAATACTGCTGACAGCAAACGGGGATGAAAAAATATAATGAAACACCAGTGCGATGAACCGGTCTCCCAGATGCATATCCGGCCCGGTATGACGGTCGGGGAGCTTGTCAATGCAATGGGCAAGGCCGGCGCATATAACGGCGGCTCGCTCTGCCACGCGGCAGGGATCTACGAGCAGATGCTCAAAGACAAGGAGACGACAAAATTCTTCGGGCTTGCCGGCGCTATGGTCCCGGCCGGCATGGGAGGGATCGTTTCCGATCTCATCAGGGACGGCCACATCGATATCCTGGTTTCGACCGGCGCAAATCTCACCCACGACATCATCGAGGCAATCGGTTGCCACCACTTCCACGGAACCGCGTTCTGCAGCGATATCGAGCTCCGGCACGACGAGATTAACCGGATCTACGATGTCTATCTCCCCAACGAGGCCTTTGAGCACTTCGAGGAGTTCATGCAAGGGGTGTACGGCAAACTCGAACCCAGGAGTACCGTTTCCATCTCCGGCCTGCTGCACCATATCGGCTTGCACCTGAAAACCGGCATCCTTGCCACAGCGGCAAAGAAGGGTATCCCGGTATACTGCCCGGCCGTGCAGGACTCGATGGTCGGACTCCAGTACTGGCTCTTTTCGCAGACAAACAAGGTGACCGTGGATGCTTTTGCCGATATGCCGGCGCTCCTGGACACCTGCTTTACCGCAAAAAAGGCCGGGGCTTTTATTGTTGGCGGCGGCGTGCCCAAAAACTTCATCCTCCAGAGCATGCTCATGACCCCGAATGGCTTTTCTTACGCGGTCCAGCTGACCGGCGACCGGCCGGATCTCGGCGGTCTCTCGGGCGCAACGCTTGATGAGGCCAAGTCGTGGGGCAAGATCACCGAAGAGGCGCAGGCCGTGACGGTGTACGGCGATGCCACGATCACCCTGCCGGTCCTTGTGGCGGCGGTCATGGAGCGGTTATCCCATGCCTGATCTGATCCTTGCGCTGGACGTAACAGAAAAGAAAAAGGCGCTCGCAATTGCCGAAGCCTGTGCCCCGCACATCGATGCGATCAAGGTCGGCTATCCGCTTGCGCTCGCGGCCGGCCTCTCCATTGCAGGTGACTTGAAAAAGACCGGCCTTCCGCTGATCGCCGATTTCAAGGTGGCCGACATCCCCAACACAAACCAGCTCATCTGCGACCAGGTCTTTCTCGCCGGTTTCTCGGCAATTATCTGCCAGGGTTTTTGCGGCATGGACTCGGTCAAGGCCTGTGTTGCCTCGGCCCGGACTCACCACGGCGAATGCTACGTGGTAGCCGAGATGAGCCACCCCGGGGGAAAAGAGTTTTTCTCGGGCGGGATCGCGGAACAGATTGCCGCAAATGCCGTGATCGCAGGTGCAGACGGGATCATTGCGCCGGCCACCCGGCCGGACCGGGTAGCGGTCCTGCGGGGATTTGTGGGCGACAAGAAGATCCTCTCCCCGGGGGTTGGGACGCAGGGCGGGAGCGTGGACTCCATCGCTGAACTCGTAGACGGCATCATCGTGGGCCGGTCCATCTACGATGCCCCGGATCCGGCCGCTGCCGCGCAGTCCTATGCAGCTGCCCGCAGGCGACAGAAACGATAAAATACCGCTTTTTTGCGACCCGATCCCTTCCTGCGCCCCGACCTGCTATTTAAATGCGATAATACCTTCAGTGCACGGCCTGAAAGTTTATTAAGCAATTCTGCAATGTAGTAGTATGGATTGGAGCACGGAGCAAAGGACAACCGCGGAAAAATACAAAAAGCTCGAAGATATCCCCGAATCCGAGCGAAAATACAAGTGCCACACCTGCCACCTCATCGTGGACCAGAACCCCTGCCCGAATTGCGGCGAGACAAAGTTAGAGATCATGTGCCCGCTGGACAACTGCCACTGCTCCCACGAGATGATCTCCGGGATCGAGTACTGCCCGCTCTGCGGCAAGCCCGTCTGTCCCGAGTGCGGATCCCATGACGTTGTCCAGATCAGCCGCGTGACCGGGTACCTGCAGGACGTTTCCGGCTGGAACTCCGGCAAACAGCAGGAACTCAAGGACCGGATGCGCTACTCCGTGGCATGAGATATTATACCAAGAACTCAACCCTTTTTGTCCGCGGTGCATTCCGCGCCGCGAGTACCGGTATTGATGGAGGGATCCGGGATGTCACCACCCTGTTCAACCACACGGTGCCTGCCGACTGGAGCCACGACAGCCCCAAAAAAGAGATCGAACTGGTCGCTGCTGCGGCCGGTATCGGCCCTTGTGTTTTCGGCCTCCTTACTGCCGTTCCCCTCCGGCACCTCTGCGTGCTCCAGTACGATTTTGTCACGGTCTTTGTGACCGCCGGCATCCGGGAGCATCCCCCGCAGGAGGCCGGGACCATCAATATCATCGTATACAGCAGCGAGGGGATGGAGGATTCAGCGCTGCTCGAAATGATTCTGGTTGCCACCGAGGCAAAGGCCGAGGCCCTGATCGCGGCCGGCCGGGATTCGGGAACTCCCACCGATGCCGTGATCGCCGCGTGCGAAGGGGAAAAACTGCACCGGTACGCCGGGCGGATCACGGAACCCGGCCAGAGACTGCGGGAAGCCGTGCTCAAAGGTGTGCCCGAGGCCCTGCGCCGGTACGAACGTGGGGCGGAAAACGAGGAACCGGCCTTTTTTATTTACAGCCGGTTAGAGGGGGGGCACTGGGTGGAGTGGTCGCCGGTCAACTGCCCCTATTACCCCTGCCATTTTCCCGGGCAGCGCTGCGACTTCTGCTACTGCCCGTTCTACCCGTGCAAAAACGAGGCGCTCGGCGACTGGTCTGTGAGTTCCTCCGGAGGGAAGGTCTGGAGCTGCTCGCGCTGCACCCTTATCCATGAGCCGGCGGTCGCGGACTACCTCAAACGCTATCCCGATGCCCCGCTCGACGAGCTGGTGCAGTACCAAAAACAACAGAAAAAGAAGATTATTCCTTGATCCCAAGCGCGTTTAAGAGCTCAGCAAGAGGAATGCCGTGAGCCTCTGCAGCCTCGCGGATGGTCTCGCCGCGGGCGATTGCACAGCCCACGCAGCCCATGCCGAACTTGAAGAGGGCTTCGGTCGCTTCGGGTTTTGCCTGGAGAAGATCGTAGATCGTAGAGTCTGCGGTTAAATCAGCCATAGTATACTAAAGTCCCCGCACCGGCTCATAAACCTCACCATCGCGGCGAGATAATTAGTAACATTTCGGTAAGCCTCTTTACTTTCACAGCGCACGCTACCAGATATATAGTACAGATGAATTCCGATCTACCCTTGGAGATGTAAGAAATGGATTATTCCGAAGCAACCGAGAGAATCTCCCGAAAGTATGCAAAAACCGGCCACGAGATTGACCGCCAGAAGATCGAAGGCAAGCTGCGCAGGCTTGTCGAGGAGTTCGGTGTCCAGCCGGCCGAAGCAGAGCGCAGCGTGACAAACGAACTGAATAAGGAGTTCAACATCACCCCTGCGGGAGTGCCAGGAACTCCCGGCCCGGCTGGCGGGGCGACAAGCGAGAAGAAGATCGCCGATGCCCGGCCCGGGGACTGGGTGACCATCGAAGGCAAAGTGGTCTCCCTTTCCGCGCCCGCATCGCCGGCAATAGCCCAGAGTGGGATCCTCGCCGACGAATCGGGCGCAATCCGATTTGTGGTCTGGGCCAAGTCCAATGCGCCAAAGATGGACGAAGGCGCGTGGTACCGCCTCGACTCGGCCGTGGTAGACGAGTACAAGAATATCCCCAATCTCAAGGTGCATTCGGGGACCACGATCACCGCAATTGACCGGACCGACCCGCTCATCCCCGCACCCTGTGCCATAAAAGACCTGCACCCCGGCATCGGGAGCGTCCGCGCGAAAGTGGTCCAGGAATGGGACACAACCCACGACCGGATGCTCCAGTCCGGCCTTATAGGTGACGAGACCGGCACGGTGAAGTTCATCATCTGGAAGGAGCAGGGAAAGGAGAAACTTGCCGTGGGCGCGGTATACTCGATCTTCTATGCGCAGGCCGACGAGTTCAACGAACGGCTCTCGCTCAACATCACGGGCGCGGCCATCATGCAGGAGGAAGGCGATATTGCCACCGTCACCGGTGGCGACACCGAGGTCCGCGGGGCACTTGTCCACATTGCGCCCGGCTCGGGGATCATTAAGCGCTGCCCGGTCCCGGGCTGCAACCGTGCCCTCTCCCGGCAAAACTACTGTCCGATCCACGAGATCCAGCCCCGGTTCGAGTACGACCTCCGGATCAAGGGATGGCTGGATGATGGCGAAAAGACGCACAACATCCTCCTCAAGCGTGACGTGGTGGAACCACTGACCGGCATGACACTCGACCAGGCAAAGGAGATCGCAGAGAACAACCCGCTCGGGATGGACGAGGTCTTTTTGCAGATGCGCGACCGCGTGCTGGGACGGTACGTGGTGTGCAAGGGCCGGGAGATCGAGAACCGGCTGCTCGTAAACACCTGTGAGAAGATGCACTTTGAGAGCGGGGAGCATGCAAAGCTCCTCAACCGCGCCGGGGGTGCCTCATGAGTTCGACTGCTCCGGAGATGGGAGGGCGCCGCGATGCCAGCTTCGAGCGCGAGCCGGCCCGCCGGGTCTTTGCAAGCGAGCTGCGCGAGTGCCGGTACCAGTTCAAGGATGGCGAGGACGAGAAGAGCCCGACCTTTGTCCTTCTCCCCACGGGTGAGCGCTCCAACCGGATCTTTATCTCCGGGACGCTGACCGAGAAAAGCCGGCAGGGCGAGCAGAACGTCTTTTACCGCGGCCGGGTTATCGACCCGACCGGCACGTTCTTTGTGATGGCGGGGAGCTACCAGCCCGAGGCAATGCAGCAGCTCGCAAAGATCGAGACACCGGCCTTTGTCTCGGTTACGGGAAAGCCCAACCTGTACCAGAAGCCGGACGGGTCGTACCTTGTCTCAGTCCGGGTAGAATCAATCACGGTCGTGGAAAAGGAGACCCGCGACCTCTGGGTGCTGGACACCGCGGCCCGGACGCTCGACCGGCTCGACGCGCTTGCCACCGGCACCAGCCCGGACATTACAAAGGCAAAGGAGCAGTACCCCATGCTCGACCCGGCAGTGTACCGGAAGAATGTGTTTGATGCGCTGGCTCAGATTAAGATGTAAAATTTTTTTATGGATTCCTCTAAAAAGCACTCATTGGATGAAATCCAAGATCCAATTGTGACAGTAATCAATGAGGCATTAAAGAAATATCCCCATTTGGAAAAAATAATTCCACAATGTACACCCAGATCGAAATTACATTTTGATCAATTCAAAGGAGAGATCCCTAAATCAAGAAAACATGAAATTTC
The DNA here is from genome assembly GCF_000017625.1 of Methanoregula boonei 6A8. Taxonomy (NCBI): domain Archaea; kingdom Methanobacteriati; phylum Methanobacteriota; class Methanomicrobia; order Methanomicrobiales; family Methanoregulaceae; genus Methanoregula; species Methanoregula boonei. The sequence continues at coordinate 174,580 of NC_009712.1, read as the reverse complement.
CGAATCGAAAATCTATGAAGTTCTTCTGGGTTCTGGAGAATCCAAACAATTCTCGTGTCAATTATCTTTTTTAGAAAGCTTGTTGACGAAATATCCTGAATATTGCACAAAATCCTTTGGACAACAATTGGTCGGCGCATTTTTTTCACATTATCTTGAAATTGAAATTTATGATAATCTTAGAGAGTGTGGGTACGATCCCCTGATCGATCCAGATATAATCCCAAATTTGAAGAATTCGACAAAGGCGGATTTTAAAATAAATCAAAGTGGCCATGATATTTTTATTGAAGTAGTATCTCCCCGTCTTCCATTAGACGAAGAGTTAATGTTTGAAGAAAAACCAAAAATGAGATTCTTTGAAGACAGTGAAAGAAATGACACCTTTAATAAGATATACAAGGAATACAGTCATCACTTCAAGCCGTTTGAACCACGATACAATTCTCCGACATTAATTATTCTCGATAAGACTTACTCAATGGGACTTTCAGAAGTCCTCGGTTCACTCGATTTGAGCAGGATATACTCAGAATACGAATTCCCCGATTATTTCATTGGAATACTAGACAGAACTCGCTATAATAGAGATTTGATTTATAAAGTACTGAAAAGACCAAGACCCACTCGATTCTATCTCAATCCAGAATATGTGGATTATCACACATTAATTCCGGAATTGTTTCGCCGTTTCATACATTTCACGGCAATTTCAGGATAATCCGTATAGTGGAATTGAAGGGCTCATTGTTGCTCTCTCGCCAAGCGAGGCCCCGACAAGGCGGCCGAGCAAACCCCACAGGGGGGGCACCCTCGCATATCTATTTCCCAAAAAATACCTACCTTTTTTCGTCCCAATCCGGGCCCAATTCAGACCCCGATTCCCCTCTTCCGGATTCCGGATCGTATCTCCACAGGAAATGCTGTCCACGCCCATAGAAAATCCCGATATAATCGCGTATTTTCAAAAAATACCCGAATTAAAGGCCGTTTAAACCTGCAATATAGCGGGCTTTCTTTGGCCGCGAAAAATGACACACTGGATTGGTCGTCCGGTGCCCGGATCGGCTGCCGGAAGGGCATTGCGGGCCGTTTCCCGGAAAACCCCTATTCGGGGTTTTCAAGCAGATCGGGGATTGTATAATGGCGAAATCACGAATTCCCCGGTTCCCCCGGGGGGAGGCCGGGCGGGACTGGCAGGTGCGGCTACGGGCACATCCCCCGGTCAGCGTAAAACCTACATTTTCTCCCGCCCAACAACCTGTTGAGCCATTCGTATGACCGCACCTCCCCCGCCTCCGCAGCAGTACCTCGCCACCGGTTTTCGCGACGTGGACGGATCGACAGATACCCCGGCCTGCACCCGCTGCCTCGATCTGATTGCCGGTATCCCATTCTTCAGGCGCGTAAAAGACGAGAGTTTCCGGATCCTTGCCGGTACCCGCCCCGGCCTTGTCCTTGACGCCGGCTGCGGTGCAGGAAACGATCTATTGGCCCTTGCCGGGCTCCTCTCCCCGGATTCGAGGCTCATTGGCCTTGACGCGAGCGCCCGGCTCCTTGCAACCGCCGCAGAACGGATCGCTGATCACCGGGCCCGGTGCTGCCTTGTCCGGGGCGACCTCCTGTCCGTCCCGTTCCGGAAGAGTACGTTTGCTGCATGCCGGATCGATCGTGTCCTCCAGCACCTCCATAACCCGGGCCGGGTGGTACAGGAGCTCGTGCGGGTCCTTGAGCCGGGCGGGACGCTCGTTGCCTTTGACAATGACTGGGACACGCTCACTCTCTCCCTGGACAACCGGCACGCTGCAGCCGCACTTACCCGGTTCTGGAGCGACAGTTTTGCATCGGGCCGGGTGGGAAAGGATCTCGCCACTCTCTTTTCTGATGCCGGGCTCACGGATGTCGTCGCTGAGCCGCGAGCCCTTGCGCTCACCGACCCTGAGATCGCGGAGAAGGTCTTTGACATCCCTGCGCTGCTTGACCGGATGAATGCAGCGGGACTCCTGAACGCTGGCGAAGTGCACGAAATAAAAGAGGATCTCGCCCGGAACGCCCGGCGCGGAACGTTTGCCTCCGGCTACACCGGTTACCTGGTCCGGGGCAGGAAACCTGTTTAACCGTAAAAAAATCCGGACCCGGCCGGGGTCCGCATGGAGACCAAAGAGTGCAGAAGTGTCAGAGTGCCGGGTTCTGGTACACAACAGACTCCGCACCGTTTGCAAATTTCGCCGTCACCACAATGCTGCTCGAAGAGGGCGCGGCAAACGTGGCACTGGCGCCCGGGCTGGTACCGAGTGTCCCTTTGTTGACCCCGTTGATCGAGACCTGAAGCGCTGTGATATCACCTGAGCCACAGGTGGTACTTATTACCTGGAGCTGAATTGCGGATGACGACGCTCTGCTGGGCGTGATATCAACGAAACATGTTGGTTGTGGCGGGATGGATGATGCATCTGCACTTGTCGGCTGTACGGTGACTGACGGTACAATTGACGTCCCCGGACCCGGCCCCTGTACCGGGTTTATGAGCAGGACCGCAACAATTACAACAATCACAACGATCAGTACGCCGACGACGATATACGGCGTCATGGGACTCTTTGCCGCAAGGACTTTCCGGCAATTCGGACAGGCACTCCGGTTCGGGTCAACAGGTGCACCGCAGTAAGGACAGGTCTTCTGTGCCATTTACCTAAGTTCTCTCCTGAAGGAAATATATAGCCGCCCCCCATAAAAATCCGGATTTATCCGCACTTCCTCCGGATCAACCACCGACACACAACCCCACGACCCGGCGTTCTTCCTGCAAACACCGACCCCTGCAGGAGGACCTCTTTTTTTTGCAACCCCTGTTGCACGGATCTTCTCACATCGTTTCGAGCAGTTTCAAGCTCGCGATCGCTCCCGGGTAACTCTTCACTTCGACTATTGCGGTCGCTTTCTTCTGGCGCATCGCGGCAATCACCGCAGGAAAAGCGATCGTCCCTTCTCCCACCGGGCTGTGGGTGTCCCGCCGCCCGTCATTGTCGTGGAGGTGCAGGTGCGAGAAGTGTGTATCAAGGAACCCGGGCAGGCAACCGTTGAGGTTTGCGTGCCCGACGTCAAGCGTAAAGCCGCAGTCCCCGATGAGCGCAAGGTCTGCCGGCGTCCGCAGGTTAAAGAAGTCCATGTTCCCCATGTTCTCAAACGAGAAGGAGACCGAATATTCGCATGCTGCTGCACAGAGTTCGGCAAGGGATTTGGCAAACTGCGCTGCAGCCTGCTCCCGTTCCTGCGCCCAGGCAAAATACCCCGGGTGGAGGACAACGGCGGCATCGATCTCTGCTGCCTGGGCAAAGCAGGCGGTCATCACGTCCACGCTTGCCCGGCGCACACTCTCAAAAAGGCAGGCAATGTTCATGCCGTGGTACGGGGCGTGGAGGATAAAGTCCGCGGTATAGCTCTCGAAGGGCTCCGTGCTGTCCACGAAATGGGGACCCTCGTCCATCACCTCGATGAGATCGGTCAGGGCAGTCAGCCGGTCCAGCGCTACAGAAAGCGGCTCCTCGATGAGGCAGTAGGTCGAGATGCCGATCATGAGGAGCGATGGCGCACGGGCAGATAAATAAGGCGCGGTTATGAGCCAAGCCTCCCGGCCAAAAAATTACTTCTCTTCCCGGACCATCGCGATCGCTTTTTTTGGGCACTCGTTTGCACAGATCCCGCAGCCCTTGCAGAACGCAAGATCGATGACGAGATCCTCCCCGATAACGGCATCCGGGCAATAGAGCGCACAGATCCCGCATCCGTTGCAGTTCTCCCTATTGACAACCGGCTTGAAGACCCGCCATGCCCCGGTATGGCCGGCAGACCCGGCCACCGGCCTGCTGATGGCAACATGTTCATTCCGGTACGGGCTCATGCGCTCATCTCCCGGTACGCGGCCTCGGCCGCACGCACATTCCTTTCATCGGAAAACATCTCCCGTATCGCCGCTGTGGCCGAGCCCGGCGACACGATACCGGCTTTTGCAAGTGCCCCAATCACCGGGGTGTTGAGGATCGGGCTCCCCGCGACTACAAGGCTCTCTTTGAGTGCAATACCGGTGAGATCGGCATGGGCCGCACGGTAACCGGCAAATTCCCGTGGGTGGGCGCTGTTGACAAAGACCCTGCCACCGGTCTTTAACCCGTGCAGGACATCGACCGTCTCCATCACGCTCGCATCGAGGACAACAACAAGGTCCGGCTCCCGGATCTGGCTGTAAATTTTGATCGGACGGTCGTCGATCCGGACAAACGAGACCACCGGTGCTCCCCGGCGCTCGGCGCCATAGAACGGGCAGGCGGTTGCGTACTTCCCGTCATGAAGCGCGGCACCGGCCAACAGTTTTGCCGCGGTCACTCCTCCCTGCCCGCCCCGTGAATGGATCCGGACCTCAAACATGATCGCTCACCCCAAACCAGAACTCTTCCCCGATCCGGCGCTTCCGGACAAACTCCGCGATATCATCGTACGTGACCTCCTGTCCGCCGAGGCCGGCGATCACGGAAAAGACTTTGGTGAGGTATTTGGACCGGATCTCATGAGCCAGCACCCCGCCAAACCCAAACGAATAATCGCGGTCAATGACCACAAGCTCCTTTCCGGCAAGGTCGAGATCCGGGAACGGTCGGAACCAGCGGGGCCGTACGGACCCAGCTTTTATCCCCTCGTCCCGCAGAATATCGACTGCCACCTCCGCCTCCTTCCCGAGTGTGCCAAGGGCCACAACAACCACATCCGCATCGCCGGCCCGGTACTCCTCGGCTGCACTATACGTCCGGCCAAAACGCCGGGCAAAGTCCTGCTCCGTCTCTGCGATCACAGCCTTTGCATCCTGCATTGCCTGCTCCATTTTGTACCGGAACCGGAACTGGTCGGCCGGGCCGGCGATTGTGCCGTACCCTGCCGGATGCGCCGGATCTACCGGGTCGGGCAGGTGGATGGGCGGGATAAAATCCCCGGGCTCGACCGTGTCGAGCGGCTGCATGATATGCGAGAGGGTAAATCCGTCAAGGTTTATCATCACCGGCAGGAGGACATCGTTGTGCTCGGCGATCCGGAATGCCATAAGCGTGGTGTCATAGGCCTCCTGCACCGTTGAGACCCAGATCTGGAGCCAGCCGGTATCGCGCTCCTGGATCGCATCGGAGTGTTCGACCCAGATGTTCCAGCCGGGGGCAAGCGATCGGTTGACGTTTGCCATCACCACCGGGAGCCGGGCCCCGGCCGCCCAGTTGGTCATCTCGTGCATATAGGTGAGGCCGTGCGAGCTTGTCGCGGTAAACGTCCTCGCCCCTGCAATGCCTGCCCCAATGCAGGCAGCCATCGAAGAATGCTCGCTTTCAACCGGGATATATTTCGTGTCGAGTTTCCCGGCAGCAACAAACTCCGCGATCGTCTCGACAATATCTGACTGGGGCGTGATCGGGTAGGCAGCCACGACATCGGGCCGGGCAAGGGCCACTGCCTCGGCAACGGCCTTGTTCCCCGTGGAGATCTTTCTCACGATCCCGCCTCCTCAGCGGCGAGCCGCCGGAAGTTTTCTGCAATCCGGCCTTTGAGCAGCGCCACCGTGGCCGAATCGATCCCCTTAAAGCGCCCCTGGGGCGCGAGATACTCTTCGAGCGGGACCGGCTTTTTCATCGCGGCCTTTGTGGGGGCACTGATCACAAGTTTCCCGTTCTCGCGTTCGTAGAGCGCCCAAATACCGGATTTTACCGCAAGTTTTCCCAGCTCCACGGTCTTTTCCGCAGAGTACCGCCAGCCGGGCGGGCAGGGGGTAAGGATGTGGACAAACGTCGGGCCTTCAAAGGTGAGGGCTTTTTGTACTTTCCTGAACAGGTCCTGCGGGTATGCGGCACAGGCAGTTGCCTGGTACGGCGGCTCGTGGGCAGCGATGATCGTATCGATGTCCTTTTTTATCTCAGGCTTTCCCGCAGGTGTCGTCGTAGTCTTTGCCCCAATGGGCGTTGCCCCCGAGCGCTGCATGCCGGTATTCCCGTAGGCCTCGTTGTCGTAGCAGACATACAAAAAATCGGTCCGGCGCTCGAACGCGCCCGAGACTGCCGAGAGCCCGATATCAAGCGTTGCACCATCCCCGGCATAGACCACGACTTTTGTCTTCTTTCCTTTCGCCCGCAAAAACGTTGAGAGGCCCGATGCGGATGCGGCGGCGGCCGCAAAGGCGATGTTTACCACCGGGAGAGCATACGCGGTCTTCGGGTACACACCCTGGAACGCGGCCGTGCAGCCGGCCGGCATCACAAGGATCGTGTCCGGACCTGCCGCCTTGAGCACGTACCGCAGGGCGAGCGAGTCACCGCACCCGGCGCAGGCCGAGGTGCAGTTGAGGACATATTCGGTGCTGGGAATTTCTGCGATCACAACCACATCCGTTCTGGAAGAATGATACCGGCGCCCGGGGTGTCTTTGTCAGGTCCGCGCTCCTGCGGATCCTAAAAAAAAAGACCGGGATTTTTCTCCCCGGGCCGGCACCGGCAGTTCTCCCGGCCCGGGAGAAGCATGGGGATTATCCCCAGACCTTGGTTCTCTTGTCGATAATCCTCTTTGCCTTGTGGGTCTCGCGGGGGAGCGTGCCGGGCTTGTGGACGATGATATCAGCCTTCACACCGAGCCGGGCCTTAATTGCGGTAGCAAGGATATCCTGGACCTCGGGGATCGTCTTTTTCGTGTTCTCGACTTCGATGGCGAGAGTATCGAGGTGTTTCTCACGGTCAACGATCAGGCGGTACTCGCCGGTCAAAAAGTCCAGGCTCCGGACCACTGCCTCGACGTCGCTGGGGAAGACATTCACACCTTTGATGATGAGCATGTCATCGGTCCTCCCGTGGACACCGGACAGGCGCTTGTGGGTCCGGCCGCAGTTGCATTTCTCGTCAGTGTACGTGACGATATCCCCGGTCCGGAACCGGATGAGCGGGCGGGCGCGCTTCTTTAAGGTGGTGAGCACCATCTCGCCACGCTCCCCTTCCCCGACCGGCTCCCCGGTCTTGAGGTCAAGGACCTCGACTATCATGTGATCCTCTTCGATATGGATCCCGGACTTCTCCGTGCACGACCCGGCGCAGGCCCCAAAGATATCCGAGAGGCCATAATATTCGTACAGGTTTGCGCCCCAGAGCGCCTCGATGTTCTCCCGGGTCTCCTTGATCCCGCCGCCGGGCTCGCCCGAGCAGATGAAATTGCGCAGGCTCAAGTCCTTTGCCGGGTTGAGGTCGGCATTTTTTGCGGTCTCACCCAGGTACCACGCATAGGACGGCGTAGTCCAGGTCCAGTTGGGCTTGAACTGCCTGACAAAGTTGAGCAGGCGTTCCGAGGGGATCGAGCCCGCGTGGATGGCAAGTGCCCCCAGTCTCTGTGCGCCAAGCACGCACGGCCCGCCAATGAAAAGCGAGAAGTTCAGGGCATGGATGTACCGGTCCTTCGGGCGCATCCCGCTTCTCCAGAAGAGCCGGGCCTGGCAGTCGATGAAGTCATCGAAGTCCTGTGCGGTAAACGGCGAAGCGGTCGGGACACCGGTCGAGCCGCTCGATGCAGAGATGTACACGATCTCTTCTTCCGGGACCGCAACCATGTCACCAAAGGGCTCTTTTGCCTGCTGGCGCTCCCGGATGATCTGCTTGGTCACAAACGGGAGTTTTTGGATATCGTCGATCGATTTGAGGGTGATATCCGGGAGGTATTTCTTGTAAAATGCCGATCCCTTGCGGGCAAAGGCAATTTCATTCTTGAGCAGCCTGAGCTGGTATTTCTCCAGCTTGTCACGGGGCATGGTCTCTATTTCCTTGTCCCAGTATTTTTTTTCAGTCATGAGAGCACCATGTTGTTGTTATGCGATCGTTTCGAGGCGCCTGCAGGCCTCCTGCAGGGTCTCGTCTTTTTTCGAGAACGTAAACCGGAGTTTTGTTTCTCCACCGGTGTGGTAGAACGAGCTTCCCGGGACTGCGGCAACCCCGGCAGTCTGCACAAGGTGACGGGCAAACTCCACATCGGTCTTCCCGAATTCGGAGATGTCAGTGAAGATGTAGTACGCCCCCTCAGGGAGCGTGCAGGAGAACCCGGCTTTTTTGAGGCCCGCAAAGAGGATCCGGCGTTTTCTGTCGTAACTTTCGGCAAGCTCCCGGTAATAGGATTCGGGCAGGCGCAGTGCAGCGGCACAGGCCTGCTGGAGCGGTGCCGGGGCGCCCACGGTCAAGAAATCGTGGATCTTGCGGATCCGCCCGGTAAGTTCGGGGTGGGCAAGCGCGTACCCGACCCGCCAGCCGGTCACACTGTAGGTCTTGGAGAAGCTCCCGAGGGTGATCGTCCGGTCCTGCATTTCGGGGAGAGAGCCGATTGAAACGTGTTTTTTCCTGTCGTACAGGATATGCTCGTAGATCTCATCGGTGATCGCGATCGCGTTGTTCTCAACACAGAGGTCGGCAATAAACGAGAGTTCCTTTTTCGAGAAGACTTTCCCCGTCGGGTTGTTGGGCGTGTTGATCACGACTGCGCGGGTCTTTTTGCTGAATGCCTCCTTCCATGCCTCCTCGTCGATCGAGAAATCGTCGCCAAGGGAGACATACCGGGGCACGGCGCCGGAGAGGATCGTGTCGGGGCCGTAGTTCTCGTAGAACGGTTCGGGCACCACCACTTCCTCGCCGGGCCGGATCACCGCCATGAGCGAGGCAAGCATTGCCTCGGTCGAGCCGCAGGTGACCGTGACACCGGTTGCCGGATCAAACTCCATACCGTTGTAGGCTTTCACCCGGCGGGAGAGTTCCTCGCGGAGCTCGGGTGCCCCCCAGGTGATTGCGTACTGGTTGATGTCAGCGTTGATGGCCTGGCACGCAGCGGCTTTGAGTTCATCCGGGCAGGGAAAGTCCGGGAATCCTTGTGCAAGGTTAACCGCACCGTACTGCAGGGAGAGCCGGGTCATCTCGCGGATGACGGACTCAGTAAATCTGTCAGCACGGGAAACAGAAAGCGGCCGCACCGGGGTACGGGAAGTACCCGGTCGGGGAGGGGTTGCTGATGAGATGATCCTTGCCACATCTAAAAAGTCTTCTCAAAATGATATAATCCAAAATATTTGAGAAAGTATTGCCGCGATTTTCCGGTATTTGGATCTCTTCGGCAGGTTTGGCTTCTACATCCGTGTTTTTATTATTTTCCCTCAAAAAACTTGGACGGCTGAAATACCCGGTGTGCGGCCTGTTGCGGGAGTTTTCACCCCTTTAGAAGAGGCTCTTTAGGTAAAAAAAGAGCGCGGGACAAAAGGGGGCGGGACAATATCCGACTTTCGAAAAAAGCATACCACAGGAAGGTGTGTGCCTTTTTCGCACCGCCACCCACCGGGCCGGGGGCCAGAGAGAGTAACTAACATGGTAAAGAAAGAGTACACGTATATCATTGCAGCTGTTGTGATCATCGCCGTTGCGGTGGTGGCATTCTATGCCTTTAGCGGATCGAACACGGCAAACACCCCTGTTGTATCCTCCTCTCCTGCACAGCAACAACTCCAGCCACTCAACGTGGGATACCTGCCCAACAACGGTCACGCGATTATCTTTATTGCTCAGGAAAAGGGGTACTTTGAAAAAGAGGGGCTGAATGTCAATCTCGTCCAGTTCCAGAACAGTGCTGAGGGAACAAATGCCATTATTTCAAAGAAGATCGATGTAGGTGGCTTTGGTCTCGTGCCGCTGATCTATATCTCGAAAGGGTATAACGAGACGATCATCGGGGGTCTTGACGGCGATGCCGCAGGCCTTGTTGTTACATCGGACAAGGCCGACCAGTATCAGAACCTTACAAAGTTCAGCGATCTGACAGTGTTTAAAGGTAAGACCATCGCAACGGTCAGGGCATCAACTGGTGATATTCATTTCCGTGATGCCTTAACCAAGGCGGGTCTCAACTTAACAACGGACGTTACGATCGTAGAACTTGCAAACCCGCAACTCGTTCTTGACGCAGTCAAGTCCGGTAAAGCTGATGCCGGGATGGTCTGGACACCCTACATGGAGCAGTCTGAAACCGAGGGATTCACCGTGGTTCTTTATACCGGGGATTTCTATCCAAATCACCCCTGCTGCCGTATCGCGGTGCTGACAGACAACCTTAATGCCAACCGCGACACGTATGTCAAATTCGAAAGAGCACTCATCGAGTCGTATGAGTGGCTGAAACAAAATCCGAATGCATCCGTTGATATCGTTGGAAAATACGTCCCGGTGAACAGATCGGTTCTGCAGGATGCCATGACCGACAATGAGACCTACAACTCTCCGGATCCCAATCTCCACGCTATTGACAATGTCTACGCGATGATGAAAAACATGAACTACATCAATACGACGGTTAATATTGATGATCACGTCGACACATCGGTATATAAACAGGCACTGGATGAACTCGCCAAAGAAAACCCGTCTGATCCGTTCTATGCACAACAGGAAGCCATATACCAGACTCAGGATGGATAAAACGAAAGAATACTCTTTTTTTTACGGTCGCAGTAAGGTGAACCAAAAATGTGTGGAAGGCAACGATCGAATTGCAGAATATCGGGAGTGTGTTTGGCCTCAATGGCAGCAGCCACGGAGCGCTCAACAGGGTCTTCCCGGGCTGACTCACAATGATACGACTGATTGGAAAGAATATAGCCTACCGCCCCGTGAGGAACGGCGCGCTCTTTGTCTGTTTTGCATTCATCGCCGCAAGCATCTTCCTGGGCCACGTGCTGATGGCGGGGGCTACCGGCAGCATCCACCAGGAACTCTCCCGGCTCGGCGCTGACCTCGTTGTTGTCCCAGCACAGTACACCTCGGAGAGCGAGGATGTCCTCCTGCGCGGGGAGCCCTCCACCTTCTTCTTTGACCGGTCCGTCCTTGACGAGGTCAGTAACGTGAGTGGCGTGGCACAGGCAGCCCCGCAGTCTTATTTCGGCACCAATCCGGATAACCACGATTCCCCGCTTGTCCAGATAATCGCGTTCGATCCTGACCGGGACTTCACGATCACGCCCTGGCTTTCTGAGCATCAGCAAAAGCCGCTTGGACATGGCGAGGTCATCCTCGGGAGCGGTCTTGCCGGGGATATCGGGTCAACGAATTACTACTACGGCCAGCCGTACGTTGTGGCCGGCCGGCTCGAACCGACCGGGACCGGCGTCGATTTCTCTGTCTTTATCCGGGAGGATGACGCACGGATGATGGCACACCTGTCAGAGTTTTACGCAGAGGAGATGTTCGCCCTTCCCGACAACGATATCTCGGTAGTACTCGTAAAGGTGCAGGACCCGTCACAGGCAGCACTGGTGGCTGAAAGGATCACCGAACAGGTTCCCGGTGTCAAAGTACTCACCCCGCAGTCTCTGGTAAGCACGGTTGCCACACAGCTGGACGCGACAGTGAAACTGCTGGATCTCGCGGCGCTGGTTGCCATCCTTGTATCGCTACCCCTGATCGCAATTATCTCGCTGATGGCGGCAAACGAGCGTATGCGGGAGATCGGAATCCTTCGTGCTCTCGGGGCAACAAAAAAGAGGATCTTCTCCCTCATCCTCGGGGAGTCCCTGGTGCTGGCACTTGCCGGGGGGATCACTGGTGTCCTTGCCTCACTGGGGGGGCTCCTGCTCTCTGAACAGTACATCGCATCCTCCCTTGGGATCCCCCTTGCTCTCCCGGCAACCGGGGAATTTGCCACGCTCGCCCTGACAACGATTATCGTGACTGCGGCAATCGGGGTTGCTGCTGCAGTCATCCCGGCGCTCCATGCGGCACGGACAGAACCCTATCTGGCAATGAGGAGTGGTGAATTATGATCGAGGTATCCGGCCTTGTAAAGACCTACCCTGCCGGCCGTAAGGAGTTCCGGCTCTTTGACGGTCTTTCATTTTCCAGCGAGAAGGGAGAATTTGTCCTCATCACCGGCCGTTCGGGTTCAGGGAAGACCACGCTCTTAAACATTCTCGGGGGCCTTACCCGGCCCACTGCCGGGAGCGTGAAGATTAACGGCCGGGAGATCAGCCAGATGGACGATGACGAATCCTCCGCGTTCAGGTCAAAGACAATAGGATTTGTCTTCCAGTTCCCGGGTCTGTTATCTGCGCTGTCGGCTCTTGAGAATGTCACCCTCCCCCAGTCCCTCGCGGGGCACCCGGCCAATGCGGATGCCGCCCGCGCTCTGCTTGACCGGGTGGGCCTTTCCGGGAAAGAGGATGCCTCCCCGGCATACCTCTCGGGAGGGGAGCTCAAACGGGTTGCCATCGCCCGGGCGCTCGTAAACCAGCCGGCGCTGATCCTTGCCGATGAACCCACAGCAGATCTGGATGTTGAAACAGAAAGGGAGATCATGGAACTCTTTGCCGGGATCCATGCGGCCGGGACAACGATTGTGATGGTGACGCATAATCCCGACCTTGCCGCATATGCTTCCAGAGTGTTGCGGATGGAGCGGGGCGGTCTGACAGAAAAGACCCCCTGATACTGTTTTTCCGGCCTGCCAGATCCCTTATGAATAGCAGGGACATTTTGCATGAAGTGCCGGATATCTTAACGCCGTGCTCTGCACAAAGGGGCAAATTTTGCCTCAAATTCCCGGAAAATGAAGAATCGCGCCAAGGATTGCTCAATTATCAGCGTATAAATTTGTTTTTTTGCGATTTATATCTGTAATACAAGCCGGCCGGCAACTGCAGGGACGTGTTTTCGGACCACCTGCCTCCCTCTGCGAAGGGGGGGGGGGAGAAAAACGACCGGAAGACCAGAAGGGAATGACCGGGGAAAATGATATTTCCGGTCCCCAAAAAGACCCGACAAAAACAGGTTACTGTTGTTACGGGAACAGGACTCCGTGTGTACGCCAGTACCTGCATTTCCTAAAAAGAATCGTGTTTTTCCGGGCCAGCGATGCAAAGGAGGTTTTATGGCAACAATCGAACTGCAGGATATCAGCATGGTGTTCGGCCTCAACGGCAGCAACCACGAGGCGCTCAACAAGGTCTGCCTGCACATCCGGGAGGGTGAGTTTATCTCGCTTATCGGGCCCTCGGGCTGTGGCAAGAGCACGATCATCGACGTTGTCTCGGGGCTGCGGGCCCCGACCACCGGCCGAGTCCTCATCGATGACCAGCCGGTGACCGGGCCCGGGACAGACCGGGGAACCGTGTTCCAGGACTACTCGCTCTTTCCCTGGATGACCGCGTTTGAGAACCTCCGGTTTGCCATTGAGCACGCCAACGGGAAAAGGGATCCGGATTCGTTCGATGCCGAGGCAGAGCGGTTCCTGAAACTGGTCGGCCTGGAAAAATTCCGCAACGCGTACCCCAACACCCTGTCCGGCGGGATGAGGCAGCGGATCTCGATCGCGCGGATGTTCTCCTTAGACCCGAAGGTGTTTTTGATGGATGAGCCCTTCGGGGCCCTTGATTCCCTCAACCGGATCTATATGCAGGATCTTTTGCTCCGGCTCTGGACCCGGGGGGAGAAGAGGAAGACCGTGCTCTTTGTCACCCATGACGTGGATGAAGCATTACTCCTCTCGGACCGGATCGCGATCATGTCTCCTTCCCCGGGCAGGATCAAGGAAGTGATCGAGATCCCGTTTGAACGCCCGCGGTGCAGGAAGACACTGGGGGCACAGCCCGAGTACCTTGCGCTCAAGTCCCATCTTCTCTCGGTACTCTACTGCGAGATGCTTGATGACCTCGATCGCCAGCTCGAAGAGCCGGTTGCCGGGGGGACACCGGCATGAGCCTGCCCCTCCGTCTCACACCGACCGGTACAGCAGCGGTCGTGCTGCTTGTCGCAACACTTGCGCTCGCCACCCTCGTCCCCGATGCACCGCAGCAGGCAATCTCCAGCAATATCGTCTTTGTCGGAGTGATTGTTTTCCTGCTCGCTGCCTTTGTCGCGGGACTCTTCGTGTACCCGGAAAAGGCCGTGACTGTGGGCGATCTCTTTCTGGTGGTGAGCACCGGGCTCCTGATCTGGGAAATAGCATTCGGGAAACTCGTGCTGCTCGATCCCCTGCTCTTTCCCGGGCCGGCCAAGGTCTTTGCGGTATTTGGGGCAGATTACTCCCTGATGCTTACAGGGCTTGTAAACTCACTTGCGCTCCTTGGCGCCGGGTACGCCCTTGCCCTAGCAACCGCGATACCGATCGGGCTGTACCTCGGGTGGAAAAAACGGCTCTTTGACGTGGCCTACCCCATCGCAAAGGCGGTCTCGCCCATTCCCCCGACCGCGTACCTCCCGTATACGATCGTGCTCCTCCCCACATTTGCCACATCATCGATCTTCCTTATCTTCATTGGTGCGTTCTGGCCGATCCTTGTGGGCTCGGTCTATGGGGTATTCTCCATTGACCGGAGACTGATAAACTCGGCAAAGACCCTGGGCCTCTCGGAGCGGGATATCCTACGAAAAGTGCTCTTCCCCGGAGCACTGCCCTCGATCTTCTCCGGGGCATTCATTGCACTTATCATGTCGTTTATCACCCTGACCGTGGCAGAGATGATTGCAGCAACCTCCGGCCTGGGGTGGTACATCCAGTACAACCACGACTTTGCCAACTACGACAAGGTGATTGCCGGCATCATCCTTATTGCCGTGGTCGTGATCGTACTGATGTTCTTCTTTGACCGGATCCAAAAATACTGCCTGCGCTGGCAGAGCACGTAATTGTGTGATCGGAGCCCGATCTTTTTTACCCGGTCAAAAATCCGACCGGGATTAATCCGCGGTTGTTGCCGGTCAGGGACCGGCCACCCTGCGGGGTCACAACAAAAGTGTTCTCGATCCCGACCAGGCCAAGGCCGGCAATTCCTTTCTTTGGCTCGATTGCAAAAACCATCCCTTCCTGCAGGGGTTCGTCAAAACCCGGCGCAATGACCGGGCTCTCGTCAATCTCAAGCCCGATGCCGTGGCCAAGGAACTTCACGGTGTTCTGTCCAAATCCCATGAACCCGTCCTTAAATTCCGGGGAGAGGCCGGCCACCACCGTGGCATAGATCTCTGAAGGTACAGCACCCGGTTTCAACATTGACGCCACCTCATCCTGCACCGCAACACACTTCTCGTGAACCTTGATGGCCGCGTCGGGAATCGCCTTCCCGAACATATAGTTCATGGTCTTGTCGGTATGGTAGCCTTCGACCCCGCAGCCGGTATCAACCACCACGAGATCGCCTTTGTTAAGTTTTTTCTCCCGGTTTCCCATCAGCGGGATGGCAGGGTGGAGCCCGGAGATCCCCCCGGGTGTATCCACACACGTGGGCGTGATCGTGCTTACCCCAAAACCAACCTGGCCAAGAAGCATCTCGTTAAACATCCGGAACCGGACAATTCCCTGGTGGCCCTCCTGCATCATGAGCGAATAGAGCCGGGTGCCAAATTCAATCTCATCCATGCCTTCGACCAGGAGATCCGGGATGCAATCCTCAAACACGTGCCGGTGGATCTTCCCGGCCTTTTCCATGAGAGAAAGCTCGTACTGGCTTTTTACTGCCCGGACTGCGGCCACCTGCGCATCAAGCGCGAGCGGGGGGGCGGAAAAGGCAAAATGTTTCTGCATCCGCCCGTACTGTGCGAGCGTAACAGAATCGAGCTCCAGGTACGCCGGCCCTTGTACCGGGCGGGTTGCCGCGGCTGCGTCCCGGTAACTCTTCATGGGCCGGATATCAGGAAAGAGCGATTCGCACTGCGCCCGCTCGAAGCTTTTCCGCACCCAGAACACGGCATCGCCACCCCGGGGAATAAGGAGCAGGCCATCCTGGATGGTGCCGGTAAAATAGTACAGGTTGATCCTTTCGGTGATGGCGGCAAGCGACCAGCCGGGCGAGCGGAGGTCCATCTCTGCCCGGAACCGGGCAAGCCGGGAAGTAAGTTCGCGTGCGGGAACCTGCATAATCTGCCGGATCTATTGGCAGGGACGCTATTTAGTGGTGATGAAAAAAGTGTGGATGGGCGGGATACGCCGTCACCCATCAGGTGCGGGCTGGCAGGTACAAGCCTTCCGGCACCACGATCTCAAACCTGGCGCCGCTGCCGGGTTCGCCGGTCTCCCGGATTTCGATGCCGGTCAGGGCAAGGATCTCCCGGATCAAAAAGAGGCCAAGGCCGGTGTTTGATCCCACGCCCTGCCGGAATATCTGCTCCTTTTTGCCGGCCCTGACACCAACACCATTGTCTTCCCAGGCAATCACCAAAGCCGTACCCTCCGGGTGGCACGTTACCCGGATCTCTGTCACATGTCCCCCGTGCCGGATCGAGTTGTCGAGGAGGTTGGCAAACACTTTCTCGAACATCGCGTCTGCATATACCCGGAATCCCTGTACATCCGGAACCAGGGAGACCATTTCCGGAACCTGGTCCCGGGGTATCACCGCTTCGAGTTCGATCCACCGCGGTTCGTGGGATCCGACATCCTGGTAAATCCGGGTAAACTCCATCTGAGCCCTTAACAGATCTATGGCAGACTCCATCTTTTGCAGGTACGCCTCCTGGCCGGGATCCGTGCACTTCCTCTTGACAATGGCAAGATAACCTAAAAGTACCGTAATCCGGTTGAGGACATCGTGCCGGGTAACGCTGCCAAGGAGGGTGAGCTGGCGGTTTGCACGCCGGAGCGCCTCTTCGGATTTCCAGCGCCGGGTGACATCGGTGGTCACCCCCCGAAATCCGGTTACCTTCCCTTCGCTGTCTTTGACCCGTGATGCACGGATCTCTACCATCATTTCATGCCCGTCGCAGTGGCGGGCAGGAATTTCGAAGGGGACAAGGGGACTGTCGTTAGAAATGTACTTTCCCAGCTCACGGCGGGCAAAATCCCTTCTCTGCTCTGCAACCAGGTCAGAGGTCAGACCGCCTTCGAGTTCCTCCGGTGTATAACCCATGACCCTTTCGACCGTAGGGCTGATGTACCGGATTTTCCCCTGCAGATCGATCTCCCAGACAATATCAGGCAGGGTTTCCACGAGATCCCGGAACCTCTTCTCGCTCTCCCTTCGTGCCTCTTCGGAGTGCTTACGTTCCGTAATATCTTCCGATGTAAAAAGACGGAACGCTTTGTTGTCAATCGTGAGGAGCTGAGAGGTGAACCGGCAGGTCCGTATCTCCCCGGATTTTCCCCGGCACTGCAGATCCATCCCGTAAACAGACTTTCCGGTCTGTAGCACGGAGATCAGATTCTCGCGCTCCCGGGCGTCGGAAAACAGCCTCAGATCCTCTGCAGTTTTCCCGATTACCTCCTCCCGGGTATAACCGGTATCCTTGAGGAATGCATCATTGACATCGAAAAATGTCCCGTCAGTTGCCGAAACGAGCGTGAGCGCAATCGGGCTGCTTTTAAAGACCGTAGCAAATTTCTTTTCAGATTCCAGTACTGCTTTGTCGGCATTCCGGCGTCCGGTGATATCCCGGAAGTACCATATCCGCCCATAGTATTTTTTATTCTCCCCGAATACCGGCGATGAAAAGCGCTCCAGTATCCGTCCGTCACGAAGGGACAATTCCTCGAAACTCTTCTCATCATTATGCTCGTACAGGTACCGGACCCGGGCAAGGAATTTTTCAGGATCGACCAGCTGGCCATTAACCTGCTGAAGCAGCAGTACATCACGACCCTGCTCGATGAGTTCCTGGGGGATCTTCCAGAGCTCAGCAAATTTCCGGTTGTAACTGAGGATCTTCCCGGTTTCATCCACGATCAGGATACCATCGGGAGCAGTCTCCTGTTGGGTGGCAAGCAGGGTATTCTTGAACGCGATGTCCTCATAGGCCTTCCTGCGCTCGGTGGTGTCCTGGATGACACCGATGACCCGCACCGGAATGCCCCGGGCATCCCTTTCGAGCCGGGCAACAGAGTGGATCACTTTCGGGCCCGATCCATCTGCAGGACGGATAGTATATTCGAGATCATAGTCCTTCCCGGAGGCGATCAGGTCCACGAGGGCCTGGTGGACCCGCTCCCGTTCCGGGATGCAGGATTCGATATCTTCTATCGGGAGATCCCGGGCTGTTGCCGGATAGCCGAAGATGCGGAGGCCTTCTGCAGAGCCCCAGATCGTGCCGGTATCTAACCGGTACTCCCAGCTGCCGGTCCGGCCGACAGCCTGTGCCATGGCCAGCCGCTCCTCGTTTACCCGGAGTACCTGTTCGCTATGGGCCAGCTTATTCACCTGGCAGGTGAGTTCCTCCTCCGTGGCCGAGAGCTGTTCGTTGGTCTGCCTGAGCTCCTCGTACTGGGTCCGCAGCTCTTCTTCCGTCAGCGTGACCCGTTCGTATGCTGCCCTGAGGTCCTGCTCGATCTTTTTTAGGGCCGTAATATCCCGTATGACCTCGATAGCACCGGTGACCTCCCCTTTCTGGTTATAGAGGGGGCTTGCCTTTGCCATGATGTCGATCCGTCTGCCTTTTGGAGCTGCGAGACTGGTCTCTGCGCTGATCGCGCCGCCATCATGCACGATATTAGTATAGTATTTCAGGATCTTCTCATCAGGCTCATAGATCATGTCAAGGAGGAAGGGTCGCCGCTCCCCGTACGTTGACAGGGCGTACTCGTAGTCCCCTTTCCCCAGAATCCCGGATGCCGGAACCCCGGTAATATTCTCGTTGGTACGGTTCCACGCAATTACGCGGCCGGTCCGATCAACCGCAAGAATTGCATCAGGAAGGAAATCAATGATATTCGCAAGACGCTGCTCCGATTCGTGCTGCGAGCGTTCGGCCTCTTTCCTGCGCACGGCCTGCCGGATCTTATGCAGGAGCTCGGCAAACTGGGCGGTCGGATCCCCGCCTTTCTGGAGGTAAAAGTCCGCACCATTGTTGATCGCCTCAATCACGATCTCCTCCCGGCCCCGGCCGGTGAAGAGGATGAACGGGAGATCTCCAAACCGCATCCTGACCTCTTTTAAGAATGCGATCCCATCCATACCCGGCATCTGGTAATCGGAGACAACGATATCGCAGGATAGTATCGCGGGAGAGTCCAGCGCTTCCTGTGCAGAAACAAAAGACATGGCGTCGATTTCACCGGAGCGTTCCAGGAAAAGCCGGGCTATTTCTAGGAGATCCGGTTCGTCGTCAACACAGACTACGGAGATCATGTTCGTTTCCCGGATCGGAGGGATAATCTAGTGAAAGAGTACGATGCTACAAAAAGATTCCTATCCTTTAGAGATCCCAGGAGGGGAGTACGTATGCTCACAAAAATTCTCCGCTGGCCGGAGACGAAAAAGAAGAAAAGCCGGAGAAAGGAGAGGGGCGGTTATTTCTGCTTCTTTGCCGATTCCCAGCGGTCGAGCACCTCTCGTCCTTCGACAAAGACAAGGTCGTGCTTCTTTGCATATGCTTTTGCGCGGGTTTTGGGGAGTGCGTAACCGGACTCGTCGTCCAGCATCTCGCAGATGGTAATAGAGGGGGTGACCCCGGCCATCCGGGCGAGGGCTACCGAGAGTTCAGTCTGCCCGTGGCGCTGGTCGAGCAGGTCGTCGGCCGCACGCAGGAGGGCACAGTGACCCGGGGTGCGGAAGTGCTCGGAAAAGTGCGCCCCGCCTCCGTTGAGCGATTTTTTTACCTGCTCGGCCACTGCAGTAATGGTGAGCGCCCGGTCCCGGTCCGTTATCCCGGTAAACGTGTTCTTGTGGTTGACCCAGAGCGAGAACGATGAATGGTTTTTACGGTCGTACGGGATCTCACCTTCCTGTTCGGCGATCTGCGTGTTTTTGAGCGCATCGCTTGCAAACGGCAGACCCAGCCGCTCTGCCGCCACCGGGTCGATCGCGGTACAGATCAGCCCGCCGCCATCTTTTCTCATCCGGAGGATGTCCTTCGGCGTTACCGCATCGGACCGGATCGCAAAATCCGTCTCCCCTTCCCGGTCATCGAAATCGTACAGAAGGATCATCTTTCCTTCACGCAGCGCCGTTATTGCATCGTCAATCATAAGCCACCTCGACATTCACCCGGTCGTTTTCTTTTACTCCAAGAGCATCCCGCAGTCCCACGGGCGCGATCACTTCCACGATATCCTCCGGGTAATGGCTGCGGCCGGGCACCACGATCCCGCAGGGGATATCATTGATCCGGCAGGGCATGCACCGCACCTCCCCGAATGTCCGGCCCTCGGCCGAAAAGCCGTGGATCGGGATCCAGGTCAGGGAATCGATCTTCTTCCTGGTCGGGATGTCGGACCCGGAGAGGCGGAGGTTGAGCGTACCCGGGTACGGCTCAAAGCCGAGATGCCGGAGGAACTGTTTCTTGTACGGCTCCAGGCTCATGTAGTACCTGCCCTCGCCAAGTCCGCTGATCACGATCCCGGGAAGAGTGTAGTGGCCGCCTTCGTGTGCAAAGAGCCGGCAGTACTCCGCGTACTCGCGCCGGAGTCCGTCCTCGCCCTCTTTTGTCACGGTAATGTGCTGGCCGTCCGGGTTTAAGGTCCGGGAGATCAGCCGCTGGCCCTCAAGTGCCTTGAGGCGCCGGGATGCGGTCTGGGGGCTGGTCTCAAGTACCTCGCCGAGTGTCTGCGAGGAGATGAAGACCGGTTCCCGCATCCCGCCCATGAGGGCGAGCGCCTTGAGGCATTCGAGATCTTCGGCAAGCACCATGCTTATCAAAATTGAGATGCATCCTATATATGGATTGCTTTCCTGCGCATTTTTGTGGGTTTAACGCCGAAGATTCGCTTTTTGTCGAACGTTGATTCGTTAGGTATTTAACGGGCAGGGTTGATCTAACTGAGCATGAAATCCGGTCTGCGAAACCAGCTCGCCGAGAAGATGGCGGGCGAGATTACGCTGTCGGACTCACCGGGGCTTGCGCTCAAAAAGTGGCGCCAGAACTTCGAGATACCGCCGGGCGTCCTTTCGGACCGCCTGGGGGTATCACCCTCCGTGATCAGCGATTACGAGAGCGGCAGGAGAAAGAGCCCCGGAACCGCCGTGGTCGGCAAGATTGTCGACACGATCCTCACCATCGATGAGGAATCGGACGGCAGACACATTCACAAATTTTCCTCCATGCTCTTTAGTGGCGTTGCCGATGACGTGATCCTTGACATCCACGAGTATACGAACCCGGTTGCATTGAAAGAATTGACCGATGCGATCGGGTGTTCGCTGCTCTGCGGGTCAATGGACCAGACCATCTTTGGCTATACCGTGGTAAACAGCCTCAATGCGATCCTCCAGCTCTCGGCTGAGGAGTTCAACCGCATCTATGGCTGGAGCACGGAACGGGCGCTCATCTTTACGCACGTCTCGACCGGCAAGTCGCCGATGGTTGCGATCCGGGTCACGGCTTTCAAGCCGCGGTCCGTGATCCTCCAGGGGATCAGTGCCGAAAACGTCCACCCGTTTGTAGCAAAGATGGCGGACCGGGACCACATCACGGTGCTCTGCACAGAGATGGAGATTGACCAAATCGTGAGTACACTGAGGGAGAAAGAATGGTAGGCATCATTACATACGGTGCGTATATTCCGAGATACCGGATCAAGGTTGAGGAGATCACCAAAGTCTGGGGCGCAAATGCCGCAGATATTACCGGGGGACTGGGCGTTTTTGAAAAGTCCGTCCCCGATCTCGATGAGGATGCCGCAACGATTGCGGTCGAGGCAGCACGGAATGCCTTAAAGCGGCGCCACGTTGACCCCGCAAAGATCGGGGCCGTGTACGTGGGCAGCGAGTCTCACCCGTACGCGGTGAAACCCACGGCCTGCACGGTAGGGGAAGCGATCGGTGCAACGCCCGTGATGACGGCAGCCGATTTCGAGTTTGCCTGCAAGGCGGGAACCGCCGGCATCCAGACCTGCATGGGCCTCGTGAAAAGCGGCATGATCCCGTACGGGCTTGCCATCGGCGCCGATGTCTCGCAGGGTGCGCCAAGCGATGCCCTCGAATATACGGCAGCGGCCGGCGGGGCAGCGTATATCATCGGGAACGACAACCCGATCGCAACGCTCAACCACACCTGCTCGTTTACCACGGACACACCGGACTTCTGGCGCCGCGAGGGCCAGGACTACCCCCGGCATGGCGGCCGGTTCACGGGCGACCCGGGCTACTTCAAGCACGTCAAAGGCGCAAGCACGCTCCTCTTTGAGCAGTGCAGCACTTCGCCCAAAGACTACACCTACGCGGTCTTCCACCAGCCAAACGCGAAGTTCCCGCAGAAGGTGGCAAAGGACCTCGGCTTTACCTCAGAACAGATCAAGCCCGGCCTTGTTGTCCCGTGGCTTGGGAACACCTACTCGGGCGCATCGCCCATCGGCCTTGCAGCAACGCTTGATATCGCAAAACCCGGCGACCGGATCTTTGTCTGCTCGTTTGGGTCCGGCGCAGGGAGCGACGCGTTTGATATCACGGTGACTGAGGCAATTGCTTCAAAAGACTTCCACCGCGATGCTGCCCCTGGCGTAATGCAGCTCTTAAAAGACCCCATCTACCTGGACTATGCACGGTATGCAAAACACAAGGGAAAGATCGTGATGCAATCATGAGAGACGTAGCAGTTATCGGGATCGGGTGCACGAAGTTCGGCGAGAAATGGGAGAGTTCCTTCCGTGACATCTTTGTCGAGGCTGGGACGCTCGCCCTTGAAGATGCACAGCTCTCGGGCGAGAAGATCGATGCGATGTACGTTGGTAACATGAGCGCGGGCCGGTTCATCGGGCAGGAGCACATCGGTGCCCTGATTGCCGACTATGCGGGCATGGCAACCCGGCACATCCCTTCGACCCGTGTCGAGGCGGCCTGCGCATCGGGCGGCCTTGCATTCCGGCAGGCAGTCATCGCGGTCGCAAGCGGGATGGAGGATATCGTTGTCGCGGCCGGCGTCGAGAAGATGACCGATGTCGGTTCGGACGAGAGCACCGATACGCTGACCGGCGCTGCCGACCGTGAATGGGAAGGCTTCATGGGCGCAACGTTCCCGGGCCTGTACGCGATGATCGCAAACGACTACATCCACAAGTACGGCATGACCCGCGAGCAGCTGGCGCAGGTTGCAGTGAAGAACCACTACAACGGGGCACGGAATCCCATCGCACAGTTCCCAAACGAGATCACGCTTGACACCGTAATGAAGTCCACGATGGTTGCAGAGCCCCTCCGGCTCTTTGACTGCTCGCCGGTGACGGACGGGGCGGCGGCAGTGATTGTCGCACCGCTCGACCGGGCAAAGGAGTTCACGGATACGCCGATCAAGGTGCTCGCAACCGCACAGGCAAGCGACTCGATCGCGCTGCACGACCGGCGCGACATCTCGACCCTGGACGCGACAGTTGCCGCAGGCCAGCGTGCATTCAAGATGGCGCACCTGACCAACAAGGACATCAACATGGTCGAGGTGCACGACTGCTTCTCGATTGCAGAGATCTGCGCAATCGAGGATCTCGGGTTCTGCAAGAAGGGAACGGCCGGCAAGTTCACCGCTGACGGAGAGACGGCTCTTGGCGGGAAAATCCCGGTGAACACGAGCGGCGGCCTCAAGGCCTGCGGCCACCCGGTTGGTGCAACGGGCATCAAGCAGGTGTACGAGATCGTCCAGCAGCTCCGCGGCGACGCAGGAAAACGCCAGGTCGAGAACGCAAAGATCGGCATGACGCACAACGTGGGCGGGACGGGTGCAACAGTTGCCGTTCACATCCTCGGGAGGGTCTGATTATGACGGTTGCACGGTTCTGGCGGCACCTGCCCCAGCGCTACAACATGGTGGGAACAAAATGCGAGAAGTGCGGCAGGCACTTTTTCCCGCCACGCTCCTTCTGCCCCGACTGCCGCCGGGCAGGAAAGATTGTCGAGCATAAGTTCAAAGGCGAAGGAACGGTTGTCACCTTCACCGTGATCCACACGGCGGCCGAGCAGTATTCGATGCTCACCCCGTACGTGCTCGCGATTGTGAAGCTGGACGAAGGCCCGCAGATCACCACCCAGATTGTGATGGACCCGGCAAAGGCGAAGATCGGCATGAAGGTCAAGAGCGTATTCCGCAGGATCGCCACCGATGGCGAGAGCGGGATTATCCACTATGGGACGAAGTTTGTGCCGGTGGAATGATTTTTACTTCTTTTTTAGGGTTCTAAAAAGTTAGGGAATGCTACCAACAATTATCGTATCTTCTTTCGGATTTTATTTCTTGTTTACATTTTGAGCAATATTTTCTACTCTTCCATTTTTTCCCCCCACACCGAGGACAAATCTTCTTGGCGTCGTCATTTAGCTTTTTTATTTCCCTTTTTGCTGTTTTCTCCTGCTTCCGTTTCTCAAGGAGTAACTTTTTTTCAGCTTTTTTCTCAATTATTGCATTTTTTTCGTGTTCTATTTGCTCTTTTTGCCTCTGTTTATCTTTTTGAATAGCATCAAAAATTTGATCAATATTGCAATTTAAAAGATATTTCCTAACTAAATTATGAAACGTATCTTTATCCCATAATTCAATAGGTGAATTCTGAGATTGAGTTATAGCATTTTTTGTGAAATGGGAAGTTGTTATAAAGATACAATGACTGGCATTGATAAAATGCATACTCCCAAGGAGTTGTTGTATCAACACATTTCCAATAAGATTTTTTTCATTATGTCTTTTGCATTGAACAGCTACAATCTGTTTTCCCTTTTTTGCAATTATATCAATTCCATAATCGCCTGTTTTCTTTGTCACTTCAGTTGTATACCCCATTTCTCGCAATAGCATTGCAACAAAATATTCAAAGTCAAAGGGAGAGATGTTTTCAAAGTTTTTCGCAAGTCCAATTTTTATTTCGCGTAATTTCTGTAGATCTTCAATCGGAACCCAATTATTATCAAATAATTCGAAACCTTTGTTTTTTTGAGTTTGAATTAAGGATATTGCAACTACAATATCAGCAATTTCTTTTGATAGAATTCGAATTTCTTCATCAGTTTCATTTAATTGGATTTGTAATTTTTTTATATCCTTATGGATATTTTCTTTGTTAGGGATTAAATGTAAAATTTCATTTTTGATCTTTTTAGTCTCAAAATAATTACCCACGGATTTTAGAGGTTTTAGCAGGCTCAATTCCTTATCAATCAGTTGGCCATTTTTTGCGTTGATCTCTTGAGATAATATGTCTAAATCAGATTCTCTCCTTTTGATCAATTGTGTTGTCTCAATTTTTATTTTCTCCAAATGAAGAAGGGTCCTATGATGATGAGACTTCTCCATTTCGTATTTATTTAATAAAATGACACTTTCAGAATCCGTTTGCATATTTTTCCAGATTGAATCATTGATGATGAATACGATATAATTATCCATTTATTGTCGAAAGTTGCAGTACCGTCTTCGCACCCTCCCCCCGGCCGCCCATCTCCCCAACACCCTGCCCGACGGGACAATCCCGGCCAGCCCGAGACCCACGGTCCGGCACCCCTAATCCGGGCCCGTATCAGCCCCGGATTACCCCCCACCTGGTGCCAGAGGGGAATTATTGCCCAAAATGAGGGAATAATTCGGCCCAAAAACCGATGTTTCTCGCCGGAGAAAGTGAGGTAATAATTAGCAGCATTTGGACGGCCGATCTCCTCCTCATAGGGCCTCCGGCACGTGGAAATGAAATAAAGGCCTGTTTTGGGGGTCGGGATTATCGCGACAGTGTCGCAACTATTGATATTCTTTCCACGATTCGAACCAAAACCGGTTTGCCCCAACAAAGATTTTAGAACAGGACGACCCAATGAAACATAACGGAAGATCATGTCAACTTATACTGCCGTACTCCACAAGGAAGACGATATGTACGTGGCGGAATGCCCTGAGGTGGGTACGGTCAGCCAGGGAAAAACTTTTGACGAGGCGGTCAGCAATCTTAAAGAAGCGACCGAGTTGTACCTGGAGGAATTCCCCCAGACCAAAAAGAAGCGTGCAATCCTGACCACCTTTGAGGTGTCGTCGGTTGCCACATCATAAGCCGGTCTCCGGTGACGAAGTCATCAGGGTTCTCTGCAATAAATTTGGTTTTACTATTTCAGGAAGATCCGGCAGCCATGTGCGGCTCTCGAAAATAACCGCTGACGGAAAAACCGGGACTGTTGTCCCGCTGCATGATGAAGTAAAGCCGGGAACTCTGCGGGGCGTACTCAAACTGGCAAAAATCGATATCGAGGACTTTTACCGGTGCATCTGATCCATTATGACGCTGCACAGGTTCCTGATCGTCATTGAAAAGGCAGGAAAAAAAATTATTCGGCATATTCCCCGGATCTCCCGGGGCTTGCGTCGCAACGGGAAAGACTCGTGAGGAAACAAAAAGAGCGGATGCATGAAGCAATCGAGATGCACATCCGGGGGCTTCTCGAATACGGCATGCCGGTCCAAAAAATTCCATTCATCCGCAACATTTGTCGCGGTCCAGGCAGAATAAGAACCACCGTCACTATTTTTAGGTCTCCCGAAGAAAAATACCTGTAAATTGAGGTTATTTATCAAAAATACGCAAAAATAAGGCCGTTCTCATTGGCGGGCCATAGAGGCCCTTTCCACCCCGTTTCTCAGGAAAATCGACCATTGGTATGTCAAAATGAAAACTCACCCAGATCTTGGGGGTCTTTTTTGAGGGTTTTAATCGCGTATTTTTGCAATCGGGGCTATTATAACGAATATTTCCGGGTACCTCAAATCCGGGCGTTTTACGGGCGTTTCCGGCCCGGGATCCCAAGAATCGGAGGCCATATAGGGCCCGGATTATTGGGGCAGGGACGAGATTCAGCATCCCAAAACGGGGGTAACCGGCCCTGTCTCACTTCAGTGAAGGCACCATAGTCCCGATAAAAACCGGGCGGTTACTTTCCAGCCAGCCGCTCCTGCTTTCCCGGCGCCGGCCATAATCACCGCAAAAAAAATTTCACTCAACGCCGCGTTTATCCCGAACTTTACAAATAATCACTATTGGTTATCTTGGGTCATCGGCATATATTTTCGAGCATAAGTCTTGCAGTTGCGGTCCTGTTCCTGCTCTCCGTCTCGGTCCACCCGGCTATGGCAGCCGACTCCGTCAATAAAATGACGACCGACTGTGCGGGATGCAGCGCCGGGGATCTCTCGTCTGTCCCCGGCTTTGAAGGGAAAAAAGTCCCGG
This sequence comes from Methanoregula boonei 6A8, assembly GCF_000017625.1. Classification (NCBI taxonomy): domain Archaea; kingdom Methanobacteriati; phylum Methanobacteriota; class Methanomicrobia; order Methanomicrobiales; family Methanoregulaceae; genus Methanoregula; species Methanoregula boonei. Next base: position 147,451 of record NC_009712.1, on the reverse strand, counting down.
TCACGGAAATCCGGGAGGTTACGCAGAACCGTGGAACAAATGTTCACCCGGCCACAAACCGTATGAGCTCGGCGGCAGCAGCACCCGCAACCCAGCTCCATCAGATCGGCACTGTCTCGCTCAGTGTCGCAGATCCCCGCACAGAAAATTCCGCTACAGCCCAGGGAAAGCAGAGTGCTACCCTGCAGGCAGCAACAGACGGGGCCGGATCTTCAGGTGACCTGCCGGACGCCATCACAGCCAACCTGAGCAGCGAGGGCTTTGTTTTTACTTCCGAAAGCGAGGTCCACCTGTATGAGACAACGCTCACGTCCGACGATTTCCTCTCCCTCAACAGCTCGCAGAAAGATACACTTGCCGCTGCAGGATTTATTTCCGCCTCCACCGATACGATCCGGTCGTACCGGGACGTGACCTATTACACGTTTGCCAACCAGACCACCGGGAGCGAAATCTACGTGATGGCGATCCAGCAATTGGACGCCGACGGAAATGCAATCGGCGACCGGCATTACTCGGTCAGCCCAGAATTCCCCCTGCAGTCTGGCGCTTCCCACGCCGGGACTGCCCGGACGGCGGCCGCATCGACCATTGACCGGAACGGTTCCTGCTTCTGGAACTGGGTGTCCGTTTCCCTGCTCATCGTAGTCCTCATCATTGATCTCGCCGTCCTTATCTCATCGGGTACCTTGGCCGATGGAGACACGTTTTACTTCGGAGAGTACAGGGTGATAATGGATATGGAATATGACTTAGGGATCAATATTTATAGACACGGAAAGACGGGTTCAGGACTGATTAGAGTGAAGGATTATGAGATTGATAGGGATGTATTTTATGCCGCAGGCATCCTGACCGGCCTTGTCATCCTGATCCTGCTTGCGTACGAGATCTACAAGCTGGGTGTTTGTATGAAATGGTGGGATGAGATCAGCTGGGACTCGGTAGCATGGACATACCAGGAGCGGGCCGGCTATGCCGAAAATGGGAAGACCCTGCCAGTGGCCCTGCACGACCGGATCGCTATTGCGCTTCCGGCCAACACCAGCGCTGACAAAAATGCAGCATGGGTGCCGGACCTCACCGGTGCCGGCGGCCTGGTCATCAAAGATACAAAAAACGAAACGCTTGGCAACAGCACGATCCAGACCTGGCTCTTTGAGGCAGATAAAGAAGGCCCGCAGCAGCTGACCGTCCGGTACACGACAACAGCTCCCATCCCACCCGATATCCCCACAACAACATTTACTCTCCTGCTCCCGGTCCTGCCCGGGAACTGGAAGATTGCATTCGTGGACAACTCCAGCAGCCGGTACGGTACCGGCCTGTACACCTCCCTTGCCTTTGACCCGGCCGGGACACCGCACATCAGCTCGTACGATGCCGGGAACGGACGGATCCGCTATTCTTCCTGGAATGGTACCGGCTGGGAATCCGGGACCGTCGCAAATTCGGCAGGAACGTATTCGACCTCCCTTGCCTTTGACAAAACCGGGAACCCCGCGATCAGTTTCGGCGACGGCTACCATTTCGGGAACCTGATGTTTGCAACAAAGAACGGCATGAACTGGGAGACAGATACGGTCGCGTGGGGATTGGCCGGCGATGCAGGACAGGACTCGTCCCTTGCCTTTGACAAAAATGGTGTCCCGCATATCACCTATAATGACGGCCAGTCGTACGCAACCCTGAAATACGCAACCCGGAGCGGCACGAACTGGGAGACCTTTGAAATTGACATCGGAGGCTTTCTCGGGGACACCGGGTATGGCTCATCCCTGAAGTTCGACGACGGCGGCTTCCCTCATGTGGCCTACACTAACGGAAAATCATATGCCAGCCTGAGGTACGCAGAAAATACCGGCACCGGCTGGGACGTAACAACAGTGAATAACGGCGGCGGCTTGCTGGAATCCACCGGGTTCACACCTTCGCTTGCTTTTGACTCAAAGGGATTCCCGCATGTCAGTTACTATGATGCTTCAAAAAAAGACCATATGTACTCATCGTGGTGGAATGGCATCGGCTGGGTGACGGAGACCGTGGACCACGTCAACGATGTCGGCGAGTTCTCATCGCTTGCAATCGATGCAAATAACAATCCCCACATCAGTTACTACGACGCATCCAACCACGAACTCCGGTACGCCACAAAGATCGGGGACACTTGGATCAAGCGGACGATCGACAATGACGGAAAGGTGGGACAGTTCTCATCGCTTGCCCTCGACCCTGCCGGCCACCCCTGTATCGCATACTTCGATGATACCCACCATGCGCTGAAATATGCCGGATGGGCAGCCTGAACTGGACATCCTTATTTTTTATCAGATCTGCGGCGGGAGTACAACCCGGTCCCAGCCTCAGCTTTACCGCAAAAAAATTTCACTTAACGCCGTGTCTATCCACTTTTTAAAAGATATAAAAAGAGCAGTCAGGTTACGCCCATGAAAAATTTCACTGCGTTTTTTATTATCGCCGCCGTTGCCCTGCTCTGCCTGCCCGTATCGGGCCCGGATTTGGGGGGCAGGATTGCAGGAATACCCCGGTAACTATATCATATGCCAGACGGTATTCATTGTTAAAATCCAAGGGTGGGTGGAGATGACATTACGGGTTATATCCAGTGCAGAGATCGATGCACAAAACAAACTGATCGCGGCACTCAATGCCGACACCGAACTCAGAAGTTTAGCCACACCGGTAACTCAGACAACTGATTCGGACAAAAAAGACGACCTGATGAATGCACTCCTGAAGTACATTCCCGTCACAATCGTTGTCGGATACACATTCCTTGATTCGGTGTTCCGTGCGGTCACGCCGGTTCCGGAAACGGTCTGGATGGCAAGTTTTGTCGCGCTGCTGATCCTGGCATTCATCCTGACCTACCAGATAACCGCCGGCTCCGAGATTCCTATTGCCGCAATGCTGGAAGGAAAAGAGAGTGTAAAAAAAGCGATTGCGGACTGGCAGGCCATTATCCGGAACCAGAGGATCAAACAATCGGTTATTGCGGTGATCGCATTTGCCGGATATGTGATGTGCCTTGGAGGACCGTTTACCTCGCTGTCATGGTGGCAGGCCTATTATGGTTCGGTTGCGCTTGTTTTTGCCACGGTTCTCATCGCCATCATCGCAGCAAAGGACCTGCTGGCATCGTAATCCTTCTTTTTGTCTCTACCGCTAATTGTCAGCGCCGTCCAAAAAAACCGGATGCCTCAATATAGGAAATCAAGCACGGTCTCACCAAACCGGTCCGGGCATTGGTACATCAGCCCGTGACCGGCGCCCGGAAACTCCACAAGTTTTGCACCCGGGATTTTTCCGGCAAGCAGACGCGAGTTTTCGCACGGAACCACCGCATCTGCATCCCCGGTGATCACGAGCGTCCGCGACCGGATGTTTTCGAGCCGCGAAAACGTACCGGGCCATGACAGGAATGCTGCAAGCTGCCGTGCAGCGTTTTCATCGCTTGTGATCTCCTCCACGGCCGGGCAGTACCGGAACGGATCGTGGGTGGCGAGCCAAAAAGACGGGAAGAGAAGAGGGAGCATGCGGTTCACAACATCGTCAATTGTCCCGCTCCGGTCAATGAGCCGGGCAAAAACGTCCGGGTCAGTCCGCACCGCTTCGGTCCCCCCGCAGTCCCCGGAAACCAGTACGAGCCGATCCACTTTTTCCGGGAACGCGAGTTCCAGTTCCTGCGCAATGCACGTCCCCATGGAAAAGCCAAGCACATGGGCCCGGGTGATCCCCAGGTGTTCCATCAGACCGGCCGTGTCCCGGCTAAAGAGCGGGATCGAAAACGATTCCGCAGAAGCGCCCGAGTACCCCGTGCCCCGGTGGTCAAACACGATCACCCGGAAGTGCCGGGCCAGGGCATCGAGAACCGGCGGGTTCCAGGTGTCCATCGCGGAGGCAAGGCCGTTGATGAGAACAAGCGGAAAACCGGTCCCGTACGTGCGGTACGCAAGTGTCACATCGCCAATTGTGCAGGTCTCCGGAGGGGGCAGGGCCATTGAACGATCTTTGCTACCGGAGATAATAGAGCATTCCTGCACCGGCCTTTTTGGCCACTACCCTTAATGGGGATCGGATGAAAAATATCTGAGCTGCAATGTCATCTGCCGGACTCGCAAAGCGCTGCATTATCCTTCTTTGCGGCCTTTTTCTCATGGGCCTTGGAATAAGCCTTGTCGTCCGCTCGACCCTTGGGACCTCTCCCATCTCAAGCGTCCCCTACGTGCTCAGCCTTGCCTTCCCGCTCACGTTTGGCGAGTTCACCTTCCTTATCACCCTGATCTTCTTTATCGCCGAGATCGCAATCATAGGAAAGGATTTTCCCCGGCCCCAGTACTTCCAGATCCTCATAGCCCTGCTCCTTGGCACTTTTGTCGATGTGGGTATGTTCCTTTCTGCCGGCGTCCAGCCGGGGATCTACCCGGAACAGATCGCCATCGTATTCCTAGGTTCCGCCGTCCTTGCCCTTGGGATTTTTTTGCAGATCACGGCAAATGTCATTTTGAACCCGGGCGAAGGCCTCGTGCGGGCCATTGCGGAAAAGACGCACAAACGTTTTGGGATCATCAAGGTTATGTTCGACACCTCTCTTGTGGCAGGCGCCGCCGTCATCTCGTTTGCAGCGTTTGGGACCATCGAGGGTTTAAGGGAAGGGACCGTCATCTCAGCAGTCCTTGTCGGGTACATCATCCTCGGCTTTGCCCTCTGTTATACCCGGTACGATCTCGGGAGATTCCTCAGCGATTAACCGGGCCGGGGCCGGCAAAAAAAAAGAGATCCTGCCGGGCACACTAGAGCTGCACACCCGCAGCTTTTGCCGCCTGCTGGAGTGCCGGGGCAAGTTTTGCAAAGATCGGGCTGTTGGCCGGTGTTGCATACACAACGTACTGGCCGACCACGATCAGGCTGCCCACAGTTCTCCCCTTGCCCGGTGCATGGGCATAGTAGAGCCGGACCGCGGCATCGCGGGAATCTGCGCTGTCGAAAGCCTGCGTTGCGATGATCGCGGTATCACCCTCGGGATCGGTGAGGGTATAGGACTTCCCGCCAAGGGCACCGGTCATGTTCCAGAGCGTACCTTGGACGCTCACGATCGAGATACCCGCGGCATCGGCTGCTTCTTTTACCGGTTCTCCGGTTACCGTGAAGTACGGGGCTTCGCTGTAGAGCAGGCCTAGGAATGCGAAGGGCAGAATAAACACCACCACAAGGAATACCGCAAGGGCGATCTCGCCGTTTTTGCTCAGGGTCATACGCATCCTCCTGATACAGCCTTTCCTTTCACACGTGAAGTCATGGGTTTGAACCTCCCTGGGTTTTTTTGGACCAGCCCGGATGCTTGAATTTTAAAAAGACAAGCGGGGGCACGGCTAAGAGGAACGTTCCCAGCAGCACCGCGGAGACATAGGTGACCCAGCTGGTGAAAAATGACGGTGGCATGAGCCCGACAATAAAGGCAAAGGTCGTGCCAAACAGCCCCAGTCCCCCGACAATCCAGATGCCGGTCTTCCCGCCCGGGATCTTAAAGGGCCGGGGCGTATCCGGCTGGCTGTACCGCAGCTTGATGAGCGCGGCAAAGACGAGGATGTACACGATACAGAGCAGTTCGACCGTCATTGCCGAAAGGATCCAGTACGCCTGGTTGACCGAAGGCAAAAAGACATAGAGAAGCGAGACCACCGAGCCGATCAGCGCCTGGATGACGAGCACCGCAACCGGTGCGCCGTACTTGTTGGTCCGGTCAAAGATCGGGGGCATGTTGCCCTCTTCTGCAACGATCCCAAGACCCTTTGCCGGGCCAATAAGCCAGGAAGCAAGATTCACGACACCGCCCAGCGTGATCAGAAGCGCCATGGGGCCGACAAGCCATGCGATCCCGGACGCGTCAAAGAAGTACTGGATCGCCTGCATGACCCCGGAGGCGAGGTTGAGCTGGCTTGCCGGAATAACAATCGCAATGGCAAGCGTTGCAAGGACCGTGCAAATCACAATGATCACGGCCGAGAGCGCCATGGCCTTGGGGTAGTCCCGCTGGGGATTTCTTGTCTCAAGCGCATGGAACCCGGCCATCTCCATGCCGGCAAAGAGGAGAACGACTGTGGCAAAGAACGGAAGCGTGGAGAGATTGATCGTCGGTACGACCTGGCCAAATGAAAAGTGCGGCAGGACAATAGCCTGGCCCGAACCCAGCCACCAGAGGCCAAGGATGATGATGAGGAGCGAAGGGACGATGCTCCCCAGGATCACACCCACGTTGGAGAATTTTGCGGATGCCTCCTCACCGAAGTACGCAATGGCCGTGGTGCCCCAGAACACGATCATCATAACGGAAAACATGAACCAGGGGTTGCTCGCCAGGTTCGGGGTGAGTGCAAACGCGAGCGTGGATGCGGTAAACGAGAGCACGGTCGGGAACCAGACAAGGTTGTTGGACCATTCGCAGAAAAGGGCGGTAAATCCCCCTTTCTCGCCGAATGCCTGCTTGACCCACGCGTACACACCGCCGCCTTCGGGCCAGCCGGTTGCCAGTTCTGCCCCCGCAAGGGAGATGGGGATCAAAAACAGGATAGTCCCAAGGATGTACCAGCCGATACACGACCACCCGTAGATTGCCATGGACGGGAAATTCCTGATGCTCAGCACGGCCGCCACGTTGATCATGGCAAGCGCAAAAACGCCGAGCACCTTTTTGTTTACTACCGGTGCGTCGTCGCTCATCGTTTCTTCTCCTTTACACAGATCATCCTGTATTCACCTTTGATGCTCTCGATCCCGTGGGTGTCGTGCTCAAAGCCGGGGAAGCGCCGGTCAAAATCCTGCAGCGAGAGCAGGTACTGGAGCACCGGGCCGGTCTTTGGCCCGGTCTTCTCGCCAGGTGCAAGCAGCGGGATGCCCGGCGGGTAGGGCACGATACCTGTTGCCACGATGCGGTTTGCCGCCTGCGCAACCGGTATCTGCTCTACCTCGTCCCGCACGAGTCTCTTGTAGGATTCCGCGTACGTGATCACCGGCTCCGGAAGGGCCGAGAACGCTTTCTGGAGCAATCCACACATGTTGTGGTCGCGCTTGAACGCGTGCATCTGGGCCGCAAGCTCCGGCAGGGTCATGCCGCCGTACCGATCCGGCCACTGTGCCACAAGGTCAGGGAAGACCTCGTCAAGCGGGGCGTTCTCATCGTAACGGCGTTTGAACTCGAAGAGCTCGGTAATAAGGGTACCCCACTTGCCTTTCGTGATCCCCATCGAGAAGAGGAAGAGGATCGAGTAATCCCCGGACTTCTCATTGATGATGCCCCGGGTGTCCAAAAACTTGACAACAATGGCTGCCGGGATGCCCCATGCAGCAAGCGATCCATCCTCTTTGACGCCGGGCGTGAGCACGGTCACCTTGATGGGATCGAGCATGCAGTAGTTGTCGGGCAGGTCCTCAAAGCCATGCCATGCATCCTTCGGGTGCAGCACCCAGCACGAGGGGTTATCCCGCAGGGTCTCCAGGGGTGCCGTGGCAAACGCGATCTTCTTTTTGGTTTTCGGATCCGTGACGGTGTCCGGCTGCCACATGGGGAACCACCAGTCGGTCCTGGTCTTGCCGGTCCCGATCTCCTTTTCGATTCTTGCCATCGTGCGGCGGAACCGGATTGCTTCCTCGATTGACTCGGTCGTGAGCAGCCTTCCTGATGCCCCGTCCATCATCTTGGTGGACACGTCCAGCGATGCGATGATCGTGTAGAGCGGGGACGTGGAGCTGTGCATCATGAACCCCTCGTTGAACCGGGCATGCTCGATCGGGACACGGCCGTTTCTTACATGGACCATGGACGCCTGCGAGAGCGCGGCGAGCAGTTTGTGGGTTGACTGGGTGGCAAAGACGGTCGGGCCTTTCTTGTCCTTTGCCCCGTCCCGCATGGCAAACCGGTCGCGGTAGAGCGGGTTGAACCGGGCATAGCCGTACCATGCCTCATCGAAATGGATGCTGTCAACGCTTTTTCCCAGTTCCTTTTCCACTTCCACCGCATGGTAGCAGAGGCCGTCATAGGTCGAGTTGGTGACAATCGCGTGGACCGGGGTTTTGTCGGGAAGGTTTTTTGCTAAGGGGCAGGCAGCGATCTTTTTCCTGATAGCTGCCGGTGTCATATCGGAGGGCGGGATCGGGCCGATGATCCCGTACCGGTTCCTGGTCGGGACCATGTACACGGCGACAGAGTGAGTCATGGTGAGCGCATGCTCGGCCGATTTGTGGCAGTTCCGGTCCACAAGGACAACATCGTTCTCGGTAACCCGGCCAAAAAAGACGATCTTGTTTGCCGTTGAAGTACCGTTTGTCACAAAATAGGACATGTCGGCCCCGAAGACCTTTGCGGCGTACCGTTCGGCTTCGCCCACCGGCCCGGAGTGGTCGAGAAGCGAGCCAAGCTCCCCGACCGAGATGGAGAGATCGGACCGGAAGAGCTGTTCGCCGAAGAATTCGAAAAACCGCCGCCCGGCGGGCGTCTTGCGGAACGCTGTCCCACCGGCATGGCCCGGCGTGTGCCAGGAATACTCGAAATCCTTGGAGAACTTCACGAGTTCCCCGAAAAACGGCGGCAGCAGCCGGTCCTGGTACCGCTTTGCTGCAGCCGAGATACGCCCGGCGATAAACTCGGAGGTGTCCTCCATCACGTAGAGGTACTCGTTAATCTCCTTGAGTACATCCACCGTGATCCCGATCGGTGGCTCGCTTGTGGGCTCTGCCATGAGGAAGATCGGGAGATCTTCGTTGATGCAGCGGATCTGCCGGATCAGTTTGAGCGTGTCCTGCTGTGCCTCCTTCTCCCGGTTACCCAGGTTCCAGTCGATGAGGATGCAGTTGACCGAGGGGAGGTTGGAATACGCGGTTCGTGCATCCTCAGGCGAGGCAATATCGGCAACAAAAATCTCATATTTTTCAAGGTCGCGGATAATCCGTTTGATCGCCCTGCCATGAGGGGTATCCTTATGGATCTCGTCATCTATGACCGCAACAACAAGCCGCTCTGGGGAACTCATCGTGTACTCCTCTGCAGTCTCAAAAACTGCAGCAGTCTCTTCGGATAATCCGGTTTCCTGCGCATATTTGCTTCCTTTGATATCCTCCCATTTAAATAATTTGGATGAATTCCGGGAAAAAACATGCAATTGTACCGTGCAGCGGTTCTGCCGGAAGAAAAGGAAAGGGAAGGGAAAAAAGCCAAAACAGCTGAAGTGCCGGCCCGGAATACTTTTTAGAAAATATCGGAGAGCGACCCGTCAGGGTTCATGACAAAGGTCGAGCCGCAGCCATCGGGACCTGCGCACATGCAGAAATGGCCGTCAGAGCCCAGATCCTCATGGACAACAACGGTATCCTCCCGCTGGCAGACGGGACAGGCAGGGAGTATATGGTGAACCATGCTTCCCAATGTATGGGACCCGGCAAAAATAGAGATTGTGGTAGGGACAATTATTGCCGGTCTCCCCTACCCGATCAGGCGTTCTGGACCGGTACAAGGCCGGTCCCGGCCGGCACGGCAACAATGCGGGGAAGCTCGATCCCAAGTGCCTCTTTGAGAACCTCCTCCACATTCCCGACCGGCACAAAGGCCAGTTCGGCCCGGACATCTTCAGGGACATCGGGCAGATCGCGCTCGTTCTCCTTGGGCAGGAGGATCTTTTTGATCCCTGCCCGGTGGGCTGCAAGCACCTTCTCCTTGATCCCGCCCACCGGCAGCACCGCTCCGGAGAGTGTGATCTCGCCGGTCATCGCAAGCTCCGGGTCCACGGTCTTTCCCGTGATAAGCGAGGCAAGAGCCGTAAAGATGGTGATACCGGCAGACGGGCCGTCCTTGGGGGTCGCCCCCGAGGGCACATGGATGTGGATGTCGCTTGCGATAAAGTTGAAACCCTTCCCACTGCCCGCAAGCCGGGATCGGATCAGGCTGGATGAGATCGTAGCCGACTCCTTCATCACGTCGCCGAGCTGTCCCGTGAGGGTGAGCTTGCCGGTCCCGGGCATGAACGTCCCCTCGATAAAGAGGATCTCCCCCCCCACCGGAGTCCAGGCTAGGCCCGTCACCACGCCGGGCACCGGCTCTTTTTTGGCCACCTCCTGGCGGATCTGTTCTTTCCCGAGAATCGAAAAGACCTTATCCGGCGTGACCACAAACGGCAGCTCTGCAGTGCCGGAGACTATCTTCTCAGAGACATGCCGGGCGATCATAGCAAGCTGCTTCTTGAGCCACCGGACCCCGGCCTCCCGGGTGTACTTCTCGATTACCTCCCGCAGGGCGGCATCCTCGATCCGGAGCTTATCCGTGTCAAGGCCGTGCTCTTTTAAGATCTCCGGAATCAGGTGGTCCTTTGCAATGGCAAACTTCTCGTTTTTCGTATAACCTGATATCTCGATGAGTTCCATCCGGTCGAGCAGGGGTGCCGGAATCGTGGCAAGGGAGTTTGCCGTTGCAATGAAGAGTACATCCGAGAGATCATAGGGCACCTCAAGGTAGTGGTCCGAGAACGAGCTGTTCTGCTCCGGGTCCAGAACCTCGAGAAGTGCGCTTGCCGGGTCGCCCGCATAGGAGGTGGCAAGCTTGTCGATCTCGTCCAGGATAAAGACCGGGTTTTTCGTCCCTGCCCTCTTGATGCCCTGGATGATCCGCCCGGGCAGCGCCCCGACATATGTCCTGCGGTGCCCGCGGATCTCGGCCTCGTCGCGGACGCCGCCAAGGCTCACCCGGACGTACTTTCGCCCGAGCGCTTCTGCAATACTTTTGCCCAGGCTTGTTTTCCCTGTGCCGGGCGGGCCGGCAAAGAGGAGGATCGAGCCCTGTTTCTCCTGCCGGAGTTTCATGACTGCAAGGTGCTGGACGATCCGTTCCTTTACCTTCTCAAGCCCGTTGTGGTGGCTGTCGAGCACGCGCCGGGCCTCCGCGATATCGATGTTCTTTTTCTCCTCGGTCACCCAGGGAAGGTCGAGCAGGAGGTCGAGGTAGTTCCGGATCACGGTGCTCTCGTGGTTCTGGGGCCCGCCGGCCTCGAGTTTGTGCACCTCAGCAAGGGCTTTTTTCCGGATATCCTCCGGCATCTTTGAGGCCTCGACACGCCCGCGGTACCCGGCATCGCCGGCCCCTTCCCCGCCTTCTCCCAGCTCCTCCTGGATCACCTTAAGCTGCTCGCGGAGCATGGCCTCGCGGTTGGATTTTCCCACGCGCTCGGAGACCTTCTCGGCCATCTCCATCCGGATCCGGATAGTCTCGCGGGTCCTGATAAGGAGATCGAGAAAACCGATGTACCGTTCCTTCTTCGACGAGATCTCAAGGAGCGCCTGCTTCTCGGCAAGGTTTGCCGGCAGAAACGGCATCACAAATCCCATGATCCGGTCTACCGATTCCATCCGTTCGATGGGCCGGGTGAACTGCCCGGAGCCGGAGAAGCGGTGGCTGATCTCGAAGATCGTGCTCTTGATATCGGAAAGTATCCTCTCCTGCAGGTCGGCTGTGAGGTCCTCCGCATCCGGCACGGTTTCGCACCGGGCGGTAAAGTGGCCGTCCTTCCCGGCAAGGGCAACTGCCTTTACCCGGTGTTCGGCTTCGGCGCTGACCAGGTAGCCATGGTCTGCCGGTTCGACGTGAGTGATCTGGAGAAGGTTCCCGATCCCGTAGAACGAGTCGGGGGTGAGATCCGCCAGGCGGATTCCGCTTTTTACCGTGAGGCCGATGGCAAACACTTCGTTTCCCTGTGCAAGGGAGGCGACAAGGTACCCTCCGGTCACCGGGTCCACCGGGAATTTTGTCCGGCTCCCGGGGTACGTCACGATCTCAAAGAGGGGTATAACCAGTTTTTCTGCGGTGTCTTCGTTGCTTTCCTGCTGCATTGTTGCTCCGTTATTTAGTTTGATTTTACCTAACTAATTGCCCGGCGAAAAAAATTACCGGACTTTCCTTAAGATCTCCACCAGGAGATCCAGTTCATCCTGGTCAAGCGTCTCGACCATCCGTTCGATCAGCCGGCGCAGGGCGGCTTTTTCTGCCCTTGCGATTTGTTTTCCTTTCTCGGTCAGGTGGATGTAGCTGATCCTCCCGTCATCGGGACATGGCGCCCGGCACGCGCACTCCATCCGGACAAACCGGTTGACCATCTCGGTGACCGTGGGCTTGGAGGTGTTGGTGATCTCTGCAAGGCGCGTGAAGGTCACATCCCCCTGCTCATCGATCGTCCTGAGGTAGGCGATCTGCCTAACGGTTATTTCCGAAAGCCCGCACTCGGAGAAGATGCTGCAGGAGCATTCATCCCGCATCCGGGAGAGCTTTGCAAGCTCTTCGAAGAGCTGCTCCTGCAGGTCCACCATAGATCGATCCTAATTAGTTAGGGGATGCCTAATTATAAAGGTACGGATCGGGTCAACGGCCGGGTAGACAATATCGCTAATACCCCGGGAATTTTTCCCGGAGATTATTTATCCACGGCTCGGACACATTTTGCTATGGACGCGACCACAATCTTAAAAAAATTTGAGACCATCGTGTACTACATCCTCATCACACTCTTTGCGATCATTGTTGCCTGCTCGCTTGGAGAATTAATCTACATTGTGTACGAGGCGCTCTTTGTCAATTCCCCGCTGCTCCTGGAAAACAGCGAGCTTTTAGGCATCTTTGGGTACTTCCTTCTGGTACTGATCGGTGTCGAGCTGCTGGCAACGGTCGTGGCATATATCAACGAGAAGGTGATCCACGTTGAGGTGGTAATCATGATCGCCATCATCGCAATTGCAAGAAGTGTAATCCTTCTCGACACCGTGAACACGGATCCCATGGATATGTTCGGGATCGCTGCGATCATCATTGCACTCTGCGCCGGGTACTTTCTCCTCAGGAAAGGGGGACTCAGGCAACAGAGAGAATATAACCCGCCAAACGCTCGGGTACCGGAGTAAACCATTCAGTCCCGCCCGGCCGCAATATCATACAAAACGTGCCACTTCCCCGGCAAGTACGATCGCACCCCGGTCCCGATGTACCTTGAGGGGTTCTGTTCCGGGGCATGCGGCTCCCCTCAGTACAGATCGGTTGAGGAAACGGCCTTCCTTCCCGACCTGAACTTTAAGGAAGTGTAATCGTTTGCCCGAGGTCCTGACCCGCACCATCATGCACCGTCATGTATCCACCTGTCCGGCAAAGCTCCCGGACCCCAAGGAAACAGACAAAAAAGAAATAACAGGTTAAATGTACCGGTTCTTCCTCAGCCAATCGGTCTGAGGCTTGAGATACCGGTAAATAATATCGCACTTGTCATCCTGAAAACTCCAGGGCACGATAAGGATGGTGTCGCCTTCCCGGATCCACTGCCGTTTTTTCATTTTTCCCTTAATCCTGCCCATGCGGGAGACCCCGTCCATGCACTGGACACGGATATGGTTTGCCCCCTGCATTGTTTCAGCACGGGCAAACTGTTCGTTGTTCCATTTTTTGGGCAGGCGAACGCGGCAGACCGGAGTACCATCCGGGTTTAATGCATTCGGATCTGCTGCACCTGTATCATCTTTCCTGTGAAAACCAACCATTCAACCAACTACGTTCTACACGTGATGGCTGACATGTTGAAGGTATGTATTGAACGCCGATACCGGAAGGATTCCGGGCTGCTTGTGGTGAGGGAAGCCCCGGCACGGGCAGCCTGCCATATGTCCCCCGACCGGGATCCGCCGCCGGACCCTGACAGATATCTCTATGAGCTCACAGACCAATTACCCCTCATCACAGCAGAGCGATGAATGCATAACGGATCAGCTGTCACCAGCTGGTGGCGCCCCGCGACCGATCATGAAAGGGCGGCATCATTCCGTATATCCTACTTTTCTGTCATGATCGAAACGATCCAGGTGCGGCCCCTGTAATAACCGGCACAGGCCGGGCCGGTTTCCATAATTGAGTGGAGACCGGCGGGGAAATTAAAAAAAACGAGGAAGAAAATGTCACAGCTTGGCATGAAGCCAATTATTATCTTAAAACAGGAAATACCAGGGAACCGGGGCAGGGATACCCTGAGCAGCAGCATTACCCCCACAAAAACCGTGGGAACAGCGGTCCGTTCTACCCCTGGGCCAAAGGGCATGGGCTGCATGCCAAAGGGAATGAGGGACGATTTAAGCATGCAGCATACAGGAAATGGAGACCGGGCCGGCTGGGGATCCATATGAGCGTACTGGTAAAATTCAGGCATGTCGGGGTGTTTCACACCGGCGACTCCTTATCAATAGATCTCAGCAAAATTTCTGAATTTAAAATTACCCGGCAGCGCAATTCGTGCGAACTCCTTGCCATCACCCCGGAAAATCACCAGCCGGACAAACCGTATTCGATTGCAACGCGGGACCGGGAGTACCAGTTACAGGAAATAATGACCGATCTCAGGCAGTTAAAAAAGGAAAAGCGGGATATCACCTACGAGATAACCGATACCGGCGTACAGCGTACAATACGTGCATAATTTTTTTCAGGTGCATTTTTTTCGGGTATTTTCCCGGTACCGGCCCATTTTATTGCATAATGCAATTTTTTTTAGTAACACGGGCCAGCCCCCGGGCGTCCGGGATGCCAGACTTCCATAAAAAAACCGGATATCTTCCCTATGCAGCCCGGAAAAACCAGACAATAAAAATGCATGCGGCCACAATAACGCCCCAGAACCACCAGGTCTTCCATACCGGGTGAGACTCGGTAAAATCATACGAACCCCGGTCCTCCCTGTTTCTTCCCCTGAACCATTCTAAAAGAGCGCTGGTCATGCTGCGTCCCGCCAAGTCGTACTCCTCATTGGGCCATCAGGAGATAGAGATATGTATTGTAGGCAGGTGGTTAAAAACGAGAATAGTTCACGGAAGAGATGCCAGCCATTACCGTGCCGCGATATCGTACACCGCGTGCCATTTCTCCGCAGAATACGACCGCACTACCCGTTCGGTCACCTCAGCGCCGCCCAGCTCGCGGATCCGGTCGAGGTGCTCTTTTTCGCACGAGACAAGGGAATAGAAATGGATCGTGCCCCCGGGCCGGATGAGCCGGAACGCTTCCGGTAAAAATTCCGTGCCGGCAAGCGGGAGGTTCATGATGATCCGATCGAATTTCCACGGCAGGATCGCATCCAGCCGCCGGGCATCGAAGAGAAGGGGGAGGACGTTGGTGGCCCGGCTGTTCCGTATATTTTCCATGAGGAGCGCGACCGCCCGGGGATTGAGATCCGCCGCCACCACGAGCGCGGCATGGGGGGCAAGCGTGATTGCAAACGGGCCGACCCCGGCAAACATATCGAGCACGAGCTCGTTCCTCCCCATCTTTTCTGCAATGCGCTGGCGCTCGGTCGAGAGCCGGGCGGAGAAGTAGGCCCCGGCAAGATCAACGGCGAAACAATGCCCGTGCTCCACCACCTCGGTCCGGGTCGTATCATTCCCGGCGAGCACCGCGTACGTGCGGGTCCGGAACTCACCGGTAACCTCACTGGTGGGAAAGAGAACGGTATGAAGAGATGGCCGGGCAGAAAGGATCCGGGCGGCACCGGCAGGATCGTTCTCCTGCAATATCGCGATCCCGCCTACGAGCTCGTGCCGGGGAAGCTCTTCCCGCCCCGGCTGCTCCTCGAACGTAAACCTTCCTGTGTCTTCCCGCTCTGCGTTCACCGGGAAAATTAGATCGCCGCCATCGCGGAGCACCTTAAGCGTACAGTCGAGCGCCCCTTCGCGGAGGAGGGCCTGCCGTGTCCCCTCACCGGATTTTACCGGAACCCGCACACCCCACTGCTCAGCCGTCATCGCGCGCCACCACTGCACTTGATAATAGGTTAGGTGCAACAGGTATTCATGGCTGGTGATGAGGGTCACCGCGATCCGGCCCGGGCAGGGGACGGCCCGGATCACGGAAAGGAAGCGGAGATAAAGAATAAGCTGAGGGACGGCTCGGTCCGGCTCTACGAACTCGAAAAGCAGCTCCCCCCGGTTGATGCTGTCAGGGTGCGCCGGGAGTTCATTGAGGAGGAGACCGGAACCACACTCGAAAACATCGGGATCTTCTCGATCGATGTGGACCGGGCATCCACCCGGAACTGTGAGAACATGATCGGCACCGTGCAGGTACCTGTCGGCGTTGCCGGGCCTCTGGCCATTAACGGCGAGTACGCGAAAGGTCTGTTCTGGCTGCCCCTTGCGACCACCGAGGGAGCACTCATCGCCTCGGTGAACCGCGGGGCAGGAGCGATCACAAAAGCCGGCGGCGCCGAGGTGCGCATCCTGCACGATGGCATGACCCGGGCGCCGGTCTTTGCGGCAAAGAGTGTCGGGCACGCAAAGGAGATCGCAGACTGGGCAGAAGCCCACTTCGATGATCTCGCCGCGATTGCCGCGACGACCACCAACCACGGGAAAATGACCGGCCTTGTCACCTTTGTCACGGGCACGAGCGTATTTATCCGGCTCGAATTTGACACCAAGGACGCGATGGGCATGAACATGGTCACCATCGCAGGCGCAAAAATTGCCGATGAAATAGCGCAGGCCACAGGCGCCCGGCTGATTGCACTCTCGGGGAACATGTGCTCCGACAAGAAGCCGGCCGCAATCAACGGGATCATGGGCCGGGGACGCAGCGTTGTCGCGGGAGTTGCCCTTTCCCATGAGCAGATAGCAAAGATCCTCAAGACCGATGCGGCCACGATGGTCGAGGTAAATTACCGCAAAAACCTCGTCGGCTCGGCACGGGCGGGCGCAATGGGATTCAATGCCCACGCAGCCAATGTTGTTGCCGCGATGTTTATTGCCTGCGGGCAGGACGCGGCCCATGCCATTGACGGCAGCACCTGCATGACCACGATCGATGCCACGGAATCCGGGGTGTACGTTGCAGTCACGCTCCCCTCGCTCCCGGTCGGTACTGTCGGTGGCGGGACGAGTGTGGATACACAGCAGGAGTGCCTGAAGATCTTAGGAGTGGCCGGCGGCGGATCGCCCGCGGGAGCCAATGCAAGGAAACTGGCGGAGATCATCGCAGCCGGTGTTCTTGCCGGGGAACTCTCCCTGATTGGGGCTTTGGCTGCCCAGCACCTCGCCCGTGCCCACCAGGAACTGGGCCGGGGCGTAAAGCGCTAAAAAACTTTTTTTTTAAAACCGGAACCACTTCATCATTACAAAGGCGTCTTCGCCGTTTGCGTAATAGCCGCCCACGTAGAAGACATGCTGGTACCCGAGCCGGCGGTAGAACCGCTGGGCCGGGGCATTGGACTCCCGGACCTCCAGTTGTGCCCCGGTGGCACGTTCCAGCGCAAACTGGTTCTCGAGCCGGAGCACAAGCTGCCGGCCGATCCCCCGGCTCCGGAAAGGAGCGGCAACTGCAAAATTACAGATGTGGCCGTAGATATTTTCCCCGGTATCCTCTAATGCCCCGACAATGAATCCGGCTACTGTCCCTTCCACTTCAGCAACAAGATAGGTCGTGGGATAATAGGAAAGGGCCTCGGTAAAGATCTCTGCATCCCACGGGTCGGCAAACGCATCTTTTTCGATGGCAACAATTGTCGGGACATCGGCCGGGGTGGCCGGCCGGATAAGCGGGGTCGTGGGGGAAAACGCGCCGGGAAGGGATCGGATCATGGGCACCGGGTCCTGTTCGTGTGATATCATCAGTTACCCCGCGCTCCGATAAGCATTGCGCACGCGGTAAGGCACATACACGGGGACAGTGTCCCCGGTTATATATGGGACTGCACCCAAATGTACCAGAAAAGGCGCCTATTTTTGCAGGCGCCGGTTGGTACCATGGTCAGCGTCTATCGTTTTGCCGGGGTGCGTCCCGCACCGGGCGAGGCACAGTCTATTGCAGCCGTCCCGTACGATGTCGTAACCGCAGACGAGGCGCGGGCGATCATTGCACAAAACCCGAAGAGCTTTCTTACCGTGAGCCGGTCCGATGCAGAGCTTCCCGGCCTTTCACCTCACGATGATCAGGTGTACGAACGGGCTCGGGAGAATTTCTCTGCCCTTCTTTCAAACGGCCGACTGGTAAAGGACAGACAGCCCGCAATGTACGTGTATCGGATCCGGCAGGACAACGACACCTTCGTGGGCATCTTCTGCGCCCTGGATACCGAGGACTACCGCGCCAACCGGATCCGGCGCCACGAGCTGACCCGGTACGACAAGGAAGAGGACCGGACCCGGCATATCGAGGCCGTCCAGGCTCATGACGGCCCGGTGGTGCTCCTGTACCGCGATCCCGGAACGCTTTTTTCGTTCATCGAATCGCTGGTTGCCACAAGAAAAAATCCGGATGCAGAGGCCCACACTCCGCAGGGTGGCATCCACCAGATCTATGCGGTCACCGATCCGGAGGCACTCGATGAGATCGAACGCCGGTTCCGGGACATCCCCTCCCTGTACATTGCTGACGGCCACCACCGTGCCAAGGCTGCAGTCAACCTTGCCGACCGGCTGCGGGCGGCAGGAAAGCCGGCTGATGGCGAGGTCGGGCGGTTCATGGGCGTGCTCTTCTCGTACGAGCGGGTGAAGATCCACGGGTACAGCCGGCTCCTGACCGATCTCGGTTCCTATACCACGGAGACGTTCCTTGCGGGCCTTGGGAAACTGTACAAGGTCGCCCCGTACGGCACCGTGGACGGGAGCGGGTTCAACATCCCGCCGCATATCACCCACCCGGAAAAATTCCACGTCATGCACCTGTACCTTGACGGGAAATGGTACGAGTGCGCCCGGCCCATTGATCCAAACGCCGGCCCGCTCGATATTCTCGATGTAGCGGTGCTCCAGAAGCTCGTACTTGAAGGAATGCTCGGCATCACCGATCCCCGGGGCGATGCCCGGCTCCAGTACCTCGGCGGTGCCCGGCCAGTAGCCGATCTCGAAAAACTTGTGGATGCCGGTACCTACCGGCTCGCGCTTGCCATGCAGCCGGTCCGGGTTGCAACCGTGCTCTCCATAGCCGATGCCAGCGGTGTCATGCCCCCCAAGTCCACATGGTTTGAACCAAAACTCCTTTCGGGTCTTGTTATCCACTCGTTTGCGTGAAAATACGCGCATGTGGGCAGGGGCAGACCTGAAACATTTATTGTTTTTGCAGGCTCAAGGGTGTAGGTAATGATCACCCTCGCACTTCCCAAGGGCAGCCTTGAAGAGCAGACTCTCCAGCTCTTCAAGGAGGCCGACCTTGAAGTCAGGCGCACTGACCGCGACTACAACCCGGCAATTGCCGACCACCGGATAGGTAAGATAAAGATCCTGCGCCCGCAGGAGATCCCAACCTACGTGGACAAGGGTTATTTCGACCTGGGCATCTCCGGCCTTGACTGGGTCCGGGAAACCGGCGCTGATGTCGTGGAGGTCGCCGCCCTCACGTACAGCAAGACCGGCGAAGGGAACGTGAAGATCGTGATCGCCGTCCACCGCGACGAGCCCATAGAGAATGCCGCACAGATTCGGCCCGGCAGCCGGGTGACCACCGAGTACCCGGAGCTCACAAAACAGTACTTCGAGGAAAAGAAGATCCCGGTCCAGCTCTTCCACTCGTACGGGGCATCAGAGGCAAAGGTGCCTGACCTTATGGATGTGGTCGTGGACCTGACCGAGACAGGCACAACACTCCGGAAAAACGGGCTCAAGATCATCGGGCAGATCATGGAGTCGCACACGGTGATCATAGCCAACCGGGCAGCGTGGGCGGATCCCGAAAAAAGGCGCGAGATCGAAGAGATCAAAACCCTGCTCTTTGGCGTGCTCGATGCCCGGCACCGGGTGCTCCTCTCCATGAACGTGCCGACCGCAGCGCTCGAGAAGATTGTTACCGCACTCCCGGCCATGAAAAAACCGACCATCAGCCGGCTCCATGGCATCGACTACTATAGCGTCCAGACGGTCGTGCAGAAAAATGCGGTCAATGGCCTGATCCCGAAGCTCAAGGCCTGCGGGGCTGAAGACATCCTGGAGATCCCGATTGCAAAGATCGTGCCGTAACAGGAGAGAGGATCCTCCCCGTATTTCCGCAATTAAGGCATTCTCTATTCAGAAGGGACGAATAAAAACAATATTTATATCCGTTCAACCGACTATAGCCCTTTAGTGAAAATGATGCGTATTCCCTTCCTTTCCGGCACCGCTGCCGGACTGCTTGTTCTGCTCCTCTTCTGTGCTGCATGTACTTCGGGGCAGTCCAACCAGACCCCGGCAACAGAAAACGCTACCGTGGCAACGGGGGGCTTTTCAGCGGTGGCAATTGCCAACGGCAGCCAGGTAGAACGGTTCACCCTTGAAGAGGCAGAGTCCGCTGCGCTCCAGGCAAACCAGTCGTTTTTTTATCTTCGGGGAGAACACGTTGACAGTTCAGGGAAAGCGGAACGCTGGATCTTCGGGGTGCATGAAGGGAATACTTCATCGATGCAGGTCTATGATAAAAACGGAGTTTCCACCGTAGCTATGCCGCCCGGTTTGCCGATCCAGGGAGACGTACCTGTCGGGGGTCTGTCCCTGACAGATGCTCTTAAAATCGCTGATTCCTCATCGGGAGCCGGAGCCGTGGATTTAACCGACGGGATGGCGACATTACAGCTGATGAACGGGGAATATACGATCACCGGACCCTCATCATCCAGCCTAGGAATTACCATCAATGCGACAACAGGAGAGTTGAGTTCCACCCATGGCTGATGATGCCGGAAACCTTTCCATCGATTTCCTGGCCGGTTTCACTATCTTTATGATCACGTTCATCTACGTGGCAACCCTGATCCCGGGCCTTTTTATCGGACTCCAGAGCAGTTCCATTGATTACGATGCAGTTGCGTACCGGACCGGTGTCGTCCTTACCGAAGACCCCGGCATGCCCTACAATCCCTCATGGGAATCTCCGAGCGTTGCCGACAGCCAGATCCTAAGGTTCGGGCTTGCACTTTCAAAAGACACTCCGAATATTCTTTCGTATGAAAAAATAAACCGGTTTTTCTGTACCACAGAATTTGTTTATCCACAGGATTACCAGTCCCGGGCAGTCTTCGGGGACTATCCATACCTGTTCAATATCTCGCTTCAGATGGCAGGATCGAATGTGACGCAGTCTGTGGGAGATGTCCTTCCCGAAGATTATGGCTACAGCCGCCGGGTGATCAAGGTAAAAGAACATAGTAACGCCACACTCGATTTCTCGAACTGTAATTTATTATCATGTCCATCTCCTCTGGCACAATACGCGCTAACCGGGAGTCAGGCGGGAAATGCTACCATCCAGGCATTCTCGCTGTATTTCAATTACGCAGATCTCCTCGATAATGGTCCTGCAAACAACAACCCGGCATACCAGATCAACCCGCTCTCCCCATCAGGTACAGGCCAGATCACGGGAGGTGAAGGGGTGCTTGTCAACCTCACGGGTTTGGGAAGTCTTCCGCAGGATAATAATACAAGGGTGAATCTGTCGAGCATCTCTGTGTATAGATCGGTCTCTTTAGCTCCACTGGGTACCGGCCAGTCACCATTTGAAGGCCCGGTCCTGAATGCAACAAATCCCAGCCAGTTCGAACTGTTCATTGATGGCACACCTGTTACCACATTGCCCCAGCCGGTAACTAACAATGCCACTCTCTTTATCCCGCCGGGCCTGCTCAGCTTCCTGGGACAGGGCGATTCAAGCACCCTGCTGAATGTCACAATGCAATTTTCTTTGACGAACGTCACAACAGGAAATCCCCAGCCGGACCGGTACCTCAACACAACGCAGGTCGCACCCTACGGTGCATTCCAGTACAATTACACAAATCCCAACATCACCCAGCCCTACCTGCAGAATGGGGTCATGGAGGTGGCAGTATGGTAAATGATCGGGGTCAGCTCTACACGATCGAAGGGATCGCTGCCGGTATGATTATGCTCTTTACGACCTATCTTGTCCTGGGGGCAACATCTGTGTACACCCCGGGGGACAGCCATATCAGCGATATGCAGCTCGAACAGACCGGGACTGATGCCCTGCAGATGATGAACACCCCGGCAAACGGGACCTCGGAAAGCCAGCTCCAGCAGATAGTGGAGAATAACGAGGGGAACACGTTTAACACGGTGTTTTTGGATTATGTAAATAACAAGACAGGATCGAAGGCGGACAACCTCCATTATACTGCGTCAGTCACCTATTATGATATCCTCAATAAAACCACCGTAACCCTCCCTCCCTTTGCGTTCAACAGGAACCTGAGCGGAGTCGAACACCCGGTCCGGGTGACCGAATTGGTGATTGCCAATAAGCAGTTCCCGGGGGGGAGCGGTACACCCCGGGCGGTGCTTGTGGAGGTGCTTTTATGGCGGGACTAAAGGATGATGCGCAGTGGATCGTAATGATGGGATTTGTTGTGAGCTTCAGCCTGTTCTTCCTTGCCATGGTACTCAACCAGTCCACCGTGGTCGGACAGACAACTGCCGAGAGCGTGCTCGACTTCCCGAAAAATGATATCCGTGACGTAAGGAGCGTCATCATTGATGCAGCAATTCTGAACTCAACCGGCAACATATCTGCGAGCCAGACTGCGGTGATCCTGAACGATACCAGGGTAATAGAACTAAGCAGGAAGGAGGCGGTGATCTCCTATCAGATTACACCGCCCAATCCTCCTGCTGATTCGCACACTTATGTAAACATCCACTACAACAACGGAGTGACTGCATACAATGAAACCTGGGTGTCATCGTAACAACCAGACAGAGGCCGGCGTAAGTGCCCTCATCGAGTACGTTATGATCACCACGATTGTGGTGATCCTTTTTGTCGTGGTGCTTCTTTCGGTGAATGCCAATTTCATGCAGGGACCGGAGGAAACCCTGCAGTACAATGCATTTACGGATATCGGCAACGGGGTATCTACCCGTATAGTCGATTTGTATGCTATTGCACCCGATACCGGGAACATCACCAGTTCGTTTAACCTGCCAGACGATGTGGGAGGACAAAACTATTTCGTGGAGATCTATACAGGATCCACACCTGCGGATCAATTTGTTCTTGTTTCACAGGGCACGATCTCCAGCAACATCAGTCTTGCCGGAATCAGCTCCACACGGAATGTGAGCGGGAACACAACGGGCAATGGAATAAACCAGATAAGTTATGATTCAGAGGGGTTCTAGAACGATGCAGCAGAAAAGGAAACGAACGCACGACTCGAATCGTGCAGTATCTGAAGCGATCGGGTTTATCATTGTTTTTGGCATTATCATTGCCGGGATCGGGATGGTGACGATGTACGGGTACCCGATGCTCGTCCAGCAGCAGGTCAGTTCGGACGAACAGATCATGGAAAAGAATATGATCGTCCTGCAAAACGATCTCAAGAGCATTGCGTACAAAACGGTACCATACACGGAAACCTCACTGAAGGTGGGGAGCGGTGCGCTGACGGTATACAACATGACCTATGATAATGCCACGGAATCGAACTTCTCAGTTTACAGCGATGATACGGATATTAACACCTGTATCAAAAATTCTTTGGGGAATTGTGCTGTAGCGGGGGCACCGTTACTATTCCCCTCCGGGGATCTCCGATATGAATCGACCAGTGCCCAGTCCGGCATTTCACTGGAGAATGGTGCAGTGATCAAAAGAATGGTTGCCGAAAGCGGGTCGGCCATGCTTGCACCCCCCCGGTGGTACTATGACAGCCAGACCAATACGGCGGTGATCTATCTTATCGGGTTTACCACCCCTACCACAGATATTGCATCGCAGGCGGGTGTCGGTACTGTGAGAATGGTCCTGGGGCTGACCAATTACACCTCGTATAATCTCCCGGCCGGAAATATGCTCTATGTAAAGTATCTGCCAAACAACAATGCGGATTATTCCGCAGCGTGGGAAAATTACTTTACCGGTACTCTGAATCTGGCGTCTACGGCAACACCCTTTGAGTACAAATGGCCCCTGGATTCAACCCGGCCAACTAACGTTGTGATTTACCAGTACCAGGTCTCTGTAGAATCCGTGTAACGAACCGGTAACTTCAGGGAAAAACCTCTCAATTTTCCGGACAGCAGCCGGGTAATCCACTTTTGGAAGATTCAAAAGCTCGGGAGCGCAAAAAAAGAGCGCCAGCGGGATATAAAACCAGTACATATTCACAAGTCGGTTTTGCGGAAAACGGCCTGTTTTCGCTTTAGTTTCCTTATGCAGCCCCGATTTTGGGGGAGATACAAATAATAATTTTTATATAATGATCACGTCAATACCTATTACACGTGAGGGGCATGCAGATTTATCGTTTCATGATCCTGATTATCGGACTGTTCCTGCTTGCAGGGGCGGGCAGTGCCGCAGCGATACCGGATCAAAATTCAACAATTACCAGCAGTACCAGTTGGGTGGTGGTGAATCACCAGGCAACCATCACCATTACGGCACTCAATACAACATCATCCATTCCGGTCCCGGGCGCCTCCGTAACGGCGACGCTTAACTCGACAACTCTGGGATCGCTGACGGTAAGCAGCGGGACAACGGATACCACCGGCCAGGTAAACTTTCCTTTTTTGGCAGGAACAAAAACCGGAGCAGTCAATATCACGGCCACGATAACCTACAATGATAATGGAAACCTCGTTTCGGTGACCAAAGTCTATACCCAGAATATCGATCACGATGTTGCACAGAATGCAGTGTTCGATTTCCAGAATGAAGTGACCGTGGGAACAGAAACACCCTTCAACATCAGCTTTACCGACCAGTACGGTAACCCGATTGATAACAGGAATCCCTATAATCCCCCCATCATATCATTGTGGATATCGGCATCCTCGGACAACATGGCGGCTTTCAATATCAGCGGAAGCCATGTCCAGTATACATCGCAGGAGCTTGATGCCAACGGGAATATTTCTGTCAGCGTTGTGACTGACACTGCCCCGGGAGAAAACGAGATCCTGCTCTCTCACTTCGGCAATGTCGGTATCCCATGGGGGTTACCGCAGTTTATCTATGGCATAAATAACGGTGTACCCTATTCGATAGATGAATCTGTTTTACCGTCCTCTCTGACCCAGCCGGCAGATAATGGAGTGGACCACGTTTTTACCATCAACAATACGGTATACGATAAGTACGGTAACCCTACGGAAAATCAAGGGATCCTGGTGCAATCGAACTGGGCAGGAGATCCTTCCGCAACTATGCTGTCAAACCCCTATGGTCAGATCATGTATACGTATGGTCCTCACAGCGCATCCGGCTACGTTGTCTTAACAGCTACCTCAGTAGCGAATTCATCGGTCAGTATCTCCAAGACCGTCCAATTCTATAACACCGCACCGGTAAACATGCTCTTCTCGGCAACACCTCAGGTCATGCCAAGTCTTGATGCAAAATCCGGGCAGACTGCACAGCTTGTCGCAAAAGTGGTAGATACCATGGGTAACCCGGTGGCTAACCAGACGGTTACATTCAGTCTGGGAACGCCCACATACACCTACGCGAACAGTTCGCTTGCCGGACCACAGCTCCTCAATACGACAGCGGTCACCAATATAAACGGAACGGCCACAGTCCTTTTTGTTCCCGGAAGATTTGATACGAACAAGGAGAACGTCAGTTATGATGCAACAGATTCCGGATACGTTACGGCAACGGCAACCTGGAGTTCGATCAGCCAACCGCTCCAGCTGAGCTGGAAGAACTATCCCTACCTGAGCGAACTGACCACAATATCATCCCAGAATGTTAACGTCAACGGAAAATTCTATGTTACGGTCAGCCTCACCGCTGACGGATGGAACCTGACCGGAACACCGGCAGATGTCGTGATAGTATCTGATCTCGCGGCAGGTATCGGAGGAGCGACCAGGCTGACCCACACAAAAGCTGCAGAGGTCGGCTTTATTAAAAATGCCACTGACAACACCTATGTCGCCCTTGCTTCCTTTGGAAGCGCTCCCAATGCAGGATCTACACCCTATGACTCCTCAGATACCCAGAACCTCTGGAACCTCCAGCTCTCCAAATCCAATACTACGTATACATACAGACCCTTCAACCCCTATGGCAATGTCTGGGATTACAATCTGGTCAATCCCGCTAACTGGAACAGTATCTCAAGTTCGACTGCATATTGTTTTAATTCAAGTTCGCAGAAAAATCCGTCCAGTCAAAGCTTGGGTCTGAGGGCCTGTGTGAATGCCACAAGCCCCTATGGGTACACCTACCTCAACCCCTGGTCTGATTCAAAAATAGATGCTGATCTGATGAACGCCGGACCCACCTATAAGACCACCAACCAGAACGCTCTTGTCAATACAGTCAATGCATATACAGCGTACGGAGGGACGGATTATGCAGCAGGAATTAATGCTGCCCTCCAGGAGCTCCAGAGCAAAGGCAATCCCTCCCATAACCAGACCATCATTATTATGGGAGATGGTGTCAACATGATGGCCCCGATCGCACCGGGATCCTTTGAATCATACTGGCCATCGGACTGGAACCCCCGGAACGGGACCGGTATCTCTGAAGGCCCCAACCTTTGGTATTTGGACGAAAGCGACGTTGGAAAAGCAGCAGCATTGAATGCATCAACGACGGCAAAAAACCTGGGTATCACCATCTATGGGATCCAGTTCCCGACACCAGACAATTACGGCCATAACATCAACGATACTGCATTCTTCCAGCAAATGGTGTCATCACCGACAAGCACATGGTACTATGCGCCGGATCCGACAACGATGACCGGGATATTCCAGCAGATTGAGGGGCAAATTCAGAATACCGCAGGAGTAAATACAACGATGGCATTTAACCTGCAGAGTGTTGCCGTCAATTACAACAACGTTTCCACTACTTATCCGGGAAATGAGGTATTCTCATACGTATATGATGCAAATGATACTCCTTCGTCAACCCAAGTCATCGATCAAAATGGAATTACCACGGTGATCAACCAGACGGATCAGTGGAACAATAACCAGACCCTGATATTCAATATAGGCAAGATGACCGTAGGGCAAACCTGGAGTACGACATTTGAGTTGCAACTGCTGAAACCGGGTACAGTAAATGTTCCAGGAAACCTTTCAACAATATGTTTTAATACCGGAGAATGCATGTCGCCAAATCAGGGGACTATTAACGGAGTATATAACTATTCCAATACCGGTTTTTCCATGCCAACGATCAGCATCACTGATCTCCAGGCATTCGAAGAGAGTCAGTCTACAAATATTGTACCCTTACAATGGAATATCAGTTACCCGGGCAGCCAGTATGCCACGGAAACCCTGTATTATAACTCCCAGGCCGATCCGACATGGAGATATATCTACCAGCAGCCGGTCAATCCGGGGAACTGGACACAAGCCTATGACTGGAACGTAGGAGGTCTCCCGGCGGGAACCTATTCCGTTGAATTGATCGCATATGCCCATGATGCAAACAGCGGCAAAGAGATCATCCCAACCGGAATTCAACTCGGGCTCTCCCCGAAAGCGTTTATCAGACTCCAGTAATTTTTTTTGCGATAAACAGCTGTCACCTTTAAAGGGGGACCCGGTATTACTGGTTTAGGATTTTTTTATCGGAAAATCGGTTGCAACCGGGAAAAATACAATATCCCCGTTCAAATATGAGCCTTAGCCGGAACGTTGCGGGCAGCGGCTCCGCCACAGCCACTCAATACCTGTTGGTGGGTATAGTTTGATGCAAGAAAAACAATCTTGATGCGAGAAGCAGGAGTCGAACCTGCGAACCCCTTCGGGAACGGATCTTGAGTCCGCCTCTGTTGGCCACTTAGATATTCTCGCGCACTAAGTGTATTGGCCTGAAGGATAGTAAAAGGCTTTGACGGGAAAGTATCTTCACGCCAGAGCAGGGCCCCCTCTCCCGACACATGCCCCAGTACTTCTGTACCGCATCAGACATCCTTGGAAAAAGCGCATTCGTGCGACCGGAGATCCACAGAAAATCCGTACTAGTGGACAAATTGCAAATCTGTTTTTCGATTTGTCATTGGTTATACGAATACTCAGGTTGCAAAAAAACAGGATCACATGAAATCCGCTAAGCCCAGCTGCTCCTGTTTCTCCTCGCCAAAGGTCGACTCGATGGCAAGGTCGAGCACCTCGACCCGCTGCCGGCAGTATTCCGACACCTTGTATTTTTTGACCATTGCACGGGAGACTTCAAGGTATTTCTTGACCGATCCCTCGTGCACAGTCGGGATAATGTTGCCGTTGCAGATCCCCTTGCCCTTAAACTTCGTGCACTTGCCGGCAAGCGGCATCCGCCGGTAGCTCGTGTTGCACTTGGTGCACCGGAACTTCTGCTTGGAGAACGCGGAGAGGTTGCCCATCAGGTCGCGGATAAAATGCGTGTTAAGTACGCGCTCGGCCACATCATCGGCATCCACCGCTCGGATCTTTTCGGCAAGGTCGAGCTCGGCCTCGAGTTTCTCAGCCATGGTCTTGAGCTGGGTGTAGGTGGATTCCAGGGGCCCGGCCGAGATGTCCGAGGTATCGTGGGTGAAGAAGAACCCTTCGAGCTGCCGCGGCGTCCCAAGCCTCCGCTCCACCCGGTCAATGAGCGGCTCGACATCTTTTGCTTTGGCATACACAAGGCCCGCCTCATACAATTCCTTCGGGTAACTTTTCCCAACGTCCACGTTCAGGGACTCCTTGTCGATCTCCGCCGGGTCGATACGGCTCGTGAGCACAAGCGGCGCATCCATCGTGCCGCCCCGGTTCTGGGGCAGGAACGAGCGGGAGAAATTTAACAGGCCGTCCATGAGGAGCATGATGCAGTCCTCATCGCCATCGCACTGGCCGGTGAAGACGCCGTTTGCAACAAGTGTATGGTCCTCGGCCACGGTCAGGCAGTACACCCGGTCCTCAAGGGAGGCAACCGTCTCGGCCGTAACGATCCGGTCCGCAATTACCACCCCGCCTTCAAGAATGGGCACCGCATCGCCTGCCTTGATCTCCAGCGCTTTTATCTTCCGCAGGTACCCGGTATCCCAGACCACCATCGCGTGATCCGGGGTGACCGTCAGTTCGCGGTTCCGGGCCGTGACAAACCGGATCATGCTCGCCGGCGAACGGTGGATGGAAACCGAGGTAATCCGGCGCAGATGCATGCCGCCATTTGTGTCCACGGTCCGCGTGTAGTACGGGCGCACCGGATCGGAGTAGTACGTGCCCAGCCGGTCAAGGCCGGGCCGGCTGACATCGAAGTTCTCCATCACAAATTTCCGGATAGGGAAGGTTGCCCACGATCTCCCATCGAAAATTTCGATCTTTGTCTCGCCGTAGAAGCAGTTCCGGCGCTTGGCCGCATGGAAAAACGGGTGGGCGTACCCGACATTTGCCCGGGTAAAACCAACGATTCGGGCAAGCACCCCGGCGCTCGTATGGGGGGCAAGGCCGATCACCAGGTGGCCGACCAGATCATCCCGGGTTTTTACATTATAAAAGGTCGGGAGACCATAGAGCCGGGTGAGTTCGTCATCGATGAACTGCGTGACCTTGATCATGTAGTCGGCGCACGAATCGGAGAGGAGGATATCCTGCGCGTGCAGCTCGATCACCTGCTTCCCGTTCTGGAGATCGTAGCCGTTGATGTCTTGGACATACCCGAGCTCACGCATCTTTTCAACCGGGACCCGGACCTCGTCCGGCCGGATGTGGGTGAGCGGGAGGTCGATCATGTCAAAGCGCGTTGTGCCATCCTTGAAGACGTAGATGTCCTGCTGGGCGCGGAGAATGCCTTTCTCCATGGCCTCGACCGTCTTCTCCCGAGAGATAACGCCTTTGACTCCCTTGACAAGCGCGATGCTCTCTTTTTTGATCCCGAGGCGCTCCATGGCCTGCGCATACTCCGCTTTCACGTTTAAGGTGATCCGCTGGCTGCAGGTGGCCGGGACATCGCAGTTGGGGCAGCGCTCCCCGGGCACCTCGTGGCCGCATTTGGGGCAGGTATTGATCGGCGTGGTGTGCGTCCCGCACTTCTGGCACCGGTTCAGGTACGTAATCTCACCGCATCCGGGGCAGCGCCGGCGCCCCACTTCGATCTCGATGATGCCCCCTTCTTTCTCGAAATCGATCTCCGTGGCATGAGCATCCGACTCCTCGGTATGGATCGACGCTTCCTGGAACGACCGCCGGGCACCCCCGGACTCCCCGAGCGGGAAGAGCCCGTGAGGCGGCGGGCTCATCTTGCGCGGCTTGGACTTGCCGGGCCTGCCCATCCTTCCCCCGATCCGGAGCCCCGAGCGGGAGCGGAGCAAGAGACCGCTCAGGTGCATGACAAGAGCAAGAGGCTGGGCATCGGCCGGTGCCGTCTTCCACGTTTCGCATTTCTTTAAATTCCCGTCAAGGCCCAGGCCGGCGATAAATGCCCGGAATGTTTTGATCCGGATCATTCCGCCGTTTACCTTATGGGGGATGAGCAGGAGCTCAAGCGCCTCTTTTGCCGTGGAATCGAGTGGAAAAACGAGTGTTTCCTCTTCGATCGCACCGGTGCCGGAAACCGCATCGGCAAGGAGCCGGATCTGGTCAACGGAGATGTCATCCCAGAACCACGTATAGGCCGGGTACAGGTATGCCCCCTTCTTTGCCTGGACAAGTGCCTCGGATTCATCCTGCGGCGGCTTTGTGCCCGGGGGCACTTCGAGCAGCCACCATTCCTCGCAGTAACCGGCGGGCACAAGCGGGTGGTTGTTCTCCAAAAATTCCCCGTACGCGATCAGGATCTCCCCGACATCGAGAATCCGCTCTACCTTTGAAGCAACTGCAAGGGCGGTCTTCTCGTCATCCACCCGGATGACCTCGCCCCCGGTAAGGCGCACGGTCGGACCCTCGATGGTGTCGACCGGGACAACCCCGCATGCCTTGCCCGGCCGTTCCAGTTTCATCTGGGTGCCGACCGCGAGAAATCCCCCGAGGATGTGGAGCGTTGCCGGGTTAAACCCCGCCGTTGCAAAGCCGGTGTTCCGCGAACGCCCGTACCGGAGCCGGAAGCCACCTTTCCTCATCGGGTACGAAAATACCGGGCGGCCGCCAATAAGATCCCGGAGGTACTTGTCCAGCGGCTTGACACCGGGGGCATGGCTTTCATCATCGGCGCTCGGTTTTCCCGCGCCGGCGATGAGCTTGTCCAGCCAGTCCCAGCCGGCCATGTTCATCTTCTCGACTTTGCTCTTGAGCTTGCGGGCTTTTCCCGCAATCCCTTCTGCAAGCACAAGCGCCATGCCGCCCCGCACCGCGTTTGTCTCCACGCGTTCGAGGTTACGGTGTCCCGAGACCTCCTCTTTTTCCGTTGCCTCGCCGTCAATGCAGACCGGGCAGTTCTCCACGATCAGCCGGATCTCCGCTTCGCTGGGGAGATACTGGAGGCTCATGATGGTGTTGTACTGCCGGATCTCCTCGATGTACCGCTCGACTTCGACCGGGCGGGGGCGGTAACGCCCGATCCCCAGTTTGGCCCGCACATAGTCCCCGACAAGCACCGAGAGCGCCTGTGCCGTCCCGCCGGCGCTCCGGATCGGGCCGGCATAATAGATCATCAGGTACTGGCTGCCATCGTCGTTCTTGCCAAGCCCTACTTTTGCGATACCTTCGGTTGGCGCCGAGACCACGCCTTCGGTGAGGAGAGCCATCGCGGTGCGGATAGAATGGTCAAGAATTTCGTTATTGTTCTTCTCCCCGAACATTTTTGCGACAAAGTCATCGCCGATCTTGAGTGCCGCCTCCTCACGGGACATCTGCGACTCAAGTTCCCGGATCCTGGCCGCCACTCCCTTGATCCCGACCAGTACTTCGACCCTGTCGGCAAGATCGCTTGCGATCGGGATCTCGACCTCCATGCTTGGGTCAAGGCCCCGCGCCCGCGCCTCTTTTGCAAGTGCGATGGCACGGTTAAGGCCGTCCATCAGGCCGTTCCCGTACTGCTCCATCTCGGGGGAGATCTTCAGCATCGTGGTATAATCCGGTGGCCGGGAATTTATACTGTAGGATCCGGTACCCGGCCGCCGGGAAAAGAGAGGGATAACCGGGGGATCAGTCCGGTTTTTCCTTGTGGATCTGATCAATTACAGAAGGCAGGCCGGTCTCGCCCATCTGCCAGAGAGTGAGCGTGGCGCAGGAGCGTATGATCTCGTCCGCATCCGAGAGGCGCCGCGTGAGCGGGGCTACCGCAGGCTTCCCGATCCGGCACAGCGCCTTGGAGAGAAAACCCCGCAGTTCCTTATCATCGCTTCCCATGGCGTCAATGAGTGGTTCCACCGCCGGTTCTCCGAGCTCGCCGAGCGCGGATGCAGCGTAACGCCGGAACTCAAAACCGGTATTGCCCTTCATGGCTGCAATAACCGGGGCGATCGCAGGCACGCCGATCCGGGCAAGCGCGACTGCCCGGTACCAGCGGCTATCGTCGCTGTCTGCGTCGGCAAGGGATTGGATCAGGGGCCCTATGGCAGCCTCCCCGGCCTCTGCCAGTACAAGGATCGCATGGTGGCGGTTGTCGATGGAAGGATCATCGAGCTGGCCAATCTGGAAGGCGATATTGTCGCTGCCATCCGCAGGTGTATCAGGAGTCATGGGATCACCGGTATATCAAAAGAATTTGTATGCCGCAGTTCATTTGTGTTGCGACTTCGATCTCTTCACGCCCGGGACCGGCCGTCAGGCAAGGCCGGCAAACGCCGGGACAAAGAGGATACAGAAGAACACCGCCATAAGGCCAAGGCCAAGCGGGATCCCCCGTCGCGCCCATTCCCGGCTTGTGATCCCGGTCTTTCCTGCAGCAATGATATTGGGGATGTTTCCCGGGATCAGCATACCGCCCGAGATGAGGAGTGCGAGGAGTGCGCTTGTGATCTGGGAGAGCGAAAGCGCCGGGCTGATCTCGGCAGCCGCTAGCGTTGCATTATCGAGCACCGCAGAGACCATGTTGATCCAGTAAAGCCCCCAGGAAGGAATGAGGACCACATAGTTGAGGATCAGGGGCTTAAATCCGTCTCCAAGGAAGACCAGCGCCATGATAAAGAGATAGACCTTGCCGGCACGGATGACAACGTTGCGTATCTCTTCGCGTTCAACCACGCATTTCAGGTTTGTCTCATCGGTCTGCCGTTTCTTGAGGGCAAGAAGCCCAAGAATCCCCAAAAAGATAACCGCAGGGACGATATAGATCGCCAGCTTGTCTGCCAGGAACAGGAAATCCGCGTGATAAGGATCCCCGGAGAGCTTGGAAATGACAATGGTTGTGAGTGGCTCTCCAAGCGGAGTGAGACCGGCGCCGATTCCGATGGCAAAGCAGGCAATGACCGTGATCTCGATTCTGGCTTCTTTTACCAGGGGAAGGGCATTGACAATCTCGACCAGGATAATTGCCGCAATGATGGCTGAAATGATACTGGATACCAGCCCAAGGATGATGATCAGCAGCGGCACGATCAGCTTCAGGGAGAAGGATTCAACCATCCTGTTAATCCCCCGCTCCACATGATGGTGGAAAAAATAGATGAGAAGACCGACCACAAGGACGATCTGGACAATCCCGATCGGGATCCCGCCTATCGAGGCGATATCCAGGGGACTGGTCAGGGCCTCGGTGACAATTGAGAGGCTCCAGCCGGTCTCTTCCCCGGGGAGCAGGGCAAAACCGGAGAGCGTAAGCGCAAGAACCCCGCAGCAGAAGAGGAAGATCTCAAGGTTCTCCTCGATCTTTTTGACCGTGAAGGGGAGGATAAGCACTGCGCAGAAGATCGCAAACAGGCCAAGGGTCACCACTCCATCCATGGATATTCACCTTAAAGACTGGCGAGAGGAATCCCCGATCGGGTATGAGGTCACCATTCCGTTGCAACCCGGATACAGTCTGCAATCGTCCCGATCCGGGCCTGCCCCCCGCACATGTTGGGCACGTAGGCAAGGGCTTTTCCGGAGTTTACCATGATCGAACGGTACTGTTCCATGGCCGGCGAGACCACCATGCAGGTGTCGGCAAAGACCCGGGCCCCACTCTTCTCGATCGAATCAACCACCCTCGCGTTTTGCTCGATCACACCTTGTGCCGCAAAGACATAGAGGGGTTTTGTCACCACTTTGCCGGTGAGAAGCCGGGCGATCTCGGCAAGTTCCGCCGGGGAGCAGTGGGGGCAGCCGACTGCAACCGCATCCACCGGGATCTCCGAGAACACGGAGGCGATCTCGGCCTGTTCAACAGGAACGGTATCAAGACCGGAAAGATCGTACCCGATCTTCTGCGCCTCGGGGGTTACTCCCTCAACATGGTAGAGCGCGACGGCGCCGGTTGCCGCCATTGCAGCACCGATAGCCTTGAGCTGGTCGGGTTCAGGCCGGATCCCGCGGAAGTACGGGATCCGGTTACCCGCGAGTTTACCTGCATGAAACCCGAGGGCGCCGTACTCGGCAATCCCCCAGCCGGCAGTATCGGCATGGACATCGATCACCATCTGCGGCACGCGGTTTTTGTCCAGATGCAGGCCATAGCAGGGAGTCTTTCCCACGAGCGCTGCAGCAAGGGCACTCGGGCCTCCCTCCCGGTTGGTCCGGGCCCCGAGCACAGAGTTTGCATAGCTGACAGCAGATGACTCCGACCAGGCCAGGTGATCGCCGTACCGGGTCTCGTACAGGTAGTAAGGAGTACAGGTGCAGTCAAGCCGGATACCGAGGCGCTCGTACGCGGCGACAACAGCCTGCTGCTTTTCTGCAAAGTCCGGGTCGATCCCCATCTCTTCCCACCGCCCCCGGGGCATTCCGATCGGGTTGAGTACAGCCGGGACTACCGCCTTTGCATCAAGGCTTGAGAGCCATTCCAGGCCATACTTCCCGATCGTCTTGTAAGATGCCCCGCTCACCTGTGCACTTTTGATGGGGACGAGCCGTTCGGCCCCGAATACCTTCCCGAGTGCAACAAGCAGCTCGAGCATTTTCTGCCGGGTCTCCCCCTGCTCGCCGGCAAGGATCTGCTCGTCCTCCTGGTCAAGGTGCATACCGGCTACCATGTTGCACGCCGGAACTCGTCTTCGTGGCCCATCACCATGGTCGCGTCTACACCGATCTTCACGTTGGTGCCATCCTCTTTCTGGCAGGGATCGAGCGATGACCCCCGGACGCCCGTGACCACCATCACGTCCCGGTCGCCGCTCACTCTAGTTGCAATCGCGTACTCGACCTCGCTCGGATCGCTCGGGTCAATATCCTCATCCACGACGACTACGTGTTTGAGCGAAGTATGGGCGGCAAAGGCTGCCATGATTGCGTTCTTGCCATCGCCCTGCGTGCTCTTTTTTACCTGGATCACTGCATGGAGGTACCCGCAGCCACCCTTGGTGAGTACGACATTTCTGACCTCGGTTACACCGGCAACGGCCCGGTAGATCTTAGGCTCGTAGGGGCATCCCATCAGGATCTTGTGCTCGTCGCCCCCGGGCAGGATGCTGTGGTAGATGAAGTCCGGTTTTACATGCATCCCGGTGAACTCGATCACCGGCTGGCGCCGGACCGGGTCGTAGGTGCCCGTGATATCGACAAACGGGCCCTCATCGGTGACATCTGGACCGATGAACCCTTCGAGTACTATCTCCGCGTCGGCAGGAACGAGCACGCCATTGCTGCATTCCTTTACATGGATCGTCCCGCCCATGAGTTCTGCCGCATACGCCAGTTCCTTCCCGGCCGGGACCCGGGTACAGCTGGCAAACGTCACGGCCGGATGCACCCCGACCACCACCGCGATCGGCAGGCGCTCGCCGCAGGCAAGGGCCTTTTTGTGCATTACATGAGTATGCCGGCCTTCCACGAGCCGGGCAGCAACTCTGGTGTCGTCGAGCACAAGCATACGGTGGATGGACGCATTCTCTACGCCATCCCATTTCGAGAAGACAATGCCGGCGGTAAAGTACCGGCCGGCGTCTTTGGGGAAAAAGTGCATGACCGGGATGAGGGAAAGATCCGGTTTTTTCATCGACAGTTTCCCGTCATGGACGATCTTCCCGTCGAACGCTGCATCCGCGAGCTTTTTTACCATCTCCTTTTCGTCCATGCCAAGGGCAAGCGCAAGTGCCTGCCGGTCCGCGGTCACATTCATCACTGCCCGCGCCCCGCCCACGTTATGGAAAAAGAGCAGCTTATCCGTCCCGGCCGCATGCTGTGCCGCTTTCATATCATCGGGGGAAGACGGCTCGGTTATATCGATAACAAGCCCTTTTCTACGCATCCGTTCGATAAACTCACGCATCGTAACCACTCCAGCGTTCCGAGAGCGTATGGGCAACCCCGAGGTGATCGAGCACCCGGGCCACCACCATGTCCACGAGATCGTCGATCTTTTGCGGGTGATGGTAAAACCCGGGGCTTGCCGGCATAATCGTTGCGCCGGCATCATGGGCGGTAAGCATATTCTGCAAATGGATCCGCGAGAGCGGCATCTCCCGGGTGACAAGGATGCACTTCCGGCGCTCCTTGAGGCAGACATCGGCAGTCCGGGTGATCAGGTTATCCGCATAGCCGGTGGCAATCGCCGAGAGCGTCTTTGCGCTGCAGGGGATGATCACCATCCCGTTGTGCGGGTGGGACCCGCTCGCAATATCGGCGCTGATGGCATCGGCATCGTGATAGATCGCATCAAACCCTGTCAGGTCTATTCTCTCATGGCGGGAGATCTCCCGGGCAACATCAGAGATGATCAGGTGCACCTGTGCGTTTTGGCACAGCACTTCGAGCAGGCGCCGGGCATAGCAGATCCCGCTTGCGCCGGTCACACCGACCACGTATTCCTTTTTCATACCAACCCTCGCGCTCTCCTGTGGTACCAATGTCGGGGCCGCAAGGTAAAAAGGGTTTATGCAAAATTTGTCCGCAAAAAAGAGAGAACAGCAAAGAGGTATTATTTCCGGACCGGGCCAAAGAACCGGTACCTTACCTTGGATTCCTCGATATTGCGGGCATGGGACGGGTTGAGATCCCGGCGGGCCTCAATTACGAGGGTATTGAGGATATTGTGGAGCCTGAGGGTATCGAAGTCTTTTTCCTTGTGTTCGTTTAAGAAATCGAGCAGGTCACTCACGCTTTTGAGGACACCCGAGCTTGCGATCAGGTTGAGGCGGTTGAGGGTGAGCGCCAGGTTCCGTTTTGCGATATCCAGCTTGTAGCTGTCATTACCGGCAAGGTTGATGTCGGTCACGGCATTGAGCAGGTCGGTATAGGTCCTGAGTTTGTAGCTGCTCTCATGCATCCTCCGCTCCGCAGTGCGGAGCCGCAGGAAGGTAATCGCCACGATAATAATTACGAGAATAAACCCGCCCGTTATAACCAGCGTGTCTCCTGTGATATCTGCCATGGTTCGTGTCCACCCTAGGGAAGCCGTTGTGCCACTGTCAGGTCTACCTTGACCAGGGAGCCGGTCAGGGCAAACTTGTAGAGTCCCGGCGTATACATGGGGTATTGCTGGAATGAGTCATTAAGATATGTCCAGGTGTAGGTCTGGGAGTTCATGCTGTCGAGGTTGGTTACCTTGATCGCGAACTGGCAGTCCTGGGAAGTGTTGGTGAGTTCGGTGACCTTATACGAGATCGCCCACGAAGGATCGGCAATCCTGATCTGCTCGGAGTACGTATTATTCAAACCGGAGAATGCATACGAGCGGGACAGGTACTGATTACCCAGCGAAAGCGTCGGCAGGGTCGTAATGGCTGACGGGGAAACGCTCGGCACCGCCGTGGTGAGAGGCAGTGGTGTTGGTGTTGCAGTTATCCCCGTTCCCTGGGATCCGGTTTCTGTACACCCTGCACAGAAGAGAGCAAAGATCACAAGGATCATGCTGGGGATCAGGTAACGATTCATCTGCGATAGTGTTGGAAAAAACGACTATTTGAGAGTATTCATTTTTCGGCCCGGGCAGTTGGTGCAGAGAAATCAGAAAAGGGTACCCTGACGGGTGGGTTTTTTCACATGCAGGATCTCTGTGGCGGCATCGGCCACTGCCGCCCGGTGCTCCGGAAGGGTATACACCCCCAGCCGCCACTGCTCCCGCCGGGTCTCATTGAGCATCTGCAGGCGGGGAGAGAACTCTGCAAACCCGGTGGTGGTATCCCGGTTCTTTACCTGTACCTCAAGCGTCATCTCCCCCGGAGGCGGCGGGATATCCACCAGCACATCGTTTTCACGGCAACCGGCCGTTTCGGCAATCTCCCTTGCCACATCGCGGGCCCGATCCAGGGTCCAGCCGGTCTGGAATGCAGCCGCGTTCACCTGGTCCTGCCCGGCATACACGGCCCGTTTGTAAAGCCGTCGTTCGTACAGCCTGCCGGCAATCTCCCGGGCAAGGGTGCTTTGCGATCGCCGAAGGTCAAGCATACATTCCCCATCGTCAAGGGCGCAGATACGTTCAAAGCCTCCGGCCGGATCGGTCGCCATATGACTGAGCAAGGCCAGCTGGAACATGCATTCACCGATACGGCTGACATGATGGTAGTATACTGTCGGGCGCATCAGGGTCCGGGCAATGAGCAGGGATTCTGCGGCATTGATACCATTTTCATCAAGTACGACACCGTCAGGTGTCAGGTGCAGGTTCATAATGAGACGGTGGGCATCCACCGTGCCGTACGGTGCACCGGTATAGTACGCATCGCGGAGCAGGTAATCCATCCGGTCTACATCGAGATCCCCGTGGATGATCCCCGAAAGCCGGTGGCGGCCCCTGACCACATCTCCGATCTCGCCCGGGCTGATCCCGAGAGGTTCAAGGAGCGAGCCGAACTGCACTTCCACGATCCCGGCAATATCATCGTGGGTGCGTCCGAGCCATGCTTCCATGAGAGGTTCGCTTGCATGGGAGAAGGGGCCGTGTCCCACATCATGGAGGAGGGCGGCGGCCACCACCAGCCGGCGCTCGTCGTCTGCAAGATCGAATTCCCGGCAGGCAATTCCGGCCAGGTGCATGGTGCCTACCGAATGCTCAAAGCGCGTGTGGGTGGCGCCGGGATACACAAGGTACGAAAAGCCGAGCTGCCGGATATAGCGCAGGCGCTGGATGCCGGGGGCGTCGAGGAGAGGGAGGATATCCTCGTCCACCTCCACATAGCCATGAACCGGGTCCTTGATGATCTTGGGACTCACTCTAAAGAATCTTCATATACATCGCATAAAAGTATTCTAGTAATGATTACGTTCCTTTCCGGGGGCACCGGTACCCCCAAGCTGCTCCGCGGGATGCAGAAAGTGACGGACCGGCACGAGATCTCGGTCGTGGTCAATACCGCAGAGGACATCTGGATCTCCGGCAACCACATATCCCCCGATGTCGACACGGTCATGTACCTGTTTGCCGGGGTTCTCAATACCGATACCTGGTGGGGGATCAGAAACGACACTTTTGTCACCCACGAGGAGATCCTGCACCTGGGCCTGGGGGAGTACATCGCAATTGGCGACAGGGACCGGGCGGTGCATATTGCACGCGGGAACATGCTCCGTGAGGGAATGCGGCTCACGAATGCCACCCGGACCCTCTGCGAGCGGTTCGGTGTCCGGGAGAACGTACTCCCCATGTCGGATACCGAAGTGACTACCCGGGTAAAGACCGAGCTTGGTCTTATCCATTACCAGGAGTACTGGATCCGGTCCCGGGGCCAGATCCGGATCGAGGATGTGGTGCGCTGCTCAAAAGTCCCCCCAGAGAGCTCCGAAGAGGTGATCCAGGCAGTCGAAGCAAGCGATGTGGTGGTTATCGGTCCCTCCAACCCCATCACGAGCATCACCCCCATCCTCGAATGCAAAGGGATCCGGGAGGCCATGGAGGACAAGTACGTCATCGCCGTGAGCCCGTTTATCGGGAATGTCCCGGTCAGCGGCCCGGCTGCGGCCCTGATGCAGGCATCGGGTTTTGAACCGACCTCGGCAGGCACCGCAGCATGTTACAAGGATCTCGTCGATCTTTTTATCCACGACATCCGCGACCCGGTGGAGATGCGAGAGGCGATCCGGCTGGATACGCTGATGACCGGGGAAGAGAAAAGTATCGGGCTCGCAGAGCAGATCCTTGCCCTTGCAAAGAGGGCAAAAGCGTAATTTCTGTAAATCCGCTCTCTTTTTTAGTATACCTCTTTGTCATCCAGCCCGGGTCCGTTTACATAAGTATTTTAATCGATCATCATGATAACCTCTCCAGTGTAAAGGAGAAGAAATGAAGCGGCTTCTCATCGTTTTGGC
The DNA here is from genome assembly GCF_000017625.1 of Methanoregula boonei 6A8. Lineage (NCBI taxonomy): Archaea > Methanobacteriati > Methanobacteriota > Methanomicrobia > Methanomicrobiales > Methanoregulaceae > Methanoregula > Methanoregula boonei. The sequence goes on along the minus strand of NC_009712.1, from coordinate 107,188 downwards.
CCTGATTGCCTGTATTCTTATTGCAGGATGCACCTCGATCCCGGCCCCTGCCCAGGAAAAAGGTACTCTGCAGTTTTCGAGCTCTCCTGCGGGAGCACAGATCTACCTTGATAACCAGTACCAGGGTACAACGCCCAGCACCCTCACCGGGGTTGCCACGGGATCCCATATACTTGAGTTCCGCGACGCCGGCTACCAGAGTTATATCACCAATATTACGGTCGCTTCAGGCACATCGAACTATTATGCAGCCCTTACTCTGCTCGCATCACAGACGGTCCAGCCGACATCGGCTGTGACAGGAGGATCAGTTTCCCAGGGTTCCACAAGCGGGATCCAGCCAACTTTAACGATCCAGGCAGGACAAAAAACAATGACCATTGGCACTGCCCAGGCATTCACCGGTACCTGCACAGGGAGCGATACCGTTCTTCTTTATCTCTCCGGCCCGGGCGCATATACCAACGGAGTACTACTTGCGCAGGTTCCTGTCAGTGTGGTTAATACCTGGAATTACACATGGAACCCGGGATACAGGATAATATCCGGCTCGTACACCCTCGTTGCCCTGGACAAGAATAAGACCGTTTCGGCTACCGCACCGTTCTCTGTTGTCGGGGGAGGCAGTGTCAGTGTCATTGCGACCCCCATCACAACAAGCCCCGGTGGGACCGTGACACTTACGGGCCTGTGTACTACAGGATCAAGCGGGATAACCCTGACGTTATACGGCCCGGGACAGCTGGCAAGCGGCATACAGCTGGCAACCCTGACCCTGAACCCGGACAATACGTATTCCTACAGTTACACGTTTGATATCTCCCGCCCGGCCGGCACGTATACAATGACCGTAAGCGATCTGCAGCACACTGCATCAGCGTCAACAAATATCCAGCTGAACAATTAGCACCGTTTTATCCGGGTCTCCCACATTTTTGAAGCAGTCAGAGAAGGAGGGGATTTTTCCATTTGGCTGGCTTTTTAAGACATTCCATGGACATCCGATACCTATTTGAGGGATTTTATACAAACACTGAACCCGAGGCAGAAGATCCATGGCGATCATTAAAAAAATACTCAACATCTTTAAATCCGGGAACCGTGAGGAAGAGGAGGCCCGGCTGCGTGCCCAGAAGGAGCGCTATGAAAACTTCCTCAGGGCACTGACCAGTGGCGATCTGGACACCCGCTGGAATGCAGTGCGCTCCGTTGGCGATCTCGGGGAACCGTTCATCGAACCGCTCATTGGCGGGCTTAAGGACGAGTTCTGGATCATCCGGCGGGGTTCTGCGGATACCCTGGGCAAGATCGGGGCACCCGCTGTCGTGCCTCTGATCGGGGCGCTTGCCGAGCCGGGCGACGATGTCCGGCAGGAAACGATCCGGGCACTCCAGCTGATCGGAGAACCGGCGGTCACTCCTCTTATCCAGGCTCTTAAGCATAACCACCCGTTCATCCGGCGCGGGGCGGTCCAGGCCCTCGGGGTCATGGGAGAAACCCGTGCGGTGCCCAACATCGTTGAGACCCTCAGGGATGCTGACCCGTGGGTCCGGCATGAAGCCGCAGTGGCCCTGGGGAGGATCGGGGATCCGCGTGCCGTCACCCCCCTGATCGAGGCCTTGAACGACCCGCTTGAGCATGTGCGGATGGCTGCAATGGCAACGCTCTGCTCGCTTGGCCAGGTATCGATCGAGCCCCTGATCCAGGCGCTGGTGGACAAGAACGAGGATGTGTCCCGCCGTGCAGCCCTGGCACTTACCACCATCGGAGAATCCGCGGTCGAGCCGCTGATAGCCGCACTGGCCAGCCAGAATGCGGGGATCCGCAAGGAGGCAGCAGGTATCCTTGGCCAGATCGGGAACACCACGGCCATCCCCGCACTCATCGAGAAACTCTCCGATCCCGAACGCCAGGTAAGAATCGAGGTTGTCAGGGCGCTTGCTGCGCTTGGCGTGCCTGCGATCGCCCCGCTCATGCAGGTCTTCCGGGAAGGGGATGTGCGGATGCGCACGGGTGCAATGGAAGCGCTCTGGATGCTTGGCCAGCCGGCAACCACACCGCTCATTATGGTTCTCAAGGACGACCAGAGCGATGTGCGCAAACGTGCGGCCCTCCTCCTCGGAGAGATCGGCGATGCCAAGGCCGCAGACCACTTAAACGGCCTGCTCTCCGATGAGAATGTCTCTGTCCGGCGCGAGGCGTTCGAAGCGCTGGAAATGATCAAGAAACGAAATAATCCATAACTTTTTTTTTAAGATACCCCGGGGCAGCCCGGCACATCGGGAACCCGGACAACAGAGACCGGGTCGTTCTCTGCATCTTTTCGCTGAAAATAGCCGGCGGATGACGAGGTGCTTGGCAGGAGCAGCGCGCCCCGGCAGCAAGAGAGGACCGGAAACCGGGGAACAAAGGGAAATACCTAAAAAAAGAAAAGATCCATTCCGGAGTGGAAGGAATCACATGGAATCAGAAGAGATCCTGAGCGATACCCTCATCTCGAAGAACCGGCTCGAGGCACTGGTGGACGGGGTTTTTGCCTTTGCCATGACCCTGCTTGTGGTTGGCTTAAGCGTTCCCACCATCCCCAAGGCCGAGGCTGCAACCGAACTGCCCGCGTACGTGGCCTCCATGTTCCCGCAGTTCCTCAGCTTCCTGATCGCCTTTTTTATCCTCGCCAGCCTCTGGATCGTCCACCACGAACACTTCCATTTTCTCCGGTCGGTTGACAAGATCGTGCTCTGGCTCAATATCCTGATCCTGATCTTCGTGGTACTGGTGCCGTTCTCCACCAACCTTTCCGGGGATTATCCGCATGTCCCAATCGCGCCCCTCATCTTCCATGCAAACATGCTGATACTCAGCACCCTTTTCCTTATCCACTGGCAGTATATCATCCGGCAGCCGGCCCTTCTCACCGGACCTATCCATCCCGACCGGATCCTGGATGCGGTCATGGACCGGGTCCCGATCATTGTTGCCGCCCTGGTCGGTATGGCCGTTGTCCTTGCAAACGGACCGATCTCTTCCATGTACATGTACCTGATCTTCCCGCTCCTGATGAGGATCGTGATGTGGTATATCCATTCCCGGCGGGCCGCAAAAAGGGCGTCCCCGGCCTGATACCCGCCATTTTCGCGGGCATGGAAGCCCGTAATTTAAAAAAAAAGCCATAGGTTTTTTTTAAAAAAGGGTCTTCTGCGAGTGATTCAGTTTGAGGTGTGCAAGGGCCGCCGGTGTTGTCTCGCGGCCCTGCGGGGTGCGCTTCACAAACCCTATCTGGATGAGGTAGGGTTCGTACACCTCCTCGATGGTCCGGACCTCTTCACCCACCGAGATCGCGATCGTCTTTGCGCCCACCGGCCCGCCGCCAAAATCCCCGGCAATCACCGAGAGGATGCGCCGGTCTATATCGTCAAGGCCCAGCTCGTCGATCTGGAGCAGGGCAAGGCCGGCCCCTGCAATCTCCGCGGTGATCGTCCCGTCCCCTTCCACCACGGCATAGTCCCGGACCCGGCGGAGAAGGCGGTTTGCGATCCGTGGAGTGCCCCGGCTCCGGGACGCGATCACCGCTGCTCCCTTCGGGGTGATCGGGATCCGGAGGATCTCTGCACTCCGCGTTACGATCTTCTCCAGGTCCTCCGGGGAATACAGGTTTAAGCGTATTAACAGCCCGAACCGGTCCCGGAACGGTGAGGAGAGAAGGCCCTGCCGGGTTGTGGCCCCGATCAGCGTGAAACGTTCAAGGGTAAGCTTGATCGAGCGGGCACTGGGCCCCTCGCCGATCATCACATCGATAAAGAAATCCTCCATGGCCGGGTACAGGATCTCTTCGACCACCGGGTTCATCCGGTGGATCTCGTCGATAAAGAGCACGTCGCCGTTCTGGAGCGCGGTAGCAATGGCAGCCATGTCACCGGTTTTTTCGAGCACCGGGCCGGTCGTGGTCCGGATCGCTGCCCCCATTTCCCGTGCTATGATATGGGCGAGCGTGGTCTTCCCGAGTCCCGGCGGACCGGCAAAGAGGATATGATCAATGGGTTCGCCACGCTTCCGGGCCGCCGCGATCGCGATCCGGAGCGCATTCTTTGCCGGCTCCTGCCCGACAAAAGCCTCGAGCGTGGAGGGGCGGAGCGTGATCTCGTCGGCATCATCCGGGACCGGCTCCGGGGAGATGACCCGTTCGCTCACCGGTGCTCTCCCTCCTTGAGGAGCCGGAGCGCGGCCTTTACGATCTCCTGGACCGTGGGCGCAGCCAGTCCCCGTGCGGCAGAGGCAACCGCATCGTACGAGGCCGCTTCGGCAAACCCGAGTGAGACAAGAGCACTTGCCGCATCGCGAAGGGTTGCATCCTGGCGGCCGGCGGGTGTATGGGTCATTGCGTCCTGCACCTTCTTCATCTTGTCCCGGAGTTCGAGGATCAGCCGCTTTGCACCTTTCGGCCCGATGCCGGAGATTCGGGTAAGGCTCTTCTCATCGCCAGAAAGAATGGCAAGCACGAAATCCTCAAGGGAGATCTGGGAAAGGATGTTGAGCGCGATCTGCGGGCCGATCCCCGAGACGCCGATAATGACCGTAAAGAGTTCGAGTTCGCTCTCGTGCAGGAACCCGTAGAGAGTAATCGCGTCCTCGCGCACTGCCATGTATGTGTGGAGTTTTACCTTTGTGCCCGCACCCGCGATCTCACGGACCTCAGGTTCCGGCACATGGACCCGGTACCCGATACCATTGACATCCAGCACGACCCACCGGTCGCCGGTCGCGGCCGGTGTCCCCTCCAGGTACGCGATCATTGTACTATCTCATGACGTGGATATGACATAAGGCAATCGAAAGGGCGTCCGCCGCATCGTCCGGCTGCGGTACCTCGTGGAGGCGGAGGAGGCGGGTGATCATCTGCTGCACCTGCGCCTTGTCCGCCCGGCCCGATCCGGTCACTGCCTGCTTGACCTGGTTTGGCGTATATTCGGTGACCGGGATCCCCCGTTCCTCAGCGGCGAGGAGGACAATCCCCCGGACCTCGCTTACCCCCATTGCGGAGGTGACGTTCTTTGAAAAAAAGAGTTTCTCCACTGCAAGGGCATCAGGAGGATAGCGTTCGAACAGGGAGGCAAGGCCGCGGGAAATCTCCAGCAGGCGTTCGCCCGGCCGGGCCCCGGCCCGGGTCTCCAGGCAGCCGTAGCAGAGGGGGACGGCAGTGCCCCGCTCCGCCCGGATCACCCCGTAGCCGAGCCGCGCAAGCCCCGGATCAATGCCAATGACCATCATGCCCGAAAAAGTCCCCGGATCCTATCTACTGTTACGATACCTGCCCATAAAATCCTCTGTTTTTTAAAATAATCCACGGGACGCGGGGGATAAGTTCTATGTAGGCGGGATGATAATAAGGGTGTAGTGGTTATCCATGAAGAATGTCAGTCGTCCGACGTACTCGTACCTCATCCTTGTGATCGGGCTCATTGTCATCGACACGCTGCTGGCATGGGTCTCTGCCGGGATATCGCATCTCATCAGCCCCACCCTTCCCGCCGGCGTTGCCGTGATCGCGCTTGCCGCCGCGTTCATGGTGATCTTCACGCTCTGGTTTGGCATGTACGGTGCAATAGCCGCATACGTGGGGGGCCTGTTTGGCGCCAGTATCTTCGGCGGAATGTCCGGTTCGGTTGCGCTCTACCTCTCGCTTGCAAATCTCTGGATGGTGCTGGTTCCGCTTGCCGCATTCCGCATCTTTGAGGCAAACGCGGCCATTGAATCCCGGCGCGATCTCTTCCACCTTGTCCTCTTTGGGGCAATCCTCAACAACATCATCGCGGCCGCATGGGGTTCGATCTCGCTTGCGGTGGGCGGCGTAATTGGCTGGAACGGTATTATGGCCGCGTTCGTACCGTGGTTTGCAGGAAATGCGATCTTTACCATCATCATTGCCCCGCTGGTGCTCAGCCGGTACACACCCCGGGCTGAAAAATCAAAGGTCTTTGTGAGGAACTTCTGGTTCTGACCGGTTCTTCCGGGCTGATCAGAGGTACAGCGACAAAGGGAGGCAGTCATGGACGTCAGCGGACCGAGGGTCAGGAAATATCTCAGGCAGTTTGTTGCAGATCCCACAAAAAAGATCCGGCTTAAGAAGTACGATACTGCAAGGGTGCCAAGAAAGGAACTCAGCGCAGAAAGCGATGATGAGGCAAAGGCGCTGCTCAAGGACCTTCTGGACAAAAACCGCCAGGAACTGGCACGGGCGCAGGATCTCCTGGCCGCATCCGCCCAGTACAGCATCCTGATCGTGCTCCAGGGAATGGACACCTCGGGAAAAGACGGTACGATCCGGCACGTGATGTCAGGGATCAATCCCCAGGGCTGTGCAGTCCACTCGTTCAAGGTGCCCGGTGCTGAAGAGCACGCACACGATTTTCTCTGGCGGTACGAGAAAGTGCTGCCCGAACGCGGGATGATCGGCATCTTCAACCGCTCGTACTACGAGGACGTGCTCGTTGTCCATGTGCATCCCGACCGGATGGAATCGCTCCCCGCGGCAATCGGGCCGGAAAATGCCGGGTTCTGGGAGGGGAGATACAAGGACATCAATGCCTTTGAGAAGCACCTGGTCCGTAACGGCACGGTTGTTTTGAAATTCTTCCTTCACATCTCCAGAGACGAACAGAAGCGCCGGCTGCTGGACCGGCTCAGCCACCAGGAAAAATTCTGGAAGTTCTCCTTTACCGATATTGCAGAACGGCAGTACTGGGACCAGTACCAGGTGGCGTACGAAGAGATGCTCTCGGCAACCTCAACCGAATATGCCCCGTGGTTTATCGTTCCTGCGGACCACAAGTGGGTGGCCCGGACCGTGGTTGCCGAAGTGATCGCCTCGGCGATTGAGGGGCTCCACCTTTGCTACCCGGTCTTTCCCGATGAAAAAATCCGGCAGCTCGAAAAAGCAAAGGCGGCCCTGGAGCGGGAATAACCGGACCTGCTATTTTTTCCTCCCTGCCCTATGCCAAACGCGCGGGGGGCTATTTTGCGGGATCGCTTCCGGGAACGGCAAAGATAATATCGATCCCGTAAGGATTCTTGATCAGGAGCGGGCACGATTGTCACAGGCGCGACCTCTTGCGGTATACCACCCGGTTAAACTGGACCGGGCCGGGCTTTCAAAAGAGGCCTTTGACCGGCTCCGGAAAGATTCCCCGGCGCTGTTTAAGGAGTCAAGCGCGTACCAGCTGGCCCGGGCAGAGGAAGACCTCGCAGATCACCTTGGTGCGCTGCAGGATTCCCTGTCCACCGGCAGGCCGGCCCTTTTCCTGGATTACGTACGGCGGGCCTGCATCTTTTTTTCTATCCGGCACCTCTCGCCGCACTATCTCCCGGACAGCCTCCTCGCACTGCGGGAAGTAATTGATGAGCACCTGACCGGGGATCTCCGGGTCAATGCTGATGCATTCCTGAAAAAAGGAATCGCAGCTGCACGGGAAACACCGATCGTACCTCCTGACTGTTTTGATGACCGCGATCCCCTGTCAGGAACCGCCCGGGAGTATCTCGATGCGCTGGTAAAAGCGGACCGGGCACCGGCCACAACGATCCTTGCCGATGCGGCAGCTTCCGGGGTTTCGGCGGATGATCTCTCCCTCCGCGTTCTTGTCCCGGTCTTAGAAGAGACCGGGCGGCGCTGGCTGGTGCAGGAGACAAGCGTAGCAGAGGAACATTATATCTCGGCTGCCGCTGCCGCCGATCTCTTCCGGCTCAACGAACGCGCCCGTGCAGAACACCCCACGGTTCCCCGGGGAAAATCCGTTATCGTTGCCGCAGCAGAGCAGGATCTCCACGCAATCGGGATGCAGATGGTTGCCGGGTTTTTTGAACGGGATGGCTGGGATACGTATTACATCGGGCCAAATACCCCGGCACAGAGCCTGATCCATGCGGCCCGTGACCGGAAAGCGGATGTAATTGCGCTCTCCTGTTCAATGCCCGCGTACCTTTCGGCACTCAGTTACCTGATCCGCTCGCTCCGGGCCGATCCGGCAACGGCACATGCAAAGATCCTTGTGGGCGGCCGCCCGTTTGCCACAGACCCGCCACTGTGGCACCAGATCGGGGCCGACGGGTACGCAAAAGATGCAGCCGCGGCAGTTGCAGAGGCACACCGGCTCACCGGATAGATCATGCCGTACGGCGATCGGTCAGCCGCCGGGGCCGCCCCTTTGCTACCTGCAGCTCAAGGCCCCCGGGCCGGACAAACGAGAATTCGAGAACAAGGGACTGGTCGGCAAGGAACGGTGCGAGCGTGCGCCGCCGCCGTGTAAGGCAGGCGGTAAAGGTCTCGGCTACCTGCCGCTGATCGATCTTTTCCGGGTCCGGGCATTCCATAGCCGTTTTGATGATGACCTTTCCCGGGGCACTTCCCCCGTACACAAATGCTTCGTACTCCCCGGTGAGTGCCTCCATGTTCCCGTGCTGGAAGACAGAGGCCTCGATGTCCACCCGGTTCACCGGGGTGCCAAAGATCCGGACGATCTCGGCCTCCCGCTGCGGGGGGGTAATCCGCATATGCGTCCGGCCGCAGGCGCACGTGGTGCGGGAGAGGATCGTTGTGGTGTCTTCCGTATCGTAATTGAGAAGGAGCATCCCGGCCTTTGCCCCCTTGGGCAGGAGGGTGGTAAGAACCGCACGCCCGGGACTGCCATCGGAAACAAAGTCCTGCATCTGCGGATCGTACATATCAAGGTGGACAAGGTCCTCGGGCACGTGGAGCCCCGAGACTGCCGTGCACTCCCCGCACATGGTCCCCTCGGTGCTGCCGTACGTGTTGTACACCGGGCAGTCCCACACACCGGCCAGGTATTCCCGGGACTCATCTGCAAAACTCTCTCCCCCGACAATCAGCCGGGTGAGCGAAGTTTCCTTTGGGTCAAGCCCCTCGGCCTCAAGTCTCCGGGCCAGCCGGAGGAGCTTGAATACGCTGCCCACAATCGCGGTGGGGCGGTACGCGGTGATCACCCGGGATGAAAAACTGCATTTCCCAAACGGGATGATGGTCATGCCGATCCGCCGGGCCGCAAGGGTCATGGTGTTTGCGCCCACGTTCATCCCGTACGATGCACAGACAACTACCCGGTCCCCGGCCCCGAGCCCCTGCGAGACAAAACTCCGGGAATATTTTTCCGCATACCGCCTCCAGTCATCCCAGGCCAAAAAGAAACTCTTGGGGGTTCCGCTTGTCCCGCTCGTCTCCTGGATGGTGAATATGTCGCCCCAGCCTGAGGAGAGAAACGAGAAGTCCGGTGTTGCCGGCGGCTGGTGCTCGCGGATGGTCTTTCCCGTGATAACCGGCAGGGTGAGGAGGTCCTCGTGGACCCGGATCCCGGCGGGATCAATGCCGTTTTCCCGGAACCAGTGCCGGTAAAACGGCGAATGCTCGTTTGCATACTGCACCGTATACCGTATCCGCTCATCGATCAGGGCGTCCAGGTCCGCCCTGCCCATTGTCTCGGTTGCGGTGTTGTGGTAGCCGGGCATAGCAGATAAGAGAGATTGGAGAAAAAGAGGCTTTATAGGTTATTGTCCGGCTGCCGGTGCCCCGGGAGCCCGGCGAAAAAAGTAAAACCGGGGGAAATGGTATGTCCCGTTACGCCTGCGTTGCTTTTACCGATGACGGGATCAGCCGGTCGAGCAGGAAGGACGGGATCTTCTGCGAGCTTGCTACGGTGAGGTCGAAGTTGTCCAGCGAGCCGGACGAGCCCAGATACTGTAGCGTGAGCTGGAAGTCGGCGGAAAAGATCGGGATCCCGAATATCGAGATCGTGGCGTGCCGCGGGCTGATGACCCGGGTCTGGCCGACCGCCAGCTGCTCGCGGTTGCCGTCAACGTCGGTTGTCACAGAATCGTTGTATGCCATCACCGCGATCCGGCTGCTGCCGATCGTAACCGCATTCCCGTCCGGCAGGGAGACCGAATAATGGTTCGCAAACGGGAGCGAAACCCCCGTGGTATCGGTGGAGACCGACATTGTAAACGTCAGGAGGCCGACAACCGCAATGACAATCACAAGGCCGGCTATAATGCCCAGCAGGAGTTTGGCATGAGGCGCCGTGCCACCCGGCTTGTGGCCGGGTGCGTGGGGAGACGGGTCGGACATAGTACCCTATTCTCCGGCACGGGCGATAAACATGAAGGGTGGAACGATTTTTCCCGTCACAGAGGGATAATATCCTTCTTCTTCCCGGTTTACCCCATGAGATTCAGCCGGATATACACCCGCAGGATATCCGCCCATAAAATCCATTATCCCTCCCGTACCATTGTACTAGGATTTTGATGCATATACCCATACAATCAGTCACACCCCAAAGCGGCCATGCAGAGATCTGCGGATGGGTCCACGAGGAGAGGGACCTTGGCGGACTCGCGTTCTTTTTGATCCGCGACCGTACCGGGATCATCCAGGTGACCATCCCCAAAAAGAAAGTCTCAGAAGAAGTCCTTCTTGCCGCAAAGAAAGTCTCGCGGGAGTCCGTGGTCCGGATCGCCGGCACGGTAAAGGCAGTGGAGAAAGCGCCGGGCGGCAGGGAGATTGTCCCGGACAAATTCGAGATCATCAACCTCGCAGAAACTCCGCTTCCCCTTGATGTCTCGGAAAAAGTCGGGGTAGAGCTCGATACCCGGCTTGATGCCCGGTTCCTTGATGTGCGGCGCCCCCGGGTGGCCGCGGTCTTCCAGATCCGCAGCGCAGCGCTCTTTGCGGTCAACGAGTTCCTCCACAAAGAGGGCTTTATCAGCATCACCACCCCGAAGATTGTTGCCGCAGCAACCGAGGGCGGGACCGAGCTTTTCCCGATCGCGTACTTCGACAAGGAAGCATTCCTCAACCAGAGCCCGCAGCTCTATAAGCAGATGATGATGGCCGGCGGCTTTGAGAAGGTGTACGAGATCGGGCCAATCTTCCGGGCCGAGGAGCACAACACCACCAAGCACCTCAACGAAGCCACCAGTATCGATATCGAGGTCTCGTTTGCCGACCACCATGACGTAATGAAGACGCTCGAACACCTGATCGTCACTACCTATGAGTACGTGAACAAGACCTGCAGCACCCAGATTGCAAACCTTGAGATCGACAATTTTGCCGTGCCAAAGGCCCCCTTTACCCGGCTGCCGTACGGCGAGGCAATCGGGATTGCCCAGAAGAAATCCGGCGAGCCGATCAAGTACGGCGACGATATTTCTGCCGCGGCAGAGCACGCGATCGGCGACGAGATGGGCGCCCACTACTTCATTGTGGACTGGCCCACCGAGATCCGGCCGTACTACGCGATGCCGTACGAGGACGACCCCTCCATCTGCAAGGCGTTCGACCTCATGCACCCGAGAATGGAACTCTCCAGCGGGGCACAGCGCGTCCACCAGTACGATCTTCTCGTGCAGCAGATCAAGAAAAAGGGCCTCAACCCCGAGAGCTTCGAATTCTACCTGCGCCCGTTCCGGTACGGGATGCCGCCCCATGCAGGATGGGGTCTTGGCGCAGAACGGCTGATTATGACCATGCTCGGACTCTCAAATGTCCGCGAAGCCGTCCTCTTCCCGCGTGACATGCACCGCCTCGTGCCATGAAAGCGTACTTCGTCAACAAGGTCTTAGCGACAACGGTGGTCGGGAGCTACCCCGTGGTGAAAGGCTCGGGCATTTCCTCCTTTTTCGATCCCTTCAAGGCCGCAGTAGAGACCGCGGTTGCCGACCAGGTGAATGCCGGCATCGATATCATCTCCGACGGCCAGGTGCGAAACGATATGATCCCGCTCTTTACTGCACGGCTGCCCGGGATCAAGGGACAGGACGTTGTAGGGAAAGTCCAGCCGGCCTCGGGTGCAATCACCGCCGGCGACGCGAAATACGCACGATCCAAGAGCCCGTATGTCAAGGGCGTCCTCACCGGCCCGTCATCCATTGCCCACGGCCTCCACATCGGCACGCCGATGTACCGGAACAAGGAAGAGCTGGTGCCCGACCTTGCAGCGGCCCTTGCCGTTGAGGCAAAGCACCTGGAAGCGGCCGGCGTCACGCTTCTCCAGATCGATGAGCCGATCTTCTCGACCGGGGTTGCCGATCTTGCTGTGGGAAAGCAGGCCATTGAGGCCATCGCGGGTGCAGTCAAGATCCCGACCTGCATGCATGTCTGCGGCGGGCTCGGAAACGTTATCGACGATATCTTAAAGATCAACGTGCACGTGCTCGACTTCGAGTTCTCGAAAAACCCAGCCAACCTCGCCCTCTTTGGCTCCCGGGATCTCGCGGGCCGGATGATTGGGTACGGCTGTGTGGATTCCACGTCCGAAGCGGTGGAAACGGTTGCGGAGATCAAAAAACGGATCGAGAAAGGCGTCGAAATTTTTGGGGCAAAAGCGATGCTTGTCGATCCCGACTGCGGCCTGCGGATGCGGTCCCGGGAATCCGCGTTCTGGAAACTCAAGAACATGGCAGAAGCGGCCCGGGAAGTACGGCTCGCGCTGTAAATGCCATTAATGATAAAACCCGGTTGCTAAGTTAACCTTTTTTCCGGAAAAATCATTTTCAGTGAAAATATGTTTTTGAGATCTGCCTCGCCACTCGCACCTCCGGTCCCGGGGGACCGGGCGATCGTCGCGACGGGGCCGCATTACCGGAAACGCTTGTACCGCTTGTGCGCTTCCTCAATGGTCATGACCTCCAGAATATGTACGATCCCACCGGGAAGGACATCGAAAAAAGCCGTATAGGAGTGGGAGATGTGCATCCGGCAATGCCCGTTTTCCAGCAATTCGACATCCGGCGCGGTACGCGGGTCCTCAAGCAGGAGCAGATGGGTTTTTACAATCCTGCGATCCTTGGCGGGCAGGTTGTTAATGTACTGCAATGCTTTTTTGTCGATGTTTACCTGCACGTGCTGCCTCTTTTTTGATCGCTGCTATTTCGGGATCGCTGTCAAGAGGTACGAAATCCCCCTCCCGGGCAATACGGTCAAGGTGCTCGATAAACTCGTCCCGCTTCCGGTCCCGGATAAGCCGGTCGACAACATCCCCGAGCCGTTCCCCGGGCTTTTTGTATGAATAGAGTACCTGCTTGATCTCCGCAGACACCATGACCTTCTCGGTCAGCTCGGCACGTTTGTCCATTACATCTGTCATATTTTCCCGGTCACCTTTTTATGGGCCAAATGTACATTTTAGCCTTTTTGGTATATTAAGACATTATGGACAAAAAGGCCGCGGAGTAACTAAGACGTTCCGGAATCCGCAAGCTCTGAACTCACTCTTTCTTTGAAATCCTCATCTGCGTGATCAAACATTTTTGAAAATCCCCGGCAGCTGAATCGCTCTTTTTCCGGAATTCTCAAGCTCGCGATCCGTTCTTTTTGAAAATCCTTAAAGATCGCAATCCGATCTTTTCCTAAAAAAAACAAAGACCGTGGAAAGAGCTGATGCATCGTCAATTAATGTCCCGAAACTTCGGGCTGATCAATAAGACATATGCCGAAATCTCATAACCGTTCTCCCCGGGAAAACCCGAAAAATACGCCCGTAAAACGCTCCTTTTCGGTTCGCATGGAAAATACGCATTTAAATCGATTTATTTGCCAAAATAAGCCCAAATTGGGCCCCATATAATGCCCTTTGGCGGGCAATAGCGGCCAATCCGGCAGCATCTTTTTCCGGGATCGGACAATTGCCTGTTTTGACTGAGATCGGCCCGTAAAACGCGTTTATGAGAACTTTTTATTTCGTCCGATTGGAAAAATACGGCCAATACGGGCTTGTTTTTAAACGGAGCCCGATACGGGCTCCGTTGGGAACCGCTGGAATCCGGAAAAGGGTAATCCGGGCTCAATACGGGCCCGGAATAGTGTATCTCAGATCAGGTCCCTGGGGGGGTGGATACACCCTCGCTCCTGCAGGACGGGCAGGAATTTGCCCGGACTCGCCGAATCGCAACCGGATTTTTTTTGAAACTCTCAGCTCATGCCCGGAACTTTTTTTGAAAATCTTCCGCAACTGAGCCGGACAATTTTTAGGAAAACGGGGCCATCCAGCTGCATGAGCACAGAGCCGGGCCGATCGTTTTTGCGATCAATCGGTCCGACCAATTTTTTTGCGGACCATACAATGGGGGGGAGGGGGCTACCTTTGATCCATGTGTGCGGAGGGTCGCCCCGACCATTTTTGAAAACGGTCGGACCGATCGATTTTGAATTTGATCGGACCGACCAAATCCGCTCGCCTGAACCTCCAGTGGAAGCACACGCAATAACACTGGAACAAATGGGGTGACCCCGACCGATTTTGAAATTGATCGGTCCGATCAATTTTTTTTGCGGAGCGTAAAGTGGGGGAGGGGGGTGACCAAATTTTTTGGAGGTCGGGGTTGCCGATCATGATGGAGGGGAGAGGCGAGCGTTTTCCGGGATAACACATTTTTAACTGTGAGAAATCAAAAAATTAGTTTCTAAAAATTTCTTTGATTTTTGCTAATTTACATTTGTATTGATAATATATTACGCACATTAAAATAATAAATCCTATTGAAATACAAATTGTCCTTATATCTGAAGGACCTAAAATTCCAATAAAACCTACCTCTACAGCTGATGCAACGCTTACCCCAGTTAAAACCATTGATTCTAAATTTAATTCTAAAGTAATTTGCTCAATTTGCTTTTTTCGAGTAATTTCATCAATTTTTTGAGGAACGTTTAAGCCATTTTTAATTCCATTTGATGACATAATTCATATTTGGTTTCCGATAAAATATATCTTTCTTTTTATAATACTTTGTTGGAATCTATTGTAGATGAATTCTGCTATAATTAATTGTATATGGGCCTATCTTTTGCCATTATTATAACAATTTTGCAATTATGAAAAGAAAGTATCAATCTTGATATCGCGATTTTTTCCTTAAAATTTAACAAGAAAGATTATAATTTATATACGTAGGTTAATAATGCATATTTATGACTATAAAATAACGTTCTGGAAAATACACAATGCACGTATATGGTGATGGTGATATAATTGTCGAATCTGTGGATCACCCGAATCAATCTGTAGCTATATTTGATCCGAATGAAGTTATAAAATTACTCAAACTTCATTCTACTGAATCGGATATATTCAAAATACTCAAATCGCGTTTTAATGATACAATTGAAATTAGTAAAATAACCGTTGAATGTACACCTAAAAAATAACTTAATCGTTAACATTTTTTTGCTAATTCTGTGAAATATATATGAGCTCAAAAAGATTATTATTCTTCAAAAACACTCTCAATTATGCCACCAAAAACCACGAAAGGGCAAATACAGAAGGCAATTTCTAATGACGGCAGAAAAGATTCCCAAACGGTAATTCGTGAAATGAGTGGATCTTCTAAAAAAAATAAAAGAAATAATAGAGGTTTATTCTAAAGGGAGTCGGAAAGCCTAGAATAGATGCATCTTACAACAGTTACACTATCGTATGCCTCTCTGCTGCATCACCACCGAGTTCCCTCCCACACTTTAATGTTAATGATGTAGGAGGGCGTCTGAAATACAGCACGGTCGGATCATTCCTCTTTTACCGGATATAACCGTCTCGGTGTGGCAGTATCTTCCCTCTGATTAGGAGGGTCGATAATTTTCGAGAGGGCCCGGGACATCTGATGAAAAACTGGAAATTAGGATCTCCGGTTGTTCCCCCTAGCGAGACGGGTGTGGCCGTGCCACCCGTCGAGCGCGAGGGGGCGAGTGCTCGTTCGTTTGTGGATTGCCTGACCCCCGGTATAGAACAATCTTGAAAAAAGAACCGATCCCTAAGGATCTTACACCACTCTCGATGTAGTGGACGCCTCGATCCCCCGCTCGGTGATGATGAAGGGTAAAAGACGCTGGGGGGCAGCGGCATCGCGGATCTTGTGCACGGCAAGCGTCCGCTCGATCTCGCTCTGGTGGACATCGGTTTTGAGTTCGATAACAATGTCGGCCGCACGCATGATCCTTGTGATCTCCACCGGGGTGTGGACATTGGTATAGACGATAAACATCATGTTTGCGCCGCGTTCCCGCATGCTCTCGCGTGCATGCTTCAGGAACTTAAGGGCGGCATCGATCCCGTACCGGATAACGATCGCGGAATACGAATCGATGACAATCCGGCCGCCAACCATCTGGGGCAGGTACATGTCCGGGTGGAGTTCGGCAACATCCTGCATCCCCACCTCCACATCCCCGTCGTTCATCAGGTAGGTGCCCTCTTCGCCCTCTACCTTCCAGAACTGCATTGCTGCAAGCTCGACTCCCGAGATCGGCGTCCCGTACACCATGACAATTGTACCTGCCGGGAAACCGCCATCTAAAAGAAGGTTGAGACCCACGATACCGGTAGAACGCTTCTTTGGCTTAACGGAGATCGGGATATCAACGATCTGGGATTTTGTGTCCACGCCGAGCTGCTCCGGACTAATATTTTAAACGGCGTATTTAAAAAGGTTTGTGGAAGGGTCCGCCCTGTCGGTCGCAAAATTTCCGTGCAATTTTCAATCAGGCTGGCATTTTCCCAAATTTTTCCCGCAGGGTCCGGCGCAGGAGTTTCCAGCCGTGCACCCGGGGGAGATCATCGACAATGACCAGTGTCCGCGGAACCTTGTACCCGGCAAGGTGCTGCCGGCAGAATGTCTCGAACTCCGGTTCTGCAAGCGCGGCTCCGGCTTTTAAGACCACCGCCGCTACCGGGGATTCCCCCCGGCGCTCGTCCGGGACACCGAAGACTGCCACGTCCGCAACGGCCGGGTGCTGGACAATCACATTCTCCACCTCTGTCGGGTAGATCTTCCAGCCCGACATGATGATCATGTCCTTTTTCCGGTCGGTGATGTAGAGGATACCCTCCTCATCGATGTACCCGATATCCCCGGTCAAAAACCAGCCGTCATGCCGGAACACAGTCGCAGTAGCCTCGGGCAGGTTCCAGTAGCCTTTTGCAACCGAAGGCCCGCGAAGGGCAATCTCCCCGGCCTCCCCGGGCCCCAGCTCCTTTTCCGGGTCGTCCACGTCCACGATCCTGACCTCGGTGTACCCGACCGCAACCCCTACGCTCTGGTAATTCTTCGTGAGGTGCGGGTACTCCGGCAGGGTGGTGGTGCCCGATCCGATCACGATCGTCTCGGAGAGGCCGTAGGAGTTGGCCACCGGGATGTGGAACCGTTTGTCGAACGCCGCCCAGACCGAGGGAAGCAGCTGGCCCCCGCCCGAGATGATCACCCGGACGGTCCGGAGGTGTTCTTCGATTCCCGGCTCTGCATGGACGAGCGTGTGGATCACCGGTGGCATACCGGCGAGCACAGTTACCTTGTACCGCCCGGCAAGCGCGAGGTACTCGGCGGGGTTGAAACGCTCCATCATCACAAACGTTCCCCCGGCCCGGAGCACCGCAAGCCCCCACGAGAGCCCCACGTGCCCCATCGGGTAGATCCCGAGATACACATCGTCCGGCCGGAGCCGGAGGGCCTCGCGTTCCGCATCGAGCGCCGTCATCCAGTTGCCGTGCGAGAGCATTGCGCCCTTGGGCTTCCCGGTGGTCCCGGCGGTGTACTGGATATGGCAGAGATCGTCCATCGCGCAGTTGGCCGCCCGCACCGATGCCGGGACCGCAGGAAAGGACGACCAGGCAACAGCATCCCCGGGCATGGCATCGGTGTTTCCGGGACCGGCCACACAGATAATATGCGCAAGGCCCGGGGCCTTCTCCTGCACTGCCCCTGCCACCGGTGCACCCCGAATATCTGTGATAATTGCACGGGCACCGGCATCCCTGACCACGTGCAGCAGTTCTTCTGCCTGGTACACGCTGTTGGCCGGGACAGCAACCGCACCGATCCGCCAGATCGCAAAATAGCTGATCAGGTATTCGGGAGAACTGTCAAGGTAGATGCAGACACGGTCCCCCTTTTGTATTCCCAGACCGGAAAGGCCGCACCCAATCCGGTTCATCTCGTCCCTGAGTTCCCGGTAACTGTATGTCTCGTTGCGCAACGGGCAGACGAGTGCAGCCTTGGCCTCGGGAACGCTTTTGGCATCAAGAAGGGTGGTAACGTTGGACATGGACTTTTGAATCGGATCTGATGATACGAATGAGACTTTGATGTATATAGGTGTTCATTTTTATCCGACCGCAACTTTTGTTACAGGTATTCACCAACGATACTGGTATAGGGGTGTGCGGAAGATGACGGATATCCGTAACTTTATCGGTTTTGCCCAGAACGAGACCCTGATCAAGGAGTACGACGGCCTGCGGATGTACTTCCCGGTCAGGGCCAAGATCGGGATAGCGGTGACCAACAAGAGGCTTATTGCGTATTCCACGGTCAGGAGTTTTTTTAATCCGCAGTCGGAGTCGATCTACCAGCATGCGGCAATCGCCGATATCAAAGGGGTCGGAGTGGTCCAGTCTGCGCGAAGCCGCCCGGCAGCAGTCGTGCTCGGAGTCTTCCTGCTCCTTGCCGGGGCGCTTGCCACCGTGATTGGCCTTACCGGGGGAAGCCTGCCGGCTCTTGGTGGAGGTGTAGCGTGCGTAATTCTCGGTATCATCCTTGTTATCGCCGGTCTCCTGTGGAAGAAGAACCTGTTCCGCTTCGAGGTCTGGGGAAATGCATGGACGCTGTGCATCGGCGAGTTCGACACGATCAGGCCATCAGTGGTTTCCGGCCCGGAACTGCTCAAGGTTGTTGAAGAGCTTGGAGCCCTTATTGTCGAGATCCAGGAAGGCACCCTGTACACCGGCGAATAAGCGCCGTCTCCTTTGCGCTTCCGGGGACTGCGGGCCGAACATAACAAGGTATTTCTGTATTCCAAACCCGTATGATAGCTGATACCTATGGCTGAGGAGACACACGCGGAACAGCCGCAGCAGCAGCACCATAACCGGCGGCCCTTCCGCCACCACCGGCCGGATCACCGGCCACAGCAGCAGCCCCGCCCCGCACAGGAAGAGCGGCCGCCCCAGCAGGCACCACCCGGGGCCGGCGCTGAGGGTGCTGCTGGTGCAGCCGCTGATGAGGATGAGGAAGACCGCGAAGAATCACGCCAGCGGCAGAACCGGGGCGGGCACCACCGCGGGGGCAAACCGCCCAAAAAAGTGTACGAAGAGTTCATCAACGATCCATACTGCGAATAATTTTTTTTTAAAACAGGTTTTGACGGGCCAACTATCACCGGCCCGTTTTTTGTTCTTTTTTCAAGGGAAGTTTCGGATAACCTTCTCCCGGATCGCTTCCTTGGGATACGCACCGATTACCCGGTCTACCATCTTGCCGTGCGAGAAGAAGACGATATTTGGAATCGCTGAAATATTGAGCTGCATGGCCAGCTGCTGGTTCTCGTCCGTGTTGCATTTCCCAAACGTCACTTTCCCGGCAAACTCCCCGGCAAGCTCCTCGATTGCAGGGGCAATCTTCCGGCACGGCCCGCACCACTCCGCCCAGAAATCGATCACAAGAGCCGGGTGGGTCTTGAGGAGCTCTTCCATATGGAGCTGATCCACCGGGATAACCCTGCCTCCTGCGCCCTGGCGTTCCAGCTTCCCTTTGAGTTCAGCCATCCGCTTCTCCCGGACCCGTTCCAGCTCGTTATCGTCCATACTGGTGAATAAGGCGGCGCTGCTAATTGAATCTAGCGAACGGGACACAAAAGCCGGTCCCGATCCAGTAAAGTATATCTGCGCCAGTCGTCTATATTATAACCCTGATTAAGTCTGGAAGCGAGGTAGGGTAGTCAGGATATCCCGACGGGCTCATAACCCGTAGATCGATGGTTCAAATCCATCCCTCGCTATTTTCTTTTGTCGTTTTCCTGCTGGACACGGCAGTATCTTTTTGTGCGGGCGTTCCTTACGCCACATGGGCCGGGAAGATCAGGCAGAGGCCGAGCAGGGCAATCAAAAAGACAAGGACACATCCGGAAACGTTCATGCGGGGACTCACCGGAGACCCGTGGGACAAGCGGGTATATACGCACCTTTCTTATGGAAAAGGTGAGGGAATTTTTTTCCCGGGACATTGCCGCCGAACCGTTCAGGCCTTCCCTGCCACCGTCACAATAAATGTCCGGTTCCGGTACACTACATCGACATCGGAAAATCCTGCCTCGCGGAGCCATGCGAGCTGGACCGAGAGTTTCTCGTTTTTGTCAAGCGTATTGCGGCGTTTTAAGATCTCGGCATGCTCGTGCGCAGAAAGCGGCCCGTTTGCAAGGAAATCATTCCAGTACGCAAGGTACCGCTCTGAAAAATACGGTGTCTCACCCTCGGCCTGGTCGGCGTTGACAAAGATCCCGCCCGGGGAGAGGGCCCGGTAGATCTTCAAAAAGAGCCGGCGCTTGTCGCCGGGTTCAAGGTGATGGATCGAGAGCGCGGAACAGACAAGGTCGTAGGGCCCGCCGAGATCTGCCTGCGCATAATCCCCGGTCCGGAAGCTGACGTTCTCTTTTTTGGAAAATCGCTCCTCTGCGACAGCGAGCATCTTCTCTGATATATCGAGCAGAGTGATCGCTGCTCCCGGGTATTTTTCCAGGAGAAGAGCGGAGAGCAGCCCGGTCCCCGCCCCCACATCAAGAATTGCGGGGGCTTGAGAGGGGCTCTCTGCTGCCCAGACCGCAGCACCGTAATAGTTCCGCATATCGGGGATGACATGCTCGCGCTGTGCATCGTACTCGGTAGCCACCGCGTCAAAGGCCTTTTTGATATGTTCCATGCATCTTCCTTCGCGTATATACCGCATTTCCCGGGACGGGCAAAAAAGGTGAGCGCCCTGCAGAGTAACAGTACCAAAAAAGGAGCGGATGATCCGGATTTACGTGGTCTCGGCTTCGAACGACTCGAGCCGTGACTGGAATGTCACGTCCACGAAGTTTACCAGGCGGGGGTTTGCAGTTTCTCCGTCAATTAAGAGCGGGTAACAGCCGGTCAGGCAGCCCGTGCAGAGATCCTCGCGGTCAAACCCGATCGCTTTTACCAGCGCATCAAGCGAGATATGGTGCAGGGATGTAGCCGTGATCGAGCGGCGGACCTCTTCTTCTATCTTGTCGCTTGCGATCAGCTCCTTTCGCGTGGGCATATCCACACCGAGATAGCAGGGGGCCTTGATCGCAGGCGACCCAATCCGCATATGGATCTCCTGTGCACCGGCGTCCCGCATCATCTCGATGATCCTCTTTGAGGTTGTCCCCCGTACGATGCTGTCATCGACCAGCACGATCGATTTGTCCTTGAGGTGAGCCGGGATCGGGTTGAGCTTGATCCGGACCGCCCGTTCGCGCTCTTTCTGGGTGGGCATGATGAAGGTCCGGCCCATGTACCGGTTCTTCATGAGGCTCTCCACAAAGGGAATCCGGGATCGTTCAGCGTACCCGATTGCGTATGCGGTACCGGAGTCCGGCACCGAGCAGACCGAGTCTGCAGATACCGGAGCCTCTTCATGGAGTTTCTGGCCAATGGTCCGCCGCACGTCGTATACAAGCACCCCGTCGATAACGGCATCTGCCCGGGCAAAATAGATGTACTCGAAGATGCAGTGGGCACACCGCCCGGCTACTGCGATCTGCGTGCACTTTACCCCGTCGCCATCCATCCGGATCAGCTCGCCTGGCCGGATATCGCGCAGGAATTTTCCACCCAGCGCATCGATCGCCACGCTCTCGGATGCCACGATATACCCGTGCTCGATCTTTCCCAGGCAGAACGGCTTGATTCCCAGCGGATCGCGGAACGCGTAGATGACGCCGTCGATCATGATCACAACCGAGTACGAGCCCTGCATCCGTTTCATGCAAAGCTGGACTGCATCCTCCACCGAACCCGAGGTGCTGATCTCCTGGATGAGGATCTTTGCAATGATCTCCGTGTCAGTGGTGGTGGTAAAGATCTGGCCGGCCTGCTCGTACTCCCGCCGGATATCGCAGGTGTTGACCAGGTTCCCGTTATGGGCAACGGAAATGAAGTGCTCCTGGAACTGGAAATTTAAGGGCTGGATATTTTCCGGCAGGTTTGAACCGGTGGTCGGGTACCGCACATGACCGACACCGGCCGTGCCTTTCAAATCTTTTAAAACAGCAGGAGAAAAAACGTCGGCAACAAGGCCCTGTCCCTTGAACTTGCGGAGACTTGTGCCGTCAAACGTGGATATTCCGGCGCTCTCCTGGCCACGATGCTGGAGTGCATACAGGGCATAGTAGAGCTGGATGGAAACACCGCCAGCATCGACGATGCCAACGATACCACACATGGTACTGCTCTTAATGCGTCGGGGTTTTCGGCCGCTTGGTGTCCCACTTGAAGCTCTGCATCTTGGTGCTTCTTCCAAACCCACAGGAAGAGCAGACTTTTTTCTGGGCGTGGAACGAGATCCTGCCACAGCGCCGGCAGGCGATGTGGGTCATCTTGTTCATCTTGCCCATTGACGGAGTGCCTTTTGACATGCTTTTTCACCTTATGATTCCAGCGATGGAGAGATATAGATCACGTTGTCCCCGCGGACGATAAGCGTGCCTACTTTAACAACCTGCCCGTTCTCTGTCTCTTCAGCCTTGTCAAGGACGAGGTTCATGTGAACGTCATACCCTTGAAGAACTCCCCGGATCTCTCTTCCTCCTTTGAGGGAGACGATAACGGGCTGGCGGTTCAGCACCAGATCCAAAATATCCAACGGTCTCTTGGTCATACTTATCCCCTGTGTTACCATCGCTCTGGAGTAATATATGTGCGTGAGCACTCTACTTAAACATAGCGTAGAGCGGCAAGGGACAAGAAGGTTTCTGGCAGCTAAAAAAAGGCCGGCTTGCGGGCCCGGGAAAATTATTAGCCCTTGCACGGGAGATGGTAGAAAGGACAATGAAAAAGATCATCGCAAAAAAGCGGCATTCTATCAGAAAAAGCCAGGTAGAGGATCTCTTTAGCCGGCTCACACTCCAGATCGGCCCCTCGGCAGCGCTCTTCCGTTCCGACATGATCGAGATCCTGGAAACCTCCTCGGATATCGCCATCTTCCTCGTGAACAAAAAACCGCTCCTGATGGATACGGGCGAATGGGCCTTTCCCACGCTCAAAGGGGCGGTGCAGTGCCCGTTTCCCGAGCGGATGGTGACCGTTGACGCCGGGGCGATCCCGTACGTGGTAAACGGGGCCGATGTGATGCGGCCGGGCATTGTCGCAGTCAGCGATGATGTGGCAGCAGGCGGCCCGGTCCAGATCGTGGACGAGCGGCACAAAAAGCCCCTCGCTATCGGGGTCGCGCTCCTGGACGGGGCGGCAATCCGGGCGAGCGCACAGGGAAAGATGTGCAAGAATTTCCACCATGTCGGCGACGAACTCTGGAATCTTGAACTGTAGCTTTTCTGAAATGAGAAAGGCGGGGGGAAAACAGGGCCATTTCCGCCTTTTACATCGATACTATTAAATAATTTTCTTCGTACAGTTTTTTTATGGTTAAGATCTTTGATACACTTTTAGGGAAAAATTCCACCAGTTCCGACGACGAGTATATGGAACTGGACCTCAGTTCATACGAGGAGCACGGCCGGGACGCCCCCGCACTTCTGGTCAAGATCGCCACAATCGGCGACCTCAAGGACACGCCCCGGGTCAAGGATGAGGTATACAACGGCAACATCGTGATCGTCGATATCTCCCGTCTCAAGATGGACAAGATCTCGTACGAGCGGGTCTTAAAGGATCTAAAAGAAGTTGCAAAGGATGTCAACGGGGATATCATCGGCCTTGGGGACCAGAGATACGTAGTCCTTACCCCGATGTCGGTCAAGATCTCGCGCGACAAGATTGGCGGGGCATAACGCGGTGCGTACCGTTGTCCCGGGGCCGTGTCCCTATTGCAATACCGAAATAGAATACCTCTACCAGACGGAAAATATCCCCTATTTTTCTGATATCCTCATCATCTCTGCTATCTGCCCGGCATGCGGGTACCGGTATGTGGACACGCAGCTCCTCAAAAACGCCGATCCGACCCGGTACGAACTTGCCGTGGAAACCCGTGACGACCTCGACGTGCGCGTGGTACGGAGCATGACCGCACACCTCGAAGTGCCGGAACTGGGCGTCCGGATCGATCCCGGCCCGGCCTGCGAGGGCTTTGTGTCCAATGTCGAAGGGGTGCTCGACCGGATCGCCCAGGCCATACATGCCGGAATACGGGACGGCGACGAGACCGAGAAGGAGAACGGGCGCGTCCTCCTGGAGCGGATCGCGAGCATCAAGGCCGGGAAGCTGCCCATGACGCTTATCCTCCAGGACCCGATGGGAAACAGCATGATCGTCTCGGACAAGGCGGTAAAAAAGCCGGTTGCGGAAGACGAGCCGGAAGAGTGCGAACCGTAAACACCGGCCACCCGGGAGGCCTTGCTGTATTGTCCCCGGGATCAGCGATCCTTTTGGTTTTCTTTTAAAAACGCCCCGACCGTGAACCGGTTCGGGTCATGGGTCTCGCGGACATTGGTTCCTTCATAGGTCCGGTCGTGTTTCTGCAGAAGAGACCGCAGGGCTTTTTTGAGCTTATCCGGGCGCTTTGCGATCTTCGATCGCAGGGCAGGTTTCAGGAGTTTTCCTTTGGTAGCCTCACGGAAATGCTCCGGGCAGAGGACCACCAGGAGATGGGCCGGGTTCTCTTCTGGCCGGTGAAGGGAACTGGAGAGCATCCCCAGCAAAAAAACCTCAAGTTCATCGGACATGCAACCGCAGTACTCACATTTCCCGACAAGGTCCCGGACCTGCATTTTTGTCTTTGAAGAAAGGATGATCCGGCTGCGCCGGGAAGCGTTGTCGCCCGATCCAAAACCCTCAGCCATTTTGTTCCTCACCCCCTGATTTGTGCCGGAAAAACAACCGTCTTTTTTTTTAAGTGACCTGCACGTTCCCAAGCCATGCACCGGGTTTTTCTGTTACTTCCCCGACAGCCTGTGCACCGGGCAAAAGAGCGGTCACCGCATCCACGGACGCCGGCGGCACAACATAGGCGTACCCCATCCCCATGTTGAAGGTGCGGTACATCTCCACATCGGAGATCTTTCCTGTCTCCTGGATCCAGGAAAAGATTGCGGGCGGCTGGAGCAGGGTATCGAACCGAAACCCGTACCGGGAGAGCCGGAGGAAGTTCAAGAGTCCCCCGCCCGTGACATGGCACATACCGTGCACCGTGCAGGTGTCAGCGACATTCAGGCTTTCATGGTAGATCCGGGTCGGGGTCAAAAGTTCGCGCCCAAGCGTCTTTCCTGTGCTGATCTTCTCGTCGTAGTCCGCGTACTTCTCCACCACCATCCGCGCAAGCGAGAGGCCGTTGCTGTGGATACCGGTGGACGGGACGCCCACGATCTTGTCGCCGGGCCGGATCTTATCGCCGGTCACGATCTTCCCTTTATCCTGGATACCAAAACAGGTGCCGGCAAGGTCGAGGCCGTTTACAAGGCCCTTAAGCGAGGCGGTCTCCCCGCCCACGATATCGATGTTTGCCTGCCGTGCTCCCTCGTTGAGGCCAATGCCGATCTGGGCCATCTTCTCCACCGAGAGCTTGTCCGTGGCAATGTAATCGACAAACGCAACCGGCTCCATGTGCATCACGTAGAGGTCGTTGACGTTCATCGCAATGCAGTCGATTCCGACCGTGCTCCAGTCCCCCAGTTTGTCGGCAATGAGCATCTTTGTCCCTACGCCATCGGTAGTGAGGGCAAGCGCCTTTGGCCCAAAGTCGATAAGGCCGGCAAAGTGGCCGACGTTACCAAGCATCGTGTAGTTGCCTTTCCGGCGGTAGGTCAGGTTTTTGATAAGAGCCTTGATCGCGGTTGCTTCGAGATCAATATCGACCCCGGCCTCGCTGTATGCGTTCTGTGTCATGCACATTCCTCCGAGAGCCGGAATTCATCGTGCAGCACCCGGACCGCACGCGGGCCGTCTGCCTGCTTCACAACAAACGAGATGTTGGCCTCGCTTGAGCCCTGGGAGATCATCATCACGTTGATCCCGGCCCGGCCAAGGGCGGTAAAGATCCGCCCGCCCGATCCTGCGGCACCGGCCATGCCGGCACCGACAACGGCAACCGCACAGACGTCCTTGTTGTGCGTTACTTCCCGCACAATGCCGTCTTTTACCAGGAACTCTAATGCAGCCACCGCAATCGGAAGGTGCGATTCGTCCACGATGAGCGAAATATTTGCTTCGCTTGACCCCTGAGTAATCATCATCACGTTGACTTCCTTGTCGGCAAGGGCCGAGAAGATCATCTTTGCCACCCCGGGCCTCCCGATCATCTGGGCGCCGTTGATGTTGATTGAGGCGACCTTGTCAATGTAAGTGAGGGCTTTTACCACCCGGCTGTCCCGGTGACCGTTTCTCACGATCATGGTACCCGGGTGGGTCGGGTTGAACGTATTTTTGACCCGCACAAGGATGTTCTTCCTCATCGCAGGATCAATGGAGCGGGGGTGCATAACCTTCGCGCCGAAATAGGAGAGCTCCATAACCTCGATGTACGACACGCTCTTTAAGACCCGGGCATCGTTGATCACCCGGGGATCGGAAGTCATAATGCCATCGACATCGGTCCAGATCCAGATCTCGTCAGCGTCGATGCCGGCGCCCACGATGGACGCGGAGTAATCCGATCCGCTCCGCCCAAGGGTCGTGATGATCCCGTTCTCGGTGCAGCCCATGAAACCCATGATGACCGGGATCTCGTTTTTGAGCAGCGGGTCGATCTTCTTTTTGATCCTTTCATCACTCTCGCACAACGCGGTCGCCTCGCCGTGCTGGGGGGTGGTGAGGATGCCGGCCTCGCAGCCGTCAAACACGTTCGACGGGATCCCCCGCTGGCGGAGGGCAGCACTGACAATCGGGGCAAGCAGGCGTTCCCCAAACGAGATGATGTAGTCCTTGGAGCGGGGAGTGAGCTCCCGCAGATTGTAGACAGCGACAAGGATGTGCTGGAGGCTCGCAAGGCGCTTTTCAATCACTTTTTCCGTCTCGGCCGAAAAATCCGGGGCCGCTCCTTCAAGGGTCTTTACGTGCCGTTCACGGAGTGCGGCAATCAGCGGGAGGACGGCAGTGCAGTCCTTTGCGTTCGGGAGCTTTTCTGCAATATCGATGAGCTGGTCGGTCACACCCCGCTGTGCTGATACCACGACCGCGATCTCATCCCCTGCCCTGCGGTGGTGCTCAAGGATATCCACGACCCGCCCGATACACTGTGCATCGGCGACGGATGTTCCGCCGAATTTCATGAGATATTTCATTTTGGGTTCACTCTGGCTGTACCATTTATTTATGTAACTATACGGCGCACAGAATTATAATATGCGTGCAGACGGGGTTGTGGACTGCCATGTGCTGGTAATTGGGAGCGGCGGCGCAGGAGTACGGGCTGCAATCGGGGCGGCCCGGTACGGAACAACCCTGCTTCTCTCAAAGACCCTCGCGGGAAAGGGCGGGTGCACCCCGATGGCAGAAGGCGGCTACAATGCAGTGCTGCGCGAGGCCGACTCCTGCGAGATCCATTACGAGGACACCCTGCGGGGCGGGGCGTTCCTCAACGAGCCGGAACTTGTCCGGATCCTGGTGCAGGAATCCCCGGAGAGGGTCAACGAGCTGGTCGGCTGGGGGGCGGTCTTTGATTTCACCAATGAATGCGAGATTGCCCAGCGTCCGTTCGGGGGCCAGCGGTTTCCCCGGACCTGCTATGCAGGTGACCGGACCGGTCACGAAATGATGATGACGCTCATGGAGCGTTTCGATTCCTCGGGTGCGACAAAGATGGAAGAAGTGACCGCGATCGATCTGCTCAAGGAAAGCGGACGGGTGATCGGGGCCTTTGCCCTTGACGAGAACGGGGACGAGGTGATCATCACCGCGGACAGCACCATCCTTGCTACCGGAGGGGGTTCCCGGGTCTATGACATTTCCACGAACTCGTCGAGCGGCACCGGGGACGGCTTTGCTATGGGCTACCGGGCCGGGGCCGAACTCATCGACATGGAGATGGTGCAGTTCCACCCGACCGGCGCAGTGTACCCCTACGATGCCCGGGGCCGGCTCATCACGGAAGCCGTGCGGGGCGAGGGAGGCATTCTCAAAAACTCTCTGGGCGAGCGGTTCATGAAACGCTATGACCCGGTCCGGATGGAGCTCTCCACCCGGGACGTGGTGGCCCGGGCGATCGCTACCGAGATTGCAGCCGGCCGGAGTACGCCGCACGGGGGGGTGTACCTGGATGTCACGCACCTCCCAAAAGAGCAGATCGAGACCCGGCTCCCGCTGATGCTCGAACAGTTCCTGACCTACGGGGTGGACATCCGTACGCAGCCCATGGAAGTAGCTCCCACCGCCCACCACATCATGGGCGGGATCCGGATCACGCCGAAGTGTGCAACCACCGTGCCGGGCCTCTTTGCCTGCGGTGAGACCGCCGGGGGCGTGCAGGGTGCAAACAGGCTTGGAGGAAACGCCCTTGCCGAGACCCAGGTCTTTGGGAAACGCGCCGGGGAGGCGGCCGGGCAGGGTGAGAGGCGGGTAAAGAAGATCGATCCCGCACAGCTGGCGGAGATCCGGGCACGGACAGAGGGCTTCCTCTCGGGAACAAAAAACCCGGCCCATGTCAGAAAGGAACTCCAGAAAACAATGTGGCAGGATGCCGGTATCTTCCGGGACGAGGCCGGGCTTAAGCGTGCGCTTGCCACGGCAGAACATCTGCTCACAGCTCCGATCCGGGCGGCCTCTCCTGCCGGGATTGTGGAGTGCTGCATAGTGCAGAACATGTGCCTGACGGCAGCGCTCATCTGCCGTTCGGCTCTTGCCCGGCCGGAATCCCGTGGTGCAAACATGCGGGTGGACCTCGCACAGGAATGGGATGCGGAGCACTCGCCCTACGGCCACACGTACATCTCGAAGCACCGCCAGGGAATTTCCCGGCACGGGGTGCCGGCATGAGGGAACTTCGCGTCACGATCCTGCGCTTTGACCCAAAAAAAGATCCGGCACCCCACGCGGAAACCTATGCGGTAAACGTCAGCGAAGGGGCCCGGGTCCTGCATGTCCTGCACGCGATCCACGACGAAATCGACCCGACGCTCTCCTACCGGTACTGCTGCGGCTCGGGGCAGTGCGGGAGCTGTGCAGTGCGGGTGAACGGTGAGCCAGTGCTCGCGTGCATGAAGGAAGCAACCGACGGCATCACGATCGCTCCCTTAAACCTGCCGGTCAAAAAGGATCTCGTGGTCGATCTTCTCCCCAAAATTGCCGCCATTGCATCCCTTGTCCCCTCCGGAGAGGCGGACGCCCGGCTGCCCACAAAGGCGCAGATCGATGAGATAAAACCTCTCCGGGACTGCATCGAATGCCTCGCGTGCGTCTCGGTCTGCCCGGCCATGACCGTGACAGAATTTCTCGGGCCCACGGCCATGCGCCAGGAGATGCGCCTTGCCCTTGACCCCCGGGACACCGGCACCCGCGTGCCGGATGCAGTCCGCGACGGGCTGTTTACCTGCACGAGCTGCCAGGCCTGCTACCTTGCCTGCCCCAAGAAGATCAAGATACCGGCAAAGGCAATCGAGAAGCTCCGGGCGCTTGCCAACCGGCAGGGGCTCACCCTCCCCCGGCACCAGGAGGTCGCAGCGCTCATCGAGAAGACCGGGCGCAGCGTTCCACAAACTTCAGAGTCGCTCCTGGAAAAAGTGAGTGAAGTCATCGAGCCCTATGGCCCGGTAAAGGGCACGATCGGATTCTTTGTCGGCTGCATGTACAACCTGCGCCAGCAGCAGTCTGCCCTTGATGCGCTGGAAGTGCTGAAAAGAAACGGCATCAGAGTGATCATCCCCAAAGAGCAGATCTGCTGCGGTTCGCCGCTGATCCGGACCGGCCAGCTCTCCTATGTCGATACCCTCAGGAAACGCAACATCGACACGTTCCAATCCCGGGGTATTGTCACCGTGATGACTATGTGTGCCGGCTGTGGGTCGACCCTGAAGCATGATTACGTAACGCCGTTTAAGGTCATGGACATCAACGAGGTGCTGGTCCAGTACGGGATCGAGCCTCCCGCACGGCTCCCGATCCGGGCAACCTACCACGATCCCTGCCACCTGATGCGGGGACAGGGCGTGAAAGACGAGCCGCGCCAGCTGATCCGGCAGGCAGTTGATTTAATCGAAATGCCGGCTATCTGCTGCGGATCGGGCGGCGGCGTGAAATCCGGTCTGCCCGATGAGGCGGCGGCCCTCGGGGAAAAACGGCGGGAAGAGATCAGAAAGACCGGGGCAGAGATCGTTATCACTTCCTGCCCGTTCTGCGAGTTCCATATCGCGAGCCATTCTGATAAACCGGTGAAAAACATCATGACTGTGCTGCTGGAAGGTTACCGGGAGAAGGACCGGCTGGCAGGAAAGAAGAACGAATAACGGGGGTATCCAGTAACCGTGGTCTGTACCACCCCACCACCCTGCTTTTTTCCATCCAAATCCGGGCCCAATATGGCCCCCGATTTCCTGTTTCAGGATCCCGGATCACATTTCCACAGGAACTGGTGTCCACGCGCATAGAAAATCCTGATTTAATTGCGTATTTTTAAAAAAGCCTCAATTTAAAGACAATTTCGACCTGCAAAATAGCGGCCTTTTTTTGGCATGGTCTTTGGAGATGTCCTGCAGGTCAACTAAATGGGAGATCGGCCTTCCAGAGGCCGCTATGAGCGTTTTTCAATTTTACGTCGAAGAAACCGGTTTGTTGTGGGGTGATCGATGGTGGCTTGGGGGGGGAGGGGGCTACCCTTGATTCTGCTGCACGAACGGTCGCCCCGATCAATTCCGGAATCGATCGGTCCGGCCAATTTTTTCGGCGGAGCGCAACGCGGGGGTGATCGATTTTTTTTTGCGGAAATTGGTATTCCCAAAAGAATTTTTTTTAGAACCACCGGCAGCCGGAAGTCCTGCCCGCACACGGGCACTGGTAAAAAAAAAGATTCAGGCCAGGCTCATCAGGTAATCGTACGCTTCGAGCGCGGCCTTTGCCCCTTCACCGGCAGCTATAATGATCTGCTTGCTCTTTACCGATGTCACATCGCCTGCCGCAAATACCCCGGGCCGGCTCGTGTGGCCGTCCACATCCACCACGATCTCCTTTTTCCCGTTGAGCTCCACCAGGCCATCAAAGATCTCCGTATTCGGCGTCCAGCCAACCTCGATAAAGACGCCATCAACATCAATGCGCTGTTCCCCCTGGCCCTCGGTTGCAATCGTGATATGCTGGAGGAACGGATCGCCGGCAAGCGCGGTGATCTGCGTGTGGAGGTGCACGGTAATGTTCTTTAGCCCTTCAAGCTTTTTTGCGTACACCGGATCCGCCTTGATTGTGCTCCGGACAAGCAGGCTCACGGAGGAGGCGATGCTGCTCATCTCAACGGCGGTCTGGAGCGCCGAGTTTCCGCCGCCCACAACAGCGATCTTCTTATCCTTAAAAAGCGGGCCATCGCAGGTCGAGCAGATGGACAAACCGCGCCCGAGGTACTTCTCCTCGTTTTCAACCCCTAGTTTCCGGGGCTGTTTTCCCGGGGTGAGGATCAGGCTCTTTGCCTTCACGGAAAGGCCGGAAACGGTTGTTACCACAAACAGGTTCTCCTCCATTGTAACGCCGTTTACCCGGTCGAGCTCCAGGCGCACGTCAAGGGTCCGGACCTGCTCCTCGAACTTCTTCATCAAGTCTTCACCGGTGATCATCCGGTAGCCCATGTAATTCTCAATGGCCCACGATTCCAGCGCCTGCCCGCCAATACTCTCGGAAACAACGAGCGTTTTTAAGAGTTTGCGGGCGCAGTAGACCGCGGCAGTAAGTCCTCCCGGGCCGGCACCAACGATGATGACATCGTAGGTCTCTCCCGCTGC
The DNA here is from genome assembly GCF_000017625.1 of Methanoregula boonei 6A8. Classification (NCBI taxonomy): domain Archaea; kingdom Methanobacteriati; phylum Methanobacteriota; class Methanomicrobia; order Methanomicrobiales; family Methanoregulaceae; genus Methanoregula; species Methanoregula boonei. The sequence continues at coordinate 75,258 of NC_009712.1, read as the reverse complement.
ATGGGTCCCGAAAAGCTCGTTGAGCCTCTGGGAGTCAAAGCCGACAATCACCTCGTCATCAACGGTAATTACCGGTACGCCGCGCTGGCCTGAAAGCGCGATCATCTTATGAGCCGCAGCGGTATCGGCGCCGACATCAATGGCTGTGTAGGGAACGCCGTACTTCTCCAGGAATGCCTTGGCCATCCGGCAGTACGGGCAATTTTTCGTGGAATAAACGGTGACCGTGCTCATCATGTGCGAAAAGGTTTGCCGCCGATATAAAGATTATGGAGGAGGAATATAGGCTCTAAAGCGCAAATTTCTTTTTATCGCACACCCCACTACCCCATGATACAAGAAGGTACACTCATGCCCGCCGTTACCCGTCGCACCTGTTTTTGGGGAATCTTCTGGTGTGGTATCCTGGTCCTGCTTCTCTGCACTGCCGGTGCCGCGGCTGCTTTGGATACGGCGGCCGGGCCGGTGGTGTACCTTACGTTCAACGAGGGCAGCGGCGCTCTTGCACTCGATGCGTCCGGCCACGGGAATACCGGGACCATTCATGGCAATGCATACCGGATTGATAACAGCGGCTGTGTACGGGCGCTTGTGCTTTCCGGCAATGGCAGTTATGTCTCCGTACCGTATACCCCCGCCAATCATCCCACGGAGGCTATCACGGTCTCGGCGTGGTTCTATGTCAATGATACGTCCCCGCAGACGCTTGTCTCAACCTATGCGGACGGCGGGGGATACCGGCTCGGATTTGATGAGGGAAACGACCTCTGGTGGACGCTCGGGCTTGACAATGTCCGGGGAAGTGCCTCGGTGGTGATCCCGCATGAAGCCATCACGCCCGGGCAGTGGCACCAGGTTACGGGATCGTACGACGGTCAGGTAGCCCGGATCTACCTGGACGGGATTCTCAAGAACCAGATAAATGCCACCGGTACAATCCGGTACTCCGACAGCAACGATATCCTGATCGGTGCAAATGCCGGGCCAAATGACCTGCCCGACCCGGATGCCCCGGAATACCTCAACGGGGCAATCGATGAGGTCAGGATCTACAACCGGTCACTCTCATACGGCGATGAGATGGATGACCGGTATGCCTGCTCTGCTGCCACCGGAACCGGGATCCTTTCCCTGCCTGCACCTCTCCCACCGGTATATCTCACCTCGGGTTCGGTTTCCCTTGCTCCCGGGGAGACAGCGACACGGAGGCTGACGTTTACCAACCAGAGCGAACAGGGCACCTGGCAGGTAACGGTTTCCCCTGGTTCACGACTTTCGGTGGATGCCTCGGATGCCTACCCCGATGTCTATACGGACGAATGGTACGTTGAGCTCAAAGACCAGGATACCCGGCTCTCCCGCATCGTTGCTTTCCCGGTTACCTACAATGCCCCGGCCGCCGGAGTTATCGAATCGGGAAATGCCACCGTACTTGTCCATTACTTTGGTGGCCCGGGACGGTTCCCGGCAAGCGTGATCCTTACCTTCACCAGCTCTGCGGCACCGGAAAGCCCGGTCTCCACGCTGCCAAAGGAGATGCTCGAATATCCCATCATCGTGTTCTACTCGGCATCCTGGGTAACCCTGATCGCCCTTGTGGTGGTCATCGTCTGGGCCCACCGGCGGCACACCAAAAAAGAATAAAGTTATTTTTTCAGGGAGCACGGACTGCTGCCATGCCCCCGGACAGGTAAAAAAGATCACGGGGGGATTAAAGGGTGATTTCGCGGAACTGCTTCCCGAAAACCCCGCAGACCGGGCACTTGTCCGGTGCCTTCCCGATCTCGATGTTGCCGCAAACAGGGCAGAGATAGATTTTTTCCTTGCCCAGGTCATGGCCGGCTTTTATGGCGGCAAGCGCCTTTTTGTACAGGCCGGCGTGGATCTCTTCGGCCTTCATAGCATGGGTAAAGGCAAGTACCGCCTCACTCTTCTTCTCGGCCTCGGCCTCCTTGATAAAGCCGGGGTACATGACGGTGTACTCGTGAGTCTCCCCGGCAATACTGCCTTCCAGGTTCTTCTCGGTCGGGCCTACGGCACCGAGCACCTTGAGGAGTTTCTTTGCATGGACCGTCTCTGCCTCTGATGCCGCTTTGTAGAGTGTGGCAATTGTCGTGAATCCTTCGGCGGCGGCCTTTTCGGAAAACGCCAGGTATTTCCGGCTGGCCTGGGATTCTCCGGCAAACGCTTCCTGTGCATTCTTCTCGGTTGTCATACGGGAACGTATAGTCAGGGAGTTACTTAAACATTCTTCATGAGGCACGGGTAGGCCGGCCTTCCCGGAATTCGGGATAAGATGAATTACATAAGAAAGAGGTTATAGATGCCGGGATACTACCCATATCTATGCACAAACAGGTACCGGCCCGGGGATCGATTCTCCCCATCCGCGGCAGGCCATGAAAAAGATGAAAGATCTCCCCGCCCTGGACCGGCCGCGGGAGAAGATCGCACACAAAGGTGTGCAGGCGCTCAACGATGCGGAGCTCATCGAGGCGATTATCGGAAGGGGGCTGCCCGGCCGTGATGTCCGGGCGATAGCACGCGATATCGTGCTCCTGCTCAGCGATCCCGCCCGGCAGGTCAGGTACGAAGACCTGCTGGAGATCGATGGAGCAGGGCCGGCCAGGGCGGCACAGATCATGGCCTGCCTCGAACTTGGGCGGCGCCGGTACGGGCCGTCCGATGCCGTGAAAATCCGTACACCGGAGGATGTCCTGCCTCTGGTAGGCCAGTACCGGGATAAGCCGCAGGAGCATTTCATCTGTATCTCGCTCTCCGGGGCCGGGGAGGTGATCACAAGCCGCGTGATCACGATCGGGATCCTCAACCACAGCCTGGTCCATCCCCGCGAGGTATTTGCCGGGGCAATAACGGACCGGGCCGCATCGGTTGTCTGCGTGCACAACCACCCCTCAGGATCGCTTGAGGCAAGCCCGCAGGATATTGCAATCACCCGGCAGCTCCAGGAGGCAGGGGCCCTTCTGGGTATCCAGCTCCTGGACCACATTATCGTGACCCGGACCGGTTTTTCCAGCCTTAAAGAGAAAGGACTAATCTGATCGGGAGATGAAAAACGCCCGGTCACTTACCAGCCGGGGCGGCAAGCGACTGGCCAAGGGCAAACCCTTTCCTGTACGCTGCATCCAGGAGATCCGGCCGGGTCGTGATATCCAGGATTCCGTCCATGCCGTTAACCAGCAGCTCGTCCTGGTACCGGCAGTCGATGATGTCAAAGAACGCCCGTGTTGTCAGTTTTGCCCCGACAAACACCTCCGGAATATCCATGCCGGAGATAGAGATGAAAATGCCAGCCCGGGCAGGCTTCCGGTCCCGGGGAATAAACGACTCGTGCCGGTGGTACTTGGCCATAAAAAAGACCTGGAACCGGTCCATGAAGGCCTTGAGCGTCCCGGGGATCCCCATGGTCATGACAGGCGTAGCAAGGATCAGGCCATCCATTCCTTTGAATTTCGGGTACACCTGCTGCATATCGTCGTCGAGAATGCAGGTCTCGTGATCCCTGCAGAAAAACATCTCCTGGCAGCCCTGGAAATCAAGGCTCGTTACCGGGATAAGCTCCACAGTACAGCCGGCATCCCGTGCTCCCTGTACGGCCCGGGCCATAAGCTGCGCCGTATTGCCCTCATGGAGAGGACTGCCCAAAAGGCCGATGATAGTGGGAGCCATACCCGGATTAGGAGAAAAAAACCAATATAGTTTTGGATCCGGTAAAAAGGACGCAAGGGGCGGTGCCGGGAGATGTCGCAGACGTGGGTACGAACACAACTGATATATATCTTTGATATGATAGTGAAGTCTGGTGATATCTCTGACCGAACAAAAGACGTACACGGCAGGCCAGAAGGTCGGACCGGGAAAATATGTGTGTCTCGACTGTGGCAAGGAACTTACGCTGGACCAGAGCGAGCAGGATCTCCGCAAGTGCCCGGCCTGCTCCTGCGAGGAGTACCAGTGTTTCCCGATGACCCACATCCGGCCGGATATTAAGACTCCCGAAGATGCCAAGAATCCGCCCAGACGCGGTAAGAGTTTCCAGTAATCGCTCATTTTTCCGGCAGGGATCCTGTCGGCGGTGTGCTTCGGGATAACCGGGGAAGAGCCGGTTTTTCCGGATCGTGACGGCACAGCAGAACACCAACGCGAAGGGAAGAGACAATGGTAAACGTATCCACAGAAGGGCAGATCTTCAAATGCGAGATCTGCGGGAATGTTGTGATCGTAAAGGAGGCCGGCGGCGGAGAACTGGTCTGCTGCGGCGAACCCATGATATTGGAGAGTGAATGAGTATGGTTGTCAAAAAACCTGTAGCAAAACCTGTAGCAAAGAAACCTGTTGCGAAGAAGACGGTAAAGGAACTCAAAGGGCTTGAAAAGAAGATTGGAAAAGTGCCCAAATTCTTCAAGGAACTGACCACAAACGATCCCGGGATGTACGATCTGGTCATCAAGATGGAAGACCACATCTGGGACGATGGCAAGCTCACCCGGAAAACCAAAAAGCTGATCGCGATCGCCATTGCAGCGTCGCTTCGCGACCAGCACGCGGTCCGGGCCCAGCTGATGGGTGCGGCAAACCTTGGCGTTACCAAGGCCGAGGTTGAGGAGGCCCTGCGGGTCTCGTTCCTTCTGGCCGGCATGCCGGCCTATGTGTACGGCAAGGCACAGCTGGATGAAGTCATGAAGAAGTGAGGCAACGCCTCGCAGGCAGGGACTCCCGGGATTGATTCTCCCGGGAGGACTCCCTTTTTGATTTTTCGCGGGGGATAGCATCTGCTCATTCCCGGTCAATCCCGTGGGAGAAGATTTCCCGCAGGTTTCCTATCCAATGGTTTTTCACTCACCGTATCCAAGCATCATCTATGCCCGTAAAAGTCCTCGCATTTGCCGGCAGCCCGCGCAGGTCCGGCAATTCGGAGACCCTGCTTGACTGGATGCTTGCATCCATGGCACAGGAAAAGGATGTCACAATCGAGAAGATCCCGCTCACCGAGGCTGACATCAATCCCTGCCGGGGATGCAATGCGTGCGAGAAACTCAACCGGTGTATCCAGCGCGATGGCATGGATCGCTGGCACGACAAGATCATCGAGGCGGACTGCATCGTTCTCTCATCCCCGATTTTTTGCATGGGACTTGCCTCGCAGGTCAAGGCCCTTGTGGACAGGGCACAGGTCTTCCGTTCGCGGAAATACGTCCTCAAGCTCCCCGTGGTCCCACCCGAACGCAAAGGAAAGCGCCTGGGGGTCTTTCTTGCAACCGCCGGACAGACCTGGCCGCATGTGTTTGATGGCGCCGTGCCATCGGTCAAGTGCTTTTACCACGTGATCGAGATCCGGGATGCAGATATCAGTTACCTGATGATAAACGGCGTGGATGAGAAGGGGGCGATCACCCATCACCCCACGGCAAAAGCAGATGCGGAAAAACTGGGGATATCCGTGATTGCCGAGCTTAAAAAGCGGTTGTCGGAGGGGATAATCCCATGACCGTAAAAGTGCTCGGGATTTCCGGGAGTCCGCGCCGGCACGGGAATACCGAGACGCTGCTGGACAGTTTCCTTGAAGGGGCTAAGGCCGCAGGTGCCACGGTCGAAAAAGTGGTACTCAGGGAGATCGATTACTCCCCGTGCCGGGGATGCAACGCGTGCCACAAGACCGGCGAATGTATCGTAAAGGACGATGCCCCGGGCCTGTATGACAGGATCCTTGCCACCGATATCCTTGCCGTTGCTTCGCCGATCTACAGCATGGGGATCACTGCCCAGCTCAAAGGCTTCATTGACCGGGCCCAGTACCTCTGGGCACGCAAGTTCATCCTCAAAACGCTCACGTTCTCCGAGGACCACATCCGGCGGCACAAGGGCGTTTTTATCTCGACTGCCGGGCAGAACCTTGACAGGGTGTTCGACAGCGCCTTCCCTGCCATCACCGCGCTGTTCCATGGCACGGGGTTTGACTATACGGAAAACATTGTGGCCAATAACATGGACGCGTATAACGGGATCAAAAACCACCCGACCGCACTCAAAGAAGCCTATGAGAAAGGCCAGCAGATCGTACGGGATTTAGAGAAGACTGCCGGGAGCAGCTGAAAAGCCCCGGGGCTGTTTTAAAAAAAAATCAGAGGATATAGAAAGAGCTCACCAGCACCGCGAAGGATGCGGCGATAAGCAGGACAAAGGCCGGGATATTCCAGGACAGGACCTTGTTCCCGTCAAGTATGCTGATCGGAAGCATGTTGAACGCAGCGATCATGGCGTTAATCTGGACACCGAAAATCCCGATCTGGTACAGGAGGGACTGGGGGGCGGTAGCAAAAATAAGGACCGCAAACGGTATGCAGAGGACGAGGTTGGTGACCGGCCCGGCTGCCGAGATCATTCCGTTCTCCTCGCGGTTGATTGTCCGGCCATCGGGCCTTGTGCTGTAGATCACGGTTGCACCGGGAGCGGCAAAGACAAAGCCCACGAGCGCGGCAAGGGCCACAGCAACAAGCAGCATGAAATTGTTCTTATGGAATTCGGCCCAGAAGCCGAACTTTATTGCGGCAAACTTGTGGGCCAGTTCGTGCAGGACAAGGCCGATTCCCGCGGTCAGGAGGGCAATGACCAGGTAGGTCAGGGCAGTTGCCGGGTTAACGGGCTGGATAGGGCCAAGGACACCGTAGGGCGCCAGCTTGATTATGGCAAACGAGAGCGATACGGCCAGCCATGCGGCAAAGAGATCGTATTCTTCGCGCCGGGTAATATTTCCGAGCATGAAACCACTGGATCAACTAGGGCGCTCCTGCGATATGTGTCTACCGCGTACGGAGATCCAGACAAACTATTGTCAGCACGTTTATCCCTTTTTCCGGCGATTGTACTTTCCTATGACCATTGAGGAGATCCGGGCAGAGATCACCCAGATTGATGAGGAGATCATCCACCTTATCGCGCGACGGCAAAGCCTTGCCGGAAAAATTGCCGCAATCAAAAAGGAGAGCGGGATACCGGTCCATGACAACCAGCGCAAGAACGATGTGCTGGACTACGTGATGAAACTGGCAAAGGCAGAGCACGTCGACCCGGTGCCTATCAGGGGGATTTTTGAGACCCTGATCTCCATGAATGAGAAAGCGCAACGGGCGGCAATGGACCCACCGGCAACGAGAAAAAGTACCCGTAAATAATTCCGCAAAACCAACTCTCTTTTTTGGTCCGGCAGCCGCCGGGAGATTTAAAAAACGGGAGAATATCCCCTTTTTACAGGAGCCGGGGGCCGATAAGGATAAAGGCACCGACAAGGATCATCGCAACCCCTATGGCAAACCGGAGCTTCCGGCGGTTCTCAAGCCTCCAGGTGTTCACCCGCTCAGGGGGAATACCCAGGACAACAGCGAGAAGGATGACGATGAGCGGCAGAACAAAGATTAAATTATAAAGAAGAAGATAAGGAATTCCCTCGGTGAATGTGAGGGTGTTGCTGATCAGGCCAAGGATGGTCAGATAGATCCCCCCGGTGCAGGGCAACTCGAAAATCCCCACAAGGACGCCAAGCACAAATGCGGCAGGCAGTGTGGCGGTTGTAATATACCGCTCAATCACCGGTTTCTTCGATTCGGGGATCGCAAGGAAAAATCCGTCTTTTTTCACCGCCGCTTCAATAATATTTACCACCCCAAGGACGATGGCGATGACAGCGGCAGCAAGCGCTATGAGACTGGAGATCCCCGAAAGGTGCACAAACGAAAGGACCCCAATGCCGGAGATAAAGTAGAACAAAAAAACCGCGGCGATATAGGTGACGCCCACTATCAGCACCTGCCGGCGGCTCTGGAGCGCAATAATGGAGAGCAGGAGGATAATTAAGACCGTAAAGGCGCAGGGATTGAGGCTGTCGATCCCTGCAGCAACGATTACCAGGGGGACGGTCAGGTGGGAGAACGTGCCGGGACTGTTCTCCGCCACGGTGAGATTTCCCTGGGCCGGGCCACCCGAAGTGGCCTGTTCTGCGAGGATCACCTGTTCCAGCTGGTCCCGGATCTGGTCTTCCCCGACCAGTGTATGGTTCCCGATAATAATAGTGGGGACACCCGGGGACGCGATGCCAAGGTTCTGATCCATTGAAAGGAACAAGGCCTGGTTGGTGGCGTTGTGGTACACTTCGAGCTGCTCAAGGTCGAACGCCGGGTACCGTGACTGGATGTCAGCAATGAACGGTTTTATCGCATCGCAATGGCTGCACCCCTCACCATAGAAATAATAGCCGGTGACCGGCCGGTTCGAGGCAGGAGAAAAGGAGGGTTTGGATGCAGGAGATGTGCCTTCCGGCAGGGGTTCAGGGGTTACTTTTTTTTTTCAATGGCCTGGAGGTACCCTTCGAGCTTGGCCGGGATATCAACTTCACCGACAAGCACGGTCTTCCCGATCACGATCTCCGGCACTCCCGGGGGGGAGGTGATACCAGCCTCTGCATTTACCTGATCATCGATCTGCTGGTTGGTCTGGTTATACCACACTTCAAGCATCCGGATATCGACATCGGGATACTTTTTGGTCATATTTTCCATAAAGGGCTCAACAGCCGCGCAGTGCGGGCAGCCATTGCCATAGAAATAGTAGACAATACTATCGTTTACACCTGATGATGAGGATGAGGGGGCCGGAGAGGCAGCAAACACGAGATAGGCCACGCTGGCAGCAGCGATAACCACTAACAGTGCAATAACAAATTTTATGATCCTGTCCATCCGGCGACTCCCGTACTCTCTTTTGAAATTCGGTTTATTTCGTAGGTGAGTGTTGCCGCGGCGTGCAAAAAAACCTACTGGAGGGAGATCATTGTCCCGACCCCCTCATGGGTGAAGAGTTCGAGGATCAGGTTGTGCTCCACATTGCCGTTGATGATGTGGGAGTACTTGACACCGTTCTCGACCGCCTTGATAACCGAGGAGACCTTCGGGATCATCCCCTCCCCGATGGCCCCCGAGGCCAGAAGGGCATTTGCCTCCGTAATGGAGAGCTTGCGGAAGACATGAGTCCTTTTTGCATCCATCACGCCATCCACATCGGTCATATTGATCAGCTTGTAGGCCTTGAGTGCAATGGCGATATCGCCGGCTGCTGTATCTGCGTTGATGTTGAGGCTCCCGCCATACCGGTCAATGGCAATCGGGGAGATAACCGGAATATAGTCCCGATCAAGGAGGGTGGTGAGGAGCGACGGGTCGATCCATTCGATCTCGCCGACATGCCCGAGGTCCACCTCCTGCTCCACTCCCTGGACGTTGACTTTCTGGAGATCCATCTTCTTTGCAAGGATAATATTCCCGTCACTTCCCGAGAGCCCGACACCCTTCGCACCGCATTTTGCAATGAGCGAGATGATGCCCTTGTTAATCTTGCCCACAAGCACCATCTGCGCGATCTCGAGCGTCTCCTGATCGGTGACCCGCAGGCCCCCGACAAAGACCGATTCTTTCCCGAGCGCTTTCATCTTCTCGGTGATCTCCGGCCCGCCACCGTGAACCAGCACGACACGAATCCCAACGTAATGGAGGAGGACGGCATCCTTTATGGCGTTCTCAAGAACCTCGGGATCGACCATCGCATGGCCTCCCAGCTTAATCACGATCGTCTTGCCGTGGAACTGCTGGATGTAGGGGAGAGCTTCCATGAGGACGTCTTCGCGCTTCATCATGTGGTGTACCTTCCGTTGATCTCAACATACTTTTCGGTAAGGTCGCAGCCCCAGGCCGTTGCCTCTTCCTTCCCGGCCCCGAGATCGAGAATGAAAATAACCTTTTTCCCGTGCATCGCGGCCTTGGCCTTGGTGAGATCCGCAATAATCTCCCCGGATTTCACCAGCGGGTACTTTTCGTTTCCGTCGCTGATCCAGAGGGAGACCGCGTTCGGGTCAAATTTTACCCCGGCCCGCCCGGCCGCCGCAATGACCCGGCCCCAGTTGGGGTCTTCGCCGTATACTGCGGTTTTTACAAGGGGGGACTCAATTACGACCCGGGCAACCTTTGCTGCCGCTTCCTCTTTGGGAGCGCCTCGGACCGTAACTTCGAGGAGCTTGCTTGCCCCTTCGCCGTCCGCTGCGATCTGTTGGGCAAGCGAGCGGCAACACGCTTCGAGCGCTGCGGAGAATTCTGTCGTGTTTACCTTCCCGGACTCTCCCGTGGCAGTACAGAGTGCTATGTCGTTTGTACTGGTATCCCCGTCAACCACAACACGGTTGAACGTCCGCCGGGTTGCGGCCCTGAGCGCCTCCCTGAGGGGTTGTGCCGCAATCTCGGCATCGGTATAGATGAACGCGAGCATGGTGCCCATGTTGGGCGCAATCATCCCGCTTCCCTTGGCAATCGCCCCGATCGTGAAGTCTTCCTTTTCCACGAGCGCGTGCTTGGGATACAGATCGGTGGTCATGATCGCCTTTACCGTGAGGTCCTCCGCAGCCGGGGAAGAGGTAAGGTTGAGCGCCACGTCCGCACACTGGCGCCGGATCAGGGGCAGGTCAAGGTACCTGCCGATGACACCGGTACTTGCTACGCCAACAGATGATGTATCTACTCCCAGCGCCGAGCCGGCATACTCCGTCATGGAGACGGCATCGTCGTACCCGCGCCTGCCGGTATAGGCATTTGCGCAGCCGCTGTTTGCAATAACTGCTTCCAGCCTGCCTTTCCGGATCTGTTTTCGCATCAGCTCTATGGGTGCTGCCCGGGCAAGGTTTGCGGTAAACACTCCTGCCGAGGTGCCGCTTGCCCGGATCAGGGCAAGGCCGAACTTTCCTTCCTTAATGCCGTTTGCGGTGACACCTTTGACCGCACAGAGACTTTTGTAGGCCATAATAATCGAATCTCCGAAATTGTCGCACGTGAGGTTTGATACCTATAATGAGCGGGAGGCACCGACCGCCTGGACAATGTCAGCGCGGGTGAGAATCCCGATTAGTTTTTTACCATCAGTTACCGGGAGTCGTGCGATGCGCTCTTTGAGCATAAGTGCTGCTGCGTCTTCGATATCCATATCTCCGGTCGCCGTTATCACCGGATGAGTCATCACTTTTTTTACCGGCAGGTCCCCGATATTTCTGAGGGCATCCTTGGTCTTCTCCCAGTTGATATATTCCCGGATTGGGACCTCGATGATCTCAAGGGGCGACGGGAGCCAGAGGTCATCGGAGAGCTTGTGGGTCGCAAGCTGGGCAAGGATATCCGACTCCGTGATAATGCCGGCGAGAGATTCACCGTCAAGCACCGGGAGTCCCCCGATATGGTGTTCTCGCAGGATTGCAACCGCGTCGCGGAGGGGGGTGTTGACCGTACAGGTCAGGGGGTTTTTAGTCATGGCTTCTGAAACAAGCATTGAAATCACCAGTTCTTTTAGGGCAGCAGCCCGGGTGCATCGAGACCATCAGTCTCTTTAAATCCGCACATGAGGTTCATGTTCTGGATGGCCTGGCCGCTTGCGCCCTTGACAAGGTTATCGATCGCCGAGACCACCACGACCCTTTTGCCCTCGCTCTCGACCATGATATCGCAGAAGTTGCTGCCCCGGACTGCTGAGAGCATAGGCTTCTGGTACCGGACAAAGAATTCGTCCTTGTAATATTCACGGTAGAGTTTTTCCACCTCTTTTGTCTCCAGGGGTTCGTTTAAGAGGATATGGGCGGTGGTGAGGATCCCGCGGTTGACCGGCACGAGATGGGGGGTGAAGTAGCAGGCGGCTTTTGAGCCAAGCTTTGAGAGTTCCTGTTTCATCTCCGCAAGATGGCGGTGGCTGGTCCATTTATAGGGGCTGACATTGTCCCCGACATTGGGATAGTGGGTAGTTGCCGAGGGATTGTCCCCGGCCCCGCTCACCCCGGTCTTTGAATCAAAGATAATGGTATGTGCGCGGGAGGCAATGGGCGCTGCGGCAAGCGTTGCTCCCGTGGGGAAACAACCGGGGTTTGCCACGAACTTTGCGTTGATGCACTCCTTCCGGTGCAACTCGGGGATACCGTACGGGGCGGGGAAATAATCCGTATGGGTTACGCCATATACCTTCTCGAAGGTATCCTTTGGCAACCGGTAGTCGGCGCTGAGGTCCACAACCTTGATCCCCCGCGAGAGCAGCTTTCCTGCGATCGTCATGGCTGCCGTGTGCGGAACCGCAAGGAAAGCCACGTCAGCATCGATGGCATCGGGCGCCGGGTTCTCGAACCTGAGATCAGAAAATCCCGTAAGCTGGGGATGGACCTCAGAAAGCGGTATTCCTGCAAGGCTGCGTGACGTAACGCAGGTTACCTCTGCAGAAGAATGGTGGTACAACAGGCGGACCAGTTCGCCGCCGGCGTACCCGGACGCGCCGACAATCGCAACTTTCATACTAGGATCTTTTCCTTCCTGAAATCTTAACCTTTTGCGGGAGAAGCGGCAAAGGTACCGGCGGCGCAGGAAGGCAAAACGAAGGCAGGGAATTCTAGAAAAAAAGATTTATCGTTCCAGCTTCCGGGTGTAGATGTCAAAAATCCGCTGGCCCAGGATCTCGATACGCTGGCGGTCTTCAAGGCCCTCCAGAAGATCCGCCGGAATGGCACCGGCACCTTTGCTTGCCCCAAGATATGCCCCACAGAGGAACCCGATCGTATCGGTGTTGCCTCCTACGTAGGCAGCAACAGTCAAAAGATCGGCAGGGCGCTGGTACCTCCTGATGAGGAAAAACGAGATCGGAAGTGTCTGGTACAGGGAGACGTCGTTACCTATCTTGAGAATCGCGGTATCCGTCTCAATGCCCTCTTTTTCAAGTTCGATCGCGTTGTGGATCTTGCCTCCCAGGACCTCGTCCTCATTCTGTGCCTGGGCCAGGGCCTTTTCCACCGGGTCTGCGTGCCCATGGATGGCGCTGTATACCAGCGTAACAAAGGTGGAAACCGCGGCATGGGCCGCCGGGTGGGTGTGGGTGATCGAGCAGGCACGCACGGCACGCCCGGTGGCTTCGTGAATATCGGGATACACAAGGGCAAACGGGAGTGAGGCGGGGAGACAGCCGGCTGTTGTTGATTTCACCCCGCAGGATGTTGCCTGCCCGCTGATCATATGATCGCAGGCAGCCGAGATCGAGCCATCCGGGAACCGGAGAACCTCCCGTGCGTAGAGTTCTTTTAATGCGAGGCCGTACCGCTCGTCATTGTATTTCCCGTCGGCAAGGAGCGTGGCCACAAGGATCATGATCTGAGTATCATCAGTATACTGGCCGGGGGAGAGGCCATCGTTGGGATGTCCCTTGTACGCCTTGCGGAAGCCGTACCGCATCTTGGTGAGGCCGGGCATGGTACTCTCATTTGGCATGCCCAAGGCATCACCCACTGCGGCCCCAAGCATACAGCCCTTGATTCTCTCCAGCATTGATACAGTATTGAAAGACACCGCTAGATAAAGAATTCTTATACTATTCTTTTCGCGAAAGTCGCGGCAGAACCTTTACGGGAGCTCAAGTTCGCATCGCAAACCCGCAGGGAATTGTATCCGGATACATGAATTTTTCGCCGGAGTTTTTGCCTGAGCGCCAAAATTTATATAGGAATTTAACATGATTAATTATGTAAAATATTGGGGGGAGACATGAAAGAGAACTTCGATGTCAAACTCGTGGAGAACGCGAAGTACTACACACCAGATGCGGAGTACAAGCGTTCATCGTGGATAGGAGACTACCAGGAAGCATACCGGCGGTTTCTTGCCGATCCGGATGCATTCTGGGAGACAATCGCACGGGAGCTCGAATGGATCCGGCCCTGGGACCGGGTCTGCGAGTGGACATATCCCTATGCCCGGTGGTTTGTGAATGCACAGCTCAACATTACCGCAAACTGCCTTGATCGCCATGTGGCTGGTGACCGGAGAAACAAGGTTGCCCTTATCTGGCGGGGCGAAGACGGCAAGGAGCGGGTGTATTCCTACCAGCGGCTGCTCGGGGAAGTTTCGCGATTTGCAAACGGCCTCAAAAAACTCGGTGTGAAAAAAGGCGACCGGGTCTGTATCTACATGCCCATGGTACCCGAACAGCTGATAGCCATGCTCGCCTGCGCCCGGATCGGTGCCGTGCACAGCGTTGTCTTTGCCGGTTTCGGGACAAGTGCCCTGAACCTGCGGATCAATGATGCCGAGGCCAAAGTCGTGATCACCGCAGATATCTCGATCCGGCGCGGCAAGGCAATCCCCCTGATCACCATTGTCCAGGAGGCGATCGTCCATGCACCGTCAGTGGAACACGTAGTCATCTACCGGAGGCGCAAGGAACCTCCGGTCGAGCTCCACCCGGGACGGGAGCATGACTTCTACGGGATCATGGAGGATGTACCAGCAGAATGTCCCTGTGAGACCATGGACGCGGAAGACCCGCTCTTTGTCCTCTACACGAGTGGATCGACCGGCACACCCAAAGGAGTGGTTCACACCTGCGGTGGCTACATGGTCGGGGCGTACTACTCCACCAAAACGGTCTTTGATCTCAAGGAGCGGGACATCTACTGGTGCACGGCGGATCCCGGCTGGATCACCGGCCACACCTATATCGTGTACGGCCCGCTCGCAGTCGGCGCCACGGTGTTTATCACCGAGATCACCCCGGATTATCCGGATCCCGGCAGCTGGTGGAAGCTCATCCAGGAGCAGCAGATCTCGGTCTTCTACACAGCCCCGACGGCAATCCGGACGTTCATGAAAGTGGGGGAGGACTGGCCCAACCGGTACAACCTCAGCTCGCTGCGCATCATCGGATCGGTGGGAGAACCGCTCAACCCCGAGGCATTCGAATGGTATTACCGGGTGATAGGAAAAAGCCGCTGCCCAATCGTGGACACTTGGTGGCAGACTGAGACCGGAATGCAGATGATCACCACCATGGTCGGAGAACCGATGCGACCGGGCTTTGTGGGAAAACCCATCCCGGGCGTTGAGGTGGATGTTACCGACAAGAACGGAAACCCGGTACCCCCGGGGACCGGTGGTTTCCTCGTAATCAAAAGACCATGGCCGTCCATGCTCCGCACCGTATACAAGAATGATGCCCGGTACCGGCAGTACTGGGAGACCATCAGCGGCGTGTACGCAGCTGGCGATCTGGCGGTCAAGGGATCTGACGGGTACATCATGGTGATCGGCAGGGCTGATGATATCATCATCGTCTCAGGCCACAACATCGGGACGGCAGAAGTCGAGAGCGCGCTTGTCTCCCATCACGCGGTGGCCGAGGCTGCGGTGATCGGGAAACCCGATGCCATCAAGGGGAACGCCATCAAGGCCTTTGTCATCCTCCGGGTGGGAAACACACCGAGCGAGAAGCTGACACAGGACCTGATCTACCATGTACGCATGACTCTGGGGCCCGTCGCTGTACCCCATGAGATCGAATTTGTCGACAAACTGCCCAAGACCCGCAGCGGCAAGATCATGCGCCGGGTCTTAAAAGCAAAGGAGCTCGGGATGGATCCCGGGGATATCTCGACTCTCGAGGAATAAAAACCGGAAAAATCGGGTAATACAGAAGGATCACAGAAACGAGTTAAAAAAAAAGGATGAATGAATTATGCAGACGGAAACGACACAAACGGCAACAGCCGTGAAAAACCTGGATATGACCGCGAACCCGGCGCCCCTCGGCCTACTGGGCTTTGGTATGACCACGGTGCTTTTAAACCTGCACAATGCAGGTTTCTTCGCACTCGGCTCCATGATCCTCGCGATGGGGATCTTCTATGGCGGCCTCGCGCAGGTGATCGCGGGTATCGAAGAGTGGAAGAAGAACAACACGTTTGGGGCAACTGCGTTCACCTCATACGGGTTCTTCTGGCTGACGCTCGTTGCCCTGCTTGTGCTCCCGAAACTGGGGCTGGCCGCAGCACCTGATGGAGCCTCAATGGCTGCCTACCTCGCCATGTGGGGGATCTTCACGCTGGTCATGTTCGTGGGGAGCCTAAAGGCAAACCGGGCGCTCCAGCTGGTCTTTGGAACCCTGACAGTCCTGTTCTTCCTGCTTGCCATAGGAGAGGCTACAGGGAGCAGCACAATCACGGTGGTCGCGGGGTACGAGGGGATCCTCTGTGGGTTCCTTGCGATCTACGCGGGCCTCGCACAGGTCTTAAACGAGATGTACAAAAAGACCGTCGCGCCACTGTAAAAAATACTTCGCTTTTTTTTAGCCGGCTGCCCTGGTTACAGTGCCCGGTGGATCTTCTTTCTCTGGGCGATCCGGTACCCGGAGATAACCTGGACAGATGCATCAAAACCGGTATCGATTTTTGGGTCCCCCGAATCAACGTAAAGTTCCGGGGTTTCCCGCAGTTTGTGCGGCGTTGCGATCACGATTACCTGGGACACCCCGACATTTTGCACAACCGCAGGGCTGATCTGCTGGCTGCCCCGGCCGAGAATAAACCCTTGTGCTCCTATGGGACTCACGATGATCCGGGCACCGGGGTATTTTCCTGTGAGGGAAAGGAGTGTTTTCTCATCCGCATCCGCGGCAACAATTTTGCCGTCCAGTACTGCATCCACACCCAGGAGCGTCTTTTTTATCCCGAGCCGGCGGGCAATTGCCTCCGTGGTCGTCCCCGCGCCAAGGATATAAATTGTATCCGGCAGCATCACTTCTACTATGAACCGGGCGATCTCCTCTTTTGCCCGCTCCTCGTCTGCCTCTTCAAAAACCTGCTTTGCCGGCTGGGTCATACCGGCCCGGGCCGGGACCCGGGCAATACCGTACAGCCGGGTCGCGAGCGTGCCGGCCCGGTACGCTGTCTCGTCCACGTCAACTACTTCTCCGTCCGTAATCCCGTACGGCCCCGCGAGAACCCCCGCCGCCGCAGCCGGGTCTACTGCAAAGACCGCGGAGTACATCTTCACCCCCGCCGGGATCCCGAGGATCGGAACCTCCCGGCCGGCAGCAGCAAAAACATCCCGTGCCGTCCCGTCTCCCCCGCAGAAGAGGATCAGGTCCGCCCCTTGTGCGATAAATGCACGGACGGCTTCCTGCGTATCCTCTGCTGTGCTCTCGCTCCGGGCGGCATAAACAACACGGTAGCGGGAGATCCCGCACTGTTCGAGTACGGCTTTGCCCATCTCCCCTCCACTGGAAAGAAACGTGAGATCCGGGATATTTTTGAGGAGTGCAAGAGTAATCCCTGCCCGGTTCTTTGCGCGAGGCACTGCACCAAGAAGCCGCGCCTCATTGGCCTTCCCATCCGTGCCCTTGAGGCCTACGGACCCGCCCATACCGGCGACGGGGTTTACGAGAAAACCGATGACGGGCATAGGAAAAAAGATGTATTTATGCGATCTTCGGGATCCGCCCGAGGGCCTCTTTGATCAGTCTGTCCGGGTATTCGTAGTCCACAAGATTCCCGCTGTAGAATGCATCGTAGGCGCTCATATCGAAGTTGCCGTGGCCGGTGCAGTTGAAGAGGATTGTCTTTTCCTCACCGGTCTTTTTGCAGGCAAGCGCTTCATCGATCGCGCCCTTTACTGCATGAGAGGTCTCCGGGGCAACGATGATGCCCTCGGCCCGGGCAAAGGTCTGGGCTGCTTCGAATACTTCGCTCTGGTGATAGGCGACAGCCCGCATCACGCCGTCATGGACGAGCCTCGACACAATGGGCGAATCCCCGTGGTAGCGCAGGCCCCCGGCGTGCATTGATGGCGGGACAAAGTCGTGGCCGAGCGTGAACATCTTCATGAGCGGGGTGTAGCCCGCCTCGTCGCCGAAGTCGTAGGTGTACAGCCCCTTGGTGAGGCTGGGGCACGATGCCGGCTCAACACCGAGGATGTCAACGTCCTTGTGCTTCCCGACAAGCTTGTCCCCGGCAAACGGGAACGAGATGCCGGCAAAGTTCGAGCCGCCACCCACGCACCCGATCACCACGTCAGGGTAGGCATCGACACTTGCCAGCTGCTCACGGCACTCAAGGCCGATCACGGTCTGGTGGAGGCAGACGTGGTTTAAGACCGAGCCGAGCGCATAGTTCGTGTTGCTGTGGCTTGCCGCATCCTCGACCGCTTCCGAGATCGCAATCCCAAGCGCACCGGGAGTGTCGGGATCTTTTGCAAGAACTGCCTGCCCGGACTTTGTCTTTGTGCTCGGGCTCGGGATGCACTCCGCACCCCAGACCTGCATCATGGATTTCCGGTACGGCTTCTGTGTGTAACTCGACCGGACCATGTACACGGTGCACTCGAGATCGTAGAGCATTGTGGCAAAGGACATGGCAGAACCCCACTGTCCGGCACCGGTCTCTGTCGCGATCCGTTCGATGCCAGCCTTCATGTTGTAGTAGGCCTGCGGGATCGATGTGTTGGTCTTGTGGCTCCCGGCCGGACTCACGCCCTCCCACTTGTAGTAGATCTTTGCCGGGGTTTTCAGGGCCTTCTCAAGCCGGTGAGCACGATAGAGCGGGCTTGGCCGGTAGAGCCGGAACACTTCCCGCACCTCTTCAGGAATATCCACGTACCGATCGGTCGTCACTTCCTGCCGGATCAGTTCCATGGGAAAGATCGCGGAGAGGTCCGCTGGCCCAACCGGTTTATGGGTCTGTGGGTGGAGCGGGGGATCGAGCGGCGAGGGCAGGTCGGCCTGGACATTATACCACTTTTTGGGGATCTGCTCCTCGTCAAGGAGGATCTTGGTCTGCATGCCGGGTTGTTCTGTTTTGTATAAATATATACATTGTGGAATGTTTTTGTTGTACGATGTTTTAAAATATACTTTTTATCAGTCAAAACGGGAGTCCAGAATAAAGCTGGTTTCCTGAGACAGAAAGGATCAATAGCCCAAATAACGAATATCCGATCTGTGAGTTACCGGACTATCCGGAGAAGGCTATTAAATTTCGCCGATAGATCTGTACTGATCAAAGAGCGGACGGGTTCCTGATTTTATACTTCGTTTATGGATGTGAAAGATGGGGATTAACATAAAAGATCTGATGATAAATCCTGAACGGTTTTTCCGGCAGGCGCTTGGTGAAAAAGAGGAACTCAGGCTCCCGGGCCTTATTATTTTCCTGGGAGCCGCGATAGCGGCGGTATCCGGTTACCTGGCAGGCAGTCTTTCGGCCCGCATGATGGAGCCGGTCCTGCAGGGAATGACTCCTTTCATCATGGCAGTCGCAGTTATTGCAGCATTTTTCGGCACATTTGTTGCCTGGGTGATATGGGCAGGAGTTCTTTACCTCCTTTCCCGGGCATTTAAAGGATCGGGCAGTTTCTCCCGGTGCCTCGAAGTAGTCGGATATGGGTTTGTCCCCCAGATTATCGGGATGCTGGTAACGGTTATTGCAGCACTGGTCTACCTCCCTAAAGTGATCGTCCCCCCCCTCACTTCTGCCGCCATGCAGGACCCGCAGGTAATCAAGGAGGCCACATCAGCACTCATGCACGATCCCGCGATGATGGCATTTACCGAAATCACTGCAGTGGTCTCGATTATTTTCCTGCTCTGGAGCGCATCCATCTGGATCTTCGGCCTGAAACAGGCCCGGAACCTGTCACTGAAGAATGCGGCGATCTGCGTGATGATTCCGGTAATCCTGTTCATCGTTTTCCAAGCCTACTCCCTGGCAGGTGCCTGAATGAAAATTCTGATCAGACTTATCCTTCTCACCCTTGCCCTGCTTGCTCTGACGGGGGAGGCCACAGCGCTGGCTACTTCCGCAGAGATTAACGCCGCCAACAATGTCTACGTCTCCAACGTGACCTATGATCCCGGTTCCTTTTTTACCGGGGATGCCGGGACCGTAACAGTTGCAGTCACCAACGGGAACGCCAATCAGAGCATCGTAGCCAACCATGCTACATTCGGTTTCGATAATAATTTCCAGCTCACCAGCGGGTCCTACGACACCTCATCGACCGTCGGCCCGCTCCAGACACGGACATACACGTTCTCGGTAATTACCCAGTCCGCCGATGGCAGCTACTACCCGACGTTTTCTCTTAATATCGGTGATGCCACCAGTATTTACTACCGGGGACTTGTAAAGGTGGATAATACTCCCATTGTTGCAACCCTGATCGATAAGCCGGATGCATTCACCCCGGCCACCAAGAACACGCTCTCGCTCCAGCTTGCCAATCCCCGCGAGGATGATGTGAAAAACGTCATCGTTGATGTAGATGGGGGAAGCGGGGCAGACATCCTCCCCGCCACGCAATATATCGGGGTGCTTTCCTCCGGCGCGAGTACCGTAGTGAATTTCACGGTAACACCGAACGTCGAGACCACCCTTAATGTAACCGTGAAGTACGACAACGGGGACAATCATCATTCGGTAGATCTGAAGATCCCGGTGGCATTTACCACGGATAAAATGCAGGCCGACCCGGTGATGAGCAATATTGTTATTGCACTCACCAATGGAACCTGTGACGTTACCGGAGATATAACCAATGCCGGCCTCTCGAACGCAAATGGTGTTACCGTTACATCACTTTCGCCTGCCATACCACAGGAACCTGACAGAAATTATGTCATCGGTACACTCAAGCCGGATGACTTTGGCAGTTTCGAGATCACCTTTACTGTACCGGACGGCACGACAAGCGTGCCCCTCCAGTTATCATACAAAGACAGTGACGGTAATATCCTCTCCTCAGTCCAGAATATCGATCTCACCCAGACCACTGCACAACCTAACTCACAGCCAAGCATGCTCCCGGTACTGGTGGTCGTCATTATCGCTGTGATCTTTGTGGGCGGATGGTATGTGTACCTGAGAAGGCACAAAGAGTGACACAGTGACACCGGAGGCGTTACCCGGAGAGGACCAGCCGGTCCTTGTATTCCACGATGTGGTCAAGGTCTACCCCCTGAAAGCGGGGGATGTTACCGCCCTTAACCATATCTCGTTTGCGGTAAACCGGGGCGAATTCATTTCCATCATGGGGCCATCAGGCTCCGGAAAATCCACCCTCCTCAACCTGATGGGCTGTCTCGATACTCCGACGTCGGGAGATATCTTTATCGGGGGGATCCGAATCGGAGATATGTCCGATGTCGAACTCACCAACCTCAGGCGGGATCACATCGGCTTCATCTTCCAGTACTTCAACCTCTTTCCGCTCTTAAATGTCATCGAAAACGTGAATTTTCCCCAGATGCTCAAATCCCGGGCAAAGGTTGATGAGAAGAAAGCGGTTGCCGTGCTACGGGCCGTCAAGCTCGACGAGCACCTCTATGTCCATACTCCCCTTGAACTCTCCGGGGGACAGCAGCAGCGGGTAGCTGTCGCCCGGGCACTCATTAATGACCCGGATATTCTCTTATGCGATGAACCTACCGGTAACCTTGATTCAAAGACCGGGGCAAGCATTATGGAGCTTATGGCAGAGCTCAACCGTAACGGCACTACCATTATCGTTGTGACGCATGACCCCCGGGTGGCCAGCTATACGAACCGGACGATACAGATCGTAGATGGGAGGATTGAATCGTGAGCACCATCTTCTGGGAGATCTCGAAAAGGAATATCCGGATCCACATGCTCCGGTCGAGCCTTGCCATGCTCGGGATCATCATCGGGGTCGTCGCGATTGCGTCCATGGGAATCCTCGGGAACAGTATAGTACAAGCGGTATCTTCGAGCCTCTCTTCAGTTGGGGACAGCGTGATCGTGATGCCCTATGCAGGAGGAAGTGGTTTTGGCGGAGGTGCAAGTTCGGCAAACCTGATGCTGACCGAACAGGAATACCAGCAGATCAAACGGGCAGTTGCCCCGAATATAGCAATTCCCGTCCATTCAACTTCCGAATATATGACGATGGGTGTCGGAAGCGATGATATCGTTGCTACCATCTACGGGCTCCCGCCCGACCAGACAAAAGATCTTCTTCCTGATCTCACCGCTGGCGATTACAGCAACGGGAACTCGGGATGCCTTGTGGGGGCAACCTTTGCAACGGATCATAATGTCAAGGTCGGTTCCCGAATTTCCGTCGGGAATGATGGCCAGTACGGCACGCTCCGGGTCACCGGCATAATCAAGGAGCGGGGCATGAGCTTTGATATCAGTACCGATAACTCCATTGTGGTAACGCAGGACTGGTTCGAGAGCACGTACAACGATCAGTACCAATACAACGAAGTGGTCGTGAAGGTCGCCAACGGAGATACTGCGGATGTCAAGACCACGATCGAAAACCAGCTTAACCGGAATACAAGGGAGAAGTCAGTGACCGTGATCGACAGTAAGGCAACGCTTGCCACCATCATGGATACCTTTGGCATGGTGACCACCTTTGTCACGGCCATCGGCGGCATCTCCATGCTTGTGGCCGGGGTCTCCATCTTCAATATCATGATGATGTCGGTAAACGAGCGGATCAAGGAGATCGGGATTATGCGTAGTATCGGCACCCAGAAACGGGAGGTGATGAGCATGTTCATCTACGAGGCGGCAATCATTGGTGTGACCGGCAGCCTGATCGGCGGGGCGCTCAGCCTTCTTGGGGGATATGCCATCAGTGCGCTGATGCTCAAGACCACCCAGTATCTCTTCACGCTCCCCACGGTGTTCTCCGTGGTGGAGGGAGTTGGCTTTGGGATCATCATCTGCATTCTCTGCGGCCTGTACCCGGCATGGCAGGCGGCAAAC
This sequence comes from Methanoregula boonei 6A8, assembly GCF_000017625.1. Lineage (NCBI taxonomy): Archaea > Methanobacteriati > Methanobacteriota > Methanomicrobia > Methanomicrobiales > Methanoregulaceae > Methanoregula > Methanoregula boonei. Next base: position 52,619 of record NC_009712.1, on the reverse strand, counting down.
CTCAACCCGATCGATGCACTGAGGCATGAATAGCCCTCTTTTTGCGGTGCGTACTTCTAATACCGGCAGGGTGTACCCTTTGTATTTATGGCAGAACCTGCCCTCAGTTGCGAGTATGGCGATATTGACTGGAACGAGGTATGGAAGGCCCGGCAGGATCAGCACGAAACTGCAAGGATCGCTCTGGATACCTCGCACGACTGGGACAAAAAAGAGAATGCAACCCGGTACGCGGCCCAGTCCGTTGGGGAATTTGAAACGCGTATCCGAATGACCCTGGACGATCTTGTAGTCAATTCCTCAACCCGGGTACTGGATATCGGCGCCGGGCCGGGCACACTCGCAATCCCGCTCGCTCCTAAGGTAAAGGAGATCACCGCGGTGGAACCCGGGGCGGGAATGATTATCGCGCTTGAGGAGCGAGCCGGAAAAGAGGGGATCAACAACATTACCTGTGTCCGGAAGACCTGGGAAGAGGTTGATCCCACCCGGGATATCGAAGGCCCGTACGATCTCGTAATCGCTTCCCTTTCGCTTACCATGCATGATATACGGGAAGCGATCCGGAAGATGGATGCGGTCTCACGCGGCGAGATCTGTCTCTACTGGTTCGTGGACCTCCCCTTCTGGGAGCGGATGTATGCCGACCTCATGATCCCACTCCACGGGAGGCCCTATTATTCCGGGCCAAAAGCAGACTGCCTCTGGAACGTGCTGTACCAAGAGGGAATCTATGCGGACGTCAATATGCTCCCGCTGGACAAGGAGTACCGGTTTTCTTTCCGGGAGGAGATGTCAGCGTTTTTCAAAAAACGGTTTGGGGTGACTACACCGGCACAGGAACGGGTGCTGGAAAATTATCTCTCGGGACTTGCCCGCACTGAGGGAAATGACGTTGTTATCTCCGGCACGTCAACATTTGCAAAAATCCGGTGGAAAAAGAAGAGCTAAAATCGAAAAAATCTCTGTTCTTCAGGTATCCTGCTTCTCCTCCGGCCTAGGCGCCGATCCCCGGGTCTCGCGGCCCCGCATCCAGGATAATGCCCCGGCAATACCAATGAGCATGATCGAGACCCATAAAGCGGCATCAATCCCCTTGATGAATGCCTCGGAAACCCCGCCAACAAGGTTTGTGGTACCGATAAAGACCTCGAATGCCACGTCCCGGGGGATGGATGCAGCTGAGACCGTGATGGCGATCACAAAACTTCCCAGGATTCCGATATTCTGCATGGTCCGCAGGATGCCCGAGATCCCGCCATAGGATCCTTGGGGGGCATTTGCCATGACCGCACTGTTGTTGGACGGGAAAAACATCGCAGTGCCAAGACCGGATACGCCGGATGCCACCAGTACTTCCCAGAGCGGGGTATCAATCCCGCATACCAGGTAGATGAGCGTGGCGACAATCAGCACAGCGGTACCGGCGGTCGCAAGTACCCGGGCCCCGTACTTGTCGGAGAGCCTGCCCATGCGAGGGGAGAGCAGGCTTCCCACCACATACCCCGGCGTGAGAAGGAGCGCTGCATCCAGCGGGGATAAGGCACGGATGCCCTGCAGATACATGGTGATCAAAAAGACTACGGAGAGGTACCCGAGGCTTAAAAAGAACGTTGCCATGATGGAATACCGGAGAATCCGGTTGCGCAGTGCGGAAAAATCGATGATGGGATGTGAAGTCCGCCGTTCGAAGACGATAAAGAGAAGGAGGATGACAAAGCCGATACACAACGAGGCTATGTTGGCAAACGCGGTGCCCTCAGTTGCAAAATCCACCCCGGCATAGGAGATGAAGGTGAGCGCTGCACCAAGGAGCAGCATGCCCACAAGATCCAGTTCTGCATGGACACGGGAGTTGTCGGTCAGGTAGCGGAATCCGAGGATTGTTGCAATGATGCCGATAGGGATGTTGACAAAAAAGATGTACTCCCACCCGACAAAGGTCGTGATGATGCCACCCAGCACGATCCCCAGCATCGCTCCGCTCGTCCAGCCAAGGGAGATGTATCCGAAAGCCGTCCCCCGGACATTGGGCGGAAACGTATCTGCGACAATCGCCCCGCTGTTTGCCTGCATCAGCGCACCCCCGACAGCCTGAACACCCCGGGAGGCAATCAGCCATGAGATGCCCGGCGAGAGGCCGCAGAAAAGCGATCCGACCGTGAAAATGCCAAAACCGGCATTGAACATCCGGCTCCTGCCATAGATGTCTCCGATCCGCCCAAGCTGGGTGGTACAAATCGCTACGACCAGCAGATAGATCAGGATGATCCAGAGCGTAGTGACAAATTCGGCATGAAGCGAATCAGAGATGGTGGGAAAGGCAAGGATGACGATGGTCGAGTCAAGCGATCCCATGAGTGTGCCGAGCATGAGAATGGCGATGATGATCTTCTGCTTCGTGTCCATGCGCACTCTGAGGTAAGTTTTACGTGATCAGTTAATCTACCTGTCGAAGAGGGCGGAGTTGGCATGAAAGGAGCTGTTTCTGGTAAAACAGTACGGAATTTTTCTTTATTAAGAAATGTCCGAAAATAGTTTTGAAAACGGGAAAAATTACCCGAATGCTACCGAATAAAAAAAAATATTTCAGCTGGCCGGGATCCTAGTTCCCGCCAAACTTTTTGATCCGGCCCATTGCCTCTTTGAGCCGGTCCAGCGATGCCGCATACGAGAGCCGGATCCAGCCGGGCGCATCAAACGAGCTGCCCGGGGTTGCTGCCACGTGCGCCTTTTCGAGCCAGTCTGTTGCGATCTTCATATCGTCACCGGCTACCTTTATAAACGCGTAGAAAGCGCCGTCGGCCGGAGCACAGATGTAGCCCATATGTCCCAATTCCTTGATGATATACTGGCGCCGCTTATCGAACTCGGTGCGCATCTCTTCGACACAGCGCTGGTCACCTTTGAGCGCCGCAACCGCACCCCACATCGAAAAGGTTGTTGCCTGAGAGACCGAGTGCTGCTGCACCTTGGACATCGCTTTTATGATCGGTTTTGGGGCGATCGCGTACCCGAGCCGCCAGCCGGTCATTGCGTAGGCCTTGGAGAAGCCGTTAATCGTGATCGTCCTCTGCGCCATGTCACCAAGGGATGCAAGCGAGATGTGTTCTTTCCCATAGATCAGCTTCTCATAGATCTCATCAGACATCGCATAGAGATCGTGATCCTCGCAGAGATCGGCCGCAAGTTTCATGGATTTCTTGTCAAACACCGCACCTGATGGGTTCGAGGGCGAGTTTACCACGATCATTTTGGTCTTTTTATTGACCTTTTCAAGAAGAGAATCGTCGAGCTGGAAGGACTCCTGGTTGACCGCATGCTTGACGATCTTCCCACCGGCCATCTGGACGCAGGGCTCGTACGAGACCCAGGCCGGCGTGAGGAGCAGGACTTCGTCGCCGGGGTTCAACACCGCTTCCATCCCTTCGTAGATGGCGTCCTTGGCGCCGCAGGTGACAATCACCTGGTCGGGCGCACAGGCAAACCGGTTCTCTTTTGCGATCTTTTCGCTGATCGCAGAAAGCAGTTCGGGGATGCCGTCGCTTGGCGCATAATGCGTTTCGCCCCTTTTGAGGGCGTCGATGCAGGCGTCCGTGATGTGTTTTGGAGTATCGAAATCGGGCTCACCGATCGAGAGGCTGATGACATCGATGCCCTCCCTCTGCATCTTCTTTGCCTTGTTGGAGATCTCAATCGTCGCGGAGGGGGCAATCGCCGCGACCTTCTCCGAGAGCTGCTTCATTGCAATCTTTTGACAAGCTTTACTGCAGATTCAACAGCGCGCTTTGCATAATCAATCCTCTCGTTTGCTTCGAGACGGCTCATGCCGGGCCCGGAGATGCCAAGCGTGACCGGCTTCCCGAACTCCAGGGAGAGGTCTATAATTTTGCGGGCCGCGTGTTGCACGACAATCTCGTCATGCTGGGTTGCTCCCTCGATCACGCAGCCGACGGTGACGACTGCATCGACTTTTCCTGCGGCAAGCATCTTCTTGATTGCAAGGGGCATGTCAAAGGCACCCGGCACGTACAGACACTCGGTTACTTCAGCGCCCAAAAACGCTGCATGCTCCCGTGCTTCGATCTCCATCATGTAGGTGATGTCACGGTTAAACTCCGCGACCACGAATCCCAGTTTTATCGGCTTGGTATCGCACATACCTGATCATCTCGTTTTAATGTTCATAAACCTGTCAATGGTCCCTACCGCCGGGCAGGGCCGGCGTCAGAAAATCCCTGACGCTGGCCGGTTCCGGCGTCTTTCGTTAGGGCCTCCGGGTGGAGGACGAGTTTTACGGCATTGACCGCGTGCTCCCGGGTGCGCTGCTCGGCAAGCCATGCAAGTTCCGCATCATCCTTTGCCTCGTCCTCGTGCACGAAGACCTCGATGATGTGGTGGTTTGTCATGAGCTGGCACATGATGAGCCCCTGCGATGCCTCGTGGGCACAGGTCTTGTCCTTCTCCTTTCCCCCCGGCATCCCCAGAGCCATCACAATATCGCAGCGGCGCTCTTCGATCAGTTTCTTGCAGGCAACCGGCAGGTCCTTCATTCCCGGTACGGTCACCCGCTCGATCGCCACGCTCGCGTGCTTTTTGAGCTCGTCGATAGCGATCGCTCCCATATTAACGCGTGAGAAAGTGGTGTCAGCGACACCCACCTTCATTCCAGCACCTCGGCCGCAGCCTCGACACCGTTGCCCTTGATCTTGTAGCCGGCCTTTACAAGACCGTGCTGGGTTGCGGCAAGCGTAGCGAGGATCTCAGGTGCGCTCACGGCGCCCATGGTCCCGATACGGAAGATCTTGCCCTTGAGGTGGTCCTGGCCACCGGCAATGGTGATGCCCAGCTTCTTGATGGTCGCCCTGACCGCATCGTCACTAATACCATCAGGATACGAGACCGCTGTAACAGTCGTTGCGTACTCGTGCTTTGCATCGAGTTTCGGGAAGAGAGAGAGTCCCCATGCCTGAGCTGCGGCGCGGACGGCCTTTGCCATCTTCTGGTGCCGGGCAATCCGGTTGGCAAGCCCCTCTTCCTCAACAATAAGGCAGGCCTCGCGGAGAGCGAGGAACAATGGGACCGCCGGGGTATACGGGGTCTCCATCGGTTTCCCGGCAGCGCTTTTCTTGTACGCCGCAAGATCGAGGTAGTACGGCGGGTTCTTGGTGAGCCGCTCCCATGCCCGGGCACTCACGGAGACTGCGGCAAGGCCGGCCGGTGCGGCAAGGCACTTCTGCGAGCCGACAATCGCGACGTCAACTCCCCACTTGTCGGTCTCGACCAGGTCGCCACCGACAGAAGTGATGCCGTCCATGACAAAGAGCGCATCGTGCTTGCGGGCGAGCTTCCCGATCTCTGCCGCCGGGTTCTTGATCCCGGCCGAGGTCTCGTTGTGAACCAGAGTGACAACCTGTGCGCCCGCCTCGAGCTGTGCTTCGAGTGCCGCAAGGTCAAGAGGTGTGCCCCACTCTGACTTGATCTCGTGGGCTTTGCCGTAACGCTGGCTGATTTTATAGAGGCGTTCGCCGAACTTTCCGTTCACAAAACAGGCGATCTCCTTGTCCCGGCCGAAGTTTGCGACCGCGGCTTCCATGCCGGCCGTGCCGGACCCGCTGATCACGAATACATCGTTGGTGGTCCCAAACGTGGTCTTTAAAACCCTGACGCAGTCTGCATAGACCGCACCAAACTCGGCGCTCCGGTGGTTGATTGCCTGACGTGACATTGCAAACCTGACCCGTTCAGGCATCGGTACCGGGCCCGGAAGCATAAGGAGTGATTCTTTTTCCATGTGGATCTGCCAATAGTATATTTATATAGACGGGATATAAGTTTGGATGGCTTAATATGGCAGACGTAAGTATCATCTGCGGATCTGCATCCGATGCCGCAATTGCCGACAAGGCAAAGAAGATTCTTGACGAGCACAAGATCACCTGGGACTACCAGGTCATCTCTGCCCACCGGGACCCGGACAAACTGGATGCCTATATCAAAAATTGCCCGAGCGGGATCTATATCGCTATAGCCGGCCTCTCGGCCGCGCTGCCGGGGGTCATCGCTTCAAAGACCGACAAGCCGGTGATTGGGGTTCCGGTCAGCGGGACCTTGAACGGCCTTGATGCCCTGCTCTCGATCGTCCAGATGCCCAAAGGTGTGCCAGTAGCTTGCGTGGGTGTTGATAACGGGGATAACGCGGCACACCTTGCGATCCGGATCCTGAAACTCGCAAAGAATTAGATCTGCTCTTTTTTTCAGATTTCAGATTTTTTTCTGTTTTTTAAAACTTTTTATGAGAGATCAGGTCTTATTTTCACCGGTAAGCCCCTCGACTGATCTTGCAAAAAAAGTTTAGAGTTTTTTATTTTATGCCGGCTTGAGCATTCCGCTACCTGAAAGCGTGTACGTCTTCCCGTCAAGCGCACTGTTTGCGGCAAGGCTCGCATCATAGGTCACCATGTGGCCGTTCCCGTTGATGTTCGTGATATTTGTCCCGGAGATCCCGCCCGCATCTGAGAGACTTGTCAGTACCGAGTCCCCGGTAACTGTCCACGTGCTTGTCGCATCGAGTGTCAGGGCTGCCGGGTTGATCGCACCGGTCAGCGTGGATCCGTTTTCCAGGTTGACATCAATCGAGCTGATACTGTCGGCGGTCACGTTCCCGGCTAGGGTTTCGCCGTCAGCGGAAAATGTGACGATGCCCCCGTTCTCACCGGTGGTGCCCCACTGGGACGCTGCGGCCCGGATAAGCGATCCCGATGTGGTGACCGTTGCACCTTTGAGGTTGACGACTCCGTGGGTGTTGGTGACAAAGAAGAGCGGCCCTCCGGTCGCGGTCAGTGAGCCACCGTTCATTGTAAAGGTCCCGGTACCCTCAGACGCATCGCCGGACATGCTCTGGTAGATCATCACGCAATCGGACGTGCTGCTCCCTCCGCTAAGGGACGTGTTATCGAGGCTGATGGAATTAAATCCTTCAATGACGGCTGCTCCGGGTTCAGCGTCAATGGTTGCATCCTTAACCGAAATGATGCCGGTCGAGTAGATGCCCGGTGAACGCAGACCGGTGCTCTCAAATGTTCCCCGGGTAACCGTGATCACGCCGCCGCCCCGATCAGTGGCGAGAGGGGCTCCGCTTTCACCTGTGGTCGCGATATTGACATCAGTAAGGGTGATGTTTCCTCCCAGAGTTGCCATGACCCCGTGTGCCCCGCCACCGGACGCCGTGATGGTGACATCCGAAAGCGTGGCCGAGGAGCCGGTACCTGTAGAGATCACGCCGTTTGCACCCGATCCGGTCGATGCGATCGTGCCACCCTTAATTGTCATGGTGCTGCCCTGGTTGACCAGGACCGCGGCATTAAGGCCATAGAAACTGCTGGCATCGTTGGATGATGAATCGCCGCTTGTTGTGATTGTCGGATTGATCAGGGTGAGGACACCGCTGTTGGTGACATAGACCCCGGACACATCTTTGGTGGCGGATGTGTATGTCTGGCCGGTCTTTGTCGCTGTCCCGCCATTCAACGTGTAGGTACCATTAAAGGTGTACGCGGATGCGCCGGAGTTACTGCCCGGCCCACCGGATCCACCGGCGCCCATGCCTCCTGATGGAGCACTGCCTGATGGGGCATTACCCATCGTTGTGCTGTTGCCTCCGGGACCGGGCTGACCCCCCGGACCTGCACCACCGGGCGCAGTGCCGTTAAAGGACATACCTGATGGAGGTCCGTTCTGCATCGAGGTCACATTGCCTCCACCGGGGCCTGGATTACCGGAGGATGTACTGGTTCCGCCAGCCTGCGTTGCCCCCGTTGTCGAGGTGCATCCGGCAAGAATGACAACGGCAAGCAGCAGCATAACGGAAGCGATCGTGAAAAATCTGTAGTTCATAGTGATCACGGTTTGTTGGTTTCGGTGATGGTTAGCACCGGGAACCTATAATATTGGACAGATGGTAGCGGTGAAATACCGGACCCGGGCAGGGAATAGTTGAACCTCCCGGTGTACCATACCGGGACCAGATCATAATCTCACGGGCAGGATTATCCCCTCCCGCACCACAGATCCCTTTCATGCCTGTCCTGTCCGATCCGGTGGTGACCCTTGAAGGCGTATCGCTCCGGAACGTTTCCCTCTCAAGCATCGGGCTTGAAGTGGCGATCCGGGTGGAGAACCCCAATCCTCTGGGAGCTGATCTCCAGGAGTGCCTGTTCACGGTTATCTATCCGAATGGAGGGGCAGACAACCGGATCGCAACAGGAAATACCGGGGGCGCAAAGATTCCCGCACGGGGATCCGCGGTGCTCAGGGTCCCGGTCAGCTCGGACAATGCTGCACTTATCGGGGCACTTGCTGCCTTTGTCACACACGGGGGAATTGAACTGACCATCAAGGGAACAGCCGTCCTAAAATTCCTGATGATTACAAAACCGGTGCCCTTCTCCCGCACCATGTCTGTAAGCATAGGCGAGATCGCCGACATTGTGACCGGGCAGAACAAAAAGGAGTGATCAGGAGACCGGTATATCCTACCGGGACCAACAACGAGAATTAGTGGCGGAAAACCATGACCACTTTTGTTGCATTCCTCCGTGGTATCAATGTTGGCGGGAATAATCTTATTCCCAAAAAAGAGTTGGCAGTTATTGGTGAGCGGGCCGGCCTCGCGGGAATCTGCACCTATATTAACAGTGGAAATATTCTTTTTACCAGCAACCGCTCCGAAGAGGAACTCGCGGCAGCGCTTGAAAAGGTGCTGGCAGGAACAACCGGAAAGGAGATCCGGGTTGTCATCCGCAGCGCAGAGGAGCTTGACGGAATCGTCAGGAGTAACCCGTTCCCGGACGCAATTCCGTCACAAGTGGGGGTCATGCTCGTTACCGTGCCTGTTGGAAAGGATATTCTTGCAGAATTTGTCATCCCGGGACGGGAGATTGCTGCTGCCGGGAAACGGGAAGTCTACGTTTACTACCCTGACGGCATGGGCCGCTCGAAACTTAAATGGCCGCCTTTATTGAAAACCGGGACGATGCGGAACATCACCACGCTCACGAATCTTGCCGGTCTCGCGGGTGAAAAGGATGGGATGTAAATCCAATCGGGTTTCAGCGTTTCTGGAGATCCGGTTTTCTCTGCGAGCCTATGTAGGCAAGGAGGCGCGATCCCGCCGGGTCGGACAGATGGATCTGATCGCAGCTGATCTTCTCCCGCGAGAACTCGTGGAGAAGGATCAGGCCTTTTTTCCCGGGAAGAATCCCGGAGAAGACAAAGCCGGAATCTTCTGCTGCCATAGCTGCAGCAGGAGTGCGGGGGTCACCTGCATCAAGATGCATCCAAATACTCTGCGCACCCCGGGCCCGGAGATTCCAGAGGGTCTGTGCAACAGCCTGGCGGAAATTGTACCCGCTGCCCCGTACAAGGATCCGGCCGACCCGGCTCTCATCACTGAAGCCTTCCTCGAGGATCGTTGGACCCGGGCCGGAGTCCTCCTCTGCACCCGGGATATACCGGATCCCAAGACCCCGGCAGAGCTCATCTACCATTTCCCGATAGCGTTCCGGGAGATACTGCGGCCCGTACTGCACGGAAGAGCGCAGCTTGGTGCAGAAACCCAGGCTCTCACGCTGGCTGAGGCGCTCTGCGATTCCCACAAGCGATATCTCCTGAGGATATGCCCCAAGTATAATGGCACTCGGGGTATAGCCCAGTCCTCCAAACGTTTTCCGGGAGGGAGGGCTTGACAGGAAGACACCTGCCGTGAGTGCAAAAAAACCTCTCTTCTCACCGTAGGCTGTCAGGTACCGCGCCAGGGCTCTCCCCAGATGGCGGTTGCGGCAGGCCGGTGTGACAACAAGGGATCCAAGGAGCCCGATCTCCGGGAAACCGGGATAAGCACGCAGTGTCCCATGTCCGATCACCCGCCCTTCCGGGTCGGTTGCCACAGCGGAAAACAGTTCCCCGTTTTCCGTCTTGTTCAGGAGATCTGACGGACTGTAGAGGAATTTTTCAGGATACGTGTCGCGGTATGCTTCGTGCATCAGCTGGGAAACCCCCTGTGCCTCATCGGCCTCCAGGGGATGAATGTGGGTGTTGTCGCCAATGGCACCGGCGGAGACGTGAAAGTCATGATCCATGGTCATGCACCTCCCCACACACGGGGAATCGGGGCCGCAGCCGTTGCAATAGCCGGGATTGCATCGGCAACAGAGAGATACATCGGAAAGAGCCGGTTAAACCGGTTCATTTTCAGCGCAGTATCGACAAAACCCCTGCTACCCGCAATAACCACAACAGATCCCGTCGAAGCCCTCATATTCCTGAACCGGAGCAGCGCACGAAGGCCGGTCCTGCTCAGAAAGGAGAGTCTCGAAAGATCAAAAATGATCGGGGTAGCCGGCGGCAGGAGTACACAGTACTCCAAAAATTTCCCGGCCGAGGTTGTATCGAGCCACCCGGAGAACGTTACGATGACGATTCCCCGGGATATTTCGTGGTGGATCTCCATTTCTATCACCTGAACTATTGCGAGGGAACATCTTACCGGTGAATATAAAATGGCGGGGAAGTTGGAAAAAAAAAGGGAGATCTTTTCCAGTTGTCTAAAAATGTCCCGGAAAACAACATTGGGATGACGGGCCAAAAGGCGTGAATAGGGGTGTTGTCGCCAAAAGAGTTGAAGTGGAGGAAGAGGTCACCCTCCACGGTCATGCATCGGGCACTTTGGTTGCCGGCCCTGCAATCGCCTGAATTGCATCGGCCGCGGAAGAGTACATCAGGAAGAGCTGATCAAATCCGCTCATCCGGAGCACTGAATGGACAAATCCTTTGCTTCCTGCAATAACCACATCTGCTCCCCGTTGTCTTTGTTCCTTCCCGAACTGGAGCAATGCCCGGAGACCAATACTGCTCACGTAGCTGAGACCCGAAAGATCGAGAATAACCGGGGCTTTCGGCAGGGCTGTGCAGTACTTCAAAAACTCCTCTGATGAGGCGGTGTCGAGCCATCCTGCGGGAGTTACGATGATGATTCCCTGTGATACTGTTTGAGAGATCTCCATCTTCTTTACCTCTGCGATTGAGTAAGGAGGCATTTTGCAGGTGAATATATAAAAACGAGGGTGGTTTGGAAAGAAAATGCGGGATCTTTTCCGTCCGCCCTTATAAATTCAGGACTTCCAGGGTCGGGATGGCGCTTTATACAACCTCTGCGTAATCAGGTACTAGTGCTATGTATCCCGATCAGGCAACATTCCGGAGGATGGTAGAGGAAGAGCCTGATCTCTCGGGGGCTGCAAAAGAGACCCTCCTCACCCTGTACGATGGTCCCCTGCACCTCCGGCAGATCCTTGAGCGGGTAAATTTACCGGAGGCCGCGGGGGAACAGGAGGGCCACAAAGACCGGGCCATCACCGAATCGGCCCTCAGGAAAAGGCTGGAACTCCTGATCGGGCGGGGGATCCTTGCCCGGGCGGGAAGCGAGCGGACTAATCCCTACTATTACATCCGCCGCCCGTGGATCTTCAACAAGTACATCCTTATCAAGTGCCGGGACAAGCCCCACGAGGGCCTTCTTGACCTGACTGTTCTGCTCCACGAACTCAGCCGTATGGGTGATGGGGAGAACGCCGCCCTTCCCCACCCGAGATTTATCTCCGCGGTAGGGGAACGGACAGAGCGGAGCCACCAGATCGAAGCCGCGTACTCGGCATTCCAGAAGATCCTCGGGAACAGCAATGCGATCGGCGACTACCTCGAAGGGATCTACGATGACATCTATGCAGGAAAGATCCCGGAGAGCGACATTGACAGCATGGTGGCCCGGAACTTCCTGCGGTTTGTAGCCACCGGGCCGGTCGAAGAGCGGGAGGCCCGGTTTTTTCTGTGGTACGCGGATTTTTTCACGATACTCAACCAGTACCAGGAGGCATACGAGGCATTTGTCCGGGGTGTGGCCCTGGCAGAACAGCAGGGCCTGGCTCTTCCGGCCCTTTTGTCGGAATCCCGGATCACCAAAGGCCGTATCCTGCTCCACCTCAATGACCTTACCGGGGCAAAAGAGGCATATCTTGAACTTCTCCGGATCCGGGATGCCGATCCCCTCCTCAGGGCAAAAGGGCTCCTTGGCGCCGGCGAGGTCGAGCTGCTCTGCGGGGATTATGCACCCACGTCCTCACCGGCCCGGTTTGTCCAGGCGCTCGAGCTCTGCGGAAAAGCGGACCCGGCCAGGACCAACCCGGATGTCGCCGAGCTGCGGGCCGATATCCTGCGGAGGACCGGGACGGCATGCCGCCTTTCCGGGAAGTCTGACGAGGCCTCCGGGTACTACGACACGGCAGAAGAGATCTATCGCAACGGGATGATGCGGGGCCTGGTCATGCTCCTGCCCGAACGGGCCGAGCTGTTCCGGGCCCGGGCGTTCCTTTCCGGCCCGGCGGAGGCAGAAAAAGCGTGCGCACAAGCGGCGGCAGCATACGATGAGGCAAAGACCGTGGCCCAGAGGGTGCGGAGTGTCAACTGGTTTGCCCACTGCCTTATCGGGGAATGCGAATGTGCACGCGTGGCATTCCAAAAGTGCAAAAAACCGTTCCCCCGGGACCTTGACACAAAATTCCAGAATGCGTTTGAGATCTATTGCCAGATCTCCTCGCACTGGGGCATTGTCCAGACATTCCTCTCAGAAGCGCTCCTCTTCCATGCAGCGCCGGACTCCTTCCCGGACAGGTACGCGTCCACAGCTGACAAGCTCGAACAGGCCGAGCGGTTCAGCCGCGAGCTCGGGCTCAGGAACGAACTGGCAATCATACAGCGGATAAAATCCGGCTGCGGGCAGGAGTCCGAGCTCCACCCGCTTATATTCCTCTGACCGGTAAAAAATGTGTCCGGCGTACCTTCCGGACGCGAAAAAAATCGGCTTATTCTTTCTTCTTTGAGGCTGCACCTTCGAAGAGTTCCCGCACCATCTTGATCGCACAGAGGTCCCCGCACATCGAGCAGGTGTCCGTGTCCCCGTCCCGGACATGGATCGCCTTTGCGTGATCGCCATAGAGTGCCAGCCGGAACTGGGCGTCCCAGTCAAGATCGTGCCGGGCCTCTGCCATCTGCACCTCGCGTTCCATCCGGTATCCTTCGTGCCGCCGGACGGTATCGCCTACATGCGCCGCGATCTTTGCGATCCGGGTTCCTTCGATGATATCCTCAACGTCCGGAAGAGCGAGGTGTTCGCTGGGAGAGACCATGCAGAGGAAGTCAGCCCCGTTCCGGCAGGCCTCCGCCCCGCCGATGGCCGCGACAACGTGGTCGTAGCCTGGCGCGATGTCGGTGACGATGGGGCCGAGCAGGTAGAGCGGCGCATGGGCGGTGATCTCTTTTATCATCCGCACGTTGTAGCCCACCTGGTCATAGGGCATGTGCCCCGGTCCCTCGATCATCCGCTGGACGCCCGCGGCAAGGGCACGCTGTGCAAGCGTCCCGAGCGTCACGTACTCCACGGATTTGGCAAGTTTTCCCGCGTCCTGCAGGCAGCCGGGCCGCATCCCGTCCCCGAGGCTGATGGTGACATCGTGTTCTGCGAGGATCTCCAGCAGGTAGTCGAACTCCGAAAAAAGCGGGTTCTCCTCGTCCCGGAGCATCATCATTGCACAATGGAATGTCCCGCCCCGGCTCACCACCCCCATCAGGCGCGGGTCGAGCTTCAGGGCATCGAGCGCCTGCCGGTTCACCCCGCAGTGGAGGGTGAGGAAATCCACGCCCTGTTTGCAGTGCTCCCGGATGACCTTAAAGAGCAGGTCGGCATCCACATCGGCAGCGTTTCCCGCCCGGCGCACCGCCTCGTACACCGGCACCGTCCCGACCGTGGTATCAAGGGCAAGCATTTTTTTGCGGATCGCAACAAGGTCCCCCCCGGTGGAAAGGTCCATGATGGCATCGGCGCCGTTATCGAGCGCCGCTTTTGCCTTCTTTTCCTCAAGGGCATACTCACACCGGGAGCCGGAGGTCCCGACGTTCACGTTCACCTTAACCGTGCAGCCCTGCCCGATGGCGCAGGGGCGGTGCCGGCGTGCGGGGTTTGCCGGGATCACAATCCGCCCGGCTGCAATGCGCCGGGCCATCCGTTCCGCATCCATGCCCTCTGCCCGTGCCGCTTCTGCGACAACAGCAGGAATACCAGAGGAGCAGCTGCGGATAAGCATATCCATAACAAACATCTGTTGGGATGCTTTATTATTGTGCATGCAGGTCAGGTGGATCCCCGAGCAGGGGGCGCTCGCAAACTCGTATATCTTCGGCACGGTCCTCGTGGACGCCGGTCTCCTCCCTATGGCAATCCAGCCGTTCAAGGACACGATCGATACAATAGTCCTTACCCACTGTCACTTCGACCATACCGCCCATGTAAAAGAGATCGCCCATATGTGCAAGGCCAAGGTCGCGATCCATCGGGCGGATGCCATGGGTCTTTTCGAGGATGCACAGAGCCTCTCCATGCATTTTGGCGCCCGTTCTCCCGGTATTGCACCGGATATCAAACTCAATGACGGTGACACCATAGGCGGCCTGACCGTCATCCACACGCCGGGCCATACCCCGGGAAGCATCTGTCTCTGGTCAGAGGCAGACAAGGTGCTCATCAGCGGCGATACCGTATTTACCGACGGTGCGTTTGGACGCTACGATTTCCCCGGCGGGAGCCGGCAGGCGCTGGAAGAGTCCCTTGACCGGCTTTCTGCCCTCGATGTGGAGGGGCTGTACCCGGGCCACGGCGAGCCGGTGGACTGCGGCGGGAAACGCCACATTGCTGCGGCACGGCAACTCATGAAGGGCGGGTATGGATAAGGGCATATACTGTCTTGTGGTAAAAAACCCGGCCTGCACCGTTGAGGTTGGGGCGCTTGGCCCGGTCTCGTTTGCGGCCGGCTGGCACGGATACATTGGTTCTGCCCTTGGTCCCGGGGGGCTTGTGCGGCTCGAACGTCATCTCCGGCTCGCTGAGCACCGGGACAAGCGGCCGAAATGGCATATCGACTACCTCCTCTCCGATCTCCGCTTTTCGGTTGCATATGCGATGAGCGCCCCGACTGCCGAACGGCTCGAATGCAGACTCGCTGCCCTCCTTGCCCAAGGTGGGACAGGGGTAGACCGGTTCGGGTGCAGCGACTGTGACTGCCCCTCCCATCTCCTGCACTGGCACCGGGACCCAAAAAAAGAGATTATTGCTGCGTTCTCCAGCCTCGGACTTACACCCGGTACCAGAACGCGTGATACCTAAGTGCAGTGACGGAAAAGACCGGCTGATTAGTATCCATGTTGTTTTGCGGTCATCCCATCAAGGGAAATTTTTACCAGGCAGACCTTCTCCAGTTCTTTTTCGGTAAAAGGGTGATCCGGGATGCCGTAGTGCCGCAGGATGGCGTTCATTGCCTCGCGCTTCTCCTCGTACCAAGTCAGGTTCTTTGCGGTGCCGGTGCAAATGACGCTCCGGTACCGCATCTCCCAGGAACAGGGATTCTTGTCCGGGATCGGCCCGGTGGAGTGGTCCACTTCAACGCAGCAGCGGGGGTTCTTTAGGAGCATCTCCATCTTCTTTCCCGCTTGAGCCGAATGGAAATAGATCGCGTTGTCCCGGTAGGCAAAGCAGACCGGCACCACGTACGGCTCGCCGCCGTCGGCCAGCCCGATCCTGCACACCTCTGCGCTGGTGAGGATCGCTTCCATCGCACCCCGGTCCGTGATCTCCCGGTCTTTCCTTCGCATAGTACCGATCACACCGTTGGATCATGAAGGATAAAAGGCTGTAAGGCCGGGGCAAAAAGGGAGGGTCAGACCGGTTTATAGAGGGTTGTGCGCCGGCAAAGCGTCCGGCCCAGGTCTTCTGCTACCCGCTGCATCTCGGCCGGGTCCAGGTAATCGGTATTTGTAGCGCCGGCACCCTTGGAGATGCTCTCTTCAAACATCGTGCCCCCGAGATCGTTTGCCCCGGCAAGGAGGCCAAGCTGCGCCATCTTGATCCCTTCCTTGACCCACGAGACCTGGATGTTTGCGAAATTGTCAAGGAAGAGCCGGGCAACTGCAACCATCAGGAGATCTTCCCGGCCGGTGGCCCCTGCCCGGGCGGTCCCGTTCCGGAAGATGGGTGTGTTCATGTGGATAAACGAGAGCGGGACAAATTCCGTAAATCCTTTGGTTTCGTCCTGGATCTCCCGGAGTATGGCAAGGTGGCGCACCCGGTCTGCATCGGTCTCGCAATGGCCGTACATAATAGTGGCAGTGGTGGGAATCGCGAGCTGGTGCGCCTCTCTGATAATACGTACCCATTCCGCGGTCGGGATCTTCTGAGCGCAGATTTTCTCCCGGACGGAATCAACGAGGATCTCGGACGCTGTCCCGCACATGGAGGCAAGGCCGGCGTCCTTCATCGCCGCGAGCACCTCTTTTGTGCTCATGCCGCTTTTCCGCGCCGCATATGCCACCTCCATCGGGTTACTCGCGTGCAGGTGTACCCCCGGGGCGGCCTCCCCGATCCAGCGGTACACATCGATATAGGATTGTGCGGTAAAGGCCGGGTGCAGGCCGCTTACCGTACAGATCTCGGTAACATTCCGCGATTTTGCAAGCGCAGCCTTCTCCCGGATAACCGCCTCATCATGGAAATAGATGCCCTCATCGCCGGGCTTTTTTCCAAAACCGCAGAACCCGCAAGCGTTGACGCATAGGTTGGTCACGTTGATATTCTGGTTCCTGACATAGGTAACTGCATCACCGACAACCTGCTCCCGTTTCTCATCCGCGGCAGCCGCGATCTTCCAGACGTCGCGGTCGCGTGTTGAAAAGAGGCGCAGTGCGTCCTTTTCGCTAATCCGGTCCCCTTCCACTGCACCGGAGAGGAGTGTGGCACGATCCCTGTCCATACGATCACCCTTCGTCTTAGTGTGTCACACTGTGTCACACTGAACGTAAACCTATCGGATTGCCTGTCCCGCAGTCCTTATAACACCGTGGCACCAATGTCCATTCAGGAGTGTTATGGAAAAAGTCACCGTTCAGCTGGCTCACAAGGTTGCCGAAGGGTACGTTATCCCGCTGGGACCGGCCAACCTCGTGGCCATTATCACCGACGTTGGGCTTGTCGGGTGCGGCGCTTTCGATGTGGCTGCGCTGGACTCGTTTAGTTATCCCGCTGCAAAAGTCCGGCCCGCCACCGGCCCGTCCATTGTGAACACGACCGATATCCTGACCGGGATCGTAAAAGAGACCAACCGGGCAGCCATGAGCCGGGGAATCAAGAACGGTATGACCGGCCGGCAGGCACTGGAACAGCTGTAAACGGGGATCTGCCCCAGCTTTACAAAAAAACTGATTTTATTTTTTCTGCGCCGCTTTCCATTACGCTTTACACGAGTTCGTAGAGCGTTGTCCGCTGCCTGAGGGTCCGGCCAAGATCGGAGGTCATCCGCTCCATGGTTTCAGGGGCAAGGTAACTGGCATCCCCGGCTCCCGCATCCACGGAGACCTCGTCCGTGAACATCGTACCCGCAAGGTCGTTTCCACCGCAGAGGAGCGCAAGCTGCGTCATCTTGAGGCCGAGCTTGCCCCACGAGACCTGGACATTGTCGAAGTTGTCCAGAAAGAGTCGCGAGACCGCGATCATGAGGAGGTCTTCCCTGCCCGTTGCCCCGGCCCGGGCGATCCCTTCGGTAAAGAGCGGGGTGTTGGGGTGGATGTAGGACATTGGGATAAACTCGGTAAACCCGTGGGTTTCGTCCTGGATCTCCCGGATGATCGCCAGGTGGTCCACCTGGTCCCGGGCCGATTCGTACGAGCCGTACATAATGGTGGCAGAGGAGCGGATGCCCAGTTTATGAGCCTCCTTGATAATCCGTGCCCATTCCTGCCCGGAGACCTTCCGCGGGCAGATGACTTTTCGGACCGGCTCGATGAGGATCTCCGCAGCCGTTCCCTGCAGGGAGCCAAGACCTGCGTCCCTGAGCGCGGCAAGCACCTCGGCTGTCGTTAGTTTGCCCCGCTTTGCCGCGTGGGCCACCTCGTCCGGGCTGAAGGCATGGATATGGATCTCCGGGGCGATCTCGTGCACTGCAGCGATAAGGTCCGTGTAGTTTTCCAGGCCAAACCCCGGGTGGACCCCGGAGAGGAAACAGATCTCGGTGACCTTTCGTTTCTCTGCCAGCCGGACACCTGCCTGGATTGTATCCCGGTCAAGGCAGTAGGCACCGGGGTCAGTTGCCTTCTTGCCAAATCCGCAGAATCCGCAGAGGTTCTTGCAGATGTTGGTCACATGCAGGTTCTGGTTGCGCACATACGTGACGATATCGCCGACTTTCTTCTCGCGCAGCTCGTCAGCGGCCGCGGTGATCCGGAAGATGTCCCGGCCGGTGGCCTTCATGAGGATCTCGCCCTCTTCCGGGGTAAGGCGGTGGCCGGCCAGACAATCGTTTAACAGGGGGATCAGTGCAGGTGCCATGATCAGTACCACCAAAGGCAGGCAGTCTTATTTATTCTTCCGGGAGCCTTTGCCCGCTGCCTTCTGCTTCCCGCCTTTCTTTGCAGGGCCCTCTTCCTTCTTCTTCGCGTACCAGTCCCAGGCAACCATCCCGATGATCACGATGATAATTACCCACCAGATATGGAGCGGCAGGAGGCCTACATAGGGGACCGTGAAGAGAGCCTTTCCCACCACCCACTGCTTCTCCACCGGCTCGATCGCCTGGTTGTCCACCGTAATGTAGCCTTCATCGCTGACCGGGTTGTTATCTCCTTTGGTGATGTAGCCGCCGTGGGTCGTGGCGTCACCATACATGACAAATCCGGAGCCGTTCGTGATGTACTGTTGGGGGAGGAAGTACTTTGTTCCGGCCGCATCACCAAAGCCCATGCCCTGAGCCGAGGCAGAGAGGTTCTGCAGGGCCGTGGCATTATCCTGCGGATAGAGGATGTAGTAGCCGTATGTTGTCGTGTTGCTTACTGTAATCGGGGTATATCTGAGGGGTGTAGCCTCCCCGCCGTACGGGTTGATGTACGTAGGTTCGGGCGAACCGGCATCCACCCAGGTCATGGCCCGGTGGATGATCGGATGCTGGCTGGAGAGCGGCAAGAGGCCGATCTGGGCCCAGAAATCAGTCTGGCCGTTGGGGCGGTAGATGATCACGTCCCCGTAATCACCGAACTTCTGGTACCCGGTGGCATGGGCCTCGTCCCATGTCTGGAGGGGACCGAACCGATCGGGGGCAACCACCACGACCAGGTCCCCGATGTTCATATGGGGCTCCATGCTCCCTGATTCCACGGTGACGACTGCAGGCCAGGTCCCGCAGATCAGGTACAGGGCAAGCGCAATGCACCCGACCACTGCCACGACCCAGAGGATATCCCGGGCAAGGGAGACTGCCCAGTGATCGCTCGTCCGGAAGGCCTGGATCTGTGCGCGGATACCCTGCGGGTCCTGGTTGTCTGCCATACTTAGCGCTTTTTATTGGTGTTGTTCGTTAATATAGCGCATCCCTTTTTTGTCCCGTTATGCAGGAATGACCAGGTGCACGAGATAGTATGCTCCGAAGATAACCAGGAATATCCCGCAGGCTGTCATGATCCAGCGGTACGCGGTATCCGTGAGGATTGTCCTGCCCTTGGCAATGCCGGTGGAGACCACCGTGTACCACCCGAGGTCAGCACACCAGTGGCCGGCCATGAATACACAGGCAAGGAAGATCCCGCCGGCGAGGCCCGCGATCACCATCGCACCTCCTACCGTCAGCCACCAGATCCAGAAATGAGGGTTGGCAACGCTTGTGACAAAACCGGCAAAGAACGGGCTTGATGTGACCGTTGCCTCAGTGCTCCTGTTGCCCGCAAGGGAGACATGCCGGCTCCCGGCAAGGGTGAGGAGGCCAAAGGCGATCAGCGCGACGCCCCCGATGACCGCCACCGCGGTCGTGTACCGCAGGGCAACCGTTGAAAGGCCGGAGATAATCAGTATGACAATGATGAGCTCGGAGAGCATGTGGCCGAACGTGACCCGGGGCCCAACCGTCCAGCCGCCGGCCACCGAGGCGTTGATGGTGGCCACAAGCGTCGGGCCCGGGGCAAGGGCGCCGGTGAGACCTACGACAAAGGCAAAAAGGAACATCTGGAGCGTATCGAGCATGGCGGGATCCCGGAAATTAAAGAGAGTTTGGCCGGGGACGATATCAAGAATACTTCCGGCCCAGTGCAGGATAGCACATCTTTTTTCCCGGTACAGCTCAGTATGATAGTATGCTTGATGCGCAGGAGATCGCAATCCGGTTCCTCGATACCCGGCTCCAGGTGCACCCCGATGTGGTGCGGTATATCCAGGAGCAGGACAACCCGGACCTGATCGAGCGCATCATCGCCGGCGTACCTGCAGATACTGTGGTGGTCTCGGCAAAGCACATCCCGGGCATGAACGCGACCCGGGACGGAATGCGTTTTCTGACTGACCCGACCGTCGAGATTGTTTCGGGCGGCCCCGGGACTTCGGGAAGCATCAACAGCTCCGCCGACTACCTCCATTATTTCCGGGACCGGTACAGCAAGCTTGGCGGGATGATCCGGAACCGGTGCAGCTCGATGCCAATCGAGGGGCTTACCCGCTCGCCCCGGTACCGCCAGGAGGAGTGCACGGTGATCGGGATGGTATCCGAAGTCAAGACCACGACAAACGGCCACCGGATCGCCGAGATCGAAGACTCGACAGCCAATCTCTCGGTGCTCTTCAGAAAGGACCGCCCGGTCTTTGCCGACGCCGAGCGCCTGATTCCGGACGAAGTGATCGGGGTAAAGGGCAAACTCTCCACCGACGGCCGGCTTTTCTTTGCCGAGCAGATGTTCCGGCCTGATATCCGGATTGATAACAAACCCTACCTGAGCGATAAACCCGGAAAGGCGGTCTTTATCTCCGATGTCCACGTGGGGAGTAACACGTTCCTTGAGGACAGCTGGCTCCGGTTCGTGGACTGGATTGGCGAATCCGGGGCATCTTACCTCCTCATTGCCGGCGACCTCGTAGACGGAATTGGCGTCTTCCCGGGACAGGACCAGGAACTGACGATAAAAAACATCTACGAGCAGTACGATGCCTTCGGCGAAATGATCAGCGGGATCCCCCACCGGATCAAGATCATTGTTGCGCCCGGCAACCACGATGTGGTCCGGGGGGCCGAGCCCCAGCCGGTGATCCCGGAGCAGTTCACCAGAAAGTTCCCCGAAAACTGTATGCTTGTCGAGAACCCGGCGCTCGTGAACCTGCAGGGTGTGCGGGTGCTGATGTACCATGGCAGGTCGATCGATGATATGATCGGCCTTATTCCCGGGGCCTCCTACGAGCAGAGCGGTAAAATGATGGAGGAGATGCTCCAGCGCCGGCACCTGGCCCCGGCATACGGGCGGCGCACCCCGATTGCCGCGGGAAAGTCCGACCACTTGATTATCGATCCGCTGCCTGAGATCCTGCATACGGGTCATGTCCATATCACGGGGCTCACCCAGTACCGCGGGGTGCTGGGCATTAATGCGGGCACCTGGCAGTCGCAGACCGCGTTCCAGAAGCAGATGAATGTGAACCCCACTCCGGCGCAGGCCGTGATGGTGGACCTCCAGACGCTCGTGCCCGAGACGTTTACATTTTTGTAAGCGGGAACCGGGTGATAACGGCTCATAAAACATGAGGGCCTCTTTTACGTTGTTTTCCTGCCCGCCAGACGCTCCTCCAGTGCAACCACTTTCTGGGTGATCTTCATCACCGAGTCCGGGTTGAGGGATATGGATTCGATGCCTTCCCTGACCAGGAACTCGGCGAACTCCGGGTAGTCGCTGGGCGCCTGCCCGCACAGGCCGGAATGGCGTCCGTTCCGTTTCGCACCCTGTACCGCCAGGGATATAAATTTCATCACACCGGGATCCCGTTCATCGAAATCGTGGGCCACCACCACCGAGTCGCGGTCAACCCCGAGGGTCAGCTGAGTCAGGTCGTTTGAACCGATTGAGAAACCATCGAACAGCCGGCTGAATTCATCGATAAGGAGGATGTTGTTGGGGATCTCGCACATCACATAGACCGACAGCCCGTTCTTACCCCGCACAAGCCCGTTCTTTGCCATCTCGGCAAGCACCTTTTCCCCCTCATCGACCGTCCGGCAGAATGGGATCATGATGACCAGGTTAGTGAGACCCATCTCTTCGAGTACCTGTTTCATCGCACGGCATTCAAGGGCAAAACCTTCGCGGTACTTCTCATCATAGTACCGGGAGGCCCCGCGGAAGCCGAGCATGGGGTTTGACTCTTCGGGCTCGAAAGATTTCCCCCCGAGAAGATCGGCATACTCGTTGGTCTTGAAATCGCTCATCCGGACCACCACCGGTTTGGGATAAAAAGCGGCCGCAATCGTCCCGATGCCCTGCGACAGTTTTCCGACAAAATAATCTTCCGGGCTTGCGTACCCGTACGTGAGGCCGGCGATCTTTGCCTTTACGGTCTCATCGGTGACTTTTTCCGGGTGGACGAGTGCCATCGGGTGGATTTTGATATAATTGTTGATGACAAACTCCATCCGGGCAAGCCCGATGCCGTCGTTTGGGATCATCGAAAGGGCAAAGGCCTGGTCAGGCTCCCCAAGGTTCATCATAATCTTTGTTTTCGGGCGCCTGAGATCCTTTAGGGATACCTTTTCGACATGGAACTGCAGGATCCCGTCGTATACCACCCCCTCGTCCCCCTCCGAACAGTTGACCGTTACGTTCTGACCGGTTTTGATCTTCTCCGTAGCATCGTTTGTCCCGACCACCGCTGCAACGCCAAGCTCACGGCTGACGATCGCAGCATGACAGGTCCGCCCTCCACGGTTGGTGATGATAGCCGCAGCGGTCTTCATGACCGGTTCCCAGTCGGGGTTTGTTGTATCGGCAACAAGGATCTCCCCGGGCCGGAACTCGCCAAGCCGGCTCACATCGGCGATCACCCGCACCCTGCCGGTCGCGATCTTTTCACCCACACCCTTTCCCGTCGCAAGGACCGGCCCCCGCTTCTCCAGGTGATAGGTCACCAGGATATCCATTGCCTCCTGGGAGTGGACGGTCTCGGGCCGGGCCTGCACAATGAAGAGCTCCCCGGTGATCCCATCCTTTGCCCATTCGATATCCATCGGAACGGTCTGGCGTGCTTTCCCTGAGTAGTGATCCTCAATCTTTATCGCGAACTGTGCCAGTTCGAGGATCTCGTCATCCGTGATACAGAACCGCCGTCCATCTGATTCGGGGACTTCCACATTCCGTGTCAGGACCTTGGAGGTGCCCTGCCCGTAGATCATCTTGATCTTCTTGTCGCCAAGGTTTTTCCGGATAATGGCCCGGTGCCCGGTCCGCACCGTGGGTTTGAAGACGTAGAACTCGTCCGGGTTGACAGCGCCCTGCACGATGTTCTCGCCAAGGCCGTACGAACCGGTAATAAAGACAACCTCCCGGAACCCGGTCTCGGTATCGAGAGTGAAAATCACCCCGCTTGACGCCAGGTCGGAGCGGACCATCTTCATGACCCCGATCGAGAGCGCGACCCTGAAATGATCGAAGTTCTGGTCGATCCGGTAGGATATTGCCCGGTCGGTAAAGAGGGAGGCAAAACATTTGCTGCAGGCCTCCCTGAGCGCAGGATATCCCCGGATATTAAGATAGGTCTCCTGCTGGCCGGCAAACGAGGCGGTGGGAAGATCTTCGGCTGTTGCGGAGCTCCTGACTGCAACATCGGTATCGGGCCCGTATTCCTCACAGAGTGTATCGTAGGCCGCGCTTATCTCGTTCCAGATATCGTCCGGGATGCCTGCACCAAGGATCAGATCTCGTGCCTGTTTCCCCCGGCCTTCGAGATTGGTGACGCTGGTCTTATCGAGATCGGCGAGAGTGGTTTTGAGCTGGCCAAGGACATTCCCTGTTTTCACGACACGCCAGTATGCGTCGGCGGTGATGGCAAACCCGTTGGGGATCTTTACTCCCACCTTTGTCAGGTCCTGGTACATCTCTCCAAGCGAGGCATTTTTGCCCCCGACACTGGCAACATCCTCGTTCCTGATCTCCTCAAACCAGCGAATGTATTTTGCGCCGCTCATACCAGAGTCTCCGACCGGAGTCTGATATATGTTAGCGTTCAAGCCAGTTTTTGAAACGAATTTTTTTTTAAATTACTACAGCGCCGGCTCACGGAAGAGTCCTGATGCTATCCCGTAACGGGGAATGAATACAAAAAAAGAAAAAATAATTGTGGTTACTTCAGAAGCGGGGCTTCTGGTGCTTGGGCAGGCAGTCCCTGCAATAAACCGGCCTACCCTCGGTGGGCTTGAACGGAACTTCGCACTCTTTTCCACAGTCTGAACAGACAGCTTTTGTCATTTCTCTGGGTCCGAAATTTCTCGGGCCGCCAAATCCTCTTCTTTCCATTGAATTAACTCATGCAGGATGATATCTGCGCACATTCATCTTCCCGTCAGTATATATACATCTGCACCGGCCCATAGCTTTTTTATACCCTGTACCACGGCGCCGGCGTTGTGGCTCCTCCGCCCTGAACCGGGTTTTTGGCCTTTATACCGGGCATCCCGTCCCGGGGAATCGGGGGCAAATCCGCGGGTATTTTTCCGGCTCGGGAGGCCGGGGCGGCAACCGCCCCGCACCCTTCTTTTGGGAATGATCCTTACCGGAATCTTACACCTCCCTTTAACATGTCCGGGGGAAGAGTAATGTTTTAGTATGCGATGCCCCATGGAAAGAACGAATTTTCAAACGAGAGGCCGGAACGGCAGGAGACGCTGATCAGGTTTATGGAGATTTCAGAGAACACAAAGCCGGGAGACCGGGTAGCGGCGCTTGAACAGAAAACCGACGAGATGGAAGCGCTCCTCAAGGGCCTGATGGCAGAGATGCTCGACTTCAAGGCAATCGCCATGAAGCTTGCCCAGCAGAATGACGCACAGGCCCGGCAGGAGCCGGCACGCGGACACATCGTGCAGGGCACCATCCATGCAACACCGGAAACTCCGGATACGGACAGTGGAGATTCTGGAGAGACCCACACGGTGATCATCCAGCACAGTTCATCAAAACCCGAGGTCCCCGCAGCGCCACCGGAGCCGGAGATGGTCCGGATCATGCAGCCCGACGGCACCATGAAAATGGAAGTCCGGCGCGGCGATAAGGGCCTGCACCGCTAAAGAGGCTCAAGGCCCGGCCCCCCCCTCATACCTTTTTGGTCACATCGCCTTTCATGACGTACTTCACAAGGAAGAAGACCACGAGCGCGATGATCAGGAAATCCAGCACGGCGCTGAGGAAATCGCCGGCAAGGAGGTTGATGGGCCCGACTGCCAGCACCGCGGTCTGCCACTGCCCGCCGGGCGTGAGCACACTCACCACGGGCATGATGATATCCTTGACGAGCGCGTTGACCATGGCGGTCGCCGCTGTGCCGATCACAAAGGCAACGGCAAGCCCGATTACCTGGTACTGTTTTAAAAAGAGCAGGAACTCTTCCTTAAACCCCATCGCATCTTTTTCCGCTAGCGCAATATCGTCTTTAAGGATCTTTTCTTCCTTTTCGATCTTTTGCCGGTCCATGGCCTGTCTCCGGTAACGGGGGTCCATGGCCTGCGCCCGGCACCCGCTCTTATGTTGACCGGGACGGCAGGCCACATAAAACCGCAACCTTCTGCACGGGCCCGGCCCGAGTTCGCCCGGGAAAAACCGATGGGGTGGCCCACCCCCCTCACTTCTTTTTGCTCAGGGAGGATCACCCTCCCCCCCTTGTGTCCGGGCACGTGGGGGGGGTACCCCTCACCCCCCCCCCCCAAGCCCGGTCCGGCCCGCGACCAGAAATCTTTCGTCGGAGTCTCCATGCGAGCGCGCCTGCAATTCCTGTGCAGAAACGGCAGACATCCCGGATCCGGTGGTGGGGGGGTGGCCCCCACCCCCTCCCCCTTTGTCCGCATAAATGGGGGTCATCCCCCGGCCCGAAAAAAAATGGTCGGGAGGAGGGGATGCCAAAAATTCTGGACAGGTGACTATCTCCCAGCGACGGAGTGGGGATACCTTCCCATTTATGTAATGATAACGGGGTTTTGTATCAACGCTCCGATTATGATAACAGCATCAAACTCTGGATGAAGGAGGTGGCGAGAATGAATAATGTGCCACATAAGAAAACTCGGTATGACAGAAGAAAATGGAGAATATCGGGAAGGTATTTACCCGAAAACTTGATTCCCCTGTAATCCAGTCAGGACATTGTAATAAAAACCGTATAAATAGGAGTGTTTATATCACAAAAAGTACGATATACTATACATAGTTAATCATGGCAGAAATTACTAATCGCAAAGATTGCTCGTCTGAAGAAATCAATACACTCAAACAATTTTTAGAACCTCGTGCTCCGCAATTAGTTCAATTTATTGAAGCTGGCGCAGTTGTATCAAAAGGTCTTATTACCTCACGTGAAATGTTAGCGAAAACGAATACCGAATGGTATAATCTCGGTGGTGTCCGAAGCAGAAGGGAATATGGATCTAAATTTTTTCGTATAGATCAAGTGATGACGATGCTAAAAAATCCCCAATGCAATGACGTTGCGCATCGGGATAGAATCCAAGAACTCATGCAGGAGATCCCTACA
This sequence comes from Methanoregula boonei 6A8, assembly GCF_000017625.1. Lineage (NCBI taxonomy): Archaea > Methanobacteriati > Methanobacteriota > Methanomicrobia > Methanomicrobiales > Methanoregulaceae > Methanoregula > Methanoregula boonei. Next base: position 25,930 of record NC_009712.1, on the reverse strand, counting down.
AATAATTTCAAATATACGATCACTTTTTTTGAAAAAAATAATGAACTTTTCATTTATGATGGCAATCACAGTGCTGTCGCGTTCTTCGAATATTTTTCAAAATGCGGATCAGACAATGTAAATATTGAGGTATTCATCATCACTGACACAACAAAACTGAGAATTTTTTTGATACGGTGCTATAACTTCTTCTGGTATACACTAAAAAACAAAAAATTTCAGTTGCGGTGGTAGTCGAGTATAAAATTTAAAAAAAAATTATTCCTTCTTTTCCGGCGGCTTTGCCCCTTCCGGCGCCGGTTCCTTTTTCTTTGGCCCGGCCACCGTCACCTTCATGATCCCGCCCCGGGCCGTCATGGACTCATAGTACTGGGTATCCATCGCGAGGCACTTGGTGGGGCAGGTTTCGACACAGCAGTTGCAGACAATGCAGCGGAGCCGGTCGATCTGCCAGGTCTTTTCTTTGACATCGACAATGATCGCCTGCGTCGGGCACTTGCGCTGGCAGGTGCGACAGGCAATGCACTTCTCCGGGACAATGGTCACGTGGCCCCGGGTGAGGGCGGCCTTCTTTGCTGGTTTTGCCGGGTACATCAGGGTTGCCGGGCGGGAGAACAGGCTTTTGAGCACGGTTTTGGTATTCTCAAAGTAGCTCATGCCTGCTCACCTCTCCGCACAGCCCACGCAGGGGTCGATCGAAAGCACGATCATAGGTACGTCCGCGAGTTCGCACCCCTTGAGCAGGGTCACGAGCGGCGGGATGTTCGTGAACGTCGGGGTCCTCACCCGGTGGCGGACAAGGTTGCGCTTGCCATTCCCCTTGATGTAGTGGACAACCTCACCCCGGGGCTGCTCTGCCCGGGCGAAGTACTCGCCGTCGGGAGCACCGGTCACCTTGACCTCGACCGGGCCTTCGGGGATCTTTTTCACGCACTGCTCGACGATATCGATCGAGGTGAAGAGCTCCTTTGCCCGGACCGCGCACCGTGCGTAGCAGTCACCGGACTGCTCCACGACCGGTTTGAAATTGATCTTCCCGAAGGCCGCATAGCCGGTCTGGCGGAGATCGATCCCGATCCCGCTTCCCCGGGCCGTAGGGCCAACTGCCCCGAGGGTATAGGCATCCCCCTTCTGGAGGATCCCGACGCCCTTAAGCCGGTGGCTCACCGAAGCGTCGTTTAAGAATACGTTCGTGAGATCGCGGATCGCAGGCTCCATGGCCCTGAGCCCCTTTACCATTTCGTCGAGTTTTTCAGGCGCAATATCCCGCCGGACACCACCGATCTTGCAGACACCCTGGATCACCCGGCCGCCCGTGGTGGCTTCAAGGTCGTCAAGGATGTGCTCGCGGAGTTTCCACGCGTTCATAAACACGCTCTCAAAGCCCATTCCGTCGGCAAAAAGCCCGAGCCAGAGGAGGTGGGAGTGCAGCCGTGAGTACTCCGTCCAGATGGTCCTGAGGTACTGCGCACGCTCGGGCACCTCGATCTTCATGATATGCTCGACGCACTCCGCATACGTATTGCTGTGGATATAACTGCAGATCCCGCAGATGCGTTCTGCAACATAGATGTACTCGGGGTACTCGCGCTTCTCCACCAATTTTTCAAGGCCCCGGTGCACGTACCCGATTGAAGGGATAACGTCCACCACCCGCTCGTCTTCAAGCACAAGGTCGAGGTGGATCGGCTCCGGGAGCACCGGGTGCTGGGGACCGAACGGGACGGTTATCTGTTTTGACATTACTCTTCCCCTCCTTTGGTAACGGTCACCGTGAACGGATGTTTGACCGTGGTCCGGTAGAAGTGCCCGTTAAAATCGATGTTCATGCCCTTGACCGTTATACCGTACAGGTCGTGGATCTCATTCTCGTACACGAATGCACCGAAGAACACACCGCTCACGCTGGGGATGATTGTGTCCTGCTTTACCGTAATGCGCAGGTTGGTAAGCACAAAGTCCTTGTCGAACACGTAGTTGATCTCGAAGTCGTCGCCCACCTGCGTACAACCGATCTGCACGAGCCGGCAGCCGTCGTTTTTGAGCTGCGCGGTCCGGGCCACGAGCTCGTCGATACTGATCGGGATGGTGGTCTGCTGGTCAAGTACCATTTATGTACCTCCTGCGGGTTGTTTCTCCGCGGCCACAGCGGAAGCCGGAACCTTGGCCGGCGCTCCGGTAGCCATCGCGGCCTTCTTTGCTTCAAGAACTCCAAGCGCTTTTACAATCCCGTCGATGATCGACTCGGGCCGGGCTGCGCAGCCGGGCACATATACGTCCACCGGGATAATCGTATCGATCCCGCCGGCCACATTGTAGCACTCCCGGAAGATCCCGCCCGAGGTGGCGCAGATCCCGATCGCCACGACCACTTTTGGATCCGGCATCTGGTCGTAGATGTTCCTGATAACGTACTTGTTCTGCTCATTGACTGAGCCCGTCACCACAAAGATATCCGCGTGCTTGGGGTTGCCGGTGTTGATGATCCCAAAGCGCTCCACATCATACATGGGAGTGAGGCAGGCAAGGATCTCGATATCGCAGCCATTGCAGCTCGATGCATCGTAGTGGATGATCCACGGGGATTTCTGTAAGTATGCCATGATGTCAGGCCCTCCCGATGAGATAGAGCACCGCAATGTTAAGCGCCCCAAGTACAAGGGCGATAGTCCACGAGCTTTTCACGGCAAGCTGCCACTTCACCCTCGCGTTGGTGTTGTCTATGGCAAGTTCGAGCAGGTACACGATGATTATTGCGATGATACCAAGGATCCAGTTCGCTGCAAAGAACAGGAAGACAAAGGCGAGCATCAGGACCACCTCGTACCAGTGCGCCACCTCTATAAAGCCGAGGTTGGGGCCCGAGAACTCGGTGGTCACACCTTTGACGATCTCCTGGTGGGCATGGTGCGAGGTCGAGATATCAAAGGGCGACTTGCGCAGCTTGATGGTCAGGATATATACAAAGCCCAGGAATACCCCTGGAAGGAGAAGGACAAGGAGCGTCGGGAACCCGGCGATATCGATCGCATCAAAGGAGCGGGTCACCACGTACATCCCGACAGCGGTAAGGAGAAGCATGGGCTCGTAGGCCATAATCTGGATGAGTTCCCGTTCCGCACCCACGTGGCTGTACGGGGAGTTTGCCGAATAAGCCCCGAGCACCAGGAATATTTCGGCAAGCGTGAGCCCGAAGATCACGAGCAGCAGGTTGCCACCCGCAAAGAAGATGGCCCCGGCAAAGACGGCAAAGACAAAGTAGCTCAGCACGTAGAAGCGCTGGGTCTCATTCACCATTGCACCCTCCTTCTCGAAGAGCTTGCCCACGTCGTAGAACGGCTGGAATATGGACGGGCCGACACGGCCCTGCATATGGGCGGTTACCTTGCGGTCGATACCCGCGATAAGGCCGCCGATGGCCGGCGCAAGCAGGATAAAGGCAGCAGCCCAGGCAAGGGAGATCACAGGAACGCACCTCCCCCGATAAATGCTGCAGCAAACATGAGCACGATAAAGACCGAGCACAGGCAGATCCCGGTCATGGCAAGACGTGCCTCACCAAACCACGAACCAACGTAATAGTTGGACAGTTTCATCTCGGTGCGTGCGCCGAGAGCATTCTGGAAATGCATGTCGTGGGTCGTCTCCACTCCTCCCATGTAGGGCGGGAGGGTCCGCGCCTTTTTGTGAGGGAGCAGGATGGAAAGTGGTAAGAGGACGATCAAAAACAGCATCATGATCATGATGATGATGTTGTCCTGCGCAAGGCCGGCCACCGTCCCGTAATTGGCAAGCAGGAAGGGCTCGATAAGGTATGCCGAGATGAGCGGGAAGATGAAACAGGTGACCACCGTAAGACCGGCAAGTGAGACAAGCGCAATCCATTCGTTTTTGTCCACCAGCCCTTCGACGTTCTCCGCATCCGGCGTTATTGCAAGCAGCCGGCCCATCCATTTTGCCCAGAAAAACAAGGTGAGTGCGCTGCCAAATGCGAGAATCACGACAAAGACCAGCCCGAACGGGGCGTCGATGAAGGCCTGGATCGCCGCCCACTTGGAGATCAGCATACCAAACGGCGCAAGGAACATGCCGGCGATCCCGATCGTCATCATGGCGGCGATCCGGGGCATCCGGACGATCAGGCCGTTCATATCCTCGATCTCCCGGCTCCGGATCCGGTGCTCGACAGTCCCCACTGAGAGGAACATGAGCGACTTGGAGATCGCGTGGAAGACGATCAACAGGATCGCTGCCCAGATCGCCTCGTACGTCCCGATCCCGGCGCAGGCCACCACAAGCCCGAGGTTTGCGATTGTGGAGTAGGCAAGCACCCGCTTTGCATTGGTCTGGGAGATCGCAATTCCCGATGCGATGAGGAAGGTGAACCCCCCGACAAAGGCAAGGGTATAGCCAACGGCAGTTCCTGTAAAGACCGGCGCGAACCGGACCAGGATATAGACACCGGCTTTTACCATCGTGCTCGAATGGAGCAGTGCTGAGACCGGCGTGGGGGCCACCATCGCCCCGACAAGCCACGATGAAAACGGCATCTGGGCGGCCTTCGTGAGGCCGGCAAACCCGATAAGCGCCGCCGGGATGAGGACCAGGGCCTTTCCTGATACAAGCACCTGGTCAAGGCCAAGCATGCCAGCCGGCTGGTAGGTAAGGTACACAATTGCCCCGGCAAACGCGATTCCGCCCAAGAGGTTCATCCACAGGGCGGTGAACGCGTTCTTGGTTGCCTCCTCGGTCCTGGTAAACCCGATGAGCAGGAACGAGCAGAGCGTGGTCACTTCCCAGAAGAAGAAGACCCAGATGAGGCTGTTAGAGAAGACCAGCCCGAACATCGCCGAGAGGAAGACAAAGATGATGATAAAAAAAGTATTGGTCCGGTCGGGAATCTCGGTATGGTGCTGGTAAAAATGCCGCATGTACCCAAGGGAATAGACACAGATCAGGCTCCCGATAATCCCGATGATCAGAGCCATGATGATCGAGAACGGGTCAAGGAAGAGGGGGCTTTTCACCACCACTGCCGGAGTGGCAGCGGATTCAAACCAGATAATGAGCGCAGTCTCGACGAGCGTTAAAGCGATGACCAGGTAATTGCGGAACTGCACGGCATACCAGAGGATGATAACCGAGATCACCATCTCAAGGACAAACATCAGCAGGCTGACCGGCTCCGCATTGAACCCGAAATACAGGGTTCCCTGGCCCACCTGGGTGACAAGAAGAAGAACGGTCACCACACCAATGGCCAGGGCAGAGAGTTTAACGATCCAGACCCGCTCCGTATCCCGGCGCACCGCAAGCATAAAGAGTGCCGAGATCAGCGGGAACAGGATCAGAAAGAGAAGAAACTGCACGCTATCCACCCGCAGGAGTATGGGAATTTTTCATTATTAATCGTATTGAATTAGTCACGACAGGCCGGCCACTGGGTATTAACTTCGCCATAGATCTAAGATCGTGCCTGAGATCTATGGTTTTTGCCATTGCCTGATCTTCTACAAAATACGTACACACAACGGGTTCCCGGTCTCACCCCTGACCTGCCACCGCACCAATTACCGATGATAAATGTTTAATGTAACAAAAATGCAGTAATACTGTCCTGATGGCGGGTGGCCGGCGTGGCAGGGACGGGAATCCGTCCCGCAAAAGTTCATGGCACCATCCTGAAGGGGAAAATCATATCCGCGGGCAAAAAGGCTTCGGCTTTGCCGGAACGGCCCGGGGATTCGTCAAACCTGATGTGTTATGGCCCAGCGCTCCACAACCGGCTTTTCTGGAGAGGCGGTGTGCGGTACATTTCTGTACCCGCATGCAGGAGTCCGGGGTATACCATACCATAGCAGGGAGGTCATGGAATGATCGAAACAGCATTAGTCGTTGTCATTGTGATATGTCTTATCGCATTGATCCTTGCCGCCCTCCTGGCGCGTAATCTCCTCTCTCAGGACGAGGGAACGCCCAAGATGCGCGAGGTTTCCGATGCAATCAAGGTGGGTGCGGAAGCATTCATCAAGCGCCAGTACTCGACCATCGCCATCATTGCCATCATACTTGCCGTGGTGATCTTTGTCGTCTATTACTTCACCGGGCAGCAGTCGCTTGCAGTGTACACGGCAGTCTCCTACATCATTGGTGCCACATGCAGTGCAGTTGCCGGCGTTGTCGCCATGTCCATTGCGGTCAGGACCAATATCCGCACGGCAGCAGCAGCCCAGCACAGTGACGGTAAGGCGCTTGACTATTCGTTCCGCGGCGGAGCGATCTCAGGCCTTATCATCACCTCGATGTCGCTCCTGGGTGTCTCCCTGACGTATATCGCGCTCGGGGCAAACCCGCAGACCACGCCCTTTGTCATTCTCGGCTTTGGCTTTGGTGCCTCCTTTGTCGCACTCTTCGCCCAGCTCGGCGGTGGTATCTACACCAAAGCCGCCGATGTGGGTGCAGACCTTGTCGGTAAAGTCGAGGCAGGTATTCCCGAAGACGATGTCCGGAACCCGGCCACCATCGCTGACCTTGTCGGCGACAATGTCGGGGACTGTGCCGGCCGTGGCGCCGACCTCTTCGAGTCCACCGCAGCCGAAAACATCGGTGCGATGATCCTCGGTGTTGCGCTCTTCCCGGTTTTCGGTGTGAACGGTGTCCTCTTCCCGATTGTCATGTGCTCACTTGGTCTTCTGGCCAGCATGATCGGTATTCTCACCGTCAAAGGTAAGGACGGAGCCGACCCGATGGATGCACTGAACCGCGGGTACTACATCACCGCGATCATCTCCGCGGTCTTCCTCTTCTTCGGAGTCCAGTGGCTCCTTGGAGCGGCTACCGGCTGGTTGTACTTCTTCTACGCAGGTCTCGTGGGGATCGTACTCTCGGTCTGTTTCCTCCGGGTCACTCTCTACTACACCGACCACCACTACCGGCCGGTAAAGGAGATCGCTGACGCATCCGAGACCGGAGCCGCGACAAACATCATCACCGGGTTCTCGGTCGGTCTTGAGACCACCGCAATTCCCGCCATCCTTATCGCCATCTCCCTCCTGCTTTCCTACTGGTTCGGTTCCATGACCGGAATCGAGAGCGGCGGCCTCTACGGCACGGCCGTTGCAACCGTGGGTATGCTGATGGTCTGTGCGTACGTCCTTGCCATGGATACCTTCGGGCCTATCGCCGACAATGCCGGCGGTATCGTCGAGATGAGTGGCGCCCCCGAGGAAGTCAGGAAGCGCATGGACAGCCTTGATGCAGCCGGTAACACCACGAAAGCTCTCACCAAGGGATATGCTATCGGGAGTGCATCCCTCGCGGTATTCCTGCTCTTCAACGCGTATATGGCCGATATTTCCAAGCTGACGGCCAAGGCTTTCGATGTCGTCAACCTTGCAAGCGTTCCGGTCTTTGTCGGGGCACTTCTCGGTGCGATGCTCGTCTTCCTCTTTGCAAGCTTTGCCATCCGCGCGGTCTCCAAGACCGCCCAGTCGGTCATCGAAGCAGTCCGCATCCAGTTCAAGAACCCGGGTATCATGGCAGGCACCCAGAAGCCCGACTATGCAGCAGTCATCGATATCACGACCCAGGGCGCACTCAGGAACATGGTCCTCCCGGGAGTCCTCGTGATCGGGTTCCCGATCTTCATCGGCGTCACCATGAGGCACGAGGCCCTTGCCGGCTTCCTCATGGTCGCGACCATCACCGGCATTCTCCTCGCTCTGATCCTCAACAACAGCGGCGGGGCATGGGACAATGCCAAGAAATTTATCGAGTCCGGTGCCCACGGCGGCAAGAAGAGTGAAGCCCACAAGGCAGCCGTTATCGGCGACACGCTGGGCGACCCGTTCAAGGACACGGCAGGTCCCTCGCTCCACGTGCTTATCAAGCTCCTGGCGACCCTCTCGCTCGTGCTTGCACCGCTCTTTATCTAAAAAAAATACCCGTCAAATCCTTTTTTATCCGAACGTTTGTTCAAGTGTTGTCCACAGGGCCGCAAGAATTTGCCATCCAGTTAAAACAGCTGCACTGCTATGGAACGGGGTATAGTACCGGAGCAGGAGGAGAACTCGCTGACTAAAAAACAGGTGCCGGGCTCGGACACCATGAAATGAAAAACGGGAATAAGAGAGGGAAAGGGCCGGATCAGCTGCACCCGGACCAGCCGCAGTGCTTGCAGATCCCCTGGTTGCAGCCCTCGCCAAAGTCAAGCGGCTCGTGGCACTCAGGGCAGAGTCTCTTTTCGCTGGTCTTGGTGATATTCCAGTCGCTCAAAGTTGCCACGCTCTGGTTCTTTGCCGAGAGCTCGATGCAGCGCCCGACAACGTCTGCACAGGAATGTCCTTCGGACGACGGGTTCTTGATCGCGGAGATGCAGTTCACCTTTGCAAACTGCTTGACGAACTTCCCGTATGGTACTCCGTTCTGGAGGCCGGTGCTGATCGCACGGCCGAGGGCGCTGCTGTTGGCATCGCAGCCGCCATTCCCGACAGTACGGATAAAGACCTCCATGGGCTTGCTGTCCAGCAGGTTGACCGTCACATACAGCCGGCAGCACCCGGACTGGCAGAGATAGGTCCGCCCGGCAAGCTCCTTTGGCCGGTCGATAGATAAACTTGGGATCTTCTCCGGCACCGTCCGCATGGGAGATGCGGCCACGGTGGCAGGAGCAGGGGCTGAAGCAGGCGCCTTCTCTTTTTCCTTTAAGGCAAGAACCACGTCCTCCCTGCTGCCCGTTCGGTAGATGGTGATCCCTTTAAGGCCCAGCTTCCAGGCCATCAGGAGCGCCTCGGCACAGTCGTCCTTTGTTGCCGATCCGGGCATGTTGATGGTCTTGCTGATCGATGCATGCACGTACTTCTGGAAGCAGGCCTGCATCAGAATGTGCTCCCGCCACGGGATATCGAGTGCTGTCTTGAAGAGCCCCCGGAACTCCGCTGAGAGCCAGGCAACATCCTGCATCGATCCGGTCTCGTGGACGTGGGAAATCACCTCGCCGGCCTTCTTCTCCCGCTCGTCCCCGGCATAACCCATGCCGGTCAGGGTATGGAGAAGGGCTTCCTTGAAAACCGGATTGACGATCACAAAGACTTTGCCCACCGTGTTCTTCCGCGTATAGGCAAACGAGAAGATCGGTTCGATCCCGCTCGAACATCCGGCCAGAAGCGAGATCGTCCCCGTAGGGGCCACTGTGGTCATGGCGGCGTTCCTGACCTCGTAATCCTTCCAGATGCTGCCCTGCCAGGCCGGGAATGTTCCCAGTTTCTCTGCAAGCCGGTGGGATTCCTCGATGGCGGTCTCGGTGATCACCTTCATGACCCACTCGCACCAGGCCCGCCCTTTCTCAGAATCGTAGGAGAGACCGAGCATGAGCATCGCATCGTGCACGCCCATGACCCCAAGGCCGATCTTGCGCGTCTTTCTCGTGGCCTCAGCGATCTGCGGGATAGGAAAGACGTTCTTCTCGATCACAAGATCCAGGAACCGGGTTGCCATTCTCGACGTGTCTCGCAACAGGTCCTCATCAAAGGCTCCTTCGCGGACGCAGGCGGCAAGGTTGATGCTCCCCAGTACGCAGCTCTCGTAGGGCAGGAGGGGCTGTTCCCCGCAGGGGTTCGTAGTATCGATCTCCCCAAGCTGGGGCGTGGGGTTGTGGCGGTTGATCTCATCATAGAAGAGGATCCCCGGCTCCCCGTTTTTCCAGATCCCCTCAACAATCCCGTTCCAGATCTGCCCGACCGTGATCTTCTCTCCCGTGCCCCCCTTGGTGAGCCAGACGGTTTCAAACGACTTGGCCGCAACGAGGTCCATGAACTTGTCGTTGACCATCACCGAGATGTTGAAGTTGGAGAATTCACCTTCTTTTTTCTTTGCGGAGATAAAGGCAAGGATGTCGGGGTGCCAGACATTGAGGATCCCCATGTTTGCCCCGCGTCGCCGCCCGCCCTGTTTGATCACATCGGTTGCGGCGTTAAATACCCGCATGAACGAGATCGGGCCCGAGGCCACGCCATCAGTGGACTGGACAGGGGAGCCTTCCGGCCTGATGTGCGAGAAGTTGTAGCCCGTCCCACCGCCGGTCTTGTGGATGATCGCCCCTTCTTTCATTGCATCGAAGATCCCATCGATTGTGTCCGGGACGGGAAGTGTAAAGCAGGCCGAAAGCTGCCCAATCTCGGTTCCCGCGTTCATGAGCGTAGGAGAGTTGGGCAAAAAGCGCAGCGAGATCATCGCTTCATAAAAACGGGCGCGTTCGTTCTCATCGTCTGCCAGGGCCGAGGCAACGCGGCGGCAGATATCGGTAAAATCCTTCTCTCCTTTGCGCAGGTAGCGTGCGGAGAGGATGCTGTCGACGACTGATGGTGGGTTCATGGCTGGACCTTTACTTTTGAGGATATGACGACTATAAAAAGGATTATTCAACGAATGAAATATTGCTCACGAAATGAGTTATAGGTTGTTGTTCGCCTTGCCCAGGGGCTCATGGCTCACCGGGGGATCACCACGCGGCCGATGCCGTGGATCATCCCGTTGGTGCAGGCAATGTTCGGGACGTTCACAGGAGCTCCCCCGAAGAGTACCACCCCGTCCTTTTCCGTGATCTCGACGGTGATCCCGAGGCGCGTCTTGGGGAAGTTCAGTTTCTTGATCGTGCTGCACGGGAGATTCCCGTACAGGATATGGTACTGGAGCACCCGGAGGAGCCGCCCTTGTGGATCGCCCGTGAGCGCCGCAAGGGTCTCCCGGGGCAGCAGACCGAAGGCCGCGTCGGTTGGCGCACAGACAGTCAGCGGCCCTTTCCCGGCAAGCACCGGATAAAGACCGGCGGCCCTGATGCTCTGGATAAAGTGGGAAAACCGGCCGTCGGCCTCAAGCGTCTCTGCAATTGTGGCAGAACCCGTGGCCGATGGCATCAGCAGGACACCGAATCTATGTTCATGTCGGGTACAATGCGACTGTACCGCTTCGGGTCGGCATCGAACTGCTTCTTGCAATAGGCGCAGCAGAAGTAATACTCCGCATCCCGATACGTGCTTTTATACTGGGCATCCTCTTCATCTACTACCATGTAACAGACCGGGTCAGTGGCCATGATTGTCCTCCTTTGGGGTATCACACGATCTTGCCGGTCAGTCAGATAAAGGTGTGGTTGTGGATGCTTACCCTACCCACCGGACCTTCTGCATGAGCTCCGGGTCCAGACGCGGCTGAATCGCCGGATCCCCTGCGGGAAACCCGAGCGGTGTGACGGCCACGATCTCTTTGGTGTCAGGAATGGAAAGGATCCTGCGCAGGGTCTTCTCGCCCCTCAGGGGGCCGGTCATCCAGCAGGTGCCAAACCCTCTGGCGGTTGCGGCAAGAAGCAGATTCTCCATGGCAGCGCTCGCACTCTCAAGGTTCGCCTTGCGGAGATCATCGGAGTCGGCCGCATCGGTCAGGATCACGATCACCACCGGGGCATTACCATACGATTCCGCATACCGGATGAACTCCTCTCGGGAGAGAGAACCACGGAGCGGGGAGGGGTCCCAGTTCCGCGTGAACTCCTCGACAATCGCCCGGTAGTTTTCCCCCATCTCCCGGATCGTGTCCCGGGAAGTCACCACCACAAACTCCCACTGCTGGCGGTTCATGGCAGAGGGGGCCCAGTTGGCCGCATCGAGGATCCTGAGGATCTCCAGCTTTGGTACCGGATCCGGCAGGTACTTCCTTACGGCTCTGCGGGCATGGATGGCTTCGAAGACTTCCATATCTGTTCACGCCCCCTTCTCAGGAATCGTTGTCAGGCTATGGGATTTTGCTGTCTGCACCAGCCGTATGCCGAGATCGTAGGCCCTCTTGCAGTCCTGCGGGAAGATGGTCCGGTGCCGTTCCCGTCGTTCCTCCGGGTCGAAGTAGTTGAAGACCACCTTGTCGTAATCCTCGAACTGGAGCGTCTCGTTGCAGAAAAGGGTTTCGGACTGCCCGAATATCATCTTTAAGACCGCAGCGTTTGCCCCGATATGCCCACAGTACTGCTCCTTCATGATCTGTTCGGAGACGTTCATGGTGTACACGAATGCGGTGGGAAGGTTTTTCCTGGCAAGGGACTGCGGGGGACGGGTGTAGGTGAGATTCGGGAAAAGCAGGCGTTCCATAAAGGAGCGCATCTCCCCGGTAACGAGCCCGAAATAGATCGGAGAGCCAAGGATCAGGACGTCCGCGTCCTGGATCCGGTCCAGCACTGGGGAAAGATCATCCTTCATCGCGCACTCCCCGTAGCTCTTTCCTCCTTTGAGTTTGCAGGCAAAACAGCTAGTACACCCCTTGTATTCCAGGTCGTACAGGTGCACGAGCTCGGTCTGTGCCCCCAGCGATTTCGCGCCTTCAAGCGTGTGTTCGAGCAGCGTTGCCGTGTTCCATTTTTTTCGCGGACTTCCGTTGACTGCTATAACGTTTGTCATGGGTTCACCGTTTTGTGAAGTTTTTGTACGGGATTTTTGTGTTGCATAATGGTCCCGGTAAGTGCGCCGGTGCTTATCTCAGGATTCCTTTGCCTTTTCCATCGTCTTGATCAACCACGCCATGTTCTTCCCGGCATCCCGGGCGCGGCCTATGCCTTCCTCGTCCCTGTTCACGTCCCCGATCTCCCTTCCCACACCAATGACCGGGAATCCCGGAACAACCATGCCGCCGGCGAGCAGGAAGTGGAGCAGGGTGTCAATCGTGCGGCTGCCTCCCGACCGCCGGACTGCCGCAACAGCCATGCCCACCCGGCGGCGGTACAGGCCGCCATTTGCCATGGACACAAACCCTGCCCGGTCGATGAGTCCCTTCATCTCCGCGGTCACGTCCAGAAAGTACACCGGCGATCCGAGGATGACCCCGTCTGCATCTACCATCTTGTCGATGCAGGTGTTGACGATATCATCATCAAATACACAGTGCCCGTCTTTTTTCTCGAAACACTTCATACAGGCGGTGCAGCCCCGGATTTTCTTTTTGCCGACCTGCACAAGCTCGGTCGTGATCCCTTCGGTCTCCAGTTCCGCAAATATATGCCCGATAAGGATCGACGTGTTCCCGTCCTTTCTCGGGCTCCCGTTGAATGCAACGACTTTTGCCATGTTCAATTACCTGAATTTTTTGTTTTCCTTCTCACCGTTGTTCGTCTTTAAGGGCCTCTGCCACATCGCGGGTGGCAAGGATGCCGTTTAACGCCGCCGGGAAGCCCGCATAGATTGAAACCAGCAGCATAATCTCCACGATCTCCGCTTCGGAGAGACCGGCCCGGAGCCCGCCGCCGATATGGAACCGGAGCTGCGAAGGGGCCGTTCCCTTTGCGGCAAGCGCCGCAATGGTTGCCACCTGCCGGTTCCGGATCGGCAGGATGCCCCGGGCATAGATGTCTCCGTACCCGAACTCGACAACATACCGGGTTATATCGGGGTTGATCGGGTCGAAGGTCTCCTTTAACACCCGCTCCTGATCGGGAGCGATCCGCGCGAGCAGTTCCCTCCCTCGATTATACCGACCCGTGGATCCTGCGTGGACAGAATCCTTCGGGAGGTTCTGCCCGGTTTCGGAAAGAACCACCATGAGAGTTCCCATGGCATTCAGGGTGGCCGGGAACCCGGCATACCCGACCATCTGGATGATAATCTCCCGGATCTCCTCGGGAGTGCATCCGACGTGGAGCGCCGCGTGGATATGGACTTTGAGCTGGGGAGCTGCCGTGCCCATGGCGGTGAGGGCAGCGACAACAGCCTGCTCTTTTGTCCGGTTATCCAATCCCTCGCGGGCGTAGATCTCGCCAAACGAATACTCGATAAGGTACCGTGCAAGATCGGGGCAGATGGCATTGAGTCGTTCTTCAACCGCAACGCCTGCCTTGCCATCGATCTCCTCGAGTTTTTTCCTTCCTATTGTAGCATAATCTGTCAATCGTATCACCGTAACCGACGTGTGCTGTCCGGGTATACTATCCTTCCCGGAACGGGCATACCCTGCCTTCCCCGGGTCCTCCCGTTCCTATCTCCATTCCACCAGCACCGGGTTCCGGCGCGGGATACCATAGGTCTTGTACTGCGGGTAACCAAAGAAGAGGCTGTACGAGTACTCACGCCCCGGGGGGAGCGCGAGGGCTTCTTTAAGCGGCTCATAGGATCGTGCTGCCATTGAGAAGAAACCGGCCCAGCAGGCTCCCACGCCGAATGCCGGCGCGGCAATGTCGAAATGGGTAAGCGCAATGATGGCGTCCACCGGGGCGATCGGGTTACCCTCCGGGATATGAGCAACCACGAGATGGGGGGCCCCGCGGCAGACCGGATCCATCCCGGCATCCCACGCGGCGATGAGGCCGGGGACATACCCGCTCATCGGGTGGCTGCTGTTTTCAAGCGTACGCATCCAGTCGACAACCAGCCCGGCAAGCCGATGAACTTTTTTTGGGTCCAGTATAACCAGCCATCCTACCGGCTGGCCATTCCCTCCGGAGGCGGCGTACCGGGCCACATCAAGGATCCCGGCAACCGTCTCTTGCGGTACGAGCTCTTTGGTGAAGTGGCGCACGGAACGGCGTTTTTTGAGGTAGGGGCCGAGATCTTCTTTTGAGATCGCTCCGGCACCCGCCGGGAGGGTACCCTTCTCATCGATGAGGCAGTTCAGCAAAAGTGCCTGCGACGGGCAATGGATTTCGCAGTGACCGCAGCGGATACAGGCTCCGGCCTTTTCGTCCGGGACTTTTGGCAGGGTATTCTCACCAGCGGGGGAGACAATCCCCATCGGGCAGACAATGGCACAGATCCCGCACCGGGTGCAGAGATCCTGGTTAACAAGGATGGTTGTCATGGCAGTTTCTTTTCCTGATGCATTTAGCCTGTTGAAGATTTCAGGTGCTTTCCGGCGCTCCATGCGTCCCCGGCATACGTCCCGAGTGCCCAATAGCGGTTATCGGGCATGGTCAAAAAGAGCGGGTCTATTGCCGGGAAATCCGGTTTCCCGTCTTTAATCACCCTGCTGTCCGCGTACGCTCCTGCAATCTCACCGATAAAGAGCGTGTGAGTGGGGAGCGCTACCACCTGAACGAGCTGGCACTCGAGGGTAACCGGGCATTCCCGGATCATGGGAGCTGTCTTTAAGGTCCCATAGAAAACGTCGAACACGCCGGACTTGTCTGCCGTCTTACCGGAAACCATACCGCAGTAATCGGTCTTTTCCAAGAGGGCAGACGAGGGAATGTTGACCGAAAAGTTTTTTGTCGCTGTGATCCCCCCCGGCGTGGCGTGGCTGTTGCTGATCCCGCAGGCGATCATCGGCGGATTGCCATTGACGCGGGCACACCATCCCACGGCCATGAAGTTCGCACGTCCGTTCACCATTGTCCCGACCAGAACAACCGGCATCGGGATAAAAAAATTCTTCGGGATCTCAATCTTTTCCATGAATATTCCTCGTATCCTGCGAAAAGGGTGGATTGTGGCCAAACGGCCGGTAACCCGCAATCTTTATAGGCAGATATGGCAATCTGAACCCTTATGATGAATTAAGGCTCAACAGATTAAATAGGAAATACAGATAATATTGTAAGGGACTTTCATTGGTGTAACTATGATAACTTCCAAGAACGGGAAAGTATACCATTGCTCTGTCGAGGCGGCCCTGGATGTAATCGGGGGCAAGTGGAAACCCCTTATCCTCTGGCGCCTGGGCGACAATGTCATGCGTTTTGGCGAACTGCAGCGATCCCTCCCCGGGGTCAACGCGAAGATGCTCACCAAGCAGCTGCGCGAGCTCGAAAACGATGGCGTGATAAAAAGGACCCTTTATCCCGAGGTGCCGCCCCGGGTGGAATATTCCATCACCGATTTTGGCAGGACGCTCATCCCGATCCTTGAGGCACTCTGCACATGGGGGGCGACTTATCTCGAAAATGGGAACAGTCCGGTCCCGGAGTGTACTGCCAAGGCAGAAAAGGGTATGAAAGCCTGAAAAACCCTGTTTTTACCCCCGGGCCCAGGCCCCCGCCATTTTCGCCTTCCTACACATGGGTTCTTATTCCCCCTTTCCTTACGTTCTTCCATGGACCCGGTGATCGCACGCATCCGACAGGAACTCGAAGGACTTGCAGACAAACAGACCCGCACAACATCGCAGCGGTTCTTTAAGGAAGAGATCTCCTGTTACGGAATCAAGACCCCGGTGGTTACGGCCCTTGCAAAGAAGTACTGGAAAGAGATCAAAAACCAGGAAAAGGAAGCGATCTTTGCCCTCTGCGAGGAACTGTATCGTTCGGGAAAACTTGAGGAGTCCTTTGTTGTCTCCACATGGGCATATGCCCTCGACGACCGGTTCGAAAAAAAGGATCTCTTGGTCTTCCGGCGGTGGATCGATACCTACATCCAAAACTGGGCCTCGTGCGACGGATTCTGCAACCATGCGCTGGGGGCGTTTTTCGAACGCTACCCGGAATGCACCGGGGAACTCAGGGTTTGGGCAAAATCGGAGAACCGCTGGATGCGCCGGGCTGCGGCAGTCTCCCTGATTGTCCCGGCAAAACACGGGAAGTTTCTCCCTGAAGCGATCGTGATAGCCGATCTTCTCCTTACCGACAGCGATGATATGGTGCAGAAGGGCTATGGCTGGCTCTTAAAAGAGGCAAGCCGGAAACACCGGGACGAAGTCTTCTCCTATATAGTAAAAAACCGGGAGGTGATGCCCCGGACAGCCCTGCGGTATGCGATCGAACTGATGCCCGAAGAGCAAAGAAAAGAGGCAATGAAAAAGGACCTGCGGACAAAAAAGTGAACCCCGGGGTTATGCCGGGGACATTGTTTCCTCAAAGAGATATTTCCAGACTATTGCCGCCACGAGCGCCCCGATGATCGGTGCAAGGATAAACATCCAGAGCTGGGCAAGGGCGGTCCCACCGACCACCAGTGCCGGGCCCAGGCTCCGGGCGGGGTTCACGGATGTACCGGTGATCGGGATTCCGACCATGTGGATCATGGCAAGGGAAAGACCGATGGCAATCCCGGCAAAGCCGGCCGGGGCCTTCTTACAGGTTGCACCAAAGACCACCATCAGGAAGATAAATGTCAGGACAACCTCCGCAATAAAGCCTGACATGAGTGGGAATCCTCCCGGGGAGGCAATACCGTACCCGTCTTGGCCAAGGCCGTTTATGGCGAGACTATATCCCGGCAGGCCGGTCATGATAGAAAGCAGGACAAGTGATGCGATAATGGCGCCGATGCACTGTGCAATTATATACATCGCAGCATCCTTAGACCCGATCTTCCCGTTGGCAAGCATCGCAATCGTGATTGCCGGGTTGATATGACACCCGGAGATCTGCCCGATTGCATAGACCATGACAAGGACCGACAGGCCAAAGGCAAGAGCGATACCGAGAAATCCGATCTCTTTCCCGGCGACAACAGCACTTCCGGTTCCGATGAAAACAAGGACAAAAGTTCCGATGAATTCAGCAAGATATTTTTTATAATCGCACATGAAAATACCACCCGGTTCCGGTTTTTCCTCCGGCAGAAAGAGTTGTCAACGGCAGGATTTATACGCATTTGGGCGTGAATCCGGCGCTTTAAAAGGATTACAGCGGGCAAACCCGGATGCACATGCCGCACCGCAGGCCGCCAAGGGTGGAGAAGAGGTAGTCCCGGCAGAGGTGCGGCTGGATGGTCCCGTCTGCCGAGAGCGCTTTGACCGGGCAGATCTTCACGCACTTCTGGCAGGAGGCGCACTCGGGCCGGACAAAGGATTTCCCCGAGGGGTGGTCCGGCTCGATTGGCGCATCTGTGAGGATCGCAGTCATCCTGATCCGGGGGCCGGTCTCCCGGGTGATGAGCAGCTGGTTGAGGCCGTACTCGCCAAGGCCGGCAAGCCATGCGGCATATTTGAGCGAGAGATCGGCTTTGAGCGTCTCTTTATTGGCATACCAGGTTCCAAACTCGCTTCCTTCCGAGGGGACGAGCATTGCACGGTATCCCTGTTTCTCAAGCTCGCGCACCAGGGCAAACCCCATCACCCGGAGGGTTACCGTGCCAGCCATCAGGGTATTGGTGTACTCGGCCCGGCCCTTCGGGAGGGGGTCGACACAACCCTTGGGGATGATCACCCCAAGCACCATGATGGATCGAATCCATGGCGCAAAATCCTGAGGCCTGTTCCCCCTGTACTCGGGATTGTTGAATCCTTCGGGATCGGCAATCCCGACAAAATCGGCACCGAGGCTGCGGGCCATCTCCCTGAAATGCGAGCTTTCCGAAATCATGCCGGAAAATGTTGGCAGGAAAAATAATGAATGGATGGGATCAGACACCCAGGTTCTTTAAAAACCGCTCGTGGAGCCGGAGGTCCCCGCCAAGCTCCGGGTGGAAGGCAAGGGCCATATGCCGGCCTTTTTCCACGGCAACGATACCCTTGTCGGTCCGGGCAAGGACAACGACCCCGTCCCGGGCCTCGGTTACTACAGGACCCCGGATAAAAACCGCATGGAACGATCCACCATCAAGACCCTGCACCCGGATATCGGCTTCAAAAGACTCCCGCTGGCGCCCGAACGCGTTCCGGTCCACAGTCATATCCAGAAGGCCAAGGCTGTGCACACGGGGGTCGCCGAC
Organism: Methanoregula boonei 6A8; assembly: GCF_000017625.1. Classification (NCBI taxonomy): domain Archaea; kingdom Methanobacteriati; phylum Methanobacteriota; class Methanomicrobia; order Methanomicrobiales; family Methanoregulaceae; genus Methanoregula; species Methanoregula boonei. The sequence continues at coordinate 7,310 of NC_009712.1, read as the reverse complement.
ATCGGTTGCCATGAGGATCATACCGGCGCAGGTGGCAAAAATCCCGCCTTTGAAATCACGGATTGGTTTGTACAGCCCGTTCTTGTCAACCAGCCGGGAGATGGTGGTCGATTCCCCACCCGGGATAGCAAGGGCTGCACAGCCGGCAAGATCCTCAGGGTTCCTGACCTCTATAACCGGGGAATCTTCCGTGTATCCCCGCTTGCGCAGCGCAGCAGTAAAGGCATCGATATGTTCGCTCACATCACCCTGAAGTGCGAGCACACCGACTTTTACGGTCTTATCGCCCACGGGTCTGCAACACCTCATCGGGCCTGAGCGTATGGACATCAAGGCCGGGCATCGCATCGCCAAGGCCCTTGCTGATTCTGGCGATAACGGTGGGATCGTTGTAGTGGTTGACCGCTTCCACGATCGCTTTTGCCATCTTCTCGGGGTTCGAGGATTTAAAGATCCCCGATCCGACAAAGACTCCATCAGCACCAAGCTGCATCATCAGGGCAGCGTCCGAGGGGGTGGCAATGCCTCCGGCAGAGAAGTTGACCACTGGGAGCCGGCCTCGCTTTGCGCTCTCAACAACAAGCTCCGCCGGGGCCTCGATGCTCCGTGCATAGGCGATCCGCTCCTGATCGTCCATTCCCTGGATCTTCCGGATCTCTCCCGTGATCGCCCGCATGTGGCGCACGGCCTCGACGACATTTCCGGTCCCGGCCTCGCCCTTCGTGCGGATCATCGCTGCCCCCTCATTTACCCGGCGCAGTGCCTCGCCCAGGTTCCGTGCCCCGCAGACAAACGGGACCTTGAACTGTTTCTTATCGATATGGTATTCCTCGTCTGCGGGAGTGAGGACTTCGCTCTCATCGATCATGTCGACGCCAAGCACCTCGAGCACCTGTGCCTCGACAAAGTGGCCGATCCTGACTTTACCCATAACCGGGATCGAAACTGCTTCAATGATCTCAGTGACCTTCTCGGGGTCTGCCATCCGTGCGACACCGCCCGCTTTCCTGATATCGGACGGCACCCGCTCAAGCGACATGACTGCGACGGCCCCGGCTGCCTCGGCAATCTTTGCCTGCTCGGCATTGACGACATCCATGATCACGCCCCCTTTCTGCATGGATGCAAAGCCGCGTTTGAGCAGCTCAGTGCCAAATCTCAGTTCTTCAAGCTTCATATACCAGTACTATTGGATCAGCCATGCCAATAAAATAAGTGTGCTGGCAGCAGTTGCCGCAAACGCAAGCGTCACCACCCTGACCGCCCGGATGATTGCCGGTCCCCCCTCTTCAAGCGACCTCCCGCCATCGCCCAGGGAGTAGACTCCCGGCTTCTCAAAACGGATACCGCACCCTCCCGCCATCGCAGCCATCACGATCCCACCATTGAACCCCGGGCGTTTCTTACCGTCCCTGCGCATTGTACGCCACGCAGCCCCGAACGTTCCCTGGGTCGCAAACCAGGCAAGCAGGTACAGTGTTGTGATCCGGGCCGGGAGATAGTTGAGAATATCGTCCATTCTTGCCGGGCACCAGCCGATCCGGGCCCGCTCATCCCGGTACCCGAGCATCGCATCCATCGTATTTGCCGCCCGGAAACCTGCTGCGCCGGCAAGCCCGAAACCAAACGGCGAGAGAAGGGAGAAATAGAAGAGCGGTGAGATGATGCTGTCGGTAAGGTTCTCGGCAACAGACTCATATGCAGCCGAGCGGATATGCTCTGGATCCAGACAGGCCGTGTCACGCGAGACCATCAGGCCTACCTGTTCCCGGCCGGCATCAATGCCGTTCTTCAACGCTGCGACGACCTCTTGTGCATGCTCCTCCAGCGAGCGCCATGCAAAACAGCATTTGAGGAGAAAAGGAGCGTCGATAAGGTACACGAGCCACGGGACATATCGGCCAAAGAGGAAAAACGGAAGGGCAAAGAAACAGACTGTTACCAGCCAGAAAAAGATGCCGGCAGCCCGCTGAAAAACAGGAGGGTACCGCGAAGGCCGTCCCCACAAGCTGATAAATCGCCCAAGCAGGGCCACCGGGTGGTACGGGGAATGCGGATCGCCGATTGCCCGGTCGATCGCAAGCGCAAGGACAAGGGTTGCGCCGGCAAGGATCAGATCTGTCGGTACCATACGTACAGAATGCCGACAATCAGCGCAATAAATGCACCAAGGTTGAGGACTTCAATCTTCGTGTAATACCATGCGCAGTAGAGGATCAGGCCGATCGCCATTGCCACCATCAGGAGATGGGGGCGGCCGTGCGCTTCAGGCTGGATGGGAGGTTCCTTTTCCCGCTGCTCCTCTTCCCGGGACGGCCTGACCATTACCTCGACCCGCATTGTTGCCTTCATCGCCCCGTAGCCGGCAATAATTTCGATATCGAAAAACCCCGGGGCACACTCTTTCCTAAGAGGTATACCCAGCACCACCTCGTCAATTACATACATGTTCTCATGGAAAAAATCAGTGAACATCCCGGCATTGGAGGTCGTTGCGGTGATGTGAATAGGGGCGCCGCGGTTCCTGAACCGGACCCTAAGGGCACCCCCGCATTCGACCTGGGCATTTTCACGGGGAAGATCAATTGTATTGATGCCCGACCGGTTGAGATTGATCTCGGTTGTTACCCCTTCCGCATCAGGACTACCCGCAGCAACGAGAATCCCGAGGGGCAGGGAGGGAAGCATTATCTCACCCGTTATCGCGTGGATGGCGGAAGGAGGTCGGGGATTCCCCCGGTGATCGGATAGTCTGCACTGCAGGCAGCGCAGTGCAGGTTTCCCTCAAGGATCTCCTGAGGGTCTTCCTTATCGACCCGGAGCGCGAGATCGCCCTTGCAAACCGGGCAGCAGAGGATATCCATGAGCGAACGCTTCATGCGTACTCTTTCCTGATATCGATGATCTGGGACATCTCGGGACCAGTGGAGATGAGGGTGACTGGACTGCCGATGTCATCCTCGGCGGTCTTGAGGAACTCCCGTGCCTTCCTGGTGAGCTTGCTGTACTCGGTAATCCCGAAGCAATCCTTGTCCACCCGGTCGATGCCGGTGATCGCGGCTTGGGTACAGCCGTTGATCATGGCCGAGTACCGGGCCATTTCCCCATCCCAGCCACCGATGCGGCGCTTGCGGTGGGTGACTGTTCCAAATTCCTGGATCCCCATGGCATCGGATTTCTCCGCAGACATCTCGGTGGAGAAGGGGCCTTCACCCACCCGGGTAGGATAGGCCTTGAAGACCACAATCACATCATCGATCTTTGTCGGGCCGACCCCATTGTCAGCGGCGATCTGTGAGGCCGAGGTGTCTTTACTGGTCACAAACGGGTACGTCCCGTAATACAGCGAGATCCCAAAACCCTGTGTACCTTCGAGAAGGACCTCGTTTCCGGCCTTTAAGGCATCATCGATTGCCTTGGGGACATCCAGTAAGTACTCCTTAAGCTCCGGGACATCCTTTGCCTGCGGCGAAATCCTCATGACCCGGTCGGAATTGGCCGGGCCGCAGCCGGACCCGGTGCTCCCGATCTTCTTTGAGAGGTGGGCGCTGCCCTTGTCCCGGGCAATGTGGTCCTCGGTGATAATACCGCAACGCTTGTCTACGAAAACACGGCCCTTGACGCCCAGCGTCTCGACCTCGTGTTTGAGGACCCGTGGATCGACCAGCACACCGCTCCCAATACAGAGTTTTGCCTTTTTATAAACAAACCCGGACGGTACCATCCTTACTCCGTATTCACGATCGCCGATCTGCACTGTGTGCCCGGCGTTGGGGCCTACACCACCGCGGGAGATGATAACGGGTTCATCCGCATGTGCGATGTGGGCAACAATCTTGCCCTTCCCCTCATCCCCAAAAAAGCCACCTACGATAATTGAACAGCTCATTGGAATATCATGTAGTGTATGCCGGGTTGGGCAATAAATTCTGCCCTGAAGAAGAAAAGGAGAGTCGGGATGTTTTATTGTTGTATAGGGCAGGGTCACCCGGGGCGGGACGGCGGCTTTAGAGACCGTTGATGAAGGACTCCATCCGTCCCAAGGCTTCTGTGAGCTCATCTCGTGAGACTGCATACGCACAGCGGAGGTGGTATTCCCCGCCGGCCCCAAACACGCTGCCCGGCACTACGGCAACACGCTGTTCCCGGAGCAACCGTTCTGCAAATTCTACATCGGAAAGCCCAGTACCTTTAACCGAGGGGAAGGCATAAAACGCACCCTCGGGCACGTGGCAGGAGAGGCCGATCCGGTTGAGGCCGGCCACAAACGAGTTACGCCGGAGGCGGTACTCGCTGATCATACTTGTCTTCTCATCTTCTGCGGAGCGGAGTGCCTCAAGCGCTCCGATCTGCCCCATCGCCGGAGCGCAGAGCATGACATACTGGTGGATCTTGAGCGCGGCATCGCAGATCTCTTTTGGTGCACAGAGATACCCGATACGCCAGCCGGTCATTGCATAGGCCTTGGAGAACCCGTTAAGCGTGATCGTCCGTTCCCGGAGGTCTTTTACTGTTGCCGCAGCAACATGGGGGGATTCGTACGTGAGCTCCGAGTAGACTTCGTCGCTGATAAGCATCAGATCCCGGTCAGTAACGATATCGGCAATCGGTTCCAGATCCTCCTTTCTCATGATCGCGCCGGTCGGATTGTTGGGGAAATTGACGATGAGGGCCTTCGACTTAGGGGTAATCTTTTCCTGAAGCTTATCCGGGTTGAGACGGAAGTGATCCTGTTCGGTGCATTCGACCGGAACCGGAATCCCGCCGGCAAGGGCTACGCATGGGGCATAGGAGACATAGCTGGGTTCAGCAATCAGCACTTCATCGCCGGGGTTGACAATGGCCCGGATGGCGATATCAAGCCCCTCCGAAACCCCGGTGGTGATGATCATCTCATCGTCCGGGGAGTACCGGAGCTGGTACCGGTTTGCGAGGTGTATGGCAAGTGCCCTGCGAAGGGTCTGAAGCCCACGGTTCGGGGTATACGAGGTTGCACCCTGTTCAACCGAATAGATGCCGGCTTCGCAAATGTTCCAAGGGGTCCGGAAATCGGGTTCGCCGACACCCAGCGAGATGACATCACTCATCGTGAGGGCAAGGTCAAAGAATTTCCGTATTCCTGAGGGCGGGATATCCCGGGCGCGGTCGGAGACAAAGTTTCGCATCCGGCCACCTCAGAATGAATAAGGAAGGCGTTCGGCTTCCTGTTGCTCAAAGAGCGTGTTGCCGTTCTCCTTATAGGACTTCATGACAATGTGTGTCGCAGTCTCACGGATCCGGTCCATAGGGGCAACATGCTCGGAGACAAAACGCGATACCTCCTGGACATTCTTCCCGCTTACCATGAGCTGGAGATCGTAAGTACCAGTGATCAGGCGCAGGGTGCGCACCTGGCGGAACCGGGAGAGCCTCTCGGCAATCCGGTCGTACCCAAAGTCCCGCTCAGGGCTCACTTTAAGCTCAATAATTGCGGAGACTTCACCGTTTCCTGCCTTTTCCCAGTTAATGACCGTGGTGTACTTCCGGATGATCCGGCTCTCTTCAAGGGCATGGATCCGTGCTTCCACCTCAGCCGGGATAAGGTTGGTCATTGATCCAATTTCCTGGGCCGAAAGCCGGCTGTTCTCCTCAAGAATCCGGAGGAGTTCAAGATCCTTGTCATCCATCACACGTCACCTGAACCACGTTTTTAACCATTTGGTTTCCATCTGATTTATATCAAGATCTTTAAGACCATTAAGCCGGGGATCCTTGAGGACAACCTCGCGGATCTTCCCGGTATTGGCATCGAACCACATCTCTTTTGTACGACCGTACCTTCCCCTGCTCACGACTCGGGTATTGATGACCCCGAGCATGTTAAGCTCCGAGATCAGATCGGTGATCCTGCGGTGAGTGAGGATATCCAGCTGGATCTCCGGGGCAATATCCTGGTATACCCGCGATACCTCCCCGCTTGTAAAGATGTTCTGGCCCAGCTGCTCAAGCGTCAGCATGGAAAAGAGGATCAACTTGCTCTGGGTGGGGAGCGTGGCAATGCATTCGATCATGCTGTCTGTTTCAATCTTTGCCTGCGCTTGTTTGACGTGAACATCAGTTACCTGTTTTGATTCGTCCCGGTCGGCAAGTTCACCGGATATCCGAAGCAGGTCCAAGGCTCGGCGGGCGTCGCCATGCTCCTGGGCGGCAAGAGCGGAACAAAGGGGAATCACACCATCGGCAATCGCTCCATCAAGGAACGCTCCTGCAGCACGCTGGGTCAGGATATCCACTAGCTGGGGGGCATTGTACGGGGGAAAGACGATCTCTTCTTCCGAAAGGGAGGAGAGTACCCGGGGGTCAAGGAAGTCCTTAAAACTGAGATCATTGGAGATCCCGATAATACTGACCTTGGAGTTCTTCAGGTCAGAATTGATCCGGGTCAGGTTATAGAGCGTGTCATCCCCGCTCTTTTTTACCAGCTTGTCGATCTCGTCAAGTACGATCACGAGAACACCTCCTCCGGTGTCGAGCTGGTTTTTGAGTTCTGAATAGACCTGGTCCGTTGGCCACCCGGTCATGGGGATGTGGATTTTTGCCTTATCGCTGGAAGCCTCATCAACGTCATCAATACATTTGGCAATCTGCGCAAGTACCCGGTACTGCGTATCGATCACTTCACAGTTGAGATGGACTATTCTGCAGGTGGTCCCCATGGTACTGCTGGCCTTCTCAAGCTCCGAGCCGACGTACCGGACGCTCGCGGTTTTTCCAGTCCCCGTCTTCCCGTAAATAAGAATATTGGACGGGGTTTCATTCCTGAGTGAGGGGGCAAGAATGGAGGCAATAGTATCAATCTGAGGTTGACGGTGGGGTAGGATCTGGGGCCGGTATGAGTGCCGGAGCACTTCCCGGTCCCGGAATATCCGGTTATTGGAGAGATATTTTATAAATAAACCGGTTGCAGGATCTTCTGTTTCAGGCATAATGACACGTGGAGCTGAGTCTTAGTGGGGAGAGATTAAAAAAGTACGTACTTTGTTCCTTTTATAAACCCCATTGCTTCCTGTGGAAAGGATGTTTTAAACCGCAGATTTCCCAAATCAGACATAATTATCAAAATCGAACATTTTTTATTTTTAATTTTCATAATCCTCCAAATAAGGCACATTTGCGGGAAAACAATTCTGTTTCTTCTGAGAAACTGATTTCATGGGGGACCCCTTTGTTTCTTGTGGAATCTGAAAGAAAATACCTTAAGATATTTTCAATATGTAATAAAAATAGTCATCTCTAATATGTGTTTAATTGTATTTAAACAATTCGAAAAA